>JAUXRG010000017.1 GCA_030681795.1 Rubrivivax sp.
CACGCGCTTGAGCAGCTTGGCCCAGCTCAGCCGCAGCGGGCGGTGGTGCGCACAATTCGCTTCGCACTCGGCGGGCATTGCTTCCTGCGCGTCCACCTCGGGCTCTTGCGGCACCAGCAGCGGCACCACCAGCGCGCGCAGTTTGGCGTTGGGTGCCAGCACGCCGTGGAAGCGGCACAGTTGTTCCAGCGCTTGGCGGTCGTCGGCCGCGCAGCGCACCGCGGCGTGCAGGCTGAACCCGTTGTTGTCGGCGCACAGCGTTTGCTTGAGGTCCGTCTCCCTGGGCATGACGTGGTGCAAGCCGCGCCTGTTGAAGACGAACAACCCGAAGCTGCCAGCTCGGGCACCGCGCGCAGCCACGAGGTGGCCCTGGCCATCGACCTGCAGCGCGCCCTGGCGCAGCTCAGTGAACCCGAGCGCGCCGCCATCGCCCACTGCTACTTCGCCGACCTCACGCATGCCGAGGCGGCGCAGGTGCAGGGCTGGCCGCTGGGCACGCTGTAGACCCATGTGCTGCGCGCCAAGGCCAAACTGGGCCAGGCCCTGGCCGCCCGAGCCGAGAAAGGAGCGTGTCGCATGAATCCCCTGCCCCACCACCCCACCGACGCTGCCGATGGCATCGACAAGCCCGGCGACTGGCTCGACGATCTTCTGCACGCCCAGGCCGCCCGCACCCGGCCCGCCGACGCCGGCTTCAGCACCACCGTGCTGCGCGCATTGCCACCCTCCGTGCCCCCGCGCGGCGCCGCAGCGGCAGGCCGTGCGCGTGGCCCTGGCGCAGGGCGCCATGCAGGGTGGCCAGCCGCGCAAGCAGGCGCTGGCTGCAGCCGGCATCGCGGGTGACCGCCAATGGCGACGGCTGCGCCCGGCCGCCTGAAGCTGAGCGCGCCGCAGCGCGTGGCCGCCCGAAGCTGAGCGCGCGGCAGCGCGCTCAGGGCGTGCCGATAAACAGATAGGCGTTGGTCGAGCCGCCGCTGGCCTGCCCGACGCCGATATACACCGGCCCCACCGGCGTTTCGCCACCCAGGTACAGCGCCACCGAGCCCAGCCAGCCCTCGCGCCGCTGCAGGGCATAGGGTTGCCCGACCTTGCCCGCCTCCAGCGCCACGCCCAGGCGCATGTCGCCGCGCAGGCCCGCCGGCGCGCGGCCGATGATGCGTTCGGCGCGCACATGCGCGTAGGCCACTTCGTCGCCCAGCAGCTGGCCGTTGGCAAAACCGGTCAGGTTGAGAAAACCGCCCAGCTTGCCGGCGTCGTTGAACGGCAACTGCCCGCGCGGCGAGCCCACCCAGGTGGCGCGGCCACCGAGGACGAAATCGCGCCACGGGATCGCCCCGCGCGCTTCCAGGCCCAGGCGCGAGTAGCCGCTGCGCTCGGAGTCGTACCAGCTGAGCTGGGCCGCCCAGCCGCGGCGCGGAAAGTACAGCTTGTCCAGCCGGTCCATGTCCAGCGCCAGCAACCAGCCCCCGCTGCTGCGCTCGCCCGCCAGGGCCGGAACGTCCACCCCGGTATCCAGCGCGTGGGTGACTTTGGTCTCGCGCCAGCCGGCACGCAACTGGCCGAGCTGCCTGAAGTTGACGCCCGCCGTGAGGTCCAGCCGAGAACGGGCGCTGCGGTACTGGGCCACGCGCTGCTCGACCACGAAATAGTCGGTGCGCTCGCGCCGGTACTCGGTCGCCGCTTCCAGAAACAAGGCCTGGCTGCGGGTGACGGGTTGGTAGAACTCCAGGCGGGCGCCGGTGGAGCTGCCCAGCTCGGCGCTGGCCAGCAGCTCGCCGCCCAGCTCGTTCAGCCAGGTCTTCTGATAGCCGCCACGCACCAGGAACGACGAGCCCTGGCTGAGGCTGCCGTCCAGGCGCAGACCCAGGCGCAGGTAGTCGGGGCCCCAGCTCTTTTCAACCGGCGTGATGCGCAAGATGTGGCGCCCGCGCGGGGTGGCGTCGATGCGGTAGTCCACCCGCGGGACGCCACGCTCGTGCACCGCCACCTGGCGGCGCCAGGCGGCGTACTGCGGCTCGTCCACCGCCAGCGTGGCCAGCGAGCGGCTCACGTTCTGCTCGGTGAGCAGCACGATGACTTGCGCGGCGACGCTGAGCAGCCCGTTCACGGCCTCGGGCGCCAGCGCGGGCGAGCCCACGTTGACGGCGATCACCACCTGCGCGCCGCAGCGCTCGCGCACTTCGCGGATCGGCACGTTGTCCACCAGGCCGCCGTCCACCAGCTTGCGGCCGCGGTATTCCAGCGGCGCCATCAGCCCGGGCACCGACATGCTGGCGCGCATCGCCTGCGTCAGGCTGCCGTCGCGCAGCACCACGCGTTCGCCGCTGCCGATATCGGTGGCGATGATGGACACGGGCAGCGGCAGCTTGTGCAGCTCGGGCTCGCCGGTGTCAGCGTGCACCAGCTGGTTGAAGAAAAGCTTGATCTTCTGCCCCGCCACCACGCCCGACGGGGAGAGGGTGCTGCCGTCCTTCAGGCCGGTCTCGCTGCCGGGCAGAAAACGCTGCGACTGGCGCTTGTTGCGGAAATTGAGGTCGTCGTAACCCGGGTTGTCCAGGAACAGATCGGCCCAGTCGGCCTGGGCCAGCTCGCGCCGCATGTCCGCCGGCGACAGGCCCGCCGCCCAGGCGCCGGCCACCAGCGCACCCATGCTCGTGCCGGCCACGCAGTCCACCGGCACGCGCAGGCGCTCCAGCACTTCGAGCACGCCGATATGCGCCGCGCCGCGCGCCCCGCCGCCGCCCAGCACCAGGCCCACCTTGGGGCGCGCCGGGGAGGTCTCCGCAGCGCGGGCCGGCGAACCCGCCCCCAGGCCGCAGGCCAGCCACAGGATCAACGCCAAGGCTCTCATCGCCTGGATCCTGGCGGCAGGCGGGCCCGCTCAAGTTCAGCGCCCCGCCGCCGACAACAGGTCGACCATGCCTTCAAGTCTCGCCCTGTTGCGCCTGCGCCAGCTCGCCTGCCTGGCCGCGCTGTGGCTGGGTCTTCTGGTCAACGGGCCGGCGCTGGCCGCGCAGGCACTGGTGGTGGACGGCCGCGACGCCATCGCCGCCTGGCCGGCCGTCACCTTGCTGGCCGACCCGGAGCACGCGCTCACGGTGGATCAGGTGCTGGCGCAGCCGCTGCGTTTCACGGTGCCCGCCGGCACGCCCGGCAACCTGGGCCGGGTGGCCGACACGGTCTGGCTGCGCATCCCGGTGCAGGTGCCCGAGGCGCAGGGCACGCAGCGCGTGCTGGAGATCGACTACCCGGCACTCAACCGGGTGGATGTGCATGTCGTGCACGAGGGCCGGGTCCTCGCCGTGCAGCGGCTGGGCAACGCGCTGGCGCTGGACGAGCGCGCCCTGCCCACGCGCACCCATGCGGCCTTGCTCAGCCTGCCCGGCGGCGCCAGCGAACTGCTGCTGCGCGTGCGTTCGACCAGCTCGCTGGTGTTGCCGATCACGCTGCGCACGCCCACGGCCTTCACGGCGCAGGAGTCGCGCGTGGAACTGGTGCAGGGCCTGATCCTCGGCCTGGCGCTGTGCATGCTGCTGTACAGCCTGGCGCACTGGATCAGCCTGCGCGACCCCGTATTCCTGAGCTACGCCTTCATGCTGGGCGGCAATATCACGTTCACGCTATCGCACTTCGGCATCGGCGCGCAGCACCTGTGGCCCGATTCCCCGCAGTGGTCCATGCAGGCCTCCACGCTGGCGGTGATGGTGGTGGTGGTGGCCGCCACCAGCTTCATGCGCGCCACGCTGGCGGTGCACGAGATCAGCCCCCTCACCGCCCTCGTCATGCGCGCCACCGGCATCACCGCCATGCTCGCGCTGGCCGCGCAGCTGCTGGGCCTCATCGACTACCGCATGGCGGCCACCCTGGCCACGGGTTTGGGCGTGCTTTCGACTGCGGTCGTGCTGCCGGTGGCCTATGTACGCGCAAGGCGCGGCGAGCGCTTGGCCGCCTACATGCTCTTCGGCTGGGCGTTCTACGTCTGCGGTGCCTTGTCCACTTCGGGCCTGCTGCGGGGCTACATCGAACCGACGTTCTGGAGCCAGCACCTGTATCCGCTGTCCTTCATCGTCGAGATGTCGGCCTGGATGGCGGTGCTCAGCCTGCGCGTGCAAGCCATCCACCGCAACGCCGACCGCGCGCGCGTAGAGAGCGAGACGCTGCGCTCGCTGGCGCACACCGATGCCCTCACCGGCCTGCCCAACCGGCGTGGCCTGCTGGAGCAACTGGCGCGGGCGCTGCACCAATGCAGCCCCCAGCGACTGCTGGCCGTGTACCTGCTGGACCTGGACGGCTTCAAGCCCATCAACGACCGCTACGGGCACGACGTGGGCGACGCCCTGCTGGTGGCCGTCGGCCAGCGCCTGCAGGCCCAGTTGCGCGGCGCCGACGTGGTGGCCCGGCTGGGCGGCGACGAGTTCGTCGTGCTCGCCGGCGGCCTGGCCGACGAAGGCGCGGCACGCGCCCTGGGCCAGAAGATGCTGGCCGCCTGCGCCGCCCCCTTCGATGCCGGCGGGCAGGTCTGCCAGGTCGGGCTGACCATAGGCTACGCGCTGGCCCCGCTGGACGCCACGCAGGCCGAAGAACTGATCAAGCGCGCCGATGCGGCCATGTACGCCGGCAAGCAGTCCGGCCGCCAATGCCTGCAGCGCGGTGGCCGCATCGCCTCTGCGGCGTAGCCCCGGCGCGGTCTCGAGCAAATGTGGCTTTGCCACTTTGCTTGAACCCCCGCCGGGGGCGGGCAGGGCGCGGCCCGGCCCTGGGGGCGGTCAGTAGGTCCGGCCCTTGCGGTACTGCGCATGCTGGCGCCGGGCCAGCGGCGAGGCCTGTGCCAGCGCGGCAAACGTGGCACCGGCATGCGCGTGCGAGATCGCCAGGCCGAGCGCATCGGCCGCGTCCTTGCCCGGCAGGCCGGGCAGCTTGAGCAGCCGGCGCACCATCTCCTGGACCTGGCTCTTGTGGGCCAGGCCATGGCCGACCACCGCCTTCTTCATCTGCAGCGCGGTGTATTCGGCCACCGGCAGCCCGCCGCTGACCAGTGCGGCCAGCGCCGCACCGCGCGCCTGGCCCAGCAGCAACGTGCTCTGCGGGTTGACGTTGACGAAGACGATCTCGGCGCAGGCGCAATCGGGCGCGTAGCGCTGCACCACTTCCTGCACGCCTTCGAAGATGATCTTCAGCCGCAGCGGCAAGTCGCCGCGCGGCACCTCGGTGGTGCTGATGGTGCCGCTGGCCACGTAGGCCAGCACCGCGCCCTGGCAGTCGATCACGCCAAAACCGGTGCGCTGCAGGCCGGGGTCGATGCCGAGGATGCGCATGTGCGGTACCGGCTCAGGCGTTGAAGTACCAGCGCACGGCATGGAAGAACACCGGCGCGGCAAAGCACAGCGGCGCCACGCGGTCGAGCAGGCCCACCGCACCCGTGACACTGGGGGCATTGCCCCAGTGGCGCACGCCGGCGTCCTTCTTCAATGCCTTCATCACGAATTCGCCCAGCGTGCCCGCACCACCGGCGATGAAGGCCATGGCCAGGGCCTGCGGGGCCACGAAGGGCGTGACCCAGTACAGCAGCGTGCCGGCCAGCGCCGCGGCCAGGGCGCCCAGCAGCCAGGCGCGAAACGAGAAGGCGCGGTCGATCTGCCGCGCCACGGGCCGGCGGCGCAGCCGGCGGCTGGCGGCGTCCTGGGCGATCTGCGCCACCGTCACCACCACCACGAGAAAGAACACCAGGAACGCGCCGCGCCCGTGGGTGCCCCGCACGTCGAGCAGCAGCAGCGCCGGCGCGTGGCTCAGGCCATAGACGCAGACCATGATGCCCCACTGGATCTTGGCGTTGCGCTCGAGAAAGCGCTCGGGGTCGCCGGACAGCGCGCTGAGCACCGGGATGGCCAGGAAGACGTAGACCGGGATGAAGACCGTCAGCAAGTCGAAGTGGCGCCCGCCGGCGATCACATACTGCAGCGGCAGCACCACGAAGAAGGCCAGCATCAGGCTGCGGTGGTCGCCACGGCGCGTGGGGGCCAGCGTGATGAATTCGCGCAGCGCCAGAAACGAGAGCACGCCGCAGGTCAGCGCCGCCCCCACCGGGCCCGAGATCCAGGCCAGCCAGAACACCCCGGCGCCGACCCACACCACCCGCAGGCCGCGCAGCAGCCGCCCTCGGCGTTCGCTGGCTTCGAGCTCGCGCCGCACCTCCCAGACCACCGACACGGTGGCCAGCGAGAGCGCGACAAAGAGCAGCACGAACAGCATCGCCACATGCTGTTCGACGGCCAGGCTGCGCCACTGGATCATGAGCCCGCCGGTCGCAATTCGACCACCGCGCCCCGTGCCCGGGCCAGGAACGCGCCCTTCTCCTCGCCCGCACGCAGCTGGATGGGCGCGCCGAAAGTCACCGTGCACAGCACCGGCACGGGCACGACTTCGCCCTTGGGCATGACGCGCTGCACGTTGGCGATCCAGGCCGGGATCAGCTGCACCTCGGGGAACTGCGCCGCCAGGTGGTACAGGCCGCTCTTGAAAGCCTGCGGCAGGCCCTTGCTGCTGCGCGTGCCCTCGGGAAAAAGGACCAGCGAGTCGCCGCTGGCCAGGGCCTGCACCAGGGGCTCCAGCGGATCCTGGTCCTGGGTCCGCGCGCGGCTGACATACACCGCGTGGAAGACATCAGTGGTGAGCCACTGCTTGAAGCGCGAGGAGGTCCAGTAGTCGCGCGCCGCGATCGGCCGCGTGACCGCACGCAGGTCGCGCGGCAGCGCGGCCCAGATCAGCACCCAGTCGAGGTGGCTCTGGTGGTTGGCGAAGTAGATGCGCTGCTCGGCCTTGGGCGGGCAGCCCTTCCAATGGCCCTGCGCGCCCGTGATCAAGCGGGCGATGAAGGCCAGGAGCAGCCCCATGAGTTCGGCGCGCGACATGGGGCGATGCTAGCGGCAGCCCAAGGTGCGCCGTGCCGCGGCCGCGCGGTCAGCCCGGACCACGGAGGGTCCGGGCCTCAGTGCCGGAAATGCCTCGTGCCGGTGAAGACCATGGCGACGCCGCGCTCGTCGGCCGCGGCGATGACCTCGTCGTCGCGCATCGAGCCCCCGGGCTGGATGACGCAGCCCGCGCCTTCGTCGATGACCACGTCCAGTCCGTCGCGGAAGGGGAAGAAGGCGTCGCTGGCCACCGCCGAGCCGGCCAGCGAGAGCCCGGCGTTGTTGGCCTTCATGCGCGCGATGTGCGCGCTGTCGACGCGGCTCATCTGCCCGGCGCCCACGCCCAGCGTCGCACCGCCGGCGCAAAAGACGATGGCGTTGCTCTTCACGAACTTGGCCACCTTCCAGGCAAAGAGCAGGTCTTCGAACTGGGCTTCGGTGGGCGCCCGCTTCGTCACCACCCGCAGCTCGGAGCGGCTGACGTTCTTGGTGTCGGGCGTCTGCAGCAGCATGCCACCGCCCACGCGCTTGAAGTCGAAGGCATTGGTGCCTTCGCCCAGGGGCACTTCGAGCAGGCGCACGTTGAGCTTGCTGGCAAACAGCGCCCGCGCCTCGGGCGTGATGGCCGGCGCGATGAGCACTTCGACGAACTGCTTGTTCTGGCCGATGAGCTGCGCGGTGGCCTCGTCCAGCGGCCGGTTGAAGGCCAGGATGCCACCGAAGGCCGAGGTCGGATCGGTCTTGAAGGCCTTGCCGTAGGCCTCGACCAGACTGGCCCCCACCGCCACGCCGCAGGGGTTGGCGTGCTTGACGATGACGCAGGCGGGCGCGGCAAAGGTCTTCACGCATTCCCAGGCCGCGTCGGCGTCGGCGATATTGTTGTAGCTCAGCTCCTTGCCCTGCAGCTGCGTCCAGCGCGCGAGCAGGCCCTCGGCCGGCCTGGCCTCGCGGTAGAAGGCGGCGCCCTGGTGCGGGTTCTCGCCGTAGCGCATGTCCTGCGTCTTGGTGAGCTGCAGGTGGTAGACGGCCGGGAAAGGCTCGCGCAGCGGCACGGCGGCCACCTTGTCTTCGGCACCGGGCCCCAGCGCGCCGAGGTAGTTGCTGATCATGCCGTCGTAGGCCGCGGTGTGGGCATAGACCTTCTTGGCGAGCATGAACCGGGTGCTGCGCTGCACGCCGGCGCCACGCAGCTCGTCGAGCACGCGCGGGTAGTCGGCCGGGTCGATGAGAACGGTCACATCGGGCCAGTTTTTCGCCGCGGCACGCAGCATGGCCGGGCCACCGATATCGATATTCTCGATGGCGTCTTCCAGCGTGCAGTCCGGCCGCGCCGTGGCCTGCGCGAACGGGTAGAGGTTGACCACCAGCAGCTCGATGGTGGCGATGCCGTGCTGGGCCAGCGCCGCCATGTGCTCGGGCAGGTCGCGCCGCGCCAGCAGCCCGCCATGGATGCGCGGGTGCAGCGTCTTCACGCGGCCGTCGAGCATCTCGGGCGAGCCCGTGACCTCGGCCACTTCGGTGACGGCCAGGCCCGCCTCGGCCAGCAGCCGGGCGGTGCCGCCGGTGGACAGCAGCCGCACGCCCAGAGCGGCCAGTGCGCGGGCGAAATCGACGACGCCGGTCTTGTCGGAAACGGATATCAGTGCGGTGGTCATTTGATCAGTTTGTGGTCGAGCAGCTTGCGCCTCAGGGTGTTGCGATTGATGCCCAGCCATTCGGCGGCCTTGCTCTGGTTGCCTTCGGCGTGGCGCAACACCACGTCGAGCAGCGGCTTCTCGGCGGCGCCGAGAAAGAGTTCGTGCAGCGCGTCGGGCTCGACGCCGCGCAGGTCCTTGAAATACTGCTCCACGCTGTCGCGTATGCAGTCGTCTATGGCCTTTTTCGTCATGCTCTCTCGCTCATGCCTTCAAAGCTCATGCCGGCTCACTCATGCCGTCTCGCTCACGCCGACTGCCGCGCCAGCAGGTCGTTGGCCG
Organism: Rubrivivax sp.; assembly: GCA_030681795.1. Classification (GTDB taxonomy): domain Bacteria; phylum Pseudomonadota; class Gammaproteobacteria; order Burkholderiales; family Burkholderiaceae_C; genus Rubrivivax. The sequence goes on from JAUXRG010000017.1 coordinate 8,885, forward strand.
CCGGCCATCGCGGGTGCAGTTCGGCCAGTTCGTCGAAGAAAGTCGTCACCGCGCGCAATTGCGCGGCGCAGTCGTCCAGCGTATTCATCGCGGCGCGAAAGGCGGGGCCGCCAGGCAGTGCGTGCACCGCCCAGCCGATGTGCTTGCGCGCGCTGCGCACGCCGATGAATTCGCCATACAGCGCGTAGTGGTCGTGCAGATGCTCCGTCAGCCAGCGCTGGACGTCGCGCGTGGCGGGCGGTGGCAGCAGCGTGCCGTGCTCCAGATAGTGCGCGATCTCGCGGAAGATCCAGGGCCGGCCCTGCGCGGCGCGGCCGATCATCAGCGCATCGGCCTTCGTATATTCGAGCACCTCGCGCGCCTGGGCCGGCGTGGCGATGTCGCCATTGGCCACCACGGGGATGGCCAGCGCCGATTTCACCGCCGCCACCGTGTCGTGCTCGGCGGCGCCGCCGTAGCCTTGTTCGCGCGTGCGCCCGTGCACGGTGAGCAGGGCGACGCCGGCGCCCTCGGCCGCGCGCGCCAGGCGCAAGGCATTGCGCTCAGTGGCGCACCAGCCGGTGCGCATCTTCAGCGTCACCGGCACGCCCCGCGGCGCGCAGGCCGCCACCACGGCCTCGACGATGGCCAGCGCGAGCCTCTCGTCGCGCATCAGCGCCGAGCCGGCCCAGGTGTTGCACACCTTCTTGGCCGGGCAGCCCATATTGATGTCGATGATCTGCGCCCCGCGGTCGATGTTGTAGCGGGCGCAATCGGCCATCTCGGCGGGTGCCACGCCCGCGATCTGCACCGCGATGGGCCCGGGCTCGCCGCGGTGGTCGGCTCGGCGCGAGGTCTTCAGCGTGGCCCACAGCTCGCGCTTGCTGGTCACCATCTCGCTCACCGCGTACCCCGCGCCCAGGCGGCGGCAAAGCATGCGAAAAGGCCGGTCCGTGACCCCGGCCATGGGGGCGACGAAGAGTGCGTTGGGGAGTTCGAAGGCGCCGATGCGCATGGGGCCGGGGCAGGTGGACGGTGCTTAAAAATGCGGCACGAGTATAGCCGCGCCACCTGTCGGCACGCCTGCACCAGGCCGGCCCGCAACGCTTGCCCATAATGCACCGCAATGGAAGCCTGGATGCAGCCCCTGCTCGCCGCGCTGGCGCTGCCGCAATACGGCCTGAGCACGGTCTTCGTGGTCGCCACCGTTTCGGCCACCTTGCTGCCGCTGGGCAGCGAGGCCGCCGTCTTCGGCCTCGTCAAGCTCAACCCGCATCTGTTCTGGCCGGCGGTGCTCGTGGCCACGGCGGGCAACACGCTGGGGGGCGCCATCAGCTGGTGGATGGGCTACGGCGCCGAGACGCTGTATGAACGCGTCAAGCACAAACGCTTCGAGGGCCATGCATTGCGCTGGTTGGAGCGTCTGGGCCCCAAGGCCTGCCTGCTTTCCTGGCTGCCTGGCGTGGGCGACCCGCTGTGCGCGGTGGCGGGCTGGCTCAAGCTGCCCTTCTGGCCCTGCGTGGCATACATGGCCATCGGCAAGTTCGGGCGCTACGTCACCATGACCGCGGCGCTGCTGTGGGTGTTTCCCGGCGCCTTCAACCCGTAGGCGACGAACTGCCGCCGCACGGCTGAATCCGAGGCCGCGCGCCCGGCCGCGTCACGGCGCACCCGGCGCCGAACGCCTGGCCTCGCGCAGCATGTAGAGGTACAGGCTCTCCACCTTCTCGCGCGCCCACGGCGTCTTGCGCAGCAGCTTCAGGCTGGACGCCAGGCTGGGGTCGGTGGTGAAGCAGCGCAGCGGGATGCGCTCGCCCAGACCGGCCCAGCCATATTGCGCGGCCAGCGCCGTGAGCATGGCCTCGAGCGTCACGCCGTGCAACGGGTTGCGCGCTTGCGCGCGTGCGGGCGTCGATGCGGGCGTGGCATTCACCGGTCGATTCTGGCAGGCCACAAGACCCCACCCCCGGCGCTGGCCCCAGAATGTCGCCCAGCGCGCCACACCGAGGACCTTCATGAGCACTGCCACCCCCACCTACGACGAGCTTTCCGGCACCTGGACGCGCCTGCACCGGCTGGGCCACCTGCAGTCCATCGCCGGCTGGGACCAGGCCGCGAATATGCCCCCCAAAGGCAACGAGGCGCGGGCCGCGGCCTTGTCCGAGATGGCCGCGCTGCTGCACCGCATGCGCACCGACGCGCAACTGCCAACGCAGCTGGCGCGCGCCGAACAGGAGCCGCTGTCGGAGTTGCAGCGCGCCAACCTGCGCGAGATGCGGCGCGAGTGGCGCGCCGCCAACGCCCTGCCCGAGGCGCTGGTGCAGCGCCAGCAGCTGGCCACCAGCCGCTGCGAGCATGCCTGGAGAACGCAGCGCCCGGCCAACGACTGGGCCGGTTTCCTCGAGAACTTCCGCGAGGTGCTCAAGACCGGCCGCGAAGAGGCGGCGCTGCTTGCCGACATGTCCGGCCTGCGCAAGTACGACGCGCTGATGGACCGCTACGAGCCCGGCATGACCTGCGCCCAGCTCGACCGCGTCTTCGGCGAAGTGCGGCAATGGCTGCCCGGGTTGATCCACCAGGTGCGCGAGAAGCAGTCCAGCGAAAGCGTCATCCATCCCGTAGGCCCCTTCCCGCAGGCGGCGCAGCGTGCGCTGTGCGAGCAGGTGATGCGCTCGCTGGGTTTCGATTTCGAGGCCGGACGACTGGACGTCAGCACCCACCCCTTCTGCGGCGGCGTGCCCGAAGATGTGCGCATGACGACGCGTTTTCGCGAGGACGACTTCCTGGGCAGCCTGATGGGCACGGTCCACGAGACCGGCCACGGCCGTTACGAGCAGAACCTGCCGCGCGATCTGCTCGGCCAGCCGGTGGCCCACGCGCGCTCGATGGCGCTGCACGAGAGCCAGAGCCTGTCCTTCGAGATGCAGCTGGGCAGCCACCCCGGCTTCGTGAACCGGCTGGCACCCCTGGTGGTGCAGGCTTTCGGCGACCAGCCGGCCTTCGAGCCGCGCAACCTGCACCGCCTGATGACGCGCGTGAAGCCGGGATTCATCCGCGTCGATGCCGACGAGGTGACCTACGCCGCGCACATCATCCTGCGCTACGAGATCGAGCGGCCGCTGGTCGAGGGCGAGATCGAACCCGAAGACGTGCCGGCGCTGTGGGACGCCAAGATGATGGAGCTGCTGGGCGTGGACACGCGCGGCAATTTCAAGGACGGCCCGATGCAGGACGTGCATTGGCCCGAGGCGCTGTTCGGCTATTTCCCCTGCTACTCGCTGGGCGCGATGTACGCCGCGCAGTGGTTCACTGCCATGCGCCGCGCCATGCCCGACCTGGATGCGCGCATCGGCACGGGCGACCTGGCCGCGGTATTCGACTGGTTGCGCGAGAACATCTGGAGCCAGGCCAGCCGCTGGACGACGGATGAACTGGCGCGCCGCGCCAGTGGCGAGACGCTCAACCCCGCGCACTTCAAGGCGCACCTGCAGGCGCGCTACCTGGGTTGAAGGTGGCGCCACGTGGCCAGGCGCAGGTCGGGCTCAAATGGGGCTTGGGCGCGTGGTGGCCTGTTCTGCAGCCGCCGCGGCAAAGTCCGTGTGGCTGACTTCGCCCACCATCAAGCCGCCGTCGCAGCCGAAATCCGGGCGGTCATTCGACGACGACCGGTGCGCCTCCAACCGGTCCATCAGGCGTGAAAGCAGGTCGTGCAGCGCGGGGTCCTCCTGCGGCAGCGGCAGGCTCGAGAGCTGCGAACAGATCTTGGCCAACCCGTAAGCCGGGATGTCGTCGATGACCGCGCTGCCTCCCTTGCCCAGGGACAGCTCGAGTGCCGCCAGATACGGCAGCACCTCGCGCGAGCCGCGCACGCGGTCGAGCAGGGTTTTGAGCGACTGCTGCATGAGCCGCCCGCGCACGAACGCGACGCCATCGGGGCGGGCAGCGGTGGCAGGGTCTGACGGCAGGGGCATGGCGGCGCGTCTCGGGGCGGATGAAGCCGGGTTATCGGCCCCCATGCCGCAGCACTTGAGTGCGTGCCGCAGACCCCCGGATCAGGCCCGCCGCGCCCGCGCCGCCAGGGCGTGATCCAGATCGTTGAGCACTTCGTCCAGCCGGCGCAAAGCCCGCGCGGCGCGCGTGCCGCCGCGGCGCCTTCGCTTGATCAGCATGCGGTGTTCGTCATCCAGCACGGCGTCGTCCAGGTGCAGGCCGTGGCGCGCAAACGTCGCACCCAGCACGCTGCGCCGCGAGCGCAGGTCGGCCCGCGTGCGCTGATAGGCGTGCTCGGCGAGCCGGCGGCGCTGCGAATAGCCGAAGGTATTGGCCAGGAAGAGTTCGGGGTCGCGGTGATCGGGCTCGAACAGCACGACGTCAGTGCCGGGGTGGCTGCGGTCGTAGCCCCGCAGGCCGAGCTCCAGGCGCGAGTGGACCAGTGAACGGAAAGTCTGGCTCAACACCACCGGCAGGCCGCCGTCCACCAGGTGCGGAATGGGCTCGGCCGCGCTGCCCAGCACGTGGTGGTGCGAATGAGTGCCGTCGAAGGGAACCAGCGGGTTCAGGCACAGCACCAGATCCATGCCCATGTCGAGCAGCACGCCGGCGTGCAGCGTCTTCTTCAAGGCCCCGTCCACGTACCAGCGGCCGGCGATGGCCACCGGCGGGAACATGCCGGGCAGCGCCGCACTGGCCGCCACGGCCTCGGAGATGGGCACATGGTCCCAACCCGGCAGGCCGAAGGGCGCGGCCTGGCCGCTGTCGAGATCGGTGGCCACCAGCACCAGGCGGCGGCTCAGGCGGCGGAAATCGTTGCTGCGGCCGCTGGCCGAGAAGACGCGCCGCAGTTGCGACTCGAGCGCGGCGTTGCTGAACAGGCCCGTGGGCAGGGCCCGACCCAGCCGCTCCAGCGCGGCCAGCAAGGGCCAGCGCTCGAAGACGTAGCCGAAACCGGCTTGCGCCATCAGGCCGGGCAGCGCGGCAAGGCGCCGGGCGTATTCGCCCAGTGCCGGCCGGTTGAACAGGCCGGGCTGGATGATGTCCTCGCTCGGACCTTCGTTTTCAATGAACGAGGTGCAGAGCTGGCGCGCCGTCATGCCGTTGGCCAGGCCCGCCGCGATGAAGCCGCCGGCCGACACGCCGACGTAGCCGCCCAGTGCGTTGAGGTCCAGACCGGACACGGCCTCTTCCAGCGCGCACAGCGCACCGATCTCGTAGATGGCGCCCAGCGGTCCACCGCCCGCCAGCGCCAGGCCCATGCGCGGCGCCAAGAGAATCAGATGGTCGTCTTGCGGGCGCGCTTGGCCAGTGCCTTGGCCGGTGCCTTGGCCAGCGCCTTGGCCGCAGGGGCCTTCGCCTTTGCCGCGCGTGTGGCCTTGGCCGGAGCGGCCTTGGACAGCTTGGCGACCGAAGTGGCCAGCGCATCGACGCGCTTGACCAGCGCGTCCACGTCCTTGGCCGTGGGCACGCCGAGCTTGTTCAACGCCTTGGCGGTGCGGGCCTCGAAGATGGCTTCGAGCTTGTCCCAGTTCTGCCCGGCCTTGGAAGTGACGGTGTCGGCCATGGCGGTCATCCTGCCGGTGACTTCGCCGATCTTCCCCTCGGCGATGCCTTGGGTCTTCTTCTGCAGGTGGATGCCTTCCTTGACGAGGGCCTCGAAGACCTTGGTGCCCTCTTCCTGCGCCTTGGAGAAGGCGCCCATCCCCGCCAGCCAGATCTGCTGGGCGGATTCCTTCACCGAACTGGCGAGCTGGCTGTCCATCAGACCGGCAGCGCCCTTGACCGCTTTTTCCTTGCTGCTCGAGACTTTCTTGACCATGACATCTCCTTTGCTTCGTTCGTGATCAGACCCATTGGAATATAGGGTTCTCCCTTGGGGAATGCAGCCTCAATCTCTAGTGAGGCGGCTCTATGCTCGCGCCCAACCCGCCAGACCCAGGAGCACCAGGCATGCAGTATTTCGTCACCGGCGCGACCGGATTCATCGGCAAGCGCCTGGTCAAGGCCCTGCTCGCGCGGCGCGGAGCCAAGGTGCATTTCCTGCTGCGGCCGGGCAGCGAGAGCAAGCTTGCCGCCCTGTACGAATACTGGGGCCTGAGCGGCGCCGCCCAGGCCCGCGCGGTGCCGGTGGCGGGCGACCTCACCGCCGGCAAGCTGGGCGTGGGCAGCGAGACGATGAAGGCGCTGAAGGGCCAGATCGACGCCGTGTACCACCTGGGGGCCGTATACGACCTGGGCGCCGACGAAGACAGCCAGGTGCGGGTCAATATCGAAGGCACGCGCAACCTGGTGGAGTTCGCCCGCGCCATCGCCGCCGGGCACCTGCACCATGTCAGCAGCATCGCCGCCGCGGGGCTGTACGAGGGCGTCTTCCGCGAAGATATGTTCGACGAGGCCGAGGGCCTGGATCACCCCTACTTCATGACCAAGCACGAGAGCGAGAAGATCGTGCGCAAGGAGTGCAAGGTGCCCTGGACGGTGTACCGCCCGGCGCTGGTGGTGGGCGACAGCCAGACCGGCGAGATGGACAAGATCGACGGCCCGTACTACTTCTTCAAGCTCATCCAGCGCATGCGCCAGATCCTGCCGCCATGGATGCCCAGCGTGGGCATCGAGGGCGGCCGCATCAATATCGTGCCGGTGGATTTCGTGGTCGCGGCGATCGACCACATCAGCCACGCCAAGACCGGGCTCAAGGGCAAGTGCTTCCATCTCGTGGACCCGCAGGGCTACCGCGTGGGCGACGTGCTCGACATCTTCAGCCGTGCGGCGCATGCGCCCAAGATGAACCTGTTCGTCAACGCGGCGCTGCTGGGCTTCATCCCGCGGGGCGTGAAGAAGGGCTTGATGGCCATGGCACCGGTGCGGCGCATCCGCAACGCGGTGATGAAGGACCTGGGCCTGCCCGACGACATGTTCACCTTCATCAATTTCCCGACGCGTTACGACCGCCGCGAGCTCGACGCCGTGCTCAAGGGCAGCGGCATCGAATGCCCGCACCTGCGCGACTACGCCTGGGTGCTGTGGGACTACTGGGAGCGCCACCTCGACCCCGACCTGTTCATCGACCACAGCCTCAAGGGCGCCGTCGCCGGCAAGGTGGTGCTGGTGACTGGCGGCAGCTCGGGCATCGGCCTGGCCGCGGCGCACAAGTTTGCCGAGGCCGGCGCCACGACGATCATCTGCGGCCGCGACGCGGCCAAGCTCGACGAGGCCTGCAAGGAGGCCCGGGCCAAGGGCTACGCCTTCGTGGCCTATGCGGCCGACATCGCCGACATGGCCGACTGCGACCGCTTCGTCAAGCTCGTGATCGAGAACCACAGCGGCGTGGACTTCCTCGTCAACAACGCCGGGCGCTCGATCCGCCGGGCCATCGAGGGCAGCTACGACCGCTTCCACGACTACGAGCGCACGATGCAGCTCAACTACTTCGGCTGCCTGCGCGTGACCATGGGCCTGCTGCCCGGCATGGTGGCCAGGCACAAGGGGCATGTGGTCAATATCAGCTCGATCGGCGTGCTCACCAACGCGCCGCGCTTCTCGGCCTACGTCGCGAGCAAGGCCGCACTGGACGCCTGGACGCGCTGCGCGAGCAGCGAGTTCGCCGACCAGGGGGTGAGCTTCACCACCATCAACATGCCGCTGGTGCGCACGCCGATGATCGCGCCCACCAAGCTCTACAACAACGTGCCCACGCTGGCCCCCGAGGAAGCCGCCGACATGATCGCCCAGGCCTGCATCAACAAACCCGTGCGCATCGCCACGAGGCTGGGCATCACCGGGCAGGTGCTGCACGCGCTGCTGCCGCGCATCGCGCAGATCGGCATGAATACCGCGTTCCGCATGTTCCCGGATTCATCGGCGGCCAAGAGTGGAAAGGACGGCGACAAGAGCGCCAAACCCCATCTCAGCGCCGAGGCCGTGGCCGTCCAGCAACTCATGCGTGGCATCCACTTCTAGGCCGGCCGTGCCGGCGGCGCCGGGGTTCAGGCAGCGATCTTCAGCACCAGCTTGCCGAAGTTCTCCCCCGTGAAGAGTTTGGTCAGCGTGGCGGGGAAAGCGGCCACGCCGCCTTCGACCACGTCCTCGCGGCTCTTCATGCGGCCGTCCTTCAGGTAGGCGGCCAGCTCGGCGACGGCCTGCGGGTAGCGCTCGGCATAGTCGAAGACGACCAGACCTTCCATGCGCGCGCGGTTGACGAGCAGCGCGAGATAGTTCTTCGGGCCCTGCACCGCGCGGGTGTTGTTGTACTGGCTGATCGCGCCGCAGATGACGATGCGGGCACCGCGGTTGATGCGCGTGAGCACGGTGTCCAGGATCTCGCCGCCGACGTTGTCGAAGTAGATGTCCACGCCGGCCGGGCAATGCTGCTTGAGGCCTTCACGCACGGCATCCCACGTCGCGGCACCCGCGGGTGAGGGCGGGGGTGCGGTGGCCTTGTAGTCGATGCAGGCGTCGAAGCCCAGCTCCCCGACAACCCACTCGCACTTGGCCCCGCCTCCGGCGATGCCGACCACGCGGCAGCCCTTGATCTTGGCCAGCTGGCCCACGGTCTGGCCCACGGCACCGGCCGCGCCCGAGACCACCACGGTTTCGCCGGCCTTCGGTAGACCGATGTCGATGAGTCCGAAATAGCCCGTCATGCCGGGCATGCCGAGCACGTTGAGCCATTGCGTCAGCGAGCCCAGCCGCAGGTCGATCTTCGCCAGGCCCGATCGCTTGAGCTGCTCGCCGGTCGCGCTCCAGTATTCCTGCACGCCGGTGCCGCCGGTCACGGGGTCGCCGACGGCGAAGTCGGGGTGGCTCGACGCGACGACGGCGCCCACGCCGCCGGCGCGCATGACCTCACCCAGGCCCACCGGCGGGATATAGCTCTTGCCCTCGTTCATCCAGCCGCGCATCGCGGGGTCCAGCGAGATCGCCAGCACCTTGACGACGACGCCGCCCACGCCCGGCTCGGCCACGGGTGCTTCGGTGAATTGCCAGTCGGCGGCGGTGGGCAGCCCGACCGGGCGCGCGGCCAGGCGAACCTGGTGGTTGACGATAGCGGCCAGCCCGGAGCTCATGGCGCCTTGGACAGCGCGGTCACGACATACTGCCCGTCGATGCGCTCCACGGCGAAGCGCACGCGGTCGCCGGCCTTCAGGTCGTCGAGCAGGCGCGGCTCTTTCACGCGGTAGGTCATCGTCATCGGTGGCATGTCCAGGCCCTTGATCTCGCCATGCTTGAGCGTGACCCGGCCCACCGCCTTGTCGAGCTTGGTGACCTCGCCCGCCGCGCTGGCGCTCTGGGCCATCGCGCCCAGCGAAACCAGGCCCACCGTCAAGCCCACCACCAAGCCCACCATCCATGAGGCCATCCATCTCTTCATTGCGTTCTCCTTCGTCGAGCAGCAGGTTGGGCTGCCGGCAGCGCATCATGCGCGCGGCACGAAGTCTGCCGCAGATCGCCGCGGCGTGTTTCCTACAATGCCCGCGCAGCGCCAGAAGGTAACCCATGAGCCACCCCACCGACCCCGACTTGTCCCACATCACCCCGCGCGACCAGGCCGAGATCCTGGCCCAGGCGCTGCCCTATATCCGCAAGTACCACGGCAAGACGCTGGTCATCAAATACGGCGGCAACGCCATGACCGACCCTGCGCTGCAGGCCGACTTCGCCGAGGACGTGGTGCTGCTCAAGCTGGTGGGCATGAACCCGATCGTGGTGCACGGCGGCGGGCCGCAGATCGACGACGCGCTGGCCAAGATCGGCAAGAAGGGCACCTTCATCCAGGGCATGCGCGTCACCGACGAAGAGACCATGGAAGTCGTCGAATGGGTGCTCGCCGGCGAGGTGCAGCAAGATATCGTGGGCCTGATCAACGCCGCCGGCGGCAAGGCCGTGGGCCTGACCGGGCGCGACGGCGGCCTGATCCGCGCGCGGCAGATGAAGATGCTCGACAAGGACGACCCGAGCAAGGAACACGATCTCGGCCAGGTCGGCGAGATCACCGCCATCGACCCCAGCGTGGTGAAGGCGCTGCAGGACGACCAGTTCATCCCGGTGATCAGCCCGATCGGCTTCGGCGAGAGGAACGAAAGCTACAACATCAACGCCGACCTGGTGGCGGCCAAGCTGGCCACGGTGCTCAAGGCCGAGAAGCTGATGCTGCTGACCAATACGCCGGGCGTGCTGAACAAGGCCGGCGAACTGCTCACCGACCTGAGCGCGCGCGAGATCGACGAGCTCTTCGCCGACGGCACCATCAGCGGCGGCATGCTGCCCAAGATCAGCGGCGCGCTGGATGCCGCCAAGAGCGGCGTCAACGCCGTGCACATCATCGACGGCCGCGTGCCGCACGCGCTGCTGCTGGAGATCCTCACCGACCAGGCCTACGGAACCATGATCCGTTCGCACTGAGCCCGTGGCACCGCCGGTCTGGCTGTTCGACCTCGACGACACGCTGCACGACGCCACGAACGCGTCGATGCGCGAATTGCGCCTCGCCATGGGCGAGTACATCGTGCAGCACCTGGGCATCACCCCGACCGAGTCCGATGCGCTGCGGCGGCGCTACTGGCTGCGCTACGGCGCCACGCTGCTCGGGCTGGTGCGCCACCACGGCGTGAAGGCGGCGCACTTCCTGCACCACACCCATGCCCTTCCCGGCCTGGAGCAACGCGTGCGCGGCCATGCGCACGACCTGGCGGCGCTGGCGCGCCTGCCGGGGCGCAAATACATCCTGACCAACGCGCCGGCCGCCTACGCCGCCCGGGTGCTCGGCGTGCTGGGCATCGCGCATCTGTTCGACGGCCTGCTGTCGATCGAGGACATGCACATGTTCGGCCACCTGCGCCCCAAGCCCGACGCCCGCATGCTGCGCGCACTGGCCGCGCGCCTGCGCGTACCACCTTCGCGCTGCGTGCTGGTGGAGGACACGTTGGTGCACCAGAAGGCCGCGCGCAGCGTCGGCATGAAGACGGTGTGGATGCAGCGCTGGCTGCCCCCGCCTGCGGCGGCGGCGCGGCAGTGCCGGCGCCCGGCCTACGTGGACCGGCGCATTCACCGGTTGCGCGAACTGGCTTGAGCGGCGGCCGCCCGGGTCATCGCGCAGAGTGAATGTCAGTGTTTACCTGCACGCAAAGCCCCACAGGCCGTGTGCCAGAATCGTTGCGCCCTCCCCCTCCCGACACTGCCGCCCGCGCTCCCGCCCCGATGTCCGACTCGCCCGAAGCATCGCCCGCGGTTGACGCAGCCCTCGGCAACGCCGCGCCGGTGGCGGCCACGCGCAAGCGCCCGCGCCCCGGCGAGCGCCGGGTGCAGATCCTGCAGACGCTGGCGCGCATGCTCGAACAGCCCGGCGCCGAGCGCATCACCACCGCGGCCCTGGCGGCCCGGCTGGCGGTCAGCGAGGCCGCGCTGTACCGGCATTTCGCGAGCAAGGCGCAGATGTTCGAAGGGCTGATCGAATTTATCGAAACCAGCGTCTTCAGCCTCGTCAACCAGATCACCGAGCGCGAGGCCTCCGGCGCCGTGCAGGCCCAGAAGATGGTCGTCGTGCTGCTGCAGTTCGGCGAGAAGAACCCGGGCATGACGCGCGTGATGGTGGGCGACGCGCTGGTGTTCGAGCACGAACGCCTGTCGGCGCGCATGAACCAGTTCTTCGACCGCCTGGAGTCGCAGCTGCGCCAGAGCCTGCGCGCGGGCGCCGAAGCCGCTGGCTCGGCCACGCCGACGGTCGATGCGCAGGCGCTGGCCTCGGCGCTCACGGCACTGGTGGTCGGCCGGCTGCAGCGCTACGCCCGTTCGGGATTCAAGCGGCTGCCCACCGAGCACCTCGAACCCGCGCTGCAACGCCTGACCACCTGAGGCCTCAGGCATGAGTGCGGGTCTGGAATCGCTGCTGGCGCGCGCGGAGTCCGTCCTGGCGCGGCTGGAGGCCGTGCTGCCGCGGCCCGCCGCCGCGCCCGACTGGGCGGCCTCGGTGGCTTTTCGCTACCGCCGCCGCGCGGGCCTGGGCCGCGCCGGCGTGCTCGAGCCGGTGCGGCATGTGGCCACCATCCGGCTCGCGGACCTCAGGGAGATCGAGCCACAGAAGGTACGCCTGGTGCGCAACACCGAGCAGTTCGTCGCCGGCTTTGGCGCCAACAACGTGCTGCTGACCGGCGCGCGCGGCACCGGCAAGAGCTCGCTCATCAAGGCCGTTCTCAACGAGTTCGCGCCGCGCGGGCTGCGGCTCATCGAGGTCGACAAGACCGACCTGGTGGACCTGCCCGACCTGGTGGACCTGGTGGCGCCGCGCCCCGAGCGCTTCATCGTCTTCTGCGACGACCTCAGCTTCGACGAGGGCGAGCCCGGCTACAAGGCGCTCAAGAGCGTGCTCGACGGCTCGGTGGCGCAGGCCAGCGACAACCTGCTGATCTACGCCACCAGCAACCGCCGCCACCTGCTGCCCGAGTACATGAAGGACAACCTCAGCTACCAGCACACCGAGGACGGCGAGGTCCACCCCGGCGAAGTGGTGGAGGAAAAGATCTCGCTGTCCGAGCGCTTCGGGCTCTGGATCAGTTTCTACCCCTTCACGCAGGACGAATATCTGGAGATCGTCGCGCAGTGGCTGCGTCATTTCGGGGTGGCGCAAGACGCCATCACCGCGGCGCGCCAGGCCTCGCTGGTGTGGGCCCTGGAACGCGGCTCGCGTTCGGGCCGCGTGGCGCAGCAGTTCGCTCGCGACTACGCCGGGCGGCATGGTCGCTGAACGCCGTCCGGTGGACGTCGAGCGCCAGGAGCCGCGCCGTCCGGTGGACGTCGAGCACCAGGAGCCGCGCCGTCCGGTGGACGTCGCGGTGGGCGTCCTGCTCGATGCCGAGGGCCGCTTCCTGCTCACCTCGCGGCCGCCGGGCAAGGTCTACGCCGGCCATTGGGAATTCCCCGGCGGCAAGCTCGAGCCCGGCGAGAGCGTCGAGCAGGCGCTGCGGCGTGAACTGCACGAGGAACTCGGCATCACCATCGCGGCGGTCACGCCGTGGCGGGTCGAGATGATGGACTACCCCCACGCCCGGGTGCGCCTGCATTTCTGCAAGGTATCGGCCTGGCAGGGTGAGTTCGAGATGCGCGAGGGGCAGTCCATGGCCTGGCAGACGCTGCCCGTGCAGGTGGCCCCGGTGCTGCCGGGCACCGTGCCGGTGCTGGGCTGGTTCGCCGAGGAACGCGGCTTCGAGGGAGACACCCATTAGACTGCCCGCATGGACTGGCTCGACAGCATCAAATGGGACCGCGACGGGCTGGTGCCCGTCATCGCGCAGGAAGTCGGCACCGGCGACGTGCTGATGTTCGCCTGGATGAACCGCGAGGCGCTGGCGGCCACGGCCGAGCGTGGCCAGGCGGTGTACTGGAGCCGTTCGCGCCAGCGCCTCTGGCACAAGGGCGAAGAATCCGGCCACTTCCAGCAGGTGCACGAGATCCGCCTGGACTGCGACAACGATGTGCTGCTGCTGAAGGTCACGCAGCTCGGCCACGAGTCCACCGCGCCATCCATCGCCTGCCACACCGGCCGCCACAGCTGCTTCTACCAGCGCCTGCAGGCCGGGCAGTGGCAGGCCGCCGAGCCCGTGCTCCAGGACCCCGAAACCATCTACCGATGAGCGAATCCAACGACACCCTGGCGCGCTTGGCGGCGGTCATCGAGGGCCGCCGTGGCGGCGACCCGGACAAGAGTTATGTGGCACGCTTGTTTTCCAAGGGCACCGACGCCATCTTGAAGAAGGTCGGCGAAGAGGCCACCGAGGTGGTCATGGCCGGCAAGGACGGTGACCCCGCGCGCATCGTGGCCGAGGTGGCCGACCTGTGGTTCCATACGCTGGTGACGCTGGCGGCCTTCGATCTCAAGCCAGCCGACGTGCTGGCCGAACTCGAGCGCCGCGAGGGGCTTTCGGGCCTGGAAGAGTTTGCGCTGCGCAAGACGCAGCAACGCGAAGGAGAGGGTTCATGAGCGTAGTGATCGTCCCCGGCACGCCATCGCGCCCCCACGAGGGGCTGCGCACGCTGACCCACATCCTCTACGGCCTGCACCTGCTGTCGTGGTTCTCGGCGGGCATTTTTTCAATCGTCGCCGTCATCATCAACTACGTCAAACGGCCCGACCTGCCCGATGACTTCTTTCGCAGCCATTTCCGTTGGCAGGCCCGCAGCTTCTGGTTCACGCTGCTGTGGCTGGCGCTGAGCGCGCCGCTATTCCTCTTCTTCTGGTTTCCGGGCGCGGCGGCGTGGTTCGTCGTCGGGCTGTGGTACCTGTACCGCTTCATTCGCGGCTGGCTGGCCTTCATGGAGAGCCGCCCGATGCCGCTGCCCGCCCTCTGAATCCGCGGGCCGAACGCCATGCATTCCGATCCCCATTGCATCTTCTGCAAGATCGCCGCCGGGCAGATCCCGGCGAGGAAGGCGTTCGAGGACGACGAACTGCTGGCCTTCCACGACATCAACCCCTGGGCGCCGGTGCATGTGCTGGTGATCACCAAGGCGCACATCGCGTCGCTGGCCGACGTCGGGCCCGGGCACGATGCGCTGCTCGGCCGCATGCTGGGCCTGGCGCCGCGGCTGATGCGCGAGCTGGGTGTCAGCAACGGCTTTCGCACCCTCATCAACACCGGTCACGACGGCAGGCAGGAGGTGCCCCACCTGCACATGCACGTGATGGGCGGCCCCCGCCCCTGGGCCAAGGGCTAGACGCGCTGCGCCGTCACGGCACGGTGCCGACGGCGCACCTCATAGAATCGAATGTTCTGCTCTCAGGAGAAAAGTCATGGGTTCCATCAGCATCTGGCATTGGCTGATCGTATTGCTCGTCGTCGTCATGATCTTCGGCACCAAGAAGCTGCGCAATATCGGCGCTGACCTGGGCGGCGCGGTCAAGGGTTTCAAGGACGGCATGAAGACCGGCGGCGAGCCCGAGGCCGAGGTTCCGGCCACGCCAGCGGCCCCGCCGGCCCAGGTGACGGCCGCCAAGCGCGCCGACAGCAGCAACACCGTGGATGTCGAAGCCAAGACCAAGAGCTGAGCACGCGGCCCTGCAGCGTGGCTCCTGACCACGCCGCGGGCCCGGCCAGCCGCCCCTCATGATCGACTTCGGTTTCGACAAGATCGCCCTCATCGGCGCCGTGGCACTCATCGTCATCGGCCCGGAAAAACTGCCGCGCGTGGCGCGCACCGTGGGCGCCCTGTTCGGCAAGGCGCAGCGTTATGTGGCCGACGTGAAGGCCGAGGTCAACCGGTCCATCGAGCTCGAAGAGCTCAAGAAGATGAAGACCACCTTCGAGGACGCCGCGCGCGGCGTCGAGGACACCGTGCGCAGCGAGGTCACCCAGGTCAGCCAGAACCTGGAGACCGAGTGGAACGGCAGCAGCGTGCCCTGGAAGGACCGCACGACCGAGCCCCTGGAACTGCCGCCGCCGAGCTACACCCACCCGAAGAAGAAATGGCGCCTGAAGCGCGGCGCGACACCCCAGTGGTACAAGCAGCGCCAGGGCATACGCACCAAGGCGCAGTCGGGTGCGGCGCGGGTGGCGCGCTTCCGCCCGCCGGGTTGGAAGGGCGGGAGATGAGCGCAGGAGAAAAGAACGACGAGCTCCAAGGCTCCGAGGCCCCGTTCGTCTCGCATCTGGTCGAGCTGCGCGACCGCCTCATCCGCGCGGTGATCGCCGTGGGCATCGCCTTCGCGCTGCTGCTGTACTGGCCCGGTCCTGCCGGCCTGTACGACCTGCTGGCAGCACCGCTGGCGGCGTACCTGCCCAAAGGCGCGACGCTGATCGCCACCAACGTCATCTCGCCGGTGCTGGTGCCGCTGAAGATCGCGCTGATGGCCGCCTTCATGGTTGCGCTCCCGGTGGTGCTGTACCAGCTCTGGGCCTTCGTCGCGCCGGGCCTGTACGCGCACGAGAGGAAACTCGTGCTGCCGCTGGTCGTCAGCAGCACCGTCCTGTTCATCACCGGGGTGGCGTTTTGCTACTTCCTCGTCATCCCCGGCATGGCGCGTTTCATCCAGGCCTTCGCGCCCGCGACGATCACCGCCGCACCCGACATCGAGCAGTATTTCGGCTTCGTGCTGACGCTATTCCTGGTCTTCGGCATCGCCTTCGAAGTGCCGATCGCGGTGATCGTGCTGGCGCGCATGGGCATCGTCACGATCGCCCAGTTGCGCCAGGCGCGCGGCTATTTCATCGTCGGCTCGTTCATCGTCGCCGCGGTGGTGACGCCACCCGACGTGATCTCGCAGCTCGCGCTGGCCATCCCGATGTGCATCCTCTACGAAATCGGCATCGTCGCCGCTCAGCTCTTCATCAAGCACACCCAGGCGCCAGGCGCCGAGCCCGCCGCCAGCGACAAGCCGACGGTCTGAGAACCCGACCAAGCAAACGCCGCGGACCCGGCTCCGCCGGGCCGCTGGCGTTGCCCCCTGGGGGGAGGCGGCCGCTGGCCGCTCCGGGGGGGTCTACTTCACCCAGGTATTGAGCTGGATGATGGGCATGAGCACCGCCAGCATGATGAGCACGACGACGATGCCCATGACCACGATGAGCAGCGGCTCCAGGATGGTCGCCGCGGCCATGGCCCGGCGCTGCACCTCGGCCGAGAGCTGCGCCGAGGCGCGCAGCAGCATTTCGGGCAGCTGGCCGGTCTGCTCACCCAGCCGCGCGAACATCGCCAGCAGGCCGGGAAAGCGCTTCTTGCCCGCCAGGGCCGAAGCCAGCGGCGCGCCTTCGCGCACCTGCACCAGGGCGTCGAGCGCATCGGCGCGCATGGCACGGTTGCCCAGCGTTTCGGCCGCCGCCTGCAGGGCCTTGAGGATGGGCACGCCGGCGCCCGCCAGCATCGCCAGCGTGCCGCCGAAGCGCGCCGCGTTGTAGCCCCGCGCCAGGCGGCCGACCAGCGGCAGGCGCAGCAGCGCCGCGTCGCTGCGCTCGCGAAAGGCCTCGCCGCGCCGCGCCAGCACGAAGGCGCCACTGGCGCCGGCCACCAGCAGCGCC
Organism: Rubrivivax sp.; assembly: GCA_030681795.1. Taxonomy (GTDB): domain Bacteria; phylum Pseudomonadota; class Gammaproteobacteria; order Burkholderiales; family Burkholderiaceae_C; genus Rubrivivax. Next base: position 25,861 of record JAUXRG010000017.1, read on the forward strand.
ACCGCCCAGCCCCACTGGCGGACGAAGGCGCTCAGGCCCAGCATGGCCACCGTGAGCAGGGGCAAGGCGCGCTTGGAACTGACGAAGACGCCGGCGATCTGCGGCACCACGTAGGTGACCAGGATGATGACGATGATCAGCGCCACCACCGAAACGATGGTCGGGTAGAGCATCGCGCCCAGCACCTTGCTGCGCAGCGCCTGCTGTTGCTCCAGGTCATCGGCCAGGCGTTCGAGCACCGGCCCCAGCGCCCCGCTCTGCTCGCCCGCGGCGACCACCGCGCGGTAGACATCGTCGAACTCGCGCGGCGCCGTGGACAGCGCGCGGGCGAATGAGCTGCCGGCATTCACCTCGCTCTTCAGATGCGCCACCAGTTCATGCTGACGCTGGCTCTCGGTCTCTTCCGACAGCGCCGTGAGCGCGCGTTCCAGCGGCAGCCCGGAGCCCACCAGCCCGGCGAGCTGGCGCGTCCATACCGCCAGGCCCGTGGCCGTGAAGACGCGCCGCGTGAAGCGCGCCGTGGCCGCGTCGCTGGCGGCCATGGTCACCAGCGTCACCCCCAGCGGCACGAGCTCGCGGCTGCGCAGCTGCGAGCGTGCCGCCCTGACGTTGTCGGCCTCGAGCAGCCCGCTTTGCGATTTGCCGGCGGCGTCCAGGGCCTCGAAACGGTAGGCAGGCATGGCGGATGGTGTGCGGGCCGGGTGCTCAGTCGCGCGTGACGCGAATGACTTCTTCGGCCGAGGTGACGCCCTCGCGCACCAGCCGCTCGCCATCGTCGCGCATGGCGCGCAGCCCGGCGGCGCGCGCCGCGACAGCCAGGTCGTGCTCGGAGGCCCGGTTGTGGATCAACGCCTGCACGTTCTCGTCCACCACCATCAATTCATAGACGCCCGTGCGGCCCTTGTAGCCCGTGTGGCTGCACTTCGCGCAACCCACGGGGTGCCAGCGGCCGTCGCTATCCTGCCGGCGGCATGCCGGGCAGAGCTTGCGCACCAGGCGCTGCGCCAGCGCGCCGAGCAGGCTGCTCGACAGCAGGTAGGGCTCGACGCCCATGTCGATGAGCCGGGTCACGCACGAGGGTGCGTCGTTGGTGTGGATGGTGGCCAGCACCAGGTGGCCGGTGAGCGAGGCCTGGATGGCGATCTGCGCGGTCTCGTAATCGCGGATCTCGCCGATCATGATGACGTCCGGGTCCTGGCGCAGGATGGCGCGCAAGGCCTTGGCGAAGGTGAGTTCGATCTTCGGGTTGACCTGCGTCTGGCCGATCCCCGCGAGCTCGTATTCCACCGGGTCTTCGACCGTCAGCACGTTGGTCGTGCTGGTGTCGATGCGCCCCAGCGAGGCGTACAGCGTGGTCGTCTTGCCCGAACCCGTGGGCCCGGTGACGAGCAGGATGCCGTGGGGCTGCTGGATCAGCCGGGCGAAGGATTCGAGCACCTCGCCGTCCATGCCCAGGCCTTCGAGCGTGAATTTCGATTCGGCCTTGTCCAGCAAACGCAGCACGGCGCGTTCGCCGTGCGACGAAGGCAGTGTGGAGACGCGCACGTCGATGGCGCGGCCGCCGATGCGCAGCGAGATGCGGCCGTCCTGGGGCAGGCGCTTCTCGGCGATATCGAGCTCGGCCATGATCTTCAGCCGGCTGATGAGCGCCGCGTGCAGCGCCTTGTTCGGCTGCACCACCTCGCGCAGCGTGCCGTCGACACGGAAGCGCACCGAACTGCTGCGCTCGTAGGGCTCGATGTGGATGTCGCTGGCGCCGTCCTTGGCCGCCTGCGTGAGCAGCGCATTGAGCATGCGGATGATGGGTGCGTCGTCGGCGGCCTCGAGCAGGTCTTCCACCGCCGGCAGGTCCTGCATCATGCGGCTGAGGTCGACGCCGCTCTCGACTTCGCCGATCACCGCCGCGGCGCTGCTCTCGCTGCCGGCGTAGGCCGCGGCGATGCGCTGCGCCAGCGTCGCCGTGGCCTCGCGCTCGAAGCCGGCCACGTCGAACAGCCGCGCCACCTCGGCCACGGCCGCGGCGGGCGTGGTCTCGCCGGCCCACAGCAGCAACTGCTCGCCGTCGTCCTCGAGCAGCAAGGTGTGCGCCTTGGCGAAGGCGTAGGGCAAGGGGTGTCGGGCGGACATCGGCTCGGGGCTCGTGTGGGGCGGGCCGGACTAGGGCTGCTGCGCGCCGGCCGGTGCCGCCGGCACGGGTGCGGACGCCGGTGCAGATTCCGGTGCAGGCGCCGGCTCGCGCAGGGGCGGCAGCACGGGCGCCTCGTTGATCGGCAGCATCAGGCTGGGGGCCGGCTGGCTCTCCTTTTGCTGGCTGCGGATCATCTCGTAGCGGTCCAGCGAGAAGCGGTGGGCCGCCTCGGCGTCGCGCATCACGATGGGGCGCAGGAAGACGATCATGTTGGTGCGCTTGCGCTCGCGGCTTTCCGTGCGGAACAGCGCCCCCAGCCAGGGGATATCACCGAGCAGCGGCACCTTGCTGCGGCTGGTCACGAAGCGGTCTTCGATGAGGCCGCCGAGCACCAGGATCTGGCCATCGTCGACCACCACGGTGCCTTCGATGGAGCGCTTGGTCGTGCTCGGGCCGGCGTTGGTGGTGCCGGCCGCCGTATCGTTCTTGACGCTGCTCTGCTCCTGGAAGATCGTCATGCGGATCGCGCCCCCCTCGCCGATCTGCGGCCGGATGCGCAGCGTGATGCCGACATCCTTGCGCTCGATGGTCTGGAAGGGGTTGGTCGTGGTGCCGCCCGTTTGCGTGAACTGCCCGGTGATGAAGGGCACGTTCTCGCCGACAACGATCTTGGCCTCTTCGTTGTCCAGCGTGATGAGGTTGGGCGTGGAAACGATATTCGTCTCGGACTGCGTCTGCAGCGCCCGCGCGATGGCGGCCAGCGAGACCACGCCGTTGATGCTCTTGAGCAGGCCCAGGTTGAGCCCCGGCCCGAGGTTGACCGTGCCCTGGGCGGCGCTGGTATTGATATCGATGATGCTGGGCTGACCGGTGCCCGAGAAATTGGTGCCGGCCACCAGGCCGAGCTTGTCGCCGGCGCGGCCCACGAGGTCTTGCCACTGGAAGCCGAAGTCGGCGGAGTCGCTGGGCGCCACCTCGACGATCATGCTTTCGATATAGACCTGCGCGCGCCGCGTGTCGAGCTGGTCGATGAGCGCGCGCACCTGCTTGTACAGCGGCTCGGGCGCGGTGATGACCAGCGAGTTCGTCGCCGGGTCGGCCTGGATGAAGCCCCCCGTGGAAGGCTGCCCGGCGGCCGTCACGCCCGCCGTGGCGGCGGTGGCTGTGGCGGCGGCGCTGGTGCCGGTGGGCGCCTGCGTGGGGACTCCCCCCGTGGCCGCAGATGGGGGCGCCGCACCCCCGCTGGAGCTGCTGCCCAAGGCGCCGAAGGCGGCGCGCACCACCGCGGCCAGCCGCGTGGCGTCGGCGTGCTTCAGGTGCACCACCCACAGCCCGCCCCCCGGGCCGACGAGGTTGCTCGGCCGGTCCAGCCGCGCGATGGTGGCGCGCATGGCGGCCAGTCGCGCCGGGTTGGGCGCGCGGATGATGAGTGAATTGCTGCGCGAATCGGCCACCACGGTGGTGCCGCTGGCCGCGCCGCCCGGGATCACCCCCACCCCGCCGACCCCGGATTCGCTCAGACGCTGCACCAGCGGCACGAGGTCGGCCGCCACCACATGCTGCAGCGGGATGATCTCGACATCGGTGCCTGCGGGCTGGTCGAGCGCGGCAATGATCTTGGCGATGCGCTGCAGGTTGTCGGCGTAATCGGTGATCACCAGCGAGTTGGTGCCGGGGTTGGCGTTGATGGTGTTGTTGGCGCTGATCAGCGGCCGCAGCACGGCCACCAGGTTGTTGGGGTTCTCGTAGCGCAGCGTGAAGATCTGCGTGATGACCTGGTCGCCGCGCGTCGCCACCTCGCCCACGGAAACCGTGCCGGTCTGCAGCTTGGCATCCGCCTCGGGCACGACCTTGAGCAGGCCGCCGCTTTCGACCACCGAGAAGCCCAGGCCGCGCAGCGCCGACTGGTAGCTCTGGTAGGCCTCGCGCACGCTTTGCGGCTGTTCGCTGTAGACCGTGATCGTGCCTTTCACGCGCGGGTCGACGACGATGGCGCGATCAATCATCGCGGCGAAGGCGCGCGTGACGGCGTCGATATCGGCGTTGACGAAATTCACGGTTACCGGGGCGCGCGACTTGGTCGCGGCCTGCGCCCAGGCGCCGGGAACGGCGGCCAGTACCGACAGGGCACCCGCCCAGATCCAGCCCTGCAATAGCCTTCGCGGTCGCTTCATGCTCATCCTATGGAAATGACGGACAGCGCCCCCTGGCGCCGGCCGATGATATTCAGCAGGTTGCCCAGCGCCGCCTCGGAGCCCGCGGCCGCGCTGGCCTGGCCCCTGAAGTGCAGCTTGCCGCCCGCCCACTGGCCCAGCCCCGAGAGCTGCAGCGCGCCGCTGCTGGTGCTGAGCTGCAGGCTCGCCGTGTCGCCGCGCGCGGCGTCGCCGCTGAGCACGAGGCGGTAACTGCCCAGCACCGCGAGAGTGGATACGCGCGAGGCGATCGCGCCCAGTTCGAGCTCGGCCTGCCCGCTGATAGCCCAGCGCCCCTGCGCCTGCTCCAACGCCAGGCCCGGGCTGCTGAGCAGCAACGAACCCGAGGGCTGCAGCGTATTCCACGGCGTGCCCAGGCCGACCAGCCAGGACGCCGGCCATTGCCCGATCACGCCCGGTGAGGCCGGCAATTCCACGCGCCAGCGGCCGAACCCGGGCCGCACGCGTAGCCGCAACTCGCCGTTGATGCAGCAGGCCTGGCGCGCACGCAGCGCCAGCGCCGCGCCGTCAAGCGAGAGATTCCACTGCAGCCTCCCCGGCAGCGCGCTGGCGTCCCGGCTGCCTGCGCCGCCGGTGAGCACCATCACGGCGCTGCCCTGCCAGAGCGTGCCGCGGGCGTCGGCCAGCAGCAAGCGCTCGTCGGTGGCGCTGGACACCGCCCCCGCCAGCCACGCTGCCGGCGCGAAGGCCACCAGCGCCGCCACGGCGCCCAGCCCCGCGCCGGCCACGGCCCAGCGCATCAAGCGCCGCCCCCCAGGGCCAGCACCAGGGTGCCGCTGTAGCCCTGGGCACCGCGCGCGAGCTTGGCCTCGACCGGCCGCGCACGAGCACCCGAGCGGGCTTCGGCCAGCCAGCCGCGCAACTGCGTGGGTCCGGCGCCGTTGAGCGTGAGCACGGCCCGGTCGCCCTGCATCGTGAGCCGACCCTTGTCGCCCAGGCGCTCGGTGGCCGCCTTCAGCGCCGCGGCCGCCTGTTCCGGGTTCACGGGCGGCGTCGCGCGCAGCTCGGCGGACTCGGTCGCCAGGCGCTGCATGGTCTGCAGCTGCATCTCCAGCGCGTCGAGCTCGGCCGGTGCCCTGGCGAGGGTGCGCCAGGCCGGCTGCACCGCCACCAGCCAGACGAGGAGCAGGCCCAGCACCGCCATGCCGAGACTGGCCAGGGTCCGATCGCGCGAGCTCAGCGCGCGCCACGCGTCACTCACGGGCGCGAGGGCCTGCTTCACCGCGTCGCCTCTCATGCGCCCCCCTGGCCCGGCCCGGGTGCGCTCGCCCGGTTGACGCTGATCAGCCCCTCGGCGAATTCGGCTTCATAGCCGGCGCTGCGCAGGCGTTCGCGGAAGGGCTTCATCTGCGCCTCGCCCCAGCCCGGCGCGGCCAGCGTCAGACGCCCGGACTCGAAGCGCAGCGCCTGCGCCGGCCCCTGCGTGTCGGGCCAGGCCAGCGCCGCGGCCCCGAGCACGGCCTCCAGATCGCCGTCCCCCGGGCGGCCGGCGGCGGCGCGCAGCCGCTCGGTCTCGCGCTGCATCTGCAGCGGCGCATCGAGCACCGCCCGCACGCCCGGGTGCGCCGCCTTGAGCAAGGCCGTCATCGCGCTGCGCTTGGCGTCCAGGGCCTGCTGCTGTTGCCAGGCCCAGGCGTTCAGGCCGACCAGCTGCAGCACGGCCAGCGCTGCCAGGCCCAGGCGGACCGCTCGCCATTCGGCGCTGAGAAAGCGCTTGCCGGCTTCGCGCAAGGCACGCGTGCCGCGATGGCGCGCCGCGAGCTCGAACTGGCGCAGGTTGAGCGTTCCCTGGGCGGCCTCGAGCGCACGCTCGGCCTCGCCCAGCAGCGCCACCGGTGCGCCCAGCCAGCGCTCGGCGGCCGCCGCGGCGGCCGGTGTGGCCGTCCAGCGCACGGGCGTGGCGGGCTCGGGCTGCAGCGCACGCGCCAGCGCGCCGCTCAGGCGCAGGCACAGCGCGCCGTCTTCACGGCTCAGCGCGAGCCAGGGCGTGGATTCGGCGAGCCCCTCCACGACGAAGAAGTGGCCGCGTGCGGCGCCGCCGGGCACGCAGGCCGTCACCACGCGGTCGATGCTCAGGCCGGCGCCCTCCAGCGCCGCCAGTGCCGCTGCCAGCCAGGGCTTGTGGGTCACCGCCACCCAACCCGGCTGGCCGGCCACGGCGCCCGGGGCGAGCGCGAAGTGCAGGGCCTCGTCGTCGTCGAGCAGGTCTTCTTCCATCACCCCCAGCAGGGCCGCGCGCAAGCGTCCCGACGGCGCCTTGGGAACGTCCACGCGGTGCCAGCTCACGTCGCCTTCGCCCAGCACCAGCACCACCTGGGCGGCGCGCGGCAACAAGGCGGCAGCGGCGCTGCCGCTGCGACTGACGCCACGGCCGTCGGTACTGAGCGCGAAGCTCCATTCGGTGGGCGGCCGCAGGCTCGTGGCCGCATCGTGGCCGGTGGCCCGGGCACCCAGGCGTTCGCGGGGCGGGAGCTGAATGGCAAGGACAGACATCAGTGGCGAGGCTTGAGCTGCAGTGGTCAGCGGGCGGATTCCGTATTGTGGCCGTCAGCGCGCCGGCGTCGAAAAGCTCTGCCGTTCACGGCGCCGCACGCTCACGCCGTTGCCTTCGCGTTGCACCAGCGAACGCTCTTCGAGCACGCGTTCTTCCAGGCGCAGGCGACCGGCGACCTCGAACCAGTTGGAGCCCACCGAGACGCGCGCGGCGTCCGCCGTCACGCCGGCGGGCAACAGCACCTGCACCGCGGCCAGCGTCTCGAAGGGCTGGCGCTGGCGGGCCTGCAGCAGACGTTCGGCGGTGCCGGTATCCAGTCCGTCGATGGCCGCCAGCAGCACCTCGCGCGGCGCCGTATTGGCATTCACGGGCGTGGCCACGGGCAGCAGGTCGACCCAGGGCGCCAGCCGCTCCAGCGTGCCCGGGGCGATGCCCAGCCAGACCAGATCGGTCAGCCGGGCCGGCTTGATGGGCGGGCCCTGCACGCCGGGGTCGCCCGTGGGCGCCAGCGCCTGGCCCAGGGCGTCGGCAATCTGCGCGGCGGTGTCGCCCGGCGCGCCCGCCAGGGTGGCCAGGCGCTGCAGCGCGGCCGTCTGCGAGGGCTCCACCTTGCCCGCGCCGTCGATGAGCCCGCGCAGGTTGAAGCGCGATTGCGCATCGACGATGGTGCCGCTGATGAAGGCCTCGGGCCCGGCGTCGACGTTGTTGTCCTTGTCGGCGGCGAGAAAGGTCGACAGCCGCGCCTCGGCCAGCGGCGTGGCCCAGGGCTCGTCGAGCGAATCGAAGACATGCCCGCCTTGCCGGCGCGTGCGAGCGTCCTCGCGCAGGATCAGCCGCGCCCAGTCCAGCGCGCCGCTGAGGATCCATCCGGCCTGCGCCCTCGCCCGCTCGGCCGATTCGACCTGCACGGCGCGCGCCTGCTGCCAGACCATGCCCGCGGTGACGCTGGTGATGAGCACCAGGATGATCATCGCCAGCAGCAGTGCGGCGCCGCGCTGGCGCTGGAGCTTGGGCTTGGGCGGCGGCGTCTTCACGATCCGGCCGGCCCGAGGGCGATGTCGCGCGTGAGGGTCTGCTCGCGCACCGTGATCACCAGGCGCACCGCATCGGGCAGCGCTTCGCGCAGCGCAGCGCCCGCCAGGCCGCCGGCCCCGCTGGCGGCGCTGGCAACCGGCGCGGGTGCCCGGACCAGGTTGCCGGTGGACTGCGCGTTGCTCCACTGGCCGCCGCGGTGAAAATAGATCTGCCACTGGCTGGCGCCGTCCAGCAGCAGGGTCTGCGCGGCCTCGTTGCCCAGCAGCTGCTGGCTGCGCAGCCAGACCTGCTGCAGATCGCCCACCCGCACCGAGGTCGGCCCGACCCAGCGCTGCCACAGCCCGCCGCGCACCGACCAGGCCACCAGCGCCACGCCCCCTTCGGCGCGGCGCGTGATGCGCAGCGTCTGGCCGTCGAAGGCGATGGCGGGAACGCCGTCGACCTCGGTGTCGAACAGCGCCTGCAGGTCCTGCTCCCATTGGGTGAGCACGGTCGCCAGGCGCACCGTGCGGTCGATCACCTCGCGGCTGCCCTCGCGGGCGCGCAGCACACCGTCCAGGCCCTGCCAGGCGAGCGCGGCCAGGATCGCCATCACCACCAGGGCCACCAGCACCTCGACGAGCGTGAACCCGCGGCTGCGGCGCAGACGTTTCATGGCCGCGGCAAGACGGTGGACAGGGTCACGAGCACATGGCCGGCTTCGTCGCTGACCACCGCGTCGACGCGCCGAAAACTCGGGTTGGGCGTGGGCCGCGTGACGAGCTTGCCGGGGTAGCTGCGACCGAGTTGCTCGCAGCTGAAGTCGGCATCGCCCACGCCGGGGAAGGCGCGCGACAGGCGCAGGCCGGTGAGCTGGTTGTCGGCGCACCACTGCGCGGCGACGACCGCGGCCAGACGGCCGGCGTTGTCGGTGAGCACGCCGGCCGCGCGCAGCCCTGCGCCCAGCGCGATGGCCACCACCGCCAGCGCCACCAGCACCTCGATGAGCGTGAAGCCTCGCGCCTTCATCGCAGCGCGGCATCGGCCGCGGGCTGCGCCGACACGGCGAACGGGCCCAGGCCGTCGCTGCCCAGCTCGAGCCGGCGCTCGCCCAGGCGCAGCACGATGCGCTGCGGCGGCAGGATGGCCTCGGGGCCAAGCACCACCACCGCGCTGCCCACCACCTCGGCCGTGGTGGCCGGGTCGAGCCAGCGCCTGGGCAGGGTCTGCGCCGCCGTCAGGCCGACGAAACGAAACTGGTTGCCTTCGGCGTCGACTCCAGGCACCCAGTGCACCGTGGCCCCGGCCACGCGCGCCTCGGCACGCGCCATTTCGAGCAAGGCCGTCAGTCGGGCGCCTTCTTCTTCGAGGCGCGAGGCCTGGCTGTCGCGCAGGGCCAGGCTCACCACGCCCACCGAGATCGCGATGATCGCGATCACGATCAGCAGCTCGATCAGGGTGAAGCCGCGCCGTCCGCGCCGGCGCGGCTGGCCCCTACTGCCAGGAACCGATGTCGGCATTCTTGCCTTCGCCGCCCGGCTGGCCATCGGCTCCGAAGCTGAAGACATCGATCTCGCCCTTGACCCCCGGGTTGAGGTACTGGTACGGGCGGCCCCAGGGGTCGGCCGGCAGCTTGTCGACGTAGGGCTTCCAGTTCGGCGGCACCGCGCCGGCCGTGGGCTTTCTCACCAGCGCGTCCAGGCCCTGCTCGGCGCTGGGGTAGCGCTGGTTGTCCAGGCGGTACAGCTTGAACGCCTGCATCAGGTTGTTGACGTCGGTGCGCGCCGCGGTCACGCGGGCGTCGTCGGCACGGTCTATGAGGTTGGGCACGATCAGCGCGCCGAGCACGCCGATGATGACCAGCACGACCATGAGTTCGATGAGCGTGAAACCGCGGGCGCGGCGGGCAGTGCGGGCGTGCTGGATCATGGTGACGGCGCGGCGTGGTGGCGCCAGGCGAGCGGGGTGGCTTGAATCATAATGCCCGCATGTTGGCGCGCTGGTCGACCTTTGCAGTCTGGGCCCTGGCGGCCGGGAGTGCGCTTTTCTGGGGCTTGAAGCTCTTCGTCAGCCCGCCGGCGGCGCCCGCGCATGCGCAGGTGGCCGGGGCCGGCAACGCCGCCCGTGGCGACCTCACGCGGCTGCTGGGCGCGGAAGCACCGCCACCCGCAGCCGAACCTGCTGCGCCCGCCGATTCGCGCTTCCAGCTCATCGGCGTGGTCACGCCGCGCGCCGCGGCATCGGCCCGCGAAGGCCTGGCCCTCATCGCCGTGGACGGCAAACCGCCCAAGGCCTTTCGCGTGGGCGCCGTGGTCGAAGGCCAGACGGTGCTGAAAGCGGTGGCCGCCCGGGGTGCCACGCTGGGACCCCGCGAAGGTGCGGGCGCGCTGACTCTGGCCCTCGCACCGCCGGCCGCCGCCGCGACCGGCGTGTTGCCGCCCCCGGGCGGGGCACGCGCGACGCCCACAGTGGCACCCCCGCTCGTGCCCCTGCAGGGGCCTGCGCTGGCGTCCCCGAACGCGCCGCCGGTCACGCCGACGATGGCACGGCGGGGCGCTCAGTCCATCGGGCAGGGCGAATCCGTGCAGCCCGGGCAGCCCCACGACAGGATGCAGACCCAGTAGCGCACGGCATACCCGCCGGGCATACGCGCGGCACCGCCTTCGAGGTCAGTAGAGCGCGTCGCCGAAAGGCGGGGGTTCGGGTGCCGGCACCGCGAAGATTTCCAGCTCCTGATCGACCTCGGGGTCGGGCGTGAGAGGCAGCACGCCTTCGGGCCGCGTCGGCCCCGGATCTTCGCCTTCAGCCACATCGGTCAGCAGGGCCGCCGCGCTGCGCACCATGGGCCAGGCCAGCGTCGCGCCCGTGCCGTCGGTGCTCTGCATGCCGAGTTCGAGCAGCGCCGAGGCGCGAAAGAGGTTCAGTGCCTGGTCCAGGCCCAGGTGGCTGTGGCTGCGGCAGAACAGGCAGTAGTCGGTGACGGGCGGCGCGATGCGCGCGGCCAGCATCAGCGCCGCACAGGCCGGTACGCCGTCGATCATGAGCAGATGGCGCTTGCTGGCGGCCATCAGCATCACGCCCACCATCACCGCGACTTCGAAGCCGCCGAAGGCCGCCAGCACTTCGACGGGCTCGACCACGCCGCGGTGGCGGCTCTGCGCGCCCTGCAGCACCCCCATCAGGTGGGCGAGTTCGTCGGGGTCCATATTCGGCCCGTTGACGACGAGGTCATGCACCGGGCTGTCGGTCATTCGCGACAGCACCAGGGCGGCACTTTCGTGCGCGCCCACGCCCACGCCGGCCAGCACGGTGGCATTGCCACGCAGCTTGTCGCCGATTTCCATGCCCGCGCGCATGCCGGCATGGGCTTGCTCCAGGCTCATGGCGGCGGCGACACGGGCATTGCGCGTGGCGTGCGCGATCTTGCGCATCAGCAGATGGTCGTGCGCCGCCAGGTTCTGCGCCACGCCGCAGTCGACCACGGTGAGCTCCAGGTGCTGGGCGCGGGCGAATACCGTCAGCGGCAGCTGGTGGGTCAGCAGCATGCGCACGGTGTCGTGGGTGGCGCGGCCCTGGGCGTCGCGCAAGCCCTCCACGGCCAGCCCGTGATCGGCCGCGAAGACCAGCAGCTGGGGGTGGCGAAAGCGCGGCTTGAGCGTGTTCTGCATCAGCCCCAGCCGGATGGCCAGGGGCTCCAGCTCGCCCAGGCTGCCCCCCACCTCGTTGCGGCGCAGCAGCTTTTCGCGCAACGCCTTTTCCAGCAGCGGGTTGCTGGTGGGCGTGACCAGGGAACGGTTGGTGGCCATGGCGCACGAGTGTAGCGAGCGCGCTAGGTCAGGAACAGGCGGGCCACCGGGTTGCGAGTTTCATCGACGAAGGGGTAGGCGACGGTGCGCAGGAAGTCGTCGAACGCCGGCTCATCGCCGGGTGGCACCTGCAGCCCGACCAGGATGCGGCCGTAGTCGGCGCCCTGGTTGCGGTAATGGAACAGGCTGATATTCCAGCCCGGGTGCATGGCCGCGAGGAAGCGCATCAGCGCGCCCGGGCGCTCGGGAAATTCGAAGCGGAACAGCCGCTCGTCGCGCGCCAGCTCGCTGCGGCCGCCGACCATGTGGCGCACATGCTCCTTGGTCAGCTCGTCGTCGGTGAGGTCGAGGGTGGCGTAGCCCTGCTTGCCGAAGTGCCGGGCAATGCGCCCGGCCTCATCGCGGCGCTGGATGCTCAGGCCGACGAAGACATGCGCCACGCGCTCGTCGGAGATGCGGTAGTTGAACTCGGTGACCGAGCGCGGGCCGATGAGTTCGCAGAAATGCTTGAACGAGCCGCGCGCCTCGGGGATGGTCACGGCAAACAAGGCTTCGCGTTGTTCACCGAACTCGGCCCGCTCGGCGACGAAGCGCAGGCGGTCGAAATTCATATTCGCGCCGCAGGTGATGGCCACCAGCGTATGCCCCTTGAGCTTGTGCGTGGCCACGTACTGCTTGATGGCGGCCACCCCCAGCGCACCCGCGGGCTCGAGGATGCTGCGCGTGTCCTGGAAGACGTCCTTGATCGCCGCGCACACCGCGTCGGTGTCGACGACCACGAAGTCATCCACCAGCGAGCGCGTCACGCGGAAGGTCTCCTCGCCCACCTGCTTGACGGCGGTGCCGTCGGAGAACAGCCCCACGTCGGCGAGCTGGACGCGCCGGCCGCGCTGCACCGAACGCAGCATGGCGTCGGAATCGACCGTCTGCACGCCGATCACGCGCACCTCGGGCCGCACCGCCTTGATGTAGGCCGCCACGCCCGAGACCAGGCCGCCGCCGCCGATGGCCACGAATACCGCGTCCAGCGGGCCCTGGTGCTGGCGCAGGATCTCCATGGCCACCGTCCCCTGGCCGGCAATCACGTCGGGGTCGTCGAAGGGGTGGACAAAAGTCAGGCCCTGCTGCTGCTGCAGTTCGACGGCATGGGCATGGGCGTCGGAGTAGCTGTCGCCCTGCAGCACGACTTCCGCGCCCCGGGCGTGCACGGCGTCGATCTTCAGGCGCGGCGTGGTCACCGGCATCACGACGACGGCCCGGCAGCCCAGGCGCTTGGCCGCCAGCGCCACGCCCTGGGCGTGGTTGCCGGCCGAAGCGCAGATCACGCCCCGTGCCAGGGTCTGGGCGTCCAGATGGACCATCTTGTTATAGGCGCCGCGCAGCTTGAAGCTGAACACCGGCTGCTGGTCCTCGCGCTTGAGCAGCACCTGGTTGCCCAGGCGACGCGAAAGTTCGCGCGCAGGGTCCAGCGCCGTCTCGCGCGCCACGTCGTAAACGCGGGCAGTGAGGATGCGCTTGAGGTATTGGGCAGCGATGCGCTGCCCTTTGGGGGTCACGGCGCGCGCGGGCGGCGCCGATGTCGAACGGGGGCCAGCGGGCATCGTGCGGTGCGAGGCAAAGAGGGCGCGCGATGATACGGCAGGCCCCGGTCGGAGCCCGGCCTCTTGAGCGCACAAGCCATGAGCGCGCAAGAAAATGGCCCGGAACCTTGGGGGCACCGGGCCGAATCCACCATTGATAGAGGTGGAGGAGACAATCGACGGGCGGCGCTCGACGAGCGATCGCCCACCGGGCCAGTCTACCACCCGAATGTTGCGCTGCAATATGCTCGGGCAGCGCCGATCTAGACCGACCCCTCGAAATCACGACCCCCGAACGAACGCTCGCTGAAGGAGCACGCGCACCATGGAATGCACCATCAACTGGATGCCGGCCACCGGCATGGGTTTCGTCGCCGAGACCGGCAGCGGCCACTTCCTGACGATGGACGCCGCGCCCGAAGGCGGCGGCCGCAACCTCGCACCGCGGCCGATGGAAACGCTGCTCGCCGGCGCCGGCGGCTGCACGGCCTACGACGTGGTGTTGATCCTCAAGCGCGGCCACCACGATGTGCGCGGCTGCCGGGTCAGGCTCACGGCCGAGCGCGCCGAGCGCGACCCCAAGGTCTTCACCCGCATCGCGATGCACTTCGTGGTCAGCGGGCGCGACCTGCCCCCTGCCGCCGTCGAACGCGCCATCGCGCTTTCGCACGAGCGCTACTGCTCGGCGAGCGTGATGCTGGGCAAGACCGCCGAGATCAGCACCAGCTTCGAGCTCGTCGAAGGCTGAAGAGCGTCAGATCCGGTGCGCGGTGGTCGTCATGACCTTCGCGGCGCCTCGCATCAGCCAGCGCACGGGCGCCGGCAACGCCGCCGCGCCGGCGGCGCTGGCCTGGTCGGCGTGACGCCGTTCGTCCGCCTTCATGACCTCGACGATGGCGCGCGAGCGCGCGTCGCCCTGCGGCAGGCGGTCGAGGTGGCTGGCCAGGTGCTGCTCGACTTGGCGCTCGGTCTCGACGACAAAGCCCAGGCTGAGCGGGTCGCCCAGCCGCCCGGCCAGCATGCCGACGCCGAAGGCGCCGGCATACCAAAGCGGATTGAGCCAGCTCGTGCGGTCGCCGAGTTCGTCCAGGCGCTGCTGCGTCCAGGCCAGGTGGTCGGTCTCCTCGCGCGCGGCCTGCGCCATCTGGCTGCGCAACTCGGGCGTTCGGGCGGTCAGCGCCTGGGCCTGGTACAAGGCCTGGGCGCAGACCTCGCCGACATGGTTCACCCGCATCAAGGCGCCCGCCAACGCGCGCTCCGGCGGGTCCAGGCCATCCGCGGCGGGCGGCCCGGCCGGGTTCGGGCGGGCCGCGTACACGGCCCCGGCGACGGTGCGCAAGGCGTTGTCGAGGCTGACGATGAGGCGGTCGACGGCGTCCATGGCGGCCAAGCATAGCCGAACCATCGTGGTGCGCTGCGGACCGAGCCACGTTGTTGCCAGGCAACAGCCACGGGCGATTTGAAGGGCAAGCCTTGGCAATCCAGTGAGCGGTCTGGTGCAATACGGCAACTTCCGCTGAGGATGTTGGCCTGATCAGCCCCTCGCCGGGCAGCCTCCCAGATCGGGACCTCTTGTTCAACCTAGGAGATCGTTGCAATGAAGAAATCTCTGCTCGCCCTGGCCGCGCTGACCGCGTTTGCAGGTGTGGCTTCCGCTCAATCGTCGGTAACCCTCTTCGGCATCGTTGACCTCTCGGTCAACAGCGTGAAAAACGGCTCCGTCACGCAAAAGCTCATGAGTTCCAACCAGCTCAACAGCAACCGCCTTGGCTTCCGCGGTGTGGAAGACCTCGGCGGTGGCATGAAGGCCGGCTTCTGGATCGAAGGCGGCATGGACAATGACACCGGCGGCACGGGCCAGACTTGGCAGCGCCGTTCCACGGTCAGCCTGATGGGCGGTTTCGGTGAAATCCGCTTGGGCCGCGATTACACCGCCACGTTCTGGAACTACACCTTCTTCGATCCGTTCGGCACCAACGGTCTGGGCAACGTGCTGAATACGGTTTCGACGCTGAGTTCCGGCGCGACGACCCTGGTTCGTGCCAACAACACCGTCAGCTACTTCCTGCCGGCCATGGGTGGCCTGTACGGTCAGCTGCAGGTGGCTGCGGGCGAGGGCATCGCGGGCAACAAGTACCTGGGTGGCCGCATCGGCTACGCTGCGGGCCCGCTGAACGTGGCTGGAGCCTGGGGCAAGACCGAGAAGGACGGCGCCATGATCGACGACTACACCGATATGAACTTCGGTGCGTCGTACAACATGGGCTTCATGACCCTGATGGGCCAGTACTCCAAGCGCGAATACTCGACCCGGGATTCGAAGTCGATGCTGCTCGGTATGACGGTGCCCATGGGCAGCGGTACGCTGAAGGCTTCTTACGTGAAGTCCAGCGGCACTTCGGTCGCGTTGACGCCGGATCTGTATGACGCCACCCAGATCGCCATCGGCTATCAGTACGACCTGTCCAAGCGCACGGCGCTGTACGGCACGTACTCGCGGGTCAACAACGACGGCAATGCCGTCACGGGTGCCAAGTTCACCGTGGGTTCGGGCGTGCCCATGACCATTGGCGGCGAGACCTCCAGCGGCTACAACGTCGGTATTCGCCACTCGTTCTGATCGCCAGGCGCCTGCTTGCAGGCGCCTCGTGCAGTCTCAGGAATGGCCGCCTCCGGGCGGCCATTTTTTTGATATGCCGCCTTGGCGCCCTTGTCGCCACGGCCTGAGAGACCCCGATGCTCCCTGCCGCTCTGGCCTGTTGTTTCGCCGCTGCGCTGCTGTCCGGCTGTGCCAGCCCGGACCGCCATGCCCCGCCAGGCCCTGCCGACGCGTTGGCCGCGACACCCGGCGAATGGCACGCCGTGCCCTTGCCCGGCAAGGCGCACACGCGCTATTCATGGGCGCACAAGGAAGGCCGCAGCGCGCTGCTGGCCCAGTCCGCTCGCTCGGCCAGCATGTTCCGCCGGCATGTGCAGGTGGAGCCCCAGGCCCTGCGCGACGTGAGTTTTTCCTGGTGGGTGCAGGACCTGATCAAGGATGCGAATGTGGCCGACGCCGACCACGCCGACGCCCCGGCGCGCGTGCTCTTCGGCTTTGCCGGCGACGTCGCCCGGCTGCCCATGCGCACCCGTGTGCTGTTCGAGCTGGCCGAGGCACTCACCGGCGAAAAGCCGCCCTACGCCACGCTGGTCTACGTCTGGGATGCGCAAGCGCCGGTGGGCAGCGTCATCGTCAATGCGCGCAGCGACCGCATCCGCAAGATCGTGGTCGACTCGGGGCCCGGGCAGTTGCGCCGCTGGCGTGAACACCGGCGCGACCTGGCCGCCGACTTCCTCCTCGCATTCGGCGAGGCGCCGGGCGCCCTGACCTCCATCGCCGTGATGACCGACAGCGACAACACCCGTTCGAACGCCACCTCCTGGTACGGCCCGGTGGCATTGCATCCCCGCGCCCAACCCTAGACCGCTGCGACCCCGGCCCGATGCTCGCTTTCATACTCCGCCGTCTGATGCAGGCCGTGATCGTGATGCTCACGGTGGCGTTCATCGCCTTCATGCTCTTCCAGTACGTCGGCGACCCGGTCACCAGCCTGCTGGGCCAGGACGCCACGCAAGAGCAACGCGTGCAACTGCGCAAGGATCTGGGGCTGGACCAACCGTTCCCGGTGCAGTTTGCCAACTTCGTGGGCAATGCCGTGCAGGGTGAGTTCGGCCTCAGTTTGCGCCAGGGGCGCAAGGTCTCGGCGCTGATTGCCGAGCGCTTCCCGGCCACACTGGAACTCGCGCTGGCCGCCGCCTTCATCGCCCTGGCGGTGGGCTTGCCACTGGGCGTCTATGCCGCGCTGCGGCGCGGGGGCTTCGGCTCGCAGCTGGTGATGACGCTGTCACTGCTGGGTGTCTCGCTGCCCACCTTCCTCATCGGCATCCTGTTGATCCTGTTCTTCTCGGTCACGCTCAAATGGCTGCCGAGTTTCGGGCGCGGCGACACCGTGAGCTTCGGCGACTGGAGCACGGGCCTGCTCACCGTGGACGGCTGGCGACACCTGGTGCTGCCGGCCATCACGCTGTCGGTATTCCAGCTCGCGCTCATCCTGCGTCTGGTGCGCTCGGAAATGCTCGAGGTGCTGCGCACCGACTACGTGAAGTTCGCCCGCGCGCGCGGCCTCCAGGACAGCGCCGTCTATTTCGGCCACGCCCTGAAGAACACGCTGGTGCCTGTCATCACCATCACGGGCCTGCAGCTCGGCGCGCTCATCGCCTTCGCCATCATCACCGAGACGGTGTTCCAGTGGCCCGGCATGGGCTTCCTGTTCATCCAGGCGGTGCAGTTCGCCGATGTGCCGGTGATGGCGGCGTACCTGTGCCTGATCGCGCTCATCTTCGTCATCGTCAATCTGGTCGTCGATCTCTTGTACTTCGCGGTGGACCCGCGGCTGCGCATCGAACGCCCGGCCGGCGGACATTGAGGCTCCCCCCCATGAATTCCCCTCAAGCCGCAGCCGCGCCGGGCGCCCTCGCCCGCTTCCTGGACGGCGACGTCTGGTACAGCTTTCGCACCTCGCCAATGGCCATGGCGGCCGCGGTGATCGCCGCGCTGTGCGTGCTGTCCTCGGTCTTCGCGCCCTGGGTGGCGCCGCACAACCCTTTTGATCTCGCGACGCTCAACCTGTCCGATGCGCGGCTGCCGCCGGCCTGGATCGAAGGCGGCAGCCGCAACTACCTGCTGGGCACCGACGACCAGGGTCGCGACATCCTCTCGGCCCTGTTCTACGGCGCGCGCATCTCGCTGTTGGTGGGCGTGGCCTCGGTGCTGGTCTCCATCGTGGTGGGGGTGGGGCTGGGGCTGCTTTCGGGTTTCGCGGGCGGCAAGGTCGATGCCTTCATCATGCGTGTGTGCGATGTGATGCTGTCCTTCCCGTCCATCCTGGTCGCGTTGCTCATCGACGGCGTCGGCCGCGCGATGTTTCCCAACGCCCACGACACGCTGGCCTTCGGCGTATTGATCATCGCCATCTCGCTGACCGGCTGGGTGCAGTACGCGCGCACCGTGCGGGGCAGCACGCTGGTCGAGCGCCACAAGGAATATGTGCAGGCCGCGCGCGTGATCGGCGTAGCGCCGATGCGCATCATGTTCAAGCATGTGCTGCCCAACGTGATGGGGCCGGTGCTGGTGCTGGCCACGATTCAGGTGGCCGCCGCCATCCTCACCGAGGCCACGCTGTCGTTCCTGGGCGTCGGCGTGCCCCCGACTTCGCCCTCGCTGGGCACGCTGATCCGCGTCGGCAACGACTTCCTGTTTTCCGGCGAGTGGTGGATCACGATCTTCCCCGGTGCCATGCTGGTGTTGATCGCGCTCAGCGTGAACCTGCTCGGCGACTGGCTGCGCGATGCGCTCAATCCGAGGTTGCGTTGATGGAGCCCCCAACCTCACTTCGTTCGGTACCCCCCGAGGGGGCTGCGGCGCCCTTGGGGCGGCCCGGCGGGCGCCGCGGCGAGCCCTTGCTCCAAGTCAGACACCTGCGCGTGGAGTTCCCCACGCGCCGCGGCACGCTGCTGGCGCTGGACGACATCTCCTTCGAGATTGCGCCGGGCGAAATCCTCGGTGTGGTGGGCGAATCCGGCGCGGGCAAGTCGCTCACCGGCGCGGCCATCATCGGCTTGCTCGAGCCGCCAGGGCGCATCGCCTCGGGTGAAATCGTTCTCGCCGGCCAGCGCATCGACAACCTGCCCTACGAGCAGATGCGCGCGATTCGCGGCCGCAAGATCGGGGCCATCTTCCAGGATCCGCTGACTTCGCTGAATCCGCTGTACACCATCGGCCGGCAGCTCGTGGAGACCATCCAGACCCACCTGCCGCTGAACCACACCCAGGCGCGCGAACGGGCCATCCACCTGCTGCAGGAAACCGGCATCCCGGCGGCCGAGCAGCGCATCGACCAGTATCCGCACCAGTTCAGCGGCGGCATGCGCCAGCGCGTGGTCATCGCCCTGGCACTGGCGGCCGAGCCGCAGCTCATCGTGGCCGACGAGCCCACCACGGCGCTGGACGTGTCGATCCAGGCGCAGATCATTTCGCTGCTCAAGCGCCTGTGCAAGGACCACGGCGCAGCGGTCATGCTGATCACGCACGACATGGGCGTCATCGCCGAGACCTGCGACCGCGTGGCCGTGCTCTATGCCGGCCGCGTGGCCGAGATCGGGCCGGTGGGCGACGTCATTCATCGCCCCAGCCATCCCTACACGGTGGGTCTGATGGGTTCGATCCCGGCCATGGACGACGACCGCGAGCGCCTGCTGCAGATCGACGGCGTGATGCCACGGCTGGATGCCATCCCCCGGGGCTGCGCCTTCAACCCACGCTGCCCGCAGGTCATGCCGCGCTGCCGCGAAGAGCGGCCCGAGCTGTTCGACGCCGGCGCCACGCGCGCGGCGTGCTGGCTGGTTTCGGAGGTCGGTGCGTGAGCACGCAAGCGAAGCCCCTGGTCGAAGTGCGCGACCTGGCCAAGACCTTCGATGTCTCGGCGCCCTGGCTCAATCGCGTGGTCGAGCGCAAGCCACGGCTGTTCGTGCACGCGGTGGACGGTGTCTCATTCAGCATCGAGCGCGGCAGGACGCTGGCGCTGGTGGGGGAGTCGGGCTGCGGCAAGAGCACGGTGGCGCGATTGCTCGTCGGCCTGTACCAGCCGACGCGCGGCGAGGTGCGCTTCGACGGCCAGGCCACGGACGCTTCACGCGACGCCGGCGAATTGCGGCGACTGCGCCGGCGCATGCAGATGATCTTCCAGGACCCCTACGCCAGCCTCAACCCACGCTGGAAGGTGCTGGACATCGTGGCCGAACCGCTGCGCGAGCATGGCCTGGTGATCGCCGCGCAGGCGCTGCGCGCGCGGGTGGGCGAGTTGCTGCGTTCAGTCGGCCTGGCCGAGCCCGACTGCGAAAAATTCCCGCACCAGTTCTCCGGCGGCCAGCGCCAGCGCATCTCGATCGCGCGCGCATTGGCCACGGAACCGGAGTTCCTGGTCTGCGACGAGCCCACTTCGGCCCTGGACGTTTCGGTGCAGGCGCAGGTGCTCAACATCATGCGCGACCTGCAGCGCAGCCGCGGCCTGACCTACCTGTTCATCTCGCACAACCTGGCCGTGGTGCGGCATGTGGCCGACCAGGTGGGGGTGATGTACCTGGGCCGCCTGGTTGAGTTGGCCGACAAGGCCGAACTCTTCAGCCACCCGCGCCATCCCTATACGCGCCTGTTGCTCGACGCCATCCCCGACATCCACATGAGCGGCCGTGCACGCACGCCGGTGCAGGGCGAGGTGCCCAACCCGCTGAACCCGCCATCGGGCTGTGCCTTCCACCCGCGCTGCCCGCACGCCAACGCGCGCTGCGCCAGCGAGAGGCCCGTGCTGACGGGAATCGACGGCTCGCAGGTGGCCTGCCACGCCGTGGGTGAAGGCCGGATCTAGGAGCCTGTCGGGCTTGGGGCGCAGGCCGCGCGCCTCAGATGAGCCGCTCTTGGGCGAAGAGCGAACTCAGCGCTTCGCGCTCGCGGATCAGGTGCACCTGGGCGCCATCGACCATCACTTCGGCGGCGCGCGGCCGGGTGTTGTAGTTGCTGGCCATGGCCATGCCATAGGCGCCGGCCGAGAGCACGGCCAAGATGTCCCCCGGCTGCACCGCCAGCGGGCGGTCCCGGCCCAGCCAGTCGCCCGACTCGCACACCGGGCCGACCACGTCCCAGGTCGAGCCCGGGCCGGCGCGCCGCACGCAGGGCTCGATGGCCATGAAGGCGTCGTACATCGCCGGGCGCACGAGGTCGTTCATGGCCGCGTCGACGATGCAGAAGTTCTTGCCGAGACCGTCGCCGGCGGCGTCTTCGTCGCGGCCGGGCTTCAGGTACAGCACCTCGGTGAGCAGCACGCCGGCGTTGCCCACCAGCGAACGGCCGGGCTCGAAGAGCAATTCGCGCTGGCCATGGCCGCGCGCATCCAGGCGCTCCAGCAAACCCGCGACCAGGGCCGACGCCTGCGGCGGCTGCTCGTCGGCGTAGGTGATGCCCAGACCGCCGCCGACGTCCACATGGTGGATGGGGATGCCCACGGCCTCCACGGCCTCCACGAGATCGAGCAACCGGTCCAGCGCGTCGAGGTAGGGCGCCAGCTGGGTGATCTGCGAGCCGATGTGGCAATCGATGCCCACCACCTGCAGCCCCGGCAGCGAGGCCGCGCGCTGGTAGGTGGCCAACGCCCGGCCATGCGCGATGCCGAACTTGTTGGCCTTCAGGCCGGTGGAGATATAGGGGTGCGTGCCGGCATCGACATCGGGGTTCACGCGCAGGCTCACGGGCGCGCGGCGGCCCATGGCCAGCGCTTCCTCGTTCAGCCGCTCGAGTTCGCCTTCGCTTTCGACGTTGAAGCAGCGCACGCCAGCCTGCAACGCCTGGCGCATCTCGGCGCGCGTCTTGCCGACGCCGGAGAAGACCACGCGCGAGGGGTCGCCGCCGGCGGCCAGCACGCGTGCCAGTTCGCCGCCCGAGACGATGTCGAAGCCGGCACCGGCGCGCGCGAAGGTCTGCAGCACGGCCAGGTTCGAATTTGCCTTCATCGCGTAGCACACCAGGTGGGCGCGGCCGCTCAGCGCCTGCTCGTAGGCCTGGAAAGCGGCCCGCATGGCCTGGCGCGAATAGACGAACAGCGGTGTGCCGAAGCGCCGGCCGAGGTCGGCCAGCAAATGGCCTTCGAGCTCGAGCGCGGCGCCGCGGCGCGCCAGGAACGGGGAGCCGGGCAGCGTCATCGCGCGGGTGCCGAGGCTGCCGCCGGGGCTTGCGGCAGGAACAACGGGCCCTTCTGGCCGCAGGCCGGCAGCCCAGCCAGGACCGCCCACGCGAGCAGGCAGGTCACTGCACGGGCCGCTAAACTCGTTCGCGAAACGTTACGCATGCAAAGGATTCTATGAGCACGGTTCCTGGCACCTCGCCGCTCACGGATGCCGAGTACCGGCTCGAATCCGAGGCGTTGCTGGCCCGCATCGAGGCCGCGGCCGACCGCTGGCTGCAGGACGACGATATCGACGTCGATAGCCAGCGCACCGGGGGCCTGCTGGAGCTGGCATTCCCCAACGGCAGCAAGATCGTCGTCAATACGCAACCGCCCTTGCACGAGATCTGGCTGGCCGCGCGCGGCGGTGGCTTCCACTACCGCTGGGTCGATGGCCGCTGGCGCGACACGCGCGATGGCAGCGATTTCATCGAAGTGCTGACCCGCCACGCCAGCCTACAAGCCGGCAAGCCACTGAGTGCCTGAGTGACCCGGCCCCCAGGACGCCTGCTTGGGGCGGCCCGGCGCAGGCTGACCCGGCCCCCAAGACGCCTTCGGCGTCGTCCCCCCGAGGGGGAGTCGCCTGCTTGGGGCGGCCCGGCGCAGGCTAGCCCGAGTTTGTCACTGAGCCCTGCCGATCTCAATGAAATCAACAGCTTAGAGCCGCGTTTCCGCGCGTATGGCACTACGTTTTTGTAGACGCCCGCTGGTTGTCGAGCCGGCATGAGTGGCCGCCTCAGACGAG
>JAUXRG010000027.1 GCA_030681795.1 Rubrivivax sp.
AGCAGGGGGTGGTGGCCATAGGCCAATTCGAGGCGGTCAAAAGTAAGTAAGGGCATGATCTGGCAGTAAAAATAGCAAGTGCGGGATTATCCGCGATTGAGCGCGGTGTGGACGGCGCGCGCAATATTTAATGCGTTAGGCGTGTCGCTGTGCAGGCAAATCGTGTCTGCCTGCAGCCGAATATGGGCGCCACTCAGGGTGCTGATCGACTGGCCACGCGCCAGCGCGACAGCCTGTTTGGCGGCAGCTGCAGGCTCAAGGATTAACGCGTCAATGGTTTCACGTGAAACCAGCCGGCCATTGATCTGGTAGCGGCGGTCGGCAAATGCCTCGTTCAGCACCGCCAGCCCGACGGCCTCGCCTGCGGCAATCAGCTGCGAACCGGCCAAACCCACCAGAATCAGCGCCGGATCCAGCGCCACCACCGCCTGCGCAATCGCCCGCGCCGTCACGGCGTCGCCCGCGGCCACGTTGTAGAGTGCACCATGCGGCTTGACGTGCGCCAGCCGCATCCCCAGCCGCGCGGCCTGTTTGGCCAACATCCCGGTTTGCTGCGTCACCCACGTCGCGATCTCATCGGCTGACGCCGCCAGCGCATGCCGCCCAAACCGCGCGGGGTCGGGATAACTCGGATGCGCGCCCACTGCAACGCCATGTTCCGCCGCCAAGCGCAAAGCGGCGACCATGCTGGCTACATCGCCTGTATGGCCGCCACAGGCAATCGACACTCGATTCAGATAGGGCATCAGGCCAGCGTCGTCTCCGCCTTCGCCGATGTCGGCATTCAGTTCGATCATTCCCTATTCTCGATTGCCCAGCTTGCAGCGGCCAGCGCCTGCGCCTCTGCGACCTCGATCGTTTCAAACCGCACCTGGTCGCCTGGCTGCAGCTGCGCCAGTTGTGGCCAGTCTGCAGCAATCACTCCAGCAATCACCGGATAGCCGCCGGTAACCGGGCCATCCCAGCCCAGGATGATTGGCTGGGCGTCGGGTGGAATCTGAACCGCTCCAGGCAACAGCCCCTGCGATGGCAGCTCAAGCTGTCGATGAGACACTGCGGCACCTCTCAGTCGCAAACCACGCCGGTCAGATGCAACGCCCACCAGATAAGGACTACTGAAAAAGGCCAGCAGCCCGGCATCATCGAACCATTCGGCCTGCGGCCCCGCGACCACTCGCAACGTTCCGGCCGGGATGGCCGGAGGCTGAGCCCGCAACTGCCGCGCTTCGCCCATTCCGTCACCAATGGGCAGTTTATCCCCGGCTTGCAGCGTTCGCCCCTGATAACCGCCGAAACCTGCAGGCAGAAAGGTGCTGCGACTGTCCATCACCTGCGGAACCGCGAGCCCGCCGCGCACCGCCAGCCAGCAGCGGCAACCCGCCTCCGCCCGCCCCAGCGTCAGGGTCTCGCCTGCGGCCAGCACCTGTGTGGCGTTCCAAACAACCGCTGTACCGCTGCTGCGAGTGGCCGCAAAGCGCGCCCCGGTCAGCGCCACCACGCCGCCCTGGGGGAAGCTTAAGGTCGGCCCCGCCAGGACAACTTCAAGTCCGGCTGCATCCGTTTCATTCCCCACCAGTCGATTGGCGGCTGCCAGCGCCGCCGGATCAGCGGCGCCGCTCACCGGCACGCCGAGCGCGCCATAGCCGAAGCGCCCCTGATCCATCACCAGATCGCACAGGCCGGCGCGCAATACTTCAATCATGCGGCAATGAA
>JAUXRG010000051.1 GCA_030681795.1 Rubrivivax sp.
GGCCTTGGGGCCGATGCCATTGATGCGTTTGGCCGGCAGCGGCCAGATGACCGAAGGGATGTCGGCTGCGGTCAGCAGCGTGATGCCGCGTGGCTTGTGCAGATCGGACGCCAGCTTGGACAGCAGCTTGTTCGGCGTGACGCCGATCGAACAGCTGAGCCCTGTTGCCGCCAGCACGGCCTGCTGGATGCGCAGCGCGATGGCGCGCACACCGCCGTGCGGGTCGTCGCCGACAGCGTCCTGTGCACCCGGAAGATCGGTCAGGTCCATGTAGATTTCGTCGATGCCACGGTCTTCGATCAACGGGGCATGCTCGGCTACGGCCGCCTTGAACAGCCGCGAATTGTGTCGATAGGCGTCGAAATCGACCGGCAGCAGCACGGTATCCGGCGCGAGTGCGGCGGCTTTCATCAGCCCGATGCCCGAATGCACGCCGAAGGCGCGCGCCTCATAGGTGGCGGTGGTGGCGACGCCGCGGCCGGCGTAGTCGCGCAGGCGGGCGAAACGGCGCGTGCCGTCGGCCTGCAGTTCGGGCTGATGCCGTGCGCCGCCGCCGACCACCATGGGCAGGCCGCGCAGCTCGGGGTAGCGCAGCAGTTCGACCGACGCGAAAAATGCGTCCATGTCGAGGTGGGCGATCCAGCGGCGAGGGGGCACGGGTGGGGGGTTGCCTGGGAGTTCGACAAGCGGGAACGACTTCACGGCAGACGCCGGGCGGTGCGGAAATTGTGGCGCCTTGAAACACACTGAAATGTAAATGTGCACATTGCACATTTATACTTCAATGCAGCGGTTACCAGATTCGGCGGCCGTACCTACCGGGAGCCTTTCATGTCCAAGTTCCGATTTCCCGACTGGCGCGTGGCGCTCGCCACCGCTGTGAGCGCCACGGCGCTGCTGGCCGCCTGCGGCGGCGGCGGCGATACCACCGTGGCGCTGGATACCGCGCCCACGGAAGTGGCAGCCAGCTATGCCGAAGGTGCGATCACCGGCTTCGGCTCGGTGATCGTGGGCGGTGTGCGCTACGACGATGCCACCTGCCCCGTGTACGACGCCGACGGCGTCCTGCAAGACCGCAGCCTGCTCAAGCTGGGCATGATGATCCAGGTCGATGGGGGTCCGGTCGATCGGGTCGCTGGCACGGCCATGGCGCTGCGCATCCGCTTCGGCGGCGAAGTCATCGGCCCGGTCGGCGCCGTAGACACCACCGCCTCAACGGTTCAGGTGCTCGGCCAGACCGTCCTCGTGACCGAGAGCACGGTATTCGACGAAACGCTCGCGGGCGGCCTGAGCGCACTCACCGCGGGCGCCGTGGTCCAGGTGCACGGCCTGCTGGATACGGTCAACAACCGCATCGTGGCCACGCGCATCGAAGCCCAAGCGGCGGCAACCACCTACCAGCTGCGTGGCGTGCTGACGGCGCTGGACCCTGCCGTCAAGACCTTCAGGATCGGCACCGAGCTCATCTCTTACGCCGGCTTGGCAGTGGCCGATGTGCCAGCGACCCTGGCCGATGGCCAGATCGTTCGCGTCAAATTGCAGACCGCGCAAGTCTCGGGGGCCTGGGTGGCGACCCAACTGTTCAACAGCCTGCGCCTGCCCGATGCGAGGCCCGACGCCCGTATCGAAGGAGTGATCTCGGCCTTTACCGCGAACTTCACCTTTGCCGTCAATGGCCTGCCGGTCGATGCCTCCAAGGCGGTCTTCTCCGACGGGACCGCGGGCATCGTGCTCGGTGCGCGCGTGGAAGTCACGGGCCAGGTGGTCAATGGCGTGCTCGTGGCCACCAAGGTGGAGGTCGCGGAAAGCCGCGACTTCGGCCGCCGCATGTTCCATCTGCATGGCGACATCGGCAACGTCAACACCGTAGCCCAGACCTTCGAGCTGCGCGGCGTGACGGTGTCCTACAGCGGCACGGTGGTCTACCGCAACGGCACCCAGGCGCAGATCGCCAATGGCAAGCGCGCCGAAGTCGAAGGCGTGCTCGACCGGGACCGCATCCGTCTGCAGGCCCTGCTCATCACGTTCTAGCCAGAAGGCGGCCGGGCGGCGGCTACAGTGTGGCCGCCTCTGCCGCCCCAAGATGACGCCACCTGACGCACTCATCCCGAAGCCCAGTCCAGGCCCCGAGCAGCAGGCGCTGCACGATGCCCTGGCTGGGCTTGCGGCGTCCGTGTCCCAGCTGGCGGTGGCCCGCGGCGTGCCTTACGCCGAGGTCGAAGAAATCCTGCGCCTGGCCTTCGTGCGGGCCGCCGCGCGGGCCCACCCGGGGTTGCCGGAGCACCGCAAGGTCAGCCGCATCAGCACCACCACCGGCATCAACCGCCGAGAGGTCACCCGGCTCACCCAGCAGCAGGCGCGCGCCGCGCCGCGCAGCCGGTCGCTGGCCAGCGCGGTCTTCGCGCATTGGCGCAGCCAGCCGCCCTACGTCGACCGCCACGGCCAGGCCTGCGTGCTGCCGCGCCAGGGGCCGGCACCCAGCTTCGAGACGCTGGCCCAGGAAGTGACGCGCGACGTGCACCCGCGCAGCCTGCTCGATGAACTGCGCCGCCTCGGGCTGGCCGAGTGGGACGAGGCCAGCGATACCGTCGCGCTGGTGCGCGAGGCCTTCGTGCCGCATGGCGACCGCGCGCGCCAGCTCGGCTTCCTGGGTGACAACGTCGGCGACCACCTGCGGGCGGCCGTGGAGAACGTGCTCGGCGACGACCACGCGCATTTCGAGCAGGCGGTATTTGCCAGCGGCCTGTCCGCGGCCTCGCTGCAGTCCGTGCGGCCGGCGATTCGCGCCCAGTGGCAAGCCCTGCTGAGGGCCCTGGTGCCGGCACTGGAGGCTTGCGTCGAGAGTGACGCCAAGCTGCAGCCCGCGCCGCAGGGCCGGCTGCGCGTGGGTCTGTACTCCTACCAGGAGAGCGCCGCGGCCGCGCCACTCCCCGATCCTGCGGCGGTGGGCCCGTGGGTCAAGACAAGGACCTGAAATGAAACTTCCAGCCCTGATCCTTCGCACGATTCGCGCGAGCCTGACATTCGCGCTGCCGCTGTCCGTGGTGGCTTCGGTTTTCGTCGCCTGTGGTGGCGGGGTCGAGACCGGCGGCACCGGCAGTTTCGCCTCCGGCACCATCACCGGGTTCGGGTCGGTGATCGTCAACGGCGTGCGCTTCGACGACACCGCGGCATGGGTGGAAGATGCCGATGGCGCGCGCCGCACCCGCGAAGAGCTGCGCCTGGGCATGACGGTGGAGATCGACAGCGGCGCCGTCACCCAGGACGCCACCGGGCCCGTGGCCAGCGCCGCGCGCATCCGTTTCGAAAGCGAACTGGCCGGGCCGGTGAGCAGCGTGGACCGGATGGGAAGCAGCTTCATGCTGCTGGGCCAGCGGGTCACGGTGGACAGCAACACGGTCTTCGACGAACGCCTGACCCAAGGCCTGGACGGCCTGGCCACCGATCGCCTGGTGGAGGTGTACGCCGAGTTCGACCCCGCGGCGCAGCGCTACCGTGCCACCCGCGTGGAGCCCCTGGCGGCCGGCCTGCCCTGGCGGCTGCGCGGCCTGGCCAGCCAGGTCGATGCCACGGCGAAGACCCTGCGCATCGGCGGCACCAGCTACGGCTATGCAGGCGCCGCGGGCCTGCCCGCCGACCTGGCGGCCGGGCAGTTCGTGCGTCTGCGCCTGACCCTGGCCAGCGCACCGCTGCGCTGGGTGGTGCAGTCGTTCAGCCCGGCGCTGCGCGCCCTGCCGGAGACCGAGGAGGTCCGTCTGAAGGGGCTGATCAGCGCCTTCAACTCGACCGGCAGCTTCAGCGTGAATGGCCGTGCGCTGGACGCCACTGGCGCGATCTTCACCGACGGCAGCGCCGGCCTGGCGGTGGGCGTGCGCGTGGAAGTCGAGGGCACGGTGCGCGGCGGTGTGCTGCGCGCACGCGAGGTCGCGATCAAGACCGACGAGGAAGAGCATGACAGCGGCTTCCAGCTCAGCGGCCACATCACTTCGGTCGACGTCGCGGCGGGGACGTTCGTGCTCAGAGGGTTGACGATCAGCACGGCGCGCCCGGGTCTCGTCTACGAGCGCGGGGGCCCCGCCGATCTGCGCGGGGGCCGCCACGTGGACGTGCGCGGCCTGCTCTCGGCCGACCGGCTGCGCATCGACGCGACGCGGATCACCTTCGATTAACGCGCGAGTGGCGCATCGCCGGGGCCGGGCCCGGCAGGGCCCGGCCCAAGCCCCGCTGGCGCCCGCCTGCGGTCAGCGCGGCAGCCGCGTGCGGTGACGCTGCACCTGCGCGCGCACCTGCGCCGGGGCCGTGCCGCCGAGGACGTTGCGCGCGTGGAGTGAACCGCGCAAGGTCAGCACCTGCAGCACGTCGGCTTGGATCTTCGGCTGCAGGGCCTGCAGCTCGGCCAGTGGCAGCTCGGCCAGGTCCACGCCGCGTTGCAGCGCCACCTTCACGGCATGGGCCACGGCCTCGTGCGCATCGCGGAAGGGCAGGCCCTTCTTCACCAGGTAGTCGGCCAGGTCGGTGGCCGTGGCATAGCCCTTGAGTGCGGCGCGCTCCATGGCGTCGGCCTTGACCTGGATGCCGCCCACCATCTCGGCCATGATGCGCAGCGTATCGGCCAGCGTATCCACGGTGTCGAAGAGCGGCTCCTTGTCTTCCTGGTTGTCCTTGTTGTAGGTCAGTGGCTGGCCCTTCATCAGCGTGAGCAGGCCCATCAGGTGGCCGACCACGCGGCCGCTCTTGCCGCGCGCCAGTTCGGCCACGTCGGGGTTGCGCTTCTGCGGCATGATGGAACTGCCCGTGCAGTAGCGATCGGCGAGGTCGATGAAGCCGAAGTTCTGGCTCATCCACAGCACGATCTCCTCGGCCAGCCGCGAGACATGCACCATGCAGATGGCGGCGAAGGCGCTGAACTCGAGCGCGAAGTCGCGGTCGCTCACGGCGTCCAGGCTGTTCTGGCACACACCGTCGAAGCCCAGCGTGCGCGCCACGCGCTCGCGGTCCAGCGGGTAGCTCGTGCCGGCCAGCGCGGCCGCGCCCAGCGGCAGGTGGTTGGTGCGCCGGCGCACATCGACCAGGCGTTCGGCGTCGCGCGCGAACATCTCCACGTAGGCCAGCAG
Organism: Rubrivivax sp.; assembly: GCA_030681795.1. Taxonomy (GTDB): domain Bacteria; phylum Pseudomonadota; class Gammaproteobacteria; order Burkholderiales; family Burkholderiaceae_C; genus Rubrivivax. The sequence continues at coordinate 5,115 of JAUXRG010000051.1, forward strand.
GTGGTGCGCGAAGCTCACCGGCTGCGCCACCTGCATGTGGGTGTAGCCGGGCATCACGGTGTCGGCGTGCTGCGCCGCCAGTTCGACCAGCGCTCGCTGCATGTCGCTCAGCAGCACGGCGATTTTGTCGATCTCGCCGCGCAGCCACAGCCGCACGTCGGTGGCCACCTGGTCGTTGCGGCTGCGGCCGGTGTGCAGCCGCTTTCCCGCGTCGCCCACCAGCGCGGTGAGGCGCGCTTCGATATTGAGGTGCACATCTTCGAGGTCGAGCTTCCACTCGAAGCGTCCGTCCTCGATATCGGCCACGATCTGCGCCATGCCGCGCTGGATATCGGCCAGGTCGGCCTTGGCGATGACGCCCTGCGCGGCCAGCATCTCGGCGTGGGCCAGGCTGCCGTCGATATCGGCCCGCCAAAGCCGCTGGTCGAATCCGACACTGGCGGTATAGCGCTTGACCAGTTCGCTCATCGGCTCGGTGAACAGGGCCGACCAGGCCTGGTGCTTGTTGGCGAGAGGGTCGTTTGACATGCGGGGTGCGCGCGGGCCGCGGGAAAGGGGAGTCCTTATTATCCGGCTCGAGATGAGGCACGCACGATGAACCGCCCCCGCCCGCCCGAGCCCGACTTCCCGCCCACCGAGAGCCGGCCCGCCAGCCTGTGGCCGCAGAGCACGCGCCCGGCCGAACTGCAAAGCACGGGCTTTGCGGTGACGCGATTCGACCCCATCGCCGAAGAGCGCGCCCGGCTGCACGCGCAGGCCGCCGCAGCCTTCGATGTGTGCCACCCCGGCCTGGCCCTGCGTGCCGTATTGCTGGTGCAGGCGGTGCTGGCCCTGGTGGCGCTGGCCGGGGCGGCCCATCTGGCGCAGTGGGGTGAGCGCCAGGCCGTGCTGGCCTTCGGCGGCGTGGCCGGCACGCTGCTGTGGCTGGTGGCGGTGTGCGCGCTGCGCCAGCCGCTGCACAAGGCCGACCTGCCCTGGCGCACCAGCGGTGTGCTCGCACTCGGTGGTGCGGCCGCCCTGCTGGCCTGGGCTCCGCTGTGGTGGGCCGGCCTGGCGGGCGAAGCGGGCGTCTTGCGCGTGGCGGCGGTGGTGCTCGCCGGCGTGGCTTTCGCGGCCATGCTCTGGGCCTGGCTGGACCTGCGCTCGCGCATCTGGCACCCGGCCAATGCCAGCGCACGGCTGGCCGAGTTGCAGTCGCGCATCCGGCCGCACTTCCTGTTCAACGCGCTGAATACGGCGCTGGCCCTGGTGCGCGTGGACCCCGAACGCGCGGAGAACGTCCTCGAAGACCTGGCCCAGCTCTTTCGCGTCGCCCTGGCCGAGGTGGGTGCCTCGGTGACCTTGGCAGAAGAGATCGAGCTCGCGCGGCGCTACCTGGCCATCGAGCAGGTGCGCTTCGGCTCGCGGCTGGCGGTGCAGTGGGACATCGACCCGCGCGTGCACGCGGCCCGTGTGCCGCCGCTGGTGTTGCAGCCGCTGGTGGAAAACGCCGTGCGCCACGGCATCGAGCCCGCGCGGCGCGGCGGCCGCGTCGTCATTCGCGCCCAGGTGCAGCGCGGCCAGGTGGTGGTGGTGGTGAGCAATACGCTGGGTGGCCCTGAAGAGGGGCCCGGCAACCCGGGGCATGGCATGGCGCTGCACAACGTGCGCGAGCGGCTGCGCCTGCTGCACGACGTGGCCGCGCAATGCGACGCCTGGCGCGAGCCGGCGGGCGGCGAAGATATGTTCCACGCCCGCATCGTGCTGCCCGCGGCATGAAGGTGCTGATCGTCGACGACGAGCCGCTGGCGCGGCTGCGCCTGCGCTCGCTGCTGCAAAGCCTGCGCGAGCCGGACGCCGATTTCCAACCCGAACTTGCGGGCGAAGCCAGCGACGCGGATGAGGCCCTGGCATTCATGCAGGCCACGCCGGTGGACGTGGTGCTGCTGGACATCCGCATGCCGGGCCCGAATTCGCACATGGGCCTGCGCCTGGCCGCACGGCTCAAGGCGCTGCCGCAACCGCCTGCAGTGGTCTTCGTCACCGCGCACGCCGAGCACGCGCTCAAGGCCTTCGAGCTGGACGCCGTGGACTACCTCACCAAGCCGGTGCGCCGCGAGCGGCTGCGCGAGGCCCTGCAGCGCGTGGCGCAGCGCCTGCGCCCGGCCACCGAGCCCGCGCCGCTGGAAGGCCCGGCGCTGGTGGTCAGCGAGCGCGGCCGCCTGCTGCGCCTGCCGCTGGCCGAGGTGCTGTACCTGAAGGCCGAGCAGAAATACGTCACCGTGCGCACGGCCGGGCACAGCCATCTCATCGACGAGACGCTGACCGAGCTGGAGCAGCAGCTCGGCGACGCCTTCATCCGCATCCACCGCAACGCCCTCGTCGGCCGCCACGCCATCCGCGCGCTGGAACTGCGTGGCGAGGACGACGAAACCGGCGCCGAGGGCTGGGCCGTGCGCGTGGCGCCGCTGGACGAATGGCTGGCTGTCTCCAGGCGGCAGGTGGCGGCGGTGCGGGCGGCGCTGGCGGGGCAGTCGCCGCCGGCATAGCGCAGGGCGCCGCCCTCACCCCGTATTGCGCAACCCCGCCGCAATGCCGTTGATCGACAGGTGGATGCCGCGCTGCAGCCGCTCCAGGCCGGCCTGCCCGTCCTCGCCCAGGTTCTGCCGGTTGCGGTAGCGACGCAGCAGTTCCACCTGCAGATGGTTCAGCGGGTCCAGGTAGGGGAAGCGGTGGGCGATCGAACGAGCCAGCGCCGGGTTCGATTGCAGCCGCTCGGCCTGGCCGGTGATGAGAGCCAATGCGTCGTGGGCGCGCTGCCACTCGCTGCGCAACAGCGTGAAGATGCGCCTGGCGACCTTCTTGTCCTCCACCAGTTCGACGTAGCGCGCGGCGATGCGCAGGTCGCTCTTGGCCAGCACCATGTCGAGGTTGGACAACAGCGTGCGGAAGAAGGGCCACTGCCTGTGCATGCGCCGCAGCAGCTTCAGGCGCGATTCGCGGTCGCCCCCCGCGCCTCGGGCGCCGTCGCCGTTCCCGAGGAAGGCCTCGATGGCGGTGCCGAAGCCGGCCCAGCCCGGCAGCGCCATGCGGCACTGGCCCCACGAGAAGCTCCAGGGGATGGCGCGCAGGTCTTCGATGGCGCGTGTGGTCTTGCCTTCCCTCGGCCGGATGGCCGGGCGCGAGCCGATATTCAGTTCGGCGATCTCGCGGATCGGCGTGGCGGCGAAAAAGTAGTCGGTGAAGCCCGGCGTCTCGTAGACCAGTTTGCGGTAGGCCTTGAAGCTGGCCGCGCTGATTTCGGCGGCGGCAGCGAGAAAGGCTTTCGGGGCGCTCTGGGTCGGGTGCAGCAGCGTGGCTTCAAGCGTGGCGGCGACCAGCGTCTCGAGGTTGCGCCGGCCGATCTCGGGGTGGGCGTATTTGCTGCCGATGACCTCGCCCTGCTCGGTGAGGCGGATCTGCCCGTTCACCGTGCCCGGCGGCTGGGCCAGGATGGCCTGGTAGCTCGGGCCGCCACCGCGGCCCACGGTGCCGCCCCGGCCGTGGAACAGGCGCAGCGTGATCGGCTGGCCCGGCCCGTCGGCTGGCCCAGGCGCGAGGCCGGCGAACAGCTCGACGAGTGCCACTTCGGCGCGGTAGAGCTCCCACTGGCTGGTGAACGCGCCGCCGTCCTTGTTGCTGTCGCTGTAGCCCAGCATCACGTCCTGCTCGCCGCCGCTGGCCAGCACCAGCGCGGTGATGCCGGGCAGGGCGTAGAACTCGCGCATGATGGGTTCGCTGCGCCGCAGGTCGGCGATGGTCTCGAACAGCGGCACCGTGATCAGTGCGGCGCGGGCCGAGGTGTCCAGGGTGCCTGTCAGCAACCCGGTTTCCTTCTGCAGCAGCAGCACTTCGAGCAGGTCGCTGACCTCTTCGGTGTGGCTGATGATGTAGTGGCGGATGGCCTCGCGGCCGAAACGGGCCAGCGCATCGCGAGCCGTCTCGAAGATCTCGAGTTCGCTGCGCGCCAGCGCGGAGTACTCGGCGCCATGCACGCGCAGCGGCCGCGCATCGTTGAGCAGCGCGAGCAGGCACTCCACCCGCGCGGCCTCGGGCAGCGCGCTGTAGTCGGGTTCGACGCGTGCCGTGCGCAGCAGCTCGGCCACCACGGCCTCGTGTTTGTCGCTGCTCTGGCGCAGGTCCAGCGTGGCGAGGTGCAGGCCGAAGATCTGCACGGCGCGCATCAGCGGCGCCAGCCGCGGCCCCACCAGCGCCTGTGCATGGTGCGAGTGCAGGCTGCGCGCGATGACCTGCAGGTCGCGCAGGAACTCGGCCGCGTCGGTGTAGGGGTCCTGCGGCGCCACGGCATGGCGCAGCGCCTCGGTGCCGGTGAGCCGCTGCAGCGTGGCCGCCAGGCGGGCGTACAGGCCGATGAGCGCGCGGCGATAGGGTTCGTCCTGCCGGTGTTCGTTGCGGTCGGGCGAGCGCTCGGCGAGTGCCGTCATCTCGGGCGTTACCGGCGCCAGGGTGCCGCTGATCGAGAGCTCGGAGCCGAGCTCGTGGACTTCGGTGAGGTAGAAGCGCAGCGCCACTTCAGCCTGGCGTGAGAGCGCGTGGCGCAGCGTGGCGGCGCCGACGTTGGGGTTGCCGTCGCGGTCGCCGCCGATCCAGTGGCCCATGCGCAGGAAGCTGGCCACCGGGTGGCCGGGCAGGGCGCGCTCGATCTCGCGGTACAGGCGCGGGATCTCGCGCAGGAAGGTGGTCTGGTAGTAGCTCAGCGCGTTCTCCACCTCGTCGGCCACCGTGAGCCTGGTGGTGCGCAACATGCGCGTCTGCCAGAGCTGGGTGACGCGGGCGCGCATCAGGGCCTCGTTGTCGGCGAGCCGCTCCGGCGGGGCCCCTGCATCGCGCTCGCCGAGCAGCGCCGCCACGGCGCGTTCGGCGTCGAGGATGCTCTTGCGCTGCACTTCGGTGGGGTGGGCGGTGAGCACCGGCGAGATGTAGGCACGGGCCAGGGTCTGCGCGATCTCGGCGGCGCGACGGTCGGCGCGGTGCAGGCGCTCGAAGGTGAGGGCCAGCGAACCGTCCTGCAACTCGCCCGCCTGTTCATGCACGGCGCGGCGGCGCAGGTGGTGGCGATCTTCGGCGATATTGGCCAGGTGGCTGAAGTAGCTGAAGGCCCGGATCACGGTCACCGTCTGGTCGGCCGAGAGGTTCTTCAGCAGGCGGTCGAGCACCCGCCCGGCGCTGGCGTCGGCCTTCAGGCGGTAGGCCACCGAGAGCTGGCGCACGCGCTCGATGAGCTCGAAGGCGGCGGGGCCCTCCTGCTCGCGAATCACGTCGCCCAGGATGCGGCCGAGCAGCCGGATATCTTCCACCAGGGGCTTGTTCTTCGCGGCGGCATCGCCCTCGTCCGCGCCGCGCCTGGGCCGCGTGCGCTGGCGAGGGGCGGCACGGGCCGTGGTGGTGCGGGTCATGGGGGGCTCGCTGGTGGGTGACCGGGACGCCGATTCTGCCCGCAAGCGCCATGCCCGCCTGGCCTGGGCAGGGCGCGCGAGACCGGGGGCGCTGGCTATCATCGGCGCCATGACTGAACCCACGATCATCGCCACGCGCGAAAGCCGCCTTGCCCTGTGGCAGGCCGAACATGTGCGCGATGCCCTGGCCGCGCGTTTCGGCCTGCGCGTCGAACTCCTGGGCATGACCACCCTGGGAGACCAGATCCTGGACCGCGCGCTGTCCAAGGTGGGCGGCAAGGGCCTGTTCGTGAAGGAGCTGGAAACCGCGCTGCAAGAAGGCCGCGCGCACCTGGCCGTGCATTCGCTGAAGGACGTGCCCATGGAGCTGCCGCCGGGCTTCGTGCTGGCCGCCATCTGGGAACGCGAAGATCCGCGCGATGCCTTCGTCTCCAACCGCTACGCCGGCCTGGACGAGCTGCCGCAAGGGGCGGTGGTGGGTACGTCCAGCCTGCGCCGCGTGGTGCAGTTGCTGGCGCTCAGACCCGACCTGCAGATCGAGCCGCTGCGCGGCAACCTCGACACGCGGCTGCGCAAGCTCGACGAAGGCGGCTACCACGCCATCGTGCTGGCCGCCGCCGGGCTCAAGCGCCTCAAGCTGGCGGCGCGCATCCGCTCGGAGTTCGATCCCGCGGAGATGATCCCGGCCGCCGGCCAGGGCGCGCTGGGCATCGAGGTGCGCGAGGACGCGCACGATCTGCGCGCGCTGCTGGCGCAGACCATCCACCCGCCCACCTTCCTGGCCGCGCATGCCGAGCGCGCGGTGTCGCGCGCGCTGGGCGGCAGTTGCAGCATGCCGCTGGCGGCGCATGCGGTGTGGGAGGGCGCCACGCTGCGCCTGGACGCGGCCCTGGGCGACGCCGTCGATCTGAAGCGCCCGCTCTTGCGCACGCAGCTCGGCGCCGCGGTGGCCGACGAGGCCGCGGCGCGCGCTCTGGGCACGGCGGCGGCCGAGCGGCTGCGCACGGCGGGTGCCGCGGCGTATCTGCCCGCGGGCTGAGCAGGCACTGTGAGTGCCGCTCGCCTCATCGTCACGCGCCCGCTGGCGCAGGCCTTGCCCTGGGTGAGCGGGCTGCAGGCGCTGGGGGTGGACGCGCAGGCGCTGCCGCTGATCACGATCGCACCCCTGGCCGACCCGGCGCCCGTGAGGCAGGCTTGGCTGAGGCTGACGGACTTCGCCCTCGTGGTCTTCGTCAGCGCCAATGCCGTGCAGCACTTTTTCGCGCAGCGGCCTGACGCTGCGCTGTGGCCGGCGGCGGTGCTGGCGGGCTCCACCGGGCCGGGCACCTCGGCGGCCTTGCGCCAGGCGGGCGTGCCCGAGGTCGCGCTGGTCGAGCCGGCGCACGACGCACCCACGTCCGATTCCGAGGCCTTGTGGGCGCGCCTGAAGCACCGACCCTGGGTGGGCCGGCGCGCGCTGGTGGTGCGAGGCGAAGAGGGCCGCGACTGGCTCGCCGAGCACTTGCGGGGCCAGGGCGCGAAGATCGAATTCCTGGCCGCCTACCGACGCCAGCCACCGCAGCCCGACGCGGCGGAGCGGGCCTTGCTCTCGGCCGCGCTGGCCGAACCGGCGCGGCACCTCTGGCACTTCAGCAGCAGCGAGGGCGTGGCGCACTTGCGCGGGCTCGCGCCGCAGGCGGATTGGTCGCGCAGTGCCGCACTGGCGTCGCACCCGCGCATCGCGCAGGCCGCGCGCGCGGCCGGCTTTGGCCAGGTGGACCTGGTGGGTGCCCGCATCGCCGCGGTGGCGGCGCGGGCCCTGGCAGGGGCGTCGATACAATCTTCCTCCTTGTGACCGAGTCGCCCGCGCCCTCTTCCGATACGCCTGCTCAGGCGGTTGCCGCACCGGCCTTGGTGGTGCCCGCCCATGCGGCGTCCAGCCGCTGGCTGGCCGCGGGCGCGGCCGTGCTGGCGGCACTGGCCGCGGGGGCCCTGGGCCTGGCGTGGAGCACGCAACAGCGCGTCAAGACCCTGGAGGTCGAGCTCGTCAAGCGCCAGCAGGACAGCGGCAGCCAGGCCACCGAGGCCCGCACGCTGGCCCGCCAGGCCGAGATCACCACCCGCGAGTCCGCGGCCAAGGTGGCGCTGTTGGAAGCGCGCGTGGCCGAGACCTCGATGCAGCGCACGCAGCTCGAAGAGCTGATCCAGTCGCTGGCCCGCTCGCGTGACGAGAACGTGCTCTCCGACCTCGACGCCGCGATCCGCGTGGCCCAGCAGCAGGCCGCCATCACCGGCAGCGCCGAGCCGCTGGTGTTGACCCTCAAGCAAGCCGACGAGCGGCTGGCGCGCTACAACCAGCCGCGGCTGGAACGCGTGCGCCGGGCCGTGTTGCAGGACCTCGACCGCACGCGCACGGCCGGCGTCACCGACATCACGGTATTGACCATTCGGCTGGACGAAGTGATCCGCCTGGTCGACGAACTGCCCTTGCTCTCCGCGCCTGAGCGCCGCGGGGCTGCGGCCAAGGCCGCCGTGGCCGAAACGCCAGCGCAGGCCGCCAGTGCCAGTGCCAGTGCCGGGGCGTGGCGCGGCGTCCTGGATACGCGCTGGCGCGACCTCGGCAGCCAGCTGTGGCAAGAGGTGAAGGACCTGGTGCGGGTGACCCGCATCGACCAGCCCGAGGCCATGCTGGTGGCGCCGGAGCAGGCCTTCTTCCTGCGCGAGAACCTCAAGCTGCGGTTGCTCAACGCGCGGCTGGCGCTGTTGTCGCGCCAGTTCGACACCGCGCAGTCCGACCTGCGCGATGCCCAGTCGGCGCTGGACCGGTATTTCGACCGCAGCTCGCGCCGCGTGGTGGCGGCCAGCGAGCAGGTCAGGCAGGTCACCGCGCAGGCGCGGCTCGTCAGCGTGCCCAGGCCCGACGCCACCCTGGCGGCCATCGCCACGGCAGCGGCCGGGCGCTGAGCCTGCGGGCCCAGGCGGCAAGACCCATGCGCAGCATCATCTGGCTGGTGTTGTTGTTCCTGGTGGCGGTGGTGGCCGCGACCACGCTGGGGAGCAACGACGGGTTGGTGTCGATCTACTGGCGCGGCTGGCGCACCGATCTGTCGCTGAACCTGTTCGTGCTCATCATGCTGGGCTCTTGTGCGGTGCTGATGTTCGCTGTGCAGGCACTCAATTCGCTCGTGAGCCTGCCGCGGCGGGCCGGCGAGTGGCGGGCCTTGCGCCGCGAGCGCGCGGCCCAGGCGGCGCTGCGCGAGGCGCTCACCGAGTATTTCAGCGCGCGCTACGGCCGTGCACTCAAGGCGGCGCAAAGGGCGCTGCTGGTGGCCGACAGCACGCCTGCGCTGGCGAGCGACGCCGAGTTCCGCGTGCTCGGGCACCTGCTCGGAGCCGGCAGCCTGCACCGGCTGCAGGATCGTTCGCGGCGCGACGAAACGCTGCAGTTGGCATTGAAGGCCGTCCGCCAAGGGCCGCGGGGCATGGAGGACGCGGCCCGGATGCTGGGCGCCGAGTGGGCCCTGGAAGACCGCGATGCGCCCCGGGCCCTTGAACTGCTGGAGGCCTTGCCACCAGGGGTGGCGCGCCGAACGCATGCACTGCGCCTGAAGTTGCAGGCCCTGCGCATGGCCCGCAGGCCATTGGAGGCGCTGCACACGGCGCGCCTGCTGGCCCACCACCAGGCCTTCTCGCCGGTGGTGGCGCAGAGCCTGTTGCGCTCGCTGGCCGGCGAGACGCTGGAGGGTGCTCACGACATCCAGCAGCTGCGCCGCCTGTGGAGCCAGTTCGATCTCGCCGACCGGCGCGATGCCCTGGTGGCGGTGCGCGCCGCCCAGCGCGCTGCGCACCTCGACGCCGCCGAGGACGGCCGCGCCTGGCTGCGGCCGTTCTGGGACCGCCTGGCCGAACTCGCCCGCGAAGACCGCGAACAGGTGGCGCTGGCGCTCATCGAGACACGGGCCGGCATGGGCGCGGACTGGTTGCCGCGGCTGGAAGCCGCCGCCCAGGCCTTCGGGCATGAGGGCGCTGTCGTGGCGGCCGTGGGCATGGGTTTCGCCGAGCGCCAACTGTGGGGCAAGGCACGGCGGCTGCTCGAGCAGGCCGCCGCGGCGCCCGGCCTGCCGACCCGCCACCGGCGCACCGCATGGCGCCAGCTCGCGGCCCTGGCCCGCGGCGAGGCCGACGAGGCCCGGGCCGTGCACTGCGAGCAGGCCGCCGCGGCGCTGGACTGAAGCGCGGCCTGCGGGCGGGCTGATATACTGCGAGGCTACGTGCGGCTGTAGCTCAGCTGGATAGAGTACTTGGCTACGAACCAAGGGGTCGTGGGTTCGATTCCTGCCAGCCGCACCAGAACTTTCGTTCTAGATCAACAGCTTAGAGATTTCGGTCTCTAGGCTGTTTTTCTTTCTGCGCGACTTTCTGCGCGACTTCTCCTGACCTCATCCGTTGACCACCCGCAGCAGCGTGGTTCGGTCGCGCGTCTCGCGCACCTTGTTGGCCGCCTCCACCAGACGCGCGATCGTGGCGGTGGCGTAGTGCTGCGGCATGCCGGTCAGGGCATGCCCCAGCAACAAGGCGCGATCTTCTTCCGTCACGCCGGCCTCCCGCAGCCTTTGGCCGAAGGTGTGGCGCAGGTCGTGCACGCGGGCCCGTTCGAGCTTGGCGGCCCGCCTGGCGTTCTGAAACGCGGTGTTGTTCATCGTCTGGACCGGCCGGTAGGGCATCACCGGTTGGTCCTCGATGTTCTTCACGCGCTCCCGGCGCCAGACGAACACGAACTCGTCATGGTCCCCGCGGCACTCTTCGACGATCTTGGTCGCCACGTCGTTCAGGATCAGCACGTGGGGTCGCTGGCCCTTGAACTCCGCAGCGGGGATCACGAAGACGCTGCGCTCCAACTCCGGCACCTTGCGCTCCCAGGCCCACTGCAGCCGGCACACGTTGTCGTCGCGTGCGCCGCAGTTGAGCGCGAAGAGCACCATGCGCTGCAGGTGCGCCGGCAGGTGCTTCATCAACTCCGCCTGCTCCGACCAGGTGATCGGGTAGGGCGGTCGCCTCTGCTGCCGCTCGTCGAGCATCTCGATCAACGGCGATGACAAGAGCCATGGCTTGCCGTGGGTGCGCCAGACGCGGGTCGCACGGTTGAGCACCGTGCGCACGACCTCAAGGCTGCGATTGATCGTCGCGTTCTTGGCGCCTTCTGCCGCGCGTTCATCCTTGAAGCCTTCCAGGGCGTCGTTGCAGACGTCTCGCAGAGGCAGGCTGCCGATGTACGGCAGCAGGATGGTCACGTGGTACGAGATGACGTCCAAGGTGCGGACCCCTCGCTGCTTGCACTCGATCAGGTACTTTTGTGCAGCAGCTGCGAACAGCTGCTCAGCGCCTTCTCGAAGTTCGTGTTCGCGCCTGGCATCGACCTCGGCCTGCCGCGCCCTGAGCCAGACTTCGGCGCAGTCTTGGCTGACCTTGCCGAGCCTGGCGAAGACGCGTTCGCCCTTGTATTGCTTGTTGACCGTCCGTTCGCCGGACCGATCGCAGAGGATGCCTGGTGTCCGAGTTCGCATGGAACTGCTCCTTTCGTCGACTTGCGACTCGGGCGCCCTCGCTCACGAATATACGCGTCGGCCCAGGCGTCGAGCTCCTGGCGATCGAAGGCGATGCACCGGCCGCCGAACGGGATTTCGGTGAGCGACGGGCGAATCTCGGCGTCGAACCGATTGCGGTCGACGCCGAGGTAGGCTGGCGCGTCGCGGTGACGGATCAGCCTCGGCGCGATCACACCGGGCACCCTTCAGGGGATGGAGGATCGTCGGGGCCCGCATCACCGCCGTTGGGACGGTGGCGTGGCTTCGCGCCGATGTAAGACGAAGCCGGCTTGCTGCGCGAGTGCCCGAGCATGTGCGATACACGGTGCCGCGCGCTCTCGTCGGCGTCGGGGTCGGCGTGCCCGCCACGAACGGGCGACGGCACACCAGACTCTGCCTCGTAGACGTCGTTGGCACGCTGATGGCGCAGACCGTGTGGCACGATGCCGCGCATCGACTTAACGATGCCGCAGCAGCGCATCACGTAGTAGAACCGCGTTCGGTTCTGGTCGGCTGTGAAGCCCGGCCGGCCGACAAACGCGCCCGGCGCGACAGCCGCCATCACCCGGTCGAGCAACTCGCGTTGCGCGTCATCGACGATCGGCACGTCACGCGGCCGGCCGCCCTTGGTGCCGAAGCTGATGCGCAAGAAGGTCTCGCACTCCGGAAACGCGGCGGCGTCGCGCGGGTTCGCCGCCTCGCGCGGCAGGATAGCCATGTGGGGCCGCAGGTGCCGCGCTTCCTTCGGCCGCATCGCGAAGCGATAGCACAGCTCCAGCTGCAGCGCGCACCACTCGTCGACGAGGGCCACCTCGGCGATCAACGCCTCGACATCGACGCCGTATGCCGTCCAGCTATGGTCATGGGTGGCCACCTGCTTGCGATGTGCGTGCGTCGATTCAGCGCCCACGTAGTGGATGGGCGCCTGGACCATCCCCGGCTTGCCGATCCACTCTGCGAAGGTGCGCAGGAAGCTGAGGTAGTTGTGGATCGTCGCCGTCGACAGGCCCCGTTCCAGCCAGCGGTCGACCATCGCCTGGATGTGTCGGTTCGCCAGCTGGCGGGGGTCGAGGTTCGAATACCTCGTCTTGTGGCGCAGCTCTCGGAAGAACCCGAAGTAGAAGCGACTGCGGTCTTGCATCGTCTTGATCGACACGCTCTTGTTCTTGGTGCTGTGCTGGTGGTTGTTCAGCGCCAGCAGCGCGCCCAACACGCGCAGGAAGTCGTGCGTTCCCATGGGCAGGGACTTGAGGACCGTTTCAGGCGGTGCGGACGGGTTGTAGGCCATGTGCACGCGATAGGCCAAAGGCACTTTCGAGCGCGCCGTGGGGCGGGACTGATTCCGTTTCGAAGGCATGTGCAGTTCTCCAGTGGCACACGCCGCTTGAGCCAGGGCGACGACATCGACATCGGGACGCAGCGGGGGGTCAGTCACACGCCGGCGTCCCGGGGCGGGCGTGACTGATGGAGGCCAAGGATCACGATGCGGGCGGCCGACCTCCAAAGCCGACGCACGCTTCCGGTGGCGGCGCATAGGCCGCCCAGCGTTCGTAAAAAAATACTTCCCAGGTCAGCGCGACGCGTTTCCGCATCGCGCAGCCGATCGCACTCACCGGTGCGTGGCGTCAGCGCCTCAAGGGCACTGGCTGCCAGCAGGAGCAGTCCTGGGTTCTGGGTGTCATGGGTAGCCCGCCTTTCGCCGCTGGAAGTCCTCCCTGCTACCAGGAGGTGCGGGGCCTCGTCTGAGACTGCGTGTTGCGCCCCATGAGGGCGTTCAACAACGCATCTGCCTTGAAGGCAATCGACGATGGCGCGGGTGCATCACTGCGTGGTCTTGGCCAGGCAGTTGGCGGCTGCTGCGCTCGGGGCGTGCAGCCACATGGCCGACAGTGAGTCGGCGAAACGGATCGAAGGGAGAGGCATCACCGCGTCGTGCGCGGCAGGGCCGGGTCCGATGGACGGATGGGCGCCTGTGCAGGTGCGGGTCACGACCGCTAACGGTTGCGCTCTGGCTTGACAGCCAACGGAAGCAACGTCCGGCCTCGTTGAGATCAGAAGATCATGCTGAGGCTCGCATGGCTCAAACGCGATTTGATTCCCGCATTCGGGCCCGTGTCAACACCTTCCGGGCCTTGACTTACAAACTGCTGGTACTAGCAGCGGAACACGTGGACCGAAGCCGCCGAATGAGCATGCTCCAGGGGTTGCAAGCCCTTTTTCATACCTCCAGTTTCGATGCGAACCCGCAGGCCATGGGCTCGACTGCCGGCCGTCCGGCGACGTGGACCCGGTGGGGCGCCGCGGCAGCGCCGTTGCACCTTCGGGCCGAGGTCGTAGACCCTTGATTTGGCCCCTCGAAGGCCCCTTGCGGGCACCGCGGACGGTGCGTGTCCGCTGCACAATCCGTCCAGCCCGTCTGACAGTCGACGGCATCGATGGTGACCTCAACCAAGAAGACGAAGACAACAGCCGCATGCTCGACGACATCAAGAAGACGCTCTGGGCCACCGCCGACAAGCTGCGCGCCAACATGGACGCCGCCGAGTACAAGCACCTCGTGCTCGGCCTCATCTTCGTCAAGTACATCTCCGACACCTTTCAGGCCAAGCGAGGCGAGCTGACCGCCCGCTTCGCCGACGAGGCCGACGAGTACTTCCTGCCCGACAGCACGCCCGACCTGTTGGCTGCCGAGCTGGAGGATCGCGACTACTACCGCGAGGTCAACGTCTTCTGGGTGCCCGAGGCTGCCCGCTGGGAGGCGTTGCGCGCCGCAGCCAAACAACCCGACATCGGCAAGCGCATCGACGATGCGCTGTCCTTGATCGAGGCCGAGAACCCCAAGCTCAAGGGCATCCTGGACAAGCGCTTCGCGCGGGCCCAGCTGCCCGACGGCAAGCTGGGCGAACTGGTCGACCTGGTGTCCACCATCGGCTTCGGTTCATCGGCGGCCGAAGCGCGCGACGTGTTGGGCCAGGTCTACGAGTACTTCCTGGGCATGTTCGCCAGCGCCGAAGGCAAGCGCGGCGGCCAGTTCTACACGCCGCGCAGCATCGTCAAGACGCTGGTGGCCGTGCTGGCACCGCACCACGGCAAGGTGTACGACCCGTGCTGCGGCAGCGGTGGCATGTTCGTGCAGAGCGAAGAGTTCATCCTGTCGCACGGCGGCAAGCTCGGCGACGTGGCCATCTTCGGCCAGGAGGCCAACCCCACCACGTGGCGCTTGGCGGCGATGAACCTGGCCATTCGCGGCATCGACTTCAACCTGGGCCGCGAACCCGCGGACACCTTCACGCGCGACCAGTTCCCCGACCTGCGCGCCGATTTCATCCTGGCCAACCCGCCGTTCAACATCAGCGACTGGTGGCACGCCAGCCTGACGGGCGACGCACGCTGGCACTACGGCGACCCGCCCGCCGGCAATGCCAACTACGCCTGGCTGCAGCACATGCTGCACCACCTGAGACCCGGCGGCCGTGCCGGCATCGTGCTGGCCAACGGCAGCATGAGTTCGAGCCAGAACAACGAAGGCCAGATCCGCGCCGCGATGGTCGATGCCGACGTGGTGGAAGTGATGATCGCGCTGCCGGGTCAGCTGTTCTTCAACACGCAGATTCCGGCCTGTCTGTGGTTCCTGGCCAAGGACAAGCGCGTGCGACGGGGCGAGGTGCTGTTCATCGATGCGCGCAAGCTGGCGGTGATGATCAGCCGCGTGCAGTGCGAGCTGACCGGCGAGGTGGTCGATCGCATCGCCGGCACGGTGGCCGCGTGGCGCGGTGATGCGGCGGCGGACGGGTATGCCGACGTGGCGGGCTACTGCCGCAGCGTGGGTCTGGCCGAGATCGCCGAGCACGGCCATGTGCTGACGCCGGGCCGCTACGTGGGCGCCGAGGCGGTCGAAGACAACGACGACGACTTCGCCACCAAGATGCAGGCGCTGACCGAGAAGCTGGGTGAGCAGATGGCCAAGGGGGCGGAGCTGGATGCGGTGATCCGGGCCAAGCTCGGGGGGCTGGGGTATGAGTTCTGAGGCCATCAATTTCGATGGCCTGGTGCAGGTCATCCAGCAAACGCATTCCTCCTTCGCCGGCCAGGCCAGCAAGGCCGTCAACATCAGCCTGACGCTGCGCAACTGGTTCATCGGCCATCACATCGCAGAGTTCGAATTGCACGGCGCAGACCGGGCCGGTTATGGCGACGGGCTGCTCGATGCGCTGTCGCGGGCACTGCGCAGCCGGCAAGTCAGCAATACGGGCCGGCGCCAGCTCTACGGCTACCTGCGCTTCTACCGCAGCTACCCGCAGATCGTGCGGACAGCGTCCGCACTATTGCCAGGACTGCTGGCCCCGGGGCTGCCTTCATCGATTGTGCGGACGGCGTCCGCACAAACCGGCGTGCCTGCGGGTTGGGGGTGGATGACGGTGGGGCTGGCGTATGAGTTCTGAGTCGACTCAGCCACTTCGGTCCTTCGTGTCGCTGGTTCGCGGCACAACCTACAAGGGAGAGTTGGTTGGTCAGCCTGGCCCAGTCCTGCTCGGCTTGGCGTCGATACAACCCGACGGTGGATTCCGACGAGGGTCATTCAAGACCTATGGTGGACAGTCGCCGGCAAAGATCACGCTCGGCCCTGGCGATGTCTATGTCTCGCTGAAGGACGTAACGCAGTCGGGCGACCTGCTCGGCTCGGTCGCGCGAGTGCCCCGCGACATTGCTGCCGGCAGGCTCACCCAGGACACCGTAAAGCTGCAGTTCAATGGGAAGCCCATCAGCCAGGAGTACGTGTATTGGCTCCTCCGGACGCCGGCTTATCGGGCGTACTGCCGATCGCATGCTACGGGCACCACAACACTTGGGCTGGCGCGCGACGACTTTCTGGACTTCCCGGTGGCTGAACCAGGCGAGGAGGATCTATCACTGGTCCACCTGTTGGAGGCACTCGACGACCGAATCGCCCTCCTGCGCGAAACCAGTGCCACCCTCGAAGCCATCGCGCGGGCGCTGTTCAAGTCGTGGTTCGTCGACTTCGATCCCGTGCGCGCCAAGCAGCAAGGCTTGCCGCCAGCAGGCATGGACGAGGCCACGGCGGCCTTGTTTCCGTACAGCTTCGAGGAGTCGGCGTTGGGGTTGGTGCCGAAGGGATGGTCGGTGCAGCCCGTCGGCGATGCAGTGGAGTGCGTCGGCGGTGCCACACCCGATACGAAGGACCCAAGCTACTGGAGCCCAGAAGAGCATGCATGGACCACGCCCAAGGACCTTTCGGGGTTGCCTGCGCCTGTGTTGCTGAGTACCGAGCGGCGTCTATCCACCAAAGGTGTGGCGAAGATCGGCTCCGGCCTGCTGCCGGTTGGATCGCTGCTGATGTCATCACGCGCACCGATCGGTTATCTCGCCATTGCCCAGCTTCCAGTAGCCATTAATCAAGGCTATATCGCCATGCCGCCGGGCAGCCTGCTGCCGCCGCTCTACATGCTCTTCTGGTGTCGGCAGAACATGGAGGGCATCAAGGCTCGCGCCAACGGATCGACCTTCATGGAGATCAGCAAGAAGGCGTTTCGGCCCATCCCTGCATTGGTGCCGTCGTCACCCGCGATCGAGGCATTTCTGGCTGTTGCATCGCCGCTGTTCGCTCGCCTGGTTTCGAACGAACAGCAAGCCCAATCTCTCGCCACTATCCGCGACACCCTGCTCCCCCGCCTGATCTCCGGCCAACTCCGCCTGCCCGAAGCGCTCGTCGAGATAGAAGAGGCCGCCTGATGTCCGTGCCCGACACCGCCGAGGTCAGCCGCCTGCTTGATCAACTGGAACACCGAATCGCCGATGACCTGGAAAGCGAAGTCCTCGACTTCAAGCCCTGGCAGGGGCCGAAGGACGATCTGAAGCTGGCCTGCGAGTACGCGGCCTGTTTTGCCAACGCGGGCGGCGGTGTCGTGGTGTTCGGCGTAGCCGACAAGGTGCGTGGCCGCGCGCATGCCATCCATGGTGCGCGTGGCTACGACCTGGACGTGTTCCGCCGTGGCATCTTTGATGGCACGCGGCCTGGCGTAGCGGCCGAGGTCGTGGAGCTCAACGTGCCCGAAGGCACCGGCAAGCTGCTGTTGGTGCGCGTGAACGAAGGCGACAGCAAGCCCTACGGCACCGCGGCAGGGCTGTTCAAGCAGCGCGTGGGCAAGAACTGCATGCCGCTGGACCCGGTGACATTCCAACGTGCCCAGGTGCGCAGCGCCGCCGTGGATTGGAGCGGTGCGCCCGCCCACGGCCTGAGATTGCAGGACCTGGACCCGTTGCAGATCGAGCGAGCGCGGCAGGTTCTGCGCAGCAAGGCGCCGTCGTCCGGGCTGCTGGAGTTGCCCGACCCCGCCTTTCTGAGCGGCCTGGAGGCCCTGCGCGAGGGCCAGGTGACACACGCCGGCATGCTGCTGTTCGCCCGCCGCGAAGTGCTGGCGCAGCGCTGCCCGCAAGCTCAGTTCCACTATGTGCTGCACGACGGCGAAACCAGCGTGGCGCGCAACGACATCGACCGTCTGCCGCTGCTGGAAGCGGTGGAGCGCATGGAACAGGTCTTCACCGGGCCGCTGAACCCGGAGAAGGAGATCGAGCTGGGCCTGTTCAAGCTGCGCATACCGCAGTTCCCGGTGGAAGGCGTGCGCGAAGCGGTGTTGAACGCGCTGACGCACCGCGACTACCTGAATCCCGGCGAGATCCTCGTGCGCCATTCCACCCAAGAGCTGGTGGTCACCAGCCCGGGCGGGTTTGTCGCCGGCATCACGCCCGAGAACATCCTGCGCCACGAGGCGGTGCCGCGCAACCGCACGCTGGCCAATGCGCTGGTGAAGTTGCGGCTGGTGGAATCGTCGGGCATCGGGCGGCGACGCATATTCCGGTCGGCACTGGTCTTCGGCAAGCGTCGGCCCGAGTACGTCACCGACGGCCACTCGGTGACGCTGCGCATGTTCAACCGCGAGGCGCACGACGCGCTGGCCAAGTTGATCGCCCAGTTGGATGCCCAAGGCGCGGAGGTGGCGCTGGACCAGTTGCTGGTGCTCGACGCGCTGCTGGGACAGGACTTCATCGATGTGGGGCAGGCGGCCAACGTGCTGCAACTGGCCAAGGACGAATCGCGCCGCATTCTGGAAGCGATGTGCCTGCCACCCTTGAGCCTGCTGGAGCGCAAGGGGCACACCGCGGCGGCCACCTTCCACTTGGCCAAAGGGGTAGCCAAGGAACTGAAGGGCAAGGCCGCGTACACGCGCACCCGCGGGCTGAATCCAATTCGGTATGCCGAGATGGTGCGCGAGTACCTGCGCGACCATCAACGCATCGAGAATGGCGAGCTACGAGAACTCCTTGGGCTGGGCAACTCCCCTTCGGCGCAGGTAGAGGCGTCGCGCTACCTGAAGAAGTGGAGCCAGCCCGACGGGTTTCTGGACCGGCAGCGGGTGGGCAGCACCCATGTCTACACCTTGCGACCGAAGGCATAGCATGGGCTTAGCATTCGCCGGAGTAGGGCAGACATTGAGAGAATATCCAGCAAAATCAACGACTTGCGGCTTAGCTTGTTAAGCACCTGCTAAGCGCCGGAGGCCCCAGCAGCATGACCGAAGATCAGCTCGAACAGGAGGCCTTGGGCTGGCTTGCAGACGTGGGCTATCAGCACCGCTACGGGCCGGACCTGGCTCCCGATGGGCCAGCACCCGAGCGTCGCGACTACCGCCAGGTGCTGCTGGTCGAGCGCCTTCAGCAAGCCGTTGCCGCACTGAACCCCGCGGTGCCGCAGGCGGCGCGTGACGATGCCGTCAAGCAGGTAGTGGACCTCGGCACGCCGGTGCTCCTGGCCGCCAACCGGCAGTTCCATCGACTGCTGGTGGCCGGCGTGCCCGTGCAGTACCAGCGCGACGGCGAAACCCGCGGCGACTTCGTTCGCTTGGTCGACTGGGCCGATCCGAAGTGCAACGAATGGCTCGCCGTCAACCAGTTCTCCATCACCGGGGCGCACCACACGCGTCGGCCCGACATCATCCTGTTCGTCAACGGCCTGCCGCTGGTGCTGATCGAGCTGAAGAACCCGGCCGACCAGAACGCCGACGTGTGGAAGGCCTTCCATCAGATCCAGACCTACAAGGACCAGATCGCCGACGCCTTCCAGTACAACGAGGTGCTGGTGATTTCGGACGGCACCGATGCGCTGCTGGGCTCGCTGTCGGCCGACAGTGAGCGCTTCATGGCCTGGCGCACCATCGACGGCGTCGCGCTCGATCCGCTGGGGCGGTTCAACGAACTGCAGACGCTGGTGCGCGGCGTGCTGGCGCCGGCCTACCTGCTGGACTACCTGCGCTTCTTCGTGCTGTTCGAGGATGACGGCGGCCTGGTCAAGAAGATCGCCGGCTACCACCAGTTCCATGCGGTGCGCGCGGCCATCGCCCAGGTGATTGCTGCGTCCCGCTCTGATGGCCTGCCCAGCGTTCGCGGCAAGGGCGGCGTGGTCTGGCACACGCAGGGCAGCGGCAAGAGCATCACCATGACCTGCTTCGCGGCGCGCGTAATGCAAGAGCCGCTGATGGAGAACCCGACCATCGTCGTCATCACCGACCGCAACGACCTGGACGGCCAGTTGTTCGGCGTGTTCTCGCTGGCGCAAGATCTGCTGCGCGAGCAGCCGGTGCAGGCCGGCACACGGCAAGAGCTGCGGGCCCTGCTCGGCAACCGGCCTTCAGGCGGCATCGTGTTCGCGACGATCCAGAAGTTCATGCCGGGCGAGGACGAAGATGCTTTCCCGCTCTTGTCGGACCGCAACAACATCGTGGTGATCGCCGACGAAGCGCACCGCACGCAATACGGCTTCGAGGCCAAGCTGAAGACGGTGAAGCAGCGGCCTGCAATTTCCGCAGCCGCGACGGTGCTGACGACTGGTACCGGCCAGCCCGCGGCACACAGAGCCGAATACGCACCGACGGTGGACCGCTACCAGGTGGGCTACGCCCAGCACCTGCGTGACGCGCTGCCCCACGCCACGTTCGTGGCCTTCACCGGTACGCCGGTGTCGGGGGAGGACCGCGACACGCGGGCCGTGTTCGGCGACTACATCAGCGTCTACGATATGCAGCAGGCCAAGGAGGATGGCGCCACGGTGGCCATCTACTACGAGAGCCGGCTGGCCAAGCTGGGGCTGAAGGCCGACGAGCTGGCCACCATCGACGACGAAGTGGACGAGCTGGCGGAAGACGAAGAAGAGAGCCAGCAGGCCAAGCTCAAGAGCCGCTGGGCCGCGCTGGAGAAGGTGGTGGGCGCCGAGCCGCGCATCGCCAGCGTGGCCGCCGACTTGGTGGCGCACTTCGAGGAACGCGGCAAGGCCCAGACCGGCAAGGCCATGGTGGTGGGCATGAGCCGCGACATCTGTGTCCACCTCTACAACGAGATCATCAAGCTGCGCCCCGACTGGCACAGCGCCGACCCGGAGCAGGGCGCCATCAAGATCGTGATGACGGGCTCGGCCAGTGACAAGGCGCTGCTGCGCCCGCACATCTACAGCGCCCAGGTCAAGAAGCGCTTGGAGAAGCGATTCAAGAAGCCCGATGACCCGCTGCGCTTGGTGATCGTGCGCGACATGTGGCTGACGGGCTTCGACGCGCCGTGCGTGCACACGCTCTACATCGACAAGCCGATGAAGGGCCACAACCTCATGCAGGCCATTGCCCGCGTGAACCGGGTGTTCAAGGACAAGCAGGGCGGCCTGGTGGTGGACTACATCGGCATTGCCAACGAACTGAAGTCAGCGTTGAAGGAATACACCGCCAGCAAGGGCCGGGGCCGACCGACGGTGGACGCTCACGAGGCCTATAGCGTGTTGGCCGAGAAGCTCGACGCGCTGCGCGGCATGCTGGCCGGAACGAACCACACAACATCGGGTCACGGCTTCGACTACAGCGGCTTTCTGACCGGCGGCCACAAGACGCTGGCAGGCGCCGCCAACTTCGTATTGGGCATCAAGGACGGCAAGAAGCGTTTCGCCGACCTGGCGCTGGCGATGAGCAAGGCCTTCACGCTCTGCTGCACGCTCGACGAAGCCAAGGCGGTGCGCGAGGAGGTGGCTTTCTTCCAGGCCGTGAAGGTCATCCTGACCAAGCGGGAGATTAGCGCGCGAAAGAAGACGGACGAGCAACGTGAGCTGGCTATTCGCCAGATCATCAGCTCGGCCGTGGTGTCGGAGGAGGTGGTCGACATCTTCGACGCCGTGGGGCTGGACAAGCCCAACATCGGCATCCTCGACGACGCCTTCCTGGCCGAGGTGCGCAACCTGCCTGAGCGGAACTTGGCGGTCGAACTGCTGGAGAGGCTGCTCGAAGGCGAGATCAAGTCACGCTTCGCCGGCAACGTGGTCCAGAACAAGAAGTTCTCGGACATGCTGACCGATGTCGTGCAGCGCTACCAGAACCGATCCATCGAAGCCGCGCAGGTGATGGAAGAGCTGGTGCAAATGGCCAAGAAGTTTCGCGAGGCGGCTGCGCGCGGCGAGCAACTGGGCCTGAGTGAAGACGAAGTGCGGTTCTACGACGCGCTGGCCAACAACGAATCCGCCGTCCGCGAACTGACCGACGAGACGCTGAAGAAGATCGCCCACGAACTGGCAGAGAACCTGCGCAAGAACCTCACGGTGGATTGGTCGGCGCGCGAGAGTGTGCAGGCCAAGCTGCGGCTGATGGTCAAGCGCATCCTGCGGAAGTACAAGTACCCGCCGGATCAGCAGGATGAGGCGGTGGAGTTGGTGCTGCAGCAGGCCAAGGCGCTGGGCGAGGCCTGGGCGTAGAGGCAACCAATCGAGCCGTACCCACTGTGCCCGCGGTGGTGGGCCGGACTGCAACGGGCTGGCACGCCGACCAACGCGATCCGGGGTAGGACCCCGGTACTCCAGCAGGAAGGGCAAGACGCCGGTGCTGTCCGCCGAAGAGGTGCGCGAACTCGTCGACTCGATTGACCCGAGCACGCCGATTGGGCTTCGTGACCGCGCGCTCATCGGCCTGATGGTCTACACCTTCGCGCGAGTCGGGGCCGCGGTCCAGATGCGCGTCGACGATGTCTACGTCCAACGCAGGCGAACCTGGGTCCGCCTACATGAGAAGGGCGGCAAGCTCCATGAGATGCCGTGTCACCACAACTTGGAAGACTACATCCCTGATGGCCACTTCAAATTCCCCCACCTGTGGCCAGTCAAACTCCCCCGGGCAGGACGGTCGAATTATGGGTCGATGGCGGCGTTGAGCGCGATGCGTGAGGCGGCTTCCTTGAGGCGGTAGCTCTTGCCCTCGAAC
>JAUXRG010000015.1 GCA_030681795.1 Rubrivivax sp.
CCCCGGCTTCATGCAGAAAGAAGGCAAGGTGGCGGAATCCGAGTGGCTGACCGGCGACGCCATGGGCTGGCAGGGACCGTGGGGAACCACCTATCCGACCAACCTGCGGCTGCTGGTCGGCAGCATGACCGAGCAGCAGTGGCTCGTCCGCGCACGCCAGCCGATGCGGCCGCCGATGCCGTCGCCCAGCCTGCAGGCGATGACTGACGCCGATCTGCGTGCGATTTTCCGCTATGTTAAAAGCCTCGGCGCCAAGGGCGACCCGGCGCCGGCTTACGTGCCACCGGGTGGCCAGGTGGTTACGCCCTATCTGGACCTGACGCCGAAGAATTTGCCGCCACTGGCCGTGCATCAAGCGCAGCCCTGACCTGACCGGAGCCCGCCACGCATGGAACCGTCCAGCCCTCATCCCGCCGCCAAAAAACTCGGCCGTATCCTGCGCGGCAACGGCGGCCACTGGGTTGGCGACGGTTTCCCGGTGCAGACCCTGTTCGCTTATTCGGACATGGGTGCGGCGCTCAGCCCGTTCCTGCTGCTCGATTACGCCGGGCCGGCCGAATTTCCGCCGACGCACGAACGCCTGGGCGTCGGTGAACACCCGCACCGCGGCTTCGAGACTGTCACCATCGTGTACGACGGCGAAGTCGAGCACCGCGATTCCTCGGGTGGCGGCGGCCGCATCGGCCCCGGCGACGTACAGTGGATGACCGCCGCTTCCGGCGTGGTGCACGAGGAATTTCACGGGCGCGATTTCGCGCAGCGCGGCGGGCCGTTCGAGATGGTTCAGTTGTGGGTCAACCTGCCCGCCAGGGACAAAATGTCGCCGCCGCGCTACCAGAGCATTGCGGACAGCCAGATTCCGGTGGTGGCCTTGCCGGATGGGCAGGGCAGCGTGCGGGTCATCGCCGGCGAATACGCCGGCGTAAAAGGCCCGGCCCTGACGTTTACGCCGATTCACCTGTGGGACCTGAAGCTGACGGGCGGGCAGCCATTCGAGCTTGCCGTGCCGGAGGGTTATAGCACCGCGCTGGTGGTGCTCAAAGGCTCGGTGCAGCTGCAAGGCGCCAATACCGCGATTCAGGCAGCCGAGGTCGGCGTGTTCGAACGAACGGGCAACGTGTTGCGCATCGAGCGCGCGGACAAGGTGACGGCTTTGCTGCTATGCGGTGAGCCGATCGATGAGCCGATTGTCGGCAGCGGCCCGTTCGTGATGAACACCGCCGAAGAAATCCGCCAGGCGATGAGCGATTACCAGAGCGGAAAGATGGGGCATCTGGCCTGAGCGCAGGCAGGCCTTGATGCGCCTGATCGACGTTACCCGCCCAACTGAAGCGGTCGGGCGAGATTGAGCCGGAAGCGTCCGCGCCCGGTCTTTTCCAGCGCAATGTCCGGACAGCGCTCGGCCAGCCGCCGCTGCAGCAGGATCAGCCGCGTTTCCAGGTTGTCGGCAAAATCCGGTAGTGGCAGGCGCGGGTCGCGCCGCAATTCGCGGTTGGAAAACTCGCGGCGGCCATGCGCGGCGTGCTCGTTCAGCAAAGCCCACAGGATGCTGCCCGCCACGCCCTTGATCAGATAGTCGTTGTCGATGAACACGCTGTGGTCGTGCGCGAAATAGCGCACCGCCAGCGGCGCGCCGGATTGCGTTGCAGCGGGGAGCGTGCCTGGCGCGGCCTCGTCATCCGGCAGTGCGGCGATGCGGTCGATCAGCGCGGCCAAATGGCGGCCATAGACAACCAGCGCGTCTTCGTCGGTGGGGCTGAAAAAGGCATCGTGCTCGCTTTCGGCGTAGAGCACGCCGAGCAGGCGGTCGCCGTGAACCAGCGGCACGGCAATCTGGCTGTGCGGGTTGGCCAGCACCGGCAGCGGAATACGCGGCGACACCGGCTCGGCAACCCGCAGCGCGGCGTGATAGGTGTAGTCGGGCGTGCGGTGGTTGATGCGCACCGGGATTTTTTCGCGCGCTGCCACGCCGATCAGGCCTTCGCCGAGCGCCACTTCCGCGCCCACGCCTGACACCGGGTAGCCCTGGCTGGCCAGGGTGTAAAGCGCGCTGCCGGCTTCGTCGAGCATCGCCAGCAAGGCATGGCGGATGCCGAAACCATGCGCCAGTGCGGCCAGCGCGCGGTCGGCCAGCAGCGCCAGATCGTCGCACGCGCCCAGGTGTTCGAGCGCGCGGCGCAGCGCCAGCAGGGCATCCGGCAGCGGCGGCGCGGGCGGCAACTGCGGGTCGACGTTTTCGATATCGAGCACGCGGTAGACATCCGCGCCACGCAATACGAACACCTTGTCCATGCCGGTTTTCGCGGCGATGCCGGCGAGCTGCGCGCGCATGTATTCGAACAGCGGCCCCGCCGTTTCGGTGCGCAGGTACTGAATGCGCAGCCGGTAGTGGCGGAAGCTGCCCGGTTCGATCACCTGTACC
>JAUXRG010000019.1 GCA_030681795.1 Rubrivivax sp.
GCTCCACCGGTGCCGCCAAGGCCGTGGGCGTGGTGATTCCTGAGCTCAACAAGAAGCTCACCGGCATGTCTTTCCGCGTGCCGACCTCCGACGTCTCGGTGGTCGACCTGACGGTGGAGCTGAACAAGGAAGCCAGCTACGCCGAGATCTGCGCCGCGATGAAGGCCGCCAGTGAAGGCGCCATGAAGGGCGTGCTCGGCTATACCGATGAAAAGGTCGTGGCCAGCGACTTCCGCGACGAGCCCTGCACCAGCGTCTTCGACGCCGACGCCGGCATCGCCCTGGACAAGACCTTCGTCAAGGTCATCGCCTGGTACGACAACGAGTGGGGCTACTCCTGCAAGGTGCTCGAGATGGTCCAGGTCATGGCGCGCTAGTAGCCCGCCCGGCCGCCCCGGGCGGCCGAACGGGGCCCGCTTCGGCGGGCTTCGTCGTTTGCGCCCGCTTACCTTGCCGCTCACTGGCCCCGCATGGAGCCGAGACGACGACGCCTAAACTGCGGCCATGAAATTTGCCCGCGTCGCCCTGCTGCTGCTTGCGGCACTCACTCTGACCTTGCCCGCCGCCGCGGCCCGCACCGGCGCCCCGCGCGCCGATCTGGCGCCGCTGCCCGGCGAGGTGATCGTGCAATTCAAGGCCGAGGCCGGCGTGTTGCGCAAATACACGCTGGCCGCGCGCAGCCCGGCCGCCGCGGTGAGCAGCGCGCTGGCCGGCCGCGCCCAGGCGCTGGGCGGCCGCGTGGGCCGCACGCTGCAAGCCGGCCCCGCGGTGGGCGAGCGCACCCAGCTCATGCGCGCCGCGGGCGTCAGCGCACAGGCGCTGGCCGCGCAGCTGGCGGCCGACCCGGATGTCGAGTTCGCCGTGCCCAATGGCCGCCAGCGCATCCTGACCGCGCCCAACGATCCGCTCTACCCAGCCACCGCCCCGGGCGTGCGCCTCAGGGGTCCGGACAGCGGCCAGTGGTATCTGCGCTCGCCCGACGCCACCGTGAAGTCGTCCATCGCCATCGAAACCGCCTGGCTGCGCACCACCGGCAGCGCCAGCGTCGTCGTGGCCGTGCTCGATACCGGGGTGCGGCCGGACCACCCGGACCTCAACGGGCGCCTGCTGGCGGGCTATGACTTCGTCAGCGAGGTCGCGGTCGCCAACGATGGCAGCGGCCGCGACGCCGACCCCAGCGACCCGGGCGACTGGACGACTGCGGCGGAGAACAACAACAGCAGCGGGGATTTCTACGAGTGCGGCCCCTTCAACCCCGCCACGGGCCTCTATGAGGCGACGCCCAGCAGCTGGCACGGCACCCAGACGGCCAGCCTGGCAGGGGCCTCCACCGACAACGGTGTGGGCATGGCCGGCACGGCTCCCGGCGTGAAGCTGCTGCCGGTGCGCGTGCTGGGCAAATGCTACGGCTACGACTCGGACATCCAGGCCGGCCTGCGCTGGGCCGCCGGCATCGCCGTCCCCGGCGTGCCCGACAACCCCAACCCGGCCAAGGTGCTCAACCTGAGCCTGGGCGGCAGCGGTTCGTGCTCGGCGGCCTACCAGTCGGTGGTGAACGAGATCCTCGCCAAGGGCGCCGTCGTCGTGGCTGCCGCGGGCAACAGCGCGGGGGGCCCGGTCGGCACGCCGGCCAATTGCGCTGGCGTGGTCTCGGTGCTGGCGCTGCGCCACGTGGGTACCAAGGTGGGGTTTTCAGACCTCGGGCCCGAGATCGCCATCGCCGCGCCCGGCGGCAACTGCATCAATATCGAGCCCGGCTCGCCCTGCCTGTACCCCATCCTGGCGGCCACCAACACCGGCACCCTGGGTCCGGCGGCTTCGAGCTGGACCGACAGCTACAACATCTCGGTGGGCACCAGCTTCTCCGCGCCGCTGGTGGCCGGCACCGTGGGCTTGATGTTCTCGGCCCAGCCCACGCTCACACCGGCGCAGGTGCGCAGCCAGCTGCAGGCCACGGCCACGCCCTTCCCCACCACCGGGGGCGACAACGGCGACGGCAGCGTGGTACCGGTCTGCGTGGCGCCCGTCACCGGCGTGGAACAGCTGCAGTGCTACTGCACGACCGGCACCTGCGGCGCGGGCATGCTCAACGCCGGCGCGGCGGTGGCTGCCGTGGCCGGGGCGACGGCCCGCATCGACCTCGGCACGCCCTCGCCCACCGCCGGCAGCGCCGTGGCGCTGAGTGGTGCGGCGAGCCTGGCCGGCGCAGGCGCCACGGTCACGGGATACGACTGGAGCCTGAGCGACGGCGGCGGCATCGTCAGCGCCTTCACCACCGCCACCAACGCCGCCACGGCGTCGCTCACGCCCAGCGCCGCCGGCAGCTTCACCGTCAAGCTCACGGTGACCGACAGCCTGGGCCACAGCAGCATCGCCACGCAGGTGGTCACGGTGGCCGCCGCGCCCGTCGACCCGCCGCCGCCCGCGGCCACGGGCGGCAGCGGCGGCGGCGCGTTCTCGGCCGGCTGGATGGCCCTGCTGGCAGGGGCCGTGGCGGCGTTGCGGCACCCGCGGCGCAAGGCCGCGCCACGACGCAGCCAGCGGCGGCGGCCGGGATGATCGGCGTTCCTTCCCGGGCCGGCATCCCTTTGACGGCGATGATGCACCGGGCGCGCCGCCGGTGGCCCTTGCGGATGGCCACGCTGGCCCTGGCCGCCGGATCTGCTTGCGCGTGGGCCCAGACCATCGCCGCGCCACCGGCGCTGGGCCTCATCGTGCGCCTGAAGGACGCGCCTGCGCACGAGGCCGCCCCCCTCGACGACAGCCCCCGGGCCACGCCGCTGGCGCGCCTGGAGTCGGCGCGCTGGCAGGCGGTGTTGCGCGACGCCGCGCTCAGTGCGACTTCAGGTCAGCGCGAGCCCGCGCAGCGCGCCGTGGGGCGCGACCAGCGCCTGCTGGATTTCGGCCGCGGCCTGGGCGCCGAAGAGGCGGCTCGCCTGGCCGCGCGGCTGCGCCGCGACCCGCGCGTGGACTGGGTGGCGCCGAATGTGCGCGAGCGGCCGCTGCAGGTATCCGACCCGCTCTACCCGCAGCAGTGGTGGCTCAAGCCGGTGAGTGGCAGCAATGCCAACGCCCTGGTCGACCGGCTGCGCGGTGTGCCGGGCTTCCTGAGCGCCTGGCAGTCGGGCCTGCCCGGCGCGACGGGCAGCGCCCAGGCCATCGTGGCGGTGCTCGATACCGGCCTGACCAGCCATCCCGACCTGACCGGCCGCACGCTGCCGGGCTACGACTTCGTGAGCGATGCCGTCTACGCCAACGACGGCGACGGCCGCGACAGCGACCCCGCCGACCCCGGCGACTGGGTCTCGGCCACCGACAAGGCCACCGATGCGCACTTCGTCGGCTGCGACGAAGCCCGCAGCTCGTGGCATGGCACCCTCATCACCGGCCTCATCGCCGCAGCCACCGACAACCGCATCGGCGTGGCCGGCATCGCCCCGCAGGGCCGCGTGCTGCCGGTGCGGGTGGCGGGCAAATGCGGCGCCACGGTCGCCGATATCGTCGACGGCATGCGCTGGGCCGCCGGCCTGGCGGTGGCCGGCGTGCCCGGCAACCCCAACCCGGCACGCATCATCAATATCAGCTTCGGCGGCAGCGCCGCCTGCGGGCCCGAATACCAAGGCGTGATCGACGAGCTGCGCACGCGCGGCGCGGGCGGCCTGGGCACCGTGGTGGTGGCCGCCGCCGGCAACGAACATGGCGCGGTCACCCGACCGGCCAGCTGCACCGGGGCGGTGGGTGTGGCCGCGCTCAACCGCGACGGCTTCAAGACCCACTACTCGAATTTCGGCAGCGAACTCGCGGCCAGTGGCCTGGCCACCGTGGGCGGCGACGACAACAGCGCCGGCGCCTGGCGCTACCTGCTCGCCGACAGCGGCATCGTCAGCGTCTGGAATACCGGCACGCAGGCCCCCGGGCAGGCCGACTACGCCGCGCTCTTCGGCACCAGTTTCGCCGCGCCCATGGTCAGCGGCACACTCAGCCTGATGCTCAGCGTGAACCCCGGCCTGTCGCTGGATCAGCTCGTCAAGGGATTGCTGAAGACCGTTCGGCCGCATGTCACCTCACCCCTCATCGGCCCTTGCTCCAGCGACAACCCCGGCCGCTGCATCTGCAGCACCGCCCGCTGTGGCGCGGGCATCCTCGACGCCCCGCAGGCGCTGCTTTTCGCCGCCAACCCCGGCAGCTACGTGGCGCCTGCGCGGCTGCCCGAGGTCATCGACAACGCCGAAGTGGCCCAGGCCGCCGCGCTGGGCCCCGACCTGCCCCCCAATACCGAGGTGGTGACGGTGCAGGCCCCGGCCTCGGGCGGCGGGGCCGTTTCGCTGGCCTGGGTGGCGGCGCTCAGCCTGGCGGTGGCCGCGCTGCGCAGGGGCGGAAGCCGCCGGCCAGGGCCGCGCCCGGCAGGGCCCGCAGGCGCGCCTGGGTCGGACCATCGGCATGCGCCACGCGCAGCCAGAGCTGGGGCGGCGGTGCCGGCAAGGCCACCACGCGCAAGCCCTTGATGGTCTGGCCGGCCAGTGCGGCCAGCGCCGCTTCGGCCTGCGCCTGCGTGGCGTGGCGCGAGAGCACCAGCCCGGGCGCCAGCGCAGCGGGCGAATCCAGGGTCTCGAAAGCGAGCTTGTATTTGCGCAGCTCGGCCTCGCGGGCGCGGCGCGAGGCCGCGTCGGCCACGCTGCCGGTGTAGACCAGCCACGCCGGCGGCGGCCAGACCGACTCGCGCGCCCAGCGGCCTTCGGCCAGCTGCGCCGGGGCCAGGGCGGCCTCGGCCGCGGCGATCCCGGTCTCGATGAAGGGGCCGGCCTCCAGGCACACCGCGGCGGCTGCCCGTGCGGCCGAGACCGCCGCGCTGGCCGCCTTGGCCGGCAGCACGGTCACCGACTCCGGGCGCACCTGCGCCGCCACGCGCTCGGGCTCGCGTTCGCTGGCACGCGGCAGCGCACCGAACCAGCCCTGCGCCCAAGCGAAGAACAGCAGGTTGGCCAGCAGCAGCGCGGCCGCCAGGGTTCGCAACATCTCAGCCGGGCCGCAGGCGCACGCTGACCTCGCCGCTCACGACATGGTGCAGCCCCCCGTCGCGAACGAGCAGCGCGCCGCGCTCGTCCACGCCCTCGGCCACCCCCTGCGGCACTTCGTCCAGCGTGGTCGTGACGGCCTGCCCGCGCAGCAGATCGCGCCGGGCGTAGGCCACAGCGCACGGCGCAAACCCCCCGGCCTGGAAGCGCAGCAGTTCACGCACCAGCGGCTCGGCCACGCGCTCCAGCACGGCCGGCGCGGTGATGGCGGGCAGCAGCTCCTGCAAGCAGGCGAAGCCATGCGAGAGCCCCTGGACGGCCTGCGGCGCCACGTTCAGGCCCACGCCCACCACGCACAGGCGCCGCTCGCCCAGGCTGACCGTCTCGATGAGGATGCCGCCGAGCTTGCGCCCGCGGCCCGGGGCGTCGAGCAACCACAGGTCGTTGGGCCACTTGAGGTGGATGCGCGGCAGCGCGGTCGCGGCGCAGGGGTCGAGTGCCTCGGCCAGCGCCAGCCCCACGGCCAGCGACAAGCCCGACCAATCCTCTAGCGCCAGCGGCAAGGACAGCGAGAACGTGAGCGAGGCACCGGGGCTGGACAGCCAGTTGCGCCCCATCCGGCCGCGGCCGCTGGTCTGCTGCTCGGCCACCAGCAGGCAGGGCTGGACATCGGCGGCGCGGCGGCGCAGCGACGCCCCCGGCAGTTCGCCCGGCTGCGTGGCACCGTCCGCCACGCGCGAGCCCGCATGGCGCGCATGATCGAGCAGCCGGGTGTTGGTCGAATCGGCGCGCGCCAGCACTTCGACCGACAGGCCCGGCAGCAGCGGCTCCAGGCGCTGCCACAGGGCTTCGGCGTTCCAGTTCAGGTGCTGGCTGTCGAGCATGGCGCTCAGCGCTTGGGGGCCAGCATGGTGCCGCGGCACTCGGGGCTGCCGCAGTGGCAGGCATATTCCTTCTTCAGCTTGGGCGTGTAGCGCTCGTCGATGACCAGCCCGTAGTCGTAGAAGAGTTCCTCGCCGGGCTGGATGTCGTGCAAGGCGCGGATGAAGACGCGCGTGCCGTCCTCTTCGGCCTGGCAGTTGGGCACGCAGGCATGGTTGATCCAGCGCGCGGCGTTGCCTGCCACGTTGGCATCGATGACATGCGCTGCGTCGATGTGGAAGTAGAAGGTGTGGTTCGGGTCGCTCGCGTCATGCGGGTGGCGACGCAGCGCCTCGGGCCAGCCGATGAGCTCGCCCTTGTATTCGATGATCCGTTCGCCCGCCGCAATGGGCTGCAGTGCGAAGACGCCCTTGCCGTGCACGCCGCTCTTGCGGACCTGGATGCGGCGGCCTTCGCTGCGTTTGACGGGCGCGGATTGCGGGGTCTTGATCATTCGGTACATTGAATTCGTACGAGCGCGCGTGTGCGCGCGAGACCGGCGAATTGTAGGCACGGCCGAATGCATGACACTGGCGACCCGCTGCGGCGGGCCGCCCCGGAAGGAACCATGAGCAAGACGATCATCATCGCGGAGAAGCCCAGCGTGGCACAGGACATCGTGCGCGCGCTCACTCCCAGCAAGGGCAAGTTCGAGAAGCACGCCGACCATTTCGAGAACGACACCTACGTCGTCACTTCGGCGGTGGGCCACCTGGTGGAGATCAAGGCCCCGGACGAATTCGAGGTCAAGCGCGGCAAGTGGAGCTTCGCCCACCTGCCGGTGGTGCCGCCGCACTTCGACGTGGCGCCCATCGACAAGGCCAAGACGCGGCTCAACGCCGTGGTCAAGCTCGTCAAGCGCAAGGACGTGGGATCGATCGTCAACGCCTGCGACGCCGGGCGCGAGGGCGAGCTGATCTTCCGGCTCATCCTGCAATATGCCTACGGCGACAAGGCGCACGGCAAACCGATCACGCGCCTGTGGCTGCAGAGCATGACGCCGCAGGCCATCCGCGACGGTTTCGATCAACTGCGCTCGGACAAGCAGATGCTGGGCCTGGCCGACGCCGCGCGCAGCCGCAGCGAGGCCGACTGGCTGGTGGGCATCAACGGCACGCGCGCGATGACGGCCTTCAACTCGCGCGACGGCGGCTTTTTCCTCACCACCGTGGGCCGCGTGCAGACGCCCACGCTGTCCATCGTGGTGGAACGCGAGGAGAAGATCCGCAAACACGTGGCGCGCGAGTACTGGGAGGTGAAGGCCCGCTTCGACGCCCAGGCCGGGCAGTACGAGGGCAAGTGGTTCGACCCCAAATGGAAGAAGAACCCCGACGATGCCGAGCTGCGCGCCGACCGCCTGTGGAACGCGCCCGACGCCGAGGCCATCGCGCGTGCCGTGCGCGGCCAGCCCGCCAGCGTCACCGACGAGGCCAAGCCCAGCAGCCAGAGCAGCCCGCTGCTCTACGACCTCACGACCTTGCAGCGCGAGGCCAACAGCCGCTTCGGCTTCAGTGCCAAGACCACGCTGAGCCTGGCCCAGGCGCTGTACGAAAAGCACAAGGTGCTGACCTACCCGCGCACCGACAGCCGCGCCCTGCCCGAGGACTACCTGGCCACCGTGAAGGAGACCTTCGGCATGCTGGCCACGGAAGACCTGCCCGGCCCGCTGCGCGAGTTGGCCCAGCACGCAGGCAAGGGGCTCAAGGAGGGCTATGTCAAGCCCATCAAGCGCGTCTTCGACAACACCAAGGTGTCGGACCACTTCGCCATCATCCCCACGCTGCAGGCACCCCGCAGCCTGAGCGAGATCGAGCTCAAGCTCTACGACATGGTCGTCAAGCGCTTCATCGCGGTGTTCTACCCGCCGGCCGAATTCATGGTCACCACGCGCATCGGCCGCGTCACGGCGGGGGACTGCACCCACCACTTCCAAACCAACGGCAAGGTGCTGGTCAACGCCGGCTGGCTGGCGGTCTACGGCCGTGAGGCGCAGGACGAGGATGCCAACCTGGTGGCCGTGGCGCCGGGTGAACTGGTGCGCACCGAGCAGGTGGACGTCAACGCCCTGAAAACCAAGCCGCCGGCGCGCTACACCGAGGCCACGCTGCTCTCGGCGATGGAAGGCGCGGGCAAGATGATCGACGACGATGAGCTGCGCCAAGCCATGGCCGAGAAGGGCCTGGGCACGCCGGCCACCAGGGCGCAGACCATCGAAGGCCTGATCGCCGAGAAGTACATGCACCGCGAAGGCCGCGATCTGGTGCCCGGGGCCAAGGCCTTCCAGCTCATGACCCTGCTGCGCGGCCTGGCCATCGAAGACCTGACCCGGCCCGACCTCACCGGCAACTGGGAGTACCAGCTCGCCGAGATGGAACACGGCCGGCTCTCGCGCGACGCCTTCATGGCCGAGATCGGCAAGATGGCCGAGCGCATCGTGCGCAAGGCCAAGGAATACGACCGCGACACCATCCCCGGCGACTACGCCACTTTGGACACGCCCTGCCCGCATTGCGGCGGCGTGATCAAGGAAAACTACCGCCGCTTCGCCTGCGCCGGCGCCAGTGGTGAAGAAGAAGGCTGCGGCTTTTCCATCACCAAGATCCCGGCCGGCCGGGCCTTCGAGACCGCCGAGGCCGAGGCCTTCATCCGCGACAAGAAAATCGGCCCGCTGGACGGCTTCCGCTCCAAGAAGGGGTTCCCGTTTGCCGCCGAGCTCAAGCTGGTGCGCGACGAAGAGATAGCCAACTGGAAGCTCGAGTTCGACTTCGGCGACGACGCCAGGCTCGCCGAAGGCGACGGCGAGGCGGTGGACTTCTCCGGCCAACAGAGCCTGGGCGCCTGCCCCAAGTGCAAGGGCCATGTCTATGAGCATGGCGCCAACTACGTCTGCGAGCACAGCGTGGGCGCGGCCGTGACCTGCGACTTCAAGACCGGCAAGATCATCCTGCAGCAGCCCGTGCCGCGCGAGGAGGTGAGCAAGCTGCTGGCCACCGGCAAGACCGGCCTGCTGGAGAACTTCGTCTCCAACAAGACGCGGCGCAAGTTCAAGGCTTTCCTGGCCTGGGACAAGAAGGAAGGCAAGGTCGGCTTCGAGTTCGAGCCGCGCGCCCCACGCGTGCCGGCGAAGAAGGCGGCGGCGAAGAAAACCGCCTGATGCAGGCCATGCCGGCATCGGCTCGCCCACCCTCGCCCACCCTGCCCGGCGACGTGGTCTGGCCCTGCCTGTCGCGCGGGCCCGCCGGCGAGCTCTGGCTGGACGTGGCGGTGAGCCCGAATGCGCGTCGCACCGGCGTCGACGGCCTGCACGACGGTGCGCTGCGCGTGCGGCTGGTCGCGCCGCCGGTGGAAGGCCGTGCCAACGCCGCGTTGGTGGACTGGCTGGCGGACGAGCTCGGCCTGCCCAGGCGCGCGGTGCAGTTGCTGCGCGGCGAGAGCTCGCGGCGCAAGCGTCTCCTGCTGCAGGCCGACGAAGGTGACGTGCGCCGCTGGCTGGAGGCCCATAAATGACCGCGGTCGTGGCCTTCAAGCTGCTGGCCATCTTCGCCGCCGTGGCCTTGGGCTGGCTGGCCATGCGCCGGGGCTGGCTGGGCCAGGGGGCCGGTGGCGGCGACCCCGCGCGCGTGCTGAGCAACGCCACCTTCTACCTCTTCATCCCGGCCCTGCTCTTTCGCACCATGGCGCGCCTGGACCTGGCCGCGCTGCCCTGGCGCACGCTGGCGGCCTACTTCGTGCCGGCACTGGGCCTGACGCTGCTCGCCTACGCCTGGCAGCGGCGCACCGCCCGCGCCGAGGGGGCGGCGGCGCCCGCCACGCGCACGGTGGCCGCCGTGTACGGCAACGCGGTGCAGCTGGGCATCCCGCTGATCAGCGCGCTCTACGGCGAGACCGGGCTGGCCCTGCTGATCGCCCTGGTGAGCATGCACGGCGTGGTCCTGCTGAGCCTGCTCACGGTGCTGGTGGAATCCGATCTCGCCCGCGCCGACCCGGCCACTTCGCATGCCGGCATGCTGCGCAACACCCTGCGCAACGCCATCGTCCACCCGGTGGTCATGCCGGTGCTGGTGGGCATGGCCTGGAACTTGGCCGGGCTGGGCCTGCATCCGGTGCTCGACGAGACCCTGGCCGTGCTGGGCAGCGCCGTGGTGCCGGTGTGCCTGGTGCTCATCGGCGCCTCGCTGGCCACCTACGGACTGCGCGGCAACGTGCGCGGCGCCTTGCTCGTGTCGCTGCTCAAGCTGGCCGTGCTGCCCGCGCTGGTGCTGGTGGTGGCGCGCTGGGGCTTCGGCCTGACGGGCCAGCCGCTGGCCGTGCTGGTGATGATGGCCGCGCTGCCCTCGGGCAGCAACGCGCTCATCTTTGCCCAGCGCTACGAGACCTTGCAGGGCGAAGCCAGCACGGCCATCGTCGTCTCCACGGTGGCCTTCGCGGCAACGGCCTCGCTGTGGCTCGCCGCGCTGGCCTGGCTGGGTGGCTGAGCCTTATCGCGCCGGCAGGCCGAGCAAGGCGCGCGCCTGGGCCGGCGTGGCCGCTGGCCGCTCCATGAGCCGGCCGATGGCGGCGATGCGCGCCACGAGCTGCGCGTTGCTCACCGCCAGCTCGCCCTTGCGGAAATAGAGGTTGTCCTCGAAGCCGACGCGCACATGCCCGCCCAGGGCGATGGCCATCGTCCCCAGCGTGAGCTGCGCCGGCCCGATGCCGGCCACCGTCCAGGTGGCGCCCTCGGGCAGCTGGGACACCAGGTACATCAGCGCCTCGGGCGTGCCGGGCATGGCGCCGGGCACGCCGAGGACGAAGTCGAAATGCGCCGGCGAGGCCAGCAGCCCCTTGGCCAGCCAGCGCTTCGCGGTGGCGATCATGCCGGCGTCGAAGATCTCCAGCTCGGCCTTGGCGCCGTGCTCGGCGATGGCGCGCGCAAAGGCCTCGATGTCGGCGGGCAGGTTGAGAAAGACGTCGTTGCCGAAATTCACCGAGCCCATGGAAAGCGTGGCCATTTCCGGGCGCAGCGCGACAGGCGCCAGGCGCTCGGTGGCGGTCATGCCCACGGCGCCGCCGGTGGAGACCTGCACGATGGCGTCGCAGCGCGCGCGCACCGCCGCAATGATCTCGCGGTAGACGGCCGCGTCCTGCGTCGGCGTGCCGTCCGCCAGGCGGCCGTGCAGGTGCACGATGGCGGCGCCGGCGGCCACGCATTCGGCGGCGGCCTGGCCGATCTCTTCGGGCGTGATGGGCAACGCCGGCTGGTCGGCCTTGGAGATTTCGGCGCCGGTGAGCGCGGCGGTGATGATGAGCGGGCTCATGGCGCGGCGCCGCTCAGGGGTGGCTCTTGCGCTGGCAGGCCAGCGGCACGACGCAGGTGCCGCTGGCGCGGCACACCCGCAGCGGCTCGGCCAGCACATCGGCAGCCGTTGCCTGCCCGGCCAGGTGCGCCGCGGTGATGACCTTGTGCGCCTCGAAGGCCATCTTGCGCGAGGTCTTGCCCATGGACACGATGCGCCCGCGGGCCTCGATGTAGTCGCCGGCGTGGACCGGGGCGAGAAACTCCACGTTGTCGTAGGCCACGAACAGGCCCTCGTCGCCATCGCTGCGGATGAGCAGTTCGGTGGCCACGTCGCCGAAGAGCTGCAGCATCTTCGCGCCATCGACGAGTTCGCCGGCGTAATGCGCATCGTGCGCGCCCAGGCGCAGGCGGATGAGGCTCGTGATCTCGTTCATGCGGCAGCACCCCTGCGTTGAACCCATTCGTGGATGGCGAACGAGGCCACGTCCTCGGCGTAGCTGTTGACGCCGAAGCCGGCGTCGTAGCCCAGTTCCTTGGCCAGCTCGTGGCTGATGCGCGGCCCGCCGACGATCAGGATCACGCGCTCGCGCAGGCCTTCGGCTTCCAGGATGTCGGACAGGCGCGTCAGGTTGTCGAGGTGGATATTCTTCTGCGTCACCACCTGCGAGACCAGAATGACATCGGCCTGCTCCTCGATGGCGCGCGTGACCAGCGCTTCGGAATCCACCTGCGCGCCCAGGTTCACGGCGCGGATCTGGTGGTAGCTCTCCAGCCCCTTGTGGCCGTTGTAGCCCTTCATGTTCATGATCGCGTCGATGCCCACGGTGTGCGCGTCGGTCTCTATGCAGGCGCCGATGACGACCATCTTGCGCCCCATCTCCTGGGCGATGAGGGCGTCGATGCGCTCCTTGTCCAGGACTTCGAACTCGGGCTTGGCCACCTGCACGGTGGCCAGGTCCACGCGGTGCCGGCACTGGCCGTAGACGACATAGAAGCTGAAGCCCTGGCCCATGTCCTCGGCGTGGCTCACCGCGGGTTCGTCCAGGCCCATGGCCAGGGCCAGGCGGCGCGCGGCCTCCTTGGCGTTCTCGTCCAGCGCCACGGGCAGGGTGAAGGAGAGCTGCACGCGCCCGTCGTCGAGCGTGTCGCCGTAGGGCTTGACCCATTGTTCGGTCATTTCAGCATCAGCTCGGCAAAGGGGTTGAGGTAATCGTCGGCCTTTGGCGTGACGCCGTCCAGCCCCTTGCCGCCGTCGGGCTTGCGCGAGATCTCGGCGAAACGGCCCTGGCCGATGGCCGCTGGCAAACCGATGCGCGCGACCTCGGCGAGCAGGGTTTCGGCTTCGGCCAGCACGGTCTGCGCGCGCTGCTCGATCAGGCCGCCGGGCTTGAACTCGATCTCGGCATGCAGGTCGCGCATGGTGCCGAAGACATAGCGCGCGTTCTGGATGGAGAGGAAGCGGTCCTGGATGAAGGGCGTGTGGATGGCCTCGGTCATCATGCCCAGCAGGTGGATATTCTGGTTGGTGACCGTGCTCACCATATTGAACAGCGCGTCCTGCACATGGCCGCGGAAGATGTTGCCCGTCATGTGCTTGGTCGGCGGCATGTACTTCAGCGTGGCCTCGGGGAACACCTGGCGCACCAGCTGCGCGTGGGCCAGCTCCCAGAGGAAGCCGTTTTCCATGCCGGGGTCGATCTCGAAGGCGTGGCCCAGGCCCATCTGCGCGGGCGTCAAGCCCGAGAGCAAGGCGAACTGCTCGTTGATGAGCTGCGAGGCCAGCACGGTGTGCGCCGCGTCGAAGGCGTCGGCCGTGGTCAGGTAGTTGTCCTCGCCGGTATTGATGATGATGCCGGCGTAGGCGTTGATGGTGCGCGAGAAGAACTGGTCGATGAAGGTCCGCTTCATATTGATGTCGCGGAAGATGATGCCGTACATCGAGTCGTTGAGCATCATGTCCAGCCGCTCCATCGCGCCCATGGCGGCGATCTCGGGCATGCACAGGCCGGAGCAGTAATTCGTCAGGCGGATATAGCGCTGCACCTTGTCGCCCACCTCGTCGAGCGCGGCGCGCATGAGGCGGAAATTCTCCTGCGTGGCATAGGTGCCGCCGAAGCCCTCGGTGGTGGCGCCGTAAGGCACGTAGTCGAGCAGGCTCTGGCCGGTAGAGCGGATCACGGCGACGATATCCGCGCCCTGCTCGGCGGCGGCGCGCGCCTGCACGATATCTTCGAAGATGTTGCCGGTGGCCACGATGAGGTACAGCCACGGGAACCTGCCCTCGCCCACCGCCGCGATCTTGGCCGCGCGGTGCTCGCGCTGGCGGGCGATGTGCTCGCAGGCTTGCCGGGCCTGCGCGCGCGCGCCGGCGTGGGCGGCCCGCATGTCGCGCGGCGCGGTGAGCGTGAAGCGGCCCGCGGCCACGGCCTGCGCCACTTGCTGCGCGGTCCAGCCCTGCTCGGCCATCGCCGCGGCCACCACGGTGGCGGCGCCCAGTGGCAGCAGGCCCTGCGCCTGCAGGTGCTCGACGACGCGGTTGGGCAGCGGCACCTGGTTGTCGTCCACGCCGTCCACACCCATCAGGCGCAGGCTGGCGCGCTCCACGGTGGTGGTGGTGAAGGGCTGCATCTCGCGCCACACCTGCTGCGCGACTTTCCGCGCCGACTCGCGGGCGCCTGCGATGCGGGCCGCGTCAAGTTGCAAGTGGGCCATCGGTCGCTTCCATCTCGGTTCGGGTTCGGGACTCCCACTGCACGTCGGTCACCGCATGCCCCGGCAGCGCCGCGCGCGCGGCCTCCAGGAACGATGCCGCGGCGAAGTGACCGCCGAGCGGGGAAAAGGGGTTCAGGGTGATGCCGGCGATGCGGATGGGCCGCAGTGCGACGAGCCGCGCGCCGTGGCGTGCCAGGGCGGCGAGGTCGGCGCTCTCGACGAAGAGCCGCGTGCCGTCGGCCACCACCACCGTCAGGCCGGGGTGGCGCGCGGCCAGGGTCTCGAAGGCCCGCCACAGCGATCGGCCCACCGCGCCGGTGCAGGCCACGGTGCCGATGCCGGCATCGGCGCGTGAATCGGCACATGCATCGGCTTGCGCGAGCAGCGCCTCGCCGGCATTCAGGCTGGCAACGGCGGCGTGGAACAGGGGCTGGCCTGCCCGGTCCCACAGCGCCACGCCAGCGCCGTCGAACAGGCTCGCGCAACGCGCCGCCGTGGCCGCATCGGCTTGCGCAATGCCCAGCAGCGTCAGCCGCTCGCGCGTCTTGCGCAGCACGTCGGCCACGCCCCCTCCAAGCGCCGCCCCGGTGGCCAGCACCACGCCGTCGGCGATGGCCGGCGAGGCGTGCTGGCTGCGGCCCAGCGCGCCGTCCAGGAAGATCAGCTCGGCGCCGCACTGGCGCAGCCGCGCGATGACGCGCCGCTGGTCGTGGCTGCGCGAGGCGCCGGCGACTTCCATGTCGCCGCCTTCCAGCGCCTCCACGAGGACGATCTCGCCCATGGCGCTGGCGATGCCCGTGGCGGCCATCGTCTTGTAGCGCAGCCGGGCGCGCTGCAGCGTGCTGCGCGCGGTGGCCACCACGGTGCCCGGCCAGACAGTTACCGGCGGCTTGGGAAAGTCGAACACCGCGTCGCGCGCCTCGCCGTCGCGGCCGATCGATGTCAACCCCACGGCCACGCCGTCGTCCGCGGCCTGCGCCAGCAGATGGTTCAGCGCCACCGTCTTGCCGGTGTTCTTGCTCATGCCCATCACCGCCACCGTGCGCATCTCGGCCTCACGCAGGCGTTGCCACAACAAGCTGGGCGGGCGCGCTCTCGTCACGGGCGCCCCTTCAGACGAAGCGCGCTTCGAACAGCCGGCGCAGGCTCTCGCTCTCGCGCAGCAGGTTCAGGGCGTGTTCGGCGTGGCCGCGGGCGTAGCCGTTGCCGACGATCATCTCGATATCCTTGCCCACGCCCTCGGCGCCCAGCGCGGCGGCGGTGAAACTCGTGGCCATCGAAAAGAAATAGATGCGACCGCCCTGGCGCGTGGCCAGGATGCTGCCCATCTCGGTGTTCGGGATATTCACGCAGTTGATCACCAGGTCGGCCAGGCGCCCGGCGGTGACGCGATCCACCGCTTCCATCAGCGCCACGGCGTCGGTGGCATCCACTTGCAGCGCGTGG
This sequence comes from Rubrivivax sp., assembly GCA_030681795.1. Taxonomy (GTDB): domain Bacteria; phylum Pseudomonadota; class Gammaproteobacteria; order Burkholderiales; family Burkholderiaceae_C; genus Rubrivivax. The sequence goes on from JAUXRG010000019.1 coordinate 15,373, forward strand.
TCCACCCAGCCGAGTTCGAGCATGCGCTGACAGTCGGCCGCAAAAGGTGAAACGCCGATCACGCAGCCTGTGGTCCCGGCGCGCTTGCGCGCCTCGTAGACGCACAGCGTGCCCGACTTGCCGGCGCCGCCGATGACCACCACCGTGTCGCCGGGTTTGACGAGGCGCGCGGTCTGCGCCGGCGCGCCGGCCACGTCGAGGATGGCCAGCGCCATCTTCTCGGGGATATCGGCCGGCAGCTTCGCATACAGGCCGGTCTCGAAGAGCACGGCCTGGCCGTCGATCTCGATCTGGTCGCGCTCCAGGTGCACGGCGCGGATGGCGTGGATCACCAGCGGCGTGAGCGACAGCGAGACCAGCGTGGCGATCTTGTCGCCCGGCTGCAGGTCGATCTTGCCTTGCAGCGCGGCCCCGATCTCGCGCACGGTGCCTATGAGCATGCCGCCCGAGCCGGTGACCGGGTTGTGCAGCTTGCCGCGCATGGCCACGATGCCGAGAACGATCTCGCCCACGCGCTGTGCCATATGGACAGCGTCGCCACCCGCTTCGGCCTTGATCTGCGTGAAGCTGGCCGCATCGACGTTGAGCGCACTCACGTCGATGAGGATCTCGTTGTCGGCGATCGCCATCGCGTTGTCGATCTTCCACGCCCCTTGCGGCAGCACGCCCAGGGGCTCGATCACGCGGTGCGTGCCGTAGGGAGAGGCTTTCGTCATGACGATGTCCGCGGCCGGCTCGTGCAAGCCCGACCCTCAGTTGCTCTGGCTGGGCACGCGGAACTCGCGGCCCAGGCCGGGCATCTCGACTTCCTTGCCGGCGTAGTTGCGGCACTTCACCGTGGTGCCGCTGCCGTCGGGCAGGGGCTCCTCGCGCACGTAGGTGGGGATGATGGGCAGCTTGCCCAGCCCGCCCAGGCCGTCGACGATGAAGGTGGGCACCGCCGGACCGCTGATCCAGCCGCGCAGGCCCTCGTAGAGCTCGAGCATGCGGTGGTGCGGCACGATGAAGTGGTGCGCGCCCTCGACCATGTCGGTGGAGTACACGTAGTACGGGCGCACGCCCATCTCGATGCTCTGCATGAAGAGCTCGCGCATCACCGCCACGTCGTCGTTGACGCCCTTCAGACACACCGTCTGCAGGCCCATCATGATGCCGGCCTTCTGGATCAACTTCACGCGCTGACGCAGCAGCGGCGTGATCTCCTTGGGGTGGTTGATGTGGATATTGACCATCTGCACGCGGTGCTTTTCCAGCACCGCGCAGAGCTCGGGGGTGACCCGCGTGGGCATCTGCACCACCATGCGCGACCCCATGCGCAGGAAGCGCACGTGCGGCGCACGGCGACGGATCTCGCCCAGGATGTAGTCCAGCCGGTCATCGTCGAAGGTCAGCGGGTCGCCGCCCGAGAGCAGCACGTCGTCGATATCCTTGTTGGCGGCGATGTAGTCGATGGAGTGCTCGATCTCGTCCTTGTGCACCGAGCCCTTGGGCTGCGAAACCATGCGTTTGCGCGTGCAGAAGCGGCACAGCGTGGCGCAGGTGTTGCTCACCAGGAAGAGCACGCGCCTGGGGTAGCGGTGCACGACGCTGGTGCCGGGGATGGTGTCGCCTTCCTCGCCGAGCTGGTCGAGCATGGTGGCGAAGCCGGGTTTGGTTTCCTCGTGGTGCGAGGGCAGGTATTGCAGGCGGATCGGGCAATTCGGGTCGTCCCGGTCCATCAGCTTGGCCATGTAAGGCGAGACGGCGATGGCGAACTTGGCGTAGACCGTATCGTTGACGTTCTCGACATGGTTCAGCAGGCCGGCGAGTTCCGTGTGCCGCGTATAGCGGCGCGAAAACTGGTCTTGCCAAGTCTCGGACTCGGGGTCGTAGGCCTCGAGTTCGGCCCGCGTGAGCAGCTTGCCGGTGTGGGGCTTGGTGGGGCGGATGGCGACGACTCTCTGCAGCATGTTCGCTCCTGGGCTGGGTAGGCAGCCGCCGGAGGGCCGCCCTTGAGAAAAATTCTAGGAACCGCGCAAGCCGAAGGAAACGTGCAGCTTGCCCGAAGGCATTTCGAGGTTTCGGCCACAATGCACTCAAATCGTACAAAGTGACTGATTCCATGCCCGACGCCCTGGATACGCTGGACCAGCAGCTCATCGCGGCCCTCAAGGTCAACGCCCGCCTGCCCGTGGCCCGGCTGGCCCGCGCCCTGGGCTGTGCGCGCAGCACGGTGCAGCTGCGGCTGAAGGCGCTCGAGGACCGTGGCGTGCTCACCGGCTACACCGTGAGCCTGGCGCGCCCCGACGCGGCCCGGCGCATCCACGCCATCGTGCTCATCGCCATCGACTCGAAGCACGAGAGCGACGTGGTCAAGGCGCTGGCGCGGCGCCACGAGATCGACCGCGTCTACTCGGTGAGCGGCCGCTACGACCTGTGCGCCATGATCTCCACCGAATCGACCCAGGAACTCGACGCGGTGATCGACCGCATGCGCGCCGTGAAGGGCGTGAACGAGACTTTCTCGACCCTCCTTCTCAGCACCAAGCTCGAACGCCCGGCGTAGGCGGCGCCCCCTGGCGCGATTTGGGACAATCGCGCCACGATGAACGCCGACGACCTCCCCACCTACATGGCCCAGCTGGGCCGCGCCGCGCGAGCGGCCGCCGCCGTGATGGCGGCCGCACCCACGGCGGCCAAGGACCGGGCGCTGCGGGCCCTGGCGCGCCGGCTGCGCGAGCAGGCCGCCGGGTTGCAGGCCGCCAATGCCCGCGACCTCGAGGCGGCACGCGCCGCCGGCCTGGCCGCACCTCTGGTCGACCGCCTGCGGCTCGACGCGAAGATCATCGAGACGGTGGCGCAGGGTTGCGAACAGATCGCCGCCATGCCCGACCCGGTGGGCGAGATCAGCGGCGTGAAGCGCCGGCCCAGCGGCATCAGCGTGGGCCACATGCGCGTGCCGCTGGGCGTCTTCGGCATGATCTACGAGAGCCGGCCCAACGTCACCATCGAGGCCGCGTCGCTAGCCCTCAAGAGCGGCAATGCCTGCATCCTGCGTGGCGGCTCGGAGGCCCTGCATTCGAACCTGGCGCTGTGGCGGCTGGTGCAGGCCGCACTCGTCGAGGCCGGTCTGCCCGCCACCGCCGTGCAGCTGGTCGAGACCACCGACCGCGCCGCCGTCGGCCACCTCATCACCATGCCCGAGGCGGTGGACGTGATCATCCCGCGCGGCGGCAAGAGTCTCATCGCACGCATCGCCGCCGAAGCGCGCGTGCCCGTCATCAAGCACCTGGACGGCAACTGCCACGTCTATGTGGACGCCGAGGTCGACCTCGAGCAGGCGCTGCGCGTGGCCGACAACGCCAAGACGCAGAAATACAGCCCCTGCAACGCCGCCGAATCGCTGCTCGTGCACGAGGCGCAGGCCGCCGCCTTCCTGCCGCGCATCGGCGCGATCTTCGCCGCCAAGGGCGTGGAAATGCGCTGCGACGGCCGCGCCGCGGCGCTGCTCGGCGGCCTGCCCCACGTGGTGCGCGCGAGCGAGGCCGACTGGGCCACCGAGTACCTGGCGCCCATCATCAGCATCAAGGTCGTGGCCACGCTGGACGAAGCCATAACGCACATCAATCATTTCGGCTCGCACCACACCGACGCCATCCTCACGACGAACCACCCGAATGCGATGCGCTTCCTGCGCGAGGTCGATTCGGCCAGCGTGATGGTGAATGCCAGCACGCGTTTCGCCGACGGCTTCGAGTACGGCCTGGGCGCCGAGATCGGCATCTCCACCGACAAACTGCACGCCCGCGGGCCCGTCGGCCTGGAGGGCCTGACCTCGCTGAAGTGGGTGGTGCTCGGCCAGGGCGAGTTGCGCACGTGACCGGCCGCCAGTGGGCCGCATTGGCGCTGGGCGCCGTCGCCGTATTCTGGATGGTCGGGGCCTACAACCGCCTGGTGGCGCTGCGCAACGTCATCTTCCAGGCCTGGGCCAAAGTTGACGAAGCCCTGGGCCAGCGCACGGCGGCGATCGAGCCGCTGCTGGCCGCACTGCACGAGCCCCTGGCCACCGAGCAGGGGGCGCTGGACACCTTGCAGGCCGCGCAGGCCGACGCCGTTCGCGCCGCCACCACCCTGCGCACCCGGCCCGTGCACGAACGCCACGCCAGCGCCTGGGTGGCGTCCGAAGCGGCACTGGCGGCTGCCGCCAGCCGCGTCTTCGCCCTCCTGGAGCAGCACGCCGAGCTGGCGCTGCAGGCCCCGGTGGCAGGCGCTACCGCCGGCTGGCGCGAGGCCACCGCGCGGCTGGTCTTTGCCCGCCAGTTGTTCAACGACGCGGCAGACCACTACAACGGGGCGATTGCGGTCTTCCCCACCCGCGCGCTGACGCGCCTGTTCGGTTTCGGCCGCGCCGGGAGGATCTAGACCACCCCCGCGGCGGCGTTGACCTGCGCTGGCGCGACACCCAGGCTTCGTGCGGCGTCGAGGATCTCGGCCCAGGTGGTGGCGTCCACCGGCACGCCTTGGGCGCTGCGCCGCGCGCGGTGGGCGCGTTCGGCGTCTCCGGCCACCTGCACGTCTGCGAAGCCCTCGCGCGCGGGTGAGGCCTGCACCCAATCCAGGAAGGCCAGCGCCTCGCGCTCGAAGGCCTCTCGCCCACCCAGCGCCGCCGGGTCGAGCAGCACGCTGAACATGCCGTTGAGCACACGGCGGCGGCTGCCGTCGCTCTCGCGTTGCGTCGCGCCGGCGGCCAGCGCGCCGCCGAGCAGTTCGCACATCAGGGCCAGGCCGTAGCCCTTGTGCGCGCCGAAAGCCAGCAGCGCCCCCAGCGGCGGCACCACGGCCCAGCGCGCTTCGGTGCTGGGGCGGCCCTGGTCGTCGATCAGGCAGCCCGGCGGCACCGGCTCGCCCTTGTTGTAGGCCACGCGCGTCTTGCCCTGGGCGATCATGCTGGTGGCGAAGTCCAGGATCACCGGCGGCCGCCCGGGCAAGGGCACGCCGGCGCAAAACGGGTTGGTGCCGAAACGCGCATCCGATCCGCCGAAGGGCGCGACCATGGCGCGCGCAATCACGTTTACGAAGTGCACCGACACCAGGCCCGCGGCCGCCACCTGTTCGGCCCACGCGCCTATGCGGCCCAGGTGGTGCGAGTTGCCCAGCGCGACGATGCAGCTGCCGTGATCGCGCGCGTGCGCGATGGCCAGCGCCATGGCCTCGCGGCCAATCACCTGCCCGAAGCCTGCGCCGCCGTCCAGCCGCAGCAGCGTGCCCGCGTCGTTGAGCACGCGCACATGGGCGTTGGGATTCAGGTCACCTTGCAGGTAGGCCTGGGCATAGCGCGGCAGCATGCCCACGCCGTGCGAATCGTGGCCGGTGAGGTTGGCTTCGATGAGGTTGCCGGCGACGGCCTGCACTTCGTCTTCGCTGCTGCCGAAGCCGCGCACGACGAGTTCAATGGCCTGATGCAGGCGCGGCAGCGCAATGGTGTGGTCGTGGCTCATGGGGAAACGACTTCAGGACTGCCCGACGATGGAGGCCGTGGCCATCAGCTCCTCGAACAGCGCCATGGACACCGCGCCCGAGACGGCATAAGGGTCGAGCACCGGACGCTCGGAGTACTTGAGCAGCACGGCCGGGTTCAGGCGCGACATATTGACCTGGCCCATGGCCCAGCCTGCGAACCGCCGCTCGGCGGTCTCTTCGTAGCTGAGCAGTTCCACATCCGTGTGCCGCGGGTCGGCGGCGACGGCGCAGTACAGCCGGTTGACGGCGCCGCGCCCGCCTTCGAGGACCTGCAGGAAGATGCCCTCGCTGTAGCACAGCGCGCCGGTGATGCCCATCGCCGGGTTGTGGGCCCTGGACTGGCGCAGGATCGCCCCCAGCTCTTCGGGGTCCAGCGCCGGCACGGCGCGGCTGACGTACATGAGGCGCACGAGCATGGGGTTTCCTTCAACCGTTCTTGCGCGACAGCAGCGAGAGGAACTCCCGCCTCAGGTTGGCGTCCTTGAGAAAGGCACCGCGCATCACGCTGTTGACCATCGCCGAATCATTGTCCTTCACGCCGCGCCAGTGCATGCAGAAGTGGTCGGCCTCCATGACCAGGGCCAGGCCGTCGGGGCGCACGCGTTCCTGCAGTTCGTTGGCCAGCATGGTCACGGCCTCTTCCTGGATCTGCGGCCGGCTCATCACCCAGTCGGCGATGCGCACGTATTTGCTCAGACCGATGAGGTTGGAATGCTCGTTGGGCAGGATGCCGATCCAGACCTTGCCGAAGATCGGGCACAGGTGGTGGCTGCATGCGCTGCGCACGGTGATGGGGCCGACGATCATGAGTTCGTTGAGCCGTTCGACGTTGGGGAACTCGGTCACCGCGGGCATGGGCACATAGCGACCGCTGAAGACCTCGTCGATATACATCTTGGCCACGCGCTGCGCGGTCTCGCGGGTGTTGTGGTCGCTCTCGGTATCGATCACCAGCGCGCGCAGCAGATCCTGCACCTTGGCCTGCACTTCGGCCTTCAGCTCTTCGAGTTCGCCCTCGCGCACGAAGGCCGAGATGTTGTCGTTCGCGTGGTGGCGACGCTCGGCCGTCACCAGCCGGTAGCGGATGCGCTCGGACGCCGGCAGCTGGGCCAGCTCCTCGTCGTTGCGGAAGATGCGCGCGGTGCGCTCGGCGGTGGGCGGGAGGCTGGCCATGCGTGGAGGTCTCCGTGGCGGGAGCCGAATCGCGGGAGGCACATTGTGCGCCGCACCGCCTGCCCGCGCAGGAGCGGCGGCTAGACTGGGGACATGACCGAGGCCATTTCAAACGCCCACCCCGCCGCGGCCGCGCCCGGGCCGCCGCTGGCGCAGTTGCTCGAGCACACGGCCGACGCCGTGCAGGCGGTGCGCGCCGGCCGCTCGCTCAACGACGTGCTGGCCCGTGCGCCCGCCGCGCTGCGCCCGGGCGTGCAGGCGCTGAGCTTCCACACCTTGCGCTGGCTGGGCAGCGCCACCGAGGCGCGCGCGCAGCTCGCCCCCAAGACGCCGGCGCCGAACGTCGACGCCCTGCTCGTCACCGCCCTGGCCCTGCTCTGGCCGGGCGAGCCCCTGCCCTACGCCGAGCACACCCTGGTGGACCAGGCGGTGAGCGCGGCGCGCCGCCGCGTGCCGGCGGCGGCGGGCTTCATCAACGCCGTGTTGCGGCGCTTCCTGCGCGAACGCGACGCCGTGGTGCAGGCCGCGCGCCTGTCCGCGCTGGGCGCCTACAACCACCCGCTGTGGTGGGTCGATCGCGTCAAGCGCGACTGGCCGCAGGCCTGGCAGGCACTGCTGCTCGCCGCCAACGAGCGCCCGCCGATGACCCTGCGCGTGAACGCCCGCCGCGGCACGGGCGCGTCGTATGTCGCCGGCCTGGCGGCGCTGGGGCGCGCGGCCAGCGTCCTGCCCGACCCCGCCCTGGGCGGCCAGGCCGTGGTGCTGGCCGCGCCCTGCCCGGTGCAGCAGCTGCCGGGCTTTGCCGAGGGCGAGGTCTCGGTGCAGGACGCCGCGGCGCAGCGCGCGGCACGGCTGCTGCTCGGCGAGCAGCGCCTGAAACCCGGCGCCCGCGTGCTCGACGCCTGCGCCGCACCGGGCGGCAAGACCGCGCATCTGCTCGAACTGGCCGACCTGGACCTGCTGGCACTGGACAGCGACCCGCTGCGCCTGGCGCGGGTGCAGGACACGCTGAACCGGCTGCAGTTGCCCCCATCCACCCGGGTCGAGCTCAAGGCGGGTGATGCCCGCGCGCCGCGCGGCTGGTGGGACGGCCGGCCCTTCGACGCCATCCTGCTCGACGCGCCCTGCACGGCCTCGGGCATCGTGCGCCGCCACCCCGACGTGCGCTGGCTGCGCCGCGCCGACGATATCAACGCCCTGGCGCGCATCCAGGCCGAAATGCTGGACGCCCTGTGGCCCCTGCTGGCACCGGGTGGGCAGCTGCTGTATGCGACATGCTCGATCTTCCTGGCCGAGGGCCAGCAGCAGATCGACGCGTTTTTGCAACGCCAGCCCCCAGGCGCGGCGCTGCTGCAAGCGCACTCGCCGGGTCATTTGCTGCCGCTGCCCGACAATGCCAGCCTGGGGGCGGACGGCCGTGGCGCGGTGCTGCAGGACGGCTTCTTCTACGCGCTGATCCGCAAGACCTAGCTCACCACATACCGCCACCCATGCACCCGCCGCCGGTCCGCCGCCACTTCATGCAGGGCCTGCTGCCGGCGCTGGCTCTGCTGTGGTGGCTGGTGGCCGCCCTGCTGCCGCTGCCTGCCGCGGCGCAAGGCGTGGAGCTGGTCACGCTGGGGACGCACCGCGCCGAGGGCGCACTGAACCTCGAATTTGCCGCCCGCGTAAACCTGCCCAAGACGGTGGAAGACGCGCTGCAGCGCGGCGTGCCGTTCTACTTCGTCGCCGAGGCGCAGCTCCTGCGCGACCGCTGGTACTGGCGTGACGAGCGCGTGGCCCGGGTCGTGCGTTCCTGGCGCGTGGCCTACCAGCCGCTCACCGGCAACTGGCGGGTGGGCCTGGGTGGCCTCAAACAGACCTACGCCACGCTGACCGAAGCCCTGTCGGCGGCCTCGCGCAGCGCCGGCTGGAAGCTCGCCGACCTGGCTCAGCTCGACACCGACAAGAGCTACTACGTGGAGTTCAGCTACCGACTGGATACCACGCAGCTGCCCAGCCCGATGCAGTTCGGCCTGGCCGGCCTGGGGGGCCAGGGCGAATGGAGCGTGGGCGCCTCGCGGGTGCTGAAGGTCGAGCTGGGATCGTGAGCGTGCCGGTTCAGCACAAGACACGGGCGCCCGGGGTCGCGCGATGACTGCGTCGGCCCGCTGGGGCTGGGTCGTCACCCTCGTGGCCACCACCGGCGCGGCGCTGGTGCTGGCTTTCGTGCTGTCTTTCGGCACCCAGGGCGGGGGCTTCTACGAGAAGCACTTCGTCTGGCTGTTCTGGGTCAACGTGGCCGTGGCCGCGCTGCTCACGCTGGTGATCGGCCTGGTGGCGGCGCGGCTGGTCGTGCGCATGCGGCGCGGCAAGTTCGGCAGCCGGCTGCTCATCAAGCTGGCCGGCATCTTCGCCGTGGTGGGGCTGTTGCCGGGCTTGGTGATCTACACCGTGTCGTACCAGTTCGCCAACCGCAGCATCGCGGCCTGGTTCGACGTCAAGGTGGCCGGCGCACTGGATGCCGGCCTGGCCCTGGGCAAGGGCACGCTGGACACGCTGACCACCGACCTGGTGGGCAAGACGCGCATCGCCGCCGAGCGCCTGGCCGATGCCGGCCTGGCCGTGGCGCCGTTGACCCTGGAGCGCTTGCGCGAGCAGATGGGCGCCAGCGAGGCCTCGCTCGTGGGGCCCAGCGGCCAGGTGCTGTTCACCGCCGGCGGCAGCGCCGCGGCAGGCCCCACCGAAAGGCCCTCGGCCACGCTGATGCGCCAGGCCCGCTTCAGCGGCTCGGCCAGCCAGGTCGAAGGGCTGGACGAGGAATCGCTCGGGCCCAGCAGCCCCGGCCCGCGCGTGCGTGCGCTCAGCCGCCTGCCGCGCAGCGAGATCGCGTTGGTGGCCAGCGAAGAGCGCTACCTGATGGTGGTGCAGCCGATGCCACGCGCGCTGGCCGTCAACGCCCTGGCCGTGCAGGCGGCGTACAGCGAATACCAGCAGCGCGCGCTGGCGCGCGATAGCCTGCGCCGCATGTATATCGGCACGCTCACGCTGGCGCTCGTGCTGGCGGTATTCGCTGCCGTGCTGCTGGCCATCGTGCTGGGCAACCAGCTGGCCAAGCCGCTGTTGCTGCTGGCCGATGGCGTGCGCCAGGTGGCCGCCGGCGACCTCACCGCCAAGCCCGTGTTCGCCAGCGGCGACGAGCTCGGTGGCCTGACGCGCAGCTTCGCCGCCATGACGGCACAGGTGGCCGACGCCCGCGAGCAGGTGCAGCGCGGCGTCTTCCAGCTCGAGGGCGCAAGAACGCGGCTGCAGACCATCCTGGACACGCTCACCGCCGGCGTCATCGTCTTCGACCGCGAAGGCCATATCGACACCGTCAACCCGGGCGCCACGCGCATCCTGCAGCGCCCGCTGTCGGCCTGGCGCGGGCGGCGCCTGTCGGAGCTGCCCGACCTGCAGGAATTCGCCCACAGCGTGGAGCAGCGCTTCGAACTGCTGGCCACCAGCCCCGAGGCCGGCGAGCGCGACCAATGGCAGGAGTCGTTCGACCTCGTGCGCGGCGACGGCACCACGCTGACGCTGCTGGTGCGCGGCGCCACGCTGCCGGAGGCCAGCCCCCAGGCCGCGGCGGCGCCGGGGGCGCGCCTGATGGTCTTCGACGACATCACCGAAGTCGTCTCGGCGCAGCGCAGCGCGGCCTGGGCCGAGGTGGCGCGGCGGCTGGCCCACGAGATCAAGAACCCGCTCACGCCCATCCAGCTCTCGGCCGAGCGGCTGCAGCACCGGCTGGCCAGCAAGCTCGAAGGCGCCGACCAGGCGCTGCTGCTGCGCTCGGTGCACACCATCGTCAACCAGGTGCAGGCGATGCAGACGCTGGTCAACGAGTTCCGCGACTACGCACGCCTGCCCGCCGCAAAAATGGCGCCGGTGGACCTCAACGCGCTGGCGGGCGAAGTGCTGGCCCTGTACGGCCAGGCGCTGGACAACGGCCTGCTGGTGGCCCACCCGGCACCCGGGCTGCCGCGCATCATGGGCGACGCGACGCAGTTGCGGCAGGTGATTCACAACCTGGTCCAGAACGCGCTGGACGCGGTCGCCGACCGCCCGGACGGCCAGGTCGAGATATTCACGGCTGCGGCCCGCGGCGAACACGGCGAGTTGCGCGCGGTGCGCCTGACCTTGATCGACAATGGCCCCGGTTTTGCCGACAAGGTGCTCAAGCGCGCGTTCGAGCCCTATGTCACCACCAAGGCCAAGGGCACCGGGTTGGGCCTGGCGGTGGTGAAGAAGATCGCCGACGAACATGGCGCGAAACTGCGCGTGGTCAACCTGCATGCAGGCGACGAACCCGATGGCCCCGTCACGGGGGCGCGGGTTTCGCTATCATTTTCCAACTTCGCCCTCACCCCGGCCGGCGAGACCGGGCGTGCCGATGCCGGCAACGAGCCGGCCACGGGCCACACGGCGCACTAAAGTCGCACGACACCCGCACTAGAGGGAATGGCACCCACCGCATGGCAACTATCCTGGTAGTCGACGACGAGCTGGGCATCCGCGCCCTGCTCTGCGAGATCCTCACCGACGAGGGGCACACCGTCGAACTGGCCGAGAACGCCGCACAGGCGCGCCAGGTGCGCGAATCGCTGCGGCCCGACCTCGTTCTCCTCGACATCTGGATGCCCGACGTCGACGGCGTGACACTGCTCAAGGAGTGGTCGGCCGGTGGCCAGCTCTCCATGCCCGTGATCATGATGAGCGGCCACGGCACCATAGACACCGCGGTGGAGGCCACCAAATACGGCGCCAGCGCGTTCCTGGAAAAGCCCGTCACGCTGCAAAAGCTGCTGCGCGCGGTCGAGCAGGCCCTCGTCAAACCCGCGCAACGCCTGGCGGCGGCCGCCGGGTACCTGCGCCCCGACCTGCTGGGCCAGGGCGAGCCCCCCGGCCTGGCCAGCGGCGCCGCCGGAGCGCAGGCCGCGGGCGCCGAAGGCCCGCGTTCGGAGCAGAGTTTCGACCTCGACCGCCCGCTGCGCGAAGCCCGCGATGCCTTCGAGAAGAGCTACTTCGAGTTCCACCTCGCCAAGGAAGGCGGCTCGATGACGCGCGTGGCCGAGAAGACCGGCCTGGAGCGCACGCACCTGTACCGCAAGCTCAAGCAGTTGGGCGTGGACCTGTCGCGCAACAAGCGCGGCGCGGCCTGAGAGCCAGCAGCGCAGACGCGCCGGATATAATCTTTCGCTCTTCAGGCCTGGTAGCTCAGTTGGTAGAGCAGCGGATTGAAAATCCGCGTGTCGGTGGTTCGATTCCGCCCCAGGCCACCAAACCCATCGACGGCTTGCAGGTGATTGCACACTGCAAGCCGTTTTGCATTGTGGTGGCGCCATGTTCGAGCAGACCTTCAAGAATATCGACGACATCCTGCACAAGGACGCCGGCTGCACCAGCGAGCTGGACTACACCGAGCAGTCGTCGTGGCTGCTGTTCCTGAAGTACCTCGTCGCCCTGGAGTACTACAAGGCCGCCGTGGCCGAGCTCGAAGGCAAGCGCTACAGCCTCATCCTCGACGCGCCCTACCGCTGGGAAGCCTGGGCCGCACCCAAGACGGCCGACGGCAAGCTCGACCACAACCTGGCTGTGACCGGCGACGACCTGCGCGACTTCGTCAACGCCAAGCTGTTCCCGTACCTGGCCGGCTTCAAGCAACGCGCCAGCGGCCCCAACATCATCGAATACAAGATCGGCGAGGTCTTCGGCGAGATCAAGAACAAGGTCCAGAGCGGCTACAACCTGCGCGACGTGATCGACCTGGTGGACGAACTGCGCTTCCGCTCACAGACCGAGAAGCACGAGCTGAGCCACCTGTACGAAGCCAAGATCAAGAACATGGGCAACGCCGGGCGCAACGGCGGCGAGTACTACACGCCGCGCCCGCTGATCCGCGCCATGATCCAGGTGCTGGCGCCGAAGATCGGCGAGCGCATTTACGACGGCGCCTGCGGCTCGGCCGGCTTTCTGTGCGAGGCCTTTGACCACCTGCTGCCGCAGGCCACCAAGGCCGACGACCTGAAGACGCTGCAGACGCGCACCTTCTACGGCAAGGAAAAGAAGAGCCTGGCCTACGTCATCGCGGTCATGAACATGATCCTGCATGGCATCGAGGCGCCCAACGTCACGCACGCCAACACGCTGGCCGACAACCTCAGCGACATCCAGGACCGCGACCGCTACGACGTGATCCTGGCCAACCCGCCCTTCGGCGGCAAGGAACGCAAGGAGGTGCAGCAGAACTTCCCCATCAAGACCGGCGAGACGGCCTTCCTGTTCCTGCAGCACTTCATCAAGACGCTGCGCGTCGGCGGGCGCGCGGCCATCGTCATCAAGAACACCTTCTTGAGCAACACCGACAACGCCAGCACCGGCCTGCGCAAGCTGCTGCTGGAGAGCTGCAACCTGCACACGGTGCTGGACATGCCGGGCGGCACCTTCCAGGGCGCCGGCGTCAAGACCGTGGTGCTGTTCTTCGAGAAGGGCGCGCCCACGCGCAAGGTCTGGTTCTACCAGCTGAACCCGGGGCGGAACATGGGCAAGACCAACCCGCTGAACGACGACGACCTGGGTGACTTTGTCGAGCGGCAGAAGAGCTTCGCCGATTCGGTGCAGAGCTGGACGGTGGACGTGGCTGGCATAGCCACCGCCACCTACGACCTTTCGGTGAAGAACCCGAACGGCGGCGATGAGGTCGCGCTGCGTTCGCCGCAGGACATCCTCGACGAGATCGCGGCGCTGGATGCAGAGAGCGCCGAAGTGTTGGCGACGATACGGGGGTTGATGTGAGCAAGTCCCAGCCATCGGCCAAAGCGCCAACGGGCGGTGATGATGCCGCCCTGCATGCACGCATCCAGGCCTTGGTGGTGGCCGCCCGGCAGACCGTGGCGCGCGGCGTTGATCTGGTCCAGGTGCGCACGAACTTCGAGATCGGCCGCCATATCGTTGAGCATGAGCAGCAGGGTCGTTCGCGTGCCGGTTACGGCAAGGATGTACTCAACAAGCTGGCGCAAGCGCTGACGGCCGAGTTCGGCGGCGGCTTTTCGCTGACCAACCTGAAGCTGATGCGCCAGTTCTACCTGCAGAACGCCGCTCAAATTGGTCAGACACTGTCTGCCCCATTGCTGCCGGCAGAGAAAGGTCAGACGGTGTCTGACCAATTCAGCGCGTTCCGGTTGAGCTGGTCGCACTGCGTGTTTCTGCTGGGCGTCAAGAGCGCCGACGAGCGCAGCTTCTACGAAATCGAAGCCGCAGGCCAAGGCTGGACGCTGCGCGAACTCAAGCGCCAGTTCGACAGCGGCTTGTTCGAGCGCCTGGCCCTGAGCCGCGACAAGGAAGGCATCCGTGCGCTGGCACGCCAGGGGCAGATCGTCAGCCAGCCGGCCGATGTGCTCAAGGAACCGCTGGTGCTGGAGTTCCTCGGGCTGTCAGAGCAGGCCGGCTATTCCGAGTCCGACCTGGAAGCCGCCGTCATCAACCAGATCGGTCAGTTCTTGCTGGAACTGGGCAAGGGTTTCCTGTTCGAGGCCAGGCAAAAGCGTTTCACCTTTGACAGCGACCACTTTTTCGTGGACCTGGTCTTCTACAACCGCCTGCTGCGCTGCTATGTGCTGATCGATCTGAAGCTCGGCAAGCTGACCCACCAGGACCTGGGCCAGATGCAGATGTACGTGAACTACTTCGACCGCTTCGTGAAGGCCGAAGGCGAGAACGCCACTGTGGGCATCGTGTTGTGCAAGAAGAAGAACGAGGCGCTGGTGGAGATCACGCTACCGGCGGACGCCAACATCCATGCGCGGGAGTACAGCCTGTATTTGCCGAGCAAGGAGGAGTTGCAAAGGAAACTGCAGGAATGGACCGGGGCGAAGATCGAATGAGGCAGCGCATCCTCGACGAGATCGCAGCGTTGGATGCTGAGAGCGCGGAAGTGCTGGCGACGATGCGGGGCTTGGTCGCGTGATGGCCGGTTGGGAAGCGAAGCCGCTGGGCGAGCTATGCGCGTTTCAGCGCGGCCTCACCTATGGGAAGTCCGACGAAGTCGATGTGTCCAGCAACGTCGTGCTGCGCGCGAACAACGTCGACTTGGCAACCCACACGCTCGATCTCTCCGATCTGAGGTACATCTCAGACACAGTGTCCGTTCCTGCGGCCAAGAGAGTCCGCAAGGGTTCGCTGCTCATCTGCACAGCGAGCGGCAGCAAAGCGCACCTGGGCAAGATCGCCTATGTCGATGCCGACTACGGGTATGCGTTTGGCGGTTTCATGGGACAGATTTCGCCCGTGCATGGTGTCAATGGCCGCTACCTGTTTCATGCCCTCACGTCGCCTGCCTACAAGGCGTTCATCGCGACGCTGTCCGATGGCGTCAACATCAACAATCTCAAGTTCGATGACCTGCTGCAGTTCTCGGTGCCTGTCCCGGGCCTCGACGAGCAGCACCGCATCGTCGCCATCCTCGACGAAGCCTTCGAGGGCATCGCCACCGCCAAGGCCAACGCCGAGAAGAACCTGCGGAACGCCCGCGAGTTGTTCGAGCTTCAGCTCGCAGTAGCCCTTCGGCGTGGTGGTGAAGGCTGGATTGAGATGTGCATAGGTGATGCCTGCACGCTCAGGAGCGGGACGACGGTACCGGTGGGAATCGAGCGCTCGGCCGGCGATGTCCCGTATGTCAAGGTGGCCGAGATGACGATGCCGGCAAACCGTGACGGTGTGACAACCTCGATTCGGTTCCTGAATCGGGCGGACATCAAACCAAGCTGGCTGATCCCTGCCGGGGCAGTGTTATTTCCGAAGCGGGGTGGCGCAATCCTCACCAACAAGAAGCGGCTTGCGTTGGTGGACATGTGTGCCGACCTCAACATCATGTCGGTGATCCCGTCTGACAAGGTCACGCCGGAGTTCCTGTATCTGTACTTCCTCACCGTGGACATGCGAAAGCTGGGCACGGGCTCGTCCATACCGCAGATCAATAACTACGACATCGCTCCATTACTGATCTCGTTCCCGGCCTCACGAGCAAAGCAGGCAGAAGTTACCGAAGCCCTTCGAGCGGCGGAGTCTGAGTGCCAGGCACTTGCTGCGACCTACGAGCGCAAGCTCGCCGCCCTCGCAGAGCTGAAGAAGTCCCTGCTGCACCAGGCCTTCAGCGGTGCCCTGTAGTCCGGCATCATCGCGGCACAAGACCAGACAGGGAGCGAACAGATGAAGATCTTGCCGACGCAGTTTGACGGCCAGGCCATTCGCCGCGTCTACGACGAGGCCACCGAAACCTGGTGGTTCTCGGTCATCGACGTGGTGCAGGTGCTCACCGACAGCAGCAGCGCCCGTCGCTACTGGTCGGACCTGAAGCGCAAGCTGGCGCAAGAGGCGGGGTCCGAGCAACCGTACGAGAAAATCGTACAGTTGAAATTGCCGGCCCCCGACGGCAAGCAGCGCCTGACGGACTGTGCCAGCGCCGCCACCTTGCTGCGCATCGTGCAAAGCGTCCCCAGCCCCAAGGCCGAACCCATCAAGCTGTGGCTGGCCAAAGTGGGCTACGAGCGCATGCAGGAGATGGCCGACCCGGCCTTGTCGCTGGACCGTGCGCGCGAGACTTGGCAAAAGCACGGCCGCAGCGACAAGTGGATTCAACAGCGCATGACGGGCCAAGAAACCCGTAACAAGCTGACCGACTTTTGGCGCGAGCACGAGATCAAGGAGGGCCAGGAATTCGCCATCCTGACCAACATCATTCATCAGGAGTGGACGGGCATCAGCGTCAAGGACCACAAGAAGATCAAGGGCCTGCAGACCCACAACCTGCGCGACCACATGTCCGAGGCCGAGCTGATCTTCACGGCGCTGGCTGAGCTTTCCACCCGGCAGATTGCCGAGAACACCGAGGCCACTGGGATGCCCGAGAACCAGACTGCCGCCAAGGCCGGTGGCGGCATTGCCAAGCGCGCGCGGCTGCAACTGGAAGCACAGACAGGGCGGCGCGTGGTGTCGGGTGACAACTATCTGGCCCTGCCAGCCAAGAAGGCGCCCAAGCTACCGGGCAAGACCTGATCGATTCGATGAGCAACGCCATGAACGAAGCCGAATCGCGCGCTGGGCAGATTGACCCGCCCAGGCGACGGCGGTGATCAACAAGACGCTGGAGGCGGGCCTGATCCGGGTGGCCGACCCGGACCACCCGCGGGCGGGCTACGTGCCGCACTGGGCCTGAAGTTTCTTGATCGGGTTTTGATTCCGGGAGCAGTCATGGAGCACGAGTTCGGGGTTTTTCCAACCAAATCAACAACTTGGCGCTGCTTGGTTGCAAGCCATTTTCTTGATCCAGTTTTGACTGGCCAGGCCAGGCTGCAGCCCGCCTGGGTGCGCTTCCCGGCGAGGTAGGCCGATGAACGAAGCCGAAACCCGCGCCGAGCACATCGACCCCGCCCTGAAGGCCGCCGGCTGGGGCGTGGTCGATGGCAGCCGCGTGCTGCGCGAGCACGGCATCACGCTGGGCCGGCTGCAGGGCGGGGGCGGCAAGGGCGGGCAGAGCCTGCGGGCGAAGGCCGAGATCGCCGACTACGTTCTCGTCTATCGCAACACCAAGCTGGCCGTGATCGAGGCCAAGGCCTGGGACAAACCCCTCACCGAGGGTGTCGGCCAGGCCAAGAGCTATGCCGCGAAGCTGGCGGTGCGGAGCGCGTTCGCCACCAACGGCCAGGCGATCTACGGCATCGACATGGTCACCGGCTTTGAGGCCGACGTGGCCAGCTACCCGAGCCCCGAAGAACTGTGGAAGCTGACCAACGCCTCCGTGAGTGCCTGGCGCGACCGCTTCGCCGCCGTGCCCTTCGAGGACAAGGGCGGCAACTGGCAAGGACGCTACTACCAGGACATCGCCATCACGCGGGTGCTGGAGGCCATCGAGGCCGGGCCAAGACCGACGAACACGCGCATCCTGCTGACACTGGCCACTGGCACCGGCAAGACGTTCATCGCCTTCCAGATCGCCTGGAAGCTGTTCCACAGCCGCTGGAACCTAACGGACTGGCGCAGCGGGGCCGAGCCCACGCGCCGCCCGCGCATCCTGTTCCTGGCCGACCGCAACATCCTGGCCGACCAGGCCTACAACGCCTTCTCGGCCTTCCCCGACGATGCCCTGGTGCGCATTGCCCCGGACGACATCCGCAGACGGGGCCGGGTGCCCAAGAACGGCAGCATCTTCTTCACCATCTTCCAGACCTTCATGAGCGGCCCCGGCGGTTCGCCGTACTTCGGCGACTACCCGGCCGACTTCTTCGACTTCATCGTGATTGACGAGTGCCACCGGGGCGGCGCCAACGACGAAGGCAGCTGGCGCGCCATCCTCGACTACTTCGCGCCGGCGGTGCAACTGGGCCTGACCGCCACGCCCAAGCGCACCCTCAACGCCGATACCTACGCCTACTTCGGCGAGCCGGTTTTTGTGTACTCGCTGAAGGAGGGCATCAACGACGGCTTCCTGACGCCGTTCAAGGTCAAGCAGATCGCCACCACGCTGGACGAGTACGTCTATACGCCCGACGACGTGGTGGTGCAGGGCGACATCGAGGCCGGCAAGCGCTACGAAGAGAAGGACTTCAACAAGATCATCGAGATCAAGGAGCGCGAGTCCTTCCGGGTCAAGCTCATGATGGGGATGATCGACCAGCGCGAGAAGACCCTCGTGTTCTGCGCCACCCAGGCCCACGCGCTGGCGGTGCGCGACTTGATCAACCAGACAAAGACCAGCGCCGACCCGAACTACTGTGCGCGGGTGACAGCCAACGACGGCGCCATTGGTGATCAGGCGCTGCGCGACTTCCAGGACAACGAGAAGACCATTCCGACGGTGCTGACCACGTCGCAGAAGCTCTCCACCGGCGTGGATGCGCGCAACGTGCGCAACATCGTGCTGATGCGGCCGGTGGCCTCGATGATCGAGTTCAAGCAGATCATCGGCCGCGGCACGCGGCTGTACGACGGCAAGGACCACTTCACGATCTATGACTTCGTGAAGGCGCACCACCACTTCAGCGACCCGGAGTGGGATGGCGAGCCGCTCGCACCGGCAGAGCCTGAGCCAGGGCCACCGCGCACCGGGAATGGCGCGACCGATGTGCCAGCAGGCGAGCCCGCGCCGCCGCCATTCGTCGACCCGCCGCCGGCGAAGATCAAGATCAAGCTGGCCGACGGGAAGGAACGCAAAATCCAGTCCATGACGGCCACGACGTTCTGGAGCGCCGACGGGCGCCCGATGTCGGCAGCCCAGTTCCTGGAAGTGCTGTACGGCGCGCTGCCCGAGTTCTTCAAGGACGAGGACGAGCTGCGGCGCCTCTGGAGCGCCCCGGACACCCGCAAGGCGATGCTGGCCGGGCTGGCCGACAAGGGCTTCGGCCGGGAGCCGCTTGCCGAGATGCAGAAGATCATCGAGGCCGAGAACAGCGACCTCTACGATGTGCTGGCTTACGTGGCCTTCGCGGCAGAGCCTGTGACACGGGCCGAACGCGCTGCGGCAGCGAAGTCAGCGACGTCCGCCGAGTGCACCGACAAGCAGCAGGCGTTCGTCGATTTCGTGTTGGCGCAGTACGTCAGGCAGGGTGTGGACGAGCTCGACGCCGAGAAGCTGTCGCCGCTGCTGCGCCTGAAGTACCAGGCGCTGAACGACGCCTTTGCACAGCTTGGCAGGCCCGACCAGGTACGCAAGGTCTTCGTCGGGTTTCAGCGGCACCTGTACGCGCCCCTGGGAAGAAAAGCCGGAGCGCCCTCCTGACCGTGAGCCAGGGTCCGTCGACCCCCGGGCAATGGCCCTGCGGCATGTCCGAGCCACTCACTCAAGTAGAGTGGACTGGCACTGCCTCGTGCAGTGCATCCCCGACAACGGCCTTCAAGACTCCGAGAGGTGCACAGATGGAATTGCCTGAACGCGATGGCGACGGGTATCTCGCCAACATGAACCTGTGGACGCCGACGATCGGGCGTGCCATGGCCGAGGCCGACGGTTTCGAGCTGGACGACGTGAAGTGGAACCACATCCTCAAGGCGCGCGAGTTTTACGAAGAGGAAAGCGTGGTGCCGCCGATCCGCAAGTTCGCCAAATATCTCGGTGAAGACCAGAAGGACCTGTTCAAGATCTGGATGACGGGCCCCATGAAACCGATCACCAAGTACGGCGGCTTGCCCAAGCCGACGGGATGCGTTTGACGGTACCGCCGGTTTGGGCCCCGTTGGGCAAGATCAACAACTGAAAACCGAGTGCCGCGCCTCCTGCGCGGCCGGCCCCGGCCTCAGCCCGCCAGCGCTGCGGTGGCCTTGTCGATCCGTGCCATCACTTCCGGCGTGAGCTTGTCGAGCAGGTCCAGCGCGCCCAGGTTGGACTGCAGCTGCGAGAGCTTCGAAGCGCCGGTGATGACGGTGCTCACGCGCGGGTTCTTCGCCACCCAGGCGATGGCCAGTTGCGCCAGCGTGCCGCCGAGCTCGGCGGCGATGGGTTCGAGCTGCGCCACGGCGGCGTTCTTCGCCGGGTCGACCAGCCCGTCGCGCAGGAAGGCCATGTTTTCCAGTGCGCCGCGGCTGCCTTCGGGCAGGCCGGTGCGGTACTTGCCGGTGAGCAGGCCGCTGGCCAGCGGGCTCCAGGTCGTCAGGCCCAGGCCGCATTCGTCGTACAGCCGCGCGTACTCCTGCTCCACGCGCTTGCGGTGGAAGAGGTGGTACTGCGGCTGCTCCATCACCGGCTTGTGCAGGTGGTGGCGCTCGGCGATCTCCCAGGCCGCGCGGATATCGGCCGCGGACCACTCGCTGGTGCCCCAGTACAGCGCCTTGCCCTGGGTGATGATGTCGCTCATCGCGCGCACGGTTTCCTCCACCGGGGTGTGGGGGTCGCTGCGGTGGCAGTAGATGAGGTCGATGTGCTCCAGGCCGAAGCGCTTGAGCGAGCCGTCGATGGCCTGCATCAGGTATTTGCGATTCAGCGTGTCCTTGCGGTTGACGGCGTCGCCCGTGCGGTCCAGGCCCCAGAAGAATTTGGTCGAGACCAGGTAGTTCAGCCGCGGCCAGGCGAGCTGCTTCAAGGCCTGGCCCATGATCTCTTCGCTGCGGCCCGAGGCGTAGACCTCGGCGTTGTCGAAGAAGTTGACGCCGGCGTCGAAGGCGGCGGCCATCATCTCCGCCGCCGCGCCGGTATCGACCTGGTTGTGATAGGTGACCCAGGAACCCAGGGACAAGGTGCTGACACGAAGGCCGGAGCGGCCGAGACGGCGGTATTGCATGGTGGTTGGGCAGTGTGGGTGGATGAACGGCAGAGCGTAGCGCAGTGGCGCGCGCCGCGTGGCGCAGGGTCTCACGCGCTCAGGCCCCGGCCACCTCGCAGCCGGCGGTGAAGGCTTCCTCGAAGACCGAATAGCCCGCCAGGTCGGCATGCGCGAAACGCACCCGGCCGCGCGCCGCGCGCAAGGCCTGCAGCGCCGGGTGGCCGTGCACGCCGGGCTGCGGGATGGCCATGGCGTGGCCCCAGCGCATCAGCTCGATGCGCTGCACAAGGCGGCGGATATCGGGGTGCGCGGCCTGCAGATCCTGCAGCACCCGTTCGGCCCAGGGTGCGGGGTCGTCGGCCAGGAGCGCGGCGCGCTGGCCGAGCGGCAGTGCGTGATAAGCCGTCAGTACCGTGGGCCCGGCATGCGGGCGCAGGCTCTGGTGCATGGCGTCCACATAGCCCAGGCCGGCGCTGCCGTAGACGACGTTGTCCCACGATGGCGGCGCCCCATCGGCGCGGTCGGGCAGCGGCTCGGGCAGGTGCAGGTTGGCCACAAGCCAGGGCGCGCAGGCCAGCCGCGCGGCGGCCTCGCGCAGGGCCTGCGGCGGCGATTCGAGCACCCGCGCCGCCACGAACAGCGGCAGCGCCAGCACGACCTGCGGCGCGGTCCAGGCCTCGACCTGTTGGGCCGCCTCGTCCCAGGCCAGCACTTGCACCGCATGCCGGGTTTCCGTCACCCGCAATACCGTGCGGCCGGTGTGCAGCCGGCCGGCCCAGGGCGCGGCCAGGCGCTGCACCAGCCAGGCATTGCCCTCGGGCCAGGTGAAGACCGCTTCGCGCTCGCCCTCCAGCTCGCCCGGCGCGTGAAAGCCGTGGCGGCTGGCGAAATAGTGCACGCCGGCCCAGGCCGAAACCGCGGCGATGCCGGCGCCGTAGTCGTCGCGGCAGCAGTAGTCCAGGTACCAGCGCAGGCGGGCGTCGTCGAATTGACGCGTGTCCAGCCAGTGCGCGAAGGGGGTGTCGTTCAGCGCGGCGATCTCGGCCGTCCAAGGCGATCGATGGGCCGGCAAGGCGAAGGCGCGGCCGCCATTCGGCCCGCGCTGCAGCCGCGCCACCTCGCTGGCAAAGCGCTGCACTTGCCGGGCCATGGGCGAGGCCGGGTCGGCCGGCGGCAGCAGGCCCTCGACCCAGGCGCCATCGATGAACAAACGCTCCTGCGGGCTGTGGCAGAGATGGCGCTCGTCGGGCACGGTGCGGCCGAACTCGCTCCTGAGCAGGCCGATCTCGTGCAGCCATTCGGCCACCTCGTGCGATTCGGGTGCCGGCAGCGGCAGGTAGTGCGCCGCCAGCGGGCAGCCCATGCCGGCGAGCGTGTGGCCGCGGCTGTTGCCGCCGGCGCTATCTTCCAGCTCCAGCAGATGGACGTCGCCATGGCCCGCGCGTGCGTAGGCCCGCGCCGCGGCCAGGCCGGCGACGCCGGCACCCACCACCAGCACGCCCGCGCGGCGCTGCACGGCGGGCGCGGGCAGGCGCTGTGGCTCGCGCAGGCGGTGGCCACGCTCGTGCCGCGCACCCAGCCAGACGGCAGGCACCGGCGCGGCCTCGCGCGGCGTGCAGCCCGCCAGCGCCAGGCCGCCCGCGCCCAGCAGTTGCCGGCGCGTGGGACCGGCCGTCCTTAATGCGTGACCTTGCCCCATTCCTCTTCGAAGGTGGTCACCAGCACCTGGTTGCTCAGCCGGTTGGGCTGCGCCGGCACCCGCGCCATGTCGGGCGGAAACTGCAGCAGCGCGGGCAGCCCCTCGAGCGTAAGAAAGCGCAGGCCCGGCGGCAGCGCGGTGGGCAGGCGCCAGGGCCGACGCCCGGCGATGACGAAGCCCCATTCGCCGAAGCTCGGCACATGCACGTGCAGCGGTGTCGTCGCCAGGCCCACGGCTTCGAGCGTGGCCACCACGGTCCAGAAACTCTTGCGCGCCACCAGCGGCGAGGTCGTCTGCACCACCATGTAGCCGCCCGCGGCCAGCGCCTGGTCGGCGCGCTGGTAGAAGCTCGTGGTGTAGAGCTTGCCCAGCGCGAAGTTGGTGGGGTCGGGGAAGTCGACGATGATGAGATCGAAGCTCTCGCCGCCCCGGGCCACATGGGCTTCGAGCCAGCTGAAGGCGTCGGCGTTGACGATGCGCAGCTTGGGGCTGGCCAATGCCCCGCCGTTGAGTGCACTGAGCAGCGGGTGGCGCGCGAAGAGCTGCGTCATGTGCGGGTCCAGCTCGACCAGCGTGACCTGCGCCACGCCGGGGTAGCGCAGCACCTCGCGCACGGCCATGCCGTCGCCGCCGCCCAGCACCAGCACGCGCCGCGGCGCACCCTGCGCGGAGTAAGCGGCCAGCGCCGGGTGGACCAGCGTCTCGTGGTAGCGGTATTCGTCGCGCGAGTGGAACTGCAGGTTGCCGTTGAGGAACAGGCGCACCCCTGCCGGCCCGGCCGTCACCACGACGCGCTGGTAGTCGCTGCTTTCGCGCACGATCACGTCGTCGCCGTAGAAACGGTCTTCGGCCCAGGTGGTGAGGTGCTCGGCGCCCAGCATCGCCGCGCCCAGCACCGCGACCACTGCGGCACAGGCCAGCGCATGGGCGCGCCACTGGCGCAGCTCGCCGCGGAAGATGAAGAGCGCCCACACCGCCACCGCGGCGTTGAGCAGGCCGAAGAACAGGCCGGTGCGCACCAGCCCCAGGTGCGGCACGAAGAGCAGCGGGAAGGCCACCGCCACCACCAGCGCGCCCAGGTAGTCGAAGGTCAGCACCTGCGCGACCAGCTCGCTCAGCGCCCAGCGCGGGCTGAAGTGGCTCTTCAGGATGCGCATCACCAGGGGGATCTCCAGCCCCACCAGCATGCCGATCAGACCCACCAGCGCGTACAGCAGCACGCGGAATGCCCCGTCCGCCTGCGCCGGCAGCGTGCTGTGGGCAACGAACAGCGCCGCCGGCATCAGCCCGCCGATGAGCCCGACCAGCAGCTCGATGCGCAGGAACTGCGCGACGAGCTGCCGCTGCACCAGCCGGCTGGCCCAGGAGCCCAGCCCCATGGCAAAGAGATAGGTGCCGATGACGGTGGAGAACTGCAGCACCGAGTCACCCAGCAACCAGCTCGCCAGCGCACCGGCGGCGAGTTCATAGACCAACCCGCAGGCCGCGACCACGAAGACCGAAACCAGCAGGGCCAGCTCGGCCGGCGACACGCGGGCCGAAGCGGCCTGCCCGGCAGGCTCGGCGGGGGCGGCGACCGTGGGCATCCGGCGAGAGTCGTTCAAGGTGGGCCGGCCTGCGGCGGCGGACTCTCGGGCCGGCTCAGGGATAGGCGCGGCCCAGTTCCTCGTTCACCAGCGACTTCAACTGTTCCAGCCCGAAGCTGGGCAGGGGCCGCCCGTTGACGAAGAACTCCGGTGTCTTGGTCACGCCCAGGACCCGGGCGTCCTCCATATCCTGCGCCATGCGCTGGGAAATCTCGGGGGCTTGCATATCGTTGCGCAGCCGGTCGAGATCGAGCCCGAGGCCGCCCAGCGCCTCCCAGACTTGATCCATTCGGGCTTCATGCTGCACGGCCCAGCGCGGCTGCGAGGCATACAGGGCCTCCAGCGTCGGCAGGTATTTGGCCTGCTTGCGGGCGGCCTCGAGGACCCGCACCACCTGGTCCGATCCCTTGTGGAACGGCACATGGCGAACCGACAGCCGGATCCTGTCCGGATTGGCCGACAGCATCTTCTTGACGTGCGGAAAGAAGACGGCGCAGGTCTCGCAGGCCGGGTCGAAGAACTCCACGATATGCACCTTGGCATCGGCGTTGCCGAAGGTCGGTGCCTGTTCGCGCGTCAGGGCCGGTGGGTGGCTCGCAGCGGCGAGCTGCGAGGACTGCACCTTTTCCTTCTTGTAGATCAAGGTCGCCGCCACGAAGGCCACGAGCAGTGCCACCAGCGCCCCGATGAAGAGGTTTCTTCGCGCCGTCGCGCCCGCCTGGGGTGCGAGCGGCAGCTGCGGGCCCGTCGCCTTGGGCGGGTTCGGCTTGGATTTTCGGCTCATCGGGGGCTCCGGATGCGCGCCGCGATCAGCAGCGCATTGAGGGTTGAAAAGGCGATGAAGGACAGCAGCGGTATGTCGACAAAGCCCAACCACTGGATCTGAACTTCCGAGCAGGGCACGCCTTGCGTGCAGGGCTGGATCCCTTCGGGTATCCAGCCCGCGATGAGCAGCACCTGCCACAGCGAGACCAGCCAGCCTGTGAGCGTGAGTGCCAGGGCGTAGCGCACGACCTTGCCGTCGAAGGGGAAGAGCCCGAGGGGCAGGATCAGCACGAGCGGAAAGATGAAGATGCGCTGATACCAGCATAGGACGCAGGGCGGGAGCTGCATGATCTCGCTGAAGAAGAGCGCCCCCAAGGTGGACAGGCTGGCGATCACCCAGCACGCAAAGACGAGCATCCAGGCTGAATCAGGCGATCGTTCAGGACGGTTCATCGAGGGTCGGCTCTCAAGAGTGCGCGCGGCCGCGGTCGGCGCGGGGTCGGGGTGCGGAACGGTGCCCACTGTAATCGCCGGACAATCGCCGCCATGGGAACCCTGTACCTCGTGCGCCACGGCCAGGCCTCGTTCGGCGCCGCCGACTACGACCAGCTCAGTGGTCTGGGCGCGCGCCAATGCCATGCGCTGGGGCAGTGGATGCGCGAACGCGGCCTGCGCTTCGAGGCCGTGCTGCGCGGTACGCTGCGCCGCCATGCGCAGTCGCTGGCCGCATTGGCCGAAGGCTACGGCGAGCTGCCCGCCGCGCTGGAGTGGCCCGGCCTGAACGAGTACGACGGCGCCGCGCTCATCGCCGCCATCCACCCGCAGCCCCTGGGCAGGCTCGATACACCCGAGGCCTACCGCACCCACTTTCGTCTGCTGCGCCAGGGCCTGGAGCGCTGGATGGCCGGCGAGACCGCGCCCGTGGGCATGCCGCGCTACGCCGATTTCGTGGCCGGCATCACCGCCGCGCTCGACCATGTGCGCACGGCCCACGAGGGCGATGTGCTGCTGGTCAGCAGCGGCGGGCCCATCGCCACCGCCGTGGGCCAGGTGCTGGGCACTGCCCCGGCTGCGACCATCGATCTGAACATGCGCATCCGCAACAGCGCGCTCACCGAGTTCGCCTTCACGCCCCGGCGGCACATGCTGGTGAGCTACAACCACCTGCCGCACCTCGACCACCCCGAGCGGCGGGAGTGGGAAACCTACAGCTGAGCGGCGCGGGGCTAGCCGTGCACGGCGGCCGCCACGATCAGCCCGATGGCGATGCACATGGCGCCCACCACGATGGCCAGCGCAACGTTCTTCTTCTCGATGATCTCGTCCCACAGCTGGTAGGGCGTGAGCCTGTCGATGACCACGAAGCACAGCCAGAACACGGCCACGCCCAGCAGCGCGAACAGTGCCGAGCCGACGAAGACGCCGGGCCTGAGCCACTCGATTCCCATCATCTCCGCTCTCCTTGTGCTTGCTTGCTATTTGTGGCCGCCGCCGCTGGACCAGCCACCGTAAGACCCGCCCCCGGTGCGCACACCGCCGGCCGAGCCGCCGCCACTGCATTGCGAGAGGATCACGATCAGCATCAGGACCACCATCACGATGATGACGCCCCTGCGCAGGCCCAGGCCGGATGACAGCGGCGCCACGTCGCGCTGCAGCGCCGCGCGCGCCGCCGGGGCGATGACGAAGGCGTCGGCCACCGTCCCGGCGTCCAGGGTTTCGCCGGCCGACCAGATGACTTCGCCCGCGGTCTGTTCGCGCGACAACCGCGCCTGGGCCGCGTGGCCGCTGCCCTCGAAGTCGGTGACCTGGGCGCGTTCGTCGCGCTGCACGCGCCAGTAGAACTCGCCCTGCACCCAGGTGACCTTGGCGGCGTAGCTCCAGCGCTGGCGGTAGTTCACCCCTTGCCACTGCGCCTGCTCGCCACGCACCACGGGCGCGCCGGTGATCGGCCGCACCCAGCTCCAGCCCTCGTTGCTGTCGACCAGGAAGGCAAATCCTTCGCTGCGGTGGTACAGCAGGTACTCGCGCCAGAAGGTGGTTTCCTCCTCGGCGTCTTCGGGGATGTCGCAGCGTTCCTGGTAGCCCACCACCTGCCAGGGCAGGGGCGGGCCGCCCAGCGCCAGCGTGCCGCTGCGGCCCAGTGCGATCTGCGGCTCGGCACCGCCCACGCCGGCGTTGTTCTGCGGGTAGTGCCTGAGCTCGGCACCCACGCCGGCGGATAGGTCCACCACCGCGTGGCACTGGTGGCAGCTGAGGCTTTGCGTGCTGGCGAGCTTGATCTCCAGCGCCGCGCCGCAGCTGGGGCATTCGATCGCGCGGCCGGCCAGCGTCTTCTCGCTCGTTTCCTTCAGGCCGCTCAGGGCCAGTTCGGACAGCGCCACGGCGCGCCCCACCGACCAGCCCGGCTTGCCTGCCGCGCGGCCCTCCAGCGTGGCCACCTCGCCGGCGGGGTTGCGCAGGTCGACGACCGTGAACTCGCCTTGCAGCTGCGGCGGCGTGGGCAGCTCGCCCTGCGCAGCGATGAGCCTGGCGCGCACCACCGAAGCCACGTCCCAGGCGCGGCCCTCGGCCAGGGTTCGGCCCCCCGCGCGCAGCGTGTCGATCGCCGGTGCGTCGGCGGGCAGCGGCGCGTCGAAGGCGATGACGTAGGCGCCGTTGTCCTCGCTCAACCAAGCCGACCGTCCGTTGTCGAAGAGGGCGTGCCACTCGTTCCAGGTGCCGCCCAGGGTCGAACCGGCTTTGCCGGGCGACCCTGCCCCCTCGGGGGGCGGTGCCGGCGCAGCCGGCGCCTGGGGGCCCATGGAATAGCCGTACTGCAGCCGCCCGACGAGTGTGAAGGCCACGCCCTGGCGCGTGCCGCTGGCGCCCAGCTGCAGCGGGCTGTGGTCGTCGAAAAGCTCGGCGCTGACGCCGATGCGCCGCAAGGCCTCGCCGTCGCGCACCAGCGTGCTGCGGCAGAAGCTGCACACCGCGCTGCTCGAAGCGGCGCTGGCGAATTCGACCGCTGCCCCGCAATTGGGGCACGCGGCGCGGTAGGCGCGAGTCACTGTGGGCCCCCAGGCTTGTCGCTGCGCGCCTTCGCCACCCCCCGGGGGGGCTCTTGCAGCGGCCCGGCGAAGCCGGTTCCGCGCAAGGCCTTGGTAGACACCTGAGCTGCCGCTGCCAGAGCGGTCACACCAGCTTCTTCAGCAGCTCGGCCTTCTTCGACGCGAACTCGTCCTCGGTGAGGATGCCCTTGGTCTTCAGGTCGGCCAGCCTCTCCAGCGTGGCCATCACTTCGTCGGGCCGCATGCCCGCGGCGGCCGCCGGCGCGGCGGCGGCTGTGCCACCGGCGCCCTGCAGGCCCTGGCTGAGCTGCTGCGCCATCATCTGGCCCAGCGCGACGCCGGCGCCCAGTCCCATGGCGTCGCCAGCAATCCCGCTCCCGCCGCCCCCCGAGCCCGCGCCTTCGGCGAACTTCGGGATCGCCTGCGCTGTCTGGTACTGCATGAACTTGCCCATGTCGCCACCGACCATGCCCATGCCGATCTTCTGGTCGAGGATCTTCTGCAGGTCTTCGGGCAGGCTCAGGTTCTGCACCGTCACCGACTCCAGCGCCAGGCCGAGCTGGGCGAACCCGGGCGCCGTGGCTTCCTGCAGTTGCTTGGCAAACTCCACCTGGTTGGCCGCCAGGTCGAGGAAGGGCACGCCGCTTTGCGCCACCGCGTCGCTGAGGTGCTGCAGCATCAGGCCGCGCAGCTGGCCGTCGAGGTCTTCCACTGTGTAGCGCGCGGTCGTGCCCGAGACCGCGGTATGGAAGAGCTTGGCGTCAGCCACGCGGTAGGCGTAGTTGCCGAAGGCGCGCAGCCGCACGGCGCCGAAATCCTTGTCGCGGATCGTCACCGGCTGCGTCGTGCCCCAACGCCGGTCGAGCTGCTGGCGCGTGCTGAAGAAATAGACGTCGCTCTTGAACGGGCTCTGGAAGAGCTTGTCCCAGTTCTTCAGATAGGTCAGCACCGGCAGCGTCTGCGTCGTGAGCTTGTACATCCCAGGGCCGAAGACGTCGGCCACCTTGCCCTCGTTGACGAAGACGGCCATCTGGCTTTCGCGCACGGTGAGCGACGCGCCGTACTGGATCTCGTTGCCCGCCATCGGGTAGCGCCAGGCGATCGTTCCGTCGTGGTCTTCAGTCCACTCCAGGATGTCGATGAACTGTTTCTTGATGAAATCCATCAGGGCCATGGGCTTGTCCTCCGAGGGGAGTGAACAGGTGCGGCGAATAATACGCGGCACCCCACCAGGGGGTGGCGAAGGAGTTGGCCTTGGGCAATACGGCTTGGCAGATTGCGGTGGTGGGTGCGGGGCCGGTGGGCCTGGTGCTGGCGCTGCACGCGGCGCGGCTGCTGCCGCAGGCGAGCCTCACGCTCTTCGACGCCCGGCCTGCGGACCGCGACCTCTCGGCCGACCCGCGCACCCTGGCGCTTTCGCTGGGCAGCGTGCAGTTCCTGCAGCGCCTGGGTGCCTGGCCCGAAGCGGCCGCCGAACCCATCACCGAGGTCCATGTCTCGCAGGCGCCGCCCACGTGGGGCAGCGCCTTCGGCGAGCCCGAGGTCCGGCTGCGCGCCAGCGAGTTCGGGGTGCCCCTGCTCGGCGCGGTGCTGGGCTACGGCGCGCTGGTGGCACCGCTGCAGCGCGCGTGGGAGGCCGCCGCCGCGGCCGAACCGCAGCGCCTGCGCACGCGCTTCGGTGCGCCGGTGGCCGCCTTGAAGCCGCTGCCCGACGGGGTGGAGGTCGATGCCGGCATCGCCGAGCGCTTCGACCTGGCCGTGGTCGCCGAAGGCGGCCTCTTCACCGAGCCGGCGCGCGAGACCCTGGTGCCCAAGGGCCGACCCGCGTTCCGGCACGACTACCGGCAGACGGCCTGGGTCGGCAGCGTCACGCTGGAAGGCGCAGCGCGGGGCATGGCCTTCGAGTGCTTCACCCGCCATGGCCCGGTCGCGCTGCTGCCGCTGCCCTCGCTGGCGGGCCAGCCCCGCGCGGCGCTGGTGTGGTGCGTGCCGGCCGGCGACGACCCCGTGCGCGAGCTCAGCGACGCGCAGCGGCTGGCGGTGTTGAATACCGTCGTCCCGCCGGCGGCCGGCCGCTTGGTGGGCATCACGCCACTGCAACCTTTCGCGCTCGGCCTGCACGCCGAGCGCACGCTGGCCCAGGGCCGCACGGTGCGCATCGGCAACGCCGCGCAGACCCTGCACCCGGTGGCCGGCCAGGGGCTGAACCTGGGCCTGCGCGACGCGATTGAACTGGTGACCGTGCTGCGCTGGGCGCAGGATATCGAGCCGGCGCTGCGGCGCGCCGAATGGGCCCGCGCCACCGACCGCTGGGCGACGATCCTCAGCACCGACTTCCTCGCCCGCAGCTTCACCTGGAAGCTGCCCGGCGCCGCCACCGCGCGCGGCCTGGGCCTGGCTGCGCTGCAGGCCGCGCCGCCGCTCAAGGGTTGGCTGGCGCGGCGGATGATGTTCGGCCTGCGCTGAAGTCCGGCGGGCATCGGCCCGCCGATGCAAAACGCGCCGCGCGGCTACAGCCGGCGGTGCTCCAGGGCCGGCAGTTGCCGCCGCACCTCGGCGATGCGCTGCGCGTCGACCTCGGCGATGACGAAGCCCTCGCCTTCGTCCAGCACTTCCAGCACCTCGCCCCAGGGGTCGACGATCATGCTGTGGCCCCAGGTGCGCCGCCCGTTGGGGTGCGTGCCGCCCTGCGCGGCGGCCAGCACATAACACTGGTTCTCGATGGCACGCGCACGCAGCAGCAGCTCCCAATGCGCCTGGCCGGTGGTGTGGGTGAAGGCCGCGGGCACGCACAGCAGATCGCAGGGCGGGCTCATCAAGGCGCGGTAGAGCTCGGGGAAGCGCAGGTCGTAGCAGATGCTCAGGCCCACGCGCAAGGGCCCGGCCTGCACGGCCACGGGCCGGACGCCGGCACGCAGCGTGCGGCCTTCGTCGTAGCTCTCGCGGCCGTTGTCGAAAGCGAAGAGGTGGATCTTGTCGTAGTGCGCCGCTTCGCTGCCGTCGGGCGCAAAGACGCAGCAGCGGTTGAGCACCTGGCCCGGCGTATCGGTCCGCAGCGGCAGCGTGCCGCCCACCAGCCACAGGCCATGTTCGCGCGCCAGCGCCGAGAGAAAGACCTGGATCGTCCCGGCGCCAGGGGTCTCGGCCAGCGCGAGCTTGTCGGTGTCACGCTGGCCCATCAGGCAGAAATACTCGGGCAAGGCCACGAGCCGGGCGCCCGCAGCGGCGGCCTCGCCCACGAGCCGGGCCGCGGCATCGCGGTTGGCCGGCCACCCGGGGCCCGAAATCATCTGCACGGCGGCAATCTTCATGCGGCGCATTGTGCGGGCCGACGCAACCGCCTCGCACCCCCCAATTCCCCCTGCCTCAGTGGGCCATGCGAAGCCGACTACGCTCCACGCTCCACGTTCCACCAGCCAGCCGCACACCCGAAGGCGGCGCCGCAGCGAGATGACCGCCGAGGGTTCAAGAATGCCGACCACCGCTGCCTGGGCCGCGCACAGCCGCTTCGTGCAGCGCATTCGTCGCCGCTATGCGGACGAACTGCCGCTGCTGCCCCCGGGCACACCGGGCCAGGAGGAGATCACCGCGCTCGTCCAGCGCCTGGTGGCCGGCGGGCGCGAACTGCCCTCGGCCTTGCGCGTGGCGCGCCAGCTCGTGCTCGAGCGCCTGGCCGTGCTCGACATCGAACAGGGCGCGGCGCTGGACGCGGTGACGGGCTGCATGACCGACCTGGCCGAAGCCACGCTGGAGCTGGCGCTGGCGCAGGCCCTGGCCGAGGCCGACGAGCGCCACGGCCCGCCCGTCAACCCCGAGGGCCGGCGCAGCGATTTCTGGATCGTCGGCATGGGCAAGCTCGGCGCGCGCGAGCTGAATGTCTCGTCCGACATCGACCTCATCTACGTCTACGAAGACGAAGGCCACACCGCCGGGCCCCGGCCCTGCTCTTTCCACGAATATTTCGGACTCGTCGCCAAGCGGCTGTTCGCGCTCATCGGTGACACCACCGACGACGGCTTCGTCTTCCGCATGGACCTGGCGCTGCGGCCCAACGGCAACTCGGGCCCGCCGGTGGTGAGCCTGGCCATGCTCGAGGAATACCTGCAGGTGCAGGGCCGCGAATGGGAGCGCTTCGCCTGGCTGAAGAGCCGCGTCGTCGCGCCGCGCGCGGCGGTGACGGGCGGCCGCGCACTGGCCCTGCGTTCGCTGGTCACGGCCTTCGTCTACCGGCGCTACCTCGACTACGGCGTCTTCGAAGGTTTGCGCCAGCTGCACCGCAAGATCCGCGAAGAAGCGCAGCGCCGCGCCGCCGGCCGCCCCGAGCGCGCCAACGATGTGAAGCTCTCGCGCGGCGGCATTCGCGAGATCGAGTTCATCGTCCAGCTCATGCTCGTGGTGCGCGGCGGCCAGTTCCCCGAGATCCGCACGCGCAGCACCTTGCGCGGCCTGCAGCGGCTGGTCTCGTGCGGGCTGATGAAGGCCGACGCCGCCGAGCGGCTGGCCGCGGGCTACGTCTTTCTGCGTCGCGTCGAGCACCGCATCCAGTTCCTCGATGACCAGCAGACGCACCTGCTGCCCAGCGCCGACGAAGACCTGGCGTGGATCGCCCGCAGCATGGGCCTGGCCTGCGAGCAGCCCCTGCGGCCCGAGGCCTGCGAACTGCTGCAGCGCCTGGGCGAGGTGCGCGAGTTCGTGGCCGCCGAGTTCGATGCGCTGCTCAGCGAAGGCCAGGCGCCACCGCCCAGCGGCGAGCGCACGGCCTGCCGCCACTGCGGCCCGGGGCCGCTGGCGGTGGACAGCGAAGCGCTGCTCGAACGCTTGCCGCCCGCCCTGGCCGAGCGCCTGCGCCCCTGGGCGCAGCAGCCGCGGGTGCAGGCCCTGCGCGACGAGAGCCGCCTGCGCCTGGGGCGGCTGATGCTGAAGACCGCGGCGGCGATGCAGGACGGCGATTGCACCGAAGCCGCCGCGCTGCGCTTCGTCGATTGGGTGGAGCCCTTGCTGCGGCGTGAGAACTACCTGGCGCTGCTCGTCGAGCGGCCCGAAGTCCACCGCCGGCTGTTGCGCCTGCTGGGCCTGGCGCGCTGGCCGATGCAGTACCTGATGCGCCACCCTGGGGTGATCGACGAACTCGCCGACGAACGGCTGCAGCACCTGCGTTTCGACCGCGCCGGCTTCACGCGCGAACTCGAAGAACGCCTGGCCGCCTGGCAGCGCACCGGCGAGGCCGACGAAGGGCAACTGCTGGACGCCCTGCGCCACGCGCACCACGCCGAAGTCTTCCGCACGCTGGTGCGCGACCTCGAAGGCGATCTCACGGTGGAACAGGTGGCCGACGACCTCTCGGCGCTCGCCGACGCCATGCTCGATATCTCCGTGCGTTGGGCCTGGACGAGCCTCAAGCAGCGCCATCGCGACACGCCCAGCCTGGCCGTCATCGCCTACGGCAAGCTCGGCGGCCTGGAGCTGGGCTATGGCAGCGACCTCGATCTGGTCTTCCTCTACGACGACGGCGACGAGCCCGGCGAGGCCGACAAGCAGCGCGCGCAGGAGGTCTACGCCGCCTTCGTGCGCAAGCTCATCACCTGGCTGACGCTGCGCACCGCGGCGGGCGAGCTGTTCGACATCGACACCGCGCTGCGACCCAACGGCAACTCGGGGCTGCTGGTGACCTCCATCGCCGCCTTCGAGCGCTATCAGGTCGGCCGCGGCAGCAATACCGCCTGGACCTGGGAACACCAGGCGCTCACGCGGGCTCGCTTTGCCTGCGGTGCCCCCGCAGTGGCCGAGCGCTTCGAGGCCACGCGCCGCGCCGTGCTCACCGCCCAGCGCGACCACGACGCGCTGCGCGACGAGATCCGCAGCATGCGCGAGAAGGTGCGCGCCGCGCACCCGGTGCCGGCCGGCCGCTTCGACGTCAAACACAGCCCGGGCGGCATGATGGACGTGGAGTTCGCGGTGCAGCACCTGGTGCTGGCGCATGCCGGCGCGCAGCCCGCCTTGCTCGACAACAAAGGCAACATCGCCTTGCTGCAGCGCGCTGAAACCGCCGGCCTGCTGCCCGAGGGCGTGGGCCGGGCCGCCGCGGACGCCTACCGCGAGCTGCGCCGTGCGCAACACCGCGCGCGGCTCGACGAGCAGCCCACGCAGTTCGAGCCCGCCACGCTGGCGCGCGAGCGCGACGCCGTGCTCGCCCTGTGGCGGGCGGTATTCGGTTGACGGCCCTCGGCCTCGTTCGGTCGGTCCGGTCGGTCCGGCCGGGCCACGCCTGGGTCGCGCTCGCGCTCGCGCTGGCCGGTGCCTCGCTGGCCGCCTGGTGGCTGCCCTCGCCCTGGCTCGACTGGCAGCCCGACCTGGCGTGGGCGCAACCCTGGCGCGCCTGGACGGCCGCCTTCGTGCACTGGAGCCCGCTGCACCTGGGGGCCAACCTGGGCGCCGCGGCCGTGGTCGCGGCCTACGGCCGGGCCGCGCGCGTGCCGTCGGGCCTGGCCCTGGCCTGGGCCGCCGCCTGGCCGCTGACCCAGTTCGGCTTGCTGGTGCGGCCGGAGCTGGCGCACTACGGTGGCTTGTCGGGCGTGCTGCACGCCGGTGTGGCGATCGCTACGCTGTGGCTGCTGGTGGCCGAGCCCGGGCGCAGGCGCTGGATCGGCGGCGCGGTATTCGCCGGGCTGGGCGTCAAGCTGCTGCTCGAACAGCCCTGGGGCCCCCTGCTGCGCGAAGGCGGCGGCTGGGATATCGCCACCGCGCCCCTGGCCCACGCCAGCGGCGCCGCGGCCGGCCTGCTATGCGCGGCGCTGGCGCTGGCCTGGCGGCGAGAATCCAGGGCATGAGCCCCGCCCGGCCGCCCGAAGGGGCTCATTCCCGCCTGGCGGGACAGGGCCGCAGGCCCAAGGGTGCACCGATGAGCGACGACCGCAAGACCCACCTGGACGCCCGGGCGATCGCCCTGCTCATCGGCTGCTGTGCGATCTGGGGCGCCAACCAGGTCAGCGTGAAAGTGGCGCTGCACGAGGTGCCCCCGCTGCTGCAGGCGGGGCTGCGCTCGCTGGGTGCGGCCGCGCTGTTGGTGCTGTGGTCGCGCCTGCGTGGCCTGCGCGTCTTCGACGCCGACGGCACGGGCCGCGCCGGCGTGCTGGCGGGCGCGCTATTTGCGGCGGAGTTCGGCTGCTACTTCACCGGGCTGCAGTTCACCTCGGCCTCGCGCATGGTGGTCTTCCTGTACCTCTCGCCCTTCGTGGTGGCGCTGGGCATGCCCTTCATCGCGCGCAGCGAAGGCCTGCGCCCGCTGCAGATCGTGGGCCTGGTGCTGGCGTTCTGCGGCGTGCTGTGGGCGTTTGCCGAAGGTTTCACCCACTCCGCTGCCGCGCCACGGCAGTGGCTGGGCGATGCGCTGGGCCTGGCCGGGGCCTTGCTGTGGGGACTGACCACGCTGGTGCTGCGCGGCAGCCGGCTGTCCACCGCGCTGCCCGAGAAGACGCTGCTCTACCAGTTGGCGATCTCGGGCCTGGCGCTCACGGCGGCCTCGCTCTGGCACGGCGAGCCCTGGCCCGTGCAGCCGTCGGCGCTGGCGCTGGGTTCGCTGGCCTTCCAGATGGTCGTGGTGAGCTTTGCCAGCTATCTGGTGTGGTTCTGGCTCGTGCGCCACTACCCGGCCACGCGGCTGGCCGCCTTCACCTTGTTGACGCCCGTGTTCGGGTTGCTGGCGGGGGTGCTGCTGCTGGGCGAGCCGATCACGCTGCGGCTGATGGTGGCGCTCGCCGCGGTGTGCCTGGGGCTCGTCGTCGTCAACCGGGCGCCGCGGCGGGCGGCCGATGCCGCGCGGCAAGTCGCCTAGACTGGCGCTGTAACTTCAGGAGACGCCGATGATCACGCTGTGCGGCATGACGCTGTCCAACTACTACAACAAGGTCAAGATGGTGCTGCTGGAGAAGGGCGTGCCGTTCACCGAGGAGCTGGTGCGCACGGGCTCCAAGGACGAAGCCGTGCTCGCCGCCACGCCGCTGGGCAAGGTTCCGTTCATCCGCGTCGACGGGCGCACGCTGTGCGAGAGCCAGGTCATCGTGGACTACCTGGAAGCGCGCTTCCCGCAGCCGCCGCTGCTGCCCGCCGACCCGCTGGCTGCGGCCAAGGTGCGCGAGCTCATCGCCTTCATCGAGCTGCACCTGGAACTGGTGGCACGCGAGCTGTACACGCAGGCCTTCTTCGGCGGCACGGTGAGCGAGGGCACGAAGGAGCGCGTGCGCAAGCGGCTCACCCGCCACATCGAGGGTTTCAAGCGGCTGGCGAAATTCTCGCCCTATGTGGCCGGCGACACCTTCTCGCTGGCCGATTGCGCGGCCTGGCCCAGCCTGCCCCTGGTGGGCCTGGCGACCAAGGCAGTGCTCGGCGAGGACCTGCTCGCCGCGGCGGGCGTGGACTGGAAGACCTATGCCCGCCTGGTGGGCGGGCGGCCCTCGGCGGCCAAGGTGGCGGCCGACCGCAAGATCGACCAGGCAGCCCAGACGGCCAAGGCGGCCCCGGCCTGAACCTCAGGCCGGCCGGGGCTGCACCTTCGCCGCCACCGCGGCGGCGATCTCCTTGCGGTAGCGGTTGAGATCCTGCACGCTGGCAAAGCTGCGTTCGAGCAGCAGGCTCAGGTTGTGCAGGATGCGCTCGACGACCTTGCCCTCCCACACGGCGTCGAACTGGATCTGCTTGTCCAGCCACTGCTCCAGCCATTCGGGGTTGGGCAACCGGCTCTGGATGGTGTCGCGCGGGAAGAGACCCACGTTGACGTGCAGGTTGGTCGGGTGCAGCGCCTGCGCGGTGCGCCGCGCGCTGGCCATGAGCACGCCGATCTTGGCGAAGGCGGCGCGTGCCTCATCGCCGAACTTGCCCATCGCGCGCTTCATGTAGCGCAGGTAGGCGCCACCGTGGCGGGCTTCGTCGCGCGCCAGGGTCTCGTAGATGGCGCGGATGACCGGCTCGGTGTGCCACTCGGCGGCACGGCGGTACCAGTGGTTGAGGCGGATCTCGCCGCAGAAATGCAGCATCAGTGTCTCGAGCGGCGGCGCGGGGTCGAACTCGAAACGGATGGCGTGCAGCTCTTCTTCGGTGGGCACGAGCTCGGGCCGGAAACGGCGCAGGTATTCCATCAGCACCAGGGAGTGCTTCTGCTCCTCGAAGAACCACACGCTCATGAAGGCCGAGAAGTCGCTGTCGTCGCGGTTGTCGCGCAGGAACATCTCGGTGGCGGGCAGCGCCGCCCACTCGGTGATGGCGTTCATCTTGATGGTCTGCGCCTGCTCCTCGCTGAGCAGGCCGGCATCGAACTTGTCCCACGGGATGTCGTGGTCCATGTTCCAGCGCACGGCTTCGAGCTGGCGGAAGAGTTCGGGGTAGAGCATGGCTTTGGCGGGCTGCATGCGACCCATTCTAGAAGTCGGGCCGCCCGCCTGCCAGTCGGAGCAAGCTCTACCCCTGTGGCGAACCGCCGTGCGGTCCCGGCTGCGGTTCGCGGCCGGCTTCGCGTCCATTTGCGCTCAACGCGCGGCATGCCTGGAACTTTTCCCCGGCTCGGGGTCTCCCAGCATGGGTGGCGGCTGTATTCACGCCGCCTGTTGCAAGTTTCCCTGTTGTGCGGACGGCCAGGCTCCCTGGCTGCAAGCCCGGAGTGCCATTTCTCCTCCTCCTCACTCCCTCGTTGGCTCCGGGGCGCCGCACAACAGTCTTTACACCCCGGGGGCACTGCCAGGCGCGGTGCCCCCGTTTTCGATGGCGGGTCATGGGCGGCGCTGCGGGCCGCGGACGCGCGCGAAGGCGAAGGCTAGCCCGAGTTTGTCACTGAGCCCTGCCGATCTCAATGAAATCAACAGCTTAGAGCCGCGTTTCCGCGCGTATGGCACTACGTTTTTGTAGACGCCCGCTGGTTGTCGAGCCGGCATGAGTGGCCGCCTCAGACGAG
>JAUXRG010000090.1 GCA_030681795.1 Rubrivivax sp.
ACGAAAAACCGCGTGCGCGATCGCAATCATAAAAAGATTATGGCACTACATTTCGTCGCAGAACTGAAACTCAATGCTGACAAGGACTTGCGCTTGACCGGGATCGGAAATCAGCGGGAAGTTGACAAACTCGGGCTAGCGGCGGAAGAGGTCGAGGATGCTGCTGCGTTCCTCGGTGCTCGCGGGCTGCGGAATCTTGTCTTCC
Organism: Rubrivivax sp.; assembly: GCA_030681795.1. Classification (GTDB taxonomy): domain Bacteria; phylum Pseudomonadota; class Gammaproteobacteria; order Burkholderiales; family Burkholderiaceae_C; genus Rubrivivax. The sequence continues at coordinate 206 of JAUXRG010000090.1, forward strand.
AGGCCCATGCTCCGGATGCCACGGCCCTGCGCGAATTCGTCGAACATCCAGTAGGGGCCGGACTGCACCACGCCTTCCGGGGGCGTGAGCTCCTGCACCGGCACGCCGCGCAGCGCGCTTTGCATGAATTCGATCCACACCGGCAAGGACAAGCCACCGCCGGTTTCGCGGTCGCCCAGTTTCTTCGGCGTGTCGTAGCCGATCCACACGACCGCCGCCAGCGTGGGCTGGAAACCCGCGAACCAGGCGTCCATCGAGTCGTTGGTGGTGCCGGTCTTGCCGTACAGGTCGGGCCGCTTGAGCGTGCCCTGCGCCCGGGCCGCGGTGCCCGAGCGCGTCACTTCCTGCAGCAAGCTGCTCATCACGAAGGCATTGCGCGCCGGCAGCGTGCGCAGGCTCTCGTCGAGCACCGGCGGCTTGCTCTCCAGAAGCAGCTTGCCCTTCTGGTCGGTGACGCGCTGGATCAGCATCGGCGCAAGACGGAAGCCGCCGTTGGCGAAGGTGCTGTACGCGGTGGCCATCTGCATCGGCGTCACCGAGCCGGCGCCCAGCGCCATCGTCAGGTAGGCCGGGTGCTTCTCCGCGTCGAACCCGAAGTTCTGTATCCACCCCTGAGCGAAAGGCGCTCCGGTGCCCTGGAGCACGCGGATGGAGATCATGTTCTTGGACTTGGCGAGCGCCGTCTGCAGAGGCATCGGGCCCTCGAACTTGCCGTCGTAGTTCTTCGGTTCCCAGGGCTGGCTGCCGGTCTCGCCGGCATCGAAGAACAGCGGCGCATCGTTGACCACCGTGGCCGGCGTGAAGCCCTTTTCCAGAGCCGCCGAGTAGATGAAGGGCTTGAAGCTCGAGCCCGGCTGCCGCCAGGCTTGCGTCACATGGTTGAACTTGCTCTTGCCGAAGTCGAAACCCCCGACCAGCGCACGCACCGCGCCGCTGCGCGGGTCCATGGCCACCAGCGCGCCTTCGACTTCCGGCAGCTGCGTGAGCGCCCACTCGCCCTTGGCGTTACGCATCGCCCGCACCACCGCGCCAGGGCGGATCTTCGTCTTCGGCCCGGCCTTGTCGGACAGGCCCGAGGTCACCGGCTTCAGGCCCTCGCCGGTGACGACGATGGCGTCGCCGGACTGCAGCATCGCCGTGACCTTGCGCGGCGAGGCTTCCAGCACCACGGCGGCGCGCAGGTCTCCGTTGTCGGGGTGCTCGGCCAGCGCCTCGGCCACCCGCGCGTCGACCAGCGTCGCGTCGGCGGGCAGGTCGACATAGGCTTCCGGCCCGCGATAGACCTGCCGCAGCTCGTAATCCATCAGGCCCTTGCGCAGCGCGCGGTAGGCCACCGCCTGCTCTGCGGCATGGATGGTGAGATAGACGTTCAGGCCGCGCGAATAGGCCTCCTCGCCGTACTGCGCGAAGACGAGCTGCCGTGCCGTTTCGGCCACGAACTCGGCATGCACGGCGTTGTCCGACTGGGTGCGGTAGCGCAGTGGCTGCGCCAACGCTTCTTCGTGCTGGGCTTCGGTGATGAAGCCCGTCTCGAACATGCGGTTGATGATGTAACGCTGGCGCACCGTGGCCCGCCTCGGGTTGGCGATCGGGTTGTAGGCCGAGGGGGCCTTGGGCAAGCCGGCGAGCATGGCGGCCTCGGCCACCGTCACGTCCTTGAGTTTCTTGCCGAAGTAGATCTCCGAGGCGGCCGCGAAGCCGTTGGCACGTTGGCCGAGGAAGATCTGGTTCATGTACAGCTCGAGGATGCGGTCCTTGGTGAGCAAACGTTCGATCTTCAGCGCCAGCAAAATCTCGTAGATCTTGCGCGTGAAGGTCTTCTCCGTGGAGAGGTAGAAGTTGCGCGCCACCTGCATGGTGATGGTGGAGGCGCCCTGGCTGCGGGCGTCGCGCAGGTTTTCCAGCGCCGCCCGCGCCACGCCCTTGTAGTCGACACCACCGTGCTGGTAGAAGCGGGCATCTTCGGCGGCCAGCACGGCGTCCTTCATCACCTGCGGCATCTCGCCTATGGGCAGGAAGTTGCGACGCTCTTCACCGTATTCGCCCAACAGCACGCCCTCGGCGGAGAAGACGCGCAACGGCAGCTTGGGCCGGTAATCGGTGAGGCTGGCGACCTCGGGCAGGTTCGGGTAGGCCACCGCCAGCGCCAGCCCGACCACGAAGGCCACGGCCGCGATCCCTGCCACGAGCAGTGACAGGCTCCAGCCCGCCACCCTCAGTGCAGCGCGTCCCAATCTTGCAAGGATGTGCACGGAAGGAGTGGGCGCGACGGCAGTGGATTCGTTTTGGGCCATAAAGAACCCGTGTGCCGGGCCGAAAGATTATAGGAAGGGGTGAGGGCCACACCCGGCGTCGCATGGCGATGGGCGCTGGCAGTGCCCACGGGCATTGTCCAAACCCATGATCGCAGGGCCTTCGATCCGGTCGCCCACGGTTTGCGGCTTGTTTCAACTGGGTCCTGGATCGTCAGACAATGGCAACGAAGGCACAGGCTGGAAAGCGCCTTTTTCTTTGGTACACAAGGGCTTTACTGCTAGCATTGAAGTAACTTCTTAACAAGCCTGGGGCTGTCGACGAGTTCTCATTGGGTTCTTGTCGTCTCAAGGCCATACCGGCTGGGGAGTAAGCAACTTGGGTTTTCTGGACGCATTGCTGGGCCGCAAGCACCCGCCCATGATCGGGCTCGATATCAGTTCGTCCAGCGTCAAGCTGGTGGAACTGGATCAGACCGCGACAGGCGAATTCGTGCTCGAGCGCTTCGCCTCCGAGCCTTTCGAGAAGGGCTGGATCACCGACGGCCAGATCGAGAAATTCGACGAGGTGGCGGCCGCCGTCAAGCGCGTCGTCAGCAAGAGCGGCACGAAGACCAAACAGGTGGTGATGGCCATGCCGCAGTCGGCGGTCATCACCAAGAAGATCATGCTGCCGGCCGGTCTGCGCGAAGAAGAGATGGAACTTCAGGTCGAGTCCGAAGCCAACCAGTACATCCCGTTTTCGCTCGACGAGGTCAGTCTCGACTTCTGCGTCATCGGGCCCAGCCCCACTTCGGCCGGCGACGTCGAGGTGCTGATCGCCGCTTCGCGCAAGGATCGTGTGCAGGACCGCCAGGGCCTGGCAGAAGCCGCCGGGCTCAAACCCGTCGTCCTGGACATCGAGTCGCACGCCTCGCGCCTGGCCATGAGCCGGGTCGTCGCCGCCTTGCCGAACGAGGGCCGGGACGCGCTCGTGGCCTTGTTCGAGATCGGCGCCGACACCACCAGCCTGAAAGTGCTGCGCGACGACGAGATGCTCTACGACCGCGACCAGGCCTTCGGCGGCTCGCAGCTCACCCAGCTCATCTCGCGCCAGTATGGCTTCTCCTTCGAGGAAGCCGAGGCCAAGAAGCTCTCCGGCGACCTGCCCGAAGACTACGAAAGCGCGATCCTCGCGCCGTTCGTGGACAGCCTGTCGCAGGAGATCGGCCGCGCGCTGCAATATTTCTTCACCAGCACGCCGCACCACAAGGTGCACTACGTCATGCTGGCCGGCGGCACCGCCACGCTGCCCGGGCTGAAGGACCGGGTCACGGACCTGACGGGGTTCGCCTCCAATGTGGTCAACCCGTTCGACCAGATGCAGCTCGGTTCCGCCGTGCGGGAAAACCGCATGCGGCGTGAGGCGCCCTCGTATCTCACGGCCTGTGGGCTGGCGATGCGGAGGTTCGTGCAGTGATCCTCATCAACCTGCTGCCCCACCGCGAAGAGAAGCGTCGCCAGCGCAAGCGCGCGTTTTTCGCCAGCCTGGTGGCCTGCGCACTGGCCGGTGGGGTCGTCGTCGGCATCTGGTATTCGGTGCTGCAGCAAATGACCTCGGCGCAGGAGTCTCGCAACGCGTTCCTCGCCGCCGAGATCGCGCGCCTGGACACGCAGATCAAGGACATCGCCACGCTGCGCACCGAGATCGAGGCCCTGAAGGCGCGGCAGAAGGCGGTCGAAGACCTGCAGACCGACCGCAACGTGCCGGTGCACCTGCTCAATGAACTCGTGCGCCAGACGCCCGAGGGCGTGTACCTGACGGCCATCCGGCAAAACGGCAACATCGTCTCGATCAACGGCGTGGCCCAGACCAACGAGCGCGTTTCGGAGTTCCTCCGCAACGGCTTGTACAACTCGCCCTGGCTGGAAAAGCCGGAGCTCGTCGAGATCAAGGCCGCCGCGGCCGGCGCGGCCAACCGCGACCCGCGCCGCTTGTTCGACTTCTCCATGCGCATGACGCTCAAGCGCCAGCAGGGCGCTGCGCCCGCGGCCAAGGCGGCGTCTGGCGCGCCGGCGGCCGTGGCCGCTTCGGCCAAAGCCAGCTGAGGGAACCATGGCCAAGCCTTCGACCCTCAATTTCGACGTCAGCAGCTTCTTCGACCATGCTGCTTCGCAGTTCCGCAACCTCAACCCCAACGAGCCGGGCCAATGGCCGACGCTTCCCAAGGCCGCGTCCTGGTTGGCGGCGGCGGCTGCCGTCGTCGTGGCGGGCTGGTTCCTGCTCTTGTCTTCGACCACCGACGAGCTCGATGCCGCCCGGCTGCAGGAACCCAAGCTCAAGGGGGACTATCGCAACCGCCTCGCCCAGGCCGTGAACCTGAGCGAACTTCGCAAGCAGAAGCTGCAGGTGCAGGAGTACGTCACCCAGCTCGAGAAGCAGTTGCCCGGCAAAGCCGAGATGGACGCCTTGCTCTCCGATATCAACCAGGCCGGCCTGGGGCGCGGCCTGCAGTTCGAGCTGTTCCGCCCGGGCCAGGTGCAGGTCAAGGACTACTACGCCGAGCTGCCGATCTCCATTCGGATCAGCGGGCGGTACCACGATGTCGGCGCCTTCGCCGCCGATGTGGCCAACCTGTCGCGCATCGTCACCTTGCAGAACCTGAGCATCACCCCGCTGGCTACCAAGGACAACACGGGCACGCTGGCCATGGAAGCCACCGCCCGCACCTACCGTTATCTGGACACCGCCGAGATCGCCGAGCAGCGCCAGGCGGCAGCGGCGGCCAAGGCGACTGCAGGAGCGAAGAAATGAGGCGCCCGGCCCTGCGCACTGCCTGGCTCGTTGCGACCGCGGCATTGTTGTCGGCGTGCAGTGCCGATCACGAAGAGTTGCGTGCCTGGATGGAGCAGCAGCGACGGGAGGTCAAGCCCAACGTGACGCCGCTGCAGGCGCCGAAGAAGTTCGACCCGCAGCCCTACAACACCGCGCTGGCGGTGGATCCCTTCAGCAACCAGAAACTCACGGTCGCGCTCAAGCAAGAGGCGCGGCAGCCGAATTCCATGTTGTCGGCCGAGCTCAACCGCCGCAAGGAACCGCTGGAGGCCTACCCGCTGGACAGCATGAGCATGGTGGGCAGCGTCAACAAGCTGGGCCAGCCGTTCGCGCTGATGCGCGTGGACAACTTGCTCTACCAGGTCAAGGTGGGTGACCACCTGGGCCAGAACTACGGCCGCATCACAAGGATTGCGGAAACCGAGATCGCGCTGCGCGAGATCGTGCAGGACGCCGCCGGCGAATGGATCGAGCGTCCCGCCGCGCTGCAGTTGCAGGAGAAGGCGCGATGAGGAAACAGCAGGAGACCCGCACCATGTTCCACTGGCGAGCTGCCGTAGCCGCTTTGACAGCCGCAGGCGCGATGTTGGCGCCGCTCGCGGCCTGGGCACAGAACGCGATCCAGTCGATCACGAGCAGCCAGCAATCCGGCACGGAGGTCGTTCGCATCGAGCTTTCCGAGCCGCTGGCCGCCGTGCCCACCGGCTTCTCGGTGCAGGCGCCGCCACGCATCGCCATCGACCTCCCGGGCGTGACCAACGCCATCGGCCGCAACAGCGTGGAGATCAACCAGGGCAACCTGCGCTCGGTCAGCGTGGCCCAGGCCGGCGACCGATCGCGCCTGGTGCTCAACCTCAAGCAGGCCTCGGGCTACCGCGCCCAGTTGCAGGGCAAGACCCTGTTGCTGATTCTCGACCTGGCCGGGCCGGCCGTCGCCAGTGCCGAACAGCCGGTGCAGTTCGCGCCACCTCAGAACACCGCGACACAGTCGCTGCGCGACATCGACTTCCGCCGCGGCAGCGACGGCGCCGGGCGCGTCATCGTCAGCCTGCCCAGCACGCAGGTGGGCGTGGACATCCGCCAGCAGGGCCAGACCCTGGTGGTCGAGTTCCTGCGCTCCACGCTGCCGGACACGCTGCGCCGGCGGCTCGACGTCACCGACTTCGGCACGCCCGTCAAGAGCGTGTCCACCTTCCAGAGCGGCGACCGCGTGCGCATGGTGGTCGAACCCACCGGCGCGTGGGAGCACAGCGCCTACCAGAGCGACAACCAATTCGTGCTCGAGGTTCGCCCGGTCAAGATCGACCCCAACAAGCTGACCCAGGGCCAGGGCTTCCAGGGCGAGAAGCTGAGCCTGAACTTCCAGAACATCGAAGTGCGGGCGCTGCTGCAAGTCATTGCCGATTTCACCAATTTCAACGTCGTCACCAGCGACACCGTCACGGGCAGCGTGACACTGAGACTGAAGGATGTCCCCTGGGACCAGGCGCTGGACATCATCCTGCAGAGCAAGGGCCTGGGCGTGCGCAAGAACGGCAACGTGCTGTGGATCGCACCCAAGGAAGAACTGGCGGCCAAGGAACAGGTCGACCTCGAATCCAGGAAGAAGCTCGCCGAGCTCGAACCCACGCGCACGCAATCGTTCCAGCTCAACTACGCCAAGGCCGAAGACGTGGCCAAGCAGTTGCTGGGTCAATCGCTGGGCCAGAGCGGCGCGGGCACCGTCGGAGGCAACAACACGCGGCTGCTCACCGCGCGTGGCTCGGTCATCGCCGAGACCCGGACCAACCAGCTCTTCGTCAACGACATTCCGAGCAAGCTCGAGGAAGTCCAGGCGCTGATCGGCAAGATGGACATCGCGGTGCGACAGGTGTTGATCGAGGCGCGCATCGTCGAGGCCGATGACACCTTCGGCCGCTCGCTGGGCGTCAAGCTCGGCGGCACGGACCGGCGGGGCACACCGACCAGCGGGGGCATCAGCATTGGTGGCAATTACGCGGCTATCGGGGCTCAAACCGGGCAATCCCCATCGGTTGATTTTCAGCCCAACTCGCAGTTCATCAACCTGCCGGCCAACACGACCTTCAGCACCGCCAATGCGGCCACCTTCGCGCTGTCGCTTTTCGGTGCATCAGCCAACCGCTTTCTCAACCTCGAGATCTCCGCACTCGAGGCCGAGGGCCGCGGCAACATCGTCTCCAGCCCTCGCGTGATCACGGCCGACCAGGCCGAGGCCCGCATCGAACAGGGCGAAGAAATTCCCTACCAGCAGGCCACGTCCAGCGGCGCGACTTCGGTGAGCTTCAAGAAGGCCAGCCTGAGCCTGAACGTGACGCCGCAGATCACCCCCGAAGGCAACGTGATCCTGAAGGTGGAAGTGAACAAGGACAGCCGTGGCGCACTCACCGCCGCCGGCCCGGCGATCAATACCAAGCAAGTCAAGACCCAGGTGCTGGTGGAGAACGGCGGCACGGTGGTCATCGGCGGCATCTTCACGCAGGACGAGCAAAGCGAGATCAACAAGGTGCCATTTCTGGGGGACATTCCCTTCATCGGCTACCTGTTCCAGAACCGAGTGAAGAGCACCCGCAAGACCGAACTGCTGGTATTCATCACGCCCAAGATCGTGACCGACCGTTCGGCGGCGCGCTGAGCATCGCTCTGCCGACCGACCCAGGAATGCCGACCATGACCAGTCTCACCCGCTTCATCTCGATACTTGCCCTGTGCGCTCTTGCGGCCTGCGGTGGTGGCTCTGGGGATCTGACACCATTCGGTGGCACCGGCGATACCGGAGGCACTGGCGTCGTCGTCGTGGCAGCCGACCTCATCGTGAGCGCCAGTTCGACCCAGCTGACGAACACCGCATCGAGCACGGTGACGATCACGGCCACCGCCGTCGATGCGGCACGCGTGGTGGTGGCCGGGGCCACGGTGGCGTTCTCGGCAGACAACGACGGCGTCATTTCGCAAAATGCCCGCACCACCGACAGCCTGGGCAAGGTGGTGGGCACGCTGTCCATCGGTGGCAACCGTGCCAACCGGATGATCACCGTCACCGTGACTTCCGGCGCCGTGGTCAAGACGGTTGCCGTCCAGGTGGTCGGCACTCAGATCATCAGCACCTTGGTGCCGGCCGTCGTGGCGCCAGCGGCGTCGGCCGCTGTCCAGTACCGCGTGCTGGACCAGACCGGCAACCCGATGGTCGGCCAGCAGGTTTCCATCTCGGCTCCCGGCCTCACGCCGAGCGATGCCACCGGCACGACAGGCGCCAACGGCGACTACAACTTCGCCTACGTGGCCCCGGCGACCGCCGGGAGCTACAACATCGCCGCCAGCGTCGGCGGACTGACCGACACCCGGACCGTGAACGTGCAGGCCGCGGCCAACGTCGACCCGGTCACGGTGGCCATCACCTCCGCCTCGGTATCCGCCAACCCGAGCGTGGTGGCCGTCAACCAGGCCGGCTCCGAAGCCAACCGCTCGGAAATCCGGGCCTTGTTCCTCACCTCAGGCAATGCGCCGGTGAAGAACGTGCGCGTGCGCTTCGACACCGCGGGTGACGCCAACTCGATCGGCGGCAGCTTCTCCACGGGCAGCGCGACGCTCTATTCGGATGCCAACGGCGTGGTGACCACCGCCTACATCCCCGGAACGCGTTCCAGCCCCACCAACGGCCTGACGGTGCGCGCCTGCTACGGCACCACCGATTCCGACCCCAACCTGCTCAACTGCACCACCAATGCGATCGTGCGCTTGACTGTGGTCGCCGAGCCGCTCGGGGTGTCGATCGGGACCAATGAGTTGATCGTCGTCGGTACCCTGACCTACACCAAGCAATTCCTGGTCAGCGTGGCCGATTCCGCCGGCAACGCCAAGGCCGACGTGGCGCTGTCGGTGTCGCTCGACCTGCCGCAGTACCGCAAGGGCTACTACGCCTTCGACCTGGTGAACAGCGTCTGGTACAAGGTCGGCGGCGACCTGGCGGTGTGCCTCAACGAAGACAGCAATCGCAACGGCGTGCTGGAAACCGGCGAAGACATCAACGGGAACAGCCGGCTCGATCCGGGGCGCTCCGATGTGACCGTGCGGCTGCTGCAGCCGCGCACCGCCGCCGACGGAACCGCCATCGTCGAAATCACCTACGCCAAGAGCTTTGGCTCGTGGGTCGACGGTTGGATCACGGTCGCCGCCTCCGGGGTGGCGGGCACGGAAGGACGAGCAACCTACGTGCTGGCGCCGATACCCGTCGACGCGGCATCGATCAAGAACAAGGATGTCCCCCCGGCCTACGTCCGCAGCCCGTACGGCGTGGTGGGCAACTGCGCCTCGCCGAACTAGCCCGGCACCTGGCACCACAGACGGCCGACCTCGCGTCGGCCGTTGCGCTTGTTCGGCCCTGGTACCGCGGCGCGAACGCCATGCCGGTCGCGCCGGCGATACTCCAGACCGTGGCCAGCTCCCTCTCGTTGTCCCTCGTCGGCATGCCCGGCTGTGGGAAATCCACCATCGGCCGCCACCTGGCCCGCCAGCTCGGCCTGCAGTTCATCGACAGCGACAGCGAAGTCGAGCAGCGCATCGGCATGCCGATACGCGAGTTCTTCGCCACGCAGGGCGAAGAGGCGTTTCGCAATGTCGAGCAGGACGTCATCGACGAGCTGAGCTCGCGCCCAGGCCTCGTGCTGGCGACGGGCGGGGGCGCCGTGCTGCGGCCCTCCAACCGCGACGCGCTGCATTCCCGCACCCACGTGCTGTACCTGCGCACGACGCCCGAGGAGCTTGCCCGACGCCTGCGCCACGACACCCATCGGCCCCTGCTCCAGGTGGCCGACCCGCTGCGACGGCTGCGCGAGCTGTACCGTGAACGCGATCCGCTGTACCGGCGTACGGCGCATTTCGTCATCGAGGCCGCCCGGCCCTCGTTGCACTCCTTGATGGGCATGGTGCTCATGCAGCTCGAACTCGCCGGGCTGGTGGACCCTGCGCTGGTGCCGTCCCAGATCGACCCGCCCGCGGGCTGACGGGGCCGCCAGGCCTGCCAGCCCTGCCACTGAGCGGCCGTAAACTCTGCAGCCATGAACGACGCGCCCCCCAGCGCCGTGACGGTAGCCACGCCGCACAGCCGCTACGACATCCTGATCGACAGCGGCCTGCTGTCCCAGGCTTCGGCCTGGGCCGGCCTGCCCGCTGCGACGCAAGCCGTGATCGTCAGCAACCCCACCGTCGATGCGCTGTACGGCGACGCATTGCAGCAAGCCCTCACGCCACACTACGGCCAAGTCGGCCGGGTGCTGCTGCCCGACGGCGAACAGCACAAGAGCTGGACCTCGCTCAACCTCATCTTCGACCACTTGCTCGGCCAGGGCTGCGACCGCAAGACCGTGCTCTTCGCGCTGGGGGGTGGCGTGGTCGGCGACATGGCCGGCTTCGCCGCCGCCACCTTCATGCGCGGCGTGCCCTTCGTGCAAGTGCCCACCACGCTGCTGGCGCAGGTCGATTCCTCGGTGGGGGGCAAGACGGCCATCAACCACCCTTTGGGCAAGAACATGATCGGCGCGTTCTACCAGCCCGAGCGCGTGGTCTGCGATCTGGCCACGCTCGATACGCTGCCCGAACGCGAGCTCTGCGCCGGCCTGGCCGAAGTCATCAAATACGGCCCCATCGCCGACATGGCGTTCTTCGAGTGGATCGAGGGCCATCTTCCCGCCTTGCTGCAGCGTGACAAGGCCGCGCTGGCGCATGCGGTCCGGCGTTCGTGCGAGATCAAGGCCGAGGTCGTGGGGCAGGATGAGCGCGAGAGCGGGCTGCGCGCCATCCTCAACTTCGGCCACACCTTCGGCCACGCGATCGAGCTGGGCATGGGTTATGGACAGTGGTTGCACGGCGAGGCGGTGGCTTGCGGCATGGTGCTGGCCGCGGCGCTGTCGGCCGAGCTGGGCATGGTGAGCACCGGGTTCGCACAGCGCCTGTCGCGGCTGATCGAACGCGCAGGATTGCCCGTGGTGGCCCCCGCGATGGAGGGCGCGCGCTGGCTCGAGTTGATGCGCGGCGACAAGAAGGCCGAGGGCGGCGAGATCCGCTTCGTGCTCCTCGGAGCCCCGGGCCGCGCCACGGTGCGCGCCGCACCCGACGCGGCGGTGCTGCGGGTGATCGCGCAGCACAGCGCCCGGGCGTGAACCTGGCCGCACTCGCCCCCTGGGCCAGCGACCCGCGGCGCTCGCGCGGACGCCGCATCTCCGAGACGCTGGCCCCGCCGCGCAACGAACACCAGCGCGACCGCGACCGCATCGTCCACAGCACCGCGTTCCGGCGCCTGGTCTACAAGACACAGGTCTTCATCAACCACGAAGGCGACCTCTTCCGCACGCGGTTGACGCACTCGCTGGAGGTGGCGCAACTCGGTCGATCGGCCGCACGTGCGCTGGACCTGAACGAAGACCTGGTCGAGGCCATCGCGCTGGCCCACGACCTCGGCCACACGCCTTTCGGCCACGCCGGGCAGGAGGCGCTGCACGAATGCATGCGCGAGCAGGGTGGCTTCGAGCACAACCTGCAGAGCCTGCGCGTGGTGGATGCCCTGGAAGCGCGCTACCCCACCTTCGACGGCCTGAACCTCACTTTCGAGACCCGCGAAGGCATCCTCAAGCATTGCCCGCGGCGCCATGCCGAGCAACTCGTGCAGGCCGAACCCGAAGGCCCCGGGCGCCGGTTCTTGCAGGGCACGCAGCCCAGCCTGGAGGCCCAACTCGTCAATCTGGCCGACGAGATGGCCTACAACGCGCACGATATCGACGACGGCGTGCGCTCCGGCCTCATCACGCTGCCACAGATGGAGAGCGTGCCGCTGTTCGTGCGCTGGCGCGACGAAGTCCTGGCGGACCACCCGGGCTTGAGCGAGCGACCGGGCCGCAGGCTGCTCTTCGAAACCCTCAGACGCATGCTCTCGGCGCAGGTGGGCGACCTCGTCGCCGCCACCGGCCAGGCCATCGCCGACCACGCGCCGGCTGACGAACAGGCCGTGCGTGGCTTGCCGCCGCTGGCCTGCTTCAGCGCCGGGCACCGGGCCCAGAGCGCCCAGCTCAAGCGCTTCCTGTTCCGCGAGCTCTACCGCCACCCCCAGGTGGTGCAGACCACCACCCTGGCGCGCGTCGTGGTCACTGAGCTCTTTGCGGCCTATGTGAAGGCGCCGGGCGAAATGCCCGCCGACTTCTCGGCGACGACGGACCTGCCGCGCGCCGTGGCCGACTACATCGCCGGCATGACCGACCGCTTTGCCTTGCGCGAACACCACCGCCTGACCGGGCGGCGGCTGTTCGCGGAGTAGGCACGGCATGGCCCGCCTGCCACGGCTGGAGATTGCGGGCCAGGCGCATCTCGTGATCCAGCGCAGCAATGGTGGGCAGGCGGCATTCGCCGATCGGCAGGATCGCCAGGCCTTCGTCGCGGCGCTTCGCGAGGCCGCAGCTGCAGCCAAGGTGCAGGTGCATGCCTACGCCCTGCTGGGCACGGAAGTGCAGTTGCTGCTCACCCCTGCCGAGCGGGGGGCGCTTGGGCGCGCCGTGCAGGCGCTGGGCCGCCGCTATGTGAGTGCCTACAACCGTCGGCACGGCCGGGCGGGCACCCTGTGGGACGGCCGTTTTCGCGCTGCCGTGATGGAGCCCGGCCCCACGCGCCTGGCGGCCCTGCAGGCGGTGGACGCCGCGTCTTCCGAGCCTGGCTTCACCAGCGCCGGCCACCGCACCGGGGCGGGGCGAGACCCGATGCTGGTCGACCCCCCCGAGTTCTGGCAACTCGGAAATACGCCTTTCGAGCGTGACGCCGCCTACCGCGCCCGGCTGGCCGAGGGCGTGGCGCCCGCAGTCGTCGAATGGCTGCGCCAGGCCGCGCTGGGCGGTTGGGCCGCCGGGTCCGAGGCGTTTGCGGCCGAAGTGGCCGCAGCCGCCGCCAGGCCGGCGCGCCCCCGGCCGCGCGGCCGGCCTCGCAAGGCCGCGAACAGATCCTGAGACTGGCAGGCCACCCGGGCGACTTGACGGTGAGGGTGTCGCATTGCGTCTGTTTATGCGTCCCCATTTTTTTCTCTCTCGATGTCGACTTAGATGTTATGGCGTCTGACCCCATTAGTTTGACTTGCCCGGATTGCTGCGCTGCGGTAGCCTCATCACCCCTCGTGCCCCGCCTCGATAGGAGCGCCATGTCCACGCACGCGCCTGCCCCCGCCTCCCTTGATGAGATTTCCGGCCTGACCCAGGAGGGCCTGTACGACCCTGCCGGCGAGCACGACGCTTGCGGCGTGGGCTTCGTGGCACATATCAAGGGCACGAAGTCGCACGCCATCGTCGAGCAGGGGCTGAAGATCCTGGAGAACCTCGACCACCGCGGCGCGGTGGGCGCCGACAAATTGATGGGCGACGGCGCAGGCATCCTGATCCAGATGCCGGACGACTTCTACCGCGCCGAGATGGCTGAGTCCGGCCAGGCTCCCGATGGTCGCGTGGGCGTCACCCTGCCCCCGCTGGGCGAATACGGCGTGGGCATGATCTTCCTGCCCAAGGAACAGGCCTCCCGCCTGGCCTGCGAGCAGGAACTCGAGCGCGCGGTCAAGGCCGAAGGCCAGAGGTTGCTGGGTTGGCGCGACGTGCCCGTGGACCGGGACATGCCCATGAGCCCGACCGTGCGCGCCAAGGAGCCGGTGATCCGCCAGATCTTCATCGGCCGCGGCGCCGATGTCATCGTGCCCGACGCCCTGGAGCGCAAGCTCTACGTGATCCGCAAGACGGCCTCGGCGGCGATCCAGGCACTCAGGCTGACGCACGGCCGCGAGTACTACGTGCCCAGCATGAGCTGCCGCACCGTGATCTACAAGGGGCTGCTGCTGGCCGACCAGGTCGGCGTGTACTACAAGGATCTGCAAGACGCACGCGTGATCACGGCCCTGGCCCTGGTGCACCAGCGTTTCTCCACCAACACCTTCCCCGAATGGCCGCTGGCGCACCCCTACCGCATGGTGGCGCACAACGGCGAGATCAATACCGTCAAGGGCAACTTCAACTGGATGCGCGCCCGCGAAGGCGTGATGAAGTCACCCGTGCTGGGCGACGACCTGCACAAGCTTTATCCGATCACCTTCGAAGGCCAGAGCGACACCGCGACCTTCGACAACGCGCTGGAACTGCTCACCATGAGCGGCTACCCGCTGGCCCACGCGGCGATGATGATGATCCCCGAAGCCTGGGAGAACCACGAGCTGATGGACGAGCGCCGGCGCGCCTTCTACGAGTACCACGCCGCGATGCTCGAGCCCTGGGACGGCCCGGCCGCCATGGTCTTCACGGACGGCAAGCAGGTGGGCGCCACGCTCGACAGGAACGGGCTGCGCCCGGCGCGCTACATCGTCACCGACGACGACCTCGTGGTGCTGGCCAGCGAGAGCGGCGTGCTGCCCGTGCCCGAGGGCAAGATCGTCAAGAAGTGGCGCCTGCAGCCCGGCCGCATGTTCCTCATCGACCTGGAGCAGGGTCGCATCATCGAAGACGAAGAACTGAAGAACCAGTTCGCCAACGCGCGGCCGTACCGGCAGTGGATCGAGAACGTGCGCATCCGGCTCGACTCCATCGCCGTCAGCGCTGCGCCGCCTGGCCATGCGGAGACCCTGCTCGACCGCCAGCAGGCCTTCGGCTACACGCAAGAAGACATCAAGTTCCTGCTCGCGCCGATGGCCACACAGGGCGAGGAAGCCATCGGCTCGATGGGCAACGATTCACCGCTGGCGGTGCTCTCGGACAAGAACAAGCCGCTGTTCAACTATTTCAAGCAGCTCTTCGCCCAGGTCACCAACCCGCCGATCGACCCGATCCGCGAGGCCATCGTGATGAGCCTGAACAGCTTCATCGGCCCCAAGCCCAACCTGCTGGACATCAACGCGGTGAATCCGCCGATGCGCCTGGAGGTCACACAACCCGTGCTGGACTTCGACGACATGGCGCGCCTGCGCGCCATCGCGCAGCACACGGGCGGCAAGTTCAGGAGCTACGAGCTCGATATCACCTACCCGCTGGCCTGGGGCCAGGAAGGCATCGAGGCCAAGCTCGCCTCGCTGTGCGCCGAGGCGGTGGACGCGCTGCGCAGCGGGCACAACATCCTCATCATCACCGACCGCCGCCTGCACCGTGGGCAGGTCGCCATTCCGGCGCTGCTGGCGCTCTCGGCGGTGCACCACCACATGGTGCGCGAAGGCCTGCGCACGACCGCCGGCCTGGTGGTGGAGACCGGCTCGGCGCGCGAGGTGCACCACTTCGCGGTGCTCGCCGGCTACGGCGCCGAGGCCGTGCACCCGTATCTCGCGATGGAGACGCTGACCGAACTTCACCAGACGCTGCCCGGCGCGCCGAGCGCCGAAGTGGCCCTCTACAACTACATCAAGGCCGTCGGCAAGGGGCTGTCGAAGATCATGTCCAAGATGGGCGTGAGCACCTACATGTCGTACTGCGGCGCACAGCTCTTCGAGGCCATCGGCCTGGAGAAGAGCTTCGTCGAGAAATATTTCCGCGGCACCGCCAGCCAGGTGGGCGGCATCGGCGTCTTCGAGGTCGCCGAAGAGGCGCTGCGCATGCA
The DNA here is from genome assembly GCA_030681795.1 of Rubrivivax sp. Classification (GTDB taxonomy): domain Bacteria; phylum Pseudomonadota; class Gammaproteobacteria; order Burkholderiales; family Burkholderiaceae_C; genus Rubrivivax. The sequence continues at coordinate 15,884 of JAUXRG010000090.1, forward strand.
CGCCGCGGCCTTCGGCAACGACCCCGTGCTGGCCACCCTGCTCGAGACCGGGGGCGAATACGCCTGGCGCACGCGCGGCGAAGAGCACATGTGGACCCCCGATGTCATCGCCAAGCTGCAGCACGCCGCGCGCGCCAACCGGTTCGATACCTACAAGGAATACGCCCAGCTCGTCAACGACCAGAGCCGTCGCCACATGACGCTGCGCGGGCTGTTCGAGTTCAAGGTCGACCCGGGCAAGGCGATCCCGCTCGAGGAAGTCGAGCCGGCCAGCGAGATCGTCAAGCGCTTCGCCACCGGTGCGATGAGCCTGGGCTCGATCAGCACCGAAGCGCACAGCACGCTGGCCATCGCCATGAACCGCATCGGTGGCAAGAGCAATACCGGCGAAGGCGGCGAAGACCCGGCGCGCTACCGCAACGAGCTCAAGGGCCTCAAGGTCGCGGCGGGCACCAAGGTCAGTGAGGTGATCGGCGCCAAGGTCATCGAGGCCGACTACACGATGCTCGAAGGCGACAGCCTGCGCAGCAAGATCAAGCAGGTGGCCAGCGGCCGCTTCGGCGTGACCACCGAGTACCTGGTCAGCGCCGACCAGATCCAGATCAAGATGGCCCAGGGCGCCAAGCCCGGCGAAGGCGGCCAGCTGCCCGGCGGCAAGGTCAGCGAGTACATCGGCATGCTGCGCTACTCGGTGCCCGGGGTGGGCCTCATCAGCCCGCCGCCGCACCACGACATCTATTCCATCGAAGACCTGGCGCAGCTCATCCACGACCTGAAGAACGCCAACCCGCGCGCCAGCATCAGCGTCAAGCTGGTCAGTGAAGTGGGCGTGGGCACCGTCGCTGCCGGCGTGGCCAAGTGCAAGGCCGACCATGTCGTCATCGGCGGCCACGACGGCGGCACCGGTGCCTCGCCCTGGAGCAGCATCAAGCACGCCGGCACGCCCTGGGAGCTGGGCCTGGCCGAGACGCAGCAGACGCTGGTGCTGAACCGCCTGCGCGGCCGCATCCGCGTGCAGGCCGACGGCCAGATGAAGACCGGGCGCGATGTCGTCATCGGCGCGCTGCTGGGCGCCGACGAGTTCGGCTTCGCCACCGCACCGCTGGTGGTCGAGGGCTGCATCATGATGCGCAAGTGCCACCTCAATACCTGCCCGGTGGGCGTGGCCACGCAGGACCCGGTGCTGCGCAAGAAGTTCGCCGGCAAGCCCGAGCATGTCGTCAATTTCTTCTTCTTCATCGCCGAAGAAGCGCGCCAGATCATGGCGCAACTGGGCGTTCGCAAGTTCGAAGACCTGATCGGCCGCACCGACTTGCTTAACACGCGCAAGGGCATCGCCCACTGGAAGGCGCGCGGCCTGGACTTCGCCCGCATCTTCTACCAGCCGCCGCAGGCCGCCGAGGTGCCACGCCACCATGTCGAGGCACAGGACCACGGGCTGGACCAGGCGCTCGATGTCAAGCTCATCGAACGCTGCCGGCCGGCCATAGAGCGTGGCGAAAAGGTGCAGTTCATGGAGGACGCGCGAAACCGCAACCGCAGCGTGGGCGCCATGTTGTCGGGGGAACTCATCCGCCTGCGCCCCGAAGGTCTGCCCGACCACACGATCTTCATGCAGATGGAAGGCACGGGCGGCCAGAGTTTCGGGGCTTTCCTGGCCAACGGCATCACGCTGTACCTCATCGGCGACGCCAACGACTACACCGGCAAGGGCCTCTCGGGGGGCCGCGTCGTCGTGCGCCCGAGCATCGACTTCCGTGGCGATGCCACCAAGAACATCATCATCGGCAACACCGCGCTCTACGGCGCGACCCGCGGCGAGGCCTTCTTCCGCGGCGTGGCCGGCGAGCGTTTCGCGGTGCGCCTGTCGGGGGCGACCACGGTGGTCGAAGGCACGGGCGACCACGGCTGCGAGTACATGACCGGCGGCACGGTCGTCGTGCTCGGCAGAACGGGGCGCAACTTCGCCGCCGGCATGAGCGGTGGCGTGGCCTACGTCTACGACGAAGACGGCCACTTCGGCGGCCGCTGCAATGCCAGCATGGTGGCGCTGGAAAAGGTGCTGCCGCGCGAGGAGCAGGCCGGCCCGGCCGCGGGTTGGCACCGTGAGCAGGCCGACGAGGCCCTGCTGAAGAAGCTCATCGAAGAGCACCACCGCTGGACGGGCAGCCTGCGCGCCCGCGAGCTGCTGGACCACTGGGCCGATTCGCGCAACCGCTTCGTCAAGGTCTTTCCGCACGAGTACAAGCGCGCGCTCGCCGAGCGTGCCGCCAAGGCCGAGGCGGTCGCTCCCCACGGCGGCAAGGCACCGGCTCTCGTGGCCGTGGCCCACAAATAGTTCGACGAGGGGACACGCATCATGGGCAAGGTCACAGGTTTCCTGGAGTACGAACGCCTCGAAGAAGGCTACGAGCCGATAGCGGCGCGATTGAAGACATGGGCTGAGTTCGTCATCGGGCTGAATGACGAGCAGGCCAGGCAGCAGGGCGCGCGCTGCATGGACTGCGGCACGCCGTTCTGCAGCAGCGGCTGCCCGGTCAACAACATCATCCCGGACTTCAACGACATGGTCTTGCACGGCGACTGGAAAGCCGCCATCGAAACGCTGCACCAGACCAACAACTTTCCCGAGTTCACCGGCCGCGTCTGCCCGGCGCCCTGCGAGGCCGCGTGCACGCTCAACGTCAACGACGACGCGGTGGGCATCAAGAGCATCGAGCACGCCATCATCGACCGTGCCTGGGCCGAGGGCTGGGTTCAGCCGCAGCCGCCGGCGCACAAGACGGGCAAGAAGGTGGCGGTGGTGGGCAGCGGACCGGCCGGCCTGGCCGCTGCGCAGCAGCTCGCCCGCGCCGGCCACGACGTGACGGTATTCGAAAAGAACGGGCGCATCGGCGGCCTGCTGCGCTACGGCATCCCGGACTTCAAGATGGAGAAGACGCACATCGACCGCCGCGTCGCGCAGATGCGCTCCGAGGGCGTCGCCTTCCGCACGGGGGTGCGGGTGGGCACCTGGCCCAGCGAAGGTGCTGCCAGCAAGGTCACCCACGACGCCCAGGAGACGCTGGCCGCCGAGCAACTGCTGGCCGGGTTCGACGCCGTGCTGCTGGCCGGCGGCAGCGAGACCAGCCGTGACCTCAGCGTGCCTGGCCGTGAACTCGACGGCGTGCATTTCGCGATGGAATTCCTGCCGCAGCAGAACAAGGTCAACGCCGGCGACAAGGTGAAGGGCCAGATCAAGGCCACCGGCAAGCGTGTCATCGTGATCGGCGGCGGCGACACCGGCAGCGACTGCGTGGGCACCAGCAACCGCCATGGCGCGGCCAGCGTCACGCAGTTCGAACTCCTGCCGCGGCCGCCCGAGGAAGAAGACCGGCCGCTGACCTGGCCCTACTGGCCGACCAAGCTGCGCACCAGCTCCAGCCACGAAGAAGGCTGCGCGCGCGAATTCGCCATCGCCACCAAGGCGTTCATCGCCGGCACCGGCAAGGACAAGGGCCGCGTCGTGGGGCTCAGGACGGTGCAGGTGCTGTGGCAGGGCGGCAAGATGGTCGAGGTGCCCGGCAGCGAAAAGGAATGGAAGGCCGACCTGGTGTTGCTGGCGATGGGCTTCGTGGCCCCGGTGGCCTCCGTGCTCGAGGCCTTCGGCGTCGAGAAGGACGCGCGCGGCAATGCCAAGGCCGGCACCGAGGCCCTGGGCGGCTATCGCACGAATGTCGACAAGGTCTTCGCCGCCGGCGACATGCGGCGCGGGCAAAGCCTGGTGGTGTGGGCCATCCGCGAAGGCCGCCAGGCGGCGCGTGCCGTGGACGAATGCCTGATGGGAGCCAGCCTCCTGCCACGCTGAAAGTCACGGCGCTTGGCTGGGGGCCGCTGCGCGCAGGCAGCGCACGCAGACACACTTCTTTTCTCAGGGTTCACCCTGGGGTCTGAGGGCTGCGTGCGAGAATTCGCACCCCTGCAGCAAGGTTGCCTGGGTGGAAACCCGCCCGGCCCGGCACTCGCTTGACCTCAAACACCTTCATCGAGATCGACCACGTCACGTTCGGCTACGACAGCAGCCGCGCCATCCTGAAGGACGTCTCGCTCGAATTCCCCCGCGGCAAGGTCACCGCCATTCTCGGCGGCTCGGGCTGCGGCAAGACCACGCTGATGCGCCTGATCGGCGGCGTGCACGCCGCTGACCGTGGCCGCGTCGTCTTCGACGGCGAAGTCATCGACACCCGCAACAAGGCGCAGCTCTACCGGCTGCGCCGGCGACTGGGCATGCTGTTCCAGTTCGGCGCGCTCTTCACCGACCTCACGGTGTTCGAGAACGTGGCCTTTCCGATGCGCGAGCACACCGCCCTGCCCGAAGCCATGATCCGCGACCTGGTGCTGATGAAGCTCAACGCCGTGGGCCTGCGCGGTGCGGCGGGGCTGCGCATCTCCGAGGTCTCGGGCGGCATGGCGCGCCGCGTGGCGCTGGCGCGCGCCATCGCGCTGGACCCCGAACTCATCATGTACGACGAGCCCTTCGCCGGGCTCGACCTCATCAGCATGGGCGTGGCGGCCAAGCTCATACGCACGCTCAACGACGCCACCGGCGCGACCTCGCTGGTGGTCTCGCACGACGTGCCCGAGTGCATGGCCATCAGCGACTACGTGGTGCTGATGTCCAACCAGGGCCGCATCGTGGCGCGCGGCACACCGGCCGAGCTGATGGCCTCCCTGGACCCCGAAACGCGCCAGTTTGTGCGCGGCGAACCCGACGGGCCGGTGAAATTCCACTACCCGGCGCGCGACATCGCCGAGGACTTCGGCCTGGCTGCGCCCCCCCCGACCCCCACCGCCGCGGGAGCGAAGGCGTGATGGACCAGATCGCCCGCCTGGGCGCCACCGCGCTCGAACAGTTTCGCGGCTGGGGACATGCGACGTTCTTCTTCCTCGACCTGCTGCGCGCCGTGCCGGCCTCGCTGCGGCGCTTCGGTCTCGTGGTGGCCCAGGTGCACGCCATCGGCAACCGCTCGCTGGTCATCATCCTGGCCTCCGGGCTGGCCGTGGGCTTCGTGCTCGCGCTGCAGATGTACTACGCCCTCGTCACCTACGGCGCGGCCGAGAGCTTGGGGCTGATCGTCAACCTGGCGCTGGTGCGTGAACTCGGGCCGGTGGTCACCGGGCTGCTTTTCGCGGGCCGCGCGGGCACCTCGCTGACCGCAGAGATCGGCCTCATGAAGGCCGGCGAGCAGATCGCGGCGATGGAGCTCATGGCCATCGACCCCAAGGCGCGCGTGCTCGCTCCAAGGCTCATCGGCGGCATCGTCTCCATGCCCATCCTGGCGATCCTGTTTTCGGCCATCGGCATCCTCGGCGCCTACTTGGTGGCCGTGCTGCTCATCGGCGTCGATGCCGGAAACTTCTGGTCGATCATGCAGACCAAGGTCGATGTCTGGCGCGACGTCGGCAACGGCCTCGTCAAGGCCGCCGTATTCGGCGTCGTCTGCACCGTGGTGGCGCTGTACCAGGGTTTCGAAACCGAAGCCACCCCGGAGGGTGTGGCCTACGCCACCACGCGCACGGTGGTGATTTCTTCGCTGTGGGTGCTGGGGATGGACTTCATCCTCACGGCAATGATGTTCTCGACGCCTTGAGGCGCAGACAGGAAGAAGCAAATGGGCAAGAAGGGTATCGAGATACTGGTCGGCATCTTCGTGCTGCTGGGCATGCTGGGGTTGACCTTCCTGGCCCTGCAGGCGGCCAACCTGGGCAGCGTGGGCAGTGGCGACACCTACACGGTGAAGGCGCGCTTCGACAACGTCGGCGGGCTGAAGGTGCGCGCACCGGTGCGCACCGCCGGCGTCACCGTGGGGCGGGTGACGCGCATCGCGCTGGATGGCAAGACCTTCCAGGGCGTGGTGACGATGGAAGTCGAGCGCGGCTACGAGTTTCCCAAGGACTCGGCAGCCAAGATCCTGACGGCCGGACTGCTGGGCGACCAGTACATCGGGCTGGAGCCTGGCGGCGACGACAAGAACCTCGCCCCCGGCGACACCCTGGCGCAGACGCAGTCGGCCGTGGTGCTGGAAAACCTCATCGGCCAGTTCTTCACCGGCAAGGCGGAGGGACCGGCCGCCGGCGCGTCCGGAGCCGCCAAGTGAAGCCGGTGCGCGTGCTGCGGCGCGCGCTGGGTGCGGTGGCACTCGTGGGGCTGGCCGGGTGCGCCACGGTGGCGCCGAGTTCACCTGCCACTGCGGCCGTCGCTGACCCCTGGGAGAACTGGAACCGCAAGGTCTTCGACTTCAACGAGGCGCTCGACAGGGCCGTGCTCAAGCCCGTGGCCGAGACCTACCGCGATGTCGTGCCCCGCCTGGCGCGCACCGGGGTCGACAACGTGCTGGGCAACGTCTACGACGTCTGGTCCACGGCCAACCAATTCCTGCAAGGCAAGGTGCAGACCGGCCTGGAAATGGGCATGCGCGTGCTCACCAACACCCTGTTCGGCCTGGGCGGGCTGCTCGACCCGGCGACTGAAATGGGCCTGACGCGCCGCTCCGACGACTTCGGCCAGACGCTGGGGCGCTGGGGGCTGGGCAACGGTCCGTATCTGGTGCTGCCCCTGTTCGGCCCCTCGACGCTGCGCGACACCGCCGGGCTGGTGGTCGACCGCCAGGCGTCGCCCTCCACGCTTGCCGACACCACGGCGGCGAGCTACGGCGTGAGCGCCCTCGAGCTCGTGAATGCGCGAACCAACCTGCTGGCCACCGGCCAGCTCGTGGACCGCGTGGCGCTGGACAAATATGTCTTCGTGCGCGACGCTTACCTGGCGCGCCGCCGCGACGCGCTCTACGACGGCGCGCCCCCCATGGAGGCCTTCATCGACGAAGGCGCCGACCCCCCCGCCCCCCCGGCCCCCCCTGCATCCGCATCCGCGCCCGCCCCCGCCCCCGCCAAGTGAACCAGAATGCGCGCTGGCGCGTTATGGTCTGGTGGCGCTGAGCCTGGTGCCGCCTCCCGAAAGGAATTAAATGTTCAAGAACCTGCTCCGCATCGCTCCCTGGATCGTCGCCCTGGCCGCCGTCGCGCCGGTGCATGCCGAAGTGAGCCCCGATGCGCTGGTGCGCCAGATTTCGGTGGAGGTGATCGATGCCGCCAAGGCCGACAAGGCCATCCAGGCCGGCGATTTCAGCCGCATCTCGGCGCTCGTCGATGCCAAGGTGATGCCCAGCGTCAATTTCGAGGTCGCCACGCGCTCGGCCGTCGGTCCGCAATGGCGCGGCGCGACACCCGAGCAGCGCGCGCGGCTGCAGACCGAGTTCAAGGTCCTGCTGCTGCGCCTGTACTCCGGCGCGCTGCAGCAGGTCAAGGACCAGAGCGTCGAAGTCACCAAGACCTTGCCCGTGCAAGGCGGCACCCAGGTCGTGGTCCAGACCGAGGTGCGCGGCAAGGGCGAGCCGATCAAGCTCGACTACCGCATGGACAAGTTCGGCGATGCCTGGAAGATCATCGACGTCAACGTCGGCGGCATCTGGCTGGTGCAGAACTACCGCTCGCAGTTCGCGCCCGAACTCACCAAGGGCGGCGTCGACGGCCTCATCAATGCCCTGACCGAACGCAACAAGACGGCCGCCAAGGTCTGAACGGCAAGCCCATGAAGCTGCCCCCGCAAGCCACGCTCGAACAGGCCGCCGCGCTGGCCCAGATGCTGCCGGCGGCCCTGGCCGAAAGCAGCGGCACCCTGCGCATCGATGCCAGCGCCCTGGAGGGCTTCGACAGCTCCACCATTGCGCTGTTGATGCAGGCGCGCCGCCTGGCCCAGGCGGCCGGCCGCGGCTTTGAAGTCACCGCAGCCCCGGCCAAGCTGGCCGAGCTGGCGCGGCTGTACGGCGTGGGGGAGTTGCTGGCGCTGCGCACGCCCGGCCCGTCCGACTAACTCTTCAACGAAGTGGGGCCCACGCCGGGCTCACTGCTCCTCGGCCCAGGCGTAGCCGTCGCGCGCCACCAGGGCACTGGCCGCCGGCGGGCCCCAGCTGCCGGCCGAGTAGGGCCGCGGGCCCGTGCGATCGCCCGCCCAGGCATGCAGGACGGGCTCGACCCAGCGCCAGGCCTGCTCCTGCTCGTCGCTGCGCACGAAGAGGTTCAGCCGCCCCGCGATGGCGTCCAGCAGCAGCCTTTCGTAGCCGCCCACTCGCTCGCTGGCAAAGGCCCTGTCGAAGTCCAGGTCCAGCGATACCGGTGAGAGCAGTTCGCTGCAGCTGCCACTCTTGGCCAGCAGGTGCAGCTCCAGCCCGTCGTCGGGCTGCAGCTTGATCACCAGCTTGTTGGCCTGCCGCGTGCCCGGGAAAATCGGGTGCGGCACCTCGCGGAAATTGACCACGATCTGGGCGTCGCGCCCGCTCAGCCGCTTGCCGGTGCGCAGGTAGAACGGCACCCCGGCCCAGCGCCAGTTCTGGATCTCGGTGCGCAACGCCACGAAGGTCTCGCAGGCACTGCCGGCGGGCACCTTGACTTCCTCCAGGTAGCCCGGCACCGCCTGGCCGTCCACCGTGCCGGCCTTGTACTGGCCGCGCACCACGTCGCGCGCCACGCTCTCGGGCGTGAAGGGCTTGAGCGAGCGCAGCACCTTGAGCTTCTCGTCGCGGATGGCGTCGGCGTCGTTGCTCGACGGGGGCTCCATCGCGATCATCGTCAGCAGTTGCAGCGCATGGTTCTGGATCATGTCGCGCAGGGCGCCGGTCTGGTCGTAGAAGTCGCCGCGCTTGCCCACGCCGAGGCCCTCGGCCAGCGTGATCTGGATATTGGCGATGCTCTCGCGCCGCCACAGCGGCTCGAACAGGGCATTGCCGAAGCGCAGCGCCATCAGGTTTTGCACCGCCGCCTTGCCCAGGTAATGGTCGATGCGCAGCGCCTGCTCCTCCCTGAACGCCGAGCGCACCACGCGGTTGATCTCCTGCGCGCTGGCCAGGTCGTGGCCCAGCGGCTTCTCAAGCACCAGGCGCACATGCGGGCCGTTCAGTCCGGCCTGGCCCAACTGATCGCAGATCACCGGAAACAGGTGCGGGCTGGTGGCCATGAACAGCACCGCCGTCTTGGCGCGGCCGCCGGCGCGGCCCTCGTCGGCCCGGGGCTCTTCGATCCAGCGCTTGAGCCCCAGGTAGTGCTCGGGTTGCGAGACGTCCATGCGCCGGTAGTGCAGCATCTGGGCGAAGCGCGCGAACTCCTCCTCGTTGGGGCGTTTGCTCGGCTCGACCTCGGCGAAACGTTCCTTGATGTAGGCGCGGTATTCGTCGTCGCTGCGTTCGTCGCGTGCCAGGGCGAGCAAGCGCCCGCCCGCGGGCAGCTTGCCGTGGCGGCTGGCCTGGAACAACGCCGGCAGCAATTTGCGCCAGGCGAGATCCCCGGTGCCGCCAAAGACCACTAGATCGAAAGACATCGGGCGTGCAATTCAGTTGTGTTCTTGATGATGGCGCAGCGGCACAGGCCGATCGACGCAGCGGCCCGATCGGCCGCAGGTTCGATCGCGCTCAGGCATGGGATTTGTCCAGCGCCTGTTCGAGGTCGGCGATCAGGTCGTCCACATGCTCGATGCCGACCGACAGCCGCAGCAGGTCGGTGGGTGCGGGCGTGCCTGCACCTTCGACGCTCGCGCGGTGTTCGATCAGGCTCTCGGTGCCGCCCAGCGACGTGGCACGTTTCCACAGCGCCGTATTCGCCGCGACGGCGACGGCCGCGGCCTCGCCGCCGCGGTCGCCCCCCTTCACGCGGATCGACAACATGCCGCCGAAGCCGCCTTGCATCTGGCGCCGGGCGATCTCGTGGCCGTGGCAGCCCGGCAGGCCCGGGTAGAGCACCTCGGCCACCCGCGCGTGGCCCTGGAAATGCTCGGCGATGCGCTGCGCCGACGCGCAGGCCGCGCGCACGCGCAGGTGCAGCGTGCGCATGCCGCGCAGCAGCAACCAGGCTTCGAACGATCCCAGCGTGCCGCCCAGCTGCGCGCGCACCTTGCGCACGCGCTGCCAATGGTCGCTGTCGGCACCCGTGGTCAAGGTGCCGGCGATGAGGTCGGAATGCCCGTTGAGATACTTGGTGGCGGCGTGCATCACGAGGTCCGCGCCCAGCGCCAGGGGCTGCGTGAGCATCGGAGTGGCCACGGTGGAATCCACCGCCAGCAGCGCGCCCGCGGCGTGCGCGATCTGCGCCGTGGCGGCGATATCGGTCACCGTCCACAGGGGGTTGGCGGGCGTTTCCACCCAGACCAGCTTCGTCCGGCCGGGCCGCACAGCCGCCTGCACCGCGGCCGGCTCGCTCATGTCGATGAGCTCGACCTGCAGGCCCCACTGCGTGGCGAAGCCCGTCAACCAGTTGCGCAGCGACCAGTACATCACCTTGGGCGCCAGCACATGGTCGCCCGGCGAGAGCGCCTGGAAAACCGCCGTGGCCGCGGCCATGCCGCTGGCGAAGAGCAGCGTCTGGTGGCCACCCTCCAGCGCGCTGAGCACGGCCTCGGCCTGGTCGAAGGCCGGGTTGTCGGCGCGCGCATAGACGCGCCCGGATCGGTACTGGTTGTCGGGGTCGCGCAGATAGGTGCTGGAAACGTGGATCGGCGGCGTGATGGCGCGCGTGCGCTCGTCGATCCAGCCCAGGGCCTGGGCGGCGATGCTGTCGGGGTGGGCCGGTCTCGGATCCATGGGCGCCTGCATATCGTGGGTCAGCCCATGCTAACTGTCATGGGGCGGCGCCGCCGCGGGCCTTCAGCGCTGGAAGGCCCCCGGCGACCACCGGCCGCGATCGCCCTTGAGCTCGCGCGTGCCCGTGGGCCAGTCGAATTCGGCCTGGGGCGTGAGGTCGCGCCCACCGATCTGCCTCGGGTCCACGCCGCTGCCGCGCCACGGCGAACCCGGCGGCAGCTCGAAGGCGTAGGTGTCGATGTCGCGCAGCATGCCCTGCATGGCCGGGCGGTTGCCGTCGAAGTGCCCCGTCGCACCGAGCCAGAGGACGCCGGGCCCCACGACCAGGTTGTTGACGGCGTGGACCTCGGTGTCTGCGGGCAGGTTGTTCTTGAAGACGCGCAGGAACCAGGCCGGCGTCCAGCCGTAGTTCACCAGCGTGTTGTGCACCAGGTACAGCGCATTGCGCTCCCAGGCCGGGCCCTCGGTGCCGTAGGCCACCAGCACCGGGTTCTGGCTCTCCGAACCCTGGCCGATGACGTTGCCAATGACGGTGGCCACGCCGCCGGCGGCGAGGTCGATCTCGTAGGACGCGCCGCCGCGCAGGCCATCGTGGATGAAGTTGTAGCCGATGAAGCTTTCCCTGGCCCGCACCTTCATGAGGTGGCCCTCGAAGCCCTGCTGGAAGCGCGTGCCGGTGACGCTGAACTTGCCGATGCGCCCGACGTTGAGCAGGTGATACAGCCCGCCGACGACCTTGGGCGCCAGGCCGATCACGCTGCGCTCGATGCGCAGCTCGGCATCGGCATCGTTCGTGGCCAGCAGGCCGTGCTCGTTGTCGAAGAAGTTGCACCCCAGGATCGCCAGCTTGCCGCCTTCCTGCCGCACGCCCGCGGCCCCGCCGTCGTTGGCGCGCGCACCCCGGAACTCCAGGTTTTCGATCGTGACCTCGCCGCCGCGCACGGTCCATAGCGCCTTGGCCGCACCCATCTTGCCCGCGCCCTGGATGACCGGCGGCTTGCCGCCCACACCGCGCAAGGTGAGGCGCCGGTTCTCGAGCACCAGGTTGCCGAGGTATTCGCCGGGCAGCAGCTCGATCGTGTCGCCGTCCTTGGCCAGGCGCAGCGCCTCGGCCAGGGCCATGGGCGTGCCCTGGGGTCCGGCCACCAGCGTTTGCTGCGCCCCCGCCGCGGCGGCACCGAGCAGCCCCGCCAGGCCCACCAGCGCCGCCATCGTCCGTCCGCAAGCCCGCATGCGCATCGAAACCATTGCCTTGATGACCTGTTTTGTGGGAGCCGGGTCGGAGTATCACCCCAACGCGGCGGGCCGGCGCAGGACCCCCTTGGCTGCGGGGGCCAGCCGCTACCATTGCGAACCGACCCCATCAGGAGAATCACCGTGAAGCAGAGCTTGATCGCCGTGGCCGCATGGGCTGCCGCAGCCTCCGTCCAGGCCCAGGACGCCGGCCAGATCAACATCATCTGCTCGGTGCAGGCCGAGTGGTGCAACATGATCCAGACCGTCTATGCCCGCACCACCGGCGTCAAGGTCAACATGTCGCTCAAGGGCTCGGGCGAGGCGCTGGCGCAGCTCATCGCCGAGCGCGCCAACCCGAAGACCGACATCTGGTTCGGCGGCACTGGCGACCCGCACCTGCAAGCCGCCGAGAACGGGCTATCGCTCGAATACAAGTCCGCCGCGCTGCCGCAGTTGCATGCCTGGGCGCAGCAGCAGGCGGCGCAGTCGAGCTACAAGACGGTGGGCATCTACTCGGGCCCGCTGGGCTTCGGCTACAACACCGAGCTGCTCGCCAAGAAGAAGCTGCCGATACCCAGGAGCTGGGCCGACCTCCTCAACCCGGTCTACAAGGGCGAGGTCCAGGTCGCCAACCCGGCCAGCAGCGGCACCGCGTACACGATGGTGGCCACGCTGGTGCAGCTGATGGGCGAGGACAAGGCCTTCGACTACATGAAGCACGTGCACAAGAACATCAACCAGTACACGCGCTCGGGCACCGCCCCGATCAAGGCGGTGGCGCGCGGCGAGACCGCGGTGTCGATCAGCTTCATCCACGACGCACCGCAGGAGAAGATGCAGGGTTTCCCGGTCGAGACGACGACGCCTTCCGAAGGCACCGGCGCCGAGATCGGCTCGATGTCGATCATCAAGGGCGCGCGCAACCTCGCCAACGCGAAGAAGTTCTACGACTGGGCGCTCACTCCGCAGGCACAGCAGTTCGGCGCCGCGACCAAGCAGTACCAGCTGCCGTCCAACAAGAGCACGCCGGTCGACCCCAACGTGCCCGACTTCAAGAAGATCAAGCTCATCAACTACGACTACGCCAAATACGGCGCCAGCGCCGAGCGCAAGCGCTTGATCGGCAAGTGGGAGAAGGACGTCAACTCGCTGCCGAGATGAGTCCCCCCCGGAGCGCCTGCGGCGCACCCCCCCAAGGGGGCGCCGCAGGCGGCCCGGCAAAGCCGGATCCGCGGCGGCCGCTTGGTGCGAGGCGTGCAGTTCACGCTTGGTTGCTGGTCGGTTTGGCGGCCTACGCGCTGCTTCCTTGGTACTTCCAGCAGGACCTGGGCCTGCTGCGGGCGCTGCCGGGCATTTTCGGCGGCGGCGAAACGGCCAGCGGCATGGTGCAGGCCGCGCGCCACGGCAAACCCTGGCTCTGGGTGGGGCTGGCGGGCCTGGCGCTCGGCGCCGCCGCGGCGGCCCTGCCCGCCGGCCGTGCGCAGGGGCGGCTGCTGGTGGCCGGCGGTGCGCTCGGGCTGGTGGGCCTGCTCGCCAGCGGCTTTGCCATAGGCGCGCAGGGCTGGTCCTTCGAGGTCCTGAATGCCACCTTCGGCGAACTGCCGGCAGGGCAGTTCGGCATCGGCCTGGGCGGCGCGCTGGCTTTGCTGGCCTTGCTCATGCTGCTGGGCGCGGGTGTGGCGCGGCTGGGCTACTTTCGCGGAGATGTATTCGTGGCCGGTGCGGTGCTGCTGTGCTCGGCCTTGCTGCTGCTCTTCGTGGCGCTGCCGGTGGCCAAGAGCCTGGTCGGCGCTTTCGTCGATGACAGTGGCCAGTTCGCCCCGGGCACGTGGGCCGAGCGCCTGGGCAACGAACGTGTCTGGGGCCTGTCCTGCCTGGCCGGCGGCGTGCGCTGCGGGGTGGCCTGGAATACGCTGTTCCTGGCCCTGCTCACGGCCACCGGCACCACCCTCATGGGCACGCTCATCGCGCTCTACGCCGAGCGCGGCAACAGGCACCTGGCCAAGCCGCTGAACATGCTGGCGCTGCTGCCCATCATCACGCCGCCCTTCGTCGTCGGCCTGGGCCTGATCCTGCTCTTCGGCCGCGCCGGCATCGTCAACCAGGTGCTCGAACACCTCTTCGACATCCCTCCCACGCGCTGGTTCTACGGCCTGCTGGGCGTGTGGCTGGCGCAGAGGTTCGCCTTCACGCCGATCGCCTTCATGATCATGCGCGGCGTGGTGGCCGGCATCAGCCCGAGCATGGAGGAAGCGGCGCAGACGCTGCGCGCCTCGCGCCTTTCGACCTTCACCACGGTGACGCTGCCGCTCATGAAGCCGGGCCTGGCGAATGCCTTTCTCGTCGGCTTCATCGAGAGCATCGCCGACTTCGGCAACCCCGTGATCGTGGGCGGGCAGTACGCCGTGCTCTCCACCGATATCTTCTTCGCCATCGTCGGCGCGCAGTACGACCAGGGCCGCGCGGCCTCGCTGGCGCTCATCCTCACGGGCTTCGCGCTGGCCGTGTTTTTCATCCAGCAGCGCGTGCTCGGCCGCGCCAACTACACCACGGTCTCGGGCAAGGGCGACGCGGGCATGGCCACGCCGCTGCCCGACCGCGTGCGCCGGCTGTGCCTGGGGCTGGCCGGACCCTGGCTGGCCTTCACGCTGGTGGTCTATCTCTTTGCCTTCACCGGCGGTTTCGTGCAGACCTGGGGCCGCGACTACACGCCCACGCTGGCGCACTTCCGCACCGCGTTCGATCTGCAATGGGGCACGCACGGGCTGGTGTGGGCCGGCACGGCGTGGAACTCGCTCTTCACCACGATCAAGCTGGCGGCCATCGCCGCGCCCATCTGCGCCACGCTGGGCCTGCTCATCAGCTGGCTGCTGGCGCGCACGCAGTTCATCGGCCAGCGCGCCTTCGAATTCGGTGCCCTGCTGGCCTTTGCCATCCCCGGCACGGTGCTGGGCGTGAGCTACATCCTGGCCTTCAATGTCCCGCCCTTCGAGCTCACGGGCACCGGGCTGATCATCGTGCTGTGCTTCGTCTTCCGCAACCTGCCGGTGGGCGTGCGCGCCGGCACGGCGAGCTTCAAGCAGCTCGACAAAAGCCTGGACGAAGCCAGCACCATGTTGCGCGCCAGCACCGCCACCACGCTGCGGCGTGTGGTGCTGCCGCTGCTCAAGCCGGCGCTGGTGGCCGCACTGGTCTACAGCTTCGTGCGCAGCATGACCACGGTCAGCGCGGTGATCTTCCTCGTCACGGCCGAGAACGAACTGGCCACCACCTACATCATCGGCCGCGTCGGCAATGGCGACTACGGCGTGGCGCTGGCCTATTGCACGGTGCTCATCGTGCTGATGTCGCTAGCCACCGCGCTGATCCAGTTCCTGGTCGGTGAACGCAAGCTGGGGAGACGCATAGTCACATGAGCATCGAATTCCGCCAGGTCACCAAGCGCTACGGCGGCGCCGGCTCGCCGCTGGTCGTCAAGGCCATCGACCTCGTCGTGCCCAAGGGCACGCTGACCACCATCCTGGGCCCCAGCGGCTGCGGCAAGACGACCACGCTGCGCATGATCGCCGGGCTCGACGCCCCCAGCGCCGGGCAGATCCTCATCGACGGCAAGGACGTCACCCTGCTCGGCCCGGCCGAGCGCAACGTGAGCATGGTGTTCCAGAGCTACGCCCTGTTCCCGCACATGAATGTGATCGCGAACGTGGGCTACGGCCTGAGCGTCAGCGGCGTGAGCAAGGCCGAGACCGCGCGCCGCGCATGCGCGGCCATGGAAAGCGTGGGCCTCACGGGCTACGACCAGCGCCTGCCCAGCGAACTGAGTGGTGGACAGCAGCAGCGCGTGGCCGTGGCGCGCAGCCTGGTGCTCGAGCCCAGCGTGCTGCTCTTCGACGAGCCGCTGAGCAACCTCGACGCGCGGCTGCGCCGCAGCATGCGCGAGGAGATCCGCGCGCTGCAGCAGCGGCTGAAGCTCACGGTGGCCTATGTCACGCACGACCAGAGCGAGGCCCTGGCCGTGAGCGACCAGATCATCGTCATGGACGGCGGGCTCATCGCCCAGGCCGGCACGCCGCAGGAACTCTTCGAGGCGCCGCAGACCGAGTTCGTGGCCGGCTTCATGGGCGAGGCCATGCTCTTCGCGGGCAGCGCCGGCGTCGATGGCCGCGTCACGCTGGGGCCGCTGGCGCTGCAGCCGCCGCGGCCGCTCAAGCCGGGCCCGGTGAAGGTGGCCGTGCGGCCCGAAGCCTGGCAGCTGGCGGCGCCAGGCGCGGGCACCCTGCCAGGCACGCTGATCAAGCACGCCTACCTCGGCAGCCACCAGGAGCTGACGGTGGCCACGGCACTGGGCGATATCTTCGTCGTCTCGCCCGACGTGGCGCGCGAGTGGCGCGTGGGCGAGACCCTGGCGCTCAGGCTGGCGCGCCACGGCGTGTCGGTGGTGGCCGCCGCCGACTGACGCCGGGCGCAGCTGCCCTCCTCAAGCCAATGTGGCTTTGCCACTTTGCTTGATCCCCTCGGGGGACGGGCGCCGCAAGTCGGCGTCCCTGGGGCGCTCAGAGCGGCACTTCGATGCGCATCTCGCGCCAGCGCAGCAGCACCGACTTCGGCGCGATGCGCTCCAGCGTGACCCCCGGCGCCGCAGCCTCGCCTTCGCGCACGACCTGACCGTTGACGAGGACGAAGCGGCTGGCCGCGTTCTCGCTCCAGATGGCACCGCCCAGGGCCAGCGGCGGCAGTTCGCGGCGCAGCTCGGCACCGAGCTCGGCCCAGGGCACAGTGCGCAGCTCGGCAGCTGCCGGCTTGGCGGGCGCGGCGCCCGGGCCGGCTCCCGGCGCCGGGCCCGCGACCGCTGCGGCCGGCGCCGGCGCCGACACCACCGTGGGCAGGGGTGCGGGCAAGGGCTGGGGCGGCGGGACCGGTGCGGGTACCGGGCTGGGCGCGAGGGCGGCCACGGGTGGCAGCCCTGGCCGGGGTGGTGGTTGCGGCGCCTCGGGCCACAGCCACAGCGCACCGATCACGCCCAGGCCCAGCGCCAGGCCGACCGCCAGCCACGCCGTCCGTATGCCGCGGCGGCCTCGCGGCGCAGTGTCCGCAGGCAAGGGGTGGGCATTCAGGCCGGGCACCTGGCCACGGTCGCGCTCGGCTTGCGAGCGGCGCAGGGCATCGAGGATGTAGGACATGCGGCTATCGCTCGGCTTGCAGGGGCGGCTCGTCCACGCCGGCGGCGCGGTTCAGGCGCATCAGCGTCATCGGACCGGCTTGGCCATCGGGCGGCAGCCCTTGCGCCAGCTGGAAGGCAAACACGCGCTGGCGCAGGGGCTTGGCCGGGTCGAAGCCGGCGCGGCCCAGTTGTTGTTCGACCCAGTCCCGGGTGGCGGCCACGGCCATGGCCGGCGTGCCGTCGCGCCAGCCCGGCGGCACGCGCCAATAGGTGGCGAATTCGCCGCGCCAGGCGCTGGCCAGTGCCGGCAGCGTAAGCACGAAGCGCTGGGCGCCGACCTGCACGGTAGCCTGGTCTTCGTCCAGCGCCGCGAGCACCGCATACACCGGCGCTCCGCCGACGCCTTGCAGGGTGATCACGCCGGGCCGCGCCAGCTGCCGCACCACCGGCAGACCGCCGGCGGCGCTGCGAAAGCAGGCCAGTTGCGCCTGGGCGACCGCGGTGCAGGGCTCGCCCTCGCCGATGGCCACGTTCCAGCGCAGCGCCAGCTCGCGCCAGGCCGTGGCCTGCAGCGCATGGGCCGCGGCCAGCAGCTCGGCAGGGTCGGTCGAGGGCGGTTCAGGCGGCGCGGCGGCAGGGGCTTGCGAAGCTGGCGTCGCAGGCGCAGTGGCCGCGGCTGCCCCGGGCGCACTGGCCGCGCCAGCGGCAGCCACCGCGGCGCCCAGGGTGACCGCCGGGCTGGACGCGGCCACAGCCCGCTGCGGCTTCGTGGATGAGGCCGCGCGCTGCCGCTCGAGCAGCCACAGGCCGGCGCCGCCCGCCAGCAACAGCAGCAGGACCGCGGACACCACGGCGGGTCGGCGCCAGGCGGGCGCACCGGAGGCGCCGAAGACCTCGCGCGCGGCCTGGTCCACGGTGCGCCGGTCGACCAGGGCCCGCGCCTGCGCGTAGGCCCCCAGCAGGGCGCGGTCGGCGAGCAGGTTGATGCGCCGCGGCACGCCGCCGCTGAGCCGGTGGATGCGCGCCAGCGCCGCGCCATCGAAAGGCAGTGGCGCGTTCGGGCCGGCCACGGCCAGGCGGTGGCGGATGTACTGCCGGGTTTCGGCGGGTGACAGGGCGCCCAGGTGGTAGCGCGCGATGACGCGCTGCGCCAGCTGCTCCAGGCCGGGCCGCGCCAGCATGTCGCGCAGCTCGGGCTGGCCGATGAGCACGATCTGCAGCAGCTTGCGCTCGGCGGTCTCCAGGTTGGTCAGCAGGCGCAGCTGCTCGAGCACGTCGGCGCTCAGCGCCTGGGCTTCGTCGATCACCAGGATGGCCTGCCGGCCCTGCGCGTGCGCGGCCAGCAAGAAGGCGTTGAGGGCATCGACATGCGCCTTCACGCTGCCCGGGTCGGCCGGGGCGGTGATGCCGAATTCGCCGCACACCGTCTGCAGCAGTTCGGTGGCCGTGAGCTTGGGGTTGAAGACGTAGGCCACGGTACAACGCTCGGGCACCTGCTCCAGGAAGCAGCGGCACACCGTGGTCTTGCCCGCGCCGATCTCGCCCGTCAGCAGCACGAAGCCGCCGCCCCCGCCCAGCCCGTACAACAGGTGCGCCAGCGCCTCGCGGTGCTGCTCGCTCATGAAGAGGAACCGCGGGTCGGGCGCGATCGAGAACGGCTCCTTGCTCAACCCGAAGAATGGCGCGTACATGGTGCGAGGATAACGAGGCGGCGGGCGGCGGGCGTCTTGGGCCCACCGCCCGCCGCATTCATGGCGGCGGCCGGCTGGCGGTGGCGGGCGGCGCGAGCCGGCCGATGAGGGCGGTGAAGGCCCGGCGGTAGAGATCGGGGGCATCCCGGTGCAACTGGCTGTGCGAGCCCCCGGGCACTTCGACCCAGCGCACGCCGGGTGGGGCGGCATCGCGCAGGCGCCGGCCCAGCGCCACCGGCACCGTCTTGTCGGCGCTGCCGTGCAGCATGAGCAGTGGCGCGTCGACGCGGCCGATGCGCTCCAGTGCGTTGAAGTCCAGCGTCGCAACGGCCCCCGCCACGCCGCCCCAGAAGCCGGCACTGGCGGCCACCTCGGGCAGCCGCGTGAAGGTCGATTCGAGCACCAGTGCGCCGTAGTCCGCCCCCACGTGCAGGCCGCTGGCCAGGCGCACCGCCACCGCGCCGCCCATCGAGTGGCCGAAGATCACCCTGCGGCCCGCCTGCGGCTGGCGGCGCACGACTTCGGCCCAGGCCCGCCGTGCATCGGCCGCGATGGTTTCCTCCGACGGCACGATGGGCGTGCTCTCGCCCCAGCCCCGGTAGTCGACCGCCACGACGGCGAAGCCGGCGGCGCGCAGGGCGTCGATCTTCGGCAGGTTCCGGTACAGGTTGCGAAACGTGCCGTGCAAATACAGCAGCGTGGGTGCGTCGGGGTCGGCGTGGGGCAGCCACCAGACGCTCAGGTGATCGGGCCCGGCCGAAGGAATGACCGCCGGCACCGGCACACTGAAGCGCTCGTCGCCCGGCCTGAAGAGTGCGCCGTCGCCTGGCAGGCCGGCCGGGCGCCCCGGCGTGGGCCGCAGGGCGATCTGGCGCTGCTTGAGATCGAGCCAGGCGCAGCCCGGCAGCAGCAGCGCCGCCGCCGTCGCCACCACCACCCAGGCCAGCCCCCGCAGCCCGCCCCGCGTCGACCCCGCTGGCCGCAAGCAGGCCTTTACAGACCGGAAACCTTCTGCCCCCAAAATCGCAGGCATGCCTCGCCCTTCTGTCTGGCCCTTGGGGGCCGTCTTGTTGTCGATGTCCTGCGTGGCAGGTGCCGCCGAGCCCGACGCTGCGCGCTCCGGCGAAGACGGCATTTTGAACTCGGCATGGGAACGCGTGACCAACGGCGACTCCTGGAACGGCCCCGGTCACTGGCGCTTGCTGGTCTCGCCCTTCGTTCAGCACTACCGCTTCAGCAGCGAGCACCGCCGCGTCTGGGCGCTGGGCGCGGAGCGCCAGTACGACGACCGCTGGCTGGCCGGCGCCGCGTACTTCAGCAATTCCTTCGGCCAGTCCAGCGCCTACGTCTACCTCGGCCACCGCACGGAGGGTCTCTTCGGCCAGCCTTCGGTATTCTTCCAGTGGTCGGCCGGGGGGATGTACGGCTACGTGGGTGAGTTCCAGTCCAAGGTGCCTCTCAACGTGAACGGCTTTTCTCCTGCCGCACTGGTCACGCTGGGCTGGAAGTACGACACCCGCACTTCGTTCGCGGTGCATGCGCTGGGCGACGCCGGGTTGATGTTCCAGCTGTCGTACGACTTGCGCTGAACCGGCCCGGGCCCGGAGCCCGTACGGGGTCACCCGCTCTCGGGGCCGATGCGCATTCGGCCAGAATGGGGCATCACCACCCACGCGAGTCCAGGAGACCCCATGAATGGCCAGATGATGCAGCAGCCGCTGCTGATTTCCTCCTTCATCGTGCACGCCGAGCGCCACCACGCCGAGCGAGAAATCGTCTCGCGGCGCGTCGAAGGCGACATCCACCGCACCACCTACAAGGAGCTGGCGGCGCGCTCGCGGCGCATGGCCAAGGCCCTGGCGGCGTTGGGCGTGGGCCTGAGCGACCGCGTGGCCACGCTGGCCTGGAACGGCTACCGCCACATGGAGCTGTACTACGCCGTCAGCGGCTCGGGCGCGGTGCTGCACACCATCAACCCGCGCCTGCACCCGGACCAGATCGTCTACATCGCCGACCATGCCGAGGACCAGGTGCTGTTCTTCGACATGACCTTCCTGCCGCTGATCCAGGCCGTGGCGCGGCGCACCAGGACGGTTCGGCATTTCGTGGCCATGACCGACCGCGCCCACATGCCCTCGGCCGAGGTCGCCGCCACCATCCCCAACCTGCTGTGCTACGAAGAGCTGATGGCCGCGCAGGACGACCGCTACGCCTGGCCCAGTTTCGACGAGAACACCGCCAGCTCGCTGTGCTACACCAGCGGCACCACGGGCAACCCCAAGGGCGTGCTCTACAGCCACCGCTCCACGGTGCTGCACGCCTACGCCGCGGCGCTGCCCGATTCGCTCAACTGCTCGGAACGCGACGTGATCCTGCCCGTGGTGCCGATGTTCCACGTCAACGCCTGGAGCCTGCCCTACGTGGCCTGCATGACCGGCGCCAAGCTGGTGTACCCGGGCGCCGGGCTGGACGGCAAATCGCTTTACGAGCTGTTCGAAAGCGAAGGCGTCACCTTCTCGGCCGGCGTGCCCACCGTGTGGCAGGGCCTGCTGGCCTACGTCGAGGCCAACCATCTGAAATTCAGCACCATGAAGCGCACCGTGATCGGCGGCTCGGCCTGCCCGCCGGCCATGATCCGCGCCTTCGGCGAGAAATTCGGCGTGAACGTGCTGCACGCCTGGGGCATGACCGAGATGAGCCCGCTGGGCACCGCGTGCACCTTGAAAGCCAAGCACCTGGCGCTGACCCAGGAAGAGCGCTACGCGGTGATGGCCAAGCAGGGTCGGGCGGTCTACGGCGTGGACATGAAGATCGTCGACGACCAGGGCGCCGAGATGCCCTGGGGCAGCGAGACTTCGGGCGACCTCTACGTGCGCGGGCCCTGGATCATCAGCGGCTACTTCAAGAACGAGGGCGGCGACCCGCTGGTGGACGGCTGGTTCCCCACCGGCGACGTGGCCCGGATCGACGCCGATGGCTACGTGCAGATCACCGACCGCAGCAAGGACGTCATCAAGAGCGGCGGCGAATGGATAGGCTCCATCGACCTGGAGAATATCGCCATGGCCCACCCCGCAGTGGCCATGGCCGCCTGCATCGCGGCCAAGCACCCCAAGTGGGACGAGCGCCCGCTGCTGGTGGTGGTGAAGAAGCCCGGCGCCGAACTCACGCGCGACGAACTGCTGGCCTTTTTCGAAGGCAAGATCGCCAAGTGGTGGACGCCCGACGACGTGATCTTCGTCGACGCCATCCCGCTGGGCGCCACCGGCAAGATGCAGAAGAACAAGCTGCGCGACCAGTTCAAGGACTACCACCTGCCCACAGCCTGACGCTCTGGTGGCGCGGACTGGCGCGGAGTGGCGCGGGTGCCATGCACCCGGCGCCGCAATCGCGCGCCGTCAGTCGCCGGGGATGTGGGGCGGGTGGAGATGCACAGGTTTCGCGCCGCGCCTGCGGCTGCGGATGTTGAGGCTCTCCACACCCAGCGAGAACGCCATCGCGAAGTAGACGTAGCCCTTGGGCACATGGTGGCCGAAGCCCTCGGCGACGAGCACCACGCCCACCACCACCAGGAAGGCCAGCGCCAGCATCTTGATGGTGGGGTGCGCCGAGACGAAGCGGCCGATGGGGCCGGCAAAAAGCATCATCAGCGCCACCGACGCCACCACGGCAGTGATCATCACGCGGACGTCGTCCACCATGCCCACCGCGGTGATGATGGAGTCCAGCGAGAACACCAGGTCGACGATCATGATCTGCAGGATCACCGCGGCCAGCGTCGCCCGGGCCGCGCTGGCGGCATGCCCTTCCTCGCCTTCCAGCGACTGGTGGATCTCGGCGGTGCTCTTCCAGATCAGGAACAGACCGCCGCCGATGAGGATGAGGTCGCGGCCCGAGATCCCCTTTCCGAGCAAGGTGAACAGCGGCGTCACCAGGCCGACGATCCAGGCCAGCACCAGCAGCAGGCCGATGCGCATGAACATCGCCATGAACAGGCCCAGGCGGCGCGCCCACTCGCGCTTCTCGCGCGGCAGCTTGTCCACCAGGATGGAGATGAAGATGATGTTGTCTATGCCCAGCACGAGTTCCAGGGCGGTGAGCGTGGCCAGGGCGATCCAGGCTTGGGGGTCGGACAGGAGTTCGATCATGGGTGGGGGTTTCGCGCGACTCGAAGCGGCCGCATAGGCGCAAATATGACATAGCTGCGCATGGCGAGCTGAGCGCGGGCGGCCGGCGTCAGCCGGTGGTCACGACCAGCGTGTTGCGGCCATCGACCAGGCGGGAGCTCAGCTCGTCCATGGGCACTTGCGCGGCGCCGCGGCGATAGGGGTTGCTGCCGTGCATGAAGGCCAACGGCTGGCCGTTGAGCACCAGGCTCTTCGGCCCGCAGCCGGCCGGACCCAGGCGATAGCACAGTTCGACCTCATGGCCGGCCAGCGACACTGTCGCACGCAAGCCGTCCAGCGCCGGTGGGATCACGGGGTCGAGCACCAGCGTGGCGTGCTCGCGGCGCAGGCCCAGCAAGCGGCACACCAGCACGCCGATGGCGATACCCGGCCCGCTGGAGTAGACGCGCCAGCCACCGTCCAGCGCCACCGTACCGGCCGCCACGCGGGCGTACTCGCGCACGGCCTCGTAGCGATCGGCAAAGGCCGCATCCGAGCTCGAAAAGTAGCAGTTGGCCTGGCGCAGGCTGGCCGAGGGGATGCGCTGACGCAGGCCCAGCGGGTGCGCCTTGCACAGCGCGTCAAAGAAGGCGTCGGCGTGACCCAGATGGGCCAGCATCTCGGCGTAACGCAGATGCGCGTGCATGTACATCACGCCGATTTCACGCCCGAAGAAGGCGCTGCTCTCGGCGCGCTGGAACAAGGTCTGCGGACCGCCGTGGTAGGGCAGCGGGCGGTCGAACAGGCGCGCGCCATCGGGACCGCTGAGGTGGGTCTCGATGAGCTGCAGGTGCGCTGCCGCCTGTGCCGGGTTAAGCATGTCGCCCAGGATGGCGTGCATCATGGGCAGCAGGCTGTAGCGCACGCCGGTGCGCTCGTCCTGCGGGTGCAGCAGCATCTGTGGCGCCTGCCCGGCCGGGAACAGCGCGTAGCCGGTGACCACGCCGCCGGGCATGAGCAGGCGCTGGAAGTCCGCCAGCACGCCGTCGGCGTCGTCCTGCAAGGCCACCGCCCGGTCGGCCTGTGCCGTGCCCTGCAGCGCGCGCGCCAGGGTGCGCAGGGTCTGGTGGTGCAGGGTCACGGTCCACGCGCTGCAAAGTCGCTCGCGCAGCGTGGGGTCGGCCGGCTGCAGGGAGTCGTTCCAGTCGCCGTGGCCGTAGGCGGCCAGTTGCGTGCCTTCGATGCGGCGAGCGGCGATCACCGCCAGCGCGCGCTCCACGTGCTGCCACAGCGTGCCGCTCTCGGCCTGCACGCCCGCGGCGCTGTAGTAGGGCAGCGGCTCTTGCAGGAAGACCGCGTCACCGGTGGCCAGCAGGTAGCGCGCCAGGCCCAACAGGGGCCAGAACACGATGTCGCCGTGTGAGTCGCCGGCACGCAGGTGGCGCTCGCGCTCGAAGAACATGAACCACTGCGGCCAGTCGCCGCTGGCGTCCTGCGCGGCGAATACGCGCTGCAGCAGCTCGCGCACCGGCTCCGGGCGGTCGAGCGCCAGCAGCATCTCCAGCGGGCCCTGGCAGACGTCGCGCGTGCCCCAGCCACCACCGGAGAACTGCTCCAGCCCGCGTGGCGCCAGAAAGTGCACCAGCGCGTTGTGCAGGTACCAGGGCGCGATGTCGGCCAGTTCCTGCGCCGCCGGCGCCAGCGCGCTGGCCGCGGGCAACTGCCAGCGCGGCAAAGCCAGCGTGGCTTCGGCCTCGGACGGGGCGGCCGTGGCATGCACCAGGTCGCCGCGCAGGCGCAGCCCGAAGTGGCTGACTGCTGCACTGACGATGCACAGCCAGGGCTGGCCGCGCGAGCGGCCGTCGGGGTACAGGCATTCGTCGCCGCCCACCTGCTCGAAGCAGGTGCCGGGTTCGGGCTCGATGGCAAAGCCGCCCTGCGGGAAGCGGGCCGCCAGCTCGCTGCCTGCGGGCACACCCACCCACACGCCTTGCGCGTCCACGCGCCAGCGCAGCGGCTCGGCGGCGCTGCCGTCGTCACCACCCAGCGCCACGTGATGCGTCACGCACAGGCGCAGCGGCGGGCCTTGAAGCACGCGCAGTTCCAGGCCCAGGGCGTGCGGCGCATCGTGTGTGCGGCTCGTCACCTCGATCAGGCCGCCGGCATGCTTGTAGAGCCAGCGGCAGGCGTCGGGCGCCATCTCGAAGGCCGAGGGCACGCCCAGCAGGGTCCAGTCGTCGCCCTGGTGGACGAAGATGCGCTGGCCATGGGCACGGAACTGGCCCAGCCAGCCGCGCACGGTGGACAGGAAACGGTTGATGCCGACATGGCCCTGGGTAACCATGGAGTGGAAGACGCCGCCCATCCACACCGTGGAGGTGAGCGCCGTCTCGTCGGGCATCAACGCCGCACCCGTGCGCAGGATGTGGCCATGCGGGCGCTGCACGCGCAGCTCCTTGGCGCGCAGCACCACATGCGTGTGAGCACCGTGGAAGAAGCTCAGCAACGCACCGTCGTGATGTTCGGCGTGGCGACGCGCAGGGCCGAAGTGGGCATCGAGTTCGGCCTCGCCGAAGTCCAGCGTGGGCAGCAGCGGCGCGCTGGCAAAGAGCGAAGGCGCCACCGCCTCGGCCGCCCCCGTGGCGAAGTCCGCCCACACCGGTGCCTGCGCCTCGGGCAGGGTCAGTGCGGCGTCGGCAAAAGCCAAGTCGCCGGGCTGCGTGGCGGCCGGGTGATCCGCCTGCACCAGGCCGAAGAAGCCAGCATCGGCGCTGCCACCGGGGGCCAGCGTCAGCGGCTCGTCCTGCAGCGCGATGAGAGCGTGCTCGTGCTGCAACCGCGTGCCGGGCAGGCCTTGCGCAATGCCTTGCGGCAGCGAACCTTCGCGCAGGGCCAGGCCCAGCACCTGCAACGCGTCGGTGGCGCACCGCGCGCCCCGGCGCAGCGATCCCATCAGTGCCCAGGGGTGGCGCCCAGCCACCGCCTGGTTCTGGCGCGCGGCGAGCATGGCGCCACGCTCGCCGTGGGTGAGCGGCACGTGGTCGATGTAGTGGCTGACGTAGTACTCATTGACCCGGATCGCGCCATAGGCCGCCAAGCCCAGGTCCTGCACCAGCACCAGGTCCACGGTCAGTGCTTCGCTGCGGCTGTTCTCCAGCTGCACGTGCCAGAACCACACCGGCGCGCCGGCGGCCAGGCGCAAGTGCAGTTGCACTCGCAGACCCTGCCAAACGCCGCGCGCCAAGTAGCCCGGCACGCCAGCCACCGGCGCCAACGGGGACTGTGGCCCGAGCAGCGGCACCGCCTGGACGCCGGCCGCGCCATGGCGGCGCAGCCACAGGTTGGCCGGGCCGCCTTCGAGCTCGTTGCCCACGAAGAGGTTGAGCATGACCCCGTGGCAGTCGATACGCTGCACGGCGCCGTGCGAGAGCAGGCTGAATTGCAGCCCGGCGGCATTGCTCACGCGGCGCGGGCCGGCGGCAGGAATGGGGTGGGGTGCATTCACGGCGGAGGCATCGAGAGGAGAAGGGTCAGCAGGTCTGCACGGCCAGGTTGGCGGGCGGGGAGTGGGCGCAGGCCGTCATCAGCAGCTTGTGGCCAGCCGGGTGCGGCGGCTCAGCAAGGGTGGGGTTGCGGGGCTCATTCGGGGCTCAGTTGTACGGTGGCGGGCCCGGGCGGCAGCAGCAGGTCGCGGCCGTCCCAGGGCAACGGCTGGCCCTGGTGCGTGGCGCGTGGCACGGGCGCGCTGCCGGGCCAGCGCAGGAGCACGCCGCGCCTCAACCCCTGCAGCGGCCGTGCCAGCTCCAGCACCCAGCCATTGCCCTGGCGCGCCAGGCGGTAGTCCAGCAGGCCGTAGGGCGTGGACAGGCCTTGCACCTGCACTCCGCCGGCGGCCAGCAGCCACTCGGGCTTGATACCGGCACCGATGACGAGCGCGTCGTCGGCTTCGCGCTCGAAGGCGAACAGGTCCAGCGCCGAGCGGATGCAGTCCGACGACACCCAGGCATGCGGCATGTCGCCCAGGAAGCGCGGCTCGCGAGGGTTGGGCAGCACCACCTCAGCCCACTGGTTCCAGCCGTGCGGGCGCTGGTCCTTGAAGAAGAAGTCCAGCATCGCGTGCGCGCGCTCGGTCTGGCCCAGGCGCACCAGCGCGCCCACCGTGCGCAGCTCGTAGGGGGTGTAGTCCTTCCAGGCGCGGCGGCCTTCGGTGCGCGCGTTCATCTCTTGCCAGTAACGCTCGAAGGTGGCGGCCAGCAGAGCGGCCGGCACGTCGGCCTGCGCCGGGTTGAGCGCCATGGTGGTGGAGGTGGCGTCGAAGTCGCCGCGGTCGGCCGCGCCGGCGATGTAGGCGATGCCGTAGCGCGCCGCAGTGGCCGTGACTGAGGCTGAGAGTTCGCGCTGGAACTCGTCGCGCCAGCCCGCCCAGGCGACGGCTTGGGCGTCATGCCCCAGCGCCCGCGCGACCTGCACGGCGTCCTTGTAGCCGCGCAGCGCCCAGAAGTCGTCCCAGTACGCATAGGCCGGCTTGTCGGAATAGCCTTCGTGGCTGATGGAAGGCGGCAGCAGGCCGAAAAGATGGGCACGCTCTGGCGTGCGGTTGGCGGCCGTTCGCTCGCTCTGCCGCAGCGCCTCCATCCAGGCCAGCACACGCTGCACCTGCGGCCAGTGGCTTTGCAGGAAGGCGGGATCCTGCGTGTGGCGCCAGACCTCGGCCACGGCGTAGAGGTATTGGCCGTGGCTGTCGTTTTCCACCACCGGGTCGGCGCCGCGCTGGTCCACGCAGCAAGGCACCTTGCCCGAGGCGAAGACGCGGCTGCCGAACCAGTCCACGAACTCGCGCGCGGCGTCCACCTCGCCCAGGCGCACCAGGCCGGCCACCATCATGGCGCCGTCGCGCACCCAGCTGCGCGCGTACGAGCGTGTACCGGGCTGCAGCGCCGGCCCGTTGCGCGACATCAGGATCTGCGCCAGCGCGCTGCGCAGGGTGTCCACGATGGGCTGCGCATCCGCCGGCACCTTGAGCGTGACGCGGTTCAGGCGCTCGCGCCAGTGCACAGCGGTGGAGGCGAAGCGGGCGTCCAGGCTCTGCGCCGTGAGCGGCGCGGCGCTGCTGGCGCGCGCGCCCAGTGGCACGGACCAGCCCAGCACCTGGTGCGCGCCCGGGGCCAAGGTGACGCGCCACTGCAGCGCCGCCGAGGCTTGGGCCTGCGGGTCGCCGAGCACGCTCAAGGGTGGGGCCGTCTGCAGCGCGGCCAGGCTGGCGCCGCCGTCGAAGGCCAGGCCGCTTACGCGCTGCGGCGGCGCCGTGAACTGCAGCGGCAAGCGCTCGTTGACGGCCAGCGCGCCGCCGTTCCAGCGCAGCATCTTCACCGCGCTGGCGCCGCCCTCGGTGGCCAGGAACTGCTGCGGCGGATTCACCTGCCAGGGCCGCAGCGCCAGCATCAGCGTCAAGCTTTGCGGCCGCGCGCTGGTGTTGCGCAGCGTATATCGGGCCAGCAGTTCGGGTGCGTCGCGCGGGCCGTCGGCAGCGGCTTCGATGGTGAGCGCCAGGGCCGCATGCTGCCAGTGCACGGCCGGGATCGGCAGGTGGCCCTCTTGCAGGCTTTGCGTGATGGCGGCGTTGGCCCAGGTGACGCGCGTGCCGTCGTCCAGCAGCACCGAAGGCTCCACGCTCGCGCCACCGCGGCCCAGCTCCAGCGCGCCGTCTTCGCTGAGCAGGCCCGAACGCTCGCCGCCGCCGTCCACGCCCACCAGCGTCCAGTAGTTCTGCTCGCCGACAAAGGCGCGCGGCAGGTCGCCGCGCGGCGCGTCAGTGGCCAGTTCGGCGAGCACGGCGTTGAAGCTGGGCCATTGCGCGGCGCTGCGCAGCTCCGGCCGCGGTGCGGTCACGCCGCGCGGCAGCGCGATGCGCAGGAGGCGCGCTTCGCTTTCGGGCAGGAAGAGCGCGTCCAGGCCGCCATCACTGGCGCGGACGCGCCGCAGGGTGCGCCAGGCCCGGCCGTCGTCGGAGGCGCGCACGTCGTAGGACAGGCCGCCCGTGCCCATGCCGTTCGCGGCGCGCCGGCTGCCCTTGCCCCCTTGGGCCACCGCCGCGCCCTGCGCCGCGGCCGGCCAGTGCAGCGCCAGGCCATTGAGTTCACGCAGCGCACCCAGGTCGACCTCGAACACGCCGCGGCGCACGCTCTGGCGCGGCTGCGGCCACGGATCGGGGTCGGGGGCGCGCTCGGCCAGCTCCAGGCGCGCCAGGCACAGCGACCCCTTGCCGCCGTCGCGCCCGGCCGACACCACGAACTCCACGAACTGCGTCTGCCGCAGCCCGCGGTCGGCCGCCGGGCCCCAGGCAAAGCTGAGGTGGCGGCTGCGGATCTTCAGGTCGCCCAGCGCCGTGGGCAGCGTGGTGCCGGTGGCATTGGGCCGGTTCATCCACCACACGTTGTCGCCGCTGGCATCCACCAGCTTGAACTGGAAGTCGTTCACCGCCCCCGTGGCCTTCAGCCGCGTCGTGAGGTCGAAGCGCTCGGGCCAATGCACCGGCAGCTCGCGGCGCATCACGGCGTAGCCCGAGACGCCGGCGAAGTCGTAGTCCAGGCACAGGCTGTCGTCGGCGTCGCGGCGCAGCCGGACCTGCACCTGGTCGGAGGCGCTGGCATTCCAGGCCGTGGTGTCGCGAAAGTCGTCCAGGACTTCGGTGCGCAGCGCCGCCGCAGCGCTGCCGCTCGCCAGTGCCAGGCACACGCACAGTGGGGAGGCGCGATCGAGCACACGCCGCGCAACCAGCGCCGCTGGGCCGCTCCGGTGGGCGGGAGTCACTTCAAGCTCCCCGTCACTAAGCCCTTCATGTAGTGCCGCTGCAGCAACAGGAAGAGCAGCAGCACCGGCAGCACCGTGATCACCGAGCCAGCCATCATCAGCTCGGTGTCCTGCACGTGCTCTCGCGACAGCCCGGCAAGGGCCACAGGCAGGGTCTGCAGGTCGCGGTCGGTGAGCACGATCAGCGGCCACATGAAGTCGTTCCAGGAACCCAGGAAAACCAGCACCGCCAGCGTCACCACGATGGGCTTGAGCAGCGGCAGCACCACGCTGGCGAAGATGCGGAACTCGCTGGCACCGTCCAGCCGTGCCGCTTCGAGTATTTCTTCGGGGATGCCTTGCGCGTACTGGCGTACGAGGAAGATGCCGAACACGCTGGCCAGCCAGGGCACCAGTGCGCCGGCGTAGGTGTTGACCAGACCCATCTGCTTGAGCATCAGGAACAGCGGCATCATCGTCACCTGTCCCGGGATCACCAGCGCGCCCAGCAGCATCTTGAAGATGCGCTCGCGGCCCGGAAACCTGAGCTTGGCAAAGGCGTAGCCGGCGCTCAGGTTGAAGGCCAGCGAGACCCCCGTGGCCAGCACCGCCACCAGAAGGCTGTTGGCCGCCTGGCGGCCGATGCCCTTGGCGGCGAAGAGCTCGCGGTAGTTGGCCAGCGTGGGCTCGGCCGGCAGCAGCGGCGGCGGGAAGTTGCTCGCTTCGCCCGGCGCCATGAACGATGCGCTGACCATCCACACCAGCGGGAACAGCGTGGCCGCGGCGAGCAGCGCCAGCGCGCCGTTGACGGCGATGAAGGCGGGCGAGATCTTCTTCATCAGGCCTGCGCCTTCTTGCTCACGTGGGTCTGCAGCAGGGTCACGGCGAACATGATCACGAACAGCACGAAGGCCACCGCCGAGGCCGTGCCCAGGCTCCACCATTTGAAGCCTTCCTCGTACATCAGGTACAGCACCGTCACCGTGCGCTGCGCCGGGCCACCCTGCGTCATCACGTAGGGTTCGGCGAAGAGCTGGAAGTGCCCGGCCATGGTGAGGATGCTGACCACCAGCAGCATCGGAGCCAGGCTGGGCACGGTGATGTGGCGAAACAGCGCCCAGCGCCCGGCGCCGTCCAGCCGTGCCGCTTCGTAGAGGTCTTCGGGAATGGCCTGCAGCCCGGCCAGCAGGATGACCATGTTGTAGCCGAAGTTCTTCCACACCGAGAGCAGCACGATGGACGGCATGGCCCAGGCCGGGTCGCCCAGCCAGTCGATGGGCTCGATGCCGAAGGCCGCCAGCGCGTAGTTCAGGAAACCGTAGCGCGTGTGGAAGAGGTAGCGCCAGACCACGGCCACCGCCACCAGTGTGGTCACCACCGGCGCGAACAGCGCCGTTCGGTAGAAGGCCTGGAAGCGCGCCACCGGGCTGTGCAGCAGCAGGGCCGCACCCAGCGACGCGACGATGGACAGTGGCACGCCCACGACGACGAAGAACAGCGTGTTGAGCAGCGCCTGCCAGAACAGCGGCGTGCGCAGCAGCTGGATGTAGTTGTCCAGGCCGACGAAGCGCAGGTTGCGCAGGTCGGCCAGCGCGTAGATGTCGAAGTCGGTCAGGCTCATGGCCAGCGCGGCGGCCACAGGGATGACGAAGAACACCGCCATGGCGATGAGGGCGGGGGCAACGAAGACCCAGCCGGCGAGGCCGCGCGGGAGCCGTATCACGCCGCCCTCGCCCGGTCGAGCATCCAGCGGCGCTTTTCCAGGATGCGGTCGGCACGCCGGTCCAGTTCGGCCGGTGCGTCCGCAGCCCGCAGGTCGCCATGCACCACGCTTTCCAGCACCACGCGCAGCTCGGTGGCGATGCGCTCCCACTCCGGCACCTTGGGTACGGGAAGCACGCGCTCCAGCTGGTCGCGGAAGGCGGCGGTGTAGGGGTCACGCTGCAGCGCGTCGGCCCGCCAGGCGCTGCGCCGCGGCGGCAGGTTGCCGGTCATGGCGTGAAAGCGCTGCTGGACCACCGGCCGCGACAGGTACTCCACCACCTGCCACGCCGCCGCCTTGTGGCGCGAACGGGCAAACAACGCCAGGCTGGAGCCGCCGGCGATCGATGCGCCAGGCCCGTGCGGGCCAGGCAGCGGCGCCGTCATCCAGGCCGATTGCAGCTCGGGCGGCAGCCGGCGCTTGAACTCGCCGATGTTCCACGGCCCGGTGATGTAGAAGGAGAAATAGCCGCGCGCGAACTCGTTCCAGACGTTGGCCACCTCGTTGCTGGTGGCCGGCGGCGCCAGCTTCTGCGCGTACATCGAAAGGTAGAAGTCCAGCGTGCGCTGGAAGCCCGCGCTGCGGAAGTTGCCCCAGCGCCCGCCGTCGCGCAGCAGCGGCTCGCCCTGCTGCAGCGACAGCGCCACCAGCGGGTCATATTCGTTCAGCGGCAGCAGCACGGCAAAGCGCTCCGGGCCCACCTGCTTCTTGATGGCGGTGAGCATCTGCAGCCATTCGCTCCAGGTGCGCGGCGGCGCATCGAAGCCGGCCTGCGCCAGCAGGTCGCGGCGGTAGAACAGCACCCGCGTGTCCACGTACCAGGGCACGCCGTAGAGCTTGCCATCGACGACGTTGGTGTCCCAGATGCCGGTAAAGTAGTCGCGGCTGTCCACGCCGGCACCCGAGCGCACCAGCGCGTCCAGCGGCTCCAGCGCGCCCAGCGCCACGAACTCGGGCAGCCAGGTGTTGCCCATCTGCGCCAGGTCGGGCGTGGCGTTGCCGGCAAAGGCCGTGAGCATCTTCTCGTGCGCCGCGCTCCAGGGCAGCTGTTCGATGCGCAACTGCACCTGCGGCCGCTCGCGCAAGAAGTCCTGCAGCAGCTCGGTGACGACTTCGCCTTCGCGGCCCATGGCCCACAAGCGCACGCGGTTGGGCTCGTCGCGCGCGCAGCCCGCCGTGCTCAGCGCCGCGCCCACCGCGGTGGTGGCGGCCGCGCCGAGCCAGTGGCGGCGGGTCCAGGGCGGCGCGCGTTTGCTCATCGTGCGCATGTCCTGCTTTCAGCCCAGCCAGCCGCCGCGGAATCCCGCGCGCTGCAGGCCGCGCCGCAGGTGTTCGTTGCCGCGCATCGCCTTCCACACCAGCTCGCCGCGGTGGTTGGCCAGCATGGCCAGCAGCGGGCCGACCTCGATGCCGAGGTAGTCGGTATCAACCCAGCCGAAACCCGGCACGACACGGCCATGCGTGAGCTTCACATCGGTGTAGGTGAAGCTCTGGTTGAAGGCGAAAAAACCGTAGCGGCCGTAGATATGCGCGCCGTGGCGTTGGTGCATGGCCGCAAGCGTCGGCGCGACGATCTCGGGCGCGAACGGCAGCGACGCGCCGGCGCCGTAGGGCGCGACCGTGCCGTCGTCGTAGTTGCGCAAGCCGCCGCCCATGCCACGCCCGGCGTAGCTGATGAAGCGGCGCCGCTTTCCGCCGAAGTCGCGCTCGATATCCACCGGGCCGTCGCACGCGGTCAGGCCCCACACGTCGGCGCCATAGCCAGCCCAGCGCTCAGGGTTGGCGATCGCATAGGCGCGCTGCGCTTGCGTGGCGCGGCGCGAGTTCTCGAAATAGTCGATCCCGCGCCGGCGCATGTACGCATCCTGCACGCCACGCAAATCGACCCAGCATTGCGTGAACTGGTGCGTGAACATGACCGGATAGCGCAGGTGCTCCTGCCCGTAGTCGCTGCCCCAGGCCCTGTCGTAGGTGCTGGTCCAGGCATCCCAGGCCGTTGCATCGACCGCAAGGCTCGGTGAGCCCAGCGCCAGCAGGTAGAGCAGCATGGCCTCGTTATAGCCCTTGTAGTCCTCGGGCAGGAACCCGGTCTCGGGTTTCCAGCCCAGGCAGAGGGCCGGCGCGCGCACCTGCGCCCAGCGCCAGTCGACGCGCGCATAAATTTCGTCGGCGAGGGTGCGGATCTCGGTCTCGCCGGCATCGGCGCCGTTGAACCAACTGGCGCAGAACAGCGCGCCAGCGACGAAGAGCGCAGTGTCCACCGTGGACAGCTCGACCTGCGCGAAACGCGCGCCGGTTTTCATGTCGAGGAAGTGATAGAAAAAGCCCTTGTAGCCGGCGTTGCCGGCGGGCTCGGGGCCTTGCGGCGCGTGGCGAAAGAAGCGCAGCGTGGCCAGCACGCGCTGGCGCGCCTGCTCACGCGTGACCCAGCCGCGCGCCACGCCGACGGGGTAGGCGGTGAGTGCGAAGCCTACCGCCGCGACGCTGGCGAAACTGGGCGTGGGCCAGCGGTCGGGCGCCAGGCCGGTGGCCGGGTCGGTGGTGTCCCAGAAGAAGCGAAAACTGCGCTGCTCCAGGTCGGCCAGCAGCGCCGCAACGTCTTGCGGTGGCAGGCCCAGCGCGGCGTCGCCGGCCAGGGGTGCCGACAAGCCGCAGCCGGCGACCAGGCCGCCATAGGCGCCGAAGGCCAGCGTGCCGGCCAGCGCGCCGGCCTGGCCGAGGAAGCGCCGCCGCTGCAGATTGATAGGGAGGTTCTTATCCATCTTCAGGCGCGACCGAGCATGGCAGGCCAAAGCCGAGCCGCACTGCGGCGAAATGACTCATCTCAAGAAGACAGGGCACGCCCGGGAGAAAAAGGACCCCCTCGGGTGTGGGCCGCCGCAGGCGCGGCGGCCGGAGCGCCAGGTCAGAACTTGTAGCTCATCATCAGGCGCGTCGTGCGGGGATCGCCACGCGTGCTGTTGGGCTTGCCCAGGTTGGGGTTGTCGCCGCCCACCTCGTTTACCGG
The DNA here is from genome assembly GCA_030681795.1 of Rubrivivax sp. Lineage (GTDB taxonomy): Bacteria > Pseudomonadota > Gammaproteobacteria > Burkholderiales > Burkholderiaceae_C > Rubrivivax. The sequence continues at coordinate 50,300 of JAUXRG010000090.1, forward strand.
GTTGCCCGGGCCGCCACCCCAGTCATCGAAGCCGCCGTAGTTGGTGGTGTCGAAGACGTTGAGCACGTCGGCACGCACGGTGATCTTCTGGCCGAAGAAGTCGAACTCCTTGCCGACGCCCACGTCCACCTGCTTGAAGCTCGGCGCGTCGCCCTTGACATAGATGCACTTGTCCCAACCGGCGGCGCAGCTGGTGATGCGCCGCGGCAGGCCGTCGTCCCAGGTCAGTTTGGCCGACGCCGTCAGGCCCCAGGGCAGCAGCGTATCGGCCATGCCGGCGGCCACCACGCGGTGCTTGGCCACCAGCGTGCTGGTGTTGAAGCCGCGCACGCCCGGACGCCCGTAGGTCCAGTCGAAGTTGTCGTTGTTCCACTCCTTGTGGGTGGTCTTGGCGTCGCTCAGCGTGTAGGCCACGGTGGCTGTCCAGCCCGTGCTGCGCGTATAGGGCTTGTTGGCCGAGACAAACAGCGAGTCGGTCTTGGTCTCGCCGACGAAGTCACCCAGGATCAGCGTGCCGTAGCCGTTCGGCCCGCCCCACAGTGGATCGATCGGGCTTTGCGTGGCGTAGCCGCCGTTGGCGTCGCGGTTGCCGCCGAACCAGATGAACTGGTTCTTGGCTTCCACGTGGCTGTAGGTGACTTCGGCGTTCCAGGCGCCCAGTGCCTGCCGGAAGCCCAGCGAAAGCTGGTCGGCATAAGGCATCTTGAAGTCGTTGCGGATGAGCCAGATCTCGCCGCCGGCCTGCGCGTTCTTCTGCTGCTCGTCGATGGCGTGATTGGCCATGGTGCGGCTGTAGCTGCGGCCAAAACCACCGAAGAGCACCGAGGCACGGTCGCCGAACAGGTCGTACGACGCACCCACACGCGGCGCGATCGCGTTCTTGTAGGTCTTGCGTGAATTGCCCGTGCTGATGTAGTCGTCAATATTGACGCCGCCCTTGGCCAGCGACTGCGCATAGGTCTGCCCCGCCGGCGGCGTGATGCCCCAGCGCGGCACGTCCAGCGCCTTGAGCGCGGCCACGCGGTCTGCCGGTGTGACGTAGTCGTTGTTGAGCATGTTGCTCTCGAGATCCCAGCGCACGCCCAGGTTCACTTCCAGTTGCCGGGTGAGCGCCCAGTCGTCCTGGATATAGACGCCAAACTGGTTGTTCTTGTAGTTGGTGCCGGCCGCCGGGATGGCCTTGTCGATCTTGCACTGATCGCTGTTGAGGCCGCCGTTGGTGACGTTGGTGCCGGTGCACAGCCCGGCGCTGTAGTAGGGCAGGCCGGTGGTGGTGTCGAGCAGGGTCTCGACCACATCGACACTGCGCGACGTGCCCGTGAGGTCGTACTCCATGGCCTTGAACTTGGCACCGCCCTTGAACACGTGGCCCTTCAGTCCGGTGTAGGTCAGGTCTTCAGCCAGGTAGCTGCCCTTCTGCGCGCGCTTCTGGGCGTCGGGCGAGCCACCGTCCCAGGCGACGTCCCCGGAGTTGCTCAGCAGTTGCGGGCTGGCGTTGGCCACCTTGTACTTGAGCTGGGGTGTCGTGGCGGCCGAGTGCGGGTTCCACTTGTAGTCCTCGTAGCCGACACGGGCCTCACTCAGCCACGAGCCCAGCGTCCACTCGTGCCTGACGTCGAAGCGCGTGTCGTCGTTGCTGCGGTTCTTGTCGTTGCCGGGCATGCTCAGGTCGGTACTCTCGGGCAGCTTGTCGTCCTCGCGGCGCACGCGCAGGCTCACGCTCAGGCGCTGGTCCTCGCCCAGTTGGGCATCGACCTTGCCGAAGAGCAGGTGCTCGGTGAACTTGTTGACCTGGCTGCCCGCGGCGGCGGCGATGCCCGGCACCAGGCCCGCGCCCGCGGGCAGCTTCTCGAGGTTGCGCGGAACGAACTGGCGCGAGTTCTCGATCTGCTTGCCGTCGTAGGCAAAGAAGAAGTGCACCTGGTCGCGCACGATGGGGCCACCCATGTTGAAGCCGTACTGGTACTGCGACGACGGCGGCAGCGGCACGCCAGCGGCTTCGCGCTCCTTTTCGAACACCGTCTTGCTGCGCCAGTTGGTGCCCGTGCGGTCGACATAGGCCTCGCCGTGGAGCTGATTGCCGCCCGAGCGCGTGATGGCGGTGATGGCGGCGCTGCTGACCTGGTCGAATTCGGCCTTGTAGTTCTGCGTCAGCACCTTGTATTCGGCGATGGCCGATTGCGGGAAGGGGTTGCCTCGCGAATCGGACTGCCCGGCCACGCCACCGCGCAGGATATTGTTCTTCTGGCCCACGCCGTCGATGAAGACGTTGACGTTGTCGAAGTTCTGCGCCCCCGACTGGATGCTCGCGTTGCCATTGGACGCGGTCGAGAACACCACGCCCGGGGCCAGGTCGGCCGAGCTCAGGAAGTTGCGAGAGACCTGCGGCAGCGCCTCGATCAACCGGCGCGACACATTGGTGCCGACCTCGGAGCTGCGCACGTCCTGGCGCTGCGCCGCGCCGATGATGATGATCTGCTGCGCCGCGGCAAGCGTCAGGTCCACCGCCGCGGTCTCCCCCACCTGCAGGGTGATGACCTGCGTCTTGCCGCTGCCCGACGGGCCCGTCACACGGACCTCATAGAGACCCGGCGCCAGGCCGGTCAGCACGTAGCTGCCGTCGGCCAGCGTCGCCGTGCGGTAGGTGTTGCCGTTGGCCTGGTTGACGGCCGTCACGGTGGTGCCCGCCTGCACGGCCACGCCGCCCACCGTGATCTGGCCCTTGACGGTGGACGTACTCAGTTGCGCATGCGCGCTGCCGGCCAGTGCCAGCACCACGGCCGTGGCCAGCGCGTGGCGGCGGAAGTGAAAGTGAGTTCGTTCCATGTCGATCTCCATGTCTCGTTTCAGGGGGGTGGGCTCTCGGGGAAACTGCCGGCGCTTCAGTGCGCGAGTGGCAGTGCGGGCGGTAGCGGCCGCGCCGGCGGACCGCTGCCGCAGGAACGGCGCACGACCAATTCAACTGGCATCACCGCTGTGTGGCCGGCGCTGGGCTGCGGTGCCTCGACCGCCTTGGCCAGGGCTTCGAGCGCGGCGGCGCCCAGCGCGGCGATAGGCACGCGGATCGTCGTCAGCGTTGGGGCCACGTAGCGGGCGATGGGGATATCGTCGAAGCCGGCCACGGCAACGTCCTCGGGCACGCGCAGACCGGCTTCGGCGAGTGCGGCCATGCAGCCGATGGCCATCATGTCGTTGCCCGCGAAGATGGCATCGGGCCGTGGCTTCATTTGCGCGATGCGCCGGGCGGCGGCCCGACCGGACTCTTCATTGAAGTCGCCCTCGAGCACAATTTCGCGCAGGCCTGGCTTGAGACCGGCACGGTAGCCGCGCAGCCGTTCCTGCGCCTCGTGGTTGCCTGGCGGGCCGGTGATGAAGGCGATGCGCTTGCGTCCCCCGGCGCCCAGGTGGCGCGTCATGGCCTGCGCGCCGCCGAAGTTGTCGACCACGAAGCGCGCATGGCCCGGCAGCTCAATGCCCGTGTTGACCAGCACCGCCGGCAGGCTGCCCGGCAGGTTGAGCGCGAGGAACTCGCCGTCGGCATGCGGCGACATCACCAGCAGACCATCGACGCGGCCATTCATCGCGCGCAGCGCCGCGGCGGCCTCGTCGGCATCACCGTGCGAGCTCGACACCAGCAGGTGCAGGCCGCGTGCGCGCGCGGCCTGGTCGATGCCCCGGATAAGCTCGGAAAAGTACTCGCCGTGCAAGTCGGGCAAGAGCGCGCCTATGGTGTCGGTGCGCCGGGTGATGAGGCTGCGCGCCGCCCCCGAGGGCGTGAAGCGCAGCACCTTCGCCGCCTCGAGGATGCGCCGCCTGGTTTCGGGCAGCACGTTACCGGCGTCGTTCATGGCACGCGACACGGTGGCCACCGAGACACCGGCGGCGCGAGCAACGTCTTTGATGGTGGCTGGCATTCTTGGGGCGGGCCGAAAGAACCGTCATGAAAAGGTTTACATGGATTGGACGCGACACTCCGCAAAATTCATGTAATCGTTTTCACTTACCCCTCAAGACGGGCTGCGGCAAGCTCGTCGATCAACCCGTGTGCGGCGCCGCAGGCGGCAGATCCAGGCTGGCGCCGTGGCGTGCGATGACCCCGGCGTAGTAGCGCGCGCTGGCCTTGGGTGTGCGCACCAGGGTCTGGAAGTCCACGTGCACCAGACCGAAGCGCTTGGAAAACCCGTGCGCCCACTCCAGGTTGTCGAGCAGGCTCCAGGCACAGTAGCCGCGCACGTCGGCACCCTGCGCGATGGCCTCGGCCACGGCGCCGATGTGGGTGCGCAGGTAGTGCACGCGCAGCGGGTCGTCGATGCGGCCGTCGATGGCCGCAGGCGGGTCGTAGAACGCAGCGCCGTTTTCTGTCACGTACAGCGGCAGCCCACCGTAGCGCTGGTGCAGCCATAGCAGCGTTTCCGTCAGGCTGGCCGGGTGCAACTCCCAGGCCGTCTCGGTGTAGATCGCGCCCGCCTGGCGCACCGCGGCGGTCGGCACCGGCCAGACCGTGGCGTCGTGACGCACCACGCTGCGCGTGTAGTAGTTCAAGCCGATGAAGTCGATGGGCACTTTCAGTGCTTCGACCTCGTGCACCGGCCAATCAGGCCAGGCGTCGCCGAAGATCTCCTGCATTTCCTCGGGGTAGCTGCCGCGCAGTGCGGGGTCGAGATACTGGCGGTTCATGTAGGCATCGGCCAGTTCGCGCGCGTGGTGGTCGCTGGCGGTGGCGTGCGGGCCCAGGTGCTTGGGCTCGATGTTGACCACCAGGCCCACCTGGTGCTTGCCCACGGCGCGGTAGGCCGCCACCCCCGCGGCATGTGCGCGCAGCAGATGGTGCGCGGCGATGGCCGCCTCATGCGCGCTGCGGTGGCCGGGCGCCAGCACGCCGTGCATGTAGCCGCCGTCGGCCACCACCCAGGGCTCGTTGATCGTGGTCCACAGCGGGACGCGGTCGTCGAGCGCGCGGTAGACGGTGCTGGCGTAATCGGCGAACCAGTCCGCGATATCGGGGTTGAGCCAACCGCCGCGGTCGTCCAGGGCGGCGGGAAGGTCCCAGTGGTAGAGCGTGGCCATGGGCGTGATGCCCGCGCGCAGCAGCTCATCCACCAGGCGCTCGTAGAACCCGAGCCCGGCGGCATTGATGCGCCCGCGGCCTTCGGGCATCACGCGGCCCCAGGCGATGCTGAAGCGGTAGGCGCTGAGCCCGAGCTCGCGCATCAGGGCCACGTCTTCGCGCATGCGCTGGTAATGGCCGCAGGCGACGTCGCCCGTGTCGCCGCCCGTCACGCGCCCGGGCGTGCGAACGAAACGGTGCCAGATGCTGGGCCCGGCGCCGTCGGCCAGCGGGGCCCCTTCGATCTGGTAGGCCGAGGTGGCACAGCCCCAGAGGAAGCCGGCTGGAAATGTGGAGTTCATGCGCAGCGTAGACCGAGGTCGAACAAAGTGAGGAAGGGACTTTGTGTAAACGTTTTCATGACGCTATTCGGTGCCACCCGAGCTGTCAAGCAAAGCGAGGGGGCTGGAACCGACCGGCGCGGGGTACTCGGCCCCTCAGGGCCAGAGCACCACGACCCACACCGCGGCGGCGGACAGCAGGCTGAGCATCACGGCGGCACTGCCCAGGTCCTTCGCGCGGCCGAGCAACGCATGGTGCTCCGGCGAGACGGCGTCGGCCAGCGCCTCCACGGCCGAATTGACGAGTTCCACGATCCACACCCCCACCACGCTGCCGGCCATGAGCAGGGCCTGCCATCGGCCCGGCGCGATGAAGGGCACCAGCGCCAGCAGGGGCACGCCCAGCGCCAGTTCCTGGCGAAAGGCGGCTTCGTGCCGGACTGCGGCGCGCAGCCCGGCCAGCGAATAGCGCATGGCGTTGAGCACGCGGCGCAGGCCGCCGCGGCTCTTGAAGGCGGAGTGCCCGGCGTCGCTCGCGGGCGGGGTCGGGGGTTCGATGGGCATCTGGGAGGCGATGGCGCGCGCAGGCTGGCGGTGGCAGGTGGATCCCGGCCGCGACGGTATCACCGCCGCGGCGGCGCAGGCCGCGCGAGCCCGTGTTGCAGCCCGGCGTCGCACGGGGCCGACGGCCGGATGCGAAAATCACCCCGATGTTTCGAGCCCGGGACCGCTTTGTCATCTACGCCAGCGTCGAGCAGGTGCTGTTCGCCGCCAGCCTGTTCTGGGCCCTGGCCGCCAACCGCCTGTTTCTCGCCGCGGCCCTCAAGGACCGCGCAATGACCGAGCCCCGCAGCTGGGGCTTCGCGCTGGCCCTGGGGGTGATGCTCATCACCCTGCACTACCTGCTGCTGGCGCCGCTGGCCACCCGCTGGACGGCCAAGCCGCTGCTCGCGCTGCTCATCGTGGCCACCGCCTTCGCGACCCACTTCATGCAGGCCTTCGGCGTCTATCTCGACCCCTCGATGCTGCGCAACGTCTTGCGCACCGACGTGGCCGAGGCGCGCGAGCTCTTCTCCTTCGGCCTGCTGCTGCACCTGCTGGCCTACGCCATGCTGCCCCTGGCCCTGCTGTGGCGCGTGCGCTTCGTGCATCGGCCCCTGGTGCGGGCCACGCTGGTGCGCCTGGGCACCGTGCTGCTGGCGTTGGGCATCTTCGTGGCCACGCTGCTGGCGGTGTTCCAGCCCTTCGCTTCGCTGACGCGCAACCACAGGGAGATGCGCTACCTCATCACGCCGGGCAACTACCTCTGGTCCGCGGGCAAAGTGCTGACTGAGCAGATGCGCGGCGCGGCCCAGCCTCGCCAGGCCATCGGGCTGGATGCGGCACCCGGCCCGGCCTTTGCCGCGCGAACGCGCCCGCTGCTGGTGGTGCTGGTAGTGGGCGAGACAGCCCGCTCGGCCAACTGGGGCTTGAACGGCTACGCGCGCCAGACCACGCCCGAGCTCGCCAGGTTGCCGGTGATCAATTTCCACGAAGTGACCAGTTGCGGCACCAATACCGAGGTCTCGCTGCCTTGCATGTTCGCCCCGGTGGGCCGGCGCGACTACGACGAGGCGAGCATCCGCGGCAGCGAATCGCTGCTGCACGTGCTGGCGCGCGCCGGCGTGGCCGTGCGCTGGAGCGACAACCAGTCGGGCTGCAAGGGCGTGTGCGCCGGGCTGCCGCAGGACGAACTCGTCAAGCTCGACCCGCCCGGCCTGTGCAGCGAAGGCCGCTGCCTGGACGAGGCCCTGCTCGTCGGCCTGGACGAACGCCTGGCCGCGGCCCGGGGCACGCAGTTCCTCGTATTGCACATGCTGGGCAACCACGGGCCGAGCTACTTTCGCCGCTACCCGCCGGCGTTCGCCCGCTTCAAGCCCGCCTGCGAGAAGGACGACCTGCAACTGTGCAGCCGCGAGGAGATCGTCAACGCCTACGACAACGCCCTGCTCTATACCGACCACGTGGTGGCCCGCCTGATCGGCAAGCTGCAGGGGGCTGCCGCGCGCGTGGACTCGGCCATGATCTACGTCTCGGACCACGGCGAATCGCTGGGCGAGAACAATCTGTACCTGCACGGCCTGCCCTACGCCATCGCGCCCGACGTGCAAAAGCGTGTGCCCATGGCGATGTGGTTCTCGCCAGGACTTCCCGAGGCCAACGGCCTGGATACGGCCTGCCTGCGCCACCGCGCCGAGCAGCCCGCCGCCCACGACCATCTGTTCCACACCGTGCTCGGCCTGCTGGACGTGAAGACCGCGCTCTACGAAGCCCCCTGGGATCTGGCCCGGGGCTGCCGCAAGGCCACCGCGCCATGACGACGCCTGTTGTGCACGCGCCACCGCCCGCCTGAAGGCCCACCATGCCCCCACTCGACGACCCCCGCGCCTTGCTGCTGGCCCTCTTCGAGGCCGCCGTGCAGCGTGCGCTGCCAGCCCACAACACGGCGGCCTACCTGCCGCCGCCGCCCGCACCCGGGCGCGGCCGCACCCTGGTGCTGGGTGCGGGCAAGGCCGGCGGCGCCATGGCCGCGGCCGTCGATGCGCTGTGGCCTGCCGACGCACCGCTCAGCGGCCTAGTGATCACGCGCTACGACCATGTGCCCCCGGCTTACCGGGCCAGGCCGGGCCGCATCGAAGTGGTCGAGGCCTCGCACCCTGTGCCCGACGAAGCCGGCCTGCGCGCCACGCAGCGCGTCGTGGAGCTCACGCGCGGCCTCACGGCCGACGACCTGGTGCTGTGCCTGGTCTCCGGCGGCGGCTCGGCTCTGCTTTCGCTGCCGGCCAGCGGCCTCACGCTGGCCGACAAGCAGGCCGTCAACAAGGCCCTGCTGAAGAGCGGCGCGGCCATCGACGAGATGAACTGCGTGCGCAAGCACCTCTCGGCCATCAAGGGCGGGCGCCTGGCCGCCCTGTGCGCCCCGGCGCGCGTGGTCACGCTGCTGATCAGCGACGTGCCCGGTGACGCCCCCGAGGTCATCGCCAGCGGCCCCACCGTGCCCGACGCCAGCAGCTGTGCGCAGGCGCTGGCGATCTGCCGTCGCTATGGCATCGAGCTGCCGCCGGCGGCGCGCGCGGGGCTGGAAAGCGGCGCCTTCGAGACGCCCAAGCCCGGCGACCCGATCTTCGCCGGGCACCAGGTGCACCTCATCGCCACCCCGCAGCAAAGCCTGGAGGCCGCCGCCGCTGCGGCACGCGCGGCCGGCTTGCCCGCCCACATCCTGAGCGACGAGATGGAGGGCGAAAGCCGCGAAGTGGGCAAGGTGCACGCCGCACTGGCGCGTGCCGTGGCCCGCCATGGCCAGCCCTTCGCGCGGCCCTGCGTGATCCTCTCCGGCGGCGAGACCACGGTCACCGTCAAGTCCGGACCCGACCTCGGCGAGTCCTCCAAAGCCGCCCCCGGGCGGGGTGAGTCCGGCAAAGCCGCCCCGGGCCGGGGCGGCAGGGCCACCGAATTCCTGCTCGGCTGCGCCCTGGCGCTGCAGGGCCAGGCCGGCGTGCACGTGCTCGCCGCGGACACCGACGGCATCGACGGCATGGAAGACAACGCCGGCGCCATCGTCACACCCAGCACGCTGGCACGCGCCCAGGCCCTGGGCCTGAAGGCGGCCGACTTCCTGGACCGCAACGACGCCTACAGCTTCTTCGCGGCGCTGGGCGACCTGGTGGTGCCCGGGCCGACGTTCACCAACGTGAATGACTTCCGCGCCCTGCTCATCACCTGAGCACCGGCGGCGGTGCGCGGCGGCGCTGCTTGTGCTTTGCTGATGCCCAGGCCGCTACCGTGGTGCGATGCCATGCTCATCGCCCAGCTGCTGGAAAACCTGGTCGACAACGCGCTCAAGTACAGCGCCGAGGATGGACCGGTGGAGATCCTGGCCCGGCCCGTCGGTGAACACCACGTGCTCGCAGTGCGCAACCGCGGGCCGGGTGGCCGAGCCGCGCCGCCTGCTCACCGAGCCGGGCGTGGGCTACCGGCTGACCGACAGCAACGGCTGGCACAGGCCAGGCAGCCCTGGGTCAAGGCCGTGCGGCACCGATGCGCAACTGCACTGCCGCGGCGGTGGTCGTCGTCGGCTGGCCGAGACGCGTTGCGGGCACACCGCGATCACGCAGGTGCTTTTGCACCTGGATCGCGCGTTGCAGAGCCAGCGTCGTGGCGCCCGCTCGGTCATCGGGCGCCGCCAGCAGCGCCAGTTGGGCCAGCGGCCTTCGACGCAGGCTTTCGGCTACCTTGTCCAGCACCGCGGCAAGTGCGGGCTTCACGCGGCTGCTGCCAGGCTCAAAACAGAACTCGCGTGGCACATCGACGGCCAACACCCCGTCATCGCGCTGCGCGATAAGCACCGGTGTGCCACGGAACCACGAATTCAACCATTGATGTTCGATGGCCAGGCTTTCCGCAAACGCGGTTCGCGGCTGCGCGGTCGTGGGTGCCGGGGCCCCGGGCGGCGCCACGCTGCTGCAGCCACAGACTGCAATCGCAGCGATGAGCAGCATTGCAAAGCTCGGCGCGGTCAGCGCAGCGGTCGGTCTTGTGGAGTCCACGTGCAAGCCGCCCTCTTACCTGACCACCAACATGCGCATGCCCAACACTTCGCCGGCGGTTCGATCCTTGATCTGAATCGTCGCCTGGTGCGGCCGAAACCCCTCGGGCAGAGGCACGCTGCCGCGCACAATCTCGTGGCGGTCCACCGACACCGTGATTGGCTTCAATGCGACTGAAGTCTCGCTGCGCTGCGCGGACTCGCCGGTGACAACCAGCTGCATCAGACCGCTCAGCGGCTTGTTCGTGGCTCGCTCGCGGGTCAGGACCACATCGTAGGCAAGCGCCCCACGCGTCACCGCGAACCGAGCTGCGCGCACCTCGACGACGCTTTTGCGGGGGGCGGGCGGCAAGGACTCGATCACCGCAGTCAAGTCGCCCTGCAAGCGCCCGACCATCGCGCGGATTGCCGCGAGTTCGTCGGCCTGGCCCCTCTTCTCACCGAGCGCGGCTGTGAGCTGCTTTGTCGCCCGGCTGAGTTCACCGGTCAGCCGTGATCGTTCGGCGTCGGCCTGATTGAATGCCGTACTCAGCTGCGCCGACGCGTCGGCCGACAGGCGCGGCGCCAAGTAGCGCTCTTGCACGACCAGGACGCCAGCCGCGCCGATGGCCGACCCGCCCAGCGCAAGCAAGAGCCAGCGAGGCACTCTCCAGCGCGAGCGCCTGTAACCATGGGGCGTGAAGGTGACCGCTTTGGATCGGTGGAACATCGGCGTCAACGGCTGTCTTCGGAGAGAGGCCGGCAGGGTACGTCCTCCCAGTGCACCCCCTGAAACACGATGTGTACCAACCTCGGACAGGCCCTTATGCGTTCCTGACGCGGCCGCGGGCATCGTGGCTGGATTGCCGTTTCCGCCGCCCCCAAGATGTCGTCCCACGCCCCCGCCCCCGCGGCCCGCACCGTCCCCGTCCCTTCCTCGTCCCCCACCTCTGCCACGCAGCGCCGTGGACTGGCCCCGCTCACGCTGGGGGCAATCATCGCGTCGCCGGCGGTCAACTGGGCGCTGCTGGCCGCGGTGATGGCCGCGGCAATGCACTTCGGCGGATCGTCCGCGCGGGCCTGTGCCTACGGCATCGCCGTCACCTTGACCATGATGATCACGACCGTGCTCACGTACTTCGTGGTGCGCGAGAGCTGGCGTGTGCCCAGGCCCTGGGCCTGAGGGCGGCCAAAAACCCGAGTCGCCCGGCTTCGTCAGGGGAGACCCTGTTCTTCGCCCGACCTCACTGGCTCGGCTCCCGCGCCTTGCGCCGATAGATCACGTAGTACACGAGCGCCACGAGCACCGCGCCGCCCACCAGGTTTCCGGCGATCACCGCGGCGAGGTTGCCGAGAAGACCGACGCCGTTGAGAGATTCGAGACCGGGCACCGGCGCCGACACCGTGGCCTTGAGCAGCAGGCCCAGCGGGATCAAATACATATTGGCGATGCTGTGCTCGAAGCCGGCGGCGACGAACGCAGAGATCGGGAAGACGATCGCGACGGCCTTGTCGACCACGCTGCGGCCGGCCATCGCCATCCACACCGCCATGCACACGAGGACGTTGCACAGCACGCCGTTGAAGAACAGCACGCCGGCCGGCGCCGCGCACTTGGCCGCAGCGATGCGCACCACCTCTTCGGCAATGCGGCCCGAGTTCATCGAAGTGTGGCTGGATGCCCACACCAACAGTGCAAGTCCGGCCGCGCCGACGAAATTGGCGAGGCAGACAACGATCCAGTTGCGCAAGAGCTCCTGTGTGCCGATGCGGCCATCGGCCCAGGCCATCACCAGCAGATTGTTGCCGGTGAACAACTCGGCGCCGGCGACGACGACGAGCAGCAGGCCCAGCGAGAAGACGACCCCGCCGAGCACGCGGCTCGCGGCGAAGCCGAGCGTCGGATCGCTGACGACCAGCACGTAATACAACGCGCCAAGTCCGATGAACACGCCGGCCAGCACGCCGAGCATCGCCATCTTCAGCAGCGGCATACGCGCCTTGGCCACGCCAATGTGTTGTACCTGCTCGGCGATCTCCGCCGGGGAGAAGACATCGAATCCGTAGAGGGCCATCACCGGTTCCACAAGGCTTGCGCGGCGCTATCGCGTGAGAAAGGCCAGCACGCGGTCGGCGAACTTGCCGTAGGGCGGCATGAGGAACCTGAGCGTCGAAAAGCGCGCCTGGTAGAACACCGGGCGCAGCTTGGAGAAGGTCTGGAAACCTTCGTGCCCGTGGTAATGGCCCATGCCGGAATCGCCGATGCCGCCGAACGGCAGATCGTGCTGGCCGACGTGAAAGAGCGCGTCGTTGACCGATACGCCACCCGACATCACGCGATCGAGCAGCATTTGCACCTGGGCGCGGTCGTGGCTGAAGGGGTAGATCGCCAGGGGCCGGGGCCCGGCGTTGACGCGCTCTATCACCGTGGCCAGCGAGCGGTAGCCGCGCAGCGGCAGGATGGGGCCGAAGATCTCGCGCTGCAGCAGCAGGCTGTCGTCGGGCGCATTCAGCACGAGGTGCGGTGCGATCTTGCGCGTGTCGGCGTCGAATGCCGGCCCGGGCACGAGCTGCACGAGCGTGGCGCCGCGCTGGCGTGCCTCTTCCAGCGCCGCCAGCAGCCGCTGGAAAGAACGCTCGTCGATGATCGAGGTGTAGTCCGGCGAGTCCAGCCGCGGGTAGCGCGCCGGAACGATCTCGCGCGCGAGTTGCACGAACTCGTCGATGCGCGGCTGCGGCAGCCAGGCGTGGTCCACCGTGGTGCAGATCTGGCCGGCGTTGAGGAACTTGACGAAGAGGATGCGTTCGGCCGCCAGGCGCAGCGGGAAGTCGTCGCACAGGATGGCCGGCGCTTTGCCGCCGAGCTCCAGGGTGACGGGGCACAGGTTGGCGGCCGCCGCCGCCATCACCATGCGGCCGGTGGCGCCCGAACCGGTGAACAGCAGGTGGTCGAAGGGCAGCTGCGAAAAGGCGATGCCGACGCCGCCGGACTCGTCGAAGAACTGCAGCTTCTCCGGCGGGAAGTAGGCCGGCATCTTCTCGATGAACAGCCGCGCCAGGTGGCGCGAGTTCTCGCTCATCTTCACCATGGCGCGGTTGCCGGCGGCGAAGATATAGATCAGCGGCACCAGGCTCAGGTTGACCGGGAAGTTCCACGGCACGATCACGCCCACCACGCCCAGCGGCTGCGGGATGACGCGGTTGCTGGCGCCGAAGAAGTTGCGCCAGTCCACGGCGCGGCGCTGCGGTTTCATCCAGCGGCGCAGATGCTTGAGGGCGTGGTCCACGCCATCGGTGGCCGGGAAGATCTCGGCCAGCAGCGTCTCGTGGCGCGAGCGGTGGCCGTAGTCGGCGCTGATGGCCTCGCACAGCGCGTCCTTGTTCTCGCGGATGAAGCGCTGCAGCGTGCGCAGGTCGGCGCGGCGTTCGTCCCGCGTGGGCACGGGGTGCGCCAGATAGGCCTGGCGCTGCAGGCGAAGTGCGGCGCTCAGGGTGTCGGCGATGTCGTTCATGGCGCGATCATGCACCCGGGCGGGCGCAGGCGACTCGGGTCTAATCGGGTCTTCGAAATTCGCCCACGTCCATGAACCCGCACCCCCTCTCCATACACGAGGCCCGCTCATGATCCGCTGCGACCACACCGGCGCCTGGGCCGCCCTCCACGGCCACTACGCAGCGCAGGGCCGCGACTTCGACCTGCGCGAGGCCTTCGCAATCGACCCCGCGCGCTTCGCGGCGTTGAGCTTCGAAGCGCCCGAAGTCTTTGCCGACCTGTCGAAGAACCTGGTCGACGCCACCACGCTGCGCCTGCTGTTGCAGCTCGCCGCCGAATGCGGCCTGCCGGAGCGCCGCGATGCGATGCTGCGCGGCGAGCTCGTCAACGCCACCGAAGGCCGCGCCGTGCTGCACACCGCGCTGCGCGCGCCCCGGGGCGCCGCACCTTTCAGCGACGAGGTGCATGCGGTGCTCGACGCCATGCTGGCCTACGCCGAGCAGGTGCGCGGCGATGCGCAGTTCACCGATATCGTCAATATCGGCATCGGCGGCAGCGACCTCGGGCCGCAGATGGTGGTGCCGGCGCTGGACGCCTGCGGCACGCCGGGCCGGCGCCTGCACTTCGTGAGCAATGTCGACGGCCACGACATCGCACCGCTGCTCGCCCGGCTGGACGCCCGCAAGACGCTCTTCATCGTCGCCAGCAAGACCTTCACCACGCAGGAAACGATGGCCAATGCGCAGGCCGCGCGCGACTGGTTTTTCGCCCAGGGAGGCACGGACGTCGCCCGGCATTTCTCCGCCACGACCACGAACGTGAAGGCCGCCGCCGCGTTCGGCATCACCACCACCTTCGGCTTCTGGGACTGGGTGGGTGGGCGCTACTCGCTGTGGAGCGCGATCGGGCTGCCGATTGCCATCGCCATCGGCGAGGCGAATTTCCGTGACTTCCTGACCGGCGCCCACGCCATGGACCGGCATTTCGCCGAAACGCCGCTGGCGAAGAACCTGCCCGTGCTGCTGGGCCTGCTCGACATCTGGTACCGCAATTTCCACGGTTTCACCAGCCGCAGCGTGGCGCCCTACCACCAGGGCCTGAAGCGCCTGCCGGCCTACCTGCAGCAGCTCGAGATGGAGTCCAACGGCAAGCGCGTCGACATCGATGGGCGCGCCCTGCCCTTCGCCACCAGCCCGGTGGTCTGGGGCGAGCCCGGCACCAACGGCCAGCATGCCTATTTCCAGATGCTGCACCAGGGCACGGACGTGATCCCGGTGGAGTTCATTGCCGTGAAGACCCCGGCGCACAAGCTGGTCGACCAGCACCGCAAGCTGCTCGCCAACTGCCTGGCGCAGAGCCAGGCCTTGATGCGGGGCAAGACGGCGGACCAGGCCGCCGCCGAGACGGCGCCCACGGCGGCCGCCGGCTTGGCCCCCACCGTGCTCGCTCAGCACCGCAGCTTCCCCGGCAACCGGCCGAGCACGACGCTGGTGCTGGAGGCCCTCACGCCGCGCTCGCTGGGTGCGCTGATCGCGCTCTACGAGCACCGCGTCTACACCAGCGGCGCGCTGTGGGGCATCAACAGCTTCGACCAGTGGGGCGTCGAGCTGGGCAAGGCGCTGTGCGACCAGTTGCTGCCACGCCTGAGTTCGGGCGACACCACGGGGCTCGACGCCTCCACCGCCGGCCTGCTGGCGCGGCTCAGCGCATGAAGATCGTGTTCGATTTCGCCGGCGATCTTCAGGCTGGCCGCCGAGCGCTTCGGTGCCGCGCCCGGCGAACTGGTGTTCATGGACGACCACGTGCCGAACGTCGCGGCCGCCCGCGCGTTGGGCTGGAACGCCTTTCACTTCAGCCACGCGGCGCAGGCCGAAGCCGAACTGCGCCAGCGCGGGTGGGCCGCGTAGATCAGTCGCTGTACGAAGGCGGCGGCGGCTCGCTGTCGCTCATCCACGCTTCCAGCAGCGTGTAGCCCACCGCCAGCACCACCGGGCCGACGAAGATGCCCACCAGGCCGAAGGCCAGCAGGCCGCCGATGACGCCGGCAAAGATCAGCAACAGCGGCAAGTCGGCACCCATCTTGATGAGCACCGGGCGCAGCACGTTGTCCAGCGTGGCCGCCACCGAGGCCACGACGACGAGGAATATGCCCCAGCCGGTGCCCCCGTTGAAGAAGGCCCAGGCGGCCGCGCCCAGCAGCACCGGCAAGGGCCCGATCTGCGCGATGCAGAGCATGAACATCAGCGCCGTCAGCAGCCCGGTGAAGGGCACTCCCGCCAGCACCATGCCCAGGCCACCGACCAGCGCCTGCACGAAGGCCGTGACGCCCACGCCCAGCGCCACGCTGCGAATCGCACCCCCGGCCAGTTCCACCGCCGCCGCGCCGCGCGCGCCCCCCAGGCGGCGCGCGAAGCGGCGCACGCGGTCGGCGGCCTCCTCACCCGTGCCGTACATCACGGCGGCGATCAGCACGGTGAGCAGGAACTGCAGCAAGAGCACGCCGATGCCGCCGACCTGGGCCACGAACCAGCGCGTCACGCTGCCGGCATAGGGCGAGATCTTGGGCAGCAGGTCGCGCAGACCCAGCGCCGTGGCCTGGCCCCAGGTGCGTTCGATGAGACCACCCACCAAGGGCAGCTCGGTCATCCAAGGCGGCGGCACTTCGGGCAGGTGGTACGCCGCGGCCCATTGCGCCCATTCGACCAGCAGGTCGGCATGGTTCACGATGGTGACGATGGCCAGCGTCAGCGGCACCACGAAGAGCAACAGCAGCAGCAGCGTCATGAGCGCCACCGCCAGCGAACGCCGGCCCCACAACTGGTGCTGCACGCGCAGCATCAGTGGCCAGGTGGCCACCACGACCATCGTCGCCCAGATCGCCGGGCCGAGAAAGGGCCGCAGGATCCACAGCGATGCGCCGAGCAGCGCCCCGATGAACAGCACACCGAAGGTCGTGCGGGCCAGCTCGCCTGGCATGCGCGGCGTCATTTCGGCACGCGCCGTGAGGCGAACGCAGAGAGCTTGGGCGCGGCGTTCACCGCTTCGGCTCGGTATACGGGGTCACGCTGAGCGCTTCCACGCGCCAGCCCGCGGCCCCCATGAAGGAATCGGTCTGCTCGTTCGCCAGCGTGCCACTGATCCACACCGCGTCCATCGAACGCAGGCCCTTGGCCGGCACCTTGGGCAGCACCTGGATGATCTGGTTCGAGGGTGGCGGCGGGCTGTGGATGCAGGCGCCGAAATAGGGCACGAGCAGGAACTCCTTCAGCCCTTCCTTGCTGTCTTCCAGCGGCACCACGAAACCCGGGATGCGCACGTGCTGGCCGATCATGGCCTGGTTTACCGGCGCGTGGTCCCAGACGGCGCGCATCTTCTTCATCAGGGCCGCGGCGCGCGGGTCGCTGTCGTCCAGCATCTGGAAGTCCAGGCCGCGGAAATCCTTGAAGGGGTCCCAGTCGGCGGGCACCAGGGCCTCCCAGGTGATGGTGCGCACGCTGCCGGCCACGCCCGCGGGCGCGGCCTGGGGCGCGGGCGCCGCAGCCTGGCCCAGCGGCGGCTTCATCAGCGGCACGCCCCGAGGCTGTGCCGAGGCTGCGGCTGTGGCCGCCAGCGCGACACAGGCAAATAACAGGCGGAGGGCGTGGCGCGGCATGGGCAGTTTCGTTTCTGGATTTCAGGTGCGCGGCGAAAGGCCGTCGGCCAGCGAAAGCCGGTAGGCGCGCCAACCGGGCACCAGGCTGGCAAGCATACCCGCGGCCAGCACGGCGGCGAACAGCGCCCATTGCTCGGCCGTGGGCGCGCCGGCCTGCAGCGTGATGCCGAAGCGCTGCTGCACCCAGGGCCCGGCGCCCAGCACCGCCGCGCCCGCAGCCAGCGCGCCGAGCAGCGCACCGGCCAGCGTCACCAGCGCGCCTTCGGCGGCCAGCAGCACCAGCACGTGGCGCGGGCCGGCGCCCACGGCGCGCAGCACGGCCAGTTCGCGCCGGCGTTCGTTCAGGCCCGCCAGCACCACCGCCACCAGCGAAGCCAGGCTGACCAGCGCCACCAGGCCGCTGATGGCGAGCAGCGCGCGCTCGCCCAGGCCCACCGCCGCCCAGAGCTCGTCCAGCGCCACGCCCGGCAGCACCGCCATCAGCGGCTCGCCCTCGTAGTCGGCGACGAAGCGCTGCACGTTGAATACCGCCGCGCGGCTTTTCAGGCCCACCAGCGCCGCGGTGACCTGCCTGGGTTCGAGGTCGAACTTGCGCGCGTTGTGCGGCGCGATGGTCAGGCCGGGCACCGGCGCACCGCCCATCCAGTCGAGGTGGATGGCCGCCATGGCCTGCAGGCTGATGTGCACCGTGCGGTCCACCGGCGTGCCCGTGGGCGCCAGCACGCCGACCACGTGGAACGGCTTGTCGGCATGTTCGCTGGCCAGCGCCCCGGACACACCGCCCAGGCCGTGGGCGAGCGTGAGCCGCTGGCCGAGGCGGTAGCCCAGCGAGCGCGCCACTTCGGCGCCGAGCACGGCCTCGTACAGGCCGTCCAGCGTGCCGGCGAAGGCGCGGCCCTGGGCCAGCACCAGCGGCTGGCGCTCGCCGTAGAGAAAGCGCGTGAAATATTCGGGCGTGGTGCCCAGCACCGGGTGGCCGCGGTGCGAATCGCCCAGCGAGATCGGCACCGTCCAGGCCACGGCGCGGTGCGCGGCCACGGCGCGCACGCTGTCCATCGTGATGTTGTGGGTGGCGCCGCCGACGCGGAATACCGCGTAGAGCATGAGCTGCACGGGCCCGGTGCGTGCTCCCACCACCAGGTCGGTGCCGCTGACAGCCAGCGAGAAGCTGCTGCGGATATCGGTGCGCAGCCGCTCCAGCGTGAGCAGCAGCGCGGTGGCCAGGGCGATGGAGAACACCACCAGCGCCAGCGTGCCGCGGCGGTTCCAGGCGCTGCGCGCGGCGATGTGCAGCAATGCCTTCACGCCGCCGCCCTATTCAGCAGGGGCAGCGACAGACTCTCGTCGAAGCGCGCCGCCAGCCGGTCGTCGTGGCTGACGAAGACCAGCGTGCTGCCGGCCGCCGCGCACTCGCCCAGCAGCAGGTCCATGAAGTCGTCGCGCAGCGGGCCGTCGAGTGCCGAGGTCGGCTCGTCGGCGATGACGAGTTCGGGCGCGCCTATGAGCGCGCGCGCCGCCGCCACGCGCTGCTGCTGGCCCACCGAGAGCGCGTCGGCGCGCCGCGCCCACAGCGAGGGCGGCAGTGCCACGCGCTGCAGCAGCAAACGCGCCGCCGCGGCCGGTGACTCAGCGCAGCGCGACGCGCGCAGCGCCGAAAATCGGCAGGGCAGCAGCACGTTGTCCAGCACCGTCAGGTAGGGCAGCAGGTTGAACTGCTGGAAGATCACGCCCACGTGGTCGGCGCGCCGCGCGTCGCGCCGGCCGCCGCGCAGCGCCGCCCAGTCCTGCCCGAGGAGTTCCACGCGACCCTGCTGCGCCACCAGCACGCCGGCCATCAGGCCGAGCAGGGTGCTCTTGCCGCAGCCGCTGGGGCCGTGCAGGAAGACGGTGCGGCCGGCGGCCAGGTGCAGCTCGGTGATGCGCAGGCAGTCGTGGCCTGCGCCCGGCCAAGCGTAGCGCAGATCGCGGATGCGCAGCACCGGCGAGGAAGCTCAGCGCACCAGCGCCACGCGCGAGGCCGGGCGCACCAGCGTGGCCTTCATCTGGCCCTTGGGGGTGACGACCTGCAGCTCGACGCGACGCAGCGGCGCGAAGGCCTCGAACAGGCCGACTTCGACGAAGCCGGCGCGGGCCCCGGCCTTGCAGCTGAATTCGAAATGGCCCTCGAGATCGCCATGGCCCTCCTTGGCCGGCGCGCCTGTAGACCCCAGCCCCGGCGCCGGCCCCAGCCCCAGCGGCGCCGAAACCAGCTCCACCTTGGCCAGCGTGCAGCCGGCCGCCGAGTCGATGCGAAACAGCGAGCCTGCGTCGCGCAGCCGGGCCACCATCGAGGCGACACGTTCACGTTCGGCCTCCGTGCGCGGCGCGCGCTCGAAGCCCAGCAGGCTGTCCAGCGGCGCGTCCAGCGCCAGCGTCAGGCGGCCGGCCTCGACCGCCAGGTCCAGCCGCGCCACACCGTGTTCGTGGGCTTTTCCCGCCCATGCCGTGGCGACGGCGCCGCCCAGCGCGCAGGCGGCAAGGAAGGCGAGTGGCAGTCGGCCCATCGGGACTCCGTCATGCCGGACCCCATGGCCCGACCAGTCAGCGGATTGTGCCCCGCGCCAGGGCCCGGTTCGGCTTCGCAAAGGTCCTCGGCAAAGCCCTCGGAGCGAAAGCATTGCGGCTGGGTGTCGGGCCATTCGGCATCGCCCTCGCGGCGGCGACGGTCTTCGGGGCGCAGGCTCGTGGGGTTCATGGGGCACCTCGGCAGGTGGGCATCGACGGGCGGTTCGGACACGGGGGTGGCGTGGCGAATATGCGTGGCCAATATGGCAGGGCGATGAAATGCGCGCAGGCGGTGCCTTGAGCGACCCGCGGCGTAGCATGGGCACACCATGACCGCCACCCTGGAAGGCCGGCTCGTCGTCGCGATCTCTTCGCGAGCCCTCTTCGATTTCGAGGAGGAGAACCGCGTTTTCGAAGCCGGCGACGACCGCGCCTATATGGCGCTGCAGATGCAGCGCGTGGAGCGGCCCGCGCGGCCGGGGGTGGCCTTCTCGCTGGTCAACAAGCTGCTCGCCTTCAACGCCGAGCGGCCGCGGGTGGAGGTGGTGATCCTCTCGCGCAACGACCCGGTCTCGGGCCTGCGCGTATTTCGCTCGGCGCAGCACTTCAAGCTGCCGGTGCAGCGCGGTGTATTCACGCGCGGCCAGCCGCCCTGGCGCTACCTGCGGCCACTGGCGGCCAACCTGTTCCTGAGCACCAACGAGGCCGACGTGCGCTCCGCCCTGGCCGAAGGCGTGCCGGCGGCGCGCGTCTACCCCGAGAGCGCGCGCGCCTCGGCCGCGCACCCCGACGAAGTGCGCATCGCTTTCGACGGCGACGCCGTGCTCTTCTCCGACGAGGCCGAGCGCGTGTACCAGGCGCAAGGCCTGGACGCCTTCCAGAGCCACGAGAGCGAACGCGCCGGCACGCCGCTGGCGCCCGGGCCCTTCAAGCCGCTGCTGGAGACGCTGCACCGCATGCAGAGCGAGCCGGCGCCCGGCATGCGGCTGCGCACCGCGCTCGTCACCGCGCGCAGCGCACCGGCGCACGAGCGCGCCATCCGCACGCTGCTGTCATGGCAGATCGAAGTCGACGAGGCGATGTTCCTGGGCGGGCTGCCCAAGGGCAGCTTCCTGCGCGAATTCGAGCCCGATTTCTTCTTCGACGACCAGACCGGGCACATCGAGAACGCCGCGGCGCATGTGCCGGCGGGGCATGTCGCATCCGGAATATCGAACCTCTGACCCGGATTCGAGCGCGCGCCGCTACGGTTTGAAGTCCCCGCCCCAGGCCATCACCAGGCGCTGTGGGGCGATGTACTTGCGCCAGGCGGCATTGACCTGCTCGAGGCTGAGTTTGGCGATGGCGTCGTCGACCTGTTGCGCGAAGGCGAAATCGCGCCCCAGGTACAGGTTGCTCGCCAGCTGGCCGGCGACGCCGGCGTCTTGCGCGCGCGCCAGGCGGCGGTAGCTGAGCAGCCCGGCGCGGCCTTCGTCGAGCTCCTGCGGCGTAAAGCCGTCCTTCAGCGAGCGGGCGAGTTCTTCCTTGAACGCCGCCTCCACCTTGGGCTGGTTCTGCGGCGCGAAGATGGCGCTGAAGGACCAGTCGGAGTTCTCGTCGCTGGAACTCCAGGCGATGCCCGAACGCACGTCGTAGCTCAGACCATCCTTCTCGCGGATGCGCTTCCACAGCCGTGAGCTGCCACCCTGGCCGAAGATGTAGTTGGCCAGGCTCAGCGCAGCGTAGTCGGCATGACGGTCGGACAAAGGCAGCGGCAGGCGGCCACGCAGGTTGGCGTTGGCCTTGTCGGGCGTGCGCTCGAGGAAGCGCTGCGGCTCGACCGCCACCAGCGGATGCGGCAGCCGCGTGTAGGCCTGTGCGCCGCGGGCCGGCTGGCGCCAGGCGCCGAATGCCGTGTCCAGGGCCTGCTTCACGGCGGCGGCGTCCAGGTCGCCCACGGCCGAGAACTCGCCCTGGGCCGCGCTGTAGAAGCGGCCGTGGAATGCGCGCAGCTGCGCGGGGGTCACCGCCTTCACGTCCTGCTCCATCTCGTCGAAGGTGGCCGCGTAGCGCAGGTCGCCTCGCGGGTAAGGGTTGCCGTGGCGCGAGAGCAGGTTGCCGATGATGGCGTCGGGCTCCTTGCGCTGGCGCTCTATGCCGGTGAGCCACTGGCGGCGCAGCTCTTCCAGCGGCTCGGCGGGGAAGGCTGGTTCGCGCAGCAGTTTGCCCAGCAGCTCGATGACGGCGGGCAGGCGGTCGCGCCTGGTGCTGATGCTGGCCACCAGCGTCTGGCCGCCGCCGCCAAAGCTCACCTCGGCCTGCAGCTTGTCGAACTCGTCGGCGATTTGCTGGCGCGTCAGGCCGGCACCGCCCTTGTCGAGCAGGCGGGCGGCAAAAGTCGCCACCGTCTCCTGGCCCGTCAGGCTCTTCTCGTCCCCATAGTGCAGCCGCAGCCGCGCCTGGACCGCAGCGCCGCGAGTGCCTTTGGGCAGCAGCGCCACCTTCAGGCCCGAGGGCAGGTTCGAGAGCTGCGTGCGGGCATCCAGATTCGCCGGCGTGGCGTCGAAGGCTTCGGCCTGGGCTGCCGAGGCATCGCCCTGGTAGCCCTTGACCAGTGCGGCCACGTCCACGCGCGTGACCTGCGGTGCGCGTTCGGGTTTGGCGGTCGGCAGGTACAGGCCCACGGTGCGGTTGTCGGGCACCAGCCACTGCCCGGCCACGCGCTGCACGTCGGCCAGCGTCACCCTGCGCACGGCGTCGCGTTGCAGGAAGTGCAAGCGCCAGTCGCCCAGCGCGATGGCGCCGGACAAGGCCACGCCGATGCGCTCGGGGTCGGTATTGCCCTGGTCCCAGGCGTTGAGCCACTGCGTGCGCGCGCGCTCCAGTTCCTCGGCGGTGACGGGCTCGGCGCGCAGCGCGTCGGCCGTGGCCGCCATCGCCGTGCGGGCCTGCTCCACATCCTGGCCCGGCGCCAGCGCCGCACCCAGCATGAGCACGCCGGGTTCCGCCAGATCCCAGGCGAAGGCAAAGGCCTGCGACGCCAGCTGACCCTCGACCAGCCGCTTGTGCAGCCGCCCGCCCGGGGTATCGCCCAGCGCGCTGGCGATCATCTCGACGGCCGCGAAGTCGGGTGCCGACCCGGCCGGCACGTGGTAGCCCATATACAGCGTGGGCGTGCCGCCGACGCGGCGCACGGTGACCACGCGCTCGCCGTCCTGCGGCGGGTCCAGCGTGTAGGTGGCAGGCAGGGTGCGCTGCGGCCTGGGGATGGTGCCGAAATCCTGCGCCACCCAGCCCAGCACCTTTTGCGCGTCGAAGCGGCCCGAGACGATGAGCGTGGCGTTGTCGGGCTGGTAGTAGCGCCTGTAGAAGGCCTGCAGGCGCGGGATGTCGACGTTCTCGATATCGGTGCGCGCGCCTATCGTGCTCTTGCCGTAGTTGTGCCACTGGAACATCGCGGCCATCGTCTGCTGCATCAGCACGCGGCCCGGGTTGTTCTCGCCCATCTCGAACTCGTTGCGCACCACCGTCATCTCGGTGGCCAGGTCCTTGCCCGCGATGTAGCTGTTGACCATCGCGTCGGCCTGCCAGGCGAGATACCAGCGCAGGTTGTCTTCATTCGCCGAGAAGCTGGCGAAATAGTTGGTGCGGTCGAAAGAGGTGCTGCCGTTGGCGCGCAGACCGCGCTTGGTGAACTCGGCCCATACGTTGGCCGTCGTCGGCGTGCCCTTGAACAGCAGGTGCTCGAGCAGGTGCGCCATGCCCGTCTCGCCATAGCTCTCCATGCGCGAGCCGACGTGGTAGGTGACGTTGACGGTGGTGGTGGGCTTGGAGTCGTCGGGGGCGAGCAGCAGCTGCAGGCCGTTGGCCAGGCGGTATTCGGTGATGCCCTCGACGCTGGTGATGCGCTCTACGCCTGCCGGCAAGGGCTGCGCGGCCGCTGCGGCGGCCAGGAAAGGGAACGCGAGAAGTGCAAGCCAACGTCGAATCATGGGTGCGATGGGGATGCGGCAGCCAGGTGCCGGGGAGCGCAGTGTAGGGATTTCGGCGCCCGGGGGCAGGCCGACCCGGCCCGTTTTCGCCAGGGGTACCGCCTCAGTGGCTGCGATAGGCGCGCAACGCCACCAGGTCGCGCACCCGCACGCCGCCGTATTCGACCTGGATGACGCCGGCGGCCTGCAGGCTGGCCAGGGCCTCGTTGACGCGCTGGCGCGACAAGCCGACGAGGTAGCCCAGTTCCTGCTGCGTGATGCGCAGCCACTCGCCGACACCGGGGTAGAGCATGGGGTGGAAGAGTGCCGCCAGGCTGCGCGCCACGCGCTCGTCGGGGTGGGTCAGGCGGTCGATCTCGCGCGCGGCGATGAACTGGCCCAGGCGCTCGTTGAGCTGGTTCATCACGAAACGATTGAAGCCGATGCTGCGGTCCAGCAGCCAGTGGAAGGTGGCCGCCGGGATGCCCGCCACCACGCTCTTGCGCAGGGCCTGGATGTTGTAGCGATAGGCCTCACCCTTGAGCACCGTGCCCTCGCCGAACCAGCCGCCGGGCGGCATGCCGGTGAAGGTGATGGGCACGCCCAGCGTGCTGTCGTTGCTCATCTTGAGCAGGCCGTCGATGACGCCGAACCAGTAGGTCACGGGCCGGCCCACGCGGCACACGAGTTCGCCCGGTTCCACGTTCACCACCCGCAAGTCGGCCAGCACGCGCTCGCGCTCGGTGTCGTCGAGCCGGTCCAGCCAGGGGATGTGGCGCAGATCTTCGGCCACCGCCGCGCGCGAGCGCGACGGTTGCACCGCACTGGCGCCGATCGCTGACGGGAACGTGCGTGGGGGCATGGAGGGGATATCGGGAAATGCCTGACAGGACGAACCCGTGGATTGTCGTCATAACGACAACATGGCGTCAAAGCAATGGCCAGAATGCGTCGCACACCCCAAGGAGACTTCCCGGTGCTGACGACGTTTCCCCGTCTGATGCTGGACCACGCCAAGCAGCGGCCCGATGCGCCGGCGCTTCGCGAGAAGGTCTACGGCATCTGGCAGACCACCACCTGGGCCGAGCTGGCGCTGCTGGTGCGGCGCCTGGCCTGCGGGCTGGCCCACGCGGGCGTCAAACGCGGTGACCACGTGGTGGTGGTGGGCGAAAACCGGCCGCGCCTGTACGCCACCATGCTGGCGGCGCAAGCGCTGGGCGCCATTCCCATTCCGCTGTACCAGGACGCCGCGGCGCCCGAGTACACCTTCCCGATCAACAACGCCGAAGTCGCCTACGCCATCGTCGAGGACCAGGAGCAGGTCGACAAGATGCTCGAATTGCGCGAGAACTGCCCACAGCTCAGGCGCATCTGGTTCGACGACCCGCGCGGCCTGCGCAACTACAACGAGCCGGGGCTCGATTCGATCGACGCGCTGGTGGCCGCCGGCCAGGCACACGACGCGGCCAACGCCGCGCTCTTCGACAGCGAGGTCGAGCGCTGCCAGCCCGAAGATGTGGCGGCGCTGTTTTTCACCAGCGGCACCACCGGCAACCCCAAGGGCGTGGTGCATACCCACTTCACGCTGCTCGACCGCGCCAACGCCGGCAAGAACTTCGACCACCTCAGCGAACGCGAGGAGGTGCTGGCCTACCTGCCGCCGGCCTGGATCGGCCAGAACATCTTCAGCTACGCACAGTGGCTGGCCTGCGGCTACGTGGTCAACTGCCCCGAGTCGGCGGCCACGGTGATGATCGACCTGAAGGAGATCGGCCCCACCTACTATTTCGCGCCGCCGCGCATCTTCGAAGGCCTGCTCACCACGGTGATGATCCGCATGGAAGATGCGAGCCGCTTGAAGCGCTGGCTCTTCCATCGCTTCATGGAGGTGGCCAAGCGCGTCGGCCCGACCCTGATGGACGGCAAGCCGGTGGGCCTGGCCTCCCGGCTGACCTACGCCCTGGGCAACTTCGTCATCTACGGGCCGCTGCGCAATACGCTGGGCTTCAACCGCGTGCGCGTGGCCTACACCGCGGGCGAGGCCATCGGGCCGGACCTGTTCACCTTCTACCGCTCCATCGGCATCAACCTCAAGCAGCTCTACGGCTCCACCGAGACCGCCGTATTCGTTTGCCTGCAGCCCGACGATGCCGTGCGCGCCGACACCGTGGGCGTGCCCATCGAAGGCGTGGAGATCCGCGTCACCGACAGCGGCGAGATCCTCGTCAAGAGTGCGGGTCTGCTCAAGGGCTACTACAAGAACCCCGCCGCCACGGCCGAGGTGCTCAGCGCCGATGGCTGGTACCACACCGGCGACGCCGGCTTCCTCGACGCCAGCGGGCAGCTGAAGATCATCGACCGCGCCAAGGACGTGGGCCGCCTGGTGGGCGGGCCCGCCGACGGCGCCATGTTCGCCCCCAAGTACGTGGAGAACAAGCTCAAGTTCTTCCCCTTCATCAAGGAGGCGGTGGCCTTCGGCGACAAGCGCGAGAAGGTCTGCGCCTTCGTCAATATCGACTTCGAGGCGGTCGGCAACTGGGCCGAGCGGCGCAACCTGCCCTACGCCGGCTATACCGACCTGGCAGGCAAGCTCGAGGTGCTGGAGCTGGTGCGCGAATGCGTGGAGAAGGTCAATGCCGACCTCGCCGCCGACGCCATGCTCACGGGCAGCCAGATCAGCCGCTTCCTGGTGCTGCACAAGGAACTCGACGCCGACGACGGCGAGATGACGCGCACGCGCAAGGTCAAGCGCGGCTACATCAACGAGAAGTACCAGGTGCTGGTGGACGCGCTGTACGGCGGCAAGACCGAGCAATTCATCGAGACCGCCGTGAAGTTCGAGGACGGGCGCTCGGGCAGCGTGAGCGCCACGCTGCCGATCGTCGACGCCAAGGTGTTTCCCGCCATGAAGAAAGCGGCCTGACCATGGCTGAACGAGTAGCCGGCGAGGTCATCCTCGAAGTCAAGAATATCAGCCTGCGCTTCGGCGGCGTGAAGGCGCTCAGCGACATCAGCTTCGATGTGCGCGAGCGCGAGGTGCGCGCGATCATCGGCCCCAACGGCGCGGGCAAGAGCAGCATGCTCAACTGCATCAACGGCGTGTACGCGCCGCAGGAAGGCAGCATCACCTTCCGCGGCCAGACCTTCGGCCACATGAACAGCCGCCAGGTCGCCGAGATGGGCGTGGCGCGCACCTTCCAGAGCCTGGCCCTGTTCAAGGGCATGAGCGTGCTCGACAACATCATGAGCGGGCGCAACCTGCGCATGAAGACCAACCTCTTCCAGCAGGCGATCCGAAACCCGTGGTTCGGTGCGGCCGAACGTGAGGAGACCGCGCACCGCGAGGCCGTCGAGAAGATCATTGATTTCCTGGAGATCCAGGCCCACCGCAAGACGCCCGTGGGCCGGCTGCCCTACGGGCTGCAAAAGCGCGTGGACCTGGGCCGCGCGCTGGCCATGGAGCCGCAGGTGCTGCTGCTCGACGAGCCGATGGCCGGGATGAACGTCGAGGAAAAACAGGATATGAGCCGCTTCATCCTCGACGTGAACGACGAGTACGGCACCACCATCGTCCTCATCGAACACGACATGAGCGTGGTGATGGACCTCTCCGACCGCGTCGTGGTGCTCGACTACGGCAGGAAGATCGGCGATGGCACGCCGGCCGAAGTGCGCCGCAATCCGGATGTGATCAGCGCCTATCTGGGCACGGGCCACTGAACCGCCACCGAAGGGCCAAGCACATGGGACCGTTCCTCGAAACCCTCTTCGGCGGCTTGATGTCGGGCATGCTGTATTCGCTGGTGGCACTGGGCTTCGTGCTCATCTTCAAGGCCAGCGGCGTGTTCAACTTCGCGCAGGGCGCGATGGTGCTGTTCGCGGCGCTGGCGATGGCCCGCTTCGCGGAGTGGGCCCCGGGGCTGCTGGGCCTTGACCACAAGGTTCTCAACAACGTGCTGGCCTTTGTCGCCGCCATGGTCGTGATGATCGGGGTGGCCTGGGTGGTCGAGCGCCTGGTGCTGCGCAAGCTCGTCAACCAGGAGGGCATCACGCTGCTGATGGCCACGCTGGGCATCGCCTATTTCCTCGACGGCTTCGGCCAGACGATATTCGGCAGCGATATCTACAAGATCGACATCGGCCTGCCCAAGGAACCGCTGTTTCTGTTCGAGAGCACCTTCGAGGGCGGCATCCTGATCAACAAGGAAGACCTCTACGCGGCCGTGATCGCCGCCGCGCTGGTGGTGGTGCTGAGCCTGTTTTTCCAGAAAACCGCCACGGGCCGCGCCTTGCGCGCGGTGGCCGACGACCACCAGGCCGCGCAGAGCATCGGCATTCCGCTGTCCCGCGTGTGGGTCATCGTCTGGAGCGTGGCCGGCTTCGTGGCGCTGGTCACCGGCATGATCTGGGGCAGCAAGCTCGGCGTGCAGTTCTCGCTCTCGCTGGTGGCGCTCAAGGCGCTGCCGGTGGTGATCCTGGGCGGACTGACCAGCGTGCCGGGCGCCATCCTCGGCGGGCTCATCATCGGCGTGGGCGAGAAGCTCTCCGAGGTCTTCATCGGCCCGACATTCGGCGGCGGCATCGAGATCTGGTTCGGCTACGTGCTGGTGCTGTTCGTCCTTCTCGTGCGGCCGCAGGGGCTGTTCGGCGAGAAGATCATCGATCGCGTCTGAGCTGAGACGGAGAACAAAAAATGCTCTACCGCGAAAACGGCCAGTTCAAGACCACCTACCGCCACGACCAGCAGATCTTCCCGATCGCGCAGGATCGCTGGGGCATCCTGTTGCTGGTGGGGTTCGCGGTCATCGGCGTGCCGCTGCTGGCCGACGAGTACATGTTCCGCGCGATTCTGATTCCCTTTCTGATCCTGTCGCTTGCAGCGATCGGGCTGAACATCCTGGTCGGCTACTGCGGTCAGATCTCGTTGGGCACGGGCGCCTTCATGGCCGTGGGGGCCTACGCGGCCTACAACTTCTTCATCCGCGTGGACGGCATGCCGGTGATCGTGGCGATCCTGCTCGGTGGCGCCTGCACCACCGTGGCGGGCATCCTGTTCGGCATTCCGTCGTTGCGCATCAAGGGCCTGTACCTCGCCGTGGCGACGCTGGCCGCGCAGTTCTTCTTCGACTGGGCCTTCCTGCGCATCAAGTGGCTCACCAACGAGTCCACCACGGGCACGGTCAGCGTGGCCGATCTGTCGCTGTTCGGCACGCGCATCGACAGCCCCGTGGGCAAATACTTCTTCTGTCTGGGGTTTCTGCTCGCCTTCGCGCTGGTGGCCAAGAACCTGGTGCGCGGCCACATCGGCCGCGAGTGGATGGCCATGCGAGACATGGACGTGGCCGCCTCGGTGATCGGCATCCGCCCGGTCTACGCCAAGCTCTCGGCCTTCGCCGTGAGCTCGTTCTTCGTCGGTGTGGCCGGTGCGCTGTGGGGCTTCGTGCACCTCGGCTCCTGGGAAGCGCTGGCCTTCAACATCGACCGCTCGTTCCAGCTCCTGTTCATGGTGATCATCGGCGGCCTGGGCTCGATCATGGGCAGCTTCTTCGGCGCGGCCTTCATCGTCGTGCTGCCGATCTTCCTGAACCAGGCGCTGCCGGCCATCGGCGCGTTCTTCGGCGTGACCATCGGCACGGCACTCATCGCGCACACCGAATTGATGATCTTCGGCGGGCTGATCGTGTTCTTTCTGATCGTCGAGCCGCACGGCCTGGCACGCCTGTGGTCCGTCGGCAAGGAAAAACTGCGCCTGTGGCCGTTCCCGCATTGAAGCCCGAGTTTCGTTTTCCCCACCGCACCGACGAGTGCATTTCCCCCACCTTTCGGAGGCAGACATGAAGTTCCGTTCCATCACCCTGGCCGTCGCCCTGGTCGCCGCCGGTGCCGCGGGCCTGACGGCCTCCAGTGCCGCCCTGGCGCAAGCAAAAGTGCAGTTCTTCCCGGTGTTGTCGGGCCGCACCGGCCCGGTCGCACCGAATGCCGCACCCTGGGCCAACGGCCACAACGACTACATGAAACTCGTCAATGCGCGCGGTGGCATCAATGGCGTGATGACGCTGGTGGAAGAGTGCGAGATGGCCTACGCCACCGACCGCGGCGTCGAGTGCTACGAGCGCCTGAAGGGCAAGCATGGGGGTGCCACCGTGTTCCAGCCGATGTCCACCGGCGTGACCTTCGCACTGACCGAGAAGCTTGCCACCGACAAGATCCCCATGATCACCTCGGGCTATGGCCGCAGCGATTCGGCCGACGGCGGCATTTTCAAGTGGAATTTCCCTCTCGTGGGCCACTACTGGGTGGCGGGCGACGCCGTGCTGCAGCACATCGCCAAGAAGGAAGGCGGCTGGGACAAGATCAAGGGCAAGAAGATCGCCGTCGTCTTCCATGACAGCGCCTTCGGCAAGGAGTTGCTGCCCATCGTGCAGGAACGCTCCAAGATGCACGGCTTCGAGCTGCTGCTGCTGCCCGTGCCTGCGCCCGGCGTGGAGCAAAAGGCGATCTGGCTGCAGGTGCGCCAGCAGCGCCCGGACTTCGTGATCATGCAGACCTGGGGGATCATGACGCCCACGGCCATCAAGGAAGCCATTGCCACGGGCTACCCGCGCGAGAAGATGTTCGGCACCTGGTGGTCAGGCTCCGAACCCGACCTGAAGGACGTGGGCGCCGCCGCCAAGGGCTACAGCGCGGTGATGATGCAGCACGGCGCCGAGTTTGGTTCGGTGGTCGTGAAGGACATTCTTGACAAGGTGCACGCCAAGGGTCAGGGCGCGGGCCCGAAGGAAGAAGTCGGCAGCGTGCTCTACATGCGTGGCGTGATGGGCGCCATGCTCGCCGTGGAAGGCGTGCGTGCGGCGCAAGAGCGCTACGGCAAAGGCCGTGTCATGAGCGGCGAGCAGGCACGCTGGGGCTACGAGAACCTGAACCTCACGCAAGCCAAGCTCGACGCGCTCGGCTTCAAGGGCGTGATGCGGCCCATCTCCACGAGCTGCGTCGACCATGTGGGCGCCGGCTACGCGCGCGTGCACACCTGGGACGGCAGCAAGTTCGTCTGGAGTTCTGACTGGCTGGAAGCCGATAGCCAGATCATCAAGCCGATGGTCAAGGGCTCGGCCGAGAAGTACGCCACCGAGAAGAAGCTGCAGCGCCGCACACCTGCGGATTGCCAGAGCTGATGCCCACCCCCCGGAGCGGCTCACGCCGCTCCCCCCTCAAGGGGGGCGACGCCAGCGGCCCGGCGAAGCCGGCTCCGCGGCGTCCACTTGATCGCGTTGGAGCACCATGAGCAACATCCTCCTCAACGTCAACGGCATCGAGGTCATCTACAACCACGTCATCCTGGTGCTCAAGGGGGTGTCGCTGAACGTGCCTGAGGGCAAGGTCGTGGCCTTGCTCGGCGGCAACGGCGCCGGCAAGACGACCACGCTGCGCGCGGTGAGCAACCTGCTGGCCGGCGAGCGCGGCGAGGTCACCAAGGGCAGCATCGAACTGCGTGGCGACCGCATCGAGAAACTCAGCACCTCGGAGATGGTCAACCGCGGCGTGGTGCAGGTCATGGAAGGCCGGCACTGCTTCGCGCACCTGAGCATCGAGGACAACCTGCTCACCGGGGCCTACACGCGGCGCGACGGCAAGGGGGCCGTGGCGGCCACGCTGGAGAAGGTCTACACCTACTTCCCGCGCCTGAAGATCCGCCGCAGCTCGCAGGCCGCCTACACCTCGGGCGGCGAGCAGCAGATGTGCGCCATCGGCCGCGCGCTGATGGCCAACCCGAAGATGGTGCTGCTCGACGAACCCAGCATGGGCCTGGCGCCGCAAATCGTCGAAGAGGTGTTCGAGATCGTGAAGGACCTCAACCAGCGCGAGAAGGTCACCTTCTTGCTCGCCGAACAGAACACCAACATCGCGCTGCGCTATTCCGACTACGGCTACATCCTGGAGAACGGGCGCGTGGTCATGGACGGCGAGGCCAAGTCGCTGCGCGAGAACGAGGACGTGCAGGAGTTCTACCTCGGCATGGGCGGCGGCGACCGCAAGAGCTTCCGCGACGCCAAGAGCTACAAGCGGCGCAAGAGGTGGCTGTCGTGACCCCTGAGGGCGATGGCGCGCTTGCGCCGCCGCCGTTCAACGCCGAAGAGGCGTTGCCGCTGCTCAAGCGCGCGCTGCGCGACCTGAAGCTCGTCGAGCGCGGCGCCGCCTTCGAGCTGCGTGGCAAGCGCGTGCTCGAACTGAAAGTGGACGCCGCCTCGATCACGGCCCGCCTGGCGCGCAAGCTCGCGCTCACGCCGGAGTGGGACACCCTGGCGGTGCGCTCCAGCACCGACCAACGCAAGTTCCTCGATGAACTCAGGAAGCGCCTGGCGCGCTGGGAGCACGAGGACTGAAGCCATGAACACCGCCATGAGCACGGAACACCACGACGCCCTGGAGACCCGCGAACCCGCCCTGCGCGAGGCCGCCCTCATGGCGGCGCTGCCTGCCCAGTTGCGCGCCGCACTGGCCGTGCCGGCGCTGGCCGAGCGGCTGGCCGGCATCGTGCCCGAGGCGGTGAGCAGCCGCGAAGCGCTGGCACGGCTGCCGGTGACACGCAAGCACGAGTTGCTGGAGCGCCAGCAAGCCCAGCGCGCGAGCGACGTTTTCGGTGGCTTCTCGGCGATTGGCTGGCGCGCCCAGCGCGCGCCGCGACCGGCGCGGCGCGTCTACCAGTCTCCCGGACCGATCTACGAGCCCGAAGGCCATGCGGTCGACTACTGGCGCATGGCGCGGGCGATGTTTGCCGCGGGATTGCGCGCCGGCGATCTCGTCCACAACAGCTTCAGCTACCACCTCACGCCCGGTGCGTGGATCATGGAAAGCGGCGCCCACGCGCTGGGCTGCACGGTCTTCCCCGGCGGCGTGGGCAACACCGAACTGCAACTGCAGGCCATGGCCGAGTTGCGCCCCGACGCCTACGTCGGCACGCCGAGTTTCTTGCGCATCGTGCTCGAAAAAGCGGCCGAGTCCGGCGTGGCGCTGCCCTCGCTGAAGAAGGCCCTGGTCAGCGGCGAGGCCTTTCCGCCCAGCCTGCGCGACTGGTTGCAGGAGCGTGGCGTCGCGGCGTACCAGGCCTACGCCACGGCCGATGTCGGCGTCATCGCCTACGAGACCGCGGCCCGCGAGGGCCTGGTGGTCGACGAAGGGGTCATCGTCGAGATCGTTCGGCCGGGCACCGGCGACCCGGTGCCCGAGCCGAGGGCGGGCCAGGCACCCGAGGTCGGCGAAGTGGTCGTCACCGTGCTCAACGCGGACTACCCGCTGGTGCGCTTCGGCACCGGCGACCTTTCGGCCGTGCTGCCGGGCCGCTGCCCCACCGGCCGCACCAACACCCGCATCCGCGGCTGGATGGGTCGGGCCGACCAAACTGCCAAAGTGCGTGGCATGTTCGTGCACCCGGGCCAGGTGGCTGAAGTGGCGCGCCGCCACCCCGAGATCGGCCGCGTGCGACTGGTGGTCGAGGGCGAAATGGCCAACGATCGCATGACACTGCGCGTGGAGTGCGCGAGCCAGGTGGAGGGCTTGCGCGACGCCGTGGCGCAGACCCTGCGCGACGTGACCAAGCTGCGCAGCGAGGTCGTGCTGTGCGCGCCGGGCGCGCTGCCCAACGACGGCAAGGTGATCGAGGACGCGCGGCGCTACGACTGAATCGGCACCCCGGATTCGGGCGTCGCCGCACCGCGGCCTGTGCCGTGAAATTACGTAGTTTCCACCGTCCCGCCCCCTTGTCCGAGACCTACCATTCAGGCCATGGACTTGACCTCAACTGGAGAATTGCGCATGAAGAAACTGATGCTGGTTGGCGCCGCGGCCCTGGTGGCCGGCATGGCGCAGGCCGCTTACCCCGAAAGGCCCGTCACCATCGTCGTGCCCTTCGCGGCCGGCGGGCCCACCGACAAGGTGGCTCGAGATCTTGCCGATGTGCTGCGCAAGGGGCTCAGCAACCAGACCGTGCTGATCGAAAACGTCGGTGGCGCCGGTGGCACGCTGGGCGCCGGCAAGGTGGCCAAGGCCAACCCCGACGGCTACACCCTGCTGCTGCACCATATCGGGATGTCGACGGCACCGGCGCTGTACCGCAACCTGCCGTACAAGGTGCTGAACGACTTCGAATTCCTCGGCATGATCAATGACGTGCCCATGACGCTGATCGGGCGGCCCACCCTGCCGCCCAACAACTTCGCCGAACTGCGCAAGTGGATCGATGCCAACAAGGGCAAGATCAACCTGGCCAACGCCGGCCTGGGCGCGGCTTCGCATCTGTGCGGGCTGTTGTTCCAGCAGGCCATGGGCGTGGACATGACGACGGTGCCGTACAAGGGCACGGCCCCGGCGATGACCGACCTGCTGGGCAGCCAGGTCGACATCATGTGCGACCAGACGACCAACACCTCGACGCAGATCGAGGCTGGCAAGGTCAAGGCCTACGCCGTCACCTCGGCCACGCCGCTGACCACCCCGGCGCTGGCCAAGCTGCCGACGCTCGATTCGCAGGGCCTCAAGGGCTTCTACGTCACGATCTGGCACGGCCTGTACGCGCCCAAGGGCACGCCCAAGGCGGCGCTGGACACGCTCAACGCAGCGCTTCGGCAAGCGCTGAAGGACCCGGAATTCATCCGTCGCCAGGAAGCGCTGGGCGCGGTGGTGGTCACCGACAACCGCGTCAACCCGGCCGACCACAAGAAGTTCGTCGAGTCCGAGATCAACAAGTGGGGCCCGGCGATCAAGGCCGCCGGTCAGTACGCCGACTGAGGACGTAGAGCCGTGCCTGCGCACGGCTTTGCGCCTCGGGCAGGGCCCGGGCTCTGCGAGGGCGCGGCGCAAGGCGACTGAACGACCGACGCGTCGGTGAAAGAGAGGCCGCCACTCCGGGCGGCCTCTTTGCATTGACGGGCTGCACGAGAGCGGTCAAGTCGGCGCTTTGGGATCGTTGAAGTGCGCCTCCACGTCCAGTGGCAGCAACTGGATGGTGGCGCGCAGGCCGGGCACGGCACTCATCAGCGCCTGCTCGACCGACAAGCGCAGCGCCGCCGCGCGGCCCAGCGTCCAGCCCGCGGGCATGTGCATGTGCATGTCGGCGTACAGGCGCTGGCCCGCACGGCGCGTGACGACATGGTCGAAGCGGATGGCCTGGTGGCGAAAGCCGTCGAGCACACCCTCGATCTCGGCCAGGTCTGCCGGTGTCAGCGCACGGTCCATCAAGCCGTCGGTGGAGCGCGCGATCAGCGAAGCCCCCTCGCGCAGGATGTTCAGTGCCACCGCGATGGCCACCACCGGGTCGAGCCAGATCCAGCCCGTGGCCTGGACGGCGAGCAGGCCGAGCACCACGCCCACCGAGGTCCAGACGTCGGTGAACAGGTGCCTCGCGTCGGCCTCCAGCGCCATCGAACGTGCCTCATGCGCCTTGCGCAACATGAACCAGGCCAGCGCGCCGTTCATCGCCGTGCTCAGCATCGACAGGCCTATGCCCAGGCCGATGGCCTCCAGAGGCTGTGGCGTCAGCAGGCGGTGCACCGCGGCCCAGACGATGGCCAGCGCGGCAGCGAAGATCAGCACGCCCTCGAAGCCGCTGGAAAAGTACTCGGCCTTGTGGTGGCCATAGGGATGGCCGTCGTCGGGCGGGCGGGCGGCCACCGTCACCATGGCCAGCGCGAACGTCGCGCCGGCCAGGTTGACCAGCGACTCCATCGCGTCGGAAAGCAGGCTGACGCTGTCGGTGATCCACCAGGCGCCGGTCTTCAGCGCGATGGTGGCCAGGGCCACCGCGATCGAGATCTTCAGGTACGTGCTGACCTGCAAGGCTTCAGGTCTCCAGCCGCACGCGTGCGAACTTGCGCTTGCCCACCTGGACGACGCAGGTGCCGGCGACTATGCGCAGCGCCTTGTCGCTGACCACGGCGCCGTCCACGCGCACGCCGCCCTGCTCGACCAGGCGCATGGCCTCGCTGGTGGAAGGCACCAGGCCGGCCTGCTTGAGCAAGGCGCCTATGGCCAGCGGAGCGCCGGCCAGGGTGACTTCGGGGATGTCGTCGGGCACACCACCGGCGGCACGACGCCGGAAGTCTTCCTCCGCGGCGTCCGCCGCACCGGCACTGTGAAAGCGCGCCGTCACTTCCTTGGCCAACATGACCTTGGCGTCCTTGGGGTTGCGGCCCGCCGCGACCTCGGCCTTCAGTTTCGCCACCTCCGCCTCGGGGCGGAAGGACAGCAGCGTGAACCAGCGCCACATCAGCGCGTCGCTGATCGACAGCATCTTGGCGAACATCCCGTTCGCCGGCTCGGTGATGCCGACGTAGTTGCCCTTGCTCTTGGACATCTTCTCCACGCCGTCCAGCCCTTCGAGCAACGGCATGGTCAGGATGCATTGCGGCTCCTGCCGAAATTCCTGCTGCAGATGACGGCCCATCAGCAGGTTGAACTTCTGGTCCGTCCCACCGAGTTCGAGGTCGCTCTTGAGCGCCACCGAGTCGTAGCCCTGCATCAGCGGGTAGAGGAACTCGTGCACCGAGATCGGCGTGTTCCCGGTGAAGCGCCTGGAGAAGTCGTCGCGCTCCATCATGCGCGCCACGGTGTAGCGCGCGGCGAGCTGGACCAAGCCGCGCGCACCCAGCGGGTCGCTCCACTCGCTGTTGTAACGAACCTCGGCACGATCGATGTCCAGAACCAGGCGAATCTGGTCGAAATAGGTCTTGGCATTGGCCTCGATCTGCTCGCGCGTGAGCGGCGGGCGCGTGCTGTTGCGGCCGGAAGGGTCGCCGATCATGGAGGTGAAGTCGCCGATCAACGGGATGACGGTGTGGCCCAGGTCCTGCAACTGGCGCATCTTGTTGAAGACGACGGTGTGCCCCAGGTGCAGATCGGGCGCAGTCGGGTCCAGCCCGAACTTGATGCGCAGCGGCCGCCCCGTGGCTTCCGAGCGAGCCAGCTTCTTCAGCCAGTCGGTTTCGGGCAGCAGCTCGTCGCAGCCACGCATCGATATCGCCAGCGCCTCCTGGACGCGTTCGGTGACGGGGTGCGGCGAAGCTGCGGTCTCGTGCATGGCGTGTTACTTGAGTGTTCTTGTTGCAGATCCCGCGCACGCTCGCTTGGCTATACTGCGGCCCAGTTGTTGGGCGGCGGGCTTTCATGACGGCACACTCTGCCGAAGCCGGCCGAATTCTAGTGGACGGACCGGGCTAAGCCCTGCCGCAACCGCCTCGGCGGTGTCCATCTGCAAACACAGCCCGCTGCGCGTTGGTTCGCGCCGCCAAGATTTTCATCACCGATTCCTGAGCCTTGAACCCGCAGACAGAACGCGCCTTGCAAGGCATCCAGGACTTTGGTCGCAAGCACCGCTTGGGCTTGGTGGCGAGCGCCGTTTCGCTGATGGCCGCCTTCGCGCTCACCGCAGTGGCAGTGGCGCCGCTTTTGCCCGATCCCGCGCTGTTGCCGCAGAGGCTGCTCACCGAGGCCGTGGTGCCCGAGGGCATCCAAGCGCAGCTGACGGCCTTGGCCGAGCAGGAACTGTCGCTCATACGCAGCGATGTCACTCGCAGTGCCGACACCGCCGAAGCCCTGCTTGCCCGGCTGGGGGTGCGTGACACCTCGGCCTCGGCCTTCATCCGCAGCGATGCGACGGCGCGGCTGCTCCTGGCGGGCCGCGGCGGCAAGATGGTGCAGGCGCAGACCGACGCCGATGGCACGCTGAAGGAGCTGATCGCACGCTTTCCCGCTGAAGGGGCCGAGCAGGCCCGTACGCAATTCACGCGCTTGAAGCTCAGCCGCACCGACGGCCAGTGGTTGGCCCGGTTGGAGACCGCCGAACTGGGCGCGCAGGTTCGCCTGGCCAGTGGCAGCATCCGCAGCAGCTTGTTCGCGGCCACCGACGAGTCGGGCATCCCGGACGCCGTGGCCACGCAGATCGCCGAAATCTTCGCCACGGACATCGATTTCCACCGCGAATTGCGCAAGGGCGATACCTTCAGCATCGTTTACGAATCGCTCACCACCGACGGCGAACCCGTGGCCTGGAACGAAGGTGCCGGCCGCGTTCTGGCCGCCGAGTTCATCAACGCCGGCAAGGCCCACCGGGCGGTGTGGTTCACGCCGGCGGACGGCCGCGGCGGCTATTTCGATATCGATGGGCGCAGCAAGCGGCGCGCTTTCCTGGCCAGCCCGATGGAGTTTTCGCGCGTGACTTCGGGCTTTGCCATGCGCATGCACCCTGTGCTGCAGAACTGGCGCCAGCACAATGGCGTGGACTATGGCGCGCCCACCGGCACCCCCGTGCGCTCGGTGGGCGATGGCGTGGTCGAGTTCGCCGGCCGCCAGAACGGGTATGGCAACGTCGTGCAGCTGCGCCACGGCAGCGAGCGCAGCACGCTCTACGGACACCTGAGCCGCATCGACGTCAGGAAGGGCCAGCGCGTCGAGCAGGGCCAACGCATCGGCGCGGTCGGCATGACCGGCTTGGCGACCGGGCCACATCTGCATTTCGAATTCCGCGTCGGAGGCCGCCAGCAGGACCCGCTGCGCATCGCCAAGGCCTCGGAAACTGTCCCGCTGGATGCGAGCTCGCGCCCGCGCTTCGGCCAAGCCGTACGCAGCGTGCAGGCCCATCTCGAGCTCGCCGAGACACTGGCTGGCCAGCGAGTGCGGGCCGAGTAGCGCGCCGCGCCCGATGGCCTGGTTCATCGGGTTGATGTCGGGCACCTCGCTCGACGGCGTTGACGGTGTGCTTGCCGAGGCAATTGCCGACAGCGGGCCATTGCAGGTCCAGGGCCACGCCCATCGTCCGTTCCCGGAGGCACTGCGCAGCGAACTTCTCGCGCTGAACCGCAGCGCCAGCGATGAAATCCACCGCGGCGCACTCGCTGCCAACGCGCTGATGGCGATCTACGCCGAAGTCGTGGCGCTGCTGCTGAAGCAGGCCGGACTGTCCCGCGGCCAGATCTCGGCCATCGGCGCCCACGGCCAGACGGTGCGCCATCGCCCGGGGCAGTTCGATGGTTTGGGCTACACCGTGCAATTGATGAACGGCGCCTTGCTGGCAGAGCGAACCGGCATGGCCGTGGTGTGTGACTTCCGCAGCCGCGACGTCGCCGCCGGTGGGCAGGGCGCACCCCTGGTGCCTGCCTTCCACGCGTCGCGCTTCGGTCAAGCGGGCCGTGATACGGCCGTGCTCAACCTCGGCGGGATCGCCAATCTCACCCTGCTGCGGGCAAGTGGCGAGGTGTTGGGCTTTGATTGCGGACCGGGCAATCTGCTGCTCGACCTGTGGTGCCGCAGGCACCGCGGCCAGCCCTACGACGCGGGTGGCACCTGGGCGGCCGGCGGGCGCGTGGATGCCGGCCTATTGGGCCGTCTTCTTGCCGAACCCTTCTTTGGCCTGGCGCCACCCAAGAGCACCGGCCGCGACCTCTTCGACGAAGCCTGGTTGGCTGCGCGCCTGGGTTCAGGACCTCTGGATGCCCGCGACGTCATGGCGACCTTGGCCGAACTCACGGCCCGCGGCGCGGCCGACGCCTTGCGACAGCACGCCCCCGCCACGGCCAGGCTGCTGGTGTGCGGGGGGGGCGCATTCAATGCCCACTTGCTGGCACGGCTGGCTGATCTGCTGGGCAGCGCCGTGGCGGTGGAAAGCACCGCCGTCGCCGGCGTACCGCCAGACCAGGTGGAGGCACTGGCCTTCGCCTGGCTGGCGAAGGCCTTCATGGAGCGGCGAGCCGGGAACCTGCCGGCTGTCACCGGGGCCGCTGGCCCGCGCGTCTTGGGCGCGCTCTACCCGGCGACGTAGCCGGGCGTTCATGGGCGGGCCCGGCGGCCGTCAGTCCGTCAGGCCGTGAACGACGACCCGCAGCCGCAGGTGGTGGTGGCGTTCGGGTTCTTGATGACGAACTGCGCGCCTTGCAGATCTTCCTTGTAGTCGATCTCGGCGCCCCCGAGGTACTGCAGGCTCATGGCGTCGATCAGCAGCGTGACACCGTTCTTGGTCATCTGCGTGTCGTCCTCGTTGACCACCTCGTCGAAGGTGAAGCCGTACTGGAAGCCGGAGCAACCACCGCCTTGTACGAAGACCCGCAGCTTCAGGTCGGGATTGCCTTCTTCGTCGACCAATTGCTTGACCTTGTCGGCGGCGCTGTCGGTGAAGATCAGCGGCGGCGGCATATCGTCCAAGGGCGCACCAATCGGTTCTACTAGGGCGTTCATGGGGTATTTCTCCAAGGTACGAGGAATCAGACGTCGTTCGACGCGGCAAGTTTGAGTGCGGGCTTGTCGGTGCTTTTCAAGGGCTTGAGTTCGCCCTCGACCACAGCCCCCTGGTGCATTTCCAGCAATTCGTAGCGCACATCGCCCACGATGCGCGCCTTGGGTTGCAATTCGAGGAGCTCGTCGGCCTGCAAGGGGCCGCGAACCTCGCCGTTGATGATCACATGGGAAGCCTTGACCTTCCCATGCACGCGGGCTTTTTCGCTGACAACCAGCAGGCTGGAGCCCTCGCCCGCAGCGAGCACGTCACCGTGCACCTCGCCGTCGATGCGCAGGCCCTCGGTGAAACGAACGTTTCCCTGCACAACCGTGCCTTCACCGATCAGGCTGCGGATCGGCGGCGGTCTCTTTTTTCCCAACCAGATCATGTCTGCCTCCTCAGGGGAGCAACTTCACCGTCTGCGTCGCACGGGCGTTGCCCTGACTGTCGAAAACCCTTGCCTGCACCGTCTTTATCACGGCCGCGCCAGGGTACTCG
The DNA here is from genome assembly GCA_030681795.1 of Rubrivivax sp. GTDB lineage: Bacteria > Pseudomonadota > Gammaproteobacteria > Burkholderiales > Burkholderiaceae_C > Rubrivivax. The sequence goes on from JAUXRG010000090.1 coordinate 90,647, forward strand.
AGCATGCCTTCCACGCGCGTATACAGCCGCAGCCGCAATGGGCGTGGGCCACCGGAAATCGGCTGTGCCCATGCCTTGCCGTCGAGCAGCCCCACAAGGGTGAACTCGTAGCGGCCATCGAATTCCACCGCAGGCTTGCCATTCTGCACCACCAGCATCTGGTAGCGCAGCTGGCCCGGCCCCTTCGCCTCGGCCTGCAGACCCCGCAGTTGCAGACCGTCGCCCGACGTGGGCAACAGGCGCTCGAAGAACCCAAGGTCGGCCTGCAGCACCTGCTTCTCGCCTTCGAGTTGCCGCAGTTGCTGTGCCAGCCGATCCTGGGCGGCTCTCTCGGTCTTGAGCAGGCTTTCGGCGGTGTCGGACAGCTGCTTGGCCTGCACATGCTCGCGCTGCAGCTGCGACAACTCGGTGTGCAATCGAGCCAGCTCTTGCTGGGCGCCACCGTCCAATCCGGCAATGCTCTTGCCGAACTCGAAGGCCCACAGCGCAATCGCGGCCGAAAACCCGAGCATCACGGCCGCAAAGGCCCAGCGCAGCGGCCACGGCAGGTGGCTGCGCACGATCATCCGCGGTGCACTCACCGAGAGACGTCGGCGCAGAAGCTTCCAGCGCATGGGCTTGGCTGCGTGACCTGGCCGGCAGGGCCGGCACAGGCGGGAAGCCGCCCGACGAGGGCCGCTTCCCGAGCAGGTTCAGCGCTTGCTGAACTGCTTGCGACGGCGGGCGCCGTGCAAGCCGACCTTCTTGCGTTCGACTTCGCGCGCGTCGCGCGTCACGAAGCCGGCACGGCTGAGGTCGGGCTTGAGGGCCACGTCGTAGTCGATCAGTGCGCGCGTGATGCCATGGCGCACGGCGCCGGCCTGGCCGGATTCGCCGCCGCCCTTGACGCTGATCTTGATGTCGAAGGCCGCCTCATTGGCGGTCAGCAGCAGGGGCTGCTTCACGATCATGATTGAAGTTTGACGACCAAAATAGTCGCCGATGGCCTTGCCATTGATGACGATCTGGCCGCTGCCCTTCTTGAGAAAGACGCGGGCCACGCTCGATTTGCGGCGGCCAGTGCCGTAGTTCCAAAGTCCGATCATCGCGGCGTCCTCAAATCTCGAGCGGTTTGGGCTGCTGGGCGGTGTGCGGGTGCGTGGCACCGGCATAGACCTTCAGCTTCTTGACCATCGCATAACCCAGCGGGCCCTTGGGGAGCATGCCTTTGACGGCTTTCTCGAGCGCGCGGCCGGGGTGCTTGGCCTGCATGTCCTTGAAAGGCGTGGCATAGATGCCGCCGGGGTAGCCGGAATGCCGGTAGTAGATCTTGTCGGTGGCCTTGGAGCCGGTGACACGGATCTTGTCGGCATTGACGACGACGATGAAATCACCGGTATCGACGTGAGGCGTGTAAATGGCCTTGTGCTTGCCGCGCAAACGGCGTGCTGCTTCGCTGGCAACACGTCCGAGCACCTTGTCGGTGGCGTCAATCACAAACCACTCGTGCACGACCTCGGCCGGTTTGGCGCTGAAGGTCTTCATGAGGGTCTTTCGCTAGTCGCGCAGCCTGCGCTGCGCGGGTTCAACGGCTCAAATTCACCGTGCCAGCCCCTCGGCGCCGCTCGTTGTTAGGGCGGCCTCTCGGGGCATGGAAACGCACGGACTCTTCCCCCGCCGAGTTTGGGAAAGCCTCGCAGTATATCTTGAACTCCGAAGTCTGAGCCCGTTGGCCCGATCCTCGAAGCTGCGGGCACGCCACCGCGTTGTTTCGGGGGTAAACCCTAGTTTATTCGCATAGCATGGCTTCATGGGAGATCGACCGCTCGCTATGTCTCAGCGCCACGCCCTGGATGCCGCAGTTCCGCCGCACCTCGGATCACCCCCGCCGCGCACCCGTCGCTGGGTGCCGATACGCAAGCTGGGGCACCGGCACCGTGCCCGCGTGCTTGAGCACCTGTTGGCGCTCGACGACGACGATCGCCTGCTGCGCTTCGGCCACCTGGCCAGCGATGAGCGCATTCGCCACTACGCGGAACAACTCGACTTCGACCGCGACGAGCTGTTCGGCATTTTCGACCGCCGTTTGCGTTTGCTGGCCATGGCCCATCTGGCCTTCAGCAGGAGTGAGGTGCAGGGTGAGGGCATCACCGAATTCGGCGTTTCCGTGCTGGCGCGAAAACGCGGCCGAGGCCTGGGCTCGCGGCTGTTCGAACACGCGGTCATGCACGCCCGCAACCGCGGCATGTCCACGATGGTGATCCACCTGGCCCGCGACAATGCCGCCATGCTCGGGATCGTCCGGAGCGCCGGTGCCGCGGTCGAATTCGAGGGCGCCGACGTGCTTGCGCAACTGCCTCTGCCGGCCAACACGCTGGGTTCGCAGATTGCGGAGTTGCTGGGCCACCAGGCTGCCGAATTCGACTACCGCTTGAAATTGCAGGTCTTGCGCCTGGACGCTTGGAGCTCCGGCAAGACCTGATCTCAGGAGCCCACGCGATCGCGGGATGCGCGCCTCGAGGGCCGGCGCTAACATGCCCCTATTCGTATCGCGTGTGTTTTTCTTGCTGGATCGCGCATCCACGCAACTCGGTGGCCCATGCCGCAAATGCTCCCCTGGATTCTGGCTTCACTGTCTATCGCCCTGTTGATCGGGGCGGGAGGACTGGCCATGTTCAGCCGGCGGCGGCGCAAGGCCAGGCCCTTGCCCACCGAATGGACCCTCAGCGCAAGGCCCGTGTTCAGCACTGACGAGCGGCGCGTCTACCGTCACCTGCGCGAAGCCTTGCCGCACCACATCGTGCTGTCCAAGCTGCCGCTGGTGCGCTTCTGCCAGCCCACGGACCCCCAGGAAGTTCGCTTCTGGTATGAGCTGCTCGGCTCCAGCAATGTGACCTTCGCGATTTGCAGCGCGAACGGCCGGGTGCTGGCCACCATCGACCTCGACAATGAGCGCCAAGGGTCGCGCCGCGCCCTGCAGATCAAGCAGTCGGTATTGGCGGCGTGCCGCATTCGCTACCTGCGTTGCACGCCGGACCAATTGCCGTCGGTGCCTGAACTGCAATTGCTCGTGCCGCAAAGCGGCGGCGTCTCGCGAGGCCCGCAACCTGCACCCACGGTCGGCCATGCAAGGGATCAGCTCTCCGGCGCAGTGGCCTCGCGCCGCCGCGAGCGCGCCACGCTCTGGCAGGATTCCGGGTTCATGCAGGACTCGTTCTTCAGCCACGATGGCCGCACCGACATGGGCATGCCCAGCGGCTTCGGCAGCCTGCGCTCAGGCTTCTCGGCGCGCGAGGTGCCGGTGGCACCCGAGGACGTGGGCGGCGTGGTCGTCGATACCCCCCTGTCCAGACTGAGGCACTGAGATGAGACCGCCCGTCCTTTGTGCCGGCCCGGTCGTGCGGGAAGGCGCTCGGCCTGCATGCCTGCGCCAGCACGCCCGCTGAGTGGACTACAGCGACCTCGACCCGCAGCAGGTTCTCGACTCTCTGGCTGCGGCAGGCCTGCGCGGCGACGGCCGCGTGCTGCAGCTCAACTCCTATGAGAACCGCGTCTTCCAGGTCTTCCTGGAAGAGGGCGGCGCCGTGGTGGCCAAGTTCTACCGACCCGGGCGCTGGAGTGACGCGCAGATCCTCGAGGAGCACTCCTTCGCGCTGGAGCTCGCTGCCGCCGAAGTGCCTGTGGTGCCGCCCCTTGTGCTGCATGCACCCCAGCCGGCCGTAGGGCTCACGCTGCTCGGCGAGCCGCCCACGCTGGCCTGCCGCCGCGTGGCCGCGGGCGTGCACCGCTACGCCGTGGCCGCACGCTGCGCCGGCCGCGAGCCCGAGCTCGAAGACCCGGCCGCCCTGCGCCAGTTGGGCCGCTTCATCGGCCGGCTGCACGAAGTCGGACGGCGCAAGCCCTTCGAGCACAGACACCATCTCGATGCCCGCGGCGACGGCCGGCGCGCCCTGGCCCTCTTGATCGAAGGCGGCTTCGTGAGCGACACCGAGCGCGCCGCGTGGCAGCAAGCCGCCGAGCGCGCCCAGGTTGCGGTCGAGGCCGCGTTTGCCGCCGCAACGCCGCTGACCACGTTGCGGCTGCACGGCGACTGCCACCTCGGCAACGTGCTCTGGCGCGACGGCGCACCGCACGTGGTGGACCTGGACGACGCCATGCAAGGCCCCGCCGTGCAGGACCTGTGGATGCTGGTCTCGGGCGACCACGCCTCGATGGCGCAGCAACTGAACTGGCTGCTCGAAGGCTACGAGCAGTTCAGCGAATTCGACGACCGCGAGCGCGCACTGATCGAGCCGTTGCGCACGCTGCGCATGCTGCGCCACAGCGCCTGGTTGGCCGAGCGCTGGGGCGACCCGACCTTCCCGCTCAACTTCCCCTTCTTCGGCAGCGCGGCCTACTGGAGCCAGCAGACCGCGCAGCTGCGCGAGCAGCTCGAGCTCATGCAGCCGCGGTGAGCATCCGGTTCACGCGCTGCACGTAGGCCGCCGGATCTTCGAGCTGCCCGCCCTCGGCCAGCAAGGCCTGGTCGAAGAGGATCTGCGCCAGGTCGTCGAAGGCCGCGTCGCCCTCGCCCGAGGCCTCCAGCCGCTTGACCAGGCCATGCGCGGGGTTCACCTCCAGGATGGGCATTGCCTTGGGCGCGCTCTGCCCGGCCTGCTTGAGCAGGCGCGCCAGGTGCGAGCTCATGTCGCCTTCCTCGACGACGATGCAGGCCGCTGAATCGACCAGCCGCGTGGTCGCGCGCACGTCCTTGGCACGGTCCTTCAGCGCGGTCTTCAGGCGTTCGAGCACGGGCTGGAAGGCCGCGGCATCTTCCTCGGCCTGCTTCTTCTCGGCCTCGTCCTGCAGCTTGCCCAGGTCGACACCGCCCTTGGCCACGCTTTGCAGCGGCTTGCCGTCGAACTCGTACAGGTGCGACAGCATCCACTCGTCGACGCGGTCGGTGAGCAGCAGCACCTCGATGCCCTTCTTGCGGAAGATCTCCAGCTGCGGGCTGCTCTTGGCCGTGGCCAGGGTGTCGGCGGTGACGTAATAGATGGCCTCCTGGCCTTCCTTCATGCGACCCACGTAGTCCGTGAATGACACGCCCTGGTCGGCCTGCGTGCTGGCAAAGCGCAGCAGCTTGGCCAGACGCTCCTGGTTGGCATGGTCCTCGCCCATGCCTTCCTTGAGCACGGCGCCGAACTGGGCCCAGAACTCGGCGTATTTGTCACCCTGGTTCTCGGCCACGTCTTCGAGCATGCTCAGCACGCGCTTGGTGCTTCCTTCGCGGATGGCCTTCACGTCGCGGCTTTCCTGCAGCAGCTCGCGGCTGACGTTCAGCGGCAGGTCGGCGCTGTCGATCACGCCCTTGACGAAACGCAGGTACACCGGCATCAGCGCCTCGGCGTCGTCCATGATGAAGACGCGCTTGACGTACAGCTTCACGCCGCCGCGCTTGTCGCGGTTCCACAGATCGAAGGGCGCCTTGGCCGGCACGTAGAGCAGCTGGGTGTATTCGGTGCGGCCCTCGACGCGGTTGTGCGTGTAGGCCAGCGGCGCTTCCTGGTCGTAGCTGATCTGCTTGTAGAACTCCTGGTACTGCGCGTCGGTGATCTCGCTCTTGGGGCGTGTCCACAGCGCCGCGGCCTTGTTCACCGGCTCCCACTCTTCCGTGGTGACCTGTTCCTTCTTTTCCTCGTCCCACTTCGTCTTGGGCATCAGCACCGGCAGGCTGATGTGGTCGGAGTATTTGCTGATGATGCTCTTGAGCTTCCACGCGCTGAGGAACTCCTCCTCGCCGTCGCGCAGGTGCAGGATGACATCGGTGCCGCGCTCGGGCCGGGTGATGGTCTCGACCTCGAAGTCGCCCGCGCCTTCGCTGCTCCAGCGCACGCCGTCGTCGGCCATGAGCCCGGCGCGGCGCGTTTCCACCGTCAGGCGGTCGGCGACGATGAAGCCCGAGTAGAAGCCCACGCCGAACTGGCCGATCAGGTTGGCGTCCTTCTTCTGCTCGCCCTCGAGCTTGGCCATGAACTCGCGCGTGCCGCTCTTGGCAATGGTGCCCAGGTGCGCCACGGCTTCCTCGGCGCTCATGCCGATGCCGTTGTCGCGGATGGTGATGGTCTTCTTCTCGGCGTCGAACCAGACGCGGATCTCCAGGTTCGGCGCCTCTTCGTACAGCGCGCTGTGGTCCAGCGCCTCGAAGCGCAGCTTGTCGCAGGCATCGGACGCGTTCGATACCAGCTCGCGCAGGAAGATTTCCTTGTTGCTGTATAGCGAGTGCGTGACGAGGTGCAGGATCTGCTTGACCTCAGCCTGGAATGACAGGGTTTGCTTGTCCATGGTCGTTCTTGTGGCGTGTGAGTGCAAAGAAAGGCGCTGCCGGCTGGCCGCGCGCAACGGGTTATTTTTGGGGCGCCAAGCGCCGTTTCAAGGGCCCGGATTTTGCATCCGCAGGCGCCGGGCGGCTTCCTCGGCCCGCGCGTCGTCGATCTCGCGCACCACTTGCCCCAGGTCCACGGGGCCGGTGGCGCCGACGTGGCGGCCGGTCAGCGGGCTGTCGACGCGCAACAGGCCCTTCTCGTATAACGCCCAGATCTCGGGGCCGTACTGCGAGTGCAGCAGGGCCGGCGCGAAGCGGCCGAAGAAGTCGCGCAGGTTGTTCACGTCGCGCAGCAGCATGCGCTGGGCGTGGTTGTTGCCGGCGGCGTCCACGGCCTGGGGCAGGTCGATGATCACCGGCCAGGGCTGGCCCTCGTGGGCGCCGAGCAGGATGTTGAATTCCGAAAGATCCCCGTGCACGACGCCGGCGCACAGCATGCGCAGCACTTCGGTCAGCAGGGTGGCGTGGTGGGCCTTGGCTTCCTCGGCCGTGAAGTCGACGTCGTTCAGGCGCGGCGCGGCTTCGCCATCGGCGTTGGTCACCAGTTCCATCAGCAGCACGCCTTCGTGGAAGTTGATGGGCCGGGGCACGCGCACGCCGGCGGCGGCGAGACGGTAGAGGGCGTCCACCTCGGCGTTCTGCCAGGCCGCTTCCTGCGCTTCGCGGCCGAAGCGCGTGCCCTTGGCCATGGCGCGCTTCTCACGGCTGTTCTTCACCTTGCGGTTCTCGGTGTAGTCCACCGCCTGGCGGAAGCTGCGGTTGTTGGCTTCCTTGTAGACCTTGGCGCACAGCACCTCGTCGCCGCGGCGCACCACGAAGACGGCGGCTTCCTTGCCGCTCATGAGCTGGCGCAGCACGGCGTCGATGAGGCCTTCGTCGATCAGCGCCTGCAGGCGTTTGGGTGCTTTCATCGCCCGATTCTGGGGGCAAGGCCCTGCCGGTTCGGGCCTGGGGCTGTCGATGCGTTGCCAGATGGGGCGCCGTCGGGCGCCTACGCGAAGTAACGCGCCTTCATGCGTTGGCAATAGGCTTCGAGCGTGGGCCGGGCGCGCGCGTGGCGCTGGATCGGCGAATCGACCGGCGCCCACAGCAGGTTGGCCAGGAAGGCATGCGCCGTGGCGTCCAGCGAGCTGGGCTTTTCGCCCAGCATGAAGGGCTTGTCGGCGAGGAAGTCGGCCACCGCGCCCACGTCGCGGCAGCCGATGGCGTGGATCTCGGCGTCGCTGTGTCGGCCCATGCCCTGGCCCTTCATCTCGGCGACCAGGCTGCGCCGGGCCAGGGCCGGCACGAACCACCGCAGCGGCACCGGCAGGCGGCCGAAAAAGGCTTGGCGCGTCATCGCCCAGCCCTCGGGCTGCACCCAGCGGGTGTGCACCACGGCCCAGTAGAGGTTCTCTTCGAACAAGCGCTGGAAGGCCGTGGCCAGCGCACGCTCGGACGGCGTCAGCGCGCCGTCCAGCGGGTCGCCGTAGCGGCCCTTCAGGTAGTCGATGACGAAGCTGGAGTCGGCGACGACGGTGCCGTCGTCGTCGATATACGGCAGCTTCTTCTTCGGCGCCTTCATCAGGTCGCCGCTGTTGACCAACTCGAAGGGCAGCGCCGCCATGCGCAGGTAGGTCTCCAGCTTCATGCAGAAGGGGCTGGCGTTGGGCAGGCCGAATGCCGGTGCGAACTGGATGAGCTTGATCATGGTGTCCCCGTGCCGCAAGCCTGCGGCTGCAGCTGCCACGGTAGAGGCCCGGAGGTCGATGGTCAACCGGCGGGACCCGATGACGGCTTCACCGGCCCTGGAACGCGGGCTGCCAGCGGGAATCCTCTGGGTGGGACCGGTAAACTCGCTGCCGATTCCGACTTCAACCCTGCCATGAGCGCCTTCAACGAAGAACGCGTGTTGAGCGTCCACCACTGGACCGACCGCCTGTTCACCTTCACGACCACGCGCGACCCGGCGCTGCGCTTCTCCAATGGTCACTTCACGATGATCGGCCTGCGCGTGAACGGCAAGCCGCTGCTGCGCGCCTACAGCATCGTCAGCGCCAACTACGAGGACCACCTCGAATTCCTGAGCATCAAGGTGCCCGACGGGCCGCTCACCTCGCGTCTGGCACACATCCAGGTCGGCGACACCCTCATCGTCGGCAAGAAGCCCACCGGCACCCTGGTGGTGGACTACCTGCTGCCGGGAAAGCGCCTGTACATGCTCTCTACCGGCACCGGGCTGGCGCCCTTCATGAGCATCGTGCGCGATCCCGAGACCTACGAGAAATTCGAGCAGCTCATCCTCGTGCACGGCGTGCGCCAGGTCGACGAACTGGCCTACCACGACGCGCTGGTGGAACACCTGCCCAGCCATGAAATCCTGGGCAACCTGGTGACGAGCAAGCTGCGCTACTACCCCACCGTCACGCGCGAGGCCTGGCGCAACATGGGGCGCGTGACCGAGTTGATCGAGAGCGGCAAGCTGGCCGCGGACCTGCAGCTGCCGCCGCTGGACCCGGCGAACGACCGCGTGATGATCTGCGGCAGCCCGGCCATGTTGCGCGACCTGAAGACGCTGCTCGAGCACCGCGGCTTCAAGGAAGGCAATACCTCCACGCCGGGTGATTTCGTGATCGAGCGCGCCTTCGCCGAGCCGTAGCGCCCCCGCCACCGGGGCCGGCGTTCATCGCCTGACCTGCCCAAGAATCCGGTCGGCCTCGGTGCGCCAATCGGCGCTGCGGGCAAATTCCGGGTGGCCGCGCTCGCCGAACAGGCCACCATCGGCCAGGTCGGCCACCCAGGCCTGGCGCTCGGCCGTGCCGCTGGCGCTCCAGGGCGCGAGGCCGGCTTCGCGCACCGTCTGGGCCACCTCGCGCATTTCTTCGCTGCGGCGCCGGCCGTGCTCGATGGCGCGCTGGAAGAAGAAGGCGGCCTGACTTTCCCAATCGACGCCGGGGAAGGTCTCCACCAGCGAAGCGATCACCGCATCTTCCACGCCGTAGTGACGCGCGGCGGTGAAGCTCTCGATGACCATGGCTTCCAGGCCCTTGATCATCACGCTGCGGCACATCTTGGTGGCCGAGGCCACGCCGAGCTTTTCGCTGGCGATCCTGGCCTTGAACCCGAGGCCGGCGAGCACCGGCTCGAGCGCGCACGCGTGCGGCCCTCCCAACAGCAAGGGCACCTGGATGCGGTACGGCGGCACCGAGGTCATCACCGCGCCTTCGACATAGCGGCCGCCGGCGGCGTCGATCAGTTCGGCCGCGCGGCTCTTGGCGCCCGGCGAGGCCGAGTTGAAGTCGAGGAAGAACGCACCATGCCGGATCGCTGGCGCGCAGGCCTGCGCCACCGCCACCGCCTGGCTGGCGGTCACCGCCGAGACGATGAGATCCACACCGTGCACCGCCTGCGCGTGCGCCGCGCCCAGCGTCACCCCGTGCCGCGCCGCGTGCTCGCGCAGCGGCTGGCCGTGGTCGGTATCGAGCTTGAGGTCGTAGGTGCTGACGGCCACCTCCTGGGCACGCAGGTCCTCGGCCAGGATGCGCCCGACCTCGCCGTAGCCTATCAACGCAATATTCATATCGTTCGATGCAGTGAAGGATGGCGATCTCCCGCCAGGCCGGATTCTTGACCCTGGCAGCCGATTCATCAACGCAGCGGGTCCGAACTGTAGACCCCATGCCGGCGCCAGGCGCCTAGACTGGCGGCCATGCCTCTTTCAGTCGGGTTGTGCTCATGAAAGTCTGCATCGTCGGCCTCGGCGCCATCGGCGGCCTGTTGGCCGGCTGGATCGGCAGCCGCCTGCCGGCCGGCCGGGTCGAACTGTCGGCCTATGCGCGCGGGCAGACCCTGGCCGCCGTGCGCAGCCGTGGCCTGCAATTGCAGGACGCCCTGGGCGAGAAGCTCGTGCCGCTGCATGCCAGCGACCGCGCCGAGGCCCTGGGGCCGCAGGACCTGGTGATCGTCGCCGTGAAGGCCCCGGCGCTGGCCGCCGTCGCGCCGGCCGTGCATGCCCTGTGCGGCCCCGCCACCCAGGTGCTCACGGCCATGAACGGTGTGCCCTGGTGGTTCTTCGACGGCCTGGGCGGCCCCTGCGACGGGCTGGCGCTCCAGGCGGTGGACCCGGGCGGGGCGATCGCTGCGGCGATCCCCCGCGCGCAGGTCGTCGGCTGCGTGGTGCATGTCTCGAGCACCACGCCGGCACCGGGCAGCGTGCGGCATGTCAACGGCGACGGGCTGATCATCGGCCGGCCCGCGGGCGGCCGCGACGCCGGCCTCCTTGCCCTGGCCGCGCTGCTCGGCGAAGCCGGCTTCGCCGTCACGGTGTCGCAGCGCATCCAGCGCGAGCTGTGGTTCAAGCTCTGGGGCAATATGACGATGAACCCGGTCTCGGCGCTGACCGGCGCGCCCTGCGACCGCATCCTCGACGACCCCCTGGTGCGCGGCTTTTGCAGCGCCGTGATGCTCGAGGCCCAGGCCGTCGGCGCGGCCTTCGGCATCCCCATCGCCGAGCCGCCCGAAGACCGTCATGCGGTAACGCGCAAGCTCGGCAGCTTCAAGACCTCGATGCTGCAGGACGCCCAGGCCGGCCGCCCGCTGGAGCTCGACGCGCTGGTCGGGGCCGTGCGCGAGATCGGCCAGCACCTGGGCCTGGCCACGCCGAATATCGATGCGCTCTTCGGCCTGACCCGGCTGATGGCCCGCGAGCGCGGGCTGTACAGGCCCGCTGCCTGAAGCCGCAGCCCGCGGGGCAGCGCGCCTCAGGTCTTGACCAGCCCCGACACCACCGCCGTGGTGGCTTCCTTGAGCTTGTCGCGCGCCAAGGCCTTGCACTGGTCGGCGCCGGCTTTGGCCAGGGCATCGAAGGCCGTCGCAGTCTTCTGTGGGCGCAAGAGCACGGCCTTCATCGCCGGCGTCAAGGGCACCAGCATCACGCGCGCCGTCACCACGCAGGTATCGCCGCGGACCAGGCCCCCTTCGACCTGGCTGACAAAGGCGTATTTGCTGGCCGGATAGAGCTTCCACACCTTGGCCGGAATGTTTTCCGCCATCACGCCCTTGGCCGCCGCCTCGTCGATGAGCGCGCGAGCCGAGTGGTCGACGAGGTTGGTCTTTGGCGCGGCGGCCGATGCCGCCAACGACAGCAGGACGGCGGAGAGCGCGATCGCGTTTTTCATTGGGCACCTGTGCAGGGTTGGAGGCGACTTGCCAGCCGCAGGACGGGGCATGCGGCGGGCGCCGCGGGCTGCAGTGTAATCAGGTCGAGGGCCGTTCGAAGTCCGTCGGCGGGGCCCGCAAGCGCTCCACATCCTGGCTCAGGCGGCCGGCGATCAGGCGCATCACCTCGAGGCCGAAATCGGGGTTCTGATGGACGAGTTGCCTGAACGTGGTGGCATCGATGGACAGCACCGTGCACTCGGTGGTGCAGCGCGCGCTGCTGCTGCGGCGGCCATCGGGCGCGAAGAAGGCGATCTCGCCGAACATCTGCCCGGCCGCGATGGTCCGCCCCACTTCGGGGAACTCGACCCGGCCCGCGGCCAGGAAGTAGAGCCGGTCGGCCGGCGCTCCGCGCTTGAAGATCGTGCGCCCGGCCTTCAGGCGGCGGCTGCGCATGTAGGGGCGCAGCCAGATCTCCAACTGCCGCGGGTCGGCGGTGGCCGCCGAGACACGCTGCGTCAGGCGCACCATCTGCCACACGCGCCACAGGTTCACCGGCAGCAGCACGGCGTGCAGCGCCACCATGAGCGGCACCGGATACACCAGGCCATAGGCGATGAAGCCCGCGTTGCTGCCCACCGCCAGCCAGCGCAGCGGAATCATGGTCCTGACGAACGCACTGACGATCACGAGCAGCGCCGCCACGGCCGCAGAGGCCACGGCGATCAGCTGATCGGGGCGCGCGAGCAAGGCCCCGAAATGATCGGCCTGTTGTGCCAGGGCATCGAATAGCTGCACGCTGCCTCCTGCGGTGGCGGGCCGCGGCACCCCTGCACCGGCCACGCCCCGGGAGCGAAGTATCGGGCGAGACGTGGGTTTTCTGGCCCCCCCTGTCGACCATGCTGCTGCGCAACATGATGCAGGTCATACCGGAACGCGCGGCATCGGTCTATGCTGGCTGTGTTCTCGTGCCATCAGGACATACCCGTGGACCGCCACTTTCTCACTCCCTTGCTCCAGCCACGCTCCATCGTGGCCTTTGCCGGCGACCCGCAGGGCGAGGCGCCCACGCGCGAGGCCCGCCGGCTTCGCGAGACCCTGGTGGAAAGTGGCTTCGCCGGCCCGGTGACCTGGCTGGACATCCACATGACGGGCACGCTGGCCGATCTCGCGCAATCGCGAGCCGATCTGGCGCTGATCGCCCTGCCGGCCGAGCAGGTGGCGGCGGCGCTGGAAATCGTCGGGCGCATCCGTTGCCGCGCGGCGCTGGTCCTGTCCAGCGGGCTGTCGGCCGAGCTGGGCACCGAACTGCATCTCACCGCACGCCGCCACGGCGTGATCCTGATGGGCCCCAACAGCCCGGGCCTGCAGCGGCCGGCCATCAAGCTCAATGTCGGCGGCCTGGGCCCGCTGGCGGCCACCGGGCCGCTGGCGCTGGTCGCGCAATCGGGCGCACTCACCTCGGCCATGCTGGACTGGGCCACCCAGCACGGCGTGGGCTTCTCGGCCGTGGTATCGCTGGGCCCCAACACCGCGGTGGAGCTGCCCCAGGTGCTCGACTTCCTGGCCGGCGATGCCGCCACGCAGAGCATCCTGGTATACATGGAGGGCACCCGTGACGCGCGCCGCTTCATGAGCGCGCTGCGCGCGGCGGCCTATGCCAAACCGGTGGTGGTGATGAAGTCGGGCCGCCAGGCTGCGGGCTCGCGCGTGGCGCTCACCCACTCGGCCTCCATCGTGGGCGCCGACGAAGTCTTCGACGCCGCGCTGCGCCGCGCCGGCGTGGTGCGGGTGCAGCAGTTCACACAGCTTTTCTCGGCCGCGCAATGCCTGGCCTCCCGCTTCCGGCCGGTGGGCGACAAGCTCGCCATCGTCACCAACGGCGGCGGCCCGGCCGTGCTGGCGGCCGACTGGGCCGACGCCCACGGCATCACCGTGGCGCAGGTGCAGGATCTGGGTGAGGAAGCCGACGGTCCGGCCTACGTGGCGGCCATGCAGGCCGCGGTGGAAGAGCGCGGCTTCGATGGCGTGCTGCTCATCTACTCGCCCAAGGCCGGCAGCGACGTCATGGCCATTGCGCAGGCGGTCGGTGAGGCCTTCGTGCCCAACGCCAAGCCGGTGCTGGGGTGCTGGATGGGCGAAACCAGCGTGCGCCCCGCCAGGCAGTACCTGTCGGCGCGCCAGCTGCCGGTCTTCCGCACGCCCGAGGGGGCCGTGGACGCCTTCCACAATATCGCCAGCTTCTACCGCAACCAGCAGTTGCTGCAGCAGACGCCGCCGCCCCTGGGCGGGGGTGACGAGCCCGACACCGAAGGCGCGCGGCTGCTCATCGAAGGCGTGCTGGCCGAGCGGCGCAAGGTGCTCACCGAGATGGAAAGCAAGGCGCTGCTGGCGGCCTTTCACATCCCCGTCACGCGCACCATGCTGGCACGCAGCGCCAACGAGGCCATGCTCATCGCCAGCCAGCTCGGCTACCCGGTGGCGCTGAAGATCGATTCGCCCGACATCACGCACAAGAGCGACGTCCACGGCGTGACCCTGAACGTCAACAACGCCACCCAGGTGCGCGACCGCTACAACGAGATGCTGCTGGCAGTGGCCCAGGCGCAGCCCGGCGCGCGCATCAGCGGCATCACCGTCCAGCCCATGGCCAGCCAGCGCCATGGCCGCGAAGTCTTCGTCGGCCTGATGAGCGACGAGGCCTTCGGTCCGGTGATCACCTTCGGCGCCGGCGGCTCGATGATCGAGCTCATCCACGACCGCGCGATGGAGCTGCCGCCGCTGAACCAGTTCCTGGCGCGGCGCCTGATCGAGCGACCGCGCGTGGCCGAGATGCTCGGCGAATGGCGCGGCGAAGCGGCGGCGGACCATGCCGCGCTGGAACGCATCCTGCTGCGCGTGAGCGAAATGGCCTGCGCGCTGCCCCAGTTGCGGCAGATGGACATCAACCCGGTGATCGTCGACGAGACCGGCGCCGTGGCCGTGGACGCACGCATCGTGGTGGACGATGCCGTCCAGTCGCCGGACCCCTATGGGCACCTGGCGATCCTGCCCTACCCCGCCGGCCAGGAACGCGAGTGGCCTCTGAAGGGCGGCGCCACCTACACCATCCGGCCCATCCACCCCGACGATGCCGAGATGCTGCAAGGCCTGGTGCGCAGCCTGTCGCAGGAGAGCCGCTACTTCCGCTTCGCCAGCGCGCTGCCCGAGCTGACCGCGCGCATGCTGGCGCGCTTCACCCTCATCGATTACGACCGCGAGATGGCCCTGGTGGCCGTGATCAAGGAGCGCCACGCGGCCGACGACGGCAGCGAGACCGAGACCGAGCGCGTGATCGGCGTGAGCCGCTTCGTCACCAACCCCGACGGCACGAGTTGCGAGTTCTCGCTCGTGGTGGCCGACGATTTCGCCGGCCGCGGGCTGGGCTCGCGCCTGATGATCTCGATCATGGACGCCGCACGCAGCAAGGGCCTGACCGAAATCATGGGCCTCATCCTCGTCCACAACGCCCCGATGTTGCGGCTCATGGCCAGCCTGGGCTTCCAGGTCGCGACCTTCGCCGAAGACCCCGACTTCAAGATCGCGACACGGCCGCTTTAGGGCCGGGCGGGCGGGCGGGGAAACTGCTATGGCCGGCCTGCCCGTGCGCAGGTTTCCAGGGGAACCATGATCGCCTCGAAGAGCATCGTTAGGCGTTACCTGCTCCTGTCGGTGCTGGCCTTCACGCTGCCGGCGCTGGCGATCGGGCTGCTCTACGACCGCTTCACGAGCAATGCGCTGGAGCAGTTGCTGGGCGAGAAGATCCAGGCGCACCTCACGGCAACCGGCAACCGCCTCAACGCCTACGTCGAGGCACGCCGCTATCAGGTCGAGACGCTGGCCAACTACCCCGGCATCGCGGGCTTCTCAGCCGCCGGCGGCGGCGCGGCGGGCGGCGATGTCGCGGCCTTGCTGCAGATCGAGTCCGACTTGCCGGACCTCTACGGCATCCTCTTTTTCGACGCCGACGGCCGGCTGCTGCGTGCGGTACCCGGCCAAGCCGCGGCCGGCCCGCCCTATTGGAGCGACCGCCGGTTCAAGACCGCGGAGCTGCCGATCACCTCGCTCGGCGACACTGAAATCATCGGCCCGATGGCCGCCGCCGATGGCGACTCGGGCTGGCTGCTGGTGCGCACCGCGCTGCACGCGCGGCAGGCCGACCAGATCAGCGGCTATATCGCCTTGCACGTTCGCCTGGCCTCGCTGACCGAACAGCTCGGCGCCATCGCCGCGGCCGGTGCGCTGCAGCCCTTGCTGCGGACGCCGACGGGGGATTTCAATGCGGTGGGCCAGCCCTTCGGTGCGCATGGCAAGCTGATCGCCGGGCCGGAATTCATGCCCGGCTGGCGGCCGCTGCTGGAGGTCGAATCGACCGGCCTGCTCAAGGCCTTCGCACTCGAGCGGCGGGCCCTGCTCGCGGCCGTGCTGGTCGGCTCGGCACTCATCGTGGGGCTCTTCTATCAGCTCTCGCGCCAGCTGCGCCGGCGCATCGGCCTGCTGGTCAGTGGCGCCGAAGCGATCTCCTCGGGGCAGCTCGACCACCGGATTGCCGAACAAGGCAGCGACGAGATCGCCAGCGTCTCGCATGCCTTCAACACCATGTCGGGCAAGCTGCAGGAGTATCTGGCGCGCGCCGTGCGCATGGAGCGGCTGGCCGTGCTGGGCGAGTTCGCCAGCGGCATCGCGCACGAGATCCGCAACCCGCTGGCGGCCCTCAAGACCAGCGTCCAGGCCCTGGCGCGGCGCGAACAGGATCCCAGGCGCACCCAGCTGCTGGCCGAGATGGAAGGCGAGATCGACCGCCTGGCGCGGGTGGTAAGCGATCTCGTCGATTTCGGCCGCCCGCACGAGCCGGCCCCGGGCGTGGTGCCGGTGCGCGAACTCTTCCGGCGCATCAGCGCGATCATCGAACCCGACGCCCAGGCGCGCGGCCTGCACTTCGGCTGCCAGGGCAACCCCGATCTGGCGCTTTGGGCCGACCCCGACCACGTGCACCAGATCGTCCTCAACCTGGTGCTCAACGCCGTCCAGGCGACACCGCCCGAAGGTGCCGTGATGCTGCGCGCCACGGCCGCCGACGCCCAGGTGGCCATCGAAGTCAGCGATACCGGTTGCGGCATCCCCGCGCCCCTGCTCAAGCGCGTTAGCGACCCCTTTTTCACCACCAAGACCAAAGGCGTGGGCCTGGGCCTGAGCATCTCGCGCCAGTTGTGCGAGTTGAACGGCGGGCAAATGACCCTGGACAGCGCGCCGGGACAAGGTACCGTGGTCCGCGTGCTGCTCCCGCTCGCCCCTGTGGCCTCGATCGCCCCGCCCCGCCATGCCGACCATCCTGATCATTGACGACGAATCCAGCCTGGTCAGCTCACTGACCTTCGCGCTCGAGGAGGAGGGCTACAAGGTCCATGGCGCGGGCACCGGGCAGGCCGGCCTGCAGGCCGTGGCCGAGCTGCAGCCGGACCTGGTGCTGCTCGACCTGCGCCTGCCCGACCGCAGCGGCCTCGACGTGCTGGAGGCCATGCCGCGCGAGAACGGCGAGCCGCAGGTGATCATGATTTCCGCCCACGGCGACACCCGCGCCGCGGTCAAGGCGGTGAAGATGGGTGCCGCGGACTACCTCACCAAACCCTTCGACCTGGACGACCTGCTGCACACCATAGGCACGGCGCTGGAACGCGGCCGCATGGTCAGCGAGATCGATTTCCACCGCCGCGTGGCCTTGCGCCACACCGGGCTGGTGGGCGAAAGCGAAGTCATGCGCGAGCTCTCGGCGACCCTCTCGCGCATCGCCGCCAGCGGCGCCGCGCGCATCCTGGTGCTGGGCGAGTCCGGCACCGGCAAGGGCCTGGTGGCCAGGGCCTTGCATGCCGGCAGCGCGCGCGCCGGCGGACCCTTCATCGAGATCAACTGCGCCTCGCTGCCCGAGCAGCTGATCGAGGCCGAGCTCTTCGGCGCCGAGAAGGGGGCCTATACCGGCGCGCACCAGCGCCGCGTCGGGCTGGTCACGCTGGCCGACAAGGGCACGCTGTTCCTCGATGAAATCGGCGAGATCCCGCTGCCCCTGCAGGCCAAGCTGCTGCACTTCCTCGAGAACGGCCAGTACCGCGCCATCGGTGCGACGCGCTCCCTGCAGGCCGATGTCCGGGTCGTGGCGGCCACCAACCGCGACCTGGCGGCGGAAGTCGCGGCCGGGCGTTTCCGCGAGGACCTCTATTACCGCATCAACGTCATCTGCCTGGAGGTCCCGGCGCTGCGCAGCCGCGGCTCCGATGTCGCCCATCTGGCCGAGCACTTCGCCGACAAATATGCCCACGACGAAGGCGTGCGCCCGCTGCGCTTCACCCCGCAGGCGCTGGTGCGGCTGGCGGCTTACCGCTGGCCGGGCAACGTGCGCGAGCTGAAGAACCTGATCGAGCGCTTGACGATCCTATTCCCCGGCACGGAGATCGGTCTGACTGAACTCCCGCCGGAGATCGCCCTCGCCGCCCCCGATGCGCGCGCCGCAGCCGCAGCGGCGGCCGCGCTGCCCACCCCGGCGCCACGGCCCGAAGCGCCCTCCATAGGCGCGACCCTGGCGCAGGCCGAGCGCGAAATGCTGCTGTCGGCGCTGCGCGAGTGCGGTGGCCACAAGGGCCAGGCGGCGGACCGGCTCGGCATCTCCCGGCATGCCTTCAAGCGGCGGGTGCAGCGCCTGGGCATCGAATAGGCTCCAGGTGTTCCCTGAGCGGCTTCCGCTCAACTCCATGGTTCACCGATCGGGCTTGAGCGGTTTCCGCCCATTCTGACCGGCACCTCGAGCCCGCCGCGGCCCTGCCGCAGGCTCGAATCCCGTCGCGCCGCCCGGCGTCGGGCCTCTTCCAGTCCTCTGCGCCGGGCCGGGCACGCAGCTTGCGGAGGTTGGCTGCACCAGAGCTTGGCGCCACCCCGCCCATCCACGAGCGGAGAGGTCATGACCCAGCCACCGGCGGAAATGATGTTCACAGTGCCTTGCGTCACCCCTCGACTTGCCCGCCTGCGCTTCGCGCGGTGGCGGCGCGTGGCCATGCGGGCCGGGCTGCTGTGGCTCGCCGCCATGATCTGGCCGTTGACCTGCCAGGCGCGCATCGAATTCGGCGCCTCGGCGGCGGCGGCCGATGCCACCGTCGGCTGCATGTTCCCGCTCGCCGGCCGCGCCGCCATCTACGGTCGCGACAGCATCGCCGGCATGAAACTGGCCCTGGCCGACCTCGCCACCGAGTTGCCGCCGGCCACGCTGCCCCGGCTGCGCATCCTGGTCGAGGACGATCGCTCCAAGGCCTCGGTGGGCACGCGCATCGCCGAGGATTTCATCACCCGCGACAAGGCGCGCTTTCTCTGCGGCATCGTCAGCTCGGGGGTGGCGCAGGCGGTCAGCCGCGTGGCCAGAACGCGGCAGGTGATCCTCGTCGGCACCGACCATGCCTCGTCGCGCCTGACGATCGAGGACTTCCACCGCCACTATTTCCGCGTCTCCAACGACACCTACAGCTCGATGGCGGCGGGTGCGCGCTACCTCGCCGAGCTGCAGAAGAAGACCGGCTGGCGCCGCCTGGCCTTCATCGGACCGGACTACGACTACGGCCACATCTCCTGGCGCGACCTCGAGGAAGCGCTGGCCGGCCTGGGCGTGCGCTACGAGATGGCCGGCCAGGTCTGGCCGCGGCTGTATGAGCCCGACTACACCGCCTTCATCGCGCAGCTCAAGCAAAGCCGGCCCGACATCGTGGTGACCGCGCTGTGGGGCGGCGACTTCATCGCCTTCCTCAAGCAGGCCCTGTCGTCCGGCCTGCTGGAGAAGGTCAAGCTGGCCAACTTCGACACCGGAGGCAACTTCGACGTGCTGGTCTCGCTGGGCGATCAGGCGCCGCCCGGGCTGATCCTCTCGGCACGGCACCACAACAACTGGCCCGATACGGCGCGCAACCGCAAATTCGTCGAAGATTTCCACCGGCTGGAGGGGCGCTACCCGACCTACGCCGCCGAAGGCGCCTATGCCGGCATCCTGGCCATCGGCCGGGCCCTTTCGCAGGCTGGCCGCCGCGCCGGCAACGAGGCCCTGATACGCGCCCTCGAGGGCATGGCGCTGCCGCTGCCCGAGGACCCCGAAGGCGTGGTCTCGCGCATCGATGCCCAGACCCACCAGATCGTCCAGGCCCAGGCGATCGGCGAGGTGGTGCCCGGCAGCGCCTTCCCGCCGGCCAAGGTGATGCTCGGCCGCTGGGTCGTCTACCGGGCCGAAGACCTGCAGCCTCCCATCGATCACGTTCGTTCGCGCCGCGCCCGCGCACGCGGCGACGCCGGCACTTCGACCGCACCCACCGCACCCCCCGCAACCCCCAAGTAGGAGCTCACCATGCCCGTCTCATCGCGCTACTCGCGTCCCGGCTTCCGTCTGTCCGCCACCGCGGCCGCCACCTTCACCGCCCTGGCGCTGCTGGCCGGGGTGTCGACCCCGTCCGCCGCCGCCGACAACGGCAAATACCGCATCGGCGTCGTCACCTTCCTCTCGGGCGCGGCCGCCGGCCCCTTCGGCGTGCCCGCGGCCAACGCGGCCAAGCTCACCGTCGAGGCCTTGAATGCCGGCAAGGTGCCGGCGCCTTACGGCAAGAAGGGCGTCAACGGCATCGAGATCGAGATCGTGCTGCTCGACGAGGCCGGCGGCGCCACCAAGCAGACCGAGGAGTTCCGCAACCTGATCCAGCGCCAGAAGGTCGACGCCGTGATCGGCTACATCTCCTCGGGCGACTGCCTGGCCATCGCGCCCGCGGCCGAAGAGCTGGGCGTGCCGACGATCTTCTTCGATTGCGGCACTTCCAAGGTCTTCGAGGTCGTGAAGAGCCCGAAATACCTGTTCCGCACTGGCCTGGACGCCGTGGTCGACAACGTCGCGGCCGCCCGCTACGTCGCCGAGGCCCGCCCCCACGTGAAGACGGTGGCCAGCATCCAGCAGAACTACGCCTGGGGCCAGGATTCCTGGAACGATTTCATCCTCGCCCTCAAGCAGCTGCGGCCCGAGGTCAAGGTGGTCTCCGAGCAGTGGCCCAAGCTCGGCCAGGGCCAGTACGGCGCCGAGATCTCCGCCCTCTCGGTGAGCAACCCCGACCTCATCCACTCCAGCTTCTGGGGCGGCGACATGGAAGCGCTGATGCTGCAGGGCGGCGCGCGCGGCCTGTTCGACAAGCGCACCACCGTGCTCACCGCCGGCGAGACGGGTGTCGAGACCTTCAAGGACAACGTGCCCAACGGCACCCTCCTCGGCGGCCGCGGCCCCTTCGGTGCCTATGCCCCGAAGAATGCGTTGAACGACTGGTTCCGCCCGGCCTTCGTCGCGCAATTCAAGGCCGACCCGACCTACCCGGCCTACAAGATGGTGCAGGCCATCCTCGGCCTGAAGGCCGCCGCCGAAAAGGCCGCCAAGGCCGGCGCCATGCCCACCTCCGACCAGGTCGTGCAAGGGCTCACCGGCCTCACCTTCGAGGCCCCCAGCGGCACCGTCCAGATGTCCCGCTCCAAGGGCCACCAGGCGGTGCAAAGCGTGTCCTTCGGCGAGTACCAGTACGACGCGAAGTCCGGCAAGGGCTCGGTCACCAAGGTCAAGACCTACGCCGGCGAATGCCTGATGCCGCCGGACGGCACGGCCGCCGCCGACTGGATCAAGGCCGGCTTCCCCGGCGCGAAATGCCAGTAAGCCCCTCGCGCTGATGCCCCGTTGCCTGTGAGAGTGGGCGAGGCCTCGCGCCTCGCCCCGAAGGGAATCGCATGACCACTTCGTTTGCCATCCTGCTCGACGGGGCGATCTACGCCTCATGGCTGTTTCTCGTCGCCGCCGGGCTGACCATCATCTACGGCGTGATGCGGGTGCTGAATATGGCGCACGGCAGCTTCTACGCCATCGGGGCCTATTCGGCCGCGTCGCTGGTGGGCTGGTATTTCTCCGGCGCGCATGGCAGCCCCTACTGGAGCTACCTGCTGCTGCTGGGCTGCGCCCTGGTGGCCGGCGCCATCGTCGGCTTCGTCATCGAACAGGGTTTGCTGCGCTTCCTGCACGGGCGCGACGAGATCCTGATGGTGATCGTCACCTACGCCTTGCTGCTCATCCTGGAAGACGCGACCAAGCTGGTCTGGGGCGTGGACCCCTACTTCGCCTACCAGCCCTACCGGCTGCTCGGGCAGACCGCCGTCGGTGAAGGTTTGCGCTTCGCCAACTACGACCTGGCGCTGATTGCGGTGTCGGTGGTGATCGGCCTGCTGGCCTGGTTTGCGCTGAACCAGACCCACAAGGGGCGGCTCTTGCGCGCGGTGATCCACGACCGCGAAATCGCCATCGCGATGGGTGTCAACGTCAACGCGATGTTCGCCGCCACCTTCACCATCGGCGCCGTGCTGGGCGCGCTGGCCGGGGCGCTGACGGCGCCGGCGATCTCGGTCACGCCGGGCATCGGTGTCGAGGTCATCGTGCTGGCCTTCGCGGTGGTGGTGGTCGGCGGCCTGGGCAGCATCGGCGGCGCCGCGGCAGGCGCGGTGCTGGTCGGCCTGGCGCGATCCTTTGCCGTGCACATCGCGCCGGAGATCGAGCTCTTCGTCATCTACGGCGTGATGTTCACGGTGTTGGCCATCCGTCCCCAGGGGCTGTTCGGTCAGGCCCTCGCCCGGAGAATCTGAATGACTGCAAAACCCCGTTTTGCCCTGCCCACCGAGCCCACGCTGGTGGCCGTGGCCCTGGCGCTGGGCGCCGCGGCCTGGGTCATGCCGGCCTGGCTGGCCTTCCTGCTCACGCTGGCCTTCGCCAAGGCGCTGGTGGTGCTGGGCGTGGTGATCCAGATGCGCGCCGGGCTGGTGTCCTTCGGCCAGGCGCTGTTCTATTGCATCGGCGGCTACGGCGTCGGCCTGGCGGCGCAGCGCCTGGGCCTCACCGATGCCTTCGCGTTGCTCGCCATCGGCACGCTGGCGGCGCTGCTGCTGGCCGGCGTGGCCGGCCTGCTGCTCACGCGCTACCGCGAGATCTTCTACGCCATGCTGACGCTGGCGCTGTCGATGATCCTCTACGGCGTGCTCGTCAAGTCTTCGGCGCTGGGCTCGACCGATGGCTTCAACGTCGCACCACCCAGCTTCTTCGGCTGGGTTCCCGAGGGCGAAACCAAGAAGCGCGCCATCTACCTGCTCACCGTGCTGGTGTCCCTGCTGGTTGCGCTGGGCTTTCACCGCTTCCTGATTTCCAGCCACGGCCGCGTGGCCGAGGCGGTGCGCGAAAACGAGATCCGCGTCGAGTACCTCGGCGTCTCGCCGCAGTCGGTGCACTTCACCAATTATGTCGTCGCGGCGGGCGTGTCCGCGCTCGGTGGCGGGCTGACGGCGCTGGCGGCCGGGCACATCGACCCCGACATGGCCATCTGGACGACCTCGGGTGAGTTCGTCTTCATCGCCATCCTGGGTGGCACCGGCCACGTCGTGGCGCCCTTCATCGGCGCGGTCGTGTTCTCGGTGATCCGCACCTTCGCCATCCAGGAGGCACCCAACTTCTGGCAGATGACGCTGGGCGTGGTGCTGCTGGCGCTGATCCTGTTCCTGCCCAAGGGGCTGTGGAGCCTGGTCGAGCGCAACCAGCCGGAGGTCAAGTCATGAGTGCGACAGCCATCCTCGAAGCCCACGGGCTGACGCGAACCTTCGGCGCCGTCGTCGCCGCCAAGGACATCAATGTCCGCATCAACAAGGGCGAGATCGTCGGCGTCATCGGCTCCAACGGCGCCGGCAAGACGACCTTCATCAACATGGTCACCGGCTACCTGCCCCCGAGCAGCGGCGATATCCGCTTCGACGGCCACTCGATCCTCGGCAAGCAGCCGCGCGACATCACGCGGCTGGGCATGGCGCGCTCGTTCCAGGTGGCGCAGTTGTTCCCCAAGCTCACGGTGCTGGAGAACGCCCTCGTCGCGCTGGTCACGGCCGAGGGCCCGCGGCCCTCGCTGTGGCGGCCGCTGGACACGCCCGAGCGCCGCGCCCGCGCCGACGCCATCTTTACCGAGTTCGGCGTCAGCGCCTACCGCAATGCGCTGGTCAGCGCGGTGCCGCAGGGCGCGCGCAAGCTGGTCGACATCGCCATGGCGCTGGTCAGCCGGCCGCGCATGCTGCTGCTCGACGAGCCCACCAGTGGCGTCAGCTCGGAGGAGAAATTCGCGCTCATGGACACCGTCATGGCGGTGGTGCGCCGGCACGGCGTGACCGTGCTCTTCGTCGAGCACGACATGGAAATCGTGGCGCGCTACGTGACGCGCATCATGGCCTTCTACAACGGCGAAGTCATCGCCGACGGCCCCCCGCGCAGCGTGCTCGGCGACGCCCGCGTGCAGGAGCTGGTGATCGGCCACCGCGTGGCCGCCGACGCCGCCGGAGCATCCGCATGAATGCCGCACTGCAAGTCAGCCGCCTGAATGTCGCCATCGAGCGCATCCCCATCCTGCGCGATGTATCGCTCGAAGTGCCCGCCGGCCAGATGGTCGGTCTGATCGGGCGCAACGGCGCGGGCAAGACCACGCTGATGCGCTCGATCATGGGCCTGCTGGCATTCAAGGCCGAGCGCATGCTGGCCGACGGCGCAGATCTCCAGCGCATGGCGCCGCACGCCCTGGCGGGCCGCGGCATCGGCTATATGCCCGAGGACCGGCGCCTGATCCCGTCCCTGACGGTGGAAGACAACGTCATGCTGCCGGCCTGGGCCAACGGCATCCGCGACGCCGCCACCCGCCTGGCCTGGATCTACGAGCAGATGCCCGAGGTGCGCGAGTTCAGCGCGCGCCGCGCGATGCAGCTCTCGGGCGGACAACAGAAGCTCGTCGCGCTGGCGCGCGCGCTGATGCCGGGGCACAAGCTGCTGCTGCTCGACGAGCCCTTCGAGGGCGTCGCACCGGTGCTGCGCCGCCGGCTCACCGAGGTGATCGGCGGGCTGCGCAAGCAAGGGCTGTCGGTGATCCTTTCCGAATCCGATGGCGCCCACAGCGCCGACCTGGTCGACCTCAGCTACCGCATCGAGCGCGGCGTGGTCACCGTCGGCTGAACGCCCACCGATCCACCTACAAGGAGCGAAGATGTCGCAATTCACTTTCGAGACCGCGCCCAAGATCATCTGCGAGCAGGGCGGTGCCGACCGCCTGGGCGAGATCGCCAAGGCCCTGGGCGTCACGCACCTGTTTTTCGTCACCGACGCCGGGCTGATCCAGGCCAGGTTGCTCGACGGCGCCTTGGCCTCGCTGGCCAGCGCGGGCGTGCAGGCCACGGTGTTTTCCGAGGTGCGGGCCGACCCGCCCGAGCTCAGCGTGCAAGCCGCCGTGGACGCCGCGCGCGCCGCCGGTGCCGACGGTGTGGTGGGCTTCGGCGGCGGCAGTTCGATGGATACGGCCAAGCTCGTCGCGCTGCTCGCGCGCACGCCGCAGACCCTGCCCTCGATCTACGGCATCGGCCTGGCGCGCGGGCCGCGCCTGCCGCTCATCCAGGTGCCCACCACGGCGGGCACCGGCTCCGAGGTGACGCCGATTTCCATCCTGACCACGCCCAGCCACGAAAAGAAGGGCGTCGTCTCGCCGCTGCTCTACCCCGACGTTGCGCTGCTCGACAGCCGGCTCACGCTGGGGCTGCCGGCGGCGGTGACGGCGATGACCGGCATCGACGCGATGGTGCATGCCATCGAGGCCTACACTACCCGGCTGAAGAAGAACCCGCTGTCCGACGCGCTGGCGATCAAGGCGCTGCAACTGCTCTACGCCAATGTGCGGGCCGCGGTGAACGACGGCAAGGACGCCACGGTGCGCGAGAACATGCTGCTGGGTTCGCTGTTCGCCGGCATGGCCTTCGCCAACGCCCCGGTGGGCGCGGTGCACGCGCTGGCCTACCCGCTCGGCGGCCACTACGGCCTGCCGCACGGCCTGACGAATTCGCTGGTGCTGGGCCCGGTGCTGGAATTCAACCTCCCCGTGGCGCAAGCGCTCTACGCCGAACTCGGCCGCGCGGTGCTGCCCGAACTGGCCTCGAGCACCGACGACGCGGCCGCCCGGCGCTTCGTCGCCGCCATCCGCGAACGCGTCGCCGTCATGCCCTACGCCCAGACCCTGCGCGACGCCGGTGTCGCGGAAGGCGACTTGCCGATGCTGGCGCGCGACGCCATGAACGTGCAGCGCCTGCTCGTCAACAACCCGCGCGACGTGACCCTCGAGGACGCGCTGGCGCTATACCGCGCGGCCTTCTGAATCATCCCTTTGTTCGAAGCCACCCCGAAAGCCCTCTCATGATGCAACTCAAAGACCCCACACTGCTGCGGCAACAAGCCTATGTGAACGGCCAGTGGTGCGACGCCGACAGCGGCGAGACCTGCCCGGTCACCAACCCGGCCACCGGCGAGGCCATCGGCACGGTGCCGAAGATGGGTGCGGCGGAGACGCGCCGGGCCATCGCTGCGGCCAACGCCGCCTGGCCGGCCTGGCGCGCCAAGACGGGCAAGGAGCGCAGCGCCGTGCTGCGCAAATGGAACGACCTGATGCTGGCCCACGCCGACGACCTGGCGATGATCATGACGGTCGAGCAGGGCAAGCCGCTGCCCGAGGCCAAGGGCGAGATCCTCTACGCGGCCTCCTTCATCGAGTGGTTCGCCGAAGAGGCCAAGCGCGTCAACGGCGACACGCTGCCCTCGCCCTGGGCGGACAAGCGCATCGTCGTCATCAAGCAGCCCATCGGCGTGTGCGCCGCCATCACGCCGTGGAACTTCCCCGCCGCGATGATCACGCGCAAGGCCGGCCCGGCGCTGGCCGCGGGCTGCCCGATGGTGCTCAAGCCGGCGCTGGCCACGCCCTACTCGGCGCTGGCGCTGGCGGTGCTGGCCGAACGCGCCGGCGTGCCCGCCGGCATCTTCAGCGTGCTCACCGGGTCGTCGAGCGCCATCGGCGGCGAGTTGACCTCCAACCCGACGGTGCGCAAGCTCACCTTCACCGGTTCGACCGAGGTCGGCAGCATGCTCATGCAGCAATGCGCCAAGACCATCAAGAAACTCTCGCTGGAGCTCGGCGGCAATGCACCGTTCATCGTCTTCGACGACGCCGACCTCGATGCGGCCGTCGAAGGCGCGATCGTCTCCAAATACCGCAACGCCGGCCAGACCTGCGTCTGCGCGAACCGCCTCTACGTGCAGGACGGCGTCTACGACGCCTTTGCCGCCAAGCTCGTCGCCGCGGTGGAGAAGCTCAAGGTCGGCAACGGCGTCGAGGCCGGTGTCAACCAGGGCCCGCTGATCGACGCCGCGGCGGTGGCCAAGGTCGAGCAACATATCGCCGATGCCATGGCCAAGGGCGGGCGGCTGCTCACCGGCGGCCAGCGCCATGCGCTGGGGCGCAGCTTCTTCCAGCCCACCGTCATCGCCGACACCACGCCCGACATGATGGTGGCGCGCGAAGAGACCTTCGGCCCGCTGGCGCCGCTGTTCCGCTTCAAGACCGACGAAGAAGCGTTGACCCTGGCCAACGACACCGAATTCGGCCTGGCGAGCTACTTCTACTCGCGCGATATCGGCCGCATCTGGCGTGTCGCCGAAGGGCTGGAAAGCGGCATGGTGGGCATCAATACCGGACTCATCTCCAACGAGATCGCGCCCTTCGGCGGCGTCAAGCAGTCCGGCCTGGGTCGCGAAGGTTCCAAGTACGGCATGGACGACTACCTGGTCATCAAATACCTGTGCATGGGCGGCCTCGACCGCTGACCGAAGGGGCCGGGCCTCGACGCGGCCGGCCCGGTTTCTGCGCGCCGAAGCGGCATTGCTGTCAATGACAGCACAGACTAGCATTCGGGCACTGGAGACCG
The DNA here is from genome assembly GCA_030681795.1 of Rubrivivax sp. Classification (GTDB taxonomy): domain Bacteria; phylum Pseudomonadota; class Gammaproteobacteria; order Burkholderiales; family Burkholderiaceae_C; genus Rubrivivax. The sequence goes on from JAUXRG010000090.1 coordinate 118,020, forward strand.
TGCCATGGCGACGCTGACCATTCGCAACCTGGAAGACGCGCTGAAGAGCCGCTTGCGATTGCGCGCCGCGGCGCGCAATCGATCGATGGAGGAAGAAGCGCGTCAGATCCTGCGTGCGGCACTGCTGGAGCCGCGCAGCCCGACACTGGATCTGGGGTCGCGCATCCACGCCCGATTCGCCGCCATGGGCGACATTCAATTGCCGATCGAGGCGCGCCAGCCCGTGCGGCCACCCCCGGCCCTGGATGAACCCCCGGCGGCCCAGCCGCGCAAGCCCCCCAGCCGTGCCAGGCGGCGCTGATGAGCATCTTGCTCGACACGAATGTCTTGTCCGAACTGCTTCGCGCCGAGCCCGAACCGCTGGTTCTGGCCTGGTTTGCGCAGCAGCCGTCCGAAACCCTGTTCGTCAGTGCCGTCGCGCAAGCCGAAATGATGCTGGGCGCGCGCCTGCTGCCCGCGGGCAAGCGCCGCACTGCGCTGGAAGCTGCCGTGGGCGCGATGTTCGAAGAGGACTTCAGCGGCCGCATCCTGCCGTTCGACAGTGCCGCCGTGCCCGCCTACGTTGACATCATCAGCAAGCGCCGCGCGGCGGGCCAGCCGATCTCGCAATTCGATGCACAGATCGCCGCCATTGCGCGCCACCAGGGGGCCAAGCTCGCGACACGAAACGTCAGCGACTTCGAGGGCTGCGGCGTGGCGCTGGTCAACCCCTGGTTGCGCGCGGCCTGACCCCACCATCGCGAGGCCGCGCGCAGGCGCGGTCTTGAGTCCAGGCTCAGCCCGGACCACGGAGGGTCCGGGCCTTCGTAGGCGCCAGGCCCTGCGCAGGCAGGCCCTGGCGTCCGACTCAGTCCCCGGCGACGCAGCCGTTGTCGTAGACCAGGCAGCGCGAGTAGCCGGGTTCGTTCTTCAGCTTCCACATCACGCGTGCAGCCACCGCGGTATCGGCGAAGTCGGAGAACACGCCATCGACGCCCAGCGTGTAGAAGCGCAGGTACTCGTTGGTCGGGGCGACACCGTCGTCCAGCGGCTGGCGCGAGCGTTCGTTGCGGAAGGTCCAGGTGTGCACCAGCAGGCCCAGGGCATGCGCGCGCGGCACCAGGTCGGTGGCCGGCAGGACCACGCGGTCGGCTTCGTTGACGGCGCCGTCGCCGTTGGCGTCGACGCAGGCACCCGCCACCACCGTCTTGCACGCGGTGCTCTGGATGTAGTACTTCCAGGGCCCGATGCCGTCGGCGTAGGTGCGCACCTCGGCCAGGCCGGCGGGTGTCAGCAGGTCCTTGAACAGGCCCGGGCGGCCGGAAACGACCCAGTCGTAGGGCTTGTCGTAGGGCGCGGCGAAGGTGATCGTGCCGTCGGCCGCCAGGTCATCGGCGTCCACCAGCTGGACCAGCCGGACCTTGGTGCGGGTGCGCAGGTAGCGCAGGTTGGCGGTCTCGAAGGACTGGATGAAGACCGGGGCATCGCGGCGGTTCCAACCCACGCGTGTCAGCACGGTGAGCAGCCGGTCCTCCAACGCCAGGCCGATCTGCTGGTGGTAGGTGGGATGCTTGGTCTCGGGGTAGATGCCGATCGTGCGGCCCTTTTCGTGCGCCTTGCGCTTGGCCAGGTCGATGATCTCCTCGATCGTCGGCACCATGAATTGCCCGTCGAACAGCGCGCCGCGGGCGGCCACCGGCTGGATGGCGCGCAGCTGCTTGATCTCGGCCAGCGTGAAGTCGCTGGCCCAGAAGCCGTCGGTGGCGATGCCGTCGATCACCACGACGCGCCGGCGCGCCGCAAACTGCGGCAGGCTGGCCACGTTGGTGGTGGCGATGAGGTTGGGTTCATGGCGCGCGATCAGGCGGCCGTCCTTGGTGGCCACGAGGTCGGGTTCGACGAAGTCGGCCCCCAGCTCGATGCCCAGCGCATAGGCCTCCAGCGTGTGTTCGGGCAGGTAACCGCTGCCGCCGCCGCGGTGGCCGATGACCAGCGGCACCGGGAACGCGCCGTCACGGTGGCGGCCGTTGTCCGCCTGCGCCAGCGTGCCGCCCAGCAGCAGGATCGAACTGGTCGCAGCGAGCACGATGCGACGCAATGTCTGAGAGTTTTTCATTCTTGATGGCCTCCAGTGGGTATCCCCATCGTGCCGACGCGCGGTGACACCGCGATGACAGGGCCGCCGGCAGCGAGCGCCTCCGACGGCCTCGACGGGGTGCCCACGATAGACGCCGCCCGGGCCGGCGAGAACCCAGGCCGAACCCTCGGTCCGGCCCCCTGCCTTCGCAGCCGCAGGCCCTGGCGCGGCGGCCGCACCGGGCCTCAGCGCCCCAGCACCTTGGCCACCGGGTTGGGCCGCAGCCTGAAGGCGTCCGGCAGGCCCGAGCCCAGCAGCGGGCGCAGGTACTCGCGGAAGGCGTCGGTCACATCGGTGCCCGAGGCGGCGATGAGTTCGTCTTCCATCGTGCGCGTCTTGCCTGCCACGGCCTGCAGCGGCAGCAGCTCGTAGTTCACCGCGTACTGGCCGGTGCGCTTGATGGCCACCGAGCCGCTGGCGCTGCCCCACAGCGCGTACTGCACGGCCTTCTCGCCGACCTCGCGCGCCTCGCGCTGGTCGACGTCGCTCACGCAGCCCAGGAAGCTGCGCTGCAGGTAGCCGAAGGTGTCGCCGCGCACGCGCTTGATCTTGAGCTTGTCCTTGATCTCCTCGCACAGCAGGTCGGCCAGCGCGCCGGAGCCGCTGAGCTGCACGTTGCCGTGCGCGTCGCGCTCCAGCACTTTGGCGAGCTGCGCCAGGATGGGCTGCCCGCTGGCGTCGTGGATGCCTTCGCTGACCGCCACCACGCAGCGGCCCAGCCGCTCGTACACGGCCTTCACGTCGGCGACGAATTTGTCGACGACGAAAGTGCGCTCGGGCAGGTAGATCAGGTGCGGGCCGTCGTCCGGGTATTTGCGGCCCAGGGCCGAGGCCGCTGTCAGGAAGCCCGCGTGCCGGCCCATCACGACCGCCACGTAAACCCCGGGCAGCGCCGCGTTGTCGAGGTTGGCGCCGGCGAAGGCCTGGGCCACGAAGCGCGCCGCGCTCGGGAAACCCGGCGTGTGGTCGTTGAGCACCAGGTCGTTGTCTATGGTCTTGGGGATGTGGATGCAGCGCAGCGGGTAGCCGGCCTTGGCCGCCTCTTCGGCGACGATGCGCACGGTGTCGCTCGAGTCGTTGCCCCCGATATTGAAGAAATGCTCGATCTCGTGCGCCTTGAGCACCTTGAACATCTCCTGGCAGTAGGCCAGGTCGGGCTTGTCGCGCGTGGAGCCCAGCGCCGCGGCCGGCGTGGCCGCCACCCCTTCGAGGTTGTGACGGGTCTCCTGGGTGAGATCGACGAAATCCTCGTTGACGATGCCGCGCACGCCGTGGTGCGCGCCGTAGACGCGGCGGATGCCCAGGTGGCGCCTGGCTTCGAGCACCACGCCGACCAGGCTCTGGTTGATCACCGCCGTCGGGCCACCGCCCTGGGCTACGAGAATTTTTCCGGATGACATCGTCGACTCCTGCGGGCTGGTTCGCTACACGAGGGCAGATCGTAGCCGCTGGCGTGTGACTGACAATTGCTGCGGCCCTCGGCAGCGCCCGCGACATGCATCAGCGAACGATCTTCGACACCCCGGTGGTCAACACCGCGCTGCGCGCGTTCTCGCTGGCCTATCTGCGCCTGGCGGGGTGGAAGGTCGAGGGCCGCCTGCCACCGCACGCCGCCAAGAGCGTATTCATCGCCGCCCCGCACACCAGCAACTGGGACCTGCCCTACACGCTGATGGTGGCCTTCGCGCTGCGCCTGAATATCTGCTGGATGGGCAAGCGCAGCCTGTTTCGCTGGCCCTTCGGCACGGCGATGCGCTGGCTGGGGGGCATCGCCGTGGACCGCGACAAGAGCAGCAGCCTGGTGACGGCCTCGGCGGCCGCCCTGCGCGCGGCCGACGGGCCGGTGCAGCTGGTGGTGCCGCCCGAAGGCACGCGCGGCAAGACGCGGCACTGGAAGACCGGCTTCTATTTCATCGCGCTGGAAGCGAAGGTGCCCATCGTGCTGGCCTATATGGACTACCAGCGCAAGGTCAGCGGACTGGGTCCGGTATTCACGCCCACGGGCAACGTCGAGAGTGACCTGGCCGAGATCAAGCGCTTCTACGCCGGCATCAAGGGGCGGCGGGCCGATCAGTTCGAGGCCGGCTGAGCCCCGGCGGCCGGGGTCAGAAACCCACCACGGCCACGCGCATGCCCCGCGCGACGAGCATCGCGCGAGCCTTCTCCGCGTCGTCGCGGCCGGGGAAGGGCCAGCCCACGACCCGCCAGTCGTCGCCCTGCGCGAGGATCTCCACCTTGGCCCGGCCCGCCCCCGCGCCGCGCAGCAGCGCGTCCATGGCAGCCTTGATCTGTTCGGCTTCGGCGCGCGTGCGCAACGCCCGCGTGGTGACGGCAAACGAGGCCGTGGCTTGCGCCGCGGAGGCCTTGGCGGCGAGCGCCGGGGCCGCCGGCGCCGTGGCGATGGCCCCGCGCGCCGACGCAGCAACCGACGCTGGCGCCGCTCTCGGCGCGCCTGTTGACGCCTCTATCGACGCCTCTGTCGGCGCTCCTGTCCGTGCCCCTGTCGATGCCAGCGCGCGCCGTGGCCCGGCCGCGGAACTCGCCCCTTCCCGTGCCGCTTGTGCGGCCTGGCGCGCCTGGGCCTTCACGGCCTCGCTGAGCGGGGGCCTCGGGTTGGGCAGCAGGAGGCGGCCCAGGTGCGGCCCCAGGTCCACGGGTTTTTCGACCGCCGGGCGCCGCATCGGGGCCGACGCGGGCGGTGCCGCGGCAAGCGCGCGCGGCGGCTTCGGGTCGGTGGCTGCCACGGGCGCCGGCGGGGCGCCCGCCGGCAGCGCGGTCGCCGACGCGGCACTGGCGGCCGGCGCGGCGGTCGAGGCCGCCGGGGCCGCCGAAGCGGGTGCCGCTGGCGCATTCGAGGCGGCCGAATCGGTCAAGACGTTCTGGGCGACCGAGGCCGAAGCCGCGGCCGCCGAGGCCACGGCAGCGACCCCCACCGGCGCGCTGGCCACCGGCGCACTGGCTGCAGGCGGTTCGGCGCGCCAGGCCAGCGCCAGGCCCCACGAGACCAGCGCCACCGCCAGCGCCGACACCGCCGCGGCGGCGACGCGCGGCCCGCTCCACAGCCGCCGGCCCAGCACGGCCGCCGGATCACCCACCCCGAGCAGCACCCGGCTGCGGCGCGAATCCACCTCGATGGCCGCGGTCAGCAGGTAGAGCGTGGCGGGCTCGGCCTCGACCGGGGCGCGGTCGCGGCGCACATGCCTCAGCGGCGCGTCGGCGGGGTCCTGCGGCAGCTCCAGCCCCTGTCGCACGGCCCAGCGCGCCACCTGCCGCGCCTTCAGCGGATCGAGGAAGTCCTCGCTGAAGACGGGCTCCAGGGCTGCGGCGACCTTCGCGCCGGCGCCCGGCCGCGGGCGTTCGAAGGGCAGCGCCACATAGCCCACCGACTGGACATGCGCCGCGGCAATGCGGCGGGCCAGGGGGTGACGGTTGTGCCAGGCCACCACGCGGGCGGCCGCGGCATCCAGGCGCAGCGGGTCCATGATCGGAACCGATTGTCCCGACGGCGGACCCCCGCCACGCGGGCAAAAAGGGCCTCAGTTGCCGGCCATTTCGAGCCACCGAGGCCGGTCAGAAGGCCGTGGCCGCCGGCCTCGGCCTCGTTCAGGCGGGCAGGATCGTGCCGCTGACCTGCCCCAGGCCGATGCGCACCGCGCCCGGCGCCTCGCAACAGGCGCGCAGCGTCACCGTATCGCCATCTTCGAGGAAGCTGCGCTCCTCGCCGCCGGGCAGGCGCAGCGGCTGGCGGCCGCCCAGCGAGAGCTCGAGCAGCGAGCCGCCCTGCCCGGCGGCCGGGCCCGAGAGCGTGCCCGTGCCCAGCAGATCGCCCACCTGCAGGTTGCAGCCGTTGCTGGTGTGGTGCGCCAGCAGTTGCGCCGGCGTCCAGTAGGCGTCCAGGGCATTCGAGTGCGACAGCCGCATCGCCGCCAGCCCCTGCTCGCGCATGCGCGCGGTGCGCAGCCAGACCTCGAGCCGGATATCCAGCGCGCCATGGGCGCGGTTGAATTCACCGTCCAGGTACGGCAGCGGCGGTGGGTCGCCCGCGGGCCGCGTGAAGGGCCGCCTGAAGGGCGCCAGCGCTTCCAGCGTCACCACCCAGGGAGAAACCGAGGTGGCGAAATTCTTCGCCAGGAAGGGCCCCAGCGGCACGGATTCCCAGGCCTGGATATCGCGGGCCGACCAGTCGTTGAGCAGCGTCACGCCGAACAGGTGGTCCTCGGCTTGGGCCAGGGGCACGGGCTCGCCCAGGCGGTTGGACTGGCCCACCCACAGGCCCAGCTCCAGCTCGTAATCCATCCGTCGGCTGGGGCCGAAACGCGGCTCGCCGGTGGCCGTGCGCGTCTGACCCTGCGGCCGCTTCACCGGCCCGCCCAGGCCGATGGAAGACGAACGGCCGTGGTAGCCGATGGGCAGCCACTTGTAGTTGGGCAGCAGCGGGTTTTCCGGGCGCAGCTGCCGGCCCACTGCCACGGCATGGTGGATGCCGGAGTAGAAGTCGGTGAAGTCGCCGATGCGGCAGGGCAGCGCGAACCGCGCCTCGGTCCGGGGCAGCAGGCAGGTCTCGAGGAACGGCCCCTGGTCACTGCCCTCGGCCAGCGCCGCCGACAGCCCCGCACGCAGCATCTTCCAGGCCGGCTGGCCCATCGCCATGAAGCCCGCCAGGTCGCCGCCGGCCAGGGGCTCCAGCAGGGGGTCCATCGCGTCGGCCCAGGGGCAGAGCTGCGCGGCGAGCTTGAGATCGAGCACCTGGTCGCCGATGGCCGCGCCCACGCGCAGCGGCTCTTCTTCTTGGGCCTCCGCTGCGCCCCCCGCCGGGCGAAAGCGCGCCAGCGGCAGGTTCTGCACCGGGAAATCGCAGCCCGGCACATTCGCCGATTCGACCCAGCTCCTCAGCGTGGGGGCATGGGTGGCGTCGGTGAGGCTCATGGCCGATCAGAAGCCGGCTTGCTCGGTATTCGCGCGGGCCAGGATGAGGGCCTCGCTCAGGACTTCGCGGTCGCCGATGTGGTTGGCCAGGATCAGCACGAGCTTGGCCCACAGCATGTCGGCCCGCTCGTCCGGCAGGTCGCTCTGGCTTGCGATGAGCTCCGCGTAGAAGCCATCGGGGTCGGGAATGTTTGGGGTGTGAATGAGCGGCATGGTCTGCTTTCCCTCAAGCGCACAGGCAGCGTCGGATGGCGGACTCGATTTTTGCGGCGTCGAAAGCGCGCCAGCGCGCCGCCACTCGCTGGTCGGGCCGCACCAGGACCACCGTGCCAGGCCGGGCGTCGTAGCGTCGGCCCAGCAGGCCGGTCTCGTCGAGCAGATCCTGCCCCACCGTGAGCACGCGGGCGGGCACGCCAGCGAAGCTCACGGCCGCCACCGGCGCGGCGCCGAAGCTCAGGAGCACGAAGCCCCCGCCCAGGTGCTGCAGCAGCCCGCCCGCCTCGCCCTTCACGCGCACCGGGGCGTCGACGCAAGGGCTGCCCGGCGCCATGGGGCCGGCGAAATCGTCCTCGTCGGGCGTATTCAGCGGCGAGTCCGGGTACGGGTTGGGCGCGGCCGGGCCCCCGCTGTCGACCAGCATGCGCGCAAAGGGCACGGTCTGGGCGAGCTCGAGCACGGCATCGCGCAGGCGCAGGCTGGCCGGGCTGGTGGGAGCGATGAACTCGGCCAAGCGCGTGGCCGCGCGCAGCGCTTCGTCGGCAGCGAAGGCGCGCTCCTCGTGATAGGTCTCGACCAGTGCGTCGCTCGCCTGGCCATCGAGCACGAGCTTGAGCTTCCAGGCCAGGTTGTCGATGTCCTGCACGCCGGCGTCGACGCCGCGGGCGTCCAAGTGCGAAACCTCGTGCGCCGCATCGCCGGCGAAGAGCACGCGGCCATGGCGGAAGTGGTCAATGCGCCTGCAGGCGCGCGGGTGCACCGAGCAGGATTCGAGCTCGAAGGGTTTGTCGTCGCCGAGCATGGCGCGCAGGCGCGCGATGACGCGCCCGGGTTGCACCTCCAGCTGCGGGTCGGCTTGCGCGCCGAGCTGGAAACCGACGCGCCAGAGCTTCTCGCCCACCTTGTGCAGCAGCACGCTGTGGCCACGGTGAAACGGCGGGTCGAACCAGAACCAGCGCTCGGCGGGGAATTCGGCGTCCATCACCACATCGGTGACGAGAAAGTGGTCCTCGAAGACCCGGCCCGGGAAATCGGCGCCGAGCAGGGCGCGCACCTCGCTGTGGGCGCCGTCGCAGGCGATGACCCACTGCGCCTCGGCCTCGTAGCTGCCCTCGGGCGATTGCACGGTGAGCACGGCATGGTCTGCCGCCTGCCGCAGGCCCAGCAGCTTGTGCTTCCAGCACAAGGTGATGCGCGGCTGGCCCTGGCAGGCCTGCACCAGCGTCTCGTCCAGGTGCTGCGGCGGCAGGTTGACCATGGCCGGCCCGGGGTGCGGCGGCTCGGGCCGCAGGTCGAAGCCGGAGACCAGGTCGGAGTCGAAGAAGACGCGACCCACCTGCCAGGCCACGCCGCGCCCGACCAGCGGTGCGGCCACGCCCAGGCGGCCCCAGATCTGCAGCGAGCGGCTGCCGTGGCAGACCGCGCGCGGGCCCGGGTGGGCGGTGTCGCCACCACCGATGAGCAGGCAGTCGATGCCGCGCGCCGCGCAGTCCAGTGCCGCCGTGAGGCCGGTGGGCCCGGCGCCGACGATGACCACCGGGTGGCGCTGCGTCCGTCCGCCGGACGGCTGGGCGCCGCGCGCGCCGGCTTCAGGCGGATGCGCGCGGCCGAGCGTCATGCCGTGGTCCTTCAGGCCGTGCCGAACTCGCCTTCGTGCATCCATGCCGCGTGCTTCGGTGCGCGGCGCGTGCGGCTCCATTCCTCGAGCATGGCCCACTTCACCTCGTCCAGCCGCTGCGCCATCTCGGGCGTGGCGGTGCTGGCCACGAGTTCGAGGCGGTGGCCGTTGAGGTCGAAGAAATAGATCGACTTGAAGATGGCGTGGTCGGTGATGCCCACCACGGCGATGCCCGCGGCCTCCAGCTTCGCCTTCATGGCTTCGAGCTCGGCAATGCTGCCGACCTTCAGCGCCAGATGCTGAACCCAATCGGGTGTGGCCTCGTCACGGCCCATGGGCGGCGAATTCGGCAGTTCGAAGAAGGCCAGGACATTGCCCGCGCCGGCGTCCAGGAAGACATGCATGTAGGGGTCGCGCGCGCCGGTGGAAGGCACCTGGTCTTCGGCAATCGCGAGCAGGAAGTCCATGCCCAGGTGCTTGCCGTACCACTCGACGGTCTGTTTGGCGTCGTGGCAGCGGTAGGCCACGTGATGGATGCGTTGGATGGCCATCTCGGCTCCTTACTCAGGGTTCCAGGGTTTCGTCGTGATCGACCGGGCAGCGGCCCGACGCTGCGGCGCGCAGCCGCAGCCGCAGCCGCGGCCGCTCAGGCCAGGCCGGCGGCGAGCTGCTTGCGGATGTTGTCTCCGGTCACCGTCAGGCGCAGCGTCCCGCCGTTCCACTCGAGCCAGTTGAGCGCCACGTAGTCCTCGATGTAGTCGGTGGCGATTTCGCCAGCCCGGCGATTCTTCAGCAGATTCACCGTGGCGAGCAGGGCGCCGCGCAAATCGTCGCGGCTGAGGGTGGGCGGCAAGCGGTTGCGCAATGTCACTGGGTGATCTCCCGGCAGTTGTCGAACCATAGCACCTGCATGCGCCTGTCGGGCCGCCCCGATTGGGCGGACAATCGTCACCGCGGGCGGTGCGCCAGGTGGGGAGCCAGGCCGCTGGGTCACTGCTTCGAGCCCTGGACAGCTTCAACGACCGGATGGCCCTACCCACTGCCAGCAGGAAGCGAGACCCGGACTACTTCCTGGGTCCGCAGGGCATGCGCCGCATCGCCTGGCTTCTGCCCCTCCTGGCCCTGTGCCTGATGGCCCTGAACCTGTGGCGGATCGAGGCCATGAACGCCCAGCTGCAGGCCGACACGCTGGCCCATGAAAAGCAGCACGCGGCGAGTCTGGCCAATACCAAGGCCGACGAGATCGGGACCTTGCTGTCGCGTGCCGATTTCGTATTGCGCCAATTTCGGAACCAGTACGCGGGCGACCGCTCGGCTGCCACCAAGGCCAGGATCCAGGCCACCTTCGACGACCTTCCGAAGGGCGCGATCATCGACTTCTCTGTCGTCGACGCGCAGGGCCACGTGGAGTTCTCCACGCCGCCCGCCACGGGCCCTTTGTACCTCGGCGACCAGGCGTTCTTCAAGCAGCTCTCGGTGCGCCCGAGCGACGCGCTGGTCATCGACAAGCCGGTACGCGCCAAGTCCGGCACCCGCTGGCTGATGCCGCTGGCCCGGCCGCTGCTCAAGGGCGGGCAATTCGCCGGTGTGGCGGTGGTGTCGCTGGAGCCGCGCTTCCTCTCGGCCAACCTGGCCAGGCTGGATCTGCCCGAGATCGACTCCGTCAGCCTGTTCTTTCGAGACGGCAGCTATGTCGCGCGCAGCCGGAACATCGACCAGGTGCAGGGCACCCAGGCGGCGGCGGACTGCCCGTTCCTGCAGCCCGGATCGGCCGAGCAGGGCGTATTTTCGGAGCCGGCCGTCGCGGGCCAGCCCGCCCGGCTCTGCGGCTGGAAGAAGGTGCAGGGACTCCCGCTGGTGCTCACCGTCGGCCTGGACGAGGACGCCGTGCTGGCCCCGGCGCGCGCCGAAATTCGGCAGACCCGGATCCGCAACGCCATCAGCGCACCTCTGATCATCGCGTTGGTGGTCGGCCTGTCGTGGCTCCTGCTGCGCAGCGCCGACCAGCAACACCGAAGCCAGGCCAGAGAGTCGCTGCTGCAAGCCACCCTCGATTCGACGGCCGACGGCATCCTCGTCGTCGGCTCGGGAGGAAAGGTGCTCGATTCGAACCGCCGCTTCAGCGAGCTGTGGCGCATCCCCGAGCCGCTGTTGGCCCAGGGGCAGGACCAGGCGCTGCTGCAGCATGTCGTGGACCAGCTCAGCGACCCCGAAGGCTTCTTGAACAGCGTCCAGGCGTTGTACGAATCGGACGAGCGGCGGCAGGACCTCGTGCCCTTCAAGGACGGGCGGATCTTCGATCGCTACACCCAGCCCCTGCAACTGGACGGCGAGCGCGCACGCCTGTGGTCGTTCCACGACGTCACCGAATACAAGCAGATCGAGAAGCGGTTGCGCCAGTTGTCGATGGCGGTGGAACAGAGCCCGGAGTCCGTCGTCATCACCGATCTCGACGCCAGGATCGAATATGTCAACGAGGCCTTCCTGCGCTCCACCGGCTACACACGCGAGGAGCTGTTGGGCCACAACCCGCGCATCCTGCAGTCCGGCCACACCCCGCCCCGGGCTTTTGCCGAGATGTGGGCCGCGCTGACCCGGGGCCGGGCCTGGGAGGGCGAGCTTCGCAACCGGCGCAAGGACGGCAGCGAGTACATCGAATCGGCGGTCATCGCACCGATCCGCATGCCCGATGGACGCATCACCCATTACCTGGGCGTGAAGACCGATATCAGCGAGAAGACCCGCCTGCTCGCCGAACTCCAGGCGCACCGCGACCGCCTGGAAGAACTCGTGGCCCAACGCACCGCGCAACTGGCCGAAGCGCGCGACCGCGCCGAGGCCGCCAACCAGGCCAAGAGCGCCTTCCTGGCGAATGTCAGCCACGAGATCCGCACGCCGCTGAACGCCATCACCGGCATGGCCTACCTCATGCGACGCGCGGGCCTGGACGAAGCGCAGGCCGCTCGCCTGGACAAGATCGACGCCGCGGGTCGGCACCTCATCGAGATCATCAACGCCGTGCTCGACCTGTCTAAGATCGACGCCGGCCGCTTCGCCCTCGAGGAAGGGGTCGTCGACATCCAGGGCCTGTTCGCGAATGTCGCGTCCATGCTGCACGACGGGCTGCACGCCAAGCACCTGGAGCTGATCGTCACCGTGCCGCCGGCGCTGCCGACGCTGCTGGGCGACGCGCCGCGCCTGCAGCAGGCCTTGCTGAACTACGCCAGCAATGCCGTCAAGTTCACCGAACGCGGGCAGGTGACGCTGCGCGCCGCGGTCGTCGAACAGACGGCCGACACCCTGCTGCTGCGCCTGGAGGTGCAGGACAGCGGCATCGGCATCGCGGCGCAGGCGCTGCCCCGGCTCTTCACCGCTTTCGAGCAGGCCGACAACTCGACGACGCGCAAGTACGGCGGCACGGGCCTGGGCCTGAGCATCACCAAGCGCCTGGCCGAACTCATGGGTGGCAGCGTGGGCGTGACCAGCACGCCCGGCGTGGGCAGCACCTTCTGGTTTACGGCAAGGCTGCGCAAGACCGCCTCGCCCCCGCCGCCGCCGTCCCCCAACGTCGGCCTGGACGCCGCCCGCGCCACCCTGCGCCGCGAACACCGTGGCCGGCGCGTCCTGGTGGTGGAAGACGAGATCGTCAACCGCGAGGTGGCCCTGGCGGTGCTCAGCGACGTGGGCCTGCGCTGCGATGTCGCCCGCGACGGCATCGAGGCGGTGGAGCTGGCCGGCCGCAACCGCTACGACCTGATCCTGATGGACATGCAAATGCCGCGCCTGGACGGGCTGCAGGCCACGCGCCGCATCCGGGCCCAGGCGGGGGACGCCTGCCCGCCCGTGCTCGCCATGACGGCCAATGCGTTTGCCGAGGACAGGCAGCGTTGCCGCGAGGCGGGCATGAGCGACTTCATCACCAAGCCCGTGGATGCCCTCACGCTGTATACGACGCTGCTGAAGTGGCTGCCGGCCACAGGCGTCGCGCCCGCATGAGAAACCCCGGATGAGCGCATTTGCCCAGAGTGTGGGCACCGCCCTGGCCTTGATTTCCAATGCCGACCCCGTGCTGCTGCGCACGGTGGCGCTGTCACTCACGGTCAGCGGCATCGCCACCGGGGTGGCGGCCGGCTTCGGCCTGGCCTTGGGCGCCTGGTTGGCGGTGGCGCAGTTCCCCGGCCACCGCGCGCTCGTGCTGCTGCTCAATACGCTGCTCGCCCTGCCCTCGGTGGTGGTGGGGCTGGTGGTGTACCTGCTGCTCTCGCGCAGCGGGCCGCTGGGTGCGTGGGGCATCCTGTTCACGCCCACGGCGATGGTCATCGCGCAGACCGTGCTGGTGCTGCCGGTGATCGCCGCGCTGACGCGACAGCTCGTGGGCGATTCGCTGCGCGACGGCGGCGACCAGCTGCGCTCCATGGGCGCGCGGCCGCTCGTCTGCGCGCTGCTCATGCTGGTGCACGACCGCTGGGCCGTGCTGACGGTGCTCATCGCCGCTTTCGGCCGCGCCATCTCCGAGGTCGGCGCGGTGATGGTGGTGGGCGGCAATATCGACGGCGTCACCCGTGTCATGACAACCGCCATCGCGCTGGAAACCAGCAAGGGCGACCTGCCCCTGGCGATGGCCCTGGGCCTGGTGCTGCTGGCCGTGGTGGGCGTGGTCAACGCGCTGCTCGGGCTGACCCAGCGCGGGCAGGGTTCGGCGCTGGCGGGGGTGCGATGAGTCTGGTGCGGCTGGACGACACCTCGGTGCGCTTCGGCGACGTCCTGGCCTTGCGCCGGGTGTCGCTGCGGGTCGAGCGGGGCGAGTTCGTGGCCCTCGTCGGTCTCAACGGCTCGGGCAAGACCACGCTGCTGCGCGCGCTGCACGGCATGCTGCCGCGCCAGGCGCAGCCCCGGCTCGCGCCCGGGCCGGTGCGCCAGGCGATGGTATTTCAGCGTCCTTTCGTGATGCGGCTTTCGGTGGCCCACAACCTGCGCCTGGCCTTGTGGCTGGCCGGCGTGCCGCGCGCGCGATGGGCGGGCCTGCTGGGCGCGGCGCTGCAGCGCGTGGGCTTGCAGGGGCTGGAGCAAAGGCCGGCGCGGGCGCTTTCCGGCGGCCAGCAACAGCGCCTGGCTCTCGCCCGCGCCTGGGCCATGCAACCCGATCTGCTGTTCCTCGATGAACCCACGGCAAGCCTGGACCCGAGCGCCAAGAAGGAGGTCGAGCACCTGCTCGCCGGCTTCGCCGCCGATGGCATGACGCTGGTCATGAGCACCCACAACCTGGGCCAGGCCAAGCGCCTGGCCAGCCGCGTCGTGTACCTGGAAGGCGGCGAGATCCACGCCGACCTGCCCACCGTCGAATTCTTCAATGGCCGGCTGCAGGGCCGTGCACAACTCTTCCTCAAGGGAGAACTTGGATGACGTTTCGGTCGAATCTTCAAACCGGTCAACGCCGCCTGTTCGCGCTGGCCCTGGCCGCCGCGGCGCTGCTGCCTCTGGCGGCCCGGGCCCAGGAAAAATTCATCGTCATGGCCTCCACCACCAGCACCGAGCAGTCGGGCCTGTTCGCGCAGCTGCTGCCGGCGTTCAAGAAGGCCAGCGGGATCGCCGTCCGCGTCGTCGCCCAAGGCACCGGGCAGGCGCTGGACATGGGCCGCCGCGGCGACGCCGACCTGCTCTTCGTGCACGACCGCGTGGCCGAGGAGAAATTCGTCGCAGAAGGTTGGGGCCTGGAGCGCCGGCCGGTCATGTACAACGACTTCGTCGTCATCGGCCCCAAGGCCGACCCGGCGGGCGTGAAGGGCCACGACGTGGTCGAGGCGCTGAAGAAACTGGCCACTTCCAAGGAAGCCTTCATCTCGCGCGGCGACAAGAGCGGCACGCACGCCGCCGAGCTGCGCTACTGGAAGGCCGCGGGAATCGACACGCCGGTGGGCAAGGTGGCCGGCTACAAGGAATGCGGCTGCGGCATGGGCCCGGCGCTGAATATGGCCGCGTCGATCAATGCCTACCTGCTCGCCGACCGCGGCACCTGGCTGGCCTTCAAGAACCGCGGCGAGCTGACCATCCTGGTCGAAGGCGACACGCGGCTGTTCAACCAGTACGGCGTGATCGTTGTCAACCCGGCCAGGCACCCACATGTGAAGAAGGACCTGGCACAAGCCTTCGCCGACTGGGTGGTCTCGCCGGCCGGCCAGGCCGCCATCGCGGACTACAAGATCGGCGGGGAGCCGCTCTTTTTCCCCAACGCCCACGAGCGCTCGCGGTAGCTCGCGGTCGTTCGCCGCAGTTCGCCGTACTTCGCCGTACTTCGCGCTTTGGCGGGCGCCTTACCCCGCCAGGCGCGGCAGCGGCCGGGCCGCGGAATCGGGCGCCGGCGTGCGCGCCGCGTTCATGACCATCGAAAGCAGGGCGTAGTAGCCGTTGATGCCGATCAGGTCCACCGCGCCGGCCTCGCCGAAGCGGGTCACGACCTCGTTCCAGGTGGCGTCGCAGACCGCGTGGTTGCGCTGCAGCTCGATGCAGAAGTCGTGCACCGCCGCCTCGTCGTCGGGCAGATCCGGGGGACGGCGCCCCTGCGCGATGTCGGCCAGGGTCCGCTCGGCAATGCCTGCGCGCAGCGCGATGGGGGCATGGATGGCCCACTCGACCTGCTGCGACCACTGGCGTGCGGTGATCAGGATCGCCAGCTCCGACAGTTTCAAGCCGATGGCGCTGCGGTAGCGCAGGTACTCGCCCATGCGCTGGGCGTGGGTCAACAACTCGGGGCTGCGCAATAGCGGGATGAAGGGCGCCAGCAGTGCACCGCGCGGGCCGTCGATGATCTCCTGCGCGCTGGCGCGCTGTTCGGCGCTCCACAGCGCCTGCGGGATCGGCGGGAGTCGGTCGGCACTCATATGAGATCGATTCTGGCATGCGGGCCCGGCCGTCGGACCCTGCCCGGCGCGGGCGCGGCTGGCAGAATGGTCCGCGCCACGATGAGCGATCCCCTGCCCCTGCGCGTGCTTGCCGTCATCCCGCCGATGACGCAGCTCAATACGCCGTACCCTTCCACCGCCTACCTCACGGGCTTCCTGCGCTCGCGCGGCATCCCCGCGGTGCAGGAAGACCTGGCGCTGGCCCTGGTGCTGGCGCTGTTCTCGCCGCCGGGGCTGCAATCGGTGCGCGATTGCATCCAAGCCTTGCCCGCGGCGCAGCGCACGCCGCGAGTGGCGGCCTTCGACGCCGAGTTCGACCGCTACCACGCCAGCATCGCGCCCACCGTGGCCTTCCTGCAGGGCCGCGACGCCACGCTGGCCCACCGCATCGCCACCCGCCGTTTCCTGCCCGAGGGGCCGCGCTTCGCCTCGCTGGAGGTCTTCGTGGACCCCTCGGACCCCAGCGGCGGCGACCCCCTGGCCTGGGCCTTCGGCACGCTGGGCCAGCAGGACCGCGCGCGCCACCTGGCCACGCTGTACCTCGACGACATCGCCGACGTGCTGCGCGATGCGGTCGACGGGCGCTTCGAGTTCGTGCGCTACGCGGAGTCGCTGGCCATGAGCCAGCCCACCTTCGAGCCGCTGGCCGCCGCGCTGGCTGCGCCGGTGAACCTGGTGGACCGCACGCTGCAGGCGCTGGCGCTGCAAGCCGTGCAGCGCCACGCGCCCGATGTGGTGCTGGTATCGGTGCCCTTCCCCGGTGCGGTGTACGCGGCATTGCGCATCGCACAGGCCATCAAGGCGCAACACCCGGCCATCAAACTGGCGCTCGGTGGCGGCTTCGTCAATACCGAACTGCGCGAACTCAGCGAGCCGCGCGTCTTCGACTACTTCGACGCCGTGACGCTGGACGCCGGCGAGCGCCCGCTGCTGGCGCTGCTGGAACATTGGCGCGGCAAGCGATCGGCCAGCCGACTCGTGCGCACCTTTCTTCGTGACGGCGGGGCCGTGCGCTACATCGATATCGGCGAGGCCGATCTGCCCTTTGCCGAGACCGGCACGCCGACCTGGGACGGGCTGCCGCTGGGCAGCTACCTCTCGCTGCTGGACATGCTCAACCCCATGCACCGGCTGTGGAGCGACGGGCGCTGGAACAAGCTCACGGTGGCACATGGCTGCTACTGGAAGAAGTGCAGCTTCTGCGACACCAGCCTGGACTACATCTCGCGCTACGACGCGGCCAGCGCCGAGACGCTGGTGGACCGCATCGAGGCCATCGTCGCCGAGACCGGGCAGACGGGGTTTCACTTCGTCGACGAGGCCGCGCCACCCAAGTCGCTCAAGGCGCTGGCCGCCGAGCTGCAGCGGCGCCGCCGGGCGATCACCTGGTGGGGCAATATCCGCTTCGAAAAGTCCTACACGCCGCAGCTCTGCCAGCAACTCGCCGAAAGTGGCTGCATCGCCATCTCGGGCGGGCTGGAAGTGGCGTCGGACCGATTGCTCAAGCTCATGAACAAGGGCGTCTCGGTGGAACAGGTGGCGCGCGTGACGCACGCCTTCTCCGACGCTGGCATCCTGGTCCACGCTTACCTGATGTATGGCTTCCCGACGCAGACGGTGCAGGACACGGTGGACGCGCTGGAGTACGTGCGCCAGCTCTTTGCCGCAGGTTGCATCCAGTCGGGCTTCTTCCACCGCTTCACCTGCACCGTGCACTCGCCCGTGGGTCGGGCGCCGGCGGACTACGGCGTGACGCTGCGAGCGCTGCCACCGGTGAGTTTTGCGAAGAACGACGTCGGCTTCATCGACCCCACGGGGGTGGACCACGACACGCTGGGCCTGGCGCTGAAGAAGGCCCTGTACAACTATATGCACGGCATCGGCCTGGAAGAGGACGTGCGCTCGTGGTTCAGCGGCCGAGTGCCGCGCACCACGGTGCCCCGGCGGCGCATCGAGCAGGCGCTGGCGAAAACATGAGCGAGATCAAGGAGCAGCCACCCCGCAGGGCCTGGCTTGCAGGGGCCGGCCCCTAGAATCTCCGCACCATGAAATCAGCCCTCGTCATTGCCCTTCTCGCCCTCGGTTGTGCCGGCCTCGCCGGCGCCGCGACCCCCGCCACAGCGCTGCAAGGCGAAGTGCTCGAGGTGCGCGAGGTGGACATCTATACCTACCTGCGCCTGAAGACCAAGGACGGCGAAACCTGGGCCGCGGTGACCAAGGTGCCGGTCAAGAAGGGCGCGCAGGTCACGATCGCCAACCCGATGGTGATGCAGAACTTCGAGAGCAAGACGCTCAAGAAGACCTTCGACAAGATCGTCTTCGGCACCATCGTCGACCCGAACGCGCCGGCCACGCCTGCCACTGCGGCGACCTCCATGCTGCCGCACGGCCCCATGGCCGCTGCCCCCAAGGCGTCCGCTCCGGCCCCCGTGGTGAAGGTGGCCAAGGCCACGGGCGCCGACGCCCGCACGGTGGCCGAGGTGGTGGGTGGCAAGGCCGCGCTGAAGGACAAGAGCGTGAGCCTGCGCGGCCAGATCGTGAAGGCCAATATCGGCATCATGGGCAAGAACTGGTTCCACGTGCAGGACGGTACGGGCAGCGCGGCGGCAGGCACCCACGACGTGCTCGTCACCTCGAAGGAAAAGGCGGCCGTGGGTGACGTCGTCACCGTCAAGGGCACGGTGCGCACCGACGTCAAGCTCGGCGCGGGCTACGACTACGCCGTGCTCATCGAAAACGCCGCGCTGGGCAAATAGCCCCACGCGGGCTTCGTCGTCAGGCCAGGGCGCGTTCCGGCGCGGTGGCCGGGCTCAGGATGTGGCCCAGGGCCGTTTCCAGCGTGCCCACCGTGCGCTCGATGTGGTGCAGCTTGTCCAGCCCGAACAGGCCGACGCGGAAGCTCTTGAAGTCCCCCGGTTCGTCGCACTGCAGCGGCACGCCCGCGGCGGTCTGCAGGCCTTCACCCAGGAAGGCCTTGCCGGTGCTCAACCCGCTGTCGTCGGTGTAGCTGACCACCACACCCGGGGCCTGGAAGCCCTCGGCGGCCACACTCGGCAGCCCCTTGGCGACAAACAGCGCACGCACCCGGGCTCCGAGCTCGGCCTGCTCGGCGCGCAGACGCTCGAAGCCGTAGGCGCGCGTCTCGAGCATCACGTCGCGGTTGCGCGCCAGCGCGTCGGTGGGCAGGGTGGCGTGGTAGGCATGGCCGCCACCTTCGTAGGTTTCCATGATCTGCAGCCACTTCTTCAGGTCGGCGGCAAAGCTGGTGCTGGTGGTGGCGTCGATGGCGGCGCGGGCGCGCTCGCCGAGCATCACGAAGGCGCAGCAGGGCGAGCCGCTCCAGCCCTTTTGCGGCGCGCCCACGATGATGTCCACGCCCACGGACTGCATGTCGACCCAGATGGCGCCTGAAGCCACGCAGTCGAGCACGAACATGCCACCCACCTCATGCGTGGCGTCGGCCACCGCGCGCATATAGGCGTCGGGCAACATGATCCCGGACGACGTATCCACGTGCGGCGCGAAGACCAGGTCGGGCCGCTTGGCGCGGATGGCTGCCACCACCTCTTCCAGCGGCGCCGGCGCGAATCCGATCTGCCGACCCGGGGCCACCGGGCGGGCTTTCAGCACGGTCTGCTCGGCGGGAATCTGGCCCATCTCGAAGATCTGCGTCCAGCGGTAGCTGAACCAGCCGTTGCGGATGACCAGCGTCTTGCGCCCGTGCGCGAACTGGCGCGCCACGGCTTCCATGCCGAAGGTGCCGCTGCCGGGCACGACGATGGCCGAGCGCGCGTGGTAGACCTCCTTGAGCACGCCGGAGATGTCGCGCATGACGCCCTGGAACTTCTGCGACATGTGGTTCAGCGAGCGATCGGTGAAGACGACGGAGTATTCGAGCAGGCCGTCGGGGTCGACATCGGGCAGCAGGGCGGGCATGGGGGCCTCTTTCTGGGTTGAGCCAAGGGGGGATGGGGCAGCTTATCACCGCGAGCGGCAGGGCGTGTGCCGCCTCGGGGTGTGCGAGGCAATCCCGCGGGCGCACTCGCTACTCGCGCAGCAAATCCGCCGGGTAAGCCCGCCGCACGACGTCGCGCAGCGCAAAGCTCGACTGGATGCGCGCCACATGCGGCAGGCGCGAGAGCTGCAGCTTGTGCACACGCTCGAAGTCGACCAGGTCGCGCACCAGCAGCACGAGCAGGTAGTCGTCGCTGCCCGACATGAGAAAGCAGCGCAGCACGCTGCCGCACTGCTGCACCGCAGCCTCGAACTCGCTGAGCTCGGCCTCGCTCTGGCCCTTGAGCACGACCTGCACCACCACCGTGGTGTTGAAGCCGAAGGCGGCGGGGTCGATGTCGGCGCTGTAGCCGCGGATCACGCCGGCTTCTTCCAGCGCGCGCTGGCGCCGCGCCACGGCGCTGGCCGAGAGATGCACGGCCTGCGCCAGTTCGACATTGGCGGCACGGCCGCGCTGGCTGAGTTCGGCCAGCAGGCGACGGTCGGATCGATCCATGGGTGTGGTTTGCATGAAACTGGCCTGAAGATATTTGATCACGCCAGTTTATGGCGCTTCGTGCCAGAACAACGGCTCACTTCGCTGACTAATCGCTGCGCCGGCTTCATAGACTCGCCGGCATCAACATCACCTGTCGGAGACTTCTCATGCGTGTCGGCGTACCCAAGGAAATCAAGGTTCAGGAACACCGCGTCGGCTTGACGCCGATGGCCGTGCGCGAGTACGCCGCCGCGGGGCACGAGGTGCTGGTGCAGGCTGGCGCCGGCGCGGGCATAGGCGCCAGCGACGCGGCCTATGTCGCCGCAGGGGCGCGCATCGTCGCCAGCGCGGCCGAGGTCTTCGCCACCGCCGAGATGATCGTCAAGGTCAAGGAGCCGCAGCCGGTGGAGTGGAAGATGCTGCGCCCGGGCCAGATCCTCTTCACCTACCTGCACCTGGCGCCGGACCCCGAGCAGGCGCGCGGCCTGCTCGAGTCGGGTTGCGTGGGCGTGGCCTACGAAACCGTCACCGACGCGCATGGCGGCCTGCCGCTGCTGGCGCCGATGAGTGAAGTGGCCGGGCGCCTGGCCATCGAGGCCGCGGCGTTCTCGCTGCGTAAACCGGCCGGCGGCAAGGGCCTGCTGCTGGGCGGCGTGCCCGGCGTGCCACCGGCGCGGGTGGTCGTGGTCGGCGGCGGCGTGGTCGGCACGCATGCCGCGCGCATGGCCGTGGGGCTGGGCGCCGAGGTGACGATCCTGGAGCGCTCGCTGCCGCGCCTGCGCCAGCTCGACGATCTGTTCCAGGGCCGCGTGCGCACGCGCTTTTCCAGCGCCGCCAATGTCGACGAAGAAGTGATGGTGGCCGACGTGGTGGTGGGCGCCGTGCTCATCCCCGGCGCCAGCGCGCCCAAGGTCATCACCCGCGCCATGCTCAAGCAGATGCGGCCGCGCAGCGTGCTGGTGGACGTCTCGATCGACCAGGGCGGCTGCTTCGAAACCTCGCACGCGACCACGCACGACGAACCCACCTACGAGGTGGACGACATCATCCACTACTGCGTGGCCAATATGCCCGGCGCGGTGCCCGCCACCTCCAGCCACGCGCTGAACCATGCCACGTTGCCCTTCGGCCTGGCGCTGGCCGCCGGTGGCGAGCAGGCCCTGAAGAACGATATGCATCTGCGCAACGGCCTGAACGTCTTCCGCGGCCAGCTCACCTGCGCACCGGTGTCGCAGGCCCTGGGCATCGCCGCCGTCACCGCCGAGGCTGCGCTGGGGATGTAGGGTGGGCGCCCGGTGAGATGCGGCGGGTAGGATTCGCCGCATGACCCGGGCCCAGGCACGCGAGCAATCACGCGAGCAAACACGCGAGCAGGCGCGCGAGCAGACGCTACGCGAGGAGATCGCCAACGCCGTGAGCCACGGCATCGGCTTCGGCCTGGCGCTGGTGGCGTTGCCGATCCTGGTGCTCACCGCTGCCCGGCGCGGCACGGCGGCCGACGTGGTCGGCGCGGCGATCTTCGCGGCGTCGATGATCCTGTCGTACGGCACTTCGACCCTGTACCACGCGCTGCGGCCCGGGCGCGCCAAGCGAGCCTTCAACCGGCTGGACCACGCCGCGATCTACGTCTTCATCGCCGGCAGCTATATGCCCTACCTGCTGGGCGTGCTGCGTGGCGCCTGGGGCTGGACGCTCATGGGCATCGTCTGGGGCGTGGCCACTTTCGGCGTGATCGCCAAGCTCGCCAACCGCCTGCGTCACCCCTTGTGGTCGACCGGGCTGTACGTGGCCATGGGCTGGGTGGCGCTGATCGCGGCGGTGCCCATGTTCGAGCGCCTGTCGGGCCCCGGTCTGGCCTGGTTGGTGGCCGGCGGCCTGTCCTATACGCTGGGCGCGGGCGTCTTCCTGTTCGACACGAAGTTCCACTACGGGCACCTGGTGTGGCATCTGTTCGTGCTGACCGGCAGCACCTGCCACTTCTTTGCCGCGGTCTGGCACGCGGTATAGGCCGCGCGCCCTGCCGGCAACGCTTCAGCGCAGCGTCAAAGCCGGGATGTCGCTGCGCAACTGCTCGAGCAGCGCCGGCAGGGGCCAATGCCAGCTCGCCACGAGGTCGGCCGAGGCCTCGTCGAAAGGCTGCCAGCGCTGCAGCACCCAGGTCGTCGCGCCTATGGCCTTGAGCTGGCGGGCCATGGCCACGAGCGCCTCGTCGCCGACGATGGACGGGTGATAGGTGGTGCGGATCTCGTGGTCGACCCCGCTGGCCAGCAGGTGGTCGAGCGCCCGGCGCACCGGTGCGGCGCTGTCGCGTCGGGTGGTCAGCGCGTCGTAGCCCGCGGCGTCTGTCTTGAGGTCGAAGCCCACCCAGTCCAGCGCGGGCAAAAGCGCCGCCAGGCGCTCGGGGTAGATGCCTGCGGTGTGCAGGCCCACCTTCAGGCCCAGTGCGCGAACCTCATCCACGGCCTGGGCCAGGTCGGGCTCCAGCGTGGGCTCGCCGCCGCTGAAGACCAGGCCGTCGAGCAGGCCCACGCGGCGCGCCAGCATGGCCAGCACCTCGGGCCACAGCGGGCCGTGATGGACGCCGCGCGGCTGCAGTTCCGGGTTGTGGCAGTAGCGGCAATGCCAGGGGCAGCCCTGCACGAAGGCCACCGCGGCCAGCTTGCCCGGCCAGTCGGTGGTGGTCAGCGGCGTGAAGCCGCCGAGTTCAAGCACAAACGGCTTCGCGCCCGGCCTCTGTCTGCGCCGCCTGCGCGTCTTCACGGCCGGGCTCGGTGAAGCAGCGGCGCTCGTTGAACTCACCTTGCTTGCCGATGTTGAACGAGGTCTTGGGGCGGTGGTAGCCCATGACGCGGGTCCAGACCTCGCAACGCTGGCGCTCATGCTCGGCCAGCACGGGGTGGATCAGGGGGGTCAGGCTTTGGCTCATGGGGTGGTCCTTTCGCGGACGGTCAGATCATAGGGCGCGGCGGCTGCTCTCAGGCAGATACCGTGGGTGGAGCCACCGCTGCGGCGTTCTCGCGCTTGCGCGCCAGCGCCTCGTCGTCGCACTTGGGGCAGAAGGCGTGCTCGCCGGCCAGGTAGCCGTGCGTCGGGCAGATGGAGAAAGTCGGCGTGATGGTGATGTAGGGCAGCCGGAAACGGCTCAGCGCACGGCGCACCAGTTCGCGGCAGGCCGCCGCCGAGGAGACGCGCTCGCCCAGGTAGAGGTGCAGCACGGTGCCGCCGGTGTACTTGCGCTGCAGCGCTTCCTGGCGCTCGAGCGCCTCGAAGGCGTCGGTGGTGAAGCCCACCGGCAGCTGCGACGAGTTGGTGTAGTAGGGCTGCGCCTCGGTGCCGGCCTGCAGGATGCCGGGCAGGCGCTTGCGGTCTTCCTTGGCGAAGCGGTAGGTCGTGCCTTCGGCCGGCGTGGCCTCCAGGTTGTAGAGGTTGCCGGTTTCCTCCTGCATCACCGTGATGCGCTCGCGGATGTGGTCCAGGAAGCGCAGCGCCAGGGCCTCGCCTTCGGGCGTGGTGATGTCGTGGCGGTCGGCGCTGAAGTTGCGGATCATCTCGTTGATGCCGTTCACCCCCACCGTGGCGAAATGGTTGCGCAGCGTGCCCAGGAAACGCTTGGTGTAGGGGAACAGACCACTGTCGATGTGGCCCTGGATGACCTTGCGCTTGATCTCCAGGCTGGTGCGCGCCAGGTGCAGCAGCTCGTCGGTGCGTGCCAGCAGGCCGGCCTCGTCCCCCGCGTGCAAATAGCCCAGGCGGGCGCAGTTCAACGTGACGACGCCCAGCGAGCCGGTCTGCTCGGCCGAGCCGAAGAGGCCGTTGCCGCGCTTGAGCAGCTCGCGCAGGTCGAGCTGCAGGCGGCAGCACATCGAGCGCACCATCTTCGGCTCGAGGTCAGAGTTGAGGAAGTTCTGGAAGTACGGCAGGCCGTACTTGGCGGTCATCTCGAACAGGCGTTCGGTGTTCGGGTGCTCCCAGTCGAAATCACGCGTGATGTTGTAGGTCGGGATGGGGAAGGTGAAGACGCGCCCCATGGCGTCGCCTTCCATCATCACGTCGATATAGGTCTGGTTGATCAGATCCATCTCGGGCTGGAGGTCGCCGTAGGTGAACGGCATCTCCTTGCCCGCAATCACCGGCACCTGCTCGCGCAGGTCTTCGGGGCAGGTCCAGTCGAAGGTGAGGTTGGTGAACGGCGTCTGCGTGCCCCAGCGCGAGGGCACGTTGAGGTTGTGGATCAGCTCCTGCATGCACTGGCGTACCTGGGTGTAGTCCAGCCCATCCTTGCGGATGTAGGGCGCGAGATAGGTGTCGAAGGAGCTGAAGGCCTGCGCGCCGGCCCATTCGTTTTGCAGCGTGCCCAGGAAGTTGACGATCTGGCCGATGACGCTGGAGAGGTGCTTGGGCGCGCTGGAGTCGACCTTGCCCGGCACGCCGTTGAGGCCCTCGTGCAGCAGCGTGCGCAGCGACCAGCCGGCGCAGTAGCCGCTGAGCATGTCCAGGTCGTGGATGTGGAAGTCGGCCTCGCGGTGCGCCACGCCCACCTCGGGCGGGTAGACATGGTTGAGCCAGTAGTTGGCGATGACCTTGCCCGAGACGTTGAGGATCAGCCCGCCCAGCGAATAGCCCTGGTTGGCGTTGGCGTTGACACGCCAGTCCTGCCGCGCCAGGTATTCGTTGACCGAGCGCTCCACGTCCACGGCCACGTTGCGGTCCTGGCGCAGCGTGCGGTGCTGTTCGCGGTAGACGATGTAGGCGCGCACGGTGGCGAAGTGACCGGCCTCGTGCAACACGCGTTCGACATCGTCCTGGATCTGCTCTATGCCGGTGACGCGGCGACGCAGCCGGGCCACGACCTGGCGCGTCAGGTCCGCGGCGCGCTCGGCGTCGAACTCGCCCGTGGCGGCACCGGCGCGCGCCATGGCGTCGCAAATCTTGCTCTCGTCGAAGGCCACCGTGCGGCCGTCTCGCTTGATGACGGCCAAAGGCTGTGAATGGGCCGCGGCGGGCGCGTCGGGCTGGGTGGGCTGCATTGTTGTGGACACTAGATATGAGGTCGAGACGGCGTTTGTACACTATGGGTAGCGTGTGCGTCCAGTTCGGCGTATTGACTTGACGTGGCGCAATGATCCCCCACAGGGATAGTCCCAATGGCCACAATCCGGCATGCGAGAGACCCCGAGAACATGCTGAAGAGCCTTCCGCCCGGAGTCTGGGTGCTGGGCTTCGTGAGCCTGCTGATGGACATCTCCTCGGAGATGATCCACAGCCTGTTGCCGATGTTCCTGGTCGGCACGCTGGGTGCCAGCATGCTCACCGTCGGCCTCATCGAAGGCGTTGCCGAAGCCACGGCGCTGATCACCAAGGTCTTCTCGGGCGTGCTCAGCGACTACCTCGGCCGGCGCAAGGGCCTGGCGCTGCTGGGCTATGCGCTGGGCGCGTTCACCAAGCCGGTGTTCGCCCTGGCCACCGGGCTGGGTGCGGTGGTGGCGGCGCGCTTCGTCGACCGCATCGGCAAGGGCATACGCGGCGCCCCGCGCGACGCGCTGGTGGCCGACCTCACGCCCCCCGCCTTGCGCGGCGCGGCCTTCGGCTTGCGCCAGTCGCTGGACACCGTGGGCGCCTTCGCCGGGCCGCTGCTGGCCACCGGCCTGATGTTGTTGTGGGCCAACGACTTCCGCGCCGTATTCTGGGTCGCCGTCGTGCCCGGCGCGCTGGCGGTGGCGCTGCTGGGCTTCGGGCTGCGCGAGCCGCCGCCCACCGCGGGCGCGGTGCGCCGCAACCCGCTGCGCCGCGAAGCCTTGCGGCGGCTGGGCCCGGGCTACCGCTGGGTGGTGGGCCTGGGCGCGATCTTCACGCTGGCCCGTTTCAGCGAGGCCTTCCTGGTGCTGCGCGCGCAGCAGGTGGGTGTGCCCATGGCACTGGTGCCGCTGGTGATGGTGGCGATGAACCTGGTCTACGCCGCTTCGGCCTACCCCTTCGGCAAGCTCTCGGACACGATGAGCCACCGCAAGCTGCTGGCTCTGGGGCTGGTCGTCCTCATCGTCTCGGACCTGGTGCTGGCCGCAGCGGGCGGCTGGCCCCTGCTGCTCCTGGGCGTGGCGCTGTGGGGCGTGCACATGGGCATGACGCAAGGCCTGCTCGCGGCCATGGTGGCCGGTACCGCACCGGCGGAGCTGCGCGGCACGGCCTACGGCCTGTTCAACCTGGTCAGCGGCGTGGCGATGCTCGTCTCCAGCGCCGTGGCCGGGCTGCTGTGGGACAGCTTCGGCTCGCAGGCCACCTTCCTGACCGGTGCGGCTTTCTGCGCCCTCACGCTGGGCGTGTTGGCGTGGCGCCGCGCCGGCGGCGCCCCCGCAGCGCGCTGAGAGCACCCCACGGCCCGCGAGGCGGCTTCGCGACGAGGCGCCTTGCGGCTTGGTGCTACTTGCCGGGGATCGGAACCACCGACAGGATGTAGCCTGTCGAGAAAACGACGCCGTTGGCACGCATTTCGACCTTGTGGTCCCCCACCCAATACCACTCGCGGCATTGCTCGGCCAGGGGCCGGTCGGGATAGGGAAATGTGTAGCAAAGCGTGTCCCCCACCACGCGCGACGAGCCTTTGAGTGTGTCCGACCATCCATCGGGGCAACTCAGGAACTGCGTCCGTGCGTTGGCCGCCCCGGTGGTCATGAAGAAACACCCGTTCGTGTGACTCAAGCTCGCACTAGTAAAGTTGTGATCCAGCCAGAGCTGCAAATGCGGCCCGGAAACGCGCACTGCGGATGAAGTCGTCGTCTGCGCATTGGCGCACCCCCCAATGAAGACCAGCGCTCCCGCCAGGACCGCAATCCCCACCGTCCGCTGCAACTTGCTCCGTCCCATGATGACCTCCTGCGCTGGTTTACGTAGCCGCAAGAGGCTACATCCAGCACAGCACAGGGGATTGAGCGTGCTCAATTAGTCCCGATGCAGGCCTGCCTGCTTGAGAAACGCCAGCACGCGCTCGCGGTGGTCGCCCTGGATCTCGATCACGCCATCCTTCACCGTGCCACCGGAGCCGCAGGCCGCCTTCAGCCGCTTGGCCAGCGCCGTGAGCGTGGCGTCGTCGCCGGCCAGGCCGCGCACCAGGGTGACCGTCTTGCCGCCGCGGCCCTTGGTTTCGCGGCTCACGCGCACCACCCCGTCGCCGGCGGGCCGGGCGGGGGCGCCGCAAGTGCAGGCGGCCACCGGCGCGCGGCAGGCCGGGCACATGCGGCCCGCCTCGGTCGAGTACACCAGCCCGCCCTGCCCGGTCTTGCGCATGACACGTAGCCTACCGCCGAACAAGGGGCCCCACGGCACCCCGGGGGGCGTTCGCAGCGGCATGAAAGGCCGGATGCCCGGTGACAAACCCAGCATTCCTTGATCTGGACGAAACATCCACGGCAGGCGCAGCCCTAAATTCGCTCACCCTGGGACCCGCTCGTCCCGGCGAATATCAAGGAGGCTCCGGCCATGTACCGACGCATTCTGGTTCCAGTCGATGGCAGCGACCTGTCGGAACGGGCCATCCAGGCCAGCGTGGAGCTGGCGCGCCAGCTCGGTGCCGCGATCACCGGGTTCGTGGCCGAGCCGCTGCCGCCAACCCCGCTGGGGGCGCAGCAGGGGGGCTGGACCGACGAAGACCTGAAGGAGCATGACGCCATGACCACGGCGCACGCCAAGGAGGTGCTGTCGCACTTCGAGGAGTGCGCGCGCGCCGCCGGCGTGCCCTTCGAGGGCTATTACGACCAGGTGCCGCGCGTGGACCGCGCCATCATCGAAGCCGCCGAATCGCGCGGCTGCGACCTGATCCTCATGGTCACCCACGGGCGAGGCGCCTTCGGGGAATTTCTCTTCGGCTCACAGACCAAGGCCGTGCTGGCCGGCAGCAGGTTGCCGCTGCTGGTGCTGCACTGATGAACCTCACCACGCGCCTGCTGCAGGCGCTCAAGGCGCGTGGCGCCACCGAGATCTTCGGCATCCCCGGCGACTTCGCGCTGCCGCTGTTCCGCGAGATCGAGCGTTCGGCGCTGCTGCCCCTGGTCACGCTGTCGCACGAACCCGGCGTGGGCTTCGCCGCCGATGCCGCGGCGCGCGCCCGTGGCGGCCTGGGGGTGGCTGCCGTCACCTACGGCGCGGGGGCGTTCAATCTCGTGAATACGGTGGCCGGCGCCTACGCCGAGCGCGTGCCCCTGGTGGTGCTCTCGGGCGCGCCGGCGGCGCACGAGGCGGCGAGCGGGCTGTTGCTGCACCACCAGGTGAAAACGCTGGACTCGCAGTGGCGGCTCTACGAGGAACTCACGGTCGACCGCGCCCGGCTGGACGACGCCGACCGCGCCCCCGAGCGCATCGCCCGCGTGCTCGACGCGGCGCTGGCGCGCTCACGGCCGGTCTACCTGGAAATCCCGCGCGACATGCCCGGCCGGCCCTGCGCCGCCGTGCCGCAGACGCCGCCCTTCGTGCCCGATGCCCAGCGTCTGGCGGCCTGTGCCGACGAACTGCTCTCGCGGCTTCGCGCCGCCCAGCGGCCGGTGCTGATGGTGGGCGTGGAAATACGCCGCTATGGCCTGGAGGCCCGCGTCGCCGAACTGGCGCGGCGCCTGGGCATTCCGGTGGTCACGAGCTTCATGGGCCGCGGCTTGCTCGCGCATGCCGACGCCCCCTTGGTGGGCACCTACCTGGGCCTGGCCGGCGACCCGGTGGTGAGCGAGCTGGTGGAACGCGCCGACGGCCTGCTGCTGCTGGGCGTGATCGTCTCGGATACGAACTTCGGTGTCTCCGCCCGGCGCATCGACCTGCGCGGAGCGATCCAGGTCTACGACGACAACGTGGTCATGGGCCACCATGTCTATCACGAACTGCCCATCGCATCGCTGGTGGAAGCCTTGCTCGAACGCGTGCCCGCGCTGGCGCCCTCCACGGCCGCATACACACCGGCCCCAGCCAGCGTGGCGCCACCGCCAGCCGACGACGAACCGGTCACGCCGGGCGATATTTCCGCCGCCGTCAACGCACTGCTGCACGAGCACGGCCCCATGCCGTTGGCCAGCGACATGGGCGACTGCCTGTTCACCGCCATGGACATCGGGCATGCCGAACTCGTGGCCCCCGGCTACTACGCCACCATGGGCTACGGCGTGCCTGCCGGCCTGGGTGTCCAGGTGGCCACCGGGCAGCGGCCGATCATCCTGGTGGGCGACGGCGCCTTCCAGATGACGGGTTGGGAGCTCGGCAATGCCCGCCGCTGCGGCTGCGACCCCATCGTGCTGGTCTTCAACAACGCCAGCTGGGAAATGCTGCGCACCTTCGAGCCCGGCGCGCATTTCAACGATCTGGACCGCTGGGACTTCGCCGCCATGGCCGCCGGCATGGGCGGCGACGGCCACGCCGTGAATACGCGGGCCGAACTGGTGGCCGCGCTGGCGCTCGCCCACGCCACCCGCGGGCGCTTCCAGTTGCTGGACATACGCCTCACTCCGGGCGTGCTGTCGCCCACGCTGGCGCGCTTCGTCAAGGCGGTGAAGCGGCTCTCGATGCCCGAGTGAAATTGTCCGCGGGCCGCCGCCGCGGCACGGGTTCGGCCTCGGCGGCCCGGCGCCCGCCTCGGCGGCCTACGACTACAGCTACAGCGCCACCGCCGTCTTGCGGTTGCTGGCGTTGCTCTCCAGCTGCGGCACCTGGCTGAACTTGCCCTTCATGGCCGCGCGCATCTGGGTCACGACGGCCTTGCGCGAGAGCTTGTTCTGCGTGGCCGTCATCGCCTTCACGAAGTAGTAGGTGAAGGCGCCGCTGTAGCGGCCGTCGAAGTAGGCGTCGGCGCTGGTCTGGTTGGCCTTGCAGCCGCTCCACAGGATCTGGTGCGTGGCCGGTGCCTCGGTCGCGCGCGCCAGGGCGAAACCGGTGACGGACTTCTGCTTCACCGGGCCCTGGCCACTGGGAGGCGCCACATAGCGCGGGCGCGGAGCGTGCAGGCTGAACTCGGCGCCGCGCAACCCGGTGCCGCTGTGGCAGGTGTCGAGGTAGACCTCGAGCAGCACCGATTCGGGCAGTTGCTGGAACAGGTCGTGGAACTCGTCGTCGGTGATGATGTGGGCGGGGTCCCAGTCGCCGGCCTTCTCGGCGATGTCGTGGGGCACGAAGGCCTCGTCCTTGCCGTCGGGTTCGTCGCCGCTGCGGTCGGTCGTCTGCGTGCCGTGCGACGACCAGCTGAAGAGGATGTAACTCAGCTTGCCCGCCTTGGCGTCGGCCACCGCGACCTTGAGCTGGGCCATGATGGCCGCCTTGGTGGCCTGGGCGTCAACCAGCACCGTGACCTCCGACGCCTTGAAGCCGAGCAGGTTCTTGCACAGCGCGGCCATGTCGCGGGCGTCGTTGACGCAACCGTTCAAGGCGAATTGCGGGTACAGGGCGAATTTGTTGATGCCCACGCAGATTGCTCTCTTGGCCATGGTCGGGTCCTCTTGCGGGTGGATGGGGCTCACAGGGTATCGGCCGCGCTGGTGCCGGCGCAATCCCTAGCCCGGCCAAGGCGGCAGCGGCCCGGGCGGTGCGAAGACACGGGTGGCGGGCTTCAGAACTGCGCTGCGCGACCGAAATCCATCGAGATCCCGTCCCGCCCGGAGACCTTTCATGACCCCCGCCCGCCAGCCAGGCTGCCTTCTCGTCCGCCAACCCGCACGCGCTGGCAACGATCCTCGAAGCCAGCGAAACCAAGCGACCACGCGCTGCAGGCCATGGCGCTGGCCGGCGCGCTTATGGCCGCCCATGGCGGCAGCACGGCGGAGTTGCGCCTGGCGATGCTGGGCGGCCTGCTGCACGACCTGGGCGAGATGTACATCGACCCGCGCTTCGGCGAGGGCGGTGCCGATCGCACGCTGGACTTCCAGAGCTACCAGCAACTGGTGGTGCACCCCCACCTGGGCCAGTTGCTGATCGCACAGTTGACGAACTACCCTGCGGCGCTGGCGCGCCGTGGCCGAGCACCACGAGCGCATGGACGGCTCGGGCTACGCGCATGGCCTGAGGCGCGAGGCCCTCTCGCCGCTGGGGCGACTGCTGGCTGTGGCCGAAGTTGCGTTGGGCGCCCTGCGCGGCGAACTAGCGCACCTGGCTCACGTCAGCGTGGCCTTGCGCGCGCAGCCGCTGCCCAGCGCCAGCCGCCACACCGAGGAGGTGCAGCTGCGCCTGGCCCGGCTCGACGCCGCGCTGGAAACCTCGTACGACAGCGCTGGCGCGCTGGCCGCCGACGCCGAATCCCCCGCGCTCAAGGGCGCCCTGGCGCTGGCGCAATACCTGCTCGGACGACTGCGCACCGGCTGGTACGCCAGCGGTCTGTGGAGCAGCCATTCGGTCTCCGACCAGGACGCCGCGGAGGTCGAGTCCGTCGAGGACGAGCTGTTCTTCAGGCTGCGTTCCATCGAACGCGCGACGCGCCTGAGCGCCGGCGAACTGCAAGGCACCGACGCCCGGCGCCTGGGTCAGCTGTGCGAAGGCCTGGGGGTGGTCGGGCGCTAGCCCGTTCGCACGGGGCAAGTCGCCAAGAAACCAGATGGCTGAATAGCCGAGCGGCGGTCAGCCTGGCGCTTCGGGGAAAGCCTTCATCACGCGCTCGGCCGCGCCCTGGATGTGTGCCAGCGAGAGCCGCTCGGCTTGCGCTTGGTCGCCGGCGAGGACCGCTTCCAGGATGGCGCCATGTTCGCCCCAGACGCGACCGCGGTCCGGCGCGGGCGCGACCACCAGCGTCATCGCGCGGCGCAGGTGGTGCCAATACAGGCGCAGTGTCTCGACCAGCAAGGGGTTGCCCGCGGCCTCGTAGAGCCACATGTGGAAGGCCATGTCGGCACTGGTCAGCGCGGCCAGCGAGCCTTCGGCCAGGGCGGCCTGCCCGCGCGCCAGCAGGGCCAGCCCGGTCTCGCGCGCTAGGGCCTCGTGGTGACGCGCCGCCAACCTGGCGGCCATCGGGTCCAGCGACTCGCGCAACTGGTACAGCGCCTCGAAGAAGCCCCGGCGCAATGGCGCGACCACCAGGCCACGGCGACCCGCGTCCTGCACGAAGTCCTGCGTGCGCAGCACGGTGAGCGCCTGCGTCACCGGCTGGCGCGAGACCTTGAGCCGGGCCGCGAGCTCGTCCTGATTGATGCGATCACCGGGGCGCAGCACGCCGCCGCAGATGGCCTCCAATATCGACGCATAGGCCTGTTCGTACAGCGGTGGCGTGACCCACGGTACGGCGATATTCAGCGGGCTGTCTTCGGTGCGTGTGGCGGTGCGGGGTTCGGGCATGGGGTTCGGGGTCAAGGGCTTGAGGGCTTCAGTTCACTGTGGGGTGGCGCATCCGGCGGCCGCGCTCAATCGCTGCCGGCGCGCCAGCGCCGCTCGGCCTGGTCCCAGGCGTCCACGGCCTGCAGGTCGGGCACCACGGCCAGGCCCGAGCGGCTGTCGGCCGAGCGCGCCTCGGTGCTGACCACCACGTCGAGCAGCGCGGGCAGGTTCTGTATGGCCGTGGCGATGGCAGCGGCCAGGTCTTGTTCGCGCTCCACACGCTGGCCGTGCATGCCGAAGGCGCGCGCCATGGCGGCATGGTCGGCGAACTGCAGCCGCGTGCCGACCACCTGGCCCCAGTTCTCGACCTGGTCGCTGACCTCGATTTGCCAGGCGCCGTTGTTGGCCACCACGATCAGCAGCTTGGCCTGGTGGCGCACCGCCGTGTCGATTTCCATGGCGTTGAAGCCGAAGGCCCCGTCGCCCGTGGCCACCACCACCTGGCGCCCGGGGAAGGCCAGCGAGGCGGCCACGCCGAAGGGCGTGCCCACGCCGATGCAGCCCAGCGAGCCGGGGTCGAGGTAGGTCGATGCGCTGAGCCCCACGCGGGCGAAGCTGAGGAAGTCGCCGCCGTCGGCCACCAGAACGGCATCGCTCGCCATCTGCTTTTGCAGGGCAGCCAGCAAGCGATTGGGGTGCATGCGGCCTTGGGCATCGGGCTCGGCGGCGGCCATCGAAGCGCGCAGCCTGGCGACACGCGTCTCGTGCTCGGCGCGCGCGGCGCGGGCCCACTCGCGGTCCAGAGCGCTCACGCGATCACCGGCCGCTGCGACGATGGCGCGCAAGGCCGCGGCCGGCTGGGCGTAGAGCTCGACCTCGCCGCGGCGGTTGTCGCGCAGTTCGCCAGGCGCGTCGGCGATGCGGATGAAGCGCACCGCGCCGAATACCGCCGGTGAGCCGTAGGCGAGCTGGAAGTCGAGCCGGCGGCCCACGGTGACGACGACATCGGCCTCGCCCATCAGTCGGCCGCGCAGGGCGGCGGCAACGGACGGGTGATCGTCGGGGACGAGGCCGCGGCTCTCGCCGGTGTCCAGGTAGAGCGCGCCGCAGCGCTCGAGCAGGGCGCGCAGCTCGGGCCCGGCGCCGCGCGCGCCGCGGCCGCTGATGACCACCGGCCGGCGTGCCGACCAGAGCAGTTCCATGGCTTGGGCCACTGCGGCCGGGTCAGGCTGCAACACGCTGCGCGCACGCGGCGTGTAGTGCTCGGCCAATTGCACGGCGCGCGGCACCGTGGCACGCAACACGTCGGTGGGGAAGTCCAGATAGACCGGGCCCGGGTCGCCGCCCTGCCCCTGGGCCCGCGCGACGGCCTCGGCCAGTTCTTGCAGCAAGAGTGCGGGATCGCGCACCGTGCGGGCGTAGCGCGTGATGGGGCGCACGAGCTCGGTGTGCGGCAGGTCCTGCAGGGCGCCGCGGTGGTCCTGCGCGCGCGGCGGCGTGCCCGAGAGCACCAGCACCGAAGCCCGCGCCACATGCGCGTTGGCGATGCCGGTCACGGCGTTGGTGACGCCGGGGCCGGCGGTGACGAGGGCGACACCCAGCTCGCCCGTGAGCTCGGCGTGCGCATGCGCCATGTAGACCGCAGCGCGCTCGTCGCGCACATCGACGATGCGGATGCCCGCGGCGGCCAAGCGCATGAAGATCGGCATGATGTGGCCGCCGCACAGGGTGAACACGCGGCTCACGCCCTGCGCCTTGAGAAAGCGCGCGATGACGGCCGCCGCCGTGTCGTCGTCCACCATCGCCTCAGGCTGCGTGCTCATCGCGGCGGTGGTCAGAACACCGGCACTTCTCGGTAGGTGCCCCACAGCGTCTTCAGCCGTTCGATGATGTCGCCCATGCTGGCGCCGGCCTGCACGAGCTCGATGGTCACGGGCATGATGTTCTGCGTGTCGTCCCGGGCCACTTCGACCAGCCGGGCTAGCAAGGCCTGCACCTTGGCGTTGTCGCGCTCGCGGCGGATGCGCTGCAGGCGCTCGATCTGGCGCTTCTCGGCCGTGGGGTCGTGCGGGTGCGTTTCCAGGTCCTGCACCTCGTCCGGCTCGCGGTAGATGTTGACGCCGATCACCGGCTTGTCGCCGCTCTGCTTGTTCAACGCCTGCTCATAGGCGAAGTCGGCGATGTGGCGCTGGAACCAGCCTTCCTCGATGAGCTTGAGGGTGCCGCCGTGGGCCTCGACCTCGGCGATGACCTCGAAGATCTTGCGCTCGTATTCGCTCGTCAGATGTTCCAGGTAATACGAGCCGCCGAGCGGGTCCACCACCTCGGTGACATGCGCCTCCTCGGCAATGATCTGCTGCGTGCGCAGCGCGATCTTCATCGCCTCTTCGGTGGGGATGGAGAAGGCCTCGTCCATGCCGTTGGTGTGCAGGCTCTGCGCGCCGCCCAGCACCGCCGACAGGGCCTGGAGCGCCGTGCGCACGATGTTGATCTGGTACTGCGGCTTGGTCAGCGTGGCCGCCGCCGTCTGGCAGTGGAATCGCAGCCGCATGCTCTCGGGGTTGGTGGCACCGAAGCGCTCCTTCATGATCTTGGCGTAGACGCGCCGGGCAGCGCGGAACTTGGCGATCTCCTCGAAGAAGTCGGCCTGGCAGACGAAGAAGAAGGCCAGGCGCGGCGCGAACTCGTCGACGGGCATGCCGGTCTTCTTCACCTCTTCGACGTAGGTGATGAGGTTGCACATCGTGAACGCGACCTCGTGCAGCGGCGACGAGCCCGCCTCGGAGATGTGGTAGCCCGAGATGTTGATCGGGTTGTAGCGCTTCATGCGCTGCGCGCAGTAGGTGATGCAGTCGCGCACGATGCGCACCGAGGGCGCAATCGGGAACACGTATTCTTTTTGCGCCATGTACTCCTTGAGGATGTCGGCCTGGATCGTGCCCGAGAGCTTGTTCAGGTCGCAGCCGCGCTTCATGGCCAGCGCCACGTACATGGCCAGCAGGATCCAGGCCGAGGGGTTGATCGTCAGCGAGACCGAGATCTTCTCCAGGTCGATGCCTTCGAGCAGCGCCTCCATGTCGGCCAGGGTGTCGATGGCAACGCCTTCGCGGCCCACCTCGCCTTCGCTCATCGGGTGGTCGGAGTCGTAGCCCATCAGCGTGGGCATGTCGAAGTCGGTCGACAGCCCCGTCTGGCCCTGCGCGATGAGGTACTTGAAACGCCTGTTGGTGTCCTCGCCGGTGCCGAAGCCGGCGATCTGGCGCATCGTCCAGGTGCGGCTGCGGTACATGGTGGGATAGGGGCCGCGCGTGAACGGGTAGCGGCCGGGCAGGCCGATGTCCTCGAACGGCGTGGCCGCGACGTCCGCCGGCGTGTAGGTGCGTTTGAGCGGCAGACCACCGAAGGTGTGGAACTGCGCCTTCCTCTCCTTCTGCTTGGCCAGGAAGGCGGCCACTTCGTTGGCTTCCCAGTCCTTGACCTGCGCTTCCAGGGCCTGTTGCTCGGCGTTGGATGGCTTGGTGTTCATGGCGCGGTTTCCAGGTTGATGCCGTCGAGCAGACGCTCGGCAGCCTGATACGGTGAGATGCGGCGCTCGGCCAGCTGGTCGGACACCGCGGCGAGCGCGCCCTGGCGCGCGGCGAGGAAGCGCTGGTGCAGCAGGTCTTCGGCGGTCTTGAGCATGCGGAACTCGGCAATCCGGCGCACGCGCTCGCGGCCGGCCTCCGAGCTGCGCATGTAGTGGCCGTGGCGCTCCAGGCATTCGATGAGCGGCTCGAAGCCTTCGCCCCGGGCCGAGCTGGTGGGCACGACGGGCGCGTTCCAGCCGCCACCGCTGGCCAGCGACAGGCCCATCGTCAGCATGTTCTTCAACTCGCTGACAGTCCGGCTGGCGTCGCTGCGGTCGCACTTGCTGACGACGTGGATGTCGGCGATCTCGAGGATGCCGGCCTTGATGGCCTGGATGTCGTCGCCCAGGCCCGGCGCCGACACCACCACCACGGTGTGCGCGGCGCGCGCGATCTCGACCTCGGCCTGGCCCACGCCGACGGTCTCGATCACGATCACCTCGAAGCCCGCCGCGTCGAGCACGTCCACCGCTTCCAGCGAAGCCCTTGCCATGCCGCCCTGTGCGCCGCGCGTGGCCATGCTGCGGATGAAGACGCCTTCGTCCTGCACCAGCTCGCTCATACGGATGCGGTCGCCCATGATCGAGCCCCCGGAATAAGGGCTGGACGGGTCCACGGCGATGATGCCCACGCGCCTGCCGCTGGCACGCAGTTTGAGCGCCAGCGTCGAGACCAGCGTCGACTTGCCGCTGCCCGGCACGCCGGTGATGCCGATGACGTGCGCGCGCCCGGCCCGGGCGTAGAGCTGCGCCATCGCGCCGCGGCATTCGGGCGAGCCGGCTTCGGCGCGCGTCATCAGCCGCGCCATGGCGGCGTTGTCACCGGCCAAGGCGCGCGGCACCAGCGCATCCGAAGGCACGAGTCGCGCCATCACGCGGCCCCGGGCTGCAAGCGCCGAGCCATCTCCTTGAAGACCTCGCGGTCGTCGATGACGCGGCGCGCCTTGAAGTCGGTGCGCGGGTAGGTGCCTGGCACCATCACCTCGACCAGGGTGCGCAGGCCGAGCATGGTGCGCACCGAATTCGCCACCTGGTCGCGGAAAGCCTGCATGGCCTGCACGCCCTGGGCGCTGAGTTCGGCCGTGGTTTCGACGCGCACCAGCAACTCGTCCATCAGGCCGTCGCGGCTGACGATGATGCGGTGCTCGCCGCCGTAGTCGGGCAGCCGGCTGAGCACGGCGTCGATCTCGCTCGGATAGACGTTCTCGCCGCGGATCGTCAGCATGTCATCGATGCGGCCGAAGATGCCCTGCGGCAGGCTCGGGTACGTGCGGCCGCAGGCGGTCTTGTCGTTCGTCCACAGCGCCAGGTCGCCCGAGACGAGCCGGATCATCGGCTGCGAGGTCCGCTCCAGGTGCGTGTAGACCGGTGTGCCGCGCTGGCCGTAGGGCACGCGCTCGAAGGTCTTGGGGTCGCAGACCTCGGTGTAGCAGACGTCCTGCCAGCACAGCATGCCCAGGCTCGATTCGGCCGAGGCGGCCACGTTCATGAAAGGCGACATCTCGGCCATCGAGCCGCAGTCGAAGACCTGAGCCTGGTAGGCACTGATGATGCGGTCGCGCACGCCCGGCACCGAGGCGCCGGGTTCGCCCGAGAAGAACATGCGCTCCAAACCGAAGTCGGCCGGACTCAGGCCCTCCTTGACCGCCGTTTCGGCCAGGTAGAGCGCGTACGACGGCGTGCCATAGAACGCCTTCGGCTTCATCATGGCCAGCCACTGCACGGCGCGCTGCGACATGCCCGGCGCACCGGCGCCGAAGGGGAAGGCCTTGGCCCCCAGCCGTTCGGCGCCCGAAAGCGCGCCCCAGCTGCCCATGTACAGGCTGAAGATCGCGGCCACGAAGACGATGTCGCCGGGCCGGATGCCCATGCCCCACATGATGCGGGCATGGGCGTTGGCGATGTGGTTCCAGTCATCGCGGCCGATGGCGAAGGCGGTGGGCCGGCCCGTCGTGCCCGAGGTACCGTGGATGTGGAAAACCTCGATGTCGGGGATGCACAGGTAGTCGCCGAACGGCGGCGCGCGGTGCTGCGCGGCGCGCAGGTCGGCCTTGGTCACCACCGGGCAGTGGCGCTCGAAGTCTTCCAGCGACTTGACCTGGCTGGGGTGGAAGCCGGCCTCGTCCCACTTGTGGCGGTAGAAGTCGCAGCTCCTGTAGGCGTAGTCGCAGACCTCGCGCAGCCGCTGCACGATGGCCGCGTCGCGCTCGCCAGCGTCCATGGTTTCGCGCACCGGGAACCAGTAGCGGCTGCTCGGTGCCGGGCAATACGCGTTGTCGTATCGCGGTGGCCAGCTCCAGGATTCCATCTCGGCCATGGCGTGTCTCCTTGCAGCGAGGCTTCAGCGTTCGCCGCGCTCGGCGACCAAGCGTTCGATGGTGGCGATGATCTCCTTGGGCGGCGTGTCCTGCAGCAGCACCTCGTGCACGCCCATGGCCTTGAGCGCTACCACGTCCTCGTCGGGCATGACGCCGCCGCCAACGAGGATCATGTCGTCCACCCCACGCGCCTTCAGGCCGGCGATGACCTTGGGGAAGATCGTCATGTGCGCGCCCGAGAGCAGGCTGATGCCCAACACATCGACATCCTCCTGAACCGCCGCGGCCACCACCTCGTCGGGAGAACGGTGCAGCCCGGTATAGACGACGTCCATGCCGGCGTCGCGCAGGCAGCGGGCCACGACCTTGACGCCGCGGTCGTGGCCATCCAGGCCCACCTTGGCCAGCAGGACGCGAATCTTGGTACTCGACATGGTTGGCCTTTCAGCAGTGTCCTGTATTTCGTATTCCGAATTTCGGCAACAGAATAGAAGCTTCGACAAACCGAGTCAAGCTGCCGGCCCGCCATGAACCTGCCGCCACGAGCCCCCTTCCTGCTGCCCTTTGAAGGCGTGGCCCCCGTGCTTCACGGCCCTTTGGCCCGCGCCGATGCGGGCAGCGCGATCCTCGGCCGCGTGACGCTGGGGGCCGGCGCCACTCTCGGGCCCTTCGCAACGATCCGCGGCGACGGCCACGTGGTGGTGGCGGGCCGCGACTTGCACCTGGGCGAGCGCAGCACCGTCCACATCGCCCACGGCCGCTACGGCACGATGCTGGGCGATGGCGTCACCGTGGGCAGCC
The DNA here is from genome assembly GCA_030681795.1 of Rubrivivax sp. Lineage (GTDB taxonomy): Bacteria > Pseudomonadota > Gammaproteobacteria > Burkholderiales > Burkholderiaceae_C > Rubrivivax. Next base: position 157,292 of record JAUXRG010000090.1, read on the forward strand.
ACAGCGTCGTGCACGCCTGCACGGTGGGCGACGGCTGCGTCATCGAAGACCAGGTCTCGGTCCTCGACGGCAGCGTGGTCGGCGCGGGATCGGTGGTGGCGGCCGGCTCGGTGGTGTTTCCGCGCAGCGTGCTGCCGGCCGGGCATTGGTGCGAGGGCGTGCCCGCCGTGCCCCGGCGACCCATAGGCGCCGCCGAGTTGAGTGCGCTGCACGAACGGATTCGCGGCGCATCGGCCCATGCCGCACGGAGTTCCCCTGCGGAGCTCGGCCACCGCTGGGCGGGCAAGGCCACCGGCTATGTCGCCGCCACCGTCACCGGCCAGGGCGAACTGCGCATGGCCGAAGGCAGCAGCCTGTGGTTCGGCTGCGTGGTCGACGCACCGAGGCATGGCGTGGACCTCGGCGCCGGCGCCAACGTGCAGGACAACAGCCTCCTGCGCTGCAGCGAACGCGCCATCACGATCGGGCGCGACTGCATCGTCGGCCACAACGTGCGGCTGCACGACTGCCGCCTGGGCGAGCGCGTGCTCGTGGGCATGGGGAGCGTTCTGGCCCCTGGCACGGTGGTGGGCGACGACACGCTCGTCGCCGCCGGCTCCACCACCACCGCCGGTCAGGTGCTCGAAGGCGGCTGGCTGTGGGGCGGCCGCCCGGCGCGGCGTTTGTTGCCCCTGGACGAAGGCAAGCGCCAGATGATCAAGGAGTCCGCCGACGTCTACCGGGCATATGCGCGCGAATTCGCGGCCGGGCAAGACGCATCGAGCGTGGCACGCGCATGAGGCCGCAGTCGATGTGCCGATAATCGACTCAATGGAACCCCAACCCGCGACCTCCACACCGACCTCGGCATTGCCGCCCCATGCGCCCTTGCCGGCCTACTACCGCGACGAGGTCGAACATGTGCAGTTCCTGCAGCGCATCTTCGACGACACCGCGCCCGACTACGACCGCATCGAGCGCGTGCTCGCCTTCGGCTCCGGCCGCCGGTACCGGCGCAATGCGCTGCAGCGCGCCGGCCTGGGCGAGGGTGCACAGGTGCTCGACGTGGGCATAGGCACCGGCCTGGTGGCGCGCGAGGCGCTGAAGCTGATCGTTCCAGGGGGCAACCTCATCGGCGTGGACCCCAGCCCCGGCATGATGGGCGAAGTGGCCTTGCCCGGGGTCGAACTGATGATTGGCCGCGCCGAGGCGTTGCCCCGGCCCGATGCAAGCTGCGATTTCGTCAGCATGGGCTATGCACTGCGGCACATCGCCGACCTCAGCGCGGCGTTCTCCGAATTCCACCGCGTGCTGCGGCCGGGCGGCCGCTTGCTGGTGCTGGAGATCACCAAGCCCACCGGGCGCGTAGCCGCCCTGCTGCTCAAAGGCTACATGCGCACCGTGGTGCCATGGATCGCGCGCGGCGTGGCGCGCCGCAGCGACACCTCCACGCTTTGGCGCTACTACTGGGACACCATCGAAGCCTGCGTGCCGCCAGACACGGTGCTGGCCGCGTTGCGCGCCGCCGGGTTCGACGACGCCAAGCGTCACGTCGAGCTCGGCATCTTCTCCGAGTACACCGCCGTCAAGGCGGGCTGAACCACCCGCAGACCCGGCAGGGGCACGCCGGGCGAGCCCGCACAATGCGCGCTGATCCGCGAACCTGTCGAAGCCCCCCACCATGAAGATTGACTGGATGTTCAGGAAGTACGTGGCGCCCACGCGCGACACGCCCACTCCCGCCGCCGCCAAGGCTGCCGCTGCCGCCTCGAACCGGGCGGCCCAGGCCGCCGCGCCCGCGCCGGCTCCGGTGGACTGGCAGCCCCGGCTGCAAGCGGCGCTGGGCGACGACGCGGCGCTGCTGGCGCTGGCCGGCGAGGCCGCGCCGCTGGACATCAAGCTGGCAGCCGTTTCGGCGCTGACGGGCGAAGCCGCGATGAAGCAGGCCGAGCGCGAATTCCGCAACCACGACCGTCGCGTGCACCGCGTCGCCAAGCAGCGCTACCAGGCCCTGGTGAGCCAGCGCGAAACCCGTGCGCAAGCCGCGAACCTGATCGCCGCGGCCCGGGCGCTCGTGGGTGAGGCGCAACTGCCGGTCAACCGCCTCGTCGACCTGGACCACGCCTGGCAGGCCCTGGACGCGGCGGCCGTCGAGGAAGCGCAACGCAGCGAGTTCACCGCCCTGCTGGCGCAGCTGGCCGCCCACAGCCGCGAAAGCGCCGACCGGGCGCTGCGCCTGAAGCGTTGGACCGCCGACGCGCGGGCGGCTCTGGCCGCGCTGCAGGCCACCTGCAAGGCCGCCGCCGACGGCACGCGCACGCGCGAAGACCTCGCCACGGCCACCCTCGCCGCGAACGCCAGCCTGCAGGCGTGGCCCGACGACGAAGCCGGCGCGGCCCTGTGCGAAGCGCTGCGTGGCAGCCTGCGCCATGCCGCCCCGCTAGACGACCGTTTGGCCCTGCTCGACGAGCTGGCACAGCCGGCGCCCGCAACCCCAACCGTCACCCCCGCGCCGGCACCCGAGAGGCCCGCCACGCCGGTGGATGCGCCCGCCGAGCTCGCTGCAGAGGCACTGGCCGAGGCACCTGCCGATGCACCCGTGCAGGCACCTGCCGATACACCCGCGGAGGCACCCGCGGAAGCACCCGCGGAAGCTCCGACAGAGGCACTGGCCGAAGCCACCGTGGATGCACCTTCCGAGGTCTCGGTGGATGCACCCGCCGATGCGTCGCCCGATGCGCCAGCCGCTGCGCGCGAGGACGCGCCGCGCGACGCCACGCAGCGCTGGCAGCAGCTGGCGCCGCTGGACGACGCTGCGTTGGCCGAGGCGCTGAACCGTCGCTTCGAACAATGGCAGCAGGGCCGCGAAGACGCGCGCCAGGCGCACCGCGCCCAACGCCGCGAGCAGGCCAAGGACCAGCAGCGCGCCGTGCGCAGCGAACGCAGCAAGACGCTGGCCGCGGCGCTCGAGCTCGCCGAAACGGCGATCACCGCGGGGCACCTGGCCGAGACCCACGCGCATCTGGTGAACATCGACGAGCTCTTGCACGGTGGCGCCAGCGCCGGCGAGCTGCGGGCGCGCATCGATGCATTGCAGGCCCAGTACGCACAGCTCAAGGGCTGGCAGCATTGGAGCGGCGGCGTGGCCCGCGACGAGCTCGTGCTGCAGGCCGAAGCGCTGGCCGCCGCCACGGCGGGCGCGGGCCTGCCCGGCGGCATCAAGCTCTCCGTCAAGCAGCGGGCCGAAACCATAGACGAGATGCGCGCGCGCTGGAAGGAACTCGACCGCCTGGGCGGCGCCACCAGCCGGGCCCTGTGGCAACGTTTCGACAGCGCACTCAAACAGGCCTACGAGCCGGTCGCCGCGCAGGTGGCGGCCCAGCGCGCCGCGCGTGAACAGAACCTGCAATTGCGCCGCGCGCTCATCGAAGCCCTGGACGCCGTGGCCCTGCCCGAGCCGGGAGAAGGAGAAGGCCAGGCGCAGCCCCCCGACTGGAAGACCCTGGCCGTGGCGCTGGACCATTTCCAGACCGAATGGCGCAAGCTCGGTCCGCTGGAGCACACCGTGCCGCACAAGGCACGCGAGAGCCTGGTCGAGCGCATGCGGCAGGCCATGGGCCGGCTCGAAGCACCACTGGGCGAGGTCCGGCGCAACGCCCAGACCGCGCGCGAAGAGCTCATCGCTCGCGCCCGGGCGCTCGGCGCCGAGGCCGGCGAAGGCTCGCTGGCGCGCGATACGGTGGACCGCGTGCGCGCGCTGCAAGGCGAGTGGCAGCAGCAGGCCAAGGCGCTGCCGCTGGCGCGCGGCGCCGAGAACGCGATGTGGGCCGAATTCAAGGGCGCCATCGACGCCATCTTCAGCGCGCGGGACGCCGTTTTCAGCGCCCGCGAAGCCGAGTTCCAGGCCCATGGCGCCGAGCGAGCGGCGCTCATCGAACGCCTGGAGGCCTTCACCGCAGACACGCCCGTGGGCGAGCTCAAGCGCGGCCTGGCCGAAGTGGACACGCTATGGCAACGCGCCGGGCCCGCGCCGCGCCACGACGCCGCGGCGCTGGACGGCCGATTCCGCCATGCCCGAGAGGCGGCGCGCCAGTGGCTGGCCGGCAGCGCGCAGCGCGCCTGGCACGCCACCTGCGACGCCCTGGCCGCCAAGCTGGCACTGTGCGAGGCGTTGGAGCAAAGCGCCGATCGTGGCGCAGCGCAGGCCGCCTTGCCCGAGCGCTGGGCCGCGCTGCCTGCCTTGCCCGCGGGCTGGGAACAGGCCCTGGCACGGCGTGCCGGGCTGGCCGAAACCGGCCGCGGCAGCGTAGCCGTCAAAGAGGCCAGCGACGCGCTGCTGCTGAAGCTGGAAGACGACCTGCAGATCGATTCGCCGCTGGCCAGCCAGCAGGCCCGGCGCGACATCAAGCTGCATGCGCTGAAAGCCGCGCTCGAGAGCCGCAGCGCCGGCGCGCACCCGCCCCTGGAGCCCGACGCGATGCTCTGCGTGCTGCTCGCGCGGCCGGGCCTGGAGCCGGCCCAGCGCGAGCGGCTGGCCGCCATCCTGGCCGCCGTCCGCGCCCAGGGAGGGGGCGGCGCGAGCCGGGGCTGAGGCAGGCGTCAGAGCTGTTCGAGCGTGGTGCGGGTGGCCTGCTTCCAGACCGAGGGCGGCTGCCCCGAGCGCAAGCGCACCAGGTAGACCTCGTCGTTGCCCTGTTTGATGCGGGCCACGGCTTCGGCCACCGGGATGTCGAGCAGGGCGGCAAGGGCCAGCGGGTTCACACCGCCATGGGCGACGATGGCCACGCTGCCCGAGCCGTGCCTGGCCAGGATGTCGCGCACCGCCCCCTTCACCCGGTCGGCCTGGCTTTGCAGCGATTCACCGCCGTCCAGCCCGTCCTCGAGGCGGCCGCCTCGCTTGCCGAACTCGGCGAAGAGCTCCGCGCTGCGCTCATCCTCGAAGATGCCTTCGAATTTGCCGAAGGAGCGCTCGTTGAGGGCAGGCAGCGCGGTGACCGGTGTCTTGCCGGCGAAGGCCGCAGCCGTTTCCTTCGCCCTTCGCAGACCGCTGCTGTAGATGTGGCCGAGTTCCACGCCGGCGAGCTTGGCGGCGAGTTCCGCCGCCTGGCGACGACCGGTCTCGTTGAGCACATTGTCGGTGGCGCCCTGCAGGCGCTTTTCCAGGTTCCACTGGGTCTGGCCGTGGCGCACCAGGTAGATGTCGAGCACCTTCTCGTCGGCTTGCGCCGCCCCGGCGAGGGTGGCGGCGAGCAAGGTGCCGATGAGGCGGAGATGGCGTGTCATGTCTACTGCTCCCTTGTGGCTCATTGGGCCTTCAACAGCTCGGCCACGCGAAGCAGGATGAACTCGTTGTCGTCGTTCCTTCCGAGCTGACGACCGGAGGAATAGGGCAGGTTGTTGTCGTTGGCGACAACGATATGTTCGGCGTCCACCACATCCACATCCTCGATGGTGACGAAGGGGAAAGTGAACTTGCCGTCCTTGCCGCCCACTCGGGCGATACCCTGAGGGTCGGCGATATCGAGCAAGTCGATGTAGCCGATCTTGCGCACGAAACCATCGGCGTCGGCGTTCTTCAGGCTGACCTTGTAGACGCGCTTGAACTTGGCGGGCACGTTCTGGCAGTCAGGCCGGGCCGGGCCGTTGCACGCGGTGTCGGCCAGGCCCTCGCCGTTGTCGCGCTCGATGATGAGGCCGGTATCGGCATCGATCATGTTGAAGTCGCCGATATTGTTGCCGTTGACTTCCAGCGCGTACTTCCAGGAGCGGCTGGTCCACTCGCCCCGGGCAACGTTGAATTCGAGGATGCGCAGGTATTCGCGGCCATCCTTGCTCTCCCACTTCTTGTCGGTTTCGCTCCAAAGCGGACCTTCCAGCAGCGGGTAGAGAAACTGCCCGTCCTTCGACGCCGCCATGCCCTCGTAGCCGCGCGAGCGGCGCACCGGAGTAGAGAAGTTCGTGGCGGCCGGAGTGGTCGCCGGCGTGCTCACCGAGTAGTGGTCTGGGGAGCGCAGCAGCTTGCCATCCAGCCGCGTCTCGAACACGGCAAGCACCTTGCCCTTGCGGTCGGTCTTGACCAGGTATGGGCCCAGTTCGTCGCCGAACCAAACATGGTCGCCAATCAACTGGATCGACTCGATGTCGAAATCTGCGCCGGTCAGGTAGCGCTGCTTGGTGCCTTCATTGACGACGAGGAAGGGCACTTTTTTGTCCGGGTCGTGAAGGAAGACACTGTCCAGGCGCTTGACGGCGCCGCTCTTCCAGTCCGGCTTGAGGTGGTGAAACATGAGCATGGCGTCGGGCGAATTGGCCTTGCTGCCGTAGCCGTTGTCGGACAGCACCCAGTAGCTGCCGTCTTTCATGGCCTTGATGCCGGAGAAGCCCTGCACCGGCTGGCCCTTGAAGGGCAGGCTGATCCCGGTGGGCTTGGGCGCCTCCTTGGCCGAGAGGTAGGAGCTGCCGGCGATGGATTCGAGACGATCCTCGCGGCGCGCGTCCGGCGTGGTGTATTTGCCCGAGGTGCGCAGGCTTTCCGGCGCATCCTTGGGGGCGTCGATGAAACTTCTGGCCGGCAGCGCGGCGTGACCGACCAGCGTGGCGGGAAAAGCCTGTTCGGCGGCGGCGGGAAGGGCAGCAAACAAAACGAGCGTGGGCAGCAGTCGGCGGATGCGCATGGGTTGTGTGAAGTGGGTCGATGACGCAGCCATGCTAGGCAGCGAAGATGGCAGGCATATGACGCCGGGCAGGAAATCCAAATCCCCGGTTTGCTGCCCCTGGTCTGGCCGGGGTCCACGCTGCCTGCCCTGGCGGGTGGCCGGCGCCGACAATGCGCCCGGCATGGAAACCGTCGCCGTCATCGACTTCGAAACCACCGGCATCTCGCACACGCAGGGTGCGCGCGCCACCGAGATTGCCGCCGTGCTGGTGCAAGGCGGGCAGATCGTCGGCCGCTTCCAGAGCCTGATGAACAGCGGCGCCTGGGTGCCGCCCTTCATCGAGCAGCTCACCGGCATCAGCAACGCCATGCTGAAAAACGCGCCGCCGGCCCGCGCGGTGATGCACGAGGTCATGCGCTTCACCCGTGGCGTGCCACTGGTGGCGCACAACGCGGCCTTCGACCGCGGCTTCTGGATGGCGGAGGCTGAGCGCGCGGGCTGCGAGGCCGACCCCGCGCACCGTTTCGCCTGCACCCTGTTGCTGGCGCGCCGGCTCTACCCGCAGGCCGCCAACCACCGCTTGGGCACGCTGGCCGCGCTGCACCGCCTGCCCGACGCCGGCCGCGCCCACCGTGCCCTGGCCGACGCCGAGACCACCGCGCACTTGTTGCTGCGCATGCAGCAAGATGCCAGTGAGCGCTTTGCCGATGCGCTGGCGGGCGCCGCGGTCACGCACGGCCTGTTGTGCGAGTTGCAGCGGGCGCAGCGCACGCAGCTCGATCGCTGCGTGGCGCAATCCTTGAAGGCGACGTGACGTGAGGTGCGCCTGAACTTCATCACCAAGGAGCAGTTCGGTGGCGCCCGTGCGCAATCCCGCGCCCGGGGAAGGCTGCTCAGCGCTCCTGGCCGTCCTCGAAGTCGTCCTGCAGGATCGTTTCGCAGTCCTGGCCGCCGTAGAACACGCCGATGATGGAGACCTGCCCGGCGTCCACGTCGAACGCAATCACGGCGCGCTTAGTGGGTGATGCGCAGGCGGGGCCGGATGTCATCGCGCAGGGTGCCGCGATGGGGAAAGATCCGCAGGCTCTCGCAATAGCTGACGATGGCCCCGGTGCACCGCGCCGCGATGTCGGGCGAGGCTGCAGCGGCGATATAGCTATACAGGGCCGCGAGCTGCTCCTCGGCCTCGGGCGAGAAGACAACGCGGTAGTTCACCGCGCCTTGGCGTGCTCGGCGGCAAGACGGGCGCGCACCTGGTCAGCGCTGACGGCGCGGGAAGCGTCGGCCTTCAATGCATCGTAGGCCGGGCCTACTTGGCGGTGCAGCCAGTTGTCGACGGCGCGATCACGCGCCAGAAGGGCGCGCAGCCCATCGCGGATGACTTCGCTTTCAGTGGCGTACTCGCCCGCTCGCACCTTGGCTTTCACCGCGTCAGCCATTTCGTTGGGCAGGGTGATGCTCAGTTGCTGTGTCGTTCGCACGGGCCGCCTCCAATCGCATTGATAGGATTTAATCCTGTCACCCCGGTTGCCAGGAACGTTTCCGGCGCGCGGGTCCCCCTCTCGAGGTGCGCCGCCTGGACCCGCTTGGAGAGCATTCCATTCGCACCGCCCGTCAGGTCAGCCCCCCTGCCAGCGCTCACCCTGAGGCCCGCTGCGGCGGGCGCGGCCCAGGGCTTCGAGGGTGGCCAGGATGGTGGGCAGACGTTCGCGCCAGCGGCCGCGGGCAGTGAAGCGGGCTTCGAGCTCGACTGTCGACAGGGCGTGGCCGCTGGCGGCCAGCACCTCGGCCACGGCCTTGATCTGCTCGGGCAGGCCGGCGGGCCAGGCGCGCTTGACCACCGCGGCGGCGGCGGCGGCAACGGCGGCGCTTGCGCCGGCCGCTGGCGCCTCGCCCGCCCCCTCGCCCGCCTCGCCCGCCTCGCCCCTCACGCCCCCCACGCCTGCATCTCCGGGGCCCATGTCCATCGTCGATTGCGCCGCCCCACTGCCCTGTGCGCGCTGCTGGAACTCGGGGCGCAGCCAGCGCACCGTGCCGGCGGCTTCTTCGGCGGCGCGCCGGGCGTTCAGGGCCACCAGGCGTTCGAGCAGGGTCTCGACGGCCGAGTTTCGAGCTTCAGCGCGGGCTTCGGTATGGCGGGGGTCGGTCAGCGCTGTTTGCAGGTCAGACCAGCCATAGGCGGCCAGCACCGCGGCGTCGAGTTCGTCGTGCAGGCTGCCCAGCACAGACACCAGGCCCTGGGTGTGGATCGCCTTGTCCTTGGCGTTCAGCGGCTCGGCGCGGCGCAGCTTCTCCAGCACGTTGTACATGCCGGTCAGCGTGAGCTCGGGGTGCGCGGCCTGCTGCGCCTTGCGGTGGGCGTCGAGTTGTTCGGCGAGGGCGCGGATGCGGGTGGTGAGGTCGGGGGTGAGGCCGGTGTCGTCGCTGGGGAAGGGGAAGGGCTCGAAGCAGCGTGTGTTGTTGTAGACCGGGCGGTCTTCAAGCGTGCCGCCGGCCACCAGCGCCCAGTTCACGTGCACGCAGCTCGACAAGACGCCCAACAACAACCCATCGTCGCTGGCCACGACGCGGATCTTCTGGTCTGGCAGCACATCGCTCTCGATGAACGAAAAGACGCGGTGCTTTGCGGTCTCGGTCGTACCGATATAGCGACGAAGGCCCGCCAACGCGTAGCGCATCGCCGGGCGCTTCTCGCCGAAGAGCCACCAATCGCGACGATGCGAATCTCGTTTGACGGTCAAGCGGAACGGCTTCACACGATCGAGGATCCGTTGGTAGGCGTTGGGGAACTTGATCCGCGCCTCCGCTTCGTCAAGGCCGAAGAAGTCAATGATGTACACGTCGCGTGGCGACTGAACCAGGTCGCGGCCGTTCATGTACTTGCGAATCGAACCGCGCTCGATCGACAGAAGCGGGTCATCCGATGGGACCACGAACCCCTCACCAACGAGTATCACGCCCATGAACGACAGGCCGGCGTTGGCCAGGAGCGCGTGGGTGCACGAAACGTTCGCCCCCACGGTGAGGTCATCGTGGATCTCACCCGCTCGCTCAGTGAGATCAACGTCCACCTCACCGTCAGCCCCTTCACGCTCGTCGACGGAGCGCAGCAGGCGCCCCACGGTGTACCCGCCGCAGCCCACCGTCATGGCGATTCGCACGCTGGCGCCGTTGGTGCTATCCACCCAAGGGTGATCCGGGATTGCGAAGGCCAGGCCCAACTGCGGCGAAGCACTGCGATGTTCGGCCACCACCTGTCGATTGAAGATCATCGTCAGGCTGTTCGTGGTGATCAGGCCGAACCGGCGCGCCTCGCTTTGGCGCACCAATTGAGCAGCGTGATTCCACCAGTACATGACGAAGTCCGCGCTCTCGGGTACCGCCGGGCAGACCGCGCGCAACGCCTCGACATAGCCATCCCCCAGGGCCTCGCGCATCCTCTTGTTGCCGATGAACGGCGGATTCCCCACGATGAAATCCGCCTTCGGCCACTCGGCGGCGCGCGGGTTCAGGTAGCGCCACTGCGGCACCAGCGCCGTCTCGTCGGGCACGGGCTCGCCCGTCACCGGGTGCGTCTTGAAGGTCTTGCCGTCCCAGCGCGTGACCAGCGCGCCGGCTTCGTCACGCATCGGCGCCTGGCCGTCGTAGGCGAGCACGGCGTCGCGGTGCTCGATGTTGCCGTAGTCGTGGATCACCGGCTCGGCCACTGAGGCATTGCCGAAGCTGCGGATGTGCCACTGCAGGTAGCCGATCCACAGCACCAGCTCGGCCAGCGCGGCGGCGCGCTCGTTGATCTCGATGCCCAGCAGCTGCTGCGGCGTCACCGTCTCGCCGGCAAAACCCAACCGGGCCTGGGTGTCGCCCAGGGCTTCGAGCTGGCCCAGCACCTCGCCTTCCAGGCGCTTCAGGTGCTCCAGCGTGACGTAGAGGAAGTTGCCGCTGCCGCAGGCCGGGTCGAGCACGCGCGTGGTGCACAGGCGGTGGTGGAAGCGGCGGATCTCCGCGCGCGCCTGCTCCAGCTTGTCGTCGCGCTTCTTCCCTTCCAGCGCATTGGCCTCGGTGGCCAGCAGCAGCGCCGCGGCCTGGGCGTCGGCCCAGTCGGCACGCAGCGGCTCCACCACCGTGGGCAGCACGAGGCGCTCCACATACGCGCGCGGCGTGTAGTGCGCGCCCAGGGCGTGGCGCTCGGCGGGGTCCAGCGCGCGCTCGAGCAGGGTGCCGAAGATGGCGGGCTCGACCTCGCGCCAGTTCGAGCCGGCGGCGTCGAGCAGGCCGTCGACATGCTCGCGCGTGAGCGGCAGCACGTAGTCGGCCTGGCCCCAGCCCTTGAAGAGCTTGCCGTTGAAGCGCAGCACGGGGGTGGCCAGCGCGGCGCTGAAGCCGCCGCGGTCCATATCGGCCCAGAGCACGCGCAGCATCTGGCGCAGCGTCTCGGGGTCGTCGCGGTGGCGGCGGATGAGGGCGACGAAGGCGCCCTCGCCACCCGCCGCCTTGGGCCCCACCTTGGGTAGGAGGCCCACGTCTTCGGCAAACATGCTGAACAGGCAGCGCGTGAGGAACGCGGCCACGTGCTCGGCCGAATGCCCGGCGCGCTCGAGCTCGCGCGCCAGCGCCGCGAGCTTGCCCGCCACCTCGCGCGTGACCTTGGCGCTGCGGCGCGACGGGTCCAGCGCCATCGGGTCGAGCCAGAGTTGGCGCAGGCGCTCGCGCACGCCGTCGTCGTGCAGGTCATGCAGACGCAGGCGGTGGCTGCGCGCATCCGGGAAGGGCGTGTAGGTGGCGCCGCTGCGCGTGAACTCGGCATAGAGCTCGATGACATGGCCGACATCCACCACCAGCAGGAAGGGCGGGCGCCCCTCGGCGGCGGGCAGGGCGCGGGCGTAGCCCTCGGCCTGGGCGCGGGCACGCATCAGGGCGTCGTCGAAGCCCTTGGTTTGCGCGGCGGCCTTCACCTTCTTGGCCTCGAGCACGAAGGCGCCGCGGCGGTAGCAGTCGATGAAGCCGGCGCTGGCGCTGCCGTCGCCGTGGGCAAAGGTGACGCGGCGCTCGAAGACATAGGCGTTGTCACGCGTGTCGTCGCTGGCGGGTTCGGGCTCGGGCACTTCGAGCAGCCGGCAGAGCTCGGCCACGAAGAGCTGGTAGTTCGCGCGCTCCGAGCCGGTGATGCCTTGCCAGCGCTCGACGAAGGCCGGCACCTTGGGGCTGTCGTGCATCGGGTTGTCGTGCATCGGCCGATGATAGGAGGCACCCGTGGCAGGGCCACCCAGTTCGCTGTGTAGCTCGCTACATAACACTTTGCCGTACAGTTGCGTGCGCGGCGCATAGTGGCGCCACCCCGCTTGCCCAGGAGCGTTCACCGTGCCTGCCCTCCACCGCCTGCTTGTCCTTGCCGCCCTGGCCCTGGCCAGCACGGCTGCCCACGCCGGCGAGGTGCAGGTGGCCGTGGCGGCCAACTTCGCCGGCGCGCTGGGCAAGATCGGCGAAGGTTTCACCGCGGCCACGGGGCACCGGCTCAAGCTGTCTTCGGGCGCGACGGGCAAGCTGCGTTCGCAGATCGTCGCCGGCGCGCCGTTCGAGGTCTTTCTCGCCGCCGACGACGCCGCGCCCAAGCGGCTGGAGGCCGAAGGCCATGCCGTGCCCGGCACGCGCTTCACCTATGCCGTGGGCCGGCTCGCCCTGTGGAGCGCCCAGCCCGGCTTCGTCGACGCCCAGGGCGCGGTGCTGGCCAAGGGCCGGTTCGCCCACCTGGCGGTGGGCAATGCCAGGCTCGCACCCTACGGCGCCGCGGCCGCCGAGGTGATCGCGGCCCAGGGGCTGACGCAGGCCCTGGCACCCAAGCTCGTGACCGGCGAGAGCATCGCCCAGACCTACCAGTTCGTGGCCACCGGCAACGCCGAGCTGGGCTTCGTGGCCTGGTCGCAGTTGCTCGTGCCGGGCAAGCCGGTGGGTGGGTCGCACTGGTTGGTGCCGGCTGCGCTGCATGCGCCGATCCGGCAGGATGCCGTGCTGCTCAAGGCCGGCGAGAAGAACCCGGCGGCCCTCGCGCTGCTGGCCTGGCTGAAGAGCGAGCCGGCCAGGCAGGTGATGCAGACCTTCGGCTACGGCCCATGAGCGGGGGCCTCGCGGCATGACGCCCGCCGACTGGAGCGCCGTGCGCCTGACCGCGGCCCTGGCGGCGGTGAGCACGGTGCTGCTGCTGCTGCTGGGCACGCCGCTGGCGTGGTGGCTGGCGCGCACGCGCTCGCGCCTCAAGCCTTTGTGGTCGGCCCTGGTGGCGATGCCGCTGGTGCTGCCGCCCACGGTGCTGGGCTTTTACCTGCTGCTGCTGATGGGGCCGCAGGGGCCGGTGGGGCAGTTCACGCAGGCCCTGGGGCTGGGCCGGCTGCCCTTCACCTTCGCCGGGCTGGTGGTGGCGTCGGTGCTGTATTCGCTGCCCTTCGTCGTGCAGCCGGTGCAGCAGGCCTTCGAGGCCATCAGCGAGCGCACGCTCGAAGCCGCGGCCACCTTGCGCGCCGGGCCCTGGGACCGCTTCTTCAGCGTCGCCCTGCCGCTGGCACGGCCGGGGCTGGTGACGGCCAGCATGCTGGGTTTCGCGCACACCGTGGGCGAATTCGGCGTGGTGCTGATGATCGGCGGCAATATCCCCGGCGCGACGCGCGTGCTCTCGGTGGCGATCTACGACCATGTCGAGGCCGGCGACTTCGATTCGGCCCACCGCCTGGCTGCCGGCATGGTGGCGTTCGCGCTGGTGGTGCTGGTGACGCTGTACGTCGTCAACCGGCCGGCGCGCGAGCCCGGGGCGGGCCCGCGATGATCGACGCGGAACTGCGCCTGGCGCGCGCCGACTTCACGCTGGACGTGGCGCTGGCGCTGCCCGAACGCGGCGTGAGCGCGCTCTTCGGCCCCTCGGGTTGCGGCAAGACCACGGTGCTGCGCGCGCTGGCCGGGCTGGAGCGTGCCCAGGGCCGCGTGGCGCTGGGCAGCGAGGTCTGGCAGGACGACGCCCGCGGCCGTTTCGTGCCCACGCACCACCGGCCGCTGGGCTACGTGATCCAGGAGTCGGCGCTGTTTTCGCACCTGGACGTGCGCGGCAACCTCGACTACGGCTTGAAGCGCATCGCGCCGGCGCAGCGCCGCATCGCGCTGGCGCAGGTGGTGGAACTGCTCGGCCTGGGCGCGTTGCTGGGCCGCAGGACGACGACGCTCTCGGGCGGCGAACGCCAGCGCGTGGCCATCGCCCGCGCCCTGGCCACCAGCCCCCAGCTGCTCCTGATGGACGAGCCGCTGGCCGCCCTGGATGCCCAGCGCAAGGCCGAGCTGCTGCCTTACCTGAAGACCTTGCACGCCGAGCTGGCGATTCCCGTGGTCTACGTCAGCCACGCGCTGGACGAGGTGGCGCAGCTGGCCGACCACCTGGTGCTGCTGGAGGCCGGGCGCGTGGTCGCCGCCGGGCCGCTGGCCGAGACCCTGGCGCGGCTGGACCTGGCGGTTTCGCGCGACGAGAGCGCCGGCGTGGTGCTCGAAGGCGTGGTCGGCGAGCGCGACGCGCGCTGGCAGCTGGCGCGGCTGGATATCGCCGGCGCCGAGTGCGGCCTGTGGGCGCGCGACCCCGGCCTGCCGCTGGGCCGGCGCGTGCGCGTGCGCGTGCTCGCCCGCGACGTGAGCCTGGCCTGCGCGCCGCAAACCGCCACCAGCATAGGCAACCAGCTGCGCGCCACGGTGGAGGCGATGGCCGACGACACCCACCCGGCGCTGGCCCTGGTGCGCGTGCGGGTGGGCAAGGGCGTGGGCGTGGGCCTGGGCGCGGAAGTGAGCGGCGTGCCGCTGGTGGCGCGGCTGACGCGGCGCTCGGCGCATGCGCTGGCGCTCGCGCCGGGCATGGCGGTCTGGGCGCAGGTGAAGACCGTCGCCCTGCTGGAATAGCGCGGTCCTGAAATGGCGTGATGAACGACGGCTACCTGCTCAGCGCCGAACTGAAGCTCGCCGGCCGGCTGGACGCGCGCTTCTTCGCGCTGCTCGAGGCGCTGGCAAGCACGGGCTCGATCAACCGCGCGGCGCGCACCACGGGCCTGAGCTACAAGGGCGCGTGGATGCTGCTGGAAACCGCCTGCAACCTGGCCCACGAACCCTTGCTCGAAACCGCCACCGGTGGCGCCGGCGGCGGCGGCACGCGGCTCACCGATGCGGCGCGCGGCCTGCTGCAGGCCTGGCGTACGCTGCAGTCGCAGCACCGCGAGTTCCTGCGTGCGCAGGAAACGCAGCTCTCGCAACTTCCGGCCCTGCAAGGGCTGCTCAGGAGGATGTCCATGAAGACCAGCGCGCGCAACCAGTTCGCCGGCACGGTGAAGGCGGTGCAGATGGGCCCGGTCACGGCGCAGGTGACGATCGCGCTGCGCGCCGGCGGCGAGATCACCGCCACCCTGACCAGCGCCGCGGCCGAGCGGCTGAAGCTGAAGAAGGGCAAGGAGGCGCTGGCGCTCGTCAAGGCCTCGGCGGTGGTGCTGGTGACCGACTTCGCGGGCTGGCAGCTTTCGGCGCGCAACCAGCTCGCCGGCACGGTTTCGCGCATCGAGCCCGGCGCCGTCTCCTCGCTGGTGGTGCTCACCCTGCCGGGCGGCGTGGCCGTCACGGCCAGCGTCACGAATGAGGCCGTGCAGGCGCTGGGCCTGCAGGTGGGCACGCCGGCCACTGCCGTATTCAAGGCCTATGCGGTGATGGTCGCGGCGCAAGCCTGAGGACTGGGGGTCGCCTGCGGTCGCCCGAAGTGGTAGAAACGCGCGCCTTCCACCGCCACCGTTCGCCGCATGCAAATGTCAGAGATCCACAGCCTTCAGACCCAGGTGCTCTGGGCCTCGTTCGCGGCCTGCGCCGTCTTCGGTGCCTTGGCCCAGCGGACCCATTTCTGCACGATGGGCGCGATCAGCGACATCTTCAATATGGGCAACTGGACCCGCATGCGCATGTGGGCCATGGCCGTGGGCGTGGCCATGATCGGCTTCCACGCGATGGCCTGGCTGGGCTGGATCCGTCCGTCCGAAACCATCTATGCCGGGGCGCGGGTCATCTGGCTCTCGGCGTTGGTGGGGGGCGCCCTCTTCGGCCTGGGCATGGTGCTGGCCTCCGGCTGTGGCAGCAAGACGCTGGTTCGCATCGGCGAGGGCAGCCTGAAGTCGCTGGTGGTGTTCTTCTTCATGGGCTTCGCGGCCTACGCCACCATGCGCGGCATGGCGGCGCTGCTGCGCAGCAAGACGGTCGATCAGGTGGCTTTCGAGATCAAGGCGGGCAATGCCGTGCCGGCCTGGCTGTCGCCTATGTTCGGGCTGGACCCCGGCACCACGGGCCTGGTGCTGGCGCTGCTGCTGGGCGGCGGCCTGGTGGTGTGGGCACTCCTCGAAGCCGAGTTCAGATCGTCCGCCGACAACCTGCTGGCCGGGCTGGGCATAGGCGCGGTGATCACCGGCATGTGGTGGATCGTCGGCCATCTGGGTTTCGTGGCGGAGCATCCCGAAACCCTGGAGGCGGTCTATCTGGGCACCGCGGGTGGCCGCATGCAGGCTTTGAGCTTCACCTCGCCGATGGCTCGCACCCTCGACTGGGTCATCAACTTCGACGCCAATACCGTGTTGACCCTGGGCGTGGTTTCGGTCATCGGCGTGGTGGCGGGGTCGCTGGCCTACGCCTTGTTCAACCGCTCCTTCCAGTGGGAGGGCTTTCGCGGCACCCAGGACACGGCCTTGCACATCGTCGGCGCCTTGTGCATGGGCGTGGGCGGCGTCACGGCGGGCGGGTGCACCGTCGGCCAGGGCTTGTCGGGTATATCCACGCTGAGCGTGACCAGCATGATCGCGGTCATCGGCATCATGCTCGGCGCCATCATGGGCCTGCGCCTGCAACTTTGGCTGCTGATGCGCGAATGATCGACCCGATGCCCATATACCGAGGAGCCAACCCGATGCAGATCGACAAGGAAATCGACGCGCGTGGCCTGAACTGCCCCTTGCCCCTGATGAAGGCCAAGAAGGCGCTGGGCGAGATGCAGAGCGGCCAGGTCCTGCGCGTGGTCGCCACCGACTCCGGCTCGATGCGCGACTTTCTGGCCTTTGCCAGGCAGGCCGGCCACGACATGCTGGACCAGCAGCATGTGGGCAAGGAGTACATCCACGTCCTGCGCCGCCACTGACGCGGCAGGCACGGGCGGGTGCCGTCACAGGGCGGTGTGGTCCACCTCGTAGGGCCAGTCCCTGAGGCCTCCGATGAGCGAAAGGGCGCGGATGCCTCGTTCGCGCAAGAGAAAGACCGCGGCCTGGCTGCGCCGGCCACTGCGGCAGTAGACGATGTAGGTCGGCTCAGGGGCCAGGGTGAATACGCCCTGGCGGCGCAGCTTGTCCAGCGGCACGAGCCGGGCGCCCGGGATGCGGCTCTCTTCATGCTCCATCTCGTAGCGGCAGTCGAGCAGGCTCGCTTCGCCCCTGGCCAGCATGTCCCTCGCCTGCTCGGCGGCGATGACCTCCACCATCCCGGGCCTGAGCAGCGCGTCGAAATCCGCCTTGCGCAGCACCAGCAAGCGACCGGGTGTCTTCATCCTGACCGTGGCCGTGCGGCTGCCTTCCAAGAGCAGCGCCTCTTCGCCGAAGGCGTCGCCGTCGCTGAGCACGGTGGCGCGAGCGGTCTCGTCGGTCAGCGGATCGGTGACCCAGACCTCGGCTTCGCCCACCAGGATGATGTAGTAGGCGTCACCGGGCTCGCCCTGGGTGACGATGGTCTCGCCGGCGCTCACCCGCCGCTCGACCATGCAGTCGAAGGCGCGTTGCACGCCCTCCAGTGGCAGCTTGTGAAAGACCTTCAGGTGGCGCGCCAGGGCCTGGTGGCCGTCCATCTGGGCCCAGGCCAGCAATTCGTCGAGTGCGTCGCCCTCGATGGCCAGGTAGTCCACGTCGGTCAGCGCCTGCGCCCGGGTCCGATGGCTGGCCGCGGTGAGCATCCCGAAGCCCGGGCCGTCGGCATGGACTCCCAGGCGCCACGCGTAGGTGTTTTCGCTGCCATCCGCCCCGATCCAGCTGCGTCGTGCTTCGAGCTCACCCGCGAGCAGCACGAGATGCTCATTCAACCCGTGGGGGCCGTCGTCCAGCCAGGTGCCGGCCGGCGCCTGCCGCCGCGGGCTGCGTTCGAGCAGGGCCACCAGCTGCTCGCGGGGCAGCCGGGAAAACATCGGGGTCGCACCCAGCAGCCTGGCCAGTTCGGTGAGGTTCATGCCGGCATCCTCCGCGATTCGATCATCGCCGTCGACCCCTTGCCCCTGCATCTGGCGCCACCGTGCCACCGTGCCACCGTGCCAAATGGAACGAGTCCATGTCGCGTGGCCGCCGCGAAGGGCTCCGTGGTCGTGGTCGTCGAGAATGGGCGTCCCCACCGCCCGTCGCCTTCGGCTCTTCACCATGCTGCGCTACCAGACTGTCCCCGTCACGCCCTTCCAGCAGAACTGCTCCATCGTCTGGTGCGACCAGACGATGGAGGGCGCGGTCATAGACCCCGGCGGCGACCTGCCATTGATCCAGGCCACGGCGCAGCGCCTGGGGGTGGTGCTCAAGCAGATCCTGCTCACCCACGCCCACATCGACCATGCGGGCGGCACGGCGGCGCTGGCGCGCGAGTTGGCGATTCCCATCGTCGGGCCGCACCCGGGCGACCAGTACTGGATCGATGCCCTGGCGCAGCAGGCGCGGCAGTTCGGCTTTGCGGCGGTCGAGGCCTTCACACCCACCCGCTGGCTGCACGACGGCGACAGCGTCCCCGTGGGCCGCAGCCTGCTGGCCGTGCGCCACTGCCCGGGTCACACGCCGGGGCATGTCGTCTTTCACAGCGCCGAGGCCCGGCGCGCCTTCGTGGGCGACGTGCTCTTCGCCGGCAGCATCGGCCGCACGGATTTCCCCGGCGGCGACCACGGCACGCTGATCGCCAGCATCACCGAACGCCTGTGGCCCATGGGCGATGACACGGTATTCATCCCCGGCCATGGCCCGGAGAGCAGCTTCGGCCGCGAGCGACGGACCAACCCCTATGTGCAGGGGACCTGATCCGGCGCTGGCGGCACGAATGGCTCGCCCTTCGTCAGGGCCGGCCCGGGCTCAAGGGCAGGCCAGCGGCATGATGCAGGTCGGGCAGGCCGCGTCTTCCCACCAGCCGCCGTGGTCGTTCGTGCCACCCCGATTGGCCAACATGCCGGCCACCCAGTCGCTGTAGACGGTTCCGGCCGACGCTTCCGTATAGAAGGTCGGGCTGCGCAGCGTCGTGTGGTAAGTCCCGCCGGCCATGTAGTAGCGGTAGTTGGGCACGGCGGCGTCGTAGGACTGCAGCGTCGAGGTCATCTGCTGGTACCAATCGACCGCCGGGTTCGGGCAGGCGCCGCCGGGCGGGTAGTACGTCTTCATCAGGCCATAGAAGCCGATCTGCACGGAGTCCATCGCGGTGGTGAACTGCGAGACCTTGGCGTGCGGGTAGGCCTGGGCGGCCACGCGCAGGAGATCGGCCCCGCGGATCTTTGACGGACTGCTGCCGAACACCCAGGGCGCGAGCTGCAGGTTCCAGGAGCCACGGCCAGGCGTGCTCGCGTCCCAGGTCGGTGTCATCACGCCCTGGCTGCCATCGGCGATGACGTACATATGGGCGTTGGGGTAGGTCTTGGCGACCCAGGGAAAGTTGACGCTCGCGCCGTAACCGCCGGCACTCGAACCCGCCACGAGCACGCTCTTGGGGGCGTCAATATGCTTCTTCACCCAGTCGAGCACGACCATGAAGTTGTCGAAGCCCTTGTGCTGGATCTCGAAGGTGGATGGCAGCGGGAATACCGGATGCCCGACGTTGGCGTAGGTCTTCGTCGACGAGCCCGCATGCAGGTCGCCCGTGCAGTACGGGATATAGACGATGCTCCAATCCTTGACCGGGTTGGCCGGGTTGTCGGTCCTGAAGATGCCGTCGTAGTTGGCCGGGTTGTTGTTCGCCGGCACGGCCGGCATGAAGAGCTGCGGCACCTGCGCCGGCAACCCGGCGACGGTGGGGAAGGTGCAGGTGAGGCTGTCCCAGCAGGCGCCGCCGCCCTCGAAGAAGACCACGAGGTTCTTCGATGTGCCCCGTTTGGCCCAGAAACTGAAGCGCGGGTCGGTGCCCGGGTAGCTGGAGCAGGTGGCCTGGTGCAGCTTGCCGTCGGCCCCGATCGCCGGGCTGAGGTTTTCGATCTTCTTCCAGCCCGCATCTGCAGCATTTGCCGCCGGCATGCCGAGGCACCAGGCCGCCAGGCCGGTCAACCAGAGTCCATGAATCCGCTTCATATGCGCCGTCTCCAAGATTTGAATTTGCCACCCATGGCGCAGTGCAAGACCGCTGCCTCGGGACATCTTACGAGCCGGGTCCGCAGCCGGGTATCCGGGCGCGCACCCCGGCTTACCCGCAGGCGGTGCATTTGCCACAGGCAAGTCCCGCGCCGCATCACCCATGCACTTCCGAGCCGGCGTCAGGTTCCGTAAGGGTTTGCACGAACATGATGTAGATCAATATTTGACCGGGGCAGGATCCTAGACTCAACCCGCTCAGACGGTGACAGTGGCATCAAGCCCGCCTGGTTTGGGGCAAAGAAATCTTCTCATCGCCGTTTGTGATGTGCCGACAGGGCACGCGGAAGATCGAGCGCGTGCCGTCGAGGCGAGGATTCTTTTGTTCCACCCCTTGAGGAGGGTTTCGATGCGCATGTTCAAGATACGCGGCTGGCTCGCGCTCATTGCGACGGGCCTGATCGCAGCCACATTGCCCGGCTGCGGCGGCGATGACGGCGCTGCTGGCGCCACGGGCGCCACGGGCGCTACGGGCGCCACAGGTCCCGCCGGCACCCCGGCAGTGACCAGCGTAGACCTGGCCACCCTCACGGTCGGGCAATGGGAGACCGCCAACTTCAAGGCCACCGTCTCCAGGGTCACCATTTCCAGCCCGCCGGTGGTCGAGTTCAGCGTCACCGATGCGCTGGGCAACGCCGTGGTCGGTTTCGAGAAGGTCACCTCCAAGAGCACCACCGCCACGCTGACCAGCTATCCCAACGTGTTGTTCGCCCTGGCCAAACTGGCGCCGCGCACCGACGCCAGCCCGAGCAAGTGGGTCAGCTACATCGTCACCACGGTGCCGACGACGACGCTTCCCGCCGCCGCCACCCGCCCCAGCACCGACAACACCGGCAAGCTGGAAGCCGTCGCGGGCACCCCCGGCAGCTACAAATACACCTTCTACCGCGACGTCCCCGGCATTAAGGCGCAGATCGACGCGATGGCCTTTAGCGGCCTGAATATCAAGGCCGACCTGGGTGACCTGACGTACCAGCCGACCCTTCCCCACCGCCTGACGATCCAGATCGGCGGCGCGGCGCCCGGCACGGGCAGCAACACGCCCACCGGCGTCACGGTGACGCCGTCGGTCAACCAGGTCAATCCGGTCAACGTGATCTACGACTTCGTTCCCGCCACCGGCAAGGTCCTGACGGCCGCCGAACTGACGCGCGAAGACGTCAATATCGCCAGCTGCAACACCTGCCACGAGAAGCTCGCCTTCCACGGCGGCAGCGCACGCGTTGAGACGCGCTACTGCGTGGTCTGCCACACCGAGCAGCGTGCCTACGGCCGCGCCAAGGTCACCTCGACGGCAGGCAAGTTCCCGGCCCTGACGGAAACCGCCACGGTCAACGCCGCCACCGGCATCACCAGCTACACCTACACGCCCTCCACTGAAGTGGCCGACGGCGAAGTGGCAGGCAACTTCACGACCCTGATCCACAAGATCCACCAGGGCAGCACTCTGGTCAAGGACAACTACCACTACGCCGGCATCGCCTTCAACAACAAGGGCTTCTCCAAGCTCGGCAACGGGCAGCGCATGTGCACCACCTGCCACGACAGCACGATCGCCGCCACCGCCGACAACCACAAGAACCTGCCCAGCCGGGTGTCCTGCGGTTCCTGCCACGACGGTATCAACTGGGCCACCGGCTCCGGCTCCACGCTGGCGGACAAGGCGGCTGCCTCTGCGGTGGGCTCGGTCATGGCCACCTCCGGCCACGTGGGCCGGGCGCAAGCCGACGACGCCCAGTGCGCCTTGTGCCACACGCCGGCGTATATCAAGATCGACCATCGCACGGCCAACATCACCAAGAACAACACGGTGATCCTGGACGGTCTGGCGAGCTTCACCTACGAAGTCAAGTCCGTCGCGGTCAACGCCACGACCGCCGACGTGACCATCGAATTCGGGATCAAGCAGCGCGTCGCGCCGTCGACGACGGATACCCTGGTGACTTTCGTCGCCCCTGCTGTGGGCGTGGTGAATCCGCTGGCCGGTTTTACTGGCAGCCCGGGTTTCCTGCTGCCCTATGCGCTGGCCCAGGATGGCATTGCCACGCCGGTTGACTACAACAATTTCGGCCGCACTTCGGCGCAGCCGCTCAGTGTGTCGATCGCCAACTTGCTAAATACCGCCAACGCCGCCAACGGATCCATCGCCCCGTCCACGGCCAACCCGGGCTACTACACCGCCACGCTCAAGGGCACCGGTGCCTGGCGCTTCCCGGCCGGCGCAACGCTGCGCGCCGTCGCCTTGCAGGGCACGTTCACGCAGCTCAACGCGCCTCTGGATTCGCAGGGGGCCCTGGGCAGCGTGCAACGCCACACCCCGTCGGTGGTCAGGGCAGTCGCTAGTGACCCCGTGCGCCGCACGGTGGTCAGCGCCGCGAAGTGCTCCAACTGCCACGAGTGGCTGGTTCTGCACGGCGGCAGCCGCGTCAACGAACCGCAAGTCTGCGTGGTTTGCCACAACCCGGGTCTGGCGACCAGCGGTCGTGGCATCGCCGATGCCTTCCTCAAGACCTACCCGTTCACGAAGGCCGAGGACAAGATGCTTACCGACTGGAAATTCGACAGGAGCCTGCCCAACGCGGCATTGAAGTTCCCGGTCACGTCCAACAACTTCAAGGACATGATCCACGGCATCCATGCCGGCCGCGACCGCGTCACGCCGTTCGCCGAGGTGCGCGACCGCAGCACCGTGCTCGTGCCGCTGGACTTCAGGCGCATGGATTTCCCGGGTAAGTTGAACAACTGCGAAACCTGCCACGTGACGACCGATTCGACCGAGCAGAAGACCTATAACTACGTGCCGCTGAACACCCTGGTGTCGACCCAGGAGTCCGTCGACGCCGCCTATGCCGCCGGGATTGCGGGCGGGACGGCGACAGTGGCGATGGCCAAGACGTCTCTGGCTTCGTCCAGCACGACGGACCTCGTGACCACGACGTTTGCAGCCTCCTGCGTGAGCTGCCACGATGCGGCGACCACCAAGGCGCACATCACGCTCAACGGTGGCGTCGTCAACGGCACGCGCGCAGTCGCACGGCCCACGGGCGTCGAAGACGTCGAGGCTTGCGCCGTCTGCCACGGGCCCGGAAAGACCTACGACACGGCCACGGTCCACAAGTAGGCCAACCCTGCGGGTGAAGGGAATCGAGTTCCCTTTCATCCCGCCTGCACCGCAACCCGGAGGCGCCTGCCTCCGGGCTCTTTTTTAATCCTTGAAGAGCCCTTCATGCCACAACCATCGATTTCCATCATCTTGCTTGCCGCCGTTGCGCTGCTGGGCGGCAGCCCGTGCCTGGCCGCTGACAAGGCCGCAGCGACCTCGCCCGCCGCCAGCCAGGCTCGGATGCCCCCGACGAAGGCGCCCAAACCGGTCGACATCAACAGCGCAAGCCGCGCGCAACTGAAGACGCTTCCGGGCATCGGCGACGCCGAGGCCGGGCGGATCATTGCGGCGCGCCCGTACCTGAGCAAGGCCAGGCTCTTGGCCGACAAGGTCGTCTCGGAAGAGGTCTACCTGGGCCTCAAGGGCCGGATCATCGCGATGCAGAAGGCGCAGCCTGGGACCAAGGCCGGCACCAAGGCCCAGCCCTGACACGCGACGCGACGCGCCCGGCCTATTGCGCCGGATGGCCTGCCGCTGAGGAGGCGGCGCGGGGCCTGCCGATGCGCCCACTTGCGCCGTCCTCGCGCTTCAGGGGCGCCGCCGGCGTACCGATGGCGCTGACCGTGCCGCTGGAAAGCAGCGCGGCGATGACGACGTCGCATTTGTTGCTGATGTGCTCTTCCAGCAGCGCTCGCAACCGCTTGCCGTTCCTGGCCTCCAGCGCATCGATGATCAGGTCGTGCTCCTGCATGGCGCGGTCCCAGCGCGGCTGGCTGACATTGGCCGAGTAGCGTGCCCTTCGCATGCGCAGATTGAGCTTGTTGTGCGTCGCTGCCAGGACCGAATTTCCGGACAGCCGCAGGATCTCGGCATGGATCGCCTGGTTGAGCTCGAAATAGCGCTCACGGTCGCCGCGCTGGTGGCAGCCCCGCATGAGCTCATGCAGCCGGCGCAGTTCGGCCACGGCGGCGGCATCCGCGCGGGCACCGGCGAGTTCGCCCGCCAGGCCCTCGAGCACGCGCAAGACCTCGAAGGTCTGCGCGGTGTCGGCCAGCGTCATGGGCATGACCCGGGCGCCGCGGTTGGGCAGCAGTTCGACGAAGCCCTCGCTGGCGAGGGTTTTCAGGGCTTCGCGCAAGGGCGTGCGCGAGACCTTGAGCTCCTCGCACAACACCCTCTCGTTGAGCCGCAGGCCCGGCGCCAGTTCGCCATAGGTGATCTGGTCGCGCAGGATGTCGGCCACCCTGAGGTGCAAGGAGCCCTTGTCGAGGGCCTCATCAGGTCTTTCGAGACTTGTCTCTTGCATACATTCAAGCTTACATTGCTTCCCTTGTTTTTGCTGCTTGTCTTGAAACCTGATCTCGAATAGCATGGATTTTGCATACAAAGTCAAGGAGCATGCCCCATGTTGAAGCTCACCCACAAAGCCAGCGGCCGCCACTTCCTGCAGATCCCCGGCCCGACCAACGTGCCCGATCGCGTGCTCAGGGCGATGGACAACCCGACCATCGACCACCGCGGGCCCGAGTTCCAGGTGATCGGCAAAAAGGTGCTCTCCGACATCCGCAAGGTATTCCAGACGAACGGCCCGGTCGTCATCTACGGCGCCTCGGGCACGGGGGCCTGGGAGGCCGCGCTGGTCAACACCTTGTCGGCAGGCGACAAGGTGTTGATGTATGAAACGGGGCACTTCGCGACGCTGTGGAAGAAGATGTCCGAACGCCTGGGCCTGAATCCGGAATTCCTGCCCGGCGACTGGCGCCAGGGGGTCGACGCGGCCCGCATCGGCCAGCGCCTGGAAGAAGACCGGCAACACCAGATCAAGGCCGTGTGCATCGTGCACAACGAGACCTCCACCGGCGTGACCGCGGACGTCTTGGCGGTGCGCCGCGCCATCGATGCGGCACGCCATCCGGCCCTGCTCATGGTGGACACGATTTCCTCGCTGGCCTCCATCGACTACCGGCACGACGAATGGGGCGTGGACGTCACCGTGGCGGGCTCGCAGAAGGGCCTGATGCTGCCGCCCGGCCTGTCGTTCAACGCGCTCAGCGAGAAGGCGATCGCGGCGTCCAAGTCCGCGGGCCTGCCCAAGTCGTACTGGGCCTGGGCCGACATCCTCGAGTCCAACAAGAGTGGCTTCTGGCCCTATACGCCGGCCACCACCTTGCTGTATGGCCTTTCCGAGGCCTGCGACATGCTGCTCGAAGAGGGTCTGCCAAACGTCTTTGCACGCCACACCCGCTTCGCCGAGGCCACCCGGTGCGCCGTGCGCGCCTGGGGTCTGGAAGTGCTTTGCGCGAACCCGGCGGCGCTCAGTTCCTCGCTCACGGCGGTCCTGATGCCCGAGGGCCACGACGCCGACAAGTTCCGCAAGATCGTTCTGGACCACTTCGACATGTCACTCGGCGTCGGCCTGGCCAAACTCGGTGGAAAGGCCTTTCGCATCGGTCACCTGGGTGACTTCAACGAATTGACGCTGATGGGCACGCTCGCCGGCGTCGAGATGGGGCTGGCACTGGCCGGCGTGCCGCACCGAGCCGGCGGCGTGATCGCCGCCATGGATCACCTGACTTCAAATCTTCGCTAAAGGACAAATCATGAAACTGCAGATCCGTCGCCTGTTGACCAGAACTTCACTGACGCCGGTCGCCGGTGCGCTCATGGCCTGCGCCTTCGCAGCGCCCGCCCTGGCCCAATGGCAGCCCACCAAGGCCGTCGAGATCGTCGTGCCGGCCGGGCCCGGCGGCGCTGCAGATCAGATGGCCCGCATGATCCAGGGCATCGTGATCAAGCACCACCTGATGAACCAGCCCATCCTGGTCATGAACAAGTCCGGGGCCAGCGGTGCCGAGGGCATCATGGACGTGAAGGACTCCAAAGGCGACCCGCACAAGCTGATGGCGGCCTTCTCTGCCATCTACACGCTGCCGATCGCCGTCAACCTGCCCTTCAGCTGGCGCGATCTGAACCCCGTGGCGCTGATCGCGCTCGACGAGTTCCTGCTCTGGGTGAATGCCGAGACAGCCTACAAGACGCCCAAGGAGTTCCTCACCGCCGTCAAGGCCGCTGCGCCCGGGACCTTCAAGATGGGTGGCACGGGCTCCAAGCGGGAAGATCACATCATCTCCGTCGCACTCGACAAAGTCGCGGGCACCAAATTCACCTACATCCCCTACAAGAGCGGCGGTGAGGCGGCCACCCAGCTGGTGGGCAAGCACATCGACGCGAACGTGAACAACCCGAGCGAAAACGTCGCCCAGTGGCGGGCCGACCAGGTGCGCGCACTGTGCGTTTTCTCGGCGCAACGCATGGTCTACACGGAAAAGGTCACGAAGACCCAATCGTGGGCCGACATTCCGACCTGCAAGGATATGGGCGTCGATGTCGAATACCAGATGCTGCGCGGCTTCTTCATTCCGTCGGGCACCACCAAGGAGCAGGTCGCGTTCTACGCCGACTTGCTGAAGAAGGTGGCAGCCACGCCCGAGTGGAAGGACTACCTGGCCAAGCAGGCCCTCAAGGAGGTCTTCCTGACCGGCCCGGATTTCGTCAAATTCCTGGAGAAGGATGACGCCTTCCACATCAAGCTGATGAACGAAGCCGGGTTCGCGAAGAAGTAACCCAAGCCCAGAGAGTTCAGCGAGGTGGAGCATGGCCAAAGAGGACGGTAGCCCGCAACGCAGCGGCCTGTCTCACAGTACGGTGGATGCCATCGCGGCGGCCATCATCATCGCCATCGGCGTGGTGATGATGGTCACCAACCACAAGATCGGGGCGGGCTGGGCCAGTGATGGCCCGGAGTCCGGCTATTTCCCGTTCCGCATCGGCGCCATCCTCTGCTTGGCCAGCGTGGTGGTGATGTTCAGGTCGCGCTTGGGCAAGCAGCGCAGGCACGACATCTTCGTCTCCTGGGAGCGCTTCAAGCGGGTGCTGCAGGTCTTGCTGCCGACCGCCCTCTA
Source organism: Rubrivivax sp. (assembly GCA_030681795.1). Lineage (GTDB taxonomy): Bacteria > Pseudomonadota > Gammaproteobacteria > Burkholderiales > Burkholderiaceae_C > Rubrivivax. Next base: position 184,377 of record JAUXRG010000090.1, read on the forward strand.
CGTGCTGGCCATCCAGTTTCTCGGCATCTACGTGGCCTCCACGCTGTTCATCGGCGCTTTCATGCGGGTGATGGACAAGAGCAGCTGGTTGAAGACGCTGCTGGTGAGCCTGGGCGTGAATGGCACGCTGTTCTGGATGTTCGAAATCCAGTTCAAAGTGCCACTGCCCAAAGGCCCGCTCGAAGCGCTATTCGGCTATTAAGACCTGCCATCGGAGTATCACCCAGTGAATGAACTCGATGCACTATTCCAGGGCTTTGCGTTAGCACTGTCCTGGTACAACATCGGCATGATGTTCGTCGGCATCGTGCTGGGCGTTCTCATTGGTGTGCTGCCCGGGCTGGGCGGCCCCAATGGCGTGGCGATTCTGCTGCCGCTGACCTTCACGATGGCCCCCGCCTCGGCGATCATCATGCTTTCGTGCATTTACTGGGGGTCACTGTTTGCGGGCGCCATTACGTCGGTGCTATTCAATATCCCGGGCGAAACCCATTCGGTGGCCACGACATTCGACGGCTATCCGCTGGCCCAGCAGGGACGCGCCGGCGAGGCACTGACGGCCTCGTTCACCGGGTCCTTCCTGGGTGCCCTGGTGGCCGTTCTGCTCATCACGTTTCTCGCCCCGATGGTGGCGAAGTTCGCCCTGAAATTCGGGCCCCCCGAGTTCTTTGCGGTCTACCTGCTCACCTTCTGCAGCTTCGTGGGTACCGGCAAGGACCCCTTCAAGACCATCATCGCCATGATGCTGGGCTTTGGGCTGGCCGCCATCGGCATGGACAGCGTGAGCGGCGAATTGCGCATGACCTTCGGTTGGTCTGAATTGCTGCGCGGCGTCGATTTCCTGATCGTGGTCATCGGCCTGTTCGGTGTCGGCGAAATCCTGATCAGCATGGAAGAAGGATTGGCCTTCGAAGGCAAGGCCGCCAAGATCGACCTGAGGGTGGTGCTGGATACCTGGAAGAAGCTGCCGCGGTATTGGCTCACGCTGATCCGCAGCGCAGCCATCGGTTGCTGGATGGGCATCACCCCCGGCGGCGCCACCGCCGCGTCGTTCATGGGTTATGGCATCGCCAAGCGCTTTTCACCGAACGGCCACAAATTCGGCACCGGTGAGCTCGAAGGCGTGATCGCGCCCGAGACCGCGGCTCACGCCTCCGGGACTGCCGCGCTGCTGCCGATGCTGGCGCTGGGCATCCCGGGCTCGGCCACCGCCGCGGTGCTGCTGGGCGGGCTGATGGTCTGGGGTCTGCAGCCCGGGCCGCTGCTCTTCGTCGAACAGAAGGACTTTGTCTGGGGGTTGATTGCCAGCATGTACCTGTCGAATATCGCCGGCCTCATCATCGTCTTGAGCACCGTGCCACTGTTCGCGGCGATCCTGCGCATTCCGTTTGCCATCATCGCGCCCATCATCATCGTGGTCTGCGCCATTGGCGCGTACTCGGTGCACAGTGCCATGCTCGACGTCTGGTTCATGCTGTTGTTCGGCGTGATCGGCTATGTCTTGAAGAAGCTGGACTTCCCCCTCGCGCCGCTGGTGCTGTCACTGGTGCTGGGTGACCGCACCGAATCGGCGTTCCGCCAGACCATGATGGGGTCCCGAGGTGAGTTGGGGGTCTTCTGGTCGAACCCGCTCGTCGGCAGCATCACCACCCTGGCGCTGGCCATGCTGTTCTGGCCGGCACTGTCGTTTGCCTGGGGCAAGCTGCGCCAGGCGCTGCGCGGCGGTGCGACCGCAAGCCAGGAAATGCCGAAGAAGTAACCCGAGCGTCGACCCCACGGCCGGCATGCCCAAGGTCAACTGCAGCAGAATCCAGGTCGGAAAAGCCCGATCCAACCTGGAGGAACTGCCGTGTTCGAAACCACCCGCCCGACGCTGACCCGTCGCCACTTCCTGCACGCCGCTGCGGCAGGCTCCGCATTGCTCGGCGTGGGCATGCCCATGCTTGCGCGCGCAGCCGCCCCGCTGGCGCACATGAAGCTGCCCTACGCCGAGAACGCGCTCGAGCCGGTGATCGGCGCGCAGACCGTCGGCATCCACTGGGGCCGCCACCACAAAGGTTATGTCGACAACCTCAACAAGCTGGTCGTCGGCACCGAGTTCGAGGGCAAATCGCTCGTCCAGGTCGTGATGGACACGGCCGGCAAGGCCGACAAGCAGGCGCTGTTCAACAATGCCGGCCAGATCTTCAACCACGATTTCTACTGGCAAAGCCTGAAGGGCGGGGGCGGTGGCCAGCCGGGCGCCGCGCTGGCGCGCAAGATCGACGAGGCCTTCGGCAGCTTCGCGGAATTCAAGAAGACCTTCGCCGCGACCACCGTGGGCCAGTTCGGCAGCGGCTGGGGGTGGCTCGCCATGGACACCTCGGGCAAGCTCAAGATCGTGAAGACGGGCAACGCCGAAGTGCCGATGACGCAGGGCTTGAAGCCCCTGCTGACCATCGACGTCTGGGAGCATGCCTACTACCTGGACTACCAGAACCGGCGCGCCGACTACGTCAACGCCGTGATCGACAAGCTCGCCAACTGGGAGTTCGCCGAGAGAAACCTCGGGGCGTAGGCACTCGCGCGTCGGGTCAGTGGTAGAAGGCGTAGCCCACGAGGATCGCCCCCACCAGCCCGACGAAGTCGGCGAACAACCCGCAGGTCAGCGCGTAGCGCGTCTTGCGGATGTTCACACTGCCGAAATACACCGCCAGCACGTAGAAAGTGGTTTCGGTCGAGCCCTGGATGATGGCCGCCAGCTTGCCCTGGAACGAGCCCACGCCGTAGGCCTTCATCACGTCGACCATCAACCCGCGCGCGCCGCTGCCCGAGAGCGTCTTCATCAGCCCCACCGGCAGCGCCGGCACGAAGTCGGCATTCAGCCCCAGCGCCACCACCGCCGCGCCGATGCCACCCACCAGGTAGTCCATGCAGCCGGTGGTGCGGAAGACCGAGATCGCCACCAGGATCGCGATCAGGTAGGGCACGATCTGGATCGCCACGCCGAAGCCTTCCTTGGCCCCTTCGACGAAGGCTTCGTAGACATTGATGCGGCGCAGCGCCCCGGCCGCGACGAAGAGCACGATCACCCCGAAGATCACCCCGCTGCCCAAGAGGCCGATGGCCTGCGCCATCTGCGCCGGCGGCAGGCCGCGCAGGCTCAGGTAGAGCAGCGCCATGAGGGCCGCGAAGCCGCCGAAGAACAGCGCGATGGGCCACTGCAGCAAGCGGATGCGCTGCACCCAGGCCACTGCCACCAGGCCGGCGGTGAAGGAGATGAAGGTGCCGATCAAGGTCGGCAGGAAGATGTCGGCGCCGTTGAAACCGACCAGCCCCTGCTCGGCGGCGATGGCCTGGCGGATCGCGATCACCGAGGTGGGGATGAGCGTGATGCCCGCGGTATTGAGCACCAGGAACATGATCATCGGGTTGCTGGCCACCTCCTTGACGGGGTTGATCTCCTGCAACTCGCGCATCGCCTTCAGGCCCAGCGGCGTGGCCGCGTTGTCCAGCCCCAGCATATTGGCGCTGAAGTTCATCACGATGCTGCCGCTGGCCGGGTGGCCGCGCGGGATGTCGGGGAAGAGGCGGCGGAACAGCGGGTCCATGCCGCGCGCGAACAGCGTGATCATCCCGGCCGCCTCGCCGACCTTCATGATGCCGAGCCACAGGCTCATCACGCCCACCAGCCCGAGCGAGATGTCGAAGCCCGTCTTGGCGGTGTCGAACAGCCCCGTGAGCACCTTGGTGAAGATGGCCAGGTCGCCCTGCGCCAGCTGGACCAGCGCGGCGACAAATCCGATCAGGATGAAGCCGACCCAGATGAGGTTGAGGATCATGAAGCGGCGCGGTTCGTGGACGACACGCGAGGATAAGGGAGCGCTCGCCCGGGAACGACGAGCCCGCGATTCATGCGGCCTGGGCATGCGCGCTCCCGAGCCTGGTGCGGGCTCGATTGCGACGGTCGCGGCCTTTACCGCGAGGCCGGGCAGCTGGCGTCGCGTGGCTGGGTGCGCTTGATGTTGAACGTCAGGCCGGCACCCCCCGCCGGCGTCAGCGACACGGTGGCGTCGTCGATGAACTGCCCGGTGTAGGTCGCGGCCAGGAACGCCGGGGGCGCGGCGATGGCGATGTCCAGGCGCCGGCCGCTGAAGGTGCCCGTGACATCGAACCGGTTCCCGGCCCCTCCGCCATTCACCGTGACGCCCGAGGAGCCGCCGATGCGCCCGCTTTCCGAACAGTTCGACGGGTCCTCCGTGTCGAAAAAGAAACTGACGGTCTGGCCCTGGGTCGTGCCGTCGAAGGTAAAGACGAAGTAAGGCACGAACAGCTCGGCACCGCCGGCGCAGCTGGCCAGTGGCACCGTGAGCGCCACAGCGATGCCGTGCAGCAAGAGCCGGCGGCGCGGCGAGTCGACCTGTGGCGTGGTGTCGAAGTCGAGAACATTCATGGCTTGGCCCTCTGTCCGATGGCGTGGAGAAACTCCGCAATGCGGGTGCGCAATTGCAGCAGCTCGGGCTCGAGCCGGCGCATGCGGTCTTGCACCTCCGGCGGTGCCTGCCCGGTGTCGAAGATGAGCTTCGAATCGCCCGCATTCAGGGCGCGGAAGACCTCGTGGATGCTCCACAAGTGAACGCGCAGCGCCTGCCATTGCGTGAATACCGTTTCGGGCCAGTAGCGGCGCAGTGTGCCGTCGTGTCGCTCGCTGGCGAGGGCGTAGCGGTTCATCATCACGGCGTTGTAGTCCCTGGCGAACGTGACGTAGAGCGGTTTCGGGATGTTGGGCTGGAGCAGCAGTCCCTGCAGGTTGTGCGCGTTGAAAAGAAACTGGTTCAGCGTTTCCGCCAAGTCCACCTCGGCCGCACGCGGATCACCGGGCGGGATGTTGCGCGCGTCCACCAGCGCCCAAGCGCCGTTGGCCTGCGCGCGCACGCGCGCTTCGAGGCTGGCGATGCTGAGCACCGTGAAGGTCAGGTCGTCCGCATTGGTGATGAGGCCCAGCACGCCGTAGCCGCTGATGGCCGGGCCGCCCGAAGCGCCCCCGCGCACGCCGGGAAACTCGATGCGCAGGTTCTGCTGCGCAGGGTTGACTGCGGCCATCGCGCCGCTTCTCGGCGCCACGCCGCACTGCTGTTCCTGGCCCAGCAGCCAGGCCTCCTGGCGCAACTCGATGGTCGATTCCGCCGCCAGCGCACGCTCCAGTGGCGCGTAGCCCGCGGGCCGAGTGACACGCAACAGCGCGATGTCACGCCCGCCGGCTTCGAAGCCTGTCTCGAGTTCGGCCTCGCGGTAAGGCACACCGCTGTCGTCGCCGGCGCACAAGCTCACTTCGATGCGGCGCCGGGATGGATCGAACCCGGGCGGCTCGGCGCCGGCACGCGGCACGACCACATGGCGGGCGGTGGCGATGAGCACGTGGCGCATCTGCACGGCGACGACCAGGCCGAAGCCGTGCTCGTCGAAGTCCTGCGAGCGAATGCGCACCACATTGCGCAGCAACTGCGCGCCCAGTTCGGGGCCGCTGTAAAACGTCGTGTCGTCGGCCCCGCGCGAGAGGCCCGGCCACAGCATGGCCCCGCTCAGCGCCACCGCCGCGGCTTGCAGCACACGCCGCCGGCTCATGGCGGGCCCGCCGCGAACTGCCTGCGTGCCCAGGCCAGCGCACCCCACAGCACTGCGGCGGAGCCCCAAAGGAGCTTCGTCAGGTGATGGCGCGAGATGTACTCGAGCCAGCTGGGCTTGAGCGAGCGTTCGAATTCACCGCTGCGCTGGCGCAGCACGCGCGCCGATCCATTCAGCTCGAGCGTCAGCGTCGCCCCGGACACGATCTCCAGCCTTTCGACCACCAGGTCGTCGATCTCCAGCCAGTCGCCCGCGGCGAGGGCCAGTGCCTGGCCCGTGGCAGGCAGCGTGAGCGTGGCGGCCTGGATGCTCGAGCCCAGCGTGCTCTCGGCGACGCCGCCGTCGCGCCGTTCGATAAACCGCAGCGCCGTGGGGCGCAGGCCTTGAAGTCGCAGCGGCGTCTCGCCGCCACGCGACAGCGTCAACAGCATGGGCGGCGGCGCCCGCTCGATGTGCGCTGGGTCGCCAGCCACCAGGCGCAACCACTCGCCTTGCGCATAGTCGCGCGCCATGCCGGATGTCGCGTCGGCCAGGAGCAGGCTCGTCGCGCCGCGCACTTCAAGCTCAACCACGATGGGCGAGCGCGAGCTCTCCACCCCCAGCGCAGTCGCATCGCGGCGAGCCTCGACGCCCAGCCTGGCCCCTGCCGGCAGGCGCAGCGCGCGCAGGCGTGATTCGCCAGCCCGCACGGTGATGCGGTCGGCCTGCTCGCGCGCGGCGGCCTGCACCAGCGGCGCATCGGCAGATTCGAGCGCGCTGAAGCCCTCGATGCGCATGGCCGCGTCGACCGTGAGCGGGCCGAGCACCGCCGCATCGGCAAGATCGAGCTGGATCGCCGAGGCCTTCAGCGACAGCGACAGCGGCACGCTGGGCACCGGCACAGTAGCCGCCAACAACAACATCAGGCCCACGAGGCCCACCGGCCACAGCATCACGCCCAGACGCCGCTTGCCCCGCGCAGCCCGGTCGGCGAGCGCCGTGTCGAGCAGCTTCAATCGCTCCTGCAGTTCGCGCAACCCGGCCAGCGGCGCAGCGGGGTCGGCCAGCGCTTGCGCCAACCGCGCGGCCAGTTCGGCGCGCAATTCGCTCAGGCGATCAGGGGCCTCCATCCAGCGGGCCCTCGATGGCAAAGCGAAGCAGGGGCAGCGCGCGGCCGTCGTCGGCGCCTACGGCCTGCACGTCCACCCGCAGGCCCTTGCCATCGGCCGGCAGCGCGATCGGCAGGGCCACGCGCTGCCAGGCGAAAAGCTGCGAATCGGGGACCGCGGCCCAAGGGGTTGCGAGCACGGCATCGGCGCCCAGGCGGTAGCTGCGCCAGGCCACCGACGACACCGCCACCGAGACGCGCACCACGGCCACCGCGCGCGCGTCCTCGCCGGGCGGCTGCGCCGCGAGCGACACCGGCGCCAACGCCGTGACGGTGGCTGCGGACGGACCGCTGGCGCGCACGACGGCCAGAAAGCCCAGTTCGGCCAGGCGCAGCCCGGTGGCGGCCAGCATCGGCGCCGGATCCCACGACAAAGCCTGCCCGGCCGGCAGTGCCGCATCGACACGGTAGTACGGTCCCGAACGCTGCGGCTGCACCACCAGGCGTGCCGCCGTCTTGACGTCGGTGCGCAGGACAAGCGCGGGCGCCGACGCACCCGGCGCCGGCGGCAACGGCCCCCGGGTCAGCGACACCAATTCGACAAAGGGCTGTGAGACCTTGCGGTCGAAGAACCCCTCGCAGCGCGCCTGGCCGCTCACCACGCGGTAGGCGGGCGAACGCGTCGTGCTGGGCTCCACCGGCGCGCAGTCGAACGCGTCGGCCGGGAGCGCCACGAGGGCGCTCCAAAGTGCAACGACGACGACCACGAACCGACCCAGCATGCGCGTGCTCCAGAACCCCGTTGCCCGCACGGCTCAACCGCCTGGCGGCTCGCCACCACGGCGCCACGCGCTGCAACGACCCAGCGGTGACGCGATCGTCAGGCATCGAATGCGGTCCGTCGACCCCCTACGCTGGACCCGGCCCGAACAGGAACATAGGGGGTGTGCATCGGCCGGTGCGCTGCCTACGATGCGGCCGCCCGGGCATGGAGCCCGCAATCGCAGCCCGTGCCAAGTCGCATTGGCGCAGAGGGCCGGCACTTCGCTCCGGCGCCATCGAACGCAAAGGCACGGCCATGGCGACCCAGCCCGATCCGGTATTCGTGCAGAGCTATGAATGGTTCCGCGAAGCCGTGGACCACGCGCTCGCCGCGGCACCGCCTGCGGTGGCGGCGGACCGGGCGAACGTCGAGAAGCTGATCTGGAAACTGCTCGGCCGCATCGACGTCAACGCACCGTTGCCGGCCGGCAATGCGCTGACGCTGGAGCAGTTCCAGGGCGGTGGCGCAGCGTCCCAAGGCATTGCCCTGGCCGCACTCATCGCGGCGGAGTTCCTGGCGGCGCTCGATACGGTGAAGGCTGCGGTGGATGCCATCAAGGCAGTGGCCGACGGCGGCATGAGTGCTGGCGCGCGCCAGGACGTCTTCCGCGTCGTCGGCAAGGTGGTGAAGCAGGTCGACGGCATCGTCAAGGGCGTGGATGCCGCAGCGCGCTACCCCAGCGCCTTCGGCCTGGCCAAGTTGATGCTCACGATGTCGGGCGATGCGCGCGCCAGCGTCGCCGCCGGGCAGTCGAACGCGCAGCAGCTGGCTGATTTCGTCGCCCGCAGCACGGTCGGCGGCAACCCGAGCCAGGCGCAGATCGACGATGCCGCCTCGGCGCTGGGCCTGTTCACCGCACTCACCGGCGGCTTGATCGATCGCAGCTTCGCCAAGGCCGTCGACGCGGCTGATTTCGGCTGGTCGCCGCAGGCCATGGCCGCCGCCGTGCCGGCTGGCGCACTGGGGCCCATCGTGGTGCCCTTCGGTCTCGCCGCCGGGCCAGCCAAGCTGAGCTTGAACGTGGTGGCGGCGCTGCCGCCCGCCGCCTCCGGCGTGCAGTTCGATGCCGCGCTGAACCTCGACGCCGCAGCGGCCGCCGGGCCGGCCAAGGTCAAGCTCAAGGGCAGCGCGGCATTGAAGGTGTATCAACCGGTGATGCCATCCGGCCCGGCCAGGGTCGAGGGCACGGATCCGTCGATCGGCATCGAGCTGTCGAAGAAGCAGACCAACGGCTTCGCGCTGCAGATGGGTCCGGTGGACCTCGCCGGCTTCGGCACGGCAGCCCTGCAAGTCAAGGAGATCGGCGCAGCGATCCAGCTCGCCCTCAAGGTGGCCGGCAAATCGCTCGAACCGCGCTTCGATCTCTTCCTGCGCGAAGGGCAGATCAAGCTCGTGATCGAGGACAAGCTGCTCAAGGAAGTGCTCTCCGGCGACATCACGGTGGACTTCGCCGTCGAAGCGCAGATCGACGGCAAGGGCCGCCTGCACATGTTGGACGGCACGGGCCTGCATGTCTCGCTGCCGGTGCCCAAGATCCCGAGCGGCCCGCTGAACCTGATGCTCATCAACCTGGGCATCGACCCGCTCAACGGCTCGTTCAACGAAATCGATGCCGAGTTGTCGGCCTCCTTCGGCATTTCGCTCGGGCCGTTCAAGGGCTCGGTGGATCGCCTGGGCGTGATCGTTCGCCTGCGCAACCTGTTCGGCAACGACCCCGACGTGAGCTTCGCCCTCAAGCCGCCCAACGGCGCGGGCCTGTCGCTCGATGCCGGGGTGGTCGCCGGCGGCGGCTATGTGTATCTCGACGCGGACAAGGGCGAATACGCCGGCGTGCTCGAGTTGCGCATGATGGCCATCGGCATCAAGGCCATCGCCATCCTGAACACCAAGGTGGCGGATGCAGGCTGGTCGCTGCTGCTGCTGATCTTCGGCAACTTCCCGCCGATCCAGCTTTCCTTCGGCTTCACGCTCACCGGCATCGGCGGCCTCATCGGCCTGCAGCACACAGTCAGCACCGATGCACTGTCCAAGGGCCTGGCCACCGGCGCGCTCGATACGGTGCTGTTCCCGGCCAACCCGGTGGCCGATGCACCGCAGATCATCAACACCCTGCGCAGCCTGTTCCCGACCCAGCGTGGCGGCTTCATCATCGGCCCGATGCTCGAGGTCGGCTGGGGCACGCCGAACCTGGTGACGATCCGCGCGGGGGTGCTGATCGAGCCCTCCAAGGTCGTCATCATCGGCCAGGCGCTGATCCAGATCCCGCCGCTGGTGAGCAAGGACCTGGCGATCCTGCGCCTGCAGATCGACTTCGTCGGCTACATCATCTTCGACCCGTTCAAGCTCGGCTTCGACGGCCTGCTGCGCGACTCCAGGGTGCTTTTCATCACCCTCACCGGCAGCTTCGCCTTTCGCGCCAGCTTCGGCGACAAGCCCAGCTTCCTGCTCAGTGCAGGCGGCTTCCACCCCGGCTTCAAGGACATCCCCGACGACGTGCCGAAGATGGACCGCCTCGGCGCGGGCTTCTCGATCGGCATCGTCGGCGTCAAGTTCGAAGGCTACTTCGCCGTCACCTCGGCCACCGTGCAGGGCGGCTCCGAGTTGCGCGTGTGGGCCGACGTCGGTGTGGCCAGCTTCGACGGGGGTTTCGGCTACGACGTGATCGTCTACCTCGAACCCCGCTTCTCCTTCGAGGCCGACATGCGCATGTGGGCCAAGGTGATGCTGCTGGGCTTCACGCTCGGCGCGCGCATCGAGGGCACACTGGCCGGGCCGGGCCGCTGGCGCGCCGCCGGCCAGGCCACGGTGGACCTCGGTTTCTTCGGCGAGCACAGTGTCGATTTCGACGAGAGCTGGGGCAGCGCCGTCGATACGCCGCTGCCCACCGAGGCCGTCGAGTTCGAGCTCGCCCGGCAGATCGGCAAGGTCGAGAACTGGTCGGCGCAGCTGCCGCGCCCCGAGGATGCCTTCGTCACGCTGGCCAAGGTCGAAGGTGTGACCGACCTGATGGCGCATCCGCGCAGCCCGCTCACCTTCCGCCAGAAGTACATCCCGCTGGATGCGACGCTCAAGCGACTGGGCACCAAGCGGCCCTCGGGCCCCAACCGCTTCGGCTTGCCGACGCTCACGCTGCCCGGCGGCACGGGCGGCTTCCCGGCCAGCCCGGTGAAGGACCATTTCGCCGCCGCGCAGTTCTTCGACGTCACCGAGCAGGACCGCCTGCAGGGCCCGTCGTTCGAGCAGTACGAGGCCGGCGTCACGGTGGCGGTGGACAGCTTCGACACCGGCCCCGGCGTGGGCGAGAGCTTCGACTACGAAGAGGTGAACCTCTCCAGCGACGAGCCCAAGCGCATCAGCCCGCACCACCTGGGCCTGCTGGCCGACGCGCAATGGATGTACGCCTTCGGGGGTGCGGCACGCAGCGAGCTGCGCCAGCGCCTGCAGCCCAGGGTCTTGGCCAGGATGCAAGTCGCGCCGGCGGGCTACCGCGTCACCGAACGCAGCACGGCCAAGGCCGTGACCACCGGCGCCAGCACCTATTCGAACGCCAAGGCCCATGCAGCGACGCTGGCCGCCGACGACTTCCAGGTCGCCGAGGCCTTCGAAGCGCTGATCTGAGGAGCCGGCACCATGGCCATCGACTACCGCTTTTTGCCCTGGGCCCGGCGCGGCCTCGTGCGTGCCGTGCAAACCGCCGATGCCCTGGGCATCGAGGCGCGCCCGCAGATCCAGCTCGGCCTGACCATTGCCGCCGACCGCGACGGCAGCGCCGTGGCGCCGGTCACCGGCCAGGTGGGACTGCGCCTGTTCGGCCCGGCCGATATCGTGGGCCTGGACACGCGCCTGATCCTGCGCACCGACCCCAAGCCCAACGCCACCAGCTTCGAGCCCAACTACCTGGCGCTGGTCGACTTCGACCCGCCGGATTTCCCCTGGATGTTCACCCCGGCCCAGCCCGGCGCCTCGCAGCGCCTGCGCCCCTGGCTCGTGCTGGTGGTCTTCGACCGCGCCCACGTGGCGCTGCCGCGCATGCGTGGCAGCACGGTGCCGCTGCCTTCGGTGCGCGTGCCGCTGGCCGTGGCCGATGCCGAATTGCCGGACCTCGACGAATCCTGGCTCTGGGCCCACGCGCAGGCCACCTCCGCCGCGACGACGAAGGCGCAGATCGAAGGCGAGCTGCTGCAGCAGCCCGAGCGCAATGTTTCGCGCCTCATCAGCCCGCGCCGGTTGGAGCCCTCGCACAACTATTTCGCCTGCCTGGTGCCGGCCTTCGATGTCGGCCGCCGGCGCGGCTTGGGCCAGCCCTTGATGGCGCAAGCCGATGCCGCGCCGGTGCTGCAAGCCGCCTGGGCGCGGCCCATCGTGGGCGACGTGGAGTTGCCCGTGTACTTCCACTGGGAGTTCTCCACCGGCCCGGCGGGCGACTTCGAATCCCTGGCCCGGCGCATCAAGACGCCCAAGGCCTATGTCGGCGACGCCACGCTGACGCAGCGCTTGCAGACCCTGGGCACGGTGCCGATGTCGGTCGACGGCGACCGCCTGCTCACCACCGACGCGCAGCCCATCAGCCCGCTCTACGAGGGCGCGCTCACCTCGGTGAACTACGCCAGCGAGCCGCATGCGCGCGACGACGTCGCCGGCAAGCTGCAGACCATCGTCAACGCACCGCAAACGCTGTTGATCTCGGCCGCGGCTCCCGAGCGCGCACCGACCGTCGCGCCGCCGATCTACGGTGCCTGGCATGCGCGCAAGCACATCGTCGATGCCACGCCCGGGCGCTGGCTCAACGACCTGAACCGCGACCCGCGCTTTCGTGCCGCCGCCGGCAAGGGCACCGAGGTCGTGCGCGCCAACCAGGAAGCCTTCATGGATGCCTGCTGGGGCCAGATCGGCGAGGTGCTGCGCATCGAACGCGCGCTCGCCCGCGCCGCCGTGGCCAAGGAAGTGCAGCGCGTGCTGCACACCAAGCTGAAGGGTCTGCCCGACGACCGCTTTCTCGCCGTCGCCGGCCCGGCGGCTTCGCGCATCCGCATGGCCGCCGAAGAGACCGTGCACTCGCGCATCCGCGCCACCAGCGTGCCCAACGCCGTCGTCGACCCCGGCCTGCGCCGTCTCACCAGCGCGCAGCGCCCGGCGCTCAAGGCCGCCGTGCGCCAGGCCGCTGGAAAATCGGTGGCCACGCAGGTGGCCGGCATGGTGGCCACGCTGGTCAAGGGCTCGCAGAACCCGCACGCCATCGACCCGAACCGCTATGTGCCCGACGGCATTCTCGGCAGCAAGAGTTACGACCGGCTCGCCGTGCCAGACGACCCGGCAACGCTGGTGGACCTCTCGCCGATCGGTCTGGGCGGCAGCCTGCGCGCCGACCAGCTGCGCGCGCTGCAGACGGCGGGCCAGTCCGCCCGCCAGTGGTACGACAAGAGCAACGGCGAAGGCGCGGTCTGGCGGCCCAAGCTCAAACCCGCCACCGCGCAGGGGCTGCTGACCGAGGCGCACTTCATCCGCTTTGCGCAACTCTCGGCCGCGGCCAACGTGCGCATTCCGATGGCCGAGATCGCGCGCCAGGTTCAGGCCACCGCCGAGGTGCGCCGCAGCGAAGGCGTGCTCATCTCACTGAGCGGGCCACAAGGCCTGGCGCAGTCCACGGTGGTGCCGCTGCGCATCGACGGGCGGACCGGCGCGATCCAGGCCTTCGCCTCCAGGGCGGTCGTCCGACAAGGCAAGGCGGGGGTCGGCAGCCGCGCCACCAAGGCCGCTGCGCTGCGATCGGGCTTCGGCACGGTCGCGCACCAGCAGGTCGGCCAGTTCGGCAACACGGCGATCTTCTCGACCCTGCCAGTCAACTCGCTGCCCCTGTCGCAGCAGGCCGTGCCTGTCGCCATCGGCTCCAACGCCGCGTCGGAGTTGGCGGGCCTGTTCCAGGGCCAGGCCGCGGTGGCCCTGCCCGCCGGCGCGGCCACCGTCACCATCGCTGCACCCCTGCACGACCGCGCCACCTTGACGCGCTTCGCGGCCGCGCTCAAGGACGTGAACCGGTTGTGGTTCTCACCGCTGGCCGAGGCCGGCGTGAAGGTCAAGGCGCTGGACTTCCCGCTGGCGGCGGTGGCGGCCGAGATGCGCCGGCGCACCGACCCGGAGCTCACGGTGCCCGCGCGCCTGGCCGCGACGCTGTCGGTCGGCGGCAGCCCGCTGGCCTTCGACGCCGCGACACGCGCCTTGTCCAACCCCTTCATCGCCTCGGCACTGGCCAGCGACGCCGCCTTCACCGACGTGCGCTACGTGCTGCCGCGGCTATTCGACCGCGTGATGGCCTTCCCCAAGCTCGAGGAGCCGATGGCCGTGCGCCTGGCGCGCATGGACACCGAGGCCATGTTGCCCGGCGCGAATGCGATCCCTAACGACTTCCTGGTGCTCGCGCGCACCAACAACCGCTTCATCGAATCGTTCATGGTCGGCATCAACCACGAGATGGCGCGCGAACTGCTCTGGCGCGGCTTCCCCACCGACCAGCGCGGCACGCCGATGCGCCACTTCTGGGACCGCCTGGACGGGCAGCCCGACATCCGCGAGCTGCACACCTGGAACCCGGCCGTCGCGCTGGGCCACCAGCCGCCCCCGCCTCCGGCCACCGGCGGCGACAAGCTCGTGCTGGTGATCCGCGCCACGCTGATCAAGCGCTTCCCCAACCTCACCATCTACGCCCAACGCAAGCACCCGGCCAAGGCCACGCTGGGTGTGCCCGCGAACTTCGGCGTGGCCGAGCCCGGCATCAGCCTGCCGGCCACGCTGGACATGATCGTCAAGCGGCCCATCTTCGCCGGCCCACTGCCGCCCGACCTGGTCTACGTGGGCTTCGACATCCCCATCGTCGACCGCGTGCAGGCCAAGGCCGAAGTCGCCAAGTGGTGCTTTGTGCTCGAAGAGCAGATGACCGAACCGCGCTTCGGCTTCGACGAGCCCGACAGCGGCCGCCTCCCCAGCGGTGGCGGCGGCTGGAAGGACGTGACGTGGAACCAGGTGCTGCCAGCCGATGTGGCGCGGCGCTTCCTGCGCCTGAACCACCTCGTGGTGGCGCCGCCGGCCACGCCACAGGTGCCGGCGCGGCCGGTGTCGCTGGCCAATTCGGCGCACGCCGCAGACGTGGCCAAGGCCTTGCTGCAACGCCCGTTCCGCGCCTACTACATCGGCACCGATCTGTTGCCCTGAGTGCTGCGCGCGCAAGCGCGAGGAGAGAACCCCATGCCCCTGCTCCCCATCGATCGTGGACCCATCGGCCAAGCGCGTGCCGCGCTGGCCGAGTCGCAGCTCGCCCTGGATGCGGCGCGCGTCGAGGTGGCCCTGGCGCGCACCGCCCTGGGGTCGGCGTTGGCGCAGGGTGACGCGGCCTTTCGTATCGATGCACTGAAGCAGGCCGTCACGCAGGGCGAGGCCGCGCTGGCCGCCGTGGCGGGCGCTCGTACGGGCCTCGTCCACGACATCCGCGGCCATTCCGAGGGCCTGCTCGACCAGCGCGACCCCGGCCTCATGGTGCAGGCGCTGCGCGGCGACGTGCCTGTCGCGCTGCTACCCGTGCGCCTGGAGACGCGCTACCTGGACCAGGGCGCGCGCCTGGCGATCCGCATCTACCCCGACACGATCCACGTCATGCGCCATCTGCGCGGCCTGACCGAAGCCGAACGTCGCGGCGGACAGGAATACTGGACTGCGGCGGTGGCGGGCGTGGGCAAGGAAGAGACCGTGTGGCGCCGCCTGGTGGCCGCCTACCGGGCGCCGCGCGCGCAGTTCATCGTGCGTGCCACCGACCCGGTCAACCCCGACGAGGCCCAGGCCGTGACCACGCTGTCGCGCCAGTCCTACGCCATGCTGCTGCCCGACCGCTTCTGCGCCGTGGGCTATGCGGCAGGGCGGCGCGAGGTATTCCGCGAATGGGGCGCCAATGTGCCGGACATCCTGCCGATGAGCCCAGAGCTCGACCCCGCTCTGGCGACGACGGGAGCGGCGGGTGACGCGATCTTCGGCCCCGACCGCGAGTGGATGCGCAAGTTCGATGCGGCCGTGAAGGTCGGCATGGGTTTGTCGATCACGGCGGCGCTTGTCGCCAAACGCCTGCGGCAGCGCCACGATGCGCAGCCCTTCGTGTGGGGCTCGCCGCTGGAGCGCCTGGTGGTCGTGGGCGTGGACTGGACTCTCGAGCCCGAAGGCGCGGCCGATGCGCTGGAGGAACTTCTCGAAGGCCACGCCGCCAGCCACGGCATGGCCTTCGCGCCGCTGGGCACGGCCACCAACAACACGGGCCGGGGCGCCTCGGCGCTGAATTCGGGCGAGGTACCGCCACCCCCCGCCGATGCCCCACTGGGGCCCGCCGCCGGCGCCACCGACGCCTACGACCTGACGATGCGTGCCTTCGGCCTTCGCGGCCAGACCCTGCGGCCCAGCATGGTGGCAGGCGCCGGCCTGGCCGAGCAGCGCACACAGATGCACATGATCAACGCGCTGTGGCGCGGCACCTTCGGGCGTTACCTCGACGAAATGTGGAACGTCTCGCAGATCAACGAGAGCTACGTCAGCGACGCCACCATCGACGCCACACGCAACTTCGCCGTCGGCTGGGTGCGGCCGGGCGGGCCCTTGCCCGTTCTACGCATCGGCAAGCAGCCCTACGGCGTGCTGCCGGTGGCCGCACAGTACGAGCCGCAGGACGGCATTGAAGCGGGCATCTTCAAGGTGCTGGGCTTCCTGCGCCCGGCCTGGGGCCAGGCGCTGGCCACCGTGCCGCGGGTCGACGGCAAGAAGCTCGACGAGGTGCGCGAGCTGGTGCAGAGCGGCCCCTGGTCGGCGGTGGCCAAGTTCCGCAATATCGAGAACCCGAACAAGTCGGTCATGGTCAACGGCCTGACGACACAGTACGGCGCCGCGCAGACGCAGAGCAAGGCCCCGGTCGTGCGCGACATGCTGGCCGCCTTCGGCATCCAGCAGGGTGTCGAGGTGCTGCTCGAACATGTGGTGCACGATGTGCAGGACCACGACCTCGGTTACGTGCCCTGGGTGCAGGCCCACCCGTTGGACAAGAAGAAGGCGCGCGCACCGGGCGACACGCTCGACCCGCCATTCATCGCGCAGATCGAAGCGGCGCTCGGCGACGAAGCGAATGCGAAGACCAAGCTATCGAAGCAGCAGAACGGCGATTCGCTGCTCGAGGCACTGCTGGCCTTTTCTGCCGAAGAGGAATTCGACCGCAGCGGCCTGCGCCTCGTCGACGAGGCCCTGGCCGACGGCCCGCATGCCCGCATGAAGGGCAGCCTGGCGCTGTCCAAGTCGACCCCGTCGTTCGTCGGCATCGCACCCGTGGCGGCGCCGAGTGCGTTCCAGGAAGTGACGTCGACGCGGGCGCTCAACGACCTGAAGATCCCCGCCCTCACCGGCGGCAAGACGATAGCGGCGCATCTCGCCAGCGCCCTGAACACCGCACCGGCGCTAGACGCCGCGGTGGCCGGGCACGGCGCGGCGAACGCCTTCATCGACTTCCACCAGTCTTTGCCCTTCGTCTGGCGCCATACCGGCGCCCTGCGCGCGAGCCTCAAGGTCCTCGCGCCGCTCAAGGTGGGCGAGCTCGACCTGGCGTTTCGCCTCACGCTCGACACCTTCTCGTACCGGCTCGATGCGTGGTTCACCGGCCTGGCCTCCAAGCGGCTCGAGCAGCTGCGCAAGGCGCGTGAACAAGCGGGCCTGCCGCTGGGCTTGCATCTGGGCGCCTACGGTTTTGTCGAAAACCTCCAGCGCGACACCGCGCCCGACAGCCTGGGCTACACGCATGCGCCGTCGTTGACCCAGGCCGCCGCCGCGGCGCTCCTGCGCAGCGGCTTCCTGGCGAATGCCGAGCGCGGCGGCGAGGCTTTCAACATCGACCTCAGCTCGGCGCGGGTGCAAAAAGCGCGCAACCTGATCGAAGGCGTCGAGCGCGGCCAGAGCCCGGCGGCACTGCTCGGCTACCGCTTCGAGCGCGCGCTGCGCGACACGACGAACTTCGTTGGCGCGCAGTACATCCTCGACTTCCGCCTGCGCTACCCGCTGCGGGCCGCCGGCACGACGCTGGCCGAACAGCCCGCCGAAGCCATCGCCGCGCGCGATGTCGTCGACGGGCTGGCGCTGCTCGACGCCTGGCGCACCGGCGGCGAGGCGACGGTGCTGGGTTTCGTAGACAACGCGCACAAGCCGGCCCTACGCCCGGTGCTGGCCGACCTGGCCGAAACCTGGGATGCGGTGAGCGACGTCATGGTTTCCGAGAGCGTCTACCAGCTGGCGCAGAACAACCTCGAGCGCTCGGCCGCGGCGGCGGCCATGCTCGATGCGCACGCCAGCCCGATCTCGCCCCAGGTGACGCAGACGCCGCGGGGCGGGGTGTCGTATGCCCAGCGCCTGATGTTGTTGTGCGCCAGCGCGCCACTGCCGCAGGCCTGGGCCGACGCCGCGGTGGCCGACCCGCGCAGCGCCATCGAACCCCGCCTGGACGCCTGGGTCGCGCGCGGGCTGGGCGCGCCGTCGGGCTTTGCCTTCAAGGCCCTGAAGATGCGCCACGGGGCGCTCGACGGCGAGATCGTGCTCACGCCCGCCGACCTGCGGCGCGGCCCCTTGTCGCTGGTGCTGGGCACGGCCCTGCACCCGGGCGACGAAGGCGTGCGCGCCGCGCCGCTGCGGCGCTGGTTGGTCGAGGCCTTCGTGCGCGCGGCGGGCGTGGACGCGGATCTGCAGCTCGACATCCTGGAGCGCAACGGTGCCGGCGAGCCCCCGGGCCTGGCCGAGTTCGAGGCCCTGGCCGGGAGCCTGCGCGCGCTGGTGGCGGGCGTGCGTGCGTTGAACCGGCACGACCTGGTCGTGCCCAGTGATGAATTCGAAGCCACGCAGGCGGACCAGGGCGACTACGCCGGCGTCGATGCCGCCGAGATCGAAGGCCGCGCCACCGCCGCCCTGGCCCTGCTGGGCGACGCACGGCAGGCCCTCATCGACGCCGGGCTCGACGACGACGCCATCGCCGCGGCGCTGCGCGCGTGCTGGCCCTTCGGCCTGCGCGAATCCGAACCCGCTGCGCCACCCGTCGAGGCGAAGGCGCTCGCGCGCTGGCAAGAAGAGCACCGTGCGCGGCGCGACCGCGTGCTGGCGGAGATCGACGAACGCCTGGCCACGTCGACGCGGCTGCCGCCGCGCGGGCGCACGCCGGCCGAAGAGCGCGAGCCCACGCTGCCCGAGGCCATCGGCATCGCCATCGACCGCATCAAGCTCGTCTTCGGCAAGGATTTCCCGGTGCTGCCGGTGTTCACGCTCGGGCCTTACGCGGCCTCGGTCGCGGCCTCGCTGGCCGACCGCGTATCGCTGCTCGGCGACGACCCGTTTGCGCTCGCCGGCTGGCTGCCCAAGCTGGCGCGCGTGCGCTCGGGCGTCGACCGGCTGGACGCCGCCCTGACCGCGCACGAGGTGCTGCACGAGAGCAGCCTGGCCGACGACCTGGTGGTGTGGCAATTGCCGCACGTGGACCAGAAGGCCTGGGCTGCGCGGCCCGAGGCCTGGGCCGGCAAGGACATCCGCAAGGCCGTGCCGCAGTTGGCCGTCGTCGCCGCCGGCGCCGACGCGCTGGTGGGCCTGGGCGCCGACACCGCACTCGCAGGCCTGACCATCGACGAGTGGCAGGAGGTCATCCCCGACCGCATGCAGACCACCGGGGTGTCGTTCCACTACGACGCGCCGGGGGCGCGGCCGCCGCAAGCCGTGCTGCTGGCCGTACCGCCGCGCGCGGCGATGGCGCAATGGAGCTTCGAAGAGGTGCTGGCCACGGTGCACGAAGCCTTCGACCTGGGGCAGCTGCGCTGCGTGCGGCCCAAGGACTTCGTCTCCGGGCTGGGGGTCTTCCTGCCGGGCAACTTCCTGCCACAGCACTTCGGCGCCGAGGTGCCAAGCGTCGAGTTGTGGCAGATGGCGCACAAGTACGCCGCACTGGCGAGCAAGACGGTCGCGCTCGGCAAGATCTGAAAGGCCCACGCCATGCTCTACATGCTGCCCAAGTCGATGGTCTCGGTGGACCTCCACCTCGAGCCGGTCAAGCCCACGATCACCGGTTTTGCCCGCATCGAAACCTCGCCGATCTCGCCGCAGCTCGACGACGGCCTGTCGGCGCCGTTGGCCGACCCGCTGTGGCTGATCGGGCGCCAGTGGCAGTTCAACGAACTGCGCGGCGAGGATGCCGGCACACCGATCGGCGTGGATTTCGATGTCCACGCGTCGCCCATCGACCGCTTCGCACCCGGCCCCGGCGCCACGCTGGCGCAGGCGGTGGCGCTGGAAGAGGGCGGTGCGCCCGTCGAAGTGCGCGTCGAGGCCGAGCCCGCCCTGGCCGCGCACGCGCGCCTGGACGGCGAGGCCGGGTTGAACCTGCTGCGGCGAGCCCGCGCGCGCGGGCTGGTCGGCCTGGCGGCCACGCTGCGTGGCCCGGCGTTCGCGCTGGACTTGCCGCAGCCCGAAGACCCGCACAGCGACCTGCTGGGCCAGCAATGGCACCTCCTGCTGGCCGGGCGCAGCATCAGCGCGGCCAAGGTGGCCAGCGTGCTCGCCCCCGCGCGCGGCGCCGACGGCCACCTCGCGGCCCTGCCGGCGGCGCTGGCCGTGCCCGCCGGCGAGGCCGGCGATGCGCTGGTGGTGCTCGACGCCTGGCTGCAGTGGCTCGATGCGCTGGTCCACGAAGGCACGGCCGACAACGCCTCGTGGCGTAAGGATCGCTTCGAATACGCCTTCTCGCTGTATGCCAGGGGCCGCTCGCGCGATGTCGCCTTGCGCGCCGACGAATACACCGACGGCCGAGTCGACTGGCACAGCTTCGTCGCCGAGTCCGAGGGCGCGGCCAACCCGGCACCGCCACCCGCGCCGGTGGTGAAGGTGCGCGACGCCTTGCCTGTGCCGGTGCGCTACCCCGGGATGCCCGCCGACCGGTATTGGGAGTTCGAGGACGCGCGCGTGAATTTCGCGGGAGTCGAATCCTCACCCGCGAGCGTGGTGCGCATGGTGATGACCGAATTCGGCCTGGCCTACGGCAACGACTGGTTCCTGCTGCCGGTGGATGTGCCGGTGGGTGCGCTATACGACGTGAGCGGCTTCAAGGTGCGCGACAACTTCGGCGTCGAGGCCGCGGTGCGCGCCTCCGACAACGCCGGCCTGCCTGTGCCGGTGGGTGCACCGGCGGGAGCACTGTGGCGCATGTTCGAGCTCGCCACGCGCGGCGCGGTGGCGCCCGAGGTGAAGGACACGCTGTGCGTGCCCGACACGCTGAGCGGCACGCTCGAAGGCGCGCCGCTGGAGGAGTTGCTGCTGGTGCGCGACGAAATGGCCAACCTCGCCTGGGGCATCGAACGGCGCGTGCAGGGCAGCAGCGGCGAGCCGCTGGACCGCAAGCTCGAGGCCGACCATCTCGCGTTTCGCCAACGCCTGCCCGAGGCACCCGACGACCCGCTGCTGGTCTATCGCCTGGCCACGCATGTGCCGGCCCACTGGATTCCACTCGTCCCCAAGGGCGACGGCGGAGCGCTGCGCTTCACGGTCAAGCTGCAGCGCGGCGGCATGGCGCGCTTCTATTCGGTGGAGCCGGCCCTGATGGCCGACCCGGCCTATGCCGAATTCATCGCACTGCTGCGGCTGCAGGACGCTTTCATCGAGGAAACGGCGGTCGAGAACGGCGTGCAGATGTTCGTGCTGCACCCGCGCGGGCGGCTGCTCAAGGTCGACCCCGGTGCCCAGGGCGCCGCACTGGCCACCGACAGCCTGGCCGTGGCCGAGGAAGAAGTGCCGCGCGCCGGCGTGACAGTGCGCCGCAGCTTCCAGTACGCGCGCACGTCCGACGGCCGCGCCTATTTGTGGATAGGCCGCAGCAAGACCGCGGGCACGGGGGAAGCCAACAGCGGCCTGAGCTTCGACACCCTGCGCAAGCGCTCGGCGATCAATTGACTCAGGTCACCCGGCAACGCGAGAACACCCGTGCCTTCAAGGCCAGACCCGGCAGCCAGGCGCTGCCCGGCTCGGGCACCACCGACAGGCTCACCATGAAGTCCTGGTGGTCGTCGTCGACTTCCGGGACGCCCGCGTAGCCTCTGTCCGACAGCCCGATCGCGAGGCCCCCCGCCGACCGGCCGCCTCAATTGAAGTCGTGCTCGTCGAGCTTGCGGTACAGGCTGGACAGGTGGATTCCCAGCCGCTGGGCCGCGAGCTTGCGGTCGCCGCCGGCGTCGGCGAGGGTGCCCCTCAGGATCTCCGCCTCACATCGGCGAATGCGGTCGCGCAAGGTTCCCGCTGCGTCCAGGCTGGTGAGCCCGGCGACGCCGGTGGGCCGTGCCGCCTCGAGCAGTGCGGCGGGCAGGTCGGCGATCATCACGCAGTGGTCCTCGGCCAGGATTCGCGCTCGATTGATGACGTTGTCGAGCTCCCTGACGTTTCCCGGCCAGTGGTGCGCGAGGAGAACTTCCTCCGCCAGCGGATCGATGCTCAGCGCCTCGGCCACGCCGCTGGGCTGGCCTCGGGACAGCAGGAACCGGACCAGCGCCGGGATGTCGCTCTGCCGATCACGCAAGGGCGGAATCGCGATCTGGAACATGCCGAGCCGAAAGAACAGATCGTTGCGAAAAGTCCCCTGCGTGACGGCGTCCTGAAGGTTGCGGTTTGTCGCGGCGATGATCCGCGTGTCGACGCGGCGCACCTGCTCGCCGCCCACCGGCCGGACTTCCTTGTCCTCGATCACGTTCAGCAGCTTGCTTTGCAGGCGGATCGGCAGTTCACCGATTTCATCGAGGAAAAGCGTGCCGTTCTCGGCCTGCTGGAACAGCCCCTTGTGCGAATTCACGGCGCTGGTGAACGCCCCCTTGGCGTGGCCGAAGAACTCGCTCTCGAGCAGGTGCTCGGGAATGGCGCTGCAGTTGATCGCGAGAAACGGGCCGGCGTGCCGCGGGCTGAGTTCATGGATCATCCGGGCCACGATGCCTTTGCCGGTCCCGCTTTCACCCGTGATCAACACCGTGCTGGGCGTCGGCGCGACCTTGGCCACCAGCCGCTCGACTTCGAGCATTCCGGCGCAGGTGAAGCGGTAGAGCTTCGGTTCGTTCTCGCTGACCACCCGGCGCAGCGTACGGTTCTGCTCGCGCAGGCCTCCGAGTGCCTCGATCTGCGCGATCCGGTGCAGCATCTCCTCGTTGTGCACGGGCTTGGTGACGAAATCCGCGGCCCCTGCCCGCAATGCTTCGACGGCGG
This sequence comes from Rubrivivax sp., assembly GCA_030681795.1. GTDB lineage: Bacteria > Pseudomonadota > Gammaproteobacteria > Burkholderiales > Burkholderiaceae_C > Rubrivivax. The sequence goes on from JAUXRG010000090.1 coordinate 207,167, forward strand.
TTTCCATCGACGCGCACCCCGTCACCATGATGAACGCCGTGTCGCGGCGGGCCGCCTTGCTCTCGCGGACCAGATCGATGCCGTTGCCGTCGGGCAGCTTGATGTCGCACAGCGCGACATCCACGTCCCCGCGCGCCAGCTTGGAACGCGCGTCGGCCATCGTCCCGGCCCGCTCGACCGTGTGGCCGGCCTCGGTCACGGCGGCGGCCAGGATCTGCCGCACCGCGGCTTCGTCGTCGATCACGAGGATGTGCATGTTCGCTTCAAGTCTCAGGCGTCGTCGGCGGGGAGCGATGGCAGGTGAATCGCCACGCGAGTGCCACTCCCCGGTGTCGACGCCAACTCGATCCAGCCGCCTCCCAGCGCGAGCAGCTCCTTGCACAGGAACAGCCCGATGCCGCGCCCCTTTTCGGCGGGCTTGGTCGAGAACGACTCATCGAACGCGCGCGCGGCGGTTTCGGCAGCCATGCCGTGGCCGTTATCGATCACTTCCAGGGTCACCTCGCCGCCGGTGGGGCGCGTGACGACCCGGATGGTCGGCTTGCGGCCGGCCACGCCCCCCAGGGCGTCGGCCGCGTTGATCATCAGGTTCATCAATACCTGCGTGAGGTGGTCTGCCACGGCGAGCAGCGCGGGCACGTCGCGGTCGAGTTCCAGGACGACTTCGACACCGCGCAGGCGCGGGTCATAGGCGATGAACCGGCAGGTGCTGCGTACGAGTGCGTTCAGGTCGACCAGTTGAGGCGTGGCTGCCCGAGGACGGGTGAATTCGGCGAGCTCGCGCGAAATTGCAGCGATGCGCTGCGCCTGCTCGAGGACGAGCTGCAGTTCGCCGTGGCGCAGCTCATGCTCCCCGCCCGGGGCTGCAGATCCCCTCTTGAGCATCATCTCGACGATGCCCACGATCGCGGCGATCGGGTTGTTGACTTCGTGCGCGACGGCCGCAGCGAGCGAGCCGATCGCCGCCATCTTCTCGCGGTGGAAGTGCTGCTCGCGCGCGACCTCCAGCTTTTGCTCGCGCTGGCGCAGCTCGAGCTGCATGCGGTTGACGGCTTGCATCAGCTCGCCGACTTCATCGTTTCGCGTGACATCGAGCAGCGGCCCGCGATAGCCCGTGGCCACGCCGTCGGCGCGCGCGCCGAGCTTGTGGATGTCCCAGGTGAGGCGGCGGAAGAAAAGCATGATGAGCGCGCCGAAGAGCACGGCGCCGACCAGATTGATCGCGACGGCCAGCAGTGTCATCCTGTCGTAGACACGGTAATACGCTTGCCATGCCCTTTTGTGACGCTGACGCATCGTCGCGTCCAGGGCCTCGAGGCGGGCATGGGCGACGCGCGCGGTCTCCTGAACCCCAAGCAGGTGGCTGCGCGATGGGGCCTGACGGTATTCGTCCAGCTTTTGTGCCAGGCCCGCGCTCACCTCGACGAACTCGCCGGGGGGCATCCGCAAATCCTGCAGGCTCGAATGAAAAGTCTCGACATCGAACGCGAGGTCGCCGTCTGAGGGCGTTTCCGAATCGTCGGACAGCAGCCGCCGCTGGATACCCAGTATCGAGTGGTCGATGGCGCTGGCGGCCCTGGCCAGCGCCGCACCACGGGCGTCGTGCTGCTCGAGGTCGATCGCCAATTGCAGCAGTGCCTGTCGCTCGTGGGTGAGGATATAGCCCATGGTGACCGCGTAGAGGGCCAGGGCGACAGACACCAGCTGCCCCTTGGCGCGCAAAGACAGCTTCATCGGGGCACGGTGAAATCTCAAGTGGGTTGCGCATTGTCGACGAGACCGGGCCGGCGATCATGCGGTATCGCCCGGACGATTTCTCGACAAGGCCTACGGATCCACTCGGCCGGAGCCGCAGCCGCCCTGGGGCCCGCGGATCCACCGGGGGTCACATGGGCATGCCGGCATGAGTTCCGAGGTGCCCCCGAATGGCCTGGCTGCGCAGGAGCAGGAGCAGCACTTCGGTCACGAGTACGGCCAGGCCTGTGAGGTAGGAACCCCAGAGGTAGAGCGTGGTGTCGGCGGTCATGGCGTGCCTGTTCAGGGCGCGGTCGCCCGGTCGGTGTCCTGGGCCCTCTCCAGAATGACGCAGCGCAACCGGATCAGAACCATCGCGCAGCTGTACAGGAAGACCCCGACGGCCACCGCAACCAGGGCGGCGACGGCGAGGACGTCTTTGGCGGAGGCCGCCACCAAGGTGTCCGCGGGCCCGGTGGGCGTGGTGGGCAGCAGCGCGACCGAGACCAGCGTCGCGAGAACGACGGCAGTTCCCGGCAAGGCGATCCATGCGACCGCACGATCGGCCCGCCCTGGCTCGCCGGCAAGGGCACGGCCGACGACAAGACCGATGTAGAGCAGCAGCAGCGCGAGGTCTGCGACCCATCGCGCGTCCCAGACCCACCAACTCCCCCAGATCGGCTTGCCCCAAAGGGATCCGGTCCACAGCGCCACGAACGCGAATACCGCGCCGGTGGGCACCAGCGCCTCGGTCCACATTGCCGCCGCCCTGACGCCGAGAAACTCGCCGATTCCGGCTGCCAGAGCGACAAGAAGGTAGATGAGCAGCGCCATCCACGTGGCCGGGAGGTGGATATAGACGATGCGGTGCACATCCCCTTGCCAGGCTTGGAGCGGCACGGCAAGGAAACCGAGCAGGAATCCGAAGGCGCAGAACGCGACCGCACCGGAGAAAAGCCACGGCACGACGTCCAGCATCGGCCCTGCGAGAGAGTCACTCGCAGGGCCGCGATCGACTCGCGCGCACGCTTGACTCGGCTGCAGACCACCGGGCAGGAACACGGCCCACACCCCCCAGAGTGACGTCAAGTCGCTCCAAGCAACGGATGTGCCACCGGGCGGTTTCGCCTATCGCACGGTGCCCTGCGACATCCTGGCCTGGCCCACCTTGCGCAGACGCGAGAAGTTATTCGCCGGATTGCGAAGGCGCCGAGCTGGCGCTCTCGCGCGGGTGGGCGGCTTCGCGCTCGGAAGGCGCGCCTGGCCCAGGACCGAACCTCGGCATGGCATGCAACCTGCTTCGAGCCCCTGGTCAGGGCTGACATGGGCGGGTGTGTGCAAGCGAGCTTGCAGCCCACGTGAGGCTTCGGACGCCGAATCCGCAGGGAGGAGTGCAGTGAAACGATGGCTTGTACTGATTGCGGCGGTGGTCTTCGCCGCGCCACTCCATGCGGCCAGCGTCGTCGGTTCTCGTCACGACCTGAGCAGCTCGACGACGCCGCAGGTCTGTGTGTTCTGCCATACGCCGCACCACGCCAACGTCAACCTGCCCTCGCCGCTGTGGAACCGCGCCGAGACGACGCAGACCTTCACCCTCTACGGCAGTCCGAGCATGGACATGATTGCGGCCCAGCCGCGCGCTTCGTCGCGCCTGTGCCTGAGTTGCCACGACGGTGTCAACGCCAGCACGATGGTCAACGGCTTCAGCGTCGGCACCAAGCATGACGTCGTTTCACCCCCCGGCGCGCCCAGGCCCGACAGGACGACGTGGGCCAACTGCGAGCGCTGCCACACGGATATCGCCACCGGGGGAAGACGCAAGCTGGTCCTCGGCACCGACCTCAGGAACGATCACCCGATCTCGATCGGCTACCCGACAGCGGCGCAGGATGCGGGCTTCAACCAGCCCCCCGACCCGTCGAAGGGCTGGGGCGGGGGATCCGCGCACGAAGTGAAGCTCTACTCGGGCGGCGTCGAATGCGGGTCCTGCCACAACGTCCACGACCCCGCCTACGGCAACTTCCTGCGCAAGCCCAACAGCGGCAGTGCGCTGTGCCTGACCTGCCACAAGAAATGACGAATGAGACCAAGATGATGATGCGAGTTGTTGCCGCCCTGTTCCTGCTCGCTTCGAGCCTCTGCGTGTCGTCGTTCGCCCAGGCGCCGCTGGCGCCGCAATCGAAACCCATGTCGAGTCACGCGCCCTTCGAGGCCGGCGACTGCAAGATCTGCCACCAGAACGCCGACCCGAAGAACCCCGGGCCGGTGGCCGCCACGGGGGTGGCCCTGTGCAGTGGTTGCCACGAGGATTTCACGGCCATCATGGCGCGCCCCCATGTGCACCGCGTGGCCCGCAAGAACTGCATGAGCTGCCACAACCCGCACAACGCGAAGAACCCCAAGCTGCTGACCGAGGAAGCGAGCCTCACATGCACCAAGGAATGCCACGATGACATCGGCAAGGCGGCCGACGCCGCCAAGGTCAAGCACAAGGCCGTGTTTGCCGGCGCCAAGTGCACCGGCTGCCACAACCCGCACGCCAGCTCGGTGGCCAAGCTCCTGGTGGCGCAGCCGTCCGAGTTGTGCCTGAGCTGCCACAACGTCGACACCCTGGTCGGGGTCGACGGCAAGAAGCTGCAGAACACCAAGTCGTGGCTGGCCAAGAACCCCGATTGGCATGCACCGGTGCAGTCCAAGGACTGCGGCGCCTGCCACGTGCCGCACGGGGGCGATCACTTCCGGCTCCTCAAGGAGGACTACCCGAAGGAGTTCTACGCGCCCTACAACCCGCGCGCCTACGCCTTGTGCTTCTCGTGCCACCAGGAGAAGGCTTACTCCACCGCCAAGACCACGACACTCACCGGCTTCCGCGACGGCGAGCTCAACCTGCACTTCCTGCACCTCCAGCAAAGCGGGCGCGGGCGCACTTGCCGGGCCTGCCACGAAGTCCATGCCTCGACCCAGAAGCACCATATCCGCGAGGGCGTGCCCTACGGCGCTGCGGGCTGGGTGCTCAAGCTCAACTTCAAGACCACCGCAACCGGCGGCTCCTGTGCGAAGACCTGCCACCAGGAGAAGGCCTATTCCAACAAGACTCCAGGCTAGCCGGGTGGGCTACCTCGCCGGGCGCGCGGTGCGGCTGCTCACCGCCACGGTGTGCCTCGCGGGCCTGAATGCCGCCTCGGCCGTTCACGCGCAGATCGGCACGCCCGTCGCTGACCGGGAACTGGCGACGCTGGGCGGCGGCAAGGGCCGGGTGCTGGGCGATGTGGGCGCGAGCGTGCTGGTTTTTTTCCGCCCCGGACAGGAGCGTTCGAAGAGCGCACTCGAGGAACTCACCGGATGCCAGGCCAAGCTCGCCGGCAAGTCGGTGCGTTGGGCGGCGGTGGTCTCCGATGCCGCGCCGGCCGACGGCGTCGCGGCGCTCATGCGCGAGACGCGTTTCGCGGCGCCCGTGCTCGTGGATTCCGGCGACGCGCTCTACGGCAGCCTGGGCATCGCGCTGCACCCTGTCGTCGTGATCGTCGGCGCAGACCGGCGGCTGGCTGCGTTCGAACCTTTCCGCTCGCTCGATTTCTGCACCGTCGTCAGTGCGCGCATCCGCCACACCTTGCGCGAAATCTCCGACGACGAGCTGCGCGCCGCGCTCGAGCCGCCGAGCGCCGCCATGCAAGGCGGCGCGGATCAGGTGGCGCGTCGCTACCACGCGCTGGCCGCGATGCAGTTCAAGGCCGGGAACCATGACAAGGCGCTGGACAGCGTGCGCAAGAGCCTGGAGCGAAACCCACAGTTCGCGCCGTCCCATGAGCTGATGGGCGAGATCCTGCTGGCGCAGATGAACTGCGTGGCAGCGGTCGACGCCTTCACCCAGGCGCTCGCACTGGATGCAAACAGCGCCGCGGCCAAGGCCGGCATCGAGCGCTGCAAGGCCGGCCGGTGACGCGCCCGCGAAGCGGCGGGCGCCCGGTGCGAGCGGGCGATTCGCCATTTCGCGAACGCGTTTACCGAAGAACGCGAATGTCGGCGGCCCGCGCGAGGCCTTCGGTGGCCCCGTCCGGCTGCAGGTTGTCGCGCAAGCCTTTGAATTTCCTGTGGTTTTCCGCGCGGCGGCGCGCGCGGCGGCGGCCCCGGGCCGGGCGCCAACCCTAGGCACGCTCCATGCTTACCTACGGAGGGGGCTGGGCCAGGAGCTCATCCAAGCTGTCTTTGGACAAAGAAACGGAGAGACGATCATGAAGCGTGGAATCGGCAAGTGGGTCGCAAGCATGTTGGCCGCGGGTCTGGGGGTATTCGCCGCGCAGGTATCGGCGGCAAGCATCACAGGATCGCCGCACGATTTTTCCGGCGCGGGCTGGGGCAGCAACCAGGTCTGCATCTTCTGCCATGCGCCACACAACGCCAATGGCGGCACCCCGCTGTGGAATCACGCGGCGACCGTGGCGACATTCACGCTCTATTCGAGCCAGACCCTGACCACGCTCACGATGGCGCAGCCAGGCGGGGTCTCGAAGCTGTGCCTGTCGTGCCATGACGGGACGGTGGCGATGGACTCCTATGCAACGCGAACGGGAACAGAGAAGATGCTGGGCGACGGGATGCTCGGGACCAACCTCAGCAACGACCATCCGATCGGCTTCACCTACAACGCAGCGCTGGCCGCGGCCGATGGCGGCTTGGTGACTCCGGCAAGCGCGAGCTTGGTGGTCGCCAACGTCCCGCTCTACGACGCCAAGCTGGAATGCTCGAGCTGCCACAACGTGCACGACAACGCACTGGGCGGTTTTCTTCGCAAGAGCAACGCGGCTAGCGCCCTTTGCCTGAGTTGCCACACCAAGTGAATTGAGCTGGACAAGGCGAGGGGCCATTGGGGGCGGGTGCGGCGAGCGCCGCACAGCGCCCGCTCGGTGGTTGCCCGCGGCAAGCGGCAGCGCTCTGTGGTTCGGGGTTTCGAAAGCGGTCACTCCGCGCATCGGACCCGGGCAACAGAGCTTCTCCTTTGTGCGCTGGCACCTTGTGGCTCTTCGCGAGCCCGTGCCGCGTGGCGGCACGCCTGGCCGGCACGGTGCACGGTGCTCGACGCCCTTGACGGTTTCCCACAGCGTCCGCCATGCTCGCCTGTCCTGAGCCCACCCATTCCCGGATCCCTATGACCATGCCCAGCTCGATCGTCTTGCGGCTGCAGTTCATGGGCGCCGTATTCGCTGCCCTGGCCTGGCTTGCGGGCTGCACGACGCCGCCAACCGTCCAGCCCCAGGCCACCGTCTTCTACCCGCCGCCGCCGGATGCACCGCGCATCCAGCATCTGGCGACATTCGCCAACGCGCGCGACCTGACGAGCTCACGCAGCGGTTTCGCCGACTTCGTGCTCGGTGCCGAGGGGGCCGAGCATGCGCTCGTGCGGCCCTATGGCGCGACGCTGTTCGAGGGCAAGCTCTACGTCGCCGACAGTCGGGCGCCCGGGCTGGTCGTATTCGATCTCGTGGCGCGCAAATTCGCCATCGTCGAAGGGGCGGGGGCGGGGCGTATGCAGCGCCCGATCAACGTCACGATCGACACCGACGGCACCCGGTACATCACGGACACCGCACGCAATCAGGTCCTCGTCTACGACCGCGGCGACCGTTTTGTCGCGGCTTTCGGCGACAAGGGCGAGTTCAAGCCCGTCGATACCCTGGTCGCGGGCGACCGGCTCTACGTCGTCGATATCGAACACCACGAAGTCAGGGTGCTCGACAAGCGCACCGGCAAGTTGCTGTTCAAATTCGGCAAACCGGGCAGCACCGAGGAAGGTGCGCTGTTCCAGCCGACCAACCTCGCGCTCGCCCCCGATGGCGACATCTACGTCGTCGAAACCGGGAATTTCAGGGTCTCGAGGTTCACCCGGGACGGCAAATTCGTCCGCCGCTTCGGTGAATCCGGCCAGGCGCCGGGCAATTTCGCGCGGCCCAAGGGCATCGCCGTCGACCGCGCCGGGCGCGTCTATGTCAGCGACGCGGCGTTCCAGAATGTCCAGGTCTTCGATGACCGCGGCCGGGTGCTGATGGTATTTGGCCAGCCGGCCAACGGCGCAGCCGGGCTCAATCTGCCGGCGGGAGTGGCCATCGACTACGACAACGTGGCACTTTTCCAACCCCGTGCGGCTCCGGGCTTCAAGCTCGAATATGTGATCCTCGTGGTGAGTCAGTTCGGGCCGGACCAGGTCGATGTTTTCGGCTTCGGCCGCATGGAGGGTGCCAGCTACCCCGTCGACGACAAGACGGCCGCGAAGCCGGGCGGATGAGGGCCCATGCACAGGCGGCTGCAGGACCAGGGTCTGTCGGGGACGCGCTGGACCAAGGTCATCGCGATCGGCCTGCTGGCACTGCCCTACGCCCAGTGCAGTTGGGCGCAGCGGGAAGCTGGCGTGCGGATCGCGGAAAGCGCGCAGACCGCCTGGTACCGAATGACGAGTGCCGATGGCTATGCGCGGCTGATCTACTGGCGCGACAGCAACGAGAACGCCTCCGCGCTCTCCGAGGCGGACCCGACCGCGGTGCTGCGGTCTCGCCAGGCGGTTTCGGACCTGCGCGGCGAGGTCTTCCTCATGACGCACGGCTATGTCTACCACCCCAACCTGCTGCTGCTCGATCTCGGCGCCGGGCTCATATTCGACCGCAACAGCCTTGCGAGTGACGGCATGGCGTCGGTGTCGCGCGGCACGCTGTACAACCTCAACGCCCGTGCCCAGTTTCTGCGCGGCAAGCCATATCGCGGCGGGCTTTTCTTCGAGCGCACGAACGACAGCCAGGCGGTGGGCCCCGCGCAAAGCCTGTTGACCGAGAACACCAGCTACGGTTTCGACTTCTCGCTGCTCGCGCCGGTGACGCCGCTGCCGCTGCGCGTGGATGCAAGACGGTTCCACAGCCAGGGCCAAGGTGCCGAGCAGGTCATCGACGATCGCATCGACGAGATCAACTTCCGCGCCGAGCGGGCCTGGCGCGGACTGGGCGAAACCCGGTTGCATTACCAGGCGATCGAGAGCGACTCCCGCAGCGGGAGTCTGGGTCTGCCGATCCGGGCCACGCGCTCGCACACCGAGCGTGCCGACCTCGATACGAACCTCGTATTCGGCGCCCGCAAGGAGTACGAACTCACCCAGGGCATTTCACTCAATACCCTGAGCTACACCGCCAACGAGGACATCGCCGTCGACCACCGGCAGTTCCGCTTCAACCTCCAACTGCGCGGCCGCCCCTCCGCGGCATTGCAGACGCACGCGCGCTACCAGTTCGACGAAAACGACCAGCGCGCGGCATCGAGCCCACAGACGTCCCGCCTGAGTGCCGTGAACGCCGGCCTGAGCTACCAGCCCAGCCCGCAACTCGGCGCCACGCTCGAAGCCCGCACGGCGCTCGAGCGCTCCAGCGTCCTCTCTTCGACGCAATCGGGGTTCAATGGCTCGCTGCTGTACAGGCACGCCCTGCCGTTGGGCGAATTGACGGCAGGCTACGGCGGCAACTTCTTCTGGCGCGACCAGAATGCCGCCGAGCCCGTGGCGCAGGTCGTGGGTGAGCGCGTCACGCTCGCGGGCACCAGCACGGTCACGCTGCGGCAACTGCAGGTGATCGCAAACAGCGTCGTGGTGAGCAACGCCCCACGCACCCAGATCTTCCTCGAAGGCAAGGACTACGTGCTTTCGCAAGTGGGCCTGAACACGCGCATCCAGCGTCTGATCGCCGGCAACATCCTCGACGGCCAGGACGTCGTGATCGACTACGACTTCGACACGGGGGGAACCTACACGCGCACGCAACTCGACCACACCGTCGAGTTCGGCTGGAACCTCAAGAGCCTCGCCAGCGTATACGTCCGTTTTCTGGATTCCGCGCCGAATATTGTCTCCGGCACACCGAACGCGCCGCTCAATACGATCCGCAGCACGACCTACGGCGCCCGCGGCGACTTCCCCCTGACACTGGGGAGCGAGGAGTTGCAACTGGGCGGCAATATGGAGCGCGAGGACCGGCGCGAGACCCTGGCGCCGTTTCAGCGTTCGACGGTCGAGATCTTCGGCGAAACGACCTTGCCGCGCGTGACCAGGGGAGGCCTGCGGCTGGGGGCGCGGCATCAAACCGTCGAATACACCTCTTTGCCCGAGCAGGACGTGAATCAGAAGAGCTACAGCCTCAAGCTCTGGTCGCGAATCGCAACCGGCGTCGACATGTCGCTCGAAGCCACTCGCACCAGCGATACCGGCACGCCGCAGGCCACGCGCCAGTCCACGTCGGCGCTGGCCAAGGCGCGGTGGCGGGTGCGTCGATTCCTCATGACGTTCGAATGGAGCCGCAACCATGAGGTGCAAGGCCCCACGGAACGCACGCACACGCGTGCCCGGCTCGAGTTGCGCAGGAACCTATGGTGACGCGTCGCAGCTGGCACCTTGCATGGCTGCTGGGCGGCCTGCTCGCGCTGGGCGCCTGCGCGCCCGTGGCGCTGCGGCCCAAGGACCAGGCGCCGTTGGTGTGGCCGGAAGAAGTCGACGTGCCGGCGCGCATCGAATACGTCATGGCGTTCTCGAGCCCCGAGGAATTCGGCATCGGCAAGGGGCTGCTGCAGCGGGTCGGGGAATTCTTCTTCGGGCCCAGCGAGTTTCGCCTCGTCCGCCCGATGGCCGTCCTCGCGGTGAAGGGCGTCGTCTTCGTCGCCGACCCGGGAGCCCGGGGAGTGCATCGCTTCGACCGGGCGGGCGAGCGCTACGACCTGATCGGCGCGGAGGGCGGCACCGCGCTGCCCTCGCCCGTCGGGCTCGCCGCGGGCCGCGACGGCGAGGTCTACGTGACGGACTCCGTGCGCGCCGCGGTGCTGGTGATCCGACCCGGCGCGAAGGACGCGGTGGCGCTCGATGTCGCAAAGATGCGCCAACCCACCGGGATCGCGACGGATGTCGCCACGGGACGCCTGTACGTCGTCGACACCACGGCGCACCAGGTGAATGTCTTCGAGCGCGACGGAGCGCTGCGCTCCAGCTTCGGCGTGCGGGGTACCGGTGACGGTGAGTTCAATTACCCGACGCAGATCTGGCGCGACGGCCGCGGACGAATCTTCGTCACGGACTCGTTGAATTTCCGCATCCAGGTCTTCGACGACCAGGGGCGCTTCCTGCGGCAATTCGGCCAGGCGGGTGACGGCACGGGCGACTTCATGCGACACAAAGGCGTGGCGACCGACAGCTACGGGCATGTCTATGTCGTCGACGCACTGGCCAACGCGCTGCAGATCTTCGACGAGGCCGGCCGGCTGCTGCTGTCGCTGGGCACACTCGGCAGGAAGCGCGGCGAATTCTGGTTGCCGACAGGCATCCATGTCGCCGACAACGATGAGATTTTTGTCGCGGACACCTACAACGGGCGGGTCCAGGTATTTCGCTATATCGGAGGGTCGCCATGATCTGCGGCAACGAGCGTTTCGCACGATTCGTGGCCGCATTCCTGGCGTTGGCCGCGGGCTGTGCCCTCATGCTCATCGCGCCGCCGCTGGCGGACGCAGGGATTGCCACGACCAAGCACAACCTGTCGGTGAGCGGGCCCGGCACGCGCAAGGCGGCTGGCGAATCCGAGATCTGCGTGTTCTGCCACGCCCCCCACAACGCTTCGCCCAGCGGCCAGCTGTGGAACCGGCGGCTGCCGACGAGCAGCTACACCCCGTATACGAGCTCCACGCTGAAGGGCAGCCCAGGCCAACCCAACGGGGCGTCCCTGCTATGCCTGAGCTGCCACGACGGCACGATCGCCCTGGGCGAGGTGCTGAGCCGCGCGGCGACGATTCCGATGCTCGGCGGCACCCTGAGCGGCGACACGCTCCTGGGGACGAGCCTCTCCGACGATCATCCCGTGTCCTTCAGGTTCGACGCCGCGTTGCGTGCGGCGCGCGGCGAGCTGGTGGACCCGTCGACCTTGGTCAAGCCCAGCAAGGTGCGACTCGACGCCAACGGCCAGTTGCAGTGCACCGCCTGCCACGATGCGCACGACAATACGAACAGCAAATTCCTGGTGGTCAGCAATGCGGCGTCGGCGCTGTGCCAGACCTGCCACCTGAAGAACTACTGGTCGAGCAGCAAGCACAAGCACTCGCCGAAAACCTGGAACGGCATGGGCGCCGATCCCTGGCCGCACACCACCGCGACGACGGTCGCCGCGAACGCCTGCGAAAACTGCCACCGGCCGCATACGGCGGGCGGCGGACCGCGCTTGCTCAACCATGCGGCGGAAGAAAGCAATTGCCTGGCCTGCCACAACGGCAACGTCGCAGCGAAGAATATCCAGGCCGAATTCAGCAAGGCCTACGCGCACGACATCGGCACCTATACGGGCATCCACACGCCGAGCGAACCCGGCTCCGTGGCGACCTCGCATGTCGAGTGCGTGGATTGCCACAATCCGCATGCGGTCAACGCGACGCTGGGCTCCACGCCCGCCGTGACGACGAGCCCGACGATTCCCGGCTCGCTCGCGGGGGTGCGCGGGATCCACATCGGCGGCTCGCCGGTCAACCCCGCCACGGCGGAGTACGAGATCTGCTTTCGCTGCCATGCCGATGGCGCCGGCAACACGCCGGCGCCGCGCACGGCGCGCCAGATCGTGCAGAACAACAAGCGGCTGGAGTTCCAGACCTCGAATCCGTCCTACCACCCACTCGCCGGGGCGGGCCGGAGCACGAACGTCCCGTCGCTGCTCGCACCGTGGTCGACCTCCAGCCGAGTCAAGTGCACGGACTGCCACAACAACAACCTCGGGCCCTACAGCAGCGGCACCGGCACGACGCCTGCGGGCTCCGGCGTCAACGGCGCGCATGGGTCGACATATCCGCTGCTGCTGGAGCGCCAGTATGTGACCGCCGACTACACCTCGGAGAGCGCCACGAACTACGCCCTTTGCTACAAGTGCCACAGCCGGACCAGCATCCTGAGCAACGCGACATTCGGGGATCACAGCAAGCACATCGTCGAGGCTCGCACCCCCTGCAATGTGTGCCATGACCCGCACGGCATCAGCAGCACGCAGGGCACGGCGACGAACAACGCGCGACTGATCAACTTCGACACTTCGATCGTCCGACCCAGTGGTGGCGTCCTGCGGTGGACGCAAACGGGAACGAACCGCGGGAGTTGCACGCTGATCTGCCACGGCAGGAACCACAGCAACTGGACCTACTGACACCTCGCGGGGCCGCGCCATCCCAGGCACAGGGGTGGGCGTGCAAGGGGAACGGGCCGAGCAATTCCGGACGGACAAACGGGACACAGCGATGAGCACTGAGCGAGGTTTTTTGGTACGGCTGGCCTGCGCAGGGTTGCTCGCCACGGCTTTCGCCGTGCCCGTGCACGCGCAGGAAGCCGAATGCACCCAGTGCCACGGTGGGCTGCTGGCCAAAGCCTTCGTGCACGAGGCGGTCAGCAAGGGCTGCAGCACCTGCCACGCGCCACTCGACGAGAGCGTCAAACCCCACAAGGTCGCTGGCGACTTCCGCAGCCGGCTTGCCACCGACTCCGCTGCGCTGTGCGCAAAATGCCACCCGAAGGAGCACTTCCAGGGGCCGGTCACGCATGGGCCGGTGGCCGCCGGCAATTGCCTGGCTTGCCACAACCCACACGCGTCCGACCACCAAGGGCTGCTTCGCAAGGAGCCGGCCACGCTGTGCCTGGACTGCCACCCCGATGTGAAGAAGCGGCCGCATGTGATCGTCGGCTTCTCGAGCAACGGGCATCCGCTGGGCGACGAAAAGCGGTCGAAGGAGGTTTTCGATCCTCTTCGTCCCGGAAAGAAGTTCTACTGCGCGGCGTGCCATGAACCTCACCGATCGGAACGGCCCCGTCTGGCCCGCTTCGACAAAGGGATGAAGTCCTGTCAGGGCTGCCACAAGAAGTAGAAGCGGCCGCGGCGGCCGGGCTTACCCGAAGCGCCGCCGCATGCCCGGCGCGGTAGAGTTTTGCGATTCGAGGAAGACGCACCCCAGCCCTGAGCATGCTGTGCGCCTGCCATACGCCAGCCCACCCGACCCACCCAACAGGATGCCCACCATGACCCTTCCCGCCCCACTTCGCCGCACCGCGTTGCTGACCGCCAGCTGCCTGGCGCTGGCGCTGGCGGGTTGTCTCGGCCTGGACGACGACCCCAAGACCTACTCCGCCACGGTGCGCTACACGTCCTACGGCGTGCCCCACGTCAAGGCCGACAATTTCAAGGGCGCCGGCTATGGCTACGGCTACGCCTTTGCGAAGGACAACGTCTGCACCTTCGCCGAAATCCTGGTGACGCTGCATGGCGAGCGTGCCCAGAACTTTGGCGAGGCCGCCGGCTACCTCGGGCAGTTGGGCAACCCCTGGGGCAACGTCGACTCCGATTTCTTCTACCGGCTGCTGCTCACCCCCGCGCTGGCCGAACGCATCAAGGCCGCGTCAGGCACCGAGGCGCGGGACGTCACCGCGGGTTTCGTGGCCGGCTACAACCGTTACCTGCGCGACGCCGGCACCACCGGGCTGCCGGTCGAATGCAGGGACAAGACCTGGGTCAAGCCCATGACCGAGACCGACGCCTACCTGCACTACATGCAAGTGGCGATGGCCGGCAGCTCGATGGCCTTCATCAACGCCATCGGCAGCGCACAGCCGCCCGCCGCGCAGGCCGGCGGGGCGAATGCGCTGCAGGCATCGGCCAGCGCCGCGGCGGTGCCCACGCTGGCGTCGCTGCAAAACTCGAGCGTCGTGCAATCGCTGAAGGTGCTGCAGGAGCACCAGATCGGCTCCAACGGATACGGCCTGGGCAAGGACGCCACCGAAACGGGCACCGGCATCGTGATGGGCAACCCGCACTTCCCGTGGTGGGGCGCCTTGCGCTTGAATCAGGTGCACATGACGGTGGCCAGCGCGGGCTACGACGTCTATGGCGCCACCCTGCTGGGCGTGCCGCTGCCGCTGATCGGCTTCAACGGCACGCTGGCCTGGACCCACACCTTCTCCACCGACAACCGCTTCACGCTGCGCGTGCTGACCCTCGACCCGGCGGACCCCAAGCGCTACATGAAGGACGGCGTGTCCAAGGCGCTGACGGCGGTGCCCCTCACCATCAAGGCCAAGCAGGCCGATGGCACGCTGCGCGACCTCAGCCGCACGCTGTACCTCAGCGAGTTCGGCCCGATGCTGATGGACAGCAGCTTCCAGTGGACGAGCGGCAGCGCCTTCGCCATCCAGGACGCCAACTACACCAACTACAAGATGATCGACCAGGTCATCCTCAACGGCAAAGCCCAGGACGTGAATGCGCTGCGCGCGGCGGCCACCACCTATACCGCCATGCCCTGGGTCAACACCATGGCCGCCGACAAGGCCGGCAACGTGCTCTACGGCAATTTCTCGGTTGCGGCCAATGTGGCCGACGCGCAGCTGGCGGGCTGCGTGCCGGGCGCCCCCTACCCCTTCCAGGGCCTGATGGCCAGCAACGGGCTGGTGGTCATGACCGGCAGCACGGCAGCGTGTGACTGGAGCGGCGCGGTGCCGGCAACGCAACGGCCCTCGACCGTGCGTTCCGACTACATCGTCAACGCCAACGACAGCCACTGGTGGCCGAGCCTGAACGCCTTCCTCAGCGGCTACCCCAAGATCATCGCCACCGGGCCCAATGCCGAAGCGGCGGTGCAGGGCGAGCGCACACGCACGGGCCACGCCATCGTGCGCGACCGGATGGCCGGCAGCGACGGCCAGGCGGGCAACCGCTTCAGCGTGGCCAAGCTGCAGGCGCTGTACCTGCAAGGGCGCTTCCTGCGCGCCGAAAAGTGGCTGCCCGGCTTTGCCACCGCCTGTCTGCAGACCCCGGGCGCGTCGGCCGCGGCCCTGGACGCCTGCACGGTGTTGCAGGGCTGGAACCTGAAGCACGGCTTCGACAGCTCGGGCGCGGTGCTCTTCCGCGAGTTCTACGAAGCCCTGGGCGAGCTCAAGGCCGCCACCTGGTGGAGCGTGCCCTTCAATACCGCCGACCCGCTGGAAACGCCGCGTGGCACGGCCAATACCGCGGCGGCCCTGGCATTGCTGGAAACACTGGTGGTGCAGCCGCAGTTCAATACACCGGAGCGGCGCCGGGCGCGGCCGATGGACGTGCAGGTGCTGCTGCGCAACGGCGCGCCGCTGCCCATGCCGGGCGGCCGCTACACCTTCAACAACTGGCGCGGCCAGAAGATGCTCGACCCGCTGGGCTCCGGGGCCACCATCTACAGTGCCGACCCGGCCACCAACCAGGGCGCCTACGGCAACAGCTATATCCAGTTCGTCACCTGGGACAGCGCCGGGCCGCAGGCCGAGGGCATCCTGACCTACGGCCAGTCATCGCACGCCTCCAGCGAGCACTTCAACGACCTCACGCTGAAATATTCGGCCCGCCAGTGGGTCAAGCTGCCCTACACCGAAGCGCAGATCAGCGCCGACCCCGGCTACCGCGTGATCGCGATCGAGGAATGAAACCTGCCGCACGGCCTGCGCGCGCAGGCCGTGCGGCAGGCCCGCTGCGGCGGGGCGCTCGGCTAGACAGGCGAGCGCCAGGCGCTCATCGGTAGAACGCTTCCACCCTGCCCTTCAACTTGATCGTCAGCGGCCGGCCCTTGCGGTCCACCGTGCGGCCGACCGGCACCTTCACCCAGCCCTCGCTGAGGCAGTATTCCTCGACATCGAAGCGCTCCTTGCCATTCAAGCGGATGCCGATCTCGTGTTCGAACACGGCGGCGACGTGATGCGGGCTGGTCGGGTCGACTGACAGGCGGTCGGGCAGCGGCGCGGCGGCTTGGCCTTCATTCATGGGCAGGCTCGGTGGGTGTGGGCAGCCTGCCATTGTCCAGGACTCGGCCCCTTGCTACCCCGCCAGTGGCGGTGCGGCGGTGCAGCGCCACCGGTCATTCGACGGTCACGCTCTTGGCCAGGTTCCTGGGCTTGTCCACATCCGTGCCGCGCGCGCAGGCCGTGTGATACGCCAGCAGTTGCAGCGGCACCACGTGCAGGATGGGGCTGAGCGCGCCGTAGTGTTCGGGCATGCGGATGACATGCACGCCGGGCCCGCTGGCGATGTGCGTGTCGTCGTCGGCGAAGACATACAGCTGGCCGCCGCGTGCGCGCACTTCCTGCATGTTGCTCTTGAGCTTTTCCAGCAGCGCGTCGTTGGGCGCCACGGTGACCACCGGCATCTGCTCGGTGACCAGCGCCAGCGGGCCGTGCTTGAGCTCGCCGGCGGGGTAGGCCTCGGCGTGGATGTAGCTGATCTCCTTGAGCTTGAGCGCGCCTTCCAGCGCGATCGGGTAATGCAGCCCGCGGCCCAGGAAGAGCGCGTTCTCCTTGCGCGCGAAATCCTCGCTCCAGGCGATGACCTGCGGCTCCAGCGCCAGCACCGCCTGCAGCGCCACCGGCAGGTGGCGCAGCGCCTTGAGCTGTTCGGCCTCCTGCGCTTCGCTCAGCCGCCCGCGCACCTGGGCCAGGGCCAGCGTCAGCAGGTACAGGCCGGCCAATTGAGTGGTGAATGCTTTCGTGCTGGCCACGCCGATCTCCACCCCGGCGCGCGTGATATAGGCCAGCTCGCACTCGCGCACCATGGCGCTGGTGGCCACGTTGCAGATGGTCAGCGTGTGCGGCATGCCCATGCTGCGCGCGTGCTTCAGCGCGGCCAGCGTGTCGGCCGTCTCGCCGCTCTGGCTGATGGCGACGACCAGCGTGCTGGGTGCGGGCACGCTGTCGCGGTAGCGGTATTCGCTGGCCACCTCCACCGTGGTGGGAATGCCGGCGATGCTCTCCAGCCAGTAGCGCGCCGTGCTGCCGCTGTAGTAGCTGGTGCCGCAAGCCAGGATGAGCACGCGGTCCACGTTCTTGAAGACTTCGTGGGCCCCGTCGCCGAAGAGCTCGGGGCTGATGCCTTGCACGCCTTCCAGCGTATCGGCCAGTGCACGCGGCTGCTCGAAGATCTCCTTTTGCATGTAGTGCCGGTACGGGCCCAGCTCGGCCGCGCCACTGTGGGCCTGCACCGTGTGCACCACGCGCTGCACCGGCAGGTAGCGGCCCCCCACGCCTTCGGGGGCGGTGACCCAGGTCTTGCCCAGTTGCAGGTCGACGACATCGCCTTCTTCCAGGTAGACGATCTGGTCGGTCACGCCGGCCAGGGCCATGGCGTCGGAGGCCAGGAAGTTCTCGCCCGTGCCGCCCGCGCCCACCCCGAGCACCAGCGGCGAGCCCCGGCGCGCGCCCACCACGCGCAGCGGCTCGTCGCGGCAGAACACCGCGATGGCATAGGCCCCGCGCAGCCGGGGCAGCGCCTGCTGCACGGCTTCGAGCAGGTCGCCGTCGTACAGGCTGTGGATGAGGTGGGCGATGACCTCGGTGTCGGTCTGGCTGGCGAAGACATAGCCGCGCTGCTGCAGTTCGGCGCGCAACTCGTCGTGGTTCTCGATGATGCCGTTGTGCACCAGGGCGATGCGGGCTCTGGATGCGTCTTCATCTGCAGCGTCAAAGGCATTGAAACCGGTATTCGCGGCGTCGACACCGGGCCCGGCAGAGAAGTGCGGGTGCGCGTTGTGCACCGCCGGCGCGCCGTGCGTGGCCCAGCGCGTGTGGGCGATGCCGGTGCCGGAGTGGATGCCTTCGGCGGCCACGTTGGCTTCGAGTTCGGCCACGCGCGAGGTGCTGCGCGCGCGCCGCAATTCGCCCGCCTGGTGCACGGCCACGCCACAGGAGTCGTAGCCGCGGTACTCCAGGCGCTTCAGGCCTTCGAGCAGGATGGGAACGATGTTGCGCGTGCTGACGGCGCCGACGATGCCACACATGGTTCACTCATCCTCTTGAATGCGGTGCCGGATGCTAGGCCGAAGGCGATGGCGGTTTCGTTCATTTTTTTCAGCAATGAGAACGAATTCACCAAACAAAATGCGCCGCGCAAGTTCGCGTCATATTGACAGTCAACGTGTCGCTATTATTTCGTCATGAAACTCGACGCCACCGATCTCCGCCTGCTCGAACTCCTTCAGGTCGACGCCTCCATTTCCAATCAGGAGCTCGCCGAACGGGCGCACACCTCGGCGGCCACCGCGTTGCGCCGGGTGCGCCGGCTGCTCGACGAAGGCGTGATCGAGCGCCGCGTCGCCTTGCTCAACCCCCACGCGCTGCCCGAGGGCCTGACCGCCCTGGTGGAGATCACGCTGGACCGCCAGGGCGCCGAGCATCTGGACGCCTTCGAGCAGCGCGCCGTGGCCGAGGCGGCCATCCAGCAATGCTGGCGCGTCTCGCCGGGGCCGGACTTCGTGCTCGTGGCGCACTGCCCCAGCATGGCGGCGTATCACGCGCTGGTGCAGCGCCTCTTCACCCAGGACGCCAACGTGCGCAACGTGAAGGCCTACTTCAGCGTGAAACGCGCCAAGTTCGACCCGCGGCTGGATCTGGCGGCGCTCTCGAGCAAATGTGGCTCTGCCACTTTGCTCGAACCCCCACGGGGGGCGGGCCGGGCGCAGCCCGGCCCTGGGGGCCTCATGCCTGCTTGAGAATCACCAGCCCCTTGAGGTACTCGCCCTCGGGGAAGGCCAGCGTGGTGGGGTGGTCGCAGGCGGCCTCCAGGCGCTGCACGATGGCGCCGTCGACGAGCGCGTCATGCGCCGCACCGGCGACGATCTTGTGGAAGAGGTCGGCCGTGATGCCGCCCGAGCAGCTGAAGGTCAGCAGCAGCCCGCCCGGGGCCAGCAGCATGAGCGCCAGGCGGTTGATGTCCTTGTAGGCGCGCGCGGCGCGCTCGGCCTGCGCAGTGGTGGCGGCGAACTTGGGCGGGTCGAGCACGATGGCGTCGAAGCGCCGCCCGGCCGCCAGGCTATCGCGCAGGAACTGGTTCACGTCGCCGTCCACGCAAACGCTCCGCGCCACCTCGAAGCCGTTGAGCTGCACATGGGCTTGCACGCGCGCCAGCGCTGGGCCCGACGAGTCGACACTCGTCACCTGCGCCGCACCCCCTGAAAACGCGGCCACGGTAAAGCCCCCGGTGTAGCAAAAGCAGTTGAGCACGCGCTCGCAGCCCAGCCGCCGCACCCAGCGCGCGAAGAGCGCGCGGTTGTCACGCTGGTCGAGATAGAAGCCGGTCTTGTGCCCGCTGGCCACGTCCAGCGTGAGTTGCCAGCCATGTTCGCGGATCGTGCACTCGGTCGCGCCCGCATCCTTCTCGCCCCCGCGCAGCCAGCCGGTGCAGGGCTCCAGGCCTTCGAGCGCGCGCGCGCTGGTGTCCGAGCGCTCGTACAGCCGCGCCGCACCGGTGGCCTCGATCAGGGCATCGGCGAGCACGGCCTTCCAGCGCTCGGCGCCGGCAAACAGGAACTGCGCACTCAGCGTGTCGCCGTAGCGGTCGACGATCAGGCCCGGCAGGCCATCGGCTTCGCCGTGGATCAGCCGCACGCCGTCGCTTTCGATCGGCAGCCGAGCGCGCAGCGCCACCGCCGCGGCGACGCGCTGCTGGAAGAACGCCGCGTCGATGCGCTCGGCCTCATCGAAGCTCCAGGCGCGCACGCGGATGCTGGACTGCGGGCTGTAGGCCCCCCAGGCCAGGAAGCGCCCGTCGGCGGCCTCGATGCGCACCGTCTCGCCGGCATCGGCCTTGCCGCGCGCCACGCTGCCGGCAAACACCCAGGGGTGGCGGCGCAGCAGCGAGCGTTCCTTGCCGGGTAGCAGGCGGATCGATTTCATGGCGCAGGAAGTTCAGGGCGCCGGCAGCATCTGTTCGCGCCAGCGCATGGCGTTGTGGATGCGCGTGCGCGTGCCGGGGTGGGTATAGAAGATGAACTCTTCCAGCGGCCCAGGGTCGGGCTTGCGGTATTCGGTGAGCTTGAGCAGCACTTCGGCTTCGCCGTGCGGCTCGCGTGCCAGACTCAGGCCAAAGAGGTCGGCCTCGGTCTCTTGCGTGCGCGTGATCGTGTTGAGCACCGGTGTGGCCAGCAAGAGGTAGGTGCCGAACACCGCCGCCAGCAGCGGCAGGCTGGCCACGTCGGCCACCCCCGCCAGGCGCCAACGCTGGCCAAAGCGCGCCAGCAGCCGGCGCATGGCCCATTGCGCGAACAGGTAGCCCCCCATGACGACCAGGCCGAGCATGATCAGCGCCTTGGGGATGTGATTCAACGCGTAGTGGCCGATCTCGTGCGCCATCACGGCGCGGATCTTGGCTTCGCTGCTGCGATTGAGCAGGTTGTCGTTGAGGCGCACGGCCGCGGTGCCGAACAGGCCCGAGACATTGGCGCTCACGCGCGTGGTCTGGCGCGACGCGTCGAAGACGAAAACGTTGTCAACCGGCACGCCGTTGGCGCGCGCCATGGCCAGCACGGCGGTCTTCACGCTGCCGTCGGGCACGGGCCTGTAGGTGTTGAACAGGGGCTCGATCCAGATCGGTGCCACCACGATGGCCAGCGTCATGAGGGCCATCGTGACGCCGGTGCCCCACAGCCACCACTGTTCGCCCGCGCGCCGCAGCACGGCGTACAGCGCCGCCACCGCCAGCGCACCGATCGCCACCGACACCCCCAGGCTCACGAGCTGCTCGCCAAACCAGGCGCCGAAGCCCTGCGTCGCCATGCCGTAGGCGTGTTCGCGCACGAAGCCTTCATAGATGGTCAGCGGCAGCGTCAACACCCAGCCGGCCGCGCCGTAGGCAGCGCCGTACAGGCCATCGCGCAGCGGCGCCCACCGGATGCGCCGTGCGGCCCAGTCGCGCAGCGCGGTGGAAGGTCGCGTGGCCAGCAGCAGCAGGGACACGGCGACGCCGGCCAGCCAGTTCCACAGCCGCAGCCAGTAGCCGCCTTCGTAGTAGTCGCCGGAGCGCGCCACCACATCGGCGGGCAGGCGGTCGAGATAGGCCTGCGTGGCCGCACCGGCATCGCGAGGCAGCGCGGCGCGCCAGGCGTCGTCCACCGGGCGGATGTGGAAGCCGCCGGCCGCCGCTGCCGCAGCAGGCGCAGCAGCAGGCCCAGCATCAGGCGCCGCAGCCGACGTCGCGCCCGTTGCCGCCTGCCCCGGTGCGCACAGCAGCGCCACACACAGCGCCAGCACCCACCACCCGAATCGCGGTACGCAAGCGCTCATCGTCTATCCCGGCTTGCGCCGCGCGCGCGGATGCGCCGCGTCATACACCTGCGCCAGGTGCTGGTAGTCGAGCTTGGTGTAGACCTGCGTCGTGCTGATGGCGGCGTGGCCCAGCAGCTCCTGCACCGCGCGCAGGTCGCCGCTGGACTGCAGCAGATGGCTGGCGTAGCTGTGGCGCAGCATGTGCGGGTGCACGCGCGTGGGCAGCCCGACCTGCAGCGCCTGCGCCTGCAGCCGGTTGCGCAGCTGGTTGGCGGTGAGCCGCGTGCCGCGCTGGCTGACGAAGAGCGCCGGCTCGTCGCCCTGGGCCAGGCCGGGGCGCAGCGCCAGCCAGCCCTGCAGCGCGCGCAGCGCCGCGCCGCCCACCGGCACGCTGCGCCGCTTGCTGCCCTTGCCCAGCACATGGGCCGTGGCGTCGGGCACATCGACCCAGCCGCGCGCTGCCACGCTGGCGTTGAGGTCCAGCCCGGTGAGTTCGGCCACGCGCAGGCCGCAGCCGTAGAGCAGCTCGGTGATCGCGTGGTCGCGCGCGGCCAGCGCCGGGGCGAATTTGCCCGGGCCCTGCACCGTCTCGTGCTGCGCCAGCGCCACCGCCTGTTCCACCGACAAGGCCTTGGGCAGCGGCTTGCTGGCCTTGGGCGCGCGCAGGCCCTCCACGGGGTTGACAGCCACCTCACCCTGCCGGCCCCACCAGCGGTACAGGCCGCGCCAGGCCGCCAGGGCGATGGAAATGCTGCGCGGCGCCAGGCCTCGCACGCGCAATTGCGCCACCCAGCCGCGGACATGGTGCGGCTGCGCCGCCTTCAGTTCGACGCCCGCGGCCTGCGCCGAGGCCTGCAGGCGCAGCAGCGCCTCGCGGTACATGGCCAGCGTGCGCGCGGCTAGCCGGCGCTCCACCGCCAGGTGGGCCAGGAAGCGTTGCAGCGGCTCGGCCAGCTCGGCCATCTCAGTACCGCCCGGCCTTTCCGAAGGTACTGAGCGCCCCCTCGGGGGGCAGCGAGCGAAGTGAGCTTGGGGGTTCCATTTTGGGTTCAGGCCGCCGGCCGCAGGTGCGACAGCGCGGCCGCAGCCACCTCGCCGATGCGCATCAGGAACTCGGTGCCCATCTCGGCGGCGTAGCGCGTGGGGTCGGGCGAACCCAGCACGAGCAGGCCGAAGCTGGCGTCGCCATGGCGCAGCGGGATCATCGCCATCGACATCACCCGGGTCGGGTCGTCCAGCCACTCGCTGGCCTCGAAGCCGGCATTGACGCCGCAATAGGGCTGCGTCAGGCTCGCGGCGAAGCTCTTCACATCTTCGCTCGGCAGCTCGACCTCGGTGGCGCCGTTGTGCGCCGCGTCCACGCCCCACAGCCGGATGGCAGCCTGCGGAATCATGAATTCGTGCTTCAGCGAGGCCACCATGCGCGCCGGCAGCTCGGCCGGGTCGGTCGTCAGCAGGATGACGCGTGTGAAGCGGTGCAGCCGGTCGGCGATGAGCAGGTTCTCCTGGCTGTGGCGGATCATCTCGACGATCTTGTGTTCCAGGCCCTTGATGCGCTCGCGCAGCATTTCCATCTGCCGCTCCTGCAGCGAGACGGCGCGCTGGCCGTGCGGGCTGGTGAGCTGCACCGAGGACAGCAACTGCGCGTGGCGCTCGAAGAATGCCGGCGTATTGGCCAGGTACTGGGCGATGTCGTTTTCGGTGATGCCCTGCACCCCTTGGGCGGGTCCTGAATTCGTGCTCACAGTTCGATTTCTCCTTGGAAGACGGTGACGGCCGGGCCGGTCATGAGGACATTCGCATTGTCGGCAGGCCACTCGACGAGCAGATCGCCGCCTCTCGTGTGCACCTCCACCTGTCGGTCCAGCCAGCCCAGCCGGATGCCGGCCACCACCGCCGCGCAGGCGCCGGTGCCGCAGGCCAGGGTCTCGCCGGCGCCGCGCTCGTGCACGCGCAGGCGCACCTCACGGCGTGAGAGCACCTGCAGGAAACCGGCGTTGACGTGGCGCGGGAAGCGCGCGTGCGTCGCGATGCGCGGCCCGAGCTCGGCCACCGGCGCGGCGTCGACATCGGCCACGCGTTGCACGGCATGCGGGTTGCCCATCGAGAGCACGGCCAGCTCCACCCCTTCGACGGGCCAGAGCTCGAAGCCGCCCTCGATGCGCGGCGCGAGGCCGGCCGCGTCGAAGGGCACCTGGGCGAGCTCGAACATGGGCCGGTTCATGTCCACGGTGACGCGGCCGTCTTCGCGCAGGCGCAGCTCGAGCACGTTGTTCACCGTCGCCACGCGCACGGTGGTCTTCTGTGTGAGGCCGCGCTCGTGCACATAGCGCAGGAAGCAGCGCGCGCCGTTGCCGCAATGCTCGACCTCTTCGCCGCTGCCGTTGAAGATGCGGTAGCGGAAGTCGATGCCCGGCGTGCGGCTGGGCTCGACGAGCAGGATCTGGTCGGCACCCACGCCGAAGCGGCGGTCGGCCAGCCGGCGCACCTGTGCCGGGCTGAGTTCGATGGGGGCGCGCAGGGCGTCGAGCACGACGAAGTCGTTGCCCGCGCCTTGCATCTTGGTGAAGGGCAGCCGCATCGCGCGGATTATCCGGCCTGGCGGCGAGAATCCAGGCATGAACACGGACAGCCACGACGCTGGCGGGCAGGTCCGCTGGACCGACGACGAAGGCCAGGAGCAGCACGCGCGCTGGCGCTCGCTGGCCGGGCACCCGGCGCCCGAACGGGTGCTGCGGGCGGGTGACGAGATGGGCGCGGCGCAGGCGCTGCGCCTGGCCCGTGCGGGCACCGGCCTGCTGTGGCGCGGCGACTTCCTCAACGCGCGCCACCTGCTGGTGGCGATGGGCCGGCGCCTGGATGCGCAGGCGGCGCGCCCCGGCCAGCGCCCGGACCCCTCGGCCGGCCTGAAAGAGATCTTTCTCGCCCAGCGCAGCGCCCAGGCACAGCGCTCGCGCCTGCTGGGCCTGCTGCTGTTGCCGCTGGGCGCCGACCATGGCCTGGCGCTGCGCCGCGCGCCCGATGTGCGTGAGGCCGGCCTGGCCGCGCACGGCCCGGTGGCCGAACCCTATGTGGCCTCGCTGCGCGAGTTGCTCGGCGTCGTCGGCGCCTTCGAGTGGCGCAAGAAGGGCGTCCCCGTCGCCGCGCTGCAGGCCCGCATCCACCCGCACCACGGCGTGTTCTCGCCGGTGCGCGGTGAATATGTCGATCTGGTGGCCCAGGCCCCGCTGCCCGAGGCGGCGCATACGGCCGGCGCCTGCGACATCGGCACCGGCACAGGCGTGCTGGCCGCCGTGCTGGCGCAGCGCGGCCTGAGCGTGGTGGCCACCGACAACGCCCCGCGCGCGATCGCGTGCGCGCTCGACAACCTCACGCGCCTGAAGCTCGCCCGCCGGGTGACGCTGGTGCAGGCGGATCTCTTTCCGCTGGGCCGCGCCGGGCTTGTGGTGTGCAACCCGCCGTGGGTCCCGGCGCAGCCCGGCTCGGCCCTCGACGCGGCCGTCTACGACCCCGACAGCCGCATGCTGCGCGGCTATTTGGCCGGCCTGGCGGCGCACCTGGCGCCGGGCGGCGAAGGCTGGTTGATCCTGTCCGACCTGGCCGAGCACCTGGGTCTGCGCTCGCGCGAGGAGCTGCTGGGCTGGATCGCGCAGGGCGGCCTGCGCGTGGTGGGCCGCGCCGATACCCGCCCCAGCCATCCCCGGGCGGGCGATGCGAGTGACCCGCTGCATGCCGCGCGCGCAGCCGAGGTGACTTCGCTGTGGCGCCTGGCCGCCGCCTGACCTGGAGCCGCGGCACTCGGCACTCAGTAGACCGGCGGCGCGCCTTCGGGCCGCGTCTTGAAGCGCTTGTGCACCCACAGGTACTGCGCCGGCAGGCGGCGGATCTGCGCTTCGATGAAGCGGTTCATGCGCGCGGCGTCGGCTTCGGGGTCGTCGGTGGGCCAGTCGGTCCAGGGCGGCATGAAATGGATGCGCCAGCCCTGGCCGCCGGGCAGGATCTCGGCCACCACCGGCTGCACGACCATATCCAGCGAGCGCGCCAGCTTGCTTGGCGCCAGCAGCGTGGCCGCGGGGTGGCCGAAGAAGGGCACGAAGGCGGCGTCGCGCAGGCCGAAGTCCATATCCGCCGGGTTGAAGAAGGGCATGCCGCGCTTGATGGCGCGCACCATCGGCAGCGCGCTCTGCTGGCGCGTGAAGGGCGCGGCGTTGCTGAAGCGGTAGCGGCCGCGGCGCAGCGCCTGGTCGAGCACCGGGTTGCTCTGCGCGGTATAGATGTTGCAGCCGTCCTTGCTCTGGAAGAGCTGCACCGCGGTGCCGGCCACGTCCACGGCCAGGAAATGCGGCACCAGCCACATCACGCTGCGCTCGCTGCGTTCGGCCAGGTGCACGTCGCCCTCGATGTGGATGAGCCGCTTCAGGCGCTCGGCGCTGGCGTGCCAGAGCAGCGAGCGTTCGAGCAGGCTGCGCCCCAGCCACTGGAAATGCTCGCGCACCAGCGCCCGACGCTCGGCCTGCGACCGCTCGGGCAGGCAGAGCTCGACATTGCGCAGCGCGACGCGCCGCCGCTGCCGCCCGAACAGGTGCAGCAAACGCCCCAGCCCGCGGCCCAGCGCCGCCAGCACCGGCAGCGGCAGCCAGTGCAACAGCCACACCAGCGCCAGCAGCAGCCGCGCCAGGGCGTTGGCGATCATGCGGCGGCCCCGGCGCGCGGCGCCTGGCGCGGATTCTTGTAGCGGTGGTAGCCCCAGAGGTACTGCGAGGGCTTCATGCGGATCACCGCCTCCATGCTGCGGTTGATGGCCAGCGCGGCGGCTTCGTCGTCGCCCGACTGTTCGGGCAAGGCCACCGGCAGCTCGGTGGCATGCACCACGTAGCCGGCACCGCGCGGCAAGCGCTCGGTCCACAGCACGGCCACCGCCGCGCCGGTCTGCTGCACCAGCCGCGCGGCCAGCGTCATGGTGTAGGCCGGCTGGCCGAAGAAGGGCACCCACACGCCCATGCCTTCGGGCGGCACCTGGTCGGGCAGCAGGCCCACGGTCTCGCCGCGTTTGAGCGCGCGCATCATCAGCCGCACGCCGGAGAAATCCGCCGGCGCGGTGGCCAGCCTGGGCCGCGCGCGCGCCGTCTCTTCCAGCTCACGCAGCCAGGCCTGGCGGGCGGGCCGGTAGAGCACGGTGATGGGTTGCAGCGCGCCGAAGCGTTCGGCATAGGCCTGCGCCGAGACCTCGAAGCTGCCCATGTGCGGCGTGAGCAGCACCAGGCCGCGGCCGCGCGCGAGCAAGGCTTCGACCAGGGCCGCGCCTTCCCAGCGCACCGGGTCGGCAATCGCCTGCTCGCGCGCTCGCAGCCACAGGCGCGGCAGCTCCATCACCAGTCGCCCGGCGTCGGCCACCGCCGCGCGGCGGTCGCGCGCGCCCACGCCGGCCCGCGCGGCGTTGGCCTTCAGGCGGGCGCGGTAGCTGGGTGAGAGCGCGTAGGCGAGCCAGCCGAGCGCGCCACCCAGGGCGTGCAAAAGGCGCAGCGAGCGCGTGGAGAACCAGCGGAGCAAGGCGGGCATCGTTCGTATACTTGGCGGGTCGCCGAGTTAAAGGACAACTTGCGGGGCGATTCGCGGGGCTCAAGCATAACGAGCCGCGCCGGGCCAACGGGTCCGATCCCACGGGGTCGGCCCTGCCGCTCAACAAAGCCGCTAAAGCGTTCGCCGCGGTTACCAGAAGGCTTCGCCGGCGACGCACCCAGTGCAACCAACCGGAGCTTCACAACGTGGCGAACGAATTCCTCTTCACATCCGAATCCGTCTCCGAAGGACACCCCGACAAGGTGGCCGACCAGATCTCGGATGCCATCCTCGACGCGATCTTCAAGCAAGACCCGCGCAGCCGCGTGGCCGCCGAGACGCTGTGCAACACCGGCCTGGTGGTGCTGGCCGGCGAGATCACCACGCAGGCCAATGTCGACTACATGCAGGTCGCGCGCGGCGTGCTCAAGCGCATCGGCTACGACAACACCGAGTACGGCATCGACTACAAGGGCTGCGCCGTGCTCGTGGCCTACGACAAGCAGAGCAACGATATCGCCCAGGGCGTGGACCATGCCAGCGACGACCACCTGAACACCGGCGCGGGCGACCAGGGCCTGATGTTCGGCTACGCCTGCGACGAGACGCCCGAGCTCATGCCCGCGCCGATCTACTACGCGCACCGCCTGGTCGAGCGCCAGGCGCAGCTGCGCAAGGACGGCCGCCTGCCTTTCCTGCGCCCGGACGCCAAGAGCCAGGTCACCATGCGCTACGTGGATGGCAAGCCGCACAGCATCGACACCGTGGTGCTGTCCAGCCAGCACGCCCCCGAGATGAGCCTGGGCGACAAGATGACGCCGGCGTTCTACGAGGCGGTGATCGAGGAGATCATCAAACCCGTGCTGCCCAAGGAATGGCTCAAGGACACGCGCTACCTGGTCAACCCCACCGGCCGCTTCGTCATCGGCGGCCCGCAGGGCGACTGCGGCCTGACCGGCCGCAAGATCATCGTCGACACCTACGGCGGCGCCTGCCCGCATGGCGGCGGCGCGTTCAGCGGCAAGGACCCGAGCAAGGTCGACCGCAGCGCGGCCTACGCCGCGCGCTACGTGGCCAAGAATATCGTCGCCGCCGGCATCGCGCGCCAATGCCAGATCCAGGTGGCCTACGCCATCGGCGTGGCCAGGCCGATGAACGTGACGGTCTACACCGAAGGCACGGGCAAGATCAGCGACGAGCGCATCGCCGCACTCGTGCACGAGCATTTCGACCTGCGCCCCAAGGGCATCATCCAGATGCTCGACCTGCTGCGCCCGATCTACGAGAAGACCGCGGCCTACGGCCACTTCGGCCGCGAGGAGCCCGAGTTCACCTGGGAGCGCACCGACCGGGCTGCGGCACTGCGCGCCGAGGCGGGCCTGTAGGCCCTGGGCACGAAGGCGTGAACTGACCGTGCGCCACCGGCCGCGGCGACCCGGCAGCACCCGGCAGGATGTCCTGCGGGCGCTGGTGCTCGCGCCCCTCCTGTGGCCGCTGGTGGCAATGCTCGAGCGCATGCGCGCGCGCCGGCAGCCGTCGACCTTCGCCTTGCCGGCGGACCTGCCCTACGGCTTGAGCGTGAGTGGCCCGGCGATCGTCCACCGCGCCTCCGATGAGGCGCTGCAGGTCTTTGCGGCACGCTGCACCCACCTGGGGTGCCGGCTGGACCGTGTCACCGACGGCGTCGTCATCTGCCCCTGCCACGGCTCGCGGTTTGCCGAAGACGGGCGGGTGCTTGCCGGGCCGGCCACGCAGCCGCTGCAGCGCCTGCGGGTGACGCCGGACGCACAGACCGGAGGGTGGACGGTTGAAGCCGGCTGAGCAACCGGGCGTCGCCCGGGGCCGCCTGATCTCGCTGTGGGGCGTGAGCCTGGGCGACGCCGCGCTGGCGGCATTCGTGCTGTGCGCCGTCAGCGGCGTATTCCTTCTGCCGGCCTTCGACGCGCGCGAGCCCGTGCGCTCCATCGCCGAGTGGCTGCTGGCCAACCCCGGCGCGGTCTACCTGCGCAACCTGCACTACTGGACGGCGCAGGCCTTCCTCGTGCTCACCGTGCTGCATGGCTGGGACCACCTGCGGCTGGCCACCGAAAAGCGCCTGGCCCGCGGCGTGTGGACGCGGCTCGTGCTGAGCCTGCCCGTGGTGGCCTTCCTCATGCTCTCCGGCTTTCTGCTGCGCGGCGATACCGATGCGCAGCAGGCGCGGCGCATCCTCGAGCAAGTCGTCACGCTGCTGCCGCTCATCGGCCCCGGGCTGGCGGCCTTCCTGTTCGGCGCCGAAGAAGGCCTGTTGCAGGTGATATTCCTGCAGCACGCGGCCACCACCACGATCATCGTCTGGCTGGTCATCTTCGAGCATGCGCGGCGCCTCTGGGGCGGCCTGCGTGCGCTGGCGGTGACGGCGCTGGCCACGGGTTTGCTCGCCCTGCTGGTGTCGCCGGGGCTGCACGACGGGAGCCATCCCGTGGTGAAGGGCCCGTGGTACTTCCTCGGGTTGCAGGAATTGCTGCACTGGACCCCCTGGCCGCTGGCGGTGGTGGGTGGGGCGGCGCTGGCGCTGCTCTTCCTGTGGGCGATCGCGCGCGGGACACCACCGCGGTCCACGCGCGCCAAGCGCGGCTTGTTTGCCGCCGTGGGGCTGTACTTCGTGCTCTGCGCGCTGGTGCTCTTCGTGCGCGGCGAAAACTGGAGCTGGCAGCCCGGCTGGCCCGGCGGGCCCGGCGATCTGCGCGCCGGCCCGGCGCTCGCGCGCGCCTCCATCGACGCCAGCCAGGCGAAGCTGCCGATGATCCTCGGGCGCCCCGAGGGCTGCATGGCCTGCCATGCCGATGTCACCGGCTTCAGCCCGGCGCACCAGCCGCAGAGCATAGGCTGCGCCTCGTGCCATCTCGGCGACACCTTCACGCTGGACAAGGACCGGGCGCACGCCGGCATGGTGCGTGTGCCGGGCAACCTGGCCGACGCCGCACGCACCTGCGGGGCTTCGGCCTGCCATGCCTCCATCGTGCCGCGGGTGGAGCGCTCGATCATGGCCACCTTCTCCGGCGTCATCAGCACCAACCGGCGCGTCTTCGGCGAAGATCCCGGGCAGGGTGCGCCACCCGGCCAGCCCCCGCATGCGCGCGACCTGGGGCACAGCGCGGCGGACAGCCACCTGCGGCAACTCTGCGTTTCGTGCCACCTCGGGCAGCCCAAGACCGCGTGGAGCCCGATCACGCAAGAGTCGCGCGGCGGGGGCTGCAATGCCTGCCACCTGAAGTACAGCCCCGAGGCCCTCGAAGCGCTGATCGACCACGTGGGCAGCGAGCCCGACCAGCCCGCGGCGATGCGCTCGCGCAAGAGCATCCCCAAGATCCACCCCATGCTCACCGTGCAGGCCGACGGCAGCCACTGCTTCGGCTGCCACAGCCGCTCCAGCCGCATCTCCACCAGCTACGAGGGCTGGCACGAAATGCGCGACGACCCCACCCCGGCCGAGCTGGCGGCCCGCCCAGCGCAATACCGCAAGCTCGACGACGACCGCTATTTCCTGCGCAAGACGGCCGACGTGCACCACGAGCGCGGTCTGGACTGCATCGATTGCCACACCGCGCTGGAAGTCATGGGCACGGGCAAGACCGATGCGCACAAGGCGCAGTCGCTGCGCGTGCGCTGCGAGGACTGCCATGCCGCGAAGCTGGCCTCGCAGGCCCTCAAATCGGCCGACCCCGAATCGCACAAGATCCTGGCCCTGCGCGGCTGGACGCTCAAGCCCGGTGAGCGCCTGGGCACCACGCGCAGCGGCGACACCCTGGTCAACGTCATCGTCGACGGCCAGGGCCAGGGGCAGCTGAAACGCAAGGCCACGGGCCAGGCCGCGCCCCTGAAGGCCCCCGCCGCGGTATGCACCCAGGGCGCCGGGCACAGCCGCCTGAGTTGCTCGAGCTGCCACACGGCCTGGGCGCCGCAATGCGCCACCTGCCACACCTCGTTCGACACGAAGTCCCAGGGCTTCGACCACCTCACCAAGAAATATGTGCAAGGGGAGTGGATGGAAACTTCGGTCGCCTTCGAAGCCGGGCCGCCGACGCTGGGCATCCGCGTGGCCTCGGGCCTGGGCGAGCGCGGCGGCGAGGTGGTGGATACCTTCGTCCCCGGCATGATCCTCACGATCGACCGCAACCTGGTGCCCGGCGCGCCCCCCGATACGCTCTTCCAGCGCCTCTTCGCGCCGATTTCGGCCCACACCACCCAGCGCCAGGCGCGCTCGTGCGAGTCGTGCCACAACGACCCCGTGGCGCTCGGCTTCGGCAAGGGCAAACTGACGTTCGAAGTGAACGGCAAGGGCGACGCGAAAGGCCGCACCGATCCGGCGGGCCGCACCGGCCCCACGGGTCGCACAGGCCGCTGGCGCTTTGCGCCCACTGAGCCGGCCTCGCCCCAGGACGGCCTGCCCGCGGATGCCTGGACCGGCTTCCTGGCCGAACGCCAGGGTATGGTCTCCACCCAGGCCGGTGCACGGCCGTTTTCGCTGGCCGAGCAGCGGCGCATCCTCACCGTGGGCGCCTGCCTCACCTGCCACGCCGGCGACTCCAAGGTCATGCGCGAGTCCGTGCGCGACTTCCCGGCCCTGCTGCGGCGCCGCTCGCCCCAGTGCGCCGCACCCGACCTGGAGTAGCGCAGGACTGGCCGACGAAAGTCGCCCCCCCGATGAGCACCGTGCGTTGACCCAGAACCTCAAACCGCACAGCTGAGGTTTGCGCTGCGGCTTGCGCTTGATGAATCCTTGGGCCGGTGCGAAACTATGCCGCAACGCGGTTGGCGCACGTGGGCCGGCGCGGCATCAAGCTGGTGCTTACGTCGCCGGCAAGCGCAAAGGGAATTTATGCGAGGGGCAAGCGCAGCGAGTCAGCGCGGCTTGGCGGGCAGCACGATGCTGCTGGTGGCGCTCGCGCTGCTGGTCGGGCTCGCGGCGGGCATCGGCGGCTACACGCTGGTCTATGCCGAGGGGCTGTCCTACATGAGCTCCGACCCCAAGGTCTGCGCCAACTGCCACATCATGAATTCGCAGTACGACTCGTGGCAGAAGTCCAGCCACCACGCGGCTGCGGGCTGCGTCGACTGCCACCTGCCGCGCGACTTCATCGGCAAGTGGACGGCCAAGGCGCTGAACGGCTACCACCACTCCAAGGGCTTCACGCTGCAGGACTTCGGCGAGCCCATCCGCATCAAGCCGGGCAACAGCCGCATCCTGCAGGACAACTGCCTGGCCTGCCACGGTGACCTGGTGCATGAGGCGGCGGCCGAGACCGGGCGCGCTGGCGAATTCACCTGCGTCCATTGCCATCAGTCCGTGGGGCACGGCGAGAGCGCCGGCCTCGGCGGACCGCGTTCCTGAATCCGGAGGTTCCCTTGAAGCTCGACTCTTTCCGCATTGCCCGAGGCCAGCGTGGCGTCTCCAACAGCGTGCTGCTGGGTCTGGTGGTCGTCGTGGCCCTGGCCGCCGCCGGCGCCACGGCGCTGCTGACGAACATCTTCGACCGCAAGCAGGAGGCCAAGACCACCACCACGCGGCTCGTCGAGGTGACCGAGGACACCACTGACCCTGCGCAATGGGGCGTGAACTGGCCCAAGCAGTACGGCTCGTACAAGCTCACTGCGGAGCGCACGAGCACCCGCTTTGGCGGCTGGGGCGGCGGCGAGTTGGTTACCCCGCAGAGGCTTGATCGCGACCCGTGGCTGAAGAAGATGTTCCTCGGCTATGCCTTCGCCATCGACTTCCGCGATCGCCGCGGCCACGCCTACATGCTGCAGGACCAGGAGGCCACCCAGCGGCTGACCAAGCCGCAGTCGGGCTCCTGCCTGCACTGCCACGGCTCGCTCATGCCGCTGTACAGGGAACTCGGCGGCGGCGACGCGATGAAGGGCTTCGAGGCGAGCTACAAGTACACATACAAGGACCTGAACAAGAAGCTGCACGACATGGGCCATGGGCGTGGGGTGAGTTGCCCCGACTGCCACGAAGCCACGACGATGAAGCTCATCGTCACGAGGCCGGGCTTCATCCAGGGCATCCAGCGCCTGGCCAACTCAGAAGCGTTGACGCCCTTCGCGCCGTCCATCGAGCGCTGGCGCGCCAGCGGCAAGGCCAAGCCCTACGACCCGAACACCGATGCCACGCGCAACGAGCTGCGCACCTACGTCTGCGCACAGTGCCACGTCGAGTACTACTGCTCGACGCAGATGCCGCTCACCTTCCCCTGGGGCAAGGGCACCAACGCCACGCAGATGGAGACGTTCTGGGACGAGACCAAGTTCCCCAACGGGGATGCCTTCTTCGACTTCAAGCATGCCGAGACCGGCGCGGCCATCATCAAGGCCCAGCACCCCGAGTTCGAACTCTGGAGCCAGGGCGTGCACGCGCGCAGCGGCGTGTCCTGTGCTGATTGCCACATGCCCTACATGCGCGACGGCGCGACCAAGGTCTCCGACCACTGGGTGCGCAGCCCGCTGCTCAACATCAACCGCGCCTGCCAGACCTGCCACAAGCAGTCGGAAGAGGAGATCAAGACCCGCGTCGACCTCATCCAGCAGCGCAACTACGACCTCATGCAACGCGGCGGCGTGGCCATCACGACACTCATCGACACCCTCAAGGCGGCCAAGGCGGCAGGCGCCACACCCGAGCAGTTGAAGCCGGCGCTGGAGTTGCAGCGCAAGGCATCGTGGCGGCTGGATTTCATCGCCTCCGAGAACTCGATGGGCTTCCACGCGCCGCAGGAGGCGGCCAAGGTGCTCGGCGAGGCCCTGGACTACGCGCGCCAGGGCGAGCTCGCGGTGGTGCGCCTGGGCATCGCGACGACGAAGGTGGCGGCGGTGACCGCACCGGTGACCGCACCGGTGACCGCGCCGGAGCCCGCGCAAGCGCCTATCAAGAAGCCTTGAGTCGCCGTGCCCGGCCGGGGGTGGCGCGTGTCGCCCCCGCTGTCAGGCCGGCACCTTGTCCCACAGCGCCGCGGCGCTCAGCACCAGGCCCACCGAAGCCAGCCGCACCGCCTGACCCGGCTCGAACGCGTGGCGCACCCACGCACCGTCGTCGCCCTTGCGCTGGAGTTCGCAACGTCGCGTCCCGGTGTCGATGTGCAGGTACTCGCGCAGCGTGGGCAGCGTGCGGCAGAGCCCGAACTTGTCGCCGGCTTGGCGGGCGGCGCCGGCCGCTGGCAGGACTTCCACCACCAGCACCGGCTCGCGCGTGACCAACCGGTCGGCGGCATCGGCCGCGCTGCACGTGACCATCACCTCGGGGTAGAGGCAGGCGTCGGCGGCTTCGACGCCCAGCATCATGTCGCTCACCAAGGTGCGGCAGGGCGAGCCCCGCAGGTGCTGGCGCAACGCCATGGCCAGGTTCAGCGCCAGCGCGACCCGCGCCTGGCTCGCGCCTGTCAGCGCGAACACCTCGCCGCGCAGGAATTCGTGCTTCAGGGTCTGGCGGAGCTCCCAAACAAGGAAGTTGGCGGCGCTCATGGGCAGCACGCTTGGGCCGTCTGGCGCTTTCACGCCGGCACCTGCTCCCACAAGTCAGCCGCGGCAAGCTCCAGCCCCACCGAAGCGAGCTGCAAGTCCTGTCCGCCCTCGAACGGATGCAGCATCCACAAGTCGCCCTCGCCCTCGCCCTTGCGAAAGACATCGCAGCGCCGGGTGTCGGGGTCGATCAGCACGTACTCGCGCAGCGTCGGCAGCTGCCGGTAGGCGGCGAACTTGTCTCCGCGGTCGAAGGCTGCGGTGGATGGCGACAACACCTCCACCAGCAGCACCGGCTCGCGCACGATCTGGGGGTCGGCGGCGTCGGCGGTGCTGCAGGTGACCATCACGTCCGGGTAGAAGAAGGCGTCGGCGGCTTCGACGCGCAGCTTGGTGTCGGCGAAGAAGGTGCTGCACGGCGAGCCGCGAAGGTGCTGGCGCAGGGCCATGAAGACGTTGCCCGTCACAGTGACATGGGCCTTGCCTGCCCCGGCCATCGCGACCACCTCGCCGCGCACGAACTCATGCTTGACGGTTTGCAGCACATCCCAGGCCAGGAATTCGGCGGCGCTCATTGGCAGTTGAAGTGCGGCTTGTCCCATCGCGGGTCTCCGGTTCCAAACGCCGTTCAGTGTAGGCCCACGTCGCGCAGATCATTCAGGTGCTCGGCGGCGGAACTCCGGTCGGCATTGACTGGCGCGACCCGAGGGGCCACGGGAGCCCCCGCAGTGGCATTCAACTCGCATCGAATCCGGCCACAGCTCCCGCGCCAGTTCCGCACCCACGGCGGAAAACTCGTCCTGACCGCGTTGCAAGCGACCGCGCTGTCCACGCCGTCGTCGCCGTGGGAGATGCGGTTGCGCATGGCCACTGCGAGCGCGCTTTCCGGCCTGCGCTGGCGCAGTTCGGGCGCATCCTCCAAGGTGCGGCGGCACGCCTCGCCCACGATCTCAAGCTGTCGTTCGACGGCAGACCGCACCACCCCGTGCGCGAGGCACAGGCGCGCGACCCCGTCGCGGTGCTCGGCCCGCGGTAGGGCAAGTGGCGTGACCATGGGCGCATGATCGGTCGGATGCGGGGCGGCCGCAATCAACTCGGGGCAGCCCGCGCCAGGTTCAGCGCCAGCAGCCGGCGCAGGATTTCTTCGTCGGTCGTGGCCGCGGTGTAGTCAGCCCAGCCGTAGGCCGCGGCCACCGCGGCGTCCAGCGTCTGGTGGGCCTGCGCCAGCCAGGCCGGGCGCTGGTTGTAGAGCTTGGTCAGCGTGCGTTGGGCAAGGTTTCTTTCGAAGCCCGGCTTGGCGACGATGCGGTCCGGGTACGGCGAAACGGCCATGCCCAGCGGCACGACTTCGGGCACGCGCTCGGTCCATTCGGGTGGGTTGAGCCAGGCGTCGCGCGGCGCCACGAGCCGCGCCGCGGCGCGGGCGATGGCGGCGGCGTGTGCCTGCACTTCTGGCGTCAGGTTGGCCGGGATCAGCGCGCCGCCGGGCAGCGCCTCGGTGCGCTGGTGCGCGGTGTCGGCGGGGGTGAGGCCGGCGGGGAAGGGGAAGGTTTCGAAGCAGGTGGTGGGCGTGTAGCGCGGCCGGTCTTCGAGCGAGGTGCCCAGGCGCAGCGACCAGAGTTCGTGGAAGCGGCTGTGCAGCAGGCCGAGGGTGGTGTCGTCGGCGCGGGCGACGATGCTCAGGTTCTTGTCGGCAATCACCGCTGCTGGAAGCCACGCAAAGACGCGGTGCTTGGCCACCTCGGGCGTGACGATGATGCGCGGCAAGCCGGCCACGGCCTTGCGCATCACGGGGCGCGACCACTGGAAGAGCCACCAGCACTCGTTGGTGCGTGCCTCGCGCTTGCCGACGCGAGTGGGCTGCACTTCGGTCTGCGCATGCAGGAACGGCGCCTCGTACAAACACGCCTGCTCGCGAGACATGGCGGCGCCGAAATCGACGATCCACATGTCTCGGTTGCGGCGCGTGACGTCCAGCCCGTTGAACCAAGGGCGCACGACGTCGCTGTTCGGCCGCTGGTTCGGGTTCGGCTGTGCCAGCCAGCGTCGCGCCACATCGCCCGGCAAGTCGAACGGGCCGGTCTTCTGGATACCGAGGTACGAGGTGTTTGCGTTCTCGCGCAATGGTCGGGCAAGCGTCAGGTCGGCTCCACCATGGGCGCCAGGCTGAGCGAGGTCTGCCGCGTTGGTGGCGACCGCATCGCCGTCGAGCGTCGCAGGTTGCGGCGAGTCGCCAAACGCCACCAACGACACCCTCACCGCCGCGCCGTTGTTCACCCACGGCTCGTCGCTCCAAGCTTCGAAAATCCGCGTCGTCTCGCACACCCGGTCCAGCACCGCGCGGTTGGCGCCGCCGCGGATGGAATTCGTCGCCACCAACCCCGCCCGCTGCAGGGCTCCGGCCTCGATCTGCACCCTCGCCCGCTCGAACCAGTAGCACACCAGGTCCGCCCCACCCGGCACGCGCCCCTTGTAGGCCGCGCGCAGCCGCTCGGTGTAGTCGTCGCCCAGTTCGCCGCGCATCTTCTTGTCGCCCACGAACGGCGGGTTGCCCACCACCGCATCCGCCGCCGGCCACGCCGCCGCCTGCCCGTCCGCGCCCAGCACCGCGTCGCGGCACTCGATGTGGTCCAGCGGCTCGAGCACCGGGTTGAGCTTGAAGCCGTAGCCGCGCTGGATGCGCCATTGCAGTTCACCGATCCAGACCGTCACGCGCGCCAGTTCGGCGGCGTATTCGTTGAGCTCGATGCCCAGCACGTTGTGCGGGCCGGTGACGTCGTGCTGGCGTTCCAGGCCGAGCTGCTCGGCCTCGAGGTTGACCTGGTGTTCGATGTCCTTCAGGCACTTCAGCGCCAGGTACAGGAAGTTGCCGCTGCCGCAGGCGGGGTCGAGCACGCGGTAGGCCTTCAGGCGTTCCAGGAAGCCCACGAAGGCGGCCTGGGCGTCGCGCCAGGCCTTGTCGCCGTGGCGCTTGCTTCGGGCCAGCGCGGCTTCGATCTGCGCCTTGTGCCCGGTCCATTCGGCCAGCAGGGGGCGGCGCACCACGGGCTCCACCAGCCGCATGATGGTGGCCGGGTCGGTGAAGTTGGCGCCGAGCTGGCTGCGCTTGGCGGGGTCCAGGCCGCGTTCGAAGAGGGTGCCGAAGATGGTGGCGTCGATGGCGCTCCAGTTCAGGCTGCTGGCCGCCTTGAGCGCGGCCACGTCGGCGCTGGCCAGCGGCGGCAGCTCGATGCGGCGGAACAGCCCGCCGTTGAACCAGGGCACATCGTCGACACCGAACAGACCGCCGCCCTGCATGGCCTCGAAGAGCCGGCCGAGCTGCGCGCGCATCGCCTCGGGCGTGACGCTCAAGCCCACCAGGCGCTCGAAGAGGCGGCTGGGCAGCAGGCCCACGTCCTCGGCGAAGAAGCAGAACAGGCACTGCGTGAGGAAGTGGCTGGTCTGCTCGGGCGGCACGCCCGCCGCGCGCAGCCGCTCGGCGGTGCCGGCGAAGGTGCGCGCGGCCTGCTCGGTGATGTCGCGGTTGGTCTGGCGCGGCTTGTATTGCTCGGGCGCAAGCCAAAGGGCCCGCAGGCGCTGCTGCACTTCGGGCCGCGTCAGTTCCTCCAGCGCGAAGACATGGCGCTCGCTGGGCGTGCCGGTGAAGTGCGTGTGCACCTCGATGCGCTGGCGGTCGCTGACCACCAGCAGCGGCGGGCTCTCCAACGGCAGCGCGTACATCATGAGCTGCTTGAGCGCGCCTTCCAGGTTCTTCCCCGGCGCCTTGTATTCCCAGGCGAAGTGGCCCTTGAGCCAGACGTCGGCAAAGCCGTCGGTGCGATGGTGGCCGTTGACGGCCGTGCTGCCGGTCTTGGTGACGCCACGTTCGAAGCAGTAGGCCTCGGGGTCGCCCGGCTCGGGAACGCCGAGCACGCGGCACAGGTCGATGAAGTGGGCCTGCGCGCCGGCGCGTTCGTTGAGCTCGTGGGCCGGTGAGCCGGCCTGCCATTTGCGGACGAAGTCCTGCGCCTGCATTGCTGCATTCCTCCCGGCACCCAAGGGGTGGTGTTGTCGGGGGATTTGACCACGCGGGGGCCGGGCCATGAGCTGGGCCCTGAGCCCTGCCGCCGCTACACTGACCGCCACCGCACGCCACCGAACCGAGCCCCGCCATGGGACAAGCCCTTGCCCGCAGCGTCATGACCGCCGAGGAGTTCCTGGCCTGGGACGAACACGAGGCCGTCAGGCACGAATTCGTGTGCGGCGAGGTGTTCGCCATGGCCGGCGCCGAGGACCGCCACGCCACGGTTTCGCTGAACGTGGCGATGGCGCTGCGCAACCACTTGCGCGGCAGCCCCTGCCGCACCTACCTCGCCGAAGTCAAGCTGCGCGTCGAGGCGGCCGATTGCTATGTCTACCCCGATGTGATGGTCACCTGCAGCGCCGCCGATGCCGCGCAGCCGCTCATCAAGCGCGAGGCCGTGCTCGTGGTGGAGGTGCTGTCGCCTTCCACCGCGGCCTACGACCGCGGCACCAAATTCGCCGCCTACCGGCAGCTGGCGAGCCTGGCCGAATACCTGCTGATCGATCTGGACAGCCAGCGCTGTGACCTCTACCGCAAGGGCGGCGACGGGCTCTGGGTGCTGCATCCGTCCGAGGCCGACCAGCCCGTGGTGCTGGCCAGCGTGGGCTTGACTTTGAGCGCCCAAGCGCTGTGGGCCGAGGTCGAGCCCGCCGGCCGGGCGCAAGGCGGCTAGCCTGAAGCCGCAGCGTCCCACGGCCGCAGCGCACACCGCCCAGCTCAAGCGCAGCCTGGCCGCCAAGGCGCGGGTCGCCGTGCGCAAACGCTGGCCGGGGCGCAGCGGTGACGCGCCGGCCGTGGTCTGGCTACAGCCTGCCGGGGTCGAACTCCAGGCCGTGACCGGGCAGGACCGCGCCGAACAGCGCGCCTACCTCGAAGGCGTGCTGGCCGAGGGCATGGTCATCGACACCTCGGGCCTGGCCCAGCCTACCGCCGACGACGGCCACCCGCAGGGCGCACGCCTGTGCGCGCAGTGCGGCGGCCGCTGCTGCGAACATGGCGGCGGCTGGCGCGCCTTCATCGACCTCACGCTGTTGCAGCGCTGGCGCGACCAGCACCCCGGGCGAACGCTTGTCGATGCCACAGCGGCCTACGTGGCAATGCTGCCGGCGCGGCACGTGCATGGCTCGTGCCTGTACCAGTCGGCGCAGGGCTGCGCCATCCCGCGCGAGCTGCGCGCCGACATCTGCAACGGCTTTGCCTGCCAGGCGCTGCAGGCCGTGCAGCGCCTGGCCGCGGCGGACGCGGGCGCTGCCGTCGTGGCCATCACCTTCCACCAAGACCGCGTGGAGCGCGCCGCGCTCATCGACGCCACGGCCACGCGCGAACTTGAACTGCCGCTGTGAGCGGAGTTCCGGATGAGCCCGCCGCGTACGCAGCCACTGCGCGTTGCTGCTTCCGCAACGCGGACGCGTTTGCGAGGCCCACTGATCACGCGGCTGGCTTGGCCGGTCGGATCAGGGTCTCCGCCGCGATGCCCAGACCCTGGTGCAGGCGCCAGACCATGGCCATGCTCAACGGACGCTTGCGGTTGAGCACCTCGGAGACGCGCCCGCGGCTGCCGATCATGGGTTCCAGGTCGCGCGCGGTCAGACCCTGCTGCTCCATGCGGAACTTGATCGCCTCCACCGGGTCGGGCGGGTCTATGGGGTAGTGCTTGGCTTCATAGGCCTCGATCAGCGTGATCAGGGCCTCGAAATGTGCACCGGCGTCACTGTCAGGCTCGGGGTCGCTCTCGAAGTAGGGCTCCACCAGCTTCAAGGCGACCTCGTAGTCGGCTTCGGTGCGGATGGGGCGTACGGTGTAAAGGTCTTGGCTCATGTTCCTGGCTCCACGGTGGTGGCGTCGATGGCGTCGTATTGCGCGTGCGTGCCAACAAACTTGATGTAAAGGGCCTGGTACCGATAGGCCACCGCCACCACCAGGCGGTACTCATTGCCCTTGATGTTGAACACCACCCGGTTACCGGCGAGGAAACTGGCATGCGCATACC
Source organism: Rubrivivax sp. (assembly GCA_030681795.1). Classification (GTDB taxonomy): domain Bacteria; phylum Pseudomonadota; class Gammaproteobacteria; order Burkholderiales; family Burkholderiaceae_C; genus Rubrivivax. The sequence goes on from JAUXRG010000090.1 coordinate 248,096, forward strand.
GGCACTTGATGTCCTGCGGCGATGTCCACTGCGCACGGCTGGCGTCCTCCAGCCACGTGTGCAGGCCTTGCCTTGCACCAGGGTACTGTTGCCAGAACCGGATCAGTTTGGGCCTGGTGATCACGCGCATGGACCCATTTTGATCCCACAATGGGAACAGGTCAACCGCAGCTCGGCTGACCTCTGGCATCGCCGTTCCACAGGTGTGGCTCACTGCAACACGCGGCATCATTGATCCATGCTTCCCATCGACTCCACCCCCCTGACGGACGGCGCGATGGCGGTTCTCGTGCGGGTGCTGCACCGCATGCGCTGGGCTGGCTGGTTTGACGGCCTGGCATGAAGCCGCTCACGCTGCAAGCCCTGCGCCGCCATGCCGTGGCGCGCAGCCTGTTCACGCCGACGACGCTGCCCAAGGCCATCGCCCGGCTGGGCTTCGTGCAGGCCGACCCCATCCGTGCCCCGGCGCGCGCGCAGGACCTGACGCTGCGCCACCGCGTCAAGGGCTACCGCGCGGGCGACCTGGAGCGGCGCTACGCCAAGCTCTCCGTCGAGGAGGACTACTTCGTCAACTACGGCTTCATGCCGCAGGCCACGCATGCGCTCATGCACCCGCGCACGCCACGCACGGTGTGGCCGAATGAGCGTTGGGCGCAGGCGCAGGCGGTGCTCGAGTTCGTGCATGCGCGCGGCGTGGTTCATCCGCGCGAGGTGGACGCCGAGTTCCGCCACGGCAAGGTGCGCAACTGGTTCGGTGGCTCGAGCAACGCCAGCACGCAACTGCTCGACGGCATGCACTACCGCGGCCTGGTTCGCGTGGCCGCTCGTGCCGGCGGCGTGCGCCTGTACGCAGCGCGCGAGGCGCAAGCCGGCGCGGCCGACCCCGACGGCGCGCTCGACACCCTGGTCGACGTGGTGCTCAACAAGTACGCGCCATTGCCCGAACGCACGCTCGCCGAGCTGGTGCACCACCTGCGCTACGGCGCGCCGCAATGGGCCGAGCGCAGGCGCGCGGCGCTGGAGCGTGCCAGGACGCGGCTGCCTTCGGCGCGCGTGGACGGCATGGCCTGGTACTGGCCAGCGGGCGAGAACCCCGGCTCGCAGCGCCACGCGGTGGCCGCGCTGGATGGGCAGGTGCGGCTGCTCGCCCCCTTCGACCCCGTGGTCTGGGACCGCCGCCGCTTCGAGCTGCTCTGGGGCTGGGCCTACCGCTTGGAGGCCTACACGCCGGCGCCACAGCGCGTGCGCGGCTATTACGCGCTGCCGCTGCTGTGGCGCGAGCAGGTCATCGGTTGGGGCAACCTGGCCGTGCGCGATGGCAAATTGCAGGCCGACATCGGCTTCGTGACCGGCAAGGCGCCGCGCGAGCGCGCGTTTGGCAACGCGCTGGAAGAAGAACTGGAGCGCATGCGCGGGTTCCTCGGCTTGTAGGGCACGGTGCGGCGCGCCCCGGCCGTGCGCAGCGGCCGCGCAGCGCCAGGCTGGGTCCGGGTCCGGGTCCGGGCTTCAGGGTTCGTGAGCCAGTGGCCGCTGCCACGCGGCCAGCAGCGCCCCCAGCGCCAGCACGGCAGCCGAGACCACGAAGCCGCGCGCCAGGCCGCCGGCGCCATCGGCCACCTGCCCCACGAGCGTGGGGCCCAGCACCTGCCCGATGGCGAACACGATGGTGAAGGCGGCGATGCCACCCGGCCAGTGCGAGGGCGGCAGGTTGTGCCGCACCATGGCCGTGGTGGAAGCCACCGCCGAGATGAACACACCACCGAACAGGGCGCCCGAGGCCAGGGCCGCCAGCGGGTGGCTGCTCCACACGGGCAGCACGGTGGCCAGGGCCAGCAGGCCGTTGAGGAGCGCCAGCGCGCGGCCGCCGCGCGCGCGTTCGAGCAGGCCAGCCCAGACCCAGGACGAGGCCACCACGCCCGCCCCGAGCAGCACGAAGAAGCCGGTGATCGCGCCCGGCCCCAGCTGCTGCTCGCGCAGCAGGGTGACGCTGAAGGTCATGTAGCCGATGTAGCCCAGGCCGAACATGAAGTAGCCCGCCAGCCCGGCGGCCAATGGGCGCCATACGCGGCGGCCCTTGGGCGCGGCCATCGGTGCGGCGGCCAGCGGCCGGGTCAGCCAGGCGGTGCACAAGGTGGCAACCCCGGCCGCGGCGGCGAGCACCCACCAGGCGGCGTGCCAGGCGTGCGCCACCGGCCGCCCCAGCACCGCCGGCATGAGCAACGCCGAGGCCACGATACCCAGCCCCGTGCCGCCGTAGTACAGGCCGAGCACCAGCCCGCTGCGACCGGCTCCGGCGGGGCTGGTGGCCAGCCGCGCGGCGAGCACGCCGCCGCCGACGAAGCTGGCGGCACTGGCCGCGCCCAGTGCCAGGCGCAGCAGGTACAGGACGCCTTCGGGCGGCGCCAGGCCGTGCAAGGCCAGCAACACGGCCGCGGCGGCGCCGCCGATCAGCACCCCCTGGCGCGCATCGACACGCGCCAGCAAGGCCGGCATGGCCAAAGCCCCGAGCAGATAGCCGGCCGCATTCACCGCGTTCATGTTGCCCGCCGTGAGGTAGCTCCACTGCAGGTCGGCGCGCATCGGCGGCAGCAGCAGCGCATAGGAGAAGCGCGCCAGCCCCAGCGACACGGCCGCAGCCAGCGCCAGGCCGAGCGAGCGCCAGAGCAAGACGCTCACGCCCGCGCCCGCGCCGTCAACAAGGCCCGAGCCAGCTCCACGAACCCGGCGCCTGCGCGCGAGGGCGTGATCCACGCCGGCAGCGAGCGCATGCGCTCGCGCAGGTCGAGCACGTTGGCCACGCCCACGGCGTGGGGGAAGAAGGCGAACATGGGTTCGTCGTTGGGCGAATCGCCGGCGAAGACGATGCGCTCGCGCTCGGCGTCCAGGTCGATGCCGTGGCGCTCGGCCAGCATCAGGCGCGCGGTGCCCAGCTTGTCCCAGGAGCCGAACCAGCCATTCACGTGGATCGAGCTCACCTTGGCCGTCATGCCGGCCTCCTGCATCAGCGCCACGATGCGGTCGACGCTGGCCGCGGGCAAGGCCGGCACGTCCTCGCAGAAATCGATCGCCAGGTCGTAGAGGCGGCAGAACTGGTCCGACGCCACCGCGCAGCCCGGCACCTCGCGCAGCACGCGCTCGCGCACGGCAGCCAGCCGCTCGGTCATCGCCTGGCGCTGCGCGGCGTCCAGCAGGTGGCGCGTGCGCAGGCGCCCTGCCGCTTCGTCGTGCCACATGTAGAACGCGCCGTTCTCGCCGATCACGCCGTGCACCGGCCACATGCGGGCGAAGTGGTCGCACCAGCCCGCGGGCCGGCCGGTGACGGGGATGACGCGCAGCCCGGCGCGGTGCAGCGCGTCCAGGGCCGCGTAGGCCTCGGCGGTGAGCCGGCCTGCGGTGCTCAGCGTGTCGTCGATATCGGTAAGGACAGTGTGCATGCCGGCGGCGACATGCGCCGGCAGTTCGGCCAGGGGCCGGGGAAGGATCGCATTCATGCGCCAAGTCTTGCACAGGGCCGCGCGCCACGGTTTGGCGTGCAAAGCTAGAATCGCGCCACTTTCCGAGGAGCGTTGCAACCTTCTGCATGAGGGCCAGGCTCGGAGATCCACATTGCAACCGCGCTCACCTGCACGAATGGTTTCGTGGGTGAGTTCTCCGCATCCCCACCACCGTCGCGTGCAGGTTCCTCAACCGCCTGGAGCCCGACGATGAACGCTGTTCTCAAACCCCTGCAGAGCCACGAATACGTCGTGGCCGACCTTGCGCTGGCCGACTGGGGCCGCAAGGAAATCAGGATCGCGCAGACCGAGATGCCCGGCCTGATGGCCATCCGCGAGGAGTTCGCCGCCGCGCAGCCACTCAAGGGCGCGCGCATCACGGGCAGCCTGCACATGACGATCCAAACCGCCGTGTTGGTGGAGACCCTGCAAGCACTCGGCGCCGAAGTGCGCTGGGCCTCGTGCAACATCTTCAGCACGCAGGACCACGCCGCCGCCGCGCTCGTCAGCAACGGCCACAAGGGCCGGGGCACACCGGTGTTCGCCTACAAGGGTGAGACGCTGACGGACTACTGGGACTACACGCACCGCATCTTCGAATTCGGTGCCGCCGGGTCGCCCGGCGAAGGCCCGAACATGATCCTCGACGACGGCGGCGACGCGACGCTGCTGATGCACCTGGGCCAGAAGGCCGAGAAGGACCCGTCGGTGATCGCCAAGCCCACCAGCGAAGAGGAGACCTGCCTGTTCGCGGCGATCAAGGCCAAGCTGGCTGTCGATGCGACCTGGTACACGCGCAAGAGCGCCCAGATCATCGGCGTGACCGAGGAAACGACCACCGGCGTGCACCGACTGAACGAGATGAGCGCGAAGGGCACGCTGCTGTTCCGCGCGATCAACGTCAACGATTCGGTGACCAAGAGCAAGTTCGACAACCTCTACGGCTGCCGCGAGAGCCTGGTCGACGCCATCAAGCGCGCCACCGACGTCAAGGTGGCCGGCAAGGTGGCCCTGGTAGCCGGCTACGGCGATGTGGGCAAGGGCAGCGCGCAGGCC
>JAUXRG010000093.1 GCA_030681795.1 Rubrivivax sp.
ATTCGCATGGTTTTAATCCCGGCTATCAAAGCTGAAACAGCGTTGTACTCATTTTGCGCAATTCCGCGCGCCTGGCCAATGCTTCTGGGCACAACGTGGCGACCTGCGCCCAGAAACGCGGCGAATGATCGAGGTGAACCAGGTGGGCCAATTCGTGCGCGGCACCATAATCGATGAGCGTCAACGGCGCTTGCACCAGCCGCCAGTTCAGCCGCACGTGGCCGCTGCGGGTGCAGCTACCCCATTGGGTTTGCGCGTTCGACAGCGCGAACCGGCTCGGGGAGCGCCCCAGTCTGCGCGCGATGCGGGCGAGCCGCCAGGCGAGCAAGCGTGTGGCGCGGGCGAGCAACCACTCGCGGATCAAGGCTTGGTGGTCGGTGTCGTGCGGAACGTGAACATGCAGGGTGTCGCCGTGGCGGCGCACGTCGCTGAGCAGGGCGGGCTGGATATCAAGTGCGAGGACGCGCCCTAGATAACGCACCTCGGCCAGCGCGGTCGAAACCGGCTGCGGCGCCCGCGCCTGCATCCGAGCCCAGGCGCGGCTGAGCCAGTTGTGTTGCTGGATGACATAGCTTTCGATTTCGGGGCGCGGCGTCCAGCTCGGCGCATGGATGCGCACTTCGTGTGGCGTCACGGTGAGCCCCAGCGTGCGGCGGCGGGACGAGCGCCGCAACTGGTACGGCACCGCAACGGCGCCGATCTGCAATACCCCGCTATTGGCGCGCGGCAGCAGGGGGCAGCCTCGTCATTTCGGTTTCGATCCAGGCTTCGACTGCGCGGGTGAGTTCGGCTGCGCTCTTGCCGGCGCTGTCGATCACCGGGCCGATCCGAACTGTGACAGTGCCGGGGCGTTTGACGAACGCATTCTTCGGCCACACTTCGCCCGCGTTGTGCGCCACCGGCACGATGGGCGCGCCGGTTTCGGCCGCCAGCCAGCTGCCGCCGATGCCGTACTTGCCCTTTTCACCCGGGGCGACGCGCGTGCCCTCGGGGAACACCAGCACCCAGAAGCCTTGCGCCAGCTTGTCGCCGCCCTTCTTCACGATCTGCTTCAGCGCCTCGCGCCCGGAACTGCGATCGATGGCGATGGGCGAAAGCAGGCGAA
>JAUXRG010000105.1 GCA_030681795.1 Rubrivivax sp.
CCGAGGCAAAGCGGCCTCATGGCAGGGGTAAACCCGTGAACGAGCCCTCTGAGCTGCGTGTGCGGCCGGTTCATCGGCGCTCGGCGAGCCACCGTCAACCACAAAGACTGCAACCACAGCCTCGACAGACGGGTCTGTCCAACCTGTCGCCACTGAAAAGGGCGTTTGAACGGCCTATCCTCTGCCATGAGGAGGAAAAAAGGGGCGTTTGAAAATCCTATCCTCTACGCACCCGCTCGGGCGCGTCCAACTGCGGTTTCTAGGCTTACTGGCTGTCACGGCCCATGGCCGAGCGCATTGCTGCCGTTGAAGTGTTCCGGCAGCAGGCATTCGGCGAGAAAGCTCCCGGCGATGCTGAACAGCGACTTCACAGAGTTTGCTCAGTCGTTCGGCGTGTGCGCACCATTCCCGACAATCAGCACGCCGATGTGTTGGGCGCTGGCACCCACCGTGACGCAGGCACACGCGATAGCACCGCACCCACACCGCCCGACACTTCCTTGACTGTGGTCGAGAACTCGCTCGTGCGCCGTTTTCCGGCCTGCCGGCCCGGCCAGCCGAAGCGGCGCGGCTCGACTACAGTGCCGCTGCATGGACCCGCCCATCGTCGCCGCACGCGCCTTGCGCCAGGAGATCCGCTTCACGCATGTGAGCTCGGGTGCACGCATCGCGTGGTCGCGCAGTGGGCGCGTCGAGCCGAGCGCGCCGGTGCTGGTGCGTGCCGCCCACTGGATGACACATGTCGAGTACGACGCCGTGTCGCCGATCTTCAGGCCCTGGCTCGAGCGCCTGGGGCGCGAACTGCGTCTGGTGTGTTACGACGAGCGCGGCTGCGGCCTGTCCGGGCCCGACGCCACGCCGCTGGACCTGGCGGCCGCGCTCGAGGAGCTGGAGGTGGTGGTCGAAGCCAGCACGGAGCCGCGCGTGGCCTTGCTGGGCATCTCGGGCGGCGCGGCCACGGCGGTGGCCTACGCGGCGCGGCATCCGCAACGCGTCTCGCACCTGGTGCTGCTGGGCGGCTACACGCACGGGCTGCTGCAGCGCTCACCTTCCGCCGAGGGCCTGGCCTACTTCGAGGCCATCGCCACCTTGATGCAGCACGGCTGGGGCCAGCCGGGCTCGGCGGTGCAGCAGTTCTTCTCGGCGTCGCTGATCCCGGACGCCACGCCCGAGCAGCGTGAAGCGATGAACGAACAGCAGCGCCGGTCCTGCGACGGCCGGCGCGCCGCCGCCATCTTCCGGGCGCGCTGTCAGCTCGACGTACGGCACCTGCTGCCGCTGGTGCAATGCCCGACGCTGGTGATGCACAGCGACGGCGATGCCACGGTCAAAGTCGAGCTCGGGCGCGACCTGGCCGCGGCCATACCCGGCGCGCGCTTCGAGGCCCTGCGCTCGCGCAACCACCTGCCGCTGCCCGGCGAAGCCGCGTTCGATCGCTTCTGCGTCGCCCTGACCGACTTCGTGCACCAACGTGCGTCGTCCACCGACGCCGCCTTCACGGCGCGCGAGCGTGAACTCATGGCGCTGGTGGCGCAAGGGCTGGACAACCTGCAGATCGGCGCCCACCTGGGGCTGGCCGACAAGACCGTGCGCAACCAGCTGTCGCGCCTGTACCAGCGCCTGGGCGTCGGCGGCCGCACGCATGCGGTGGTGCGCGCGCGCGAACTCGGGTTTTGACCGGGCCGGGACGATTGTCCCGGCCCGCCGCCGCTTGCAGGCCCCGCGCAGGACAACTGCCCTGCGCGCGGCGATGTCCCGGGCGGGCCGGATGGGCTGCAATCGAGGCACCTTCACTGCCCCGATCGAGAGACCCCCCATGATGACCCCCGCAGCACGATCCCTCCATATCTTCGGTCTGTACCTGATCGGCGCCGGCTGCCTGCTGATGCTGGTGCCGGCCCTGTTGCTCGCGCCGCTCGGGCTGCCGGCACCCGCCGACGCCTGGGGGCACGTGGCGGGCATGCTGGCGGCCTTTCTCGGTATCTACTACCTGCTCGGCGCCCGGGCCGAATTGCTGTCGTTCATGCGCGCCTCGGTCTGGGTGCGGCTGTCGGTAATCGTCATCCTCGGCGCGTTCGTGGCGGCCGGCCTGGCGCCACTGCCCTTGCTGGCCTTCGGCGTGATCGACCTCGCAGCGGCCGCCTGGACCTGGCTGGCGCTGCGCTCGATGGGCGCGGCCGTGGCACTTCGTGCAGCTTGAACGGGAGATTGACATGCGCACCAAGATCACCACCGGCCGTCGCTGGATCCTCGCCGCCGCCGTCTTCATGACCGCCCTGTTCGACCCGGCCCCCGCCCTGGCCGCGCCCGTGGCCTTCAGCGCCCACGTCGATGGTCAGTCCGATATCGTCGGCGTGCTCGACCCGAATGGCCCGGTCGTGCAGATCCAGACCACTGCCAGCGGCCTGGGAACGCTGGGAACATTGAGCTACTTCTCGGCCGACGAGGTCAACCTCGGCACGGGGCAGGGAGCGGGGCGCAACCGCTTCGTGGCCGACGACGGCTCCGAGATCTTCGGCATCTTCACGGTGCAACTCGTGCCGACCAGCGACCCTGCGCTGCTCGATCTCTTCGGCGACGTCGACTTCACCGGGGGCAGCGGGCGCTTCGCCGGCGCTGACGGCTTTGCGCACTTCACGGGGGCGGGCACCTTCATCTCGGCCACCACGGCCTTGTCGCGCTTCGATTTCAGCGGTGAGCTGCTTCTGGTTCCAGAACCACCCAGCGCGGCCCTGGGCCTGGCCGCACTGCTGGCGGCGCTGATATCGCGGCGGGCACGACCGGGCTTTGCGAGGCGTCAGCGTGGGGTCCAGGGCGCCGCCTACCTGGCCGCCACGTCGGCCCGGTAGCGCGCCGTACTCTCGGCGTTGGGCGGGTACAGGCCCGGCAGCGCCGCGCCCTTGTCGACCTGGCTCAGGATCCAGGCCTCCAGCCGTTCCTGCTCGGGCGCCAGCAGCAGCATCTCGTCGAGCAGCTTGGCGGGGATTAGCACCGCGCCATCATCGTCCACCACCACCACGTCGTTCGGGAATACGGCCACGCCGCCACAGCCTATGGGCTGCTGCCAGGCGACAAAGGTCAGGCCAGCCACCGAGGGCGGCGCGGCCACGCCGCTGCGCCAGACCGGCAGGCCGCTGCCGAGCACACCGCTGACATCGCGCACCACGCTTCAGCGCGTGCTCGACGAGCAGGGCCACGCACTGCTGTACTTCCACTCGCCCGCGCACGAGCAAAAGGACCGGGTCATCGATGACACCAAGGCGGCGGGCTTCGAGGCCGTGCTGAGCAAACTGCAGGCGGGCTTGAGCAAGCCGCGCGGGGCCAAGGACGTGGCCACCGTCATGCAGCGCCTGGGGCGCGCCAAGCAACGCTTCGCGCGCGCCGCGCAGCACTACCAGATCGATGTCGCCACTGTCGCCACGGGTGCCACGGGTGCCGGCGACCCAAGCGGTACCCAGGTCAGCGCGATCACGTGGAGCAAGCGCATCAAGCCCGGCAGCGGCGCGGCGCACCCGGGCGTGTACTGCCTGCGCACGACGCTGGTGGAGCAGGACAACGCCACGCTGTGGCGCACCTACACGATGCTCACCAACCTGGAGTCGGTGTTCCGCTCGCTCAAGACCGACCTGGGGTTGCGCCCGGTCTTCCACCAGATTGATCGCCGCGTCGAGGGGCATCTGTTCATCAGCGTGCTGGCCTATCACTTCGTGCACATGCTGCGCTTGCAGCTCAAGGCAAAGGGCATCACCGAGAGTTGGCAGACGCTGCGCGACACGCTCGCCACGCAGCAGCGCGTGACCGTCACGATGCAGCGCCGCGATGGCCGCGCGGTGCATGTGCGCAAGGCCAGCCGGCCCGAGCCGAAGCACCAAAAGATCAACGCGATCCTGGGCCATTCGCCCAACCCCGGCGGGACCCATCGCGCGCTCGTCTAGCGCGACCTCATCGACCGCCCCAGCACCGCGTCGCACTACACAAAAGTAGTGCCATACGCGGCGCCAAATCGCTCCAAGTGATTGATCCCATTGGGGGGCGTCGTGCAAAGTGACAAACTTGGGTTAGGCGGACCGGTGGCGTCAGCCGCCGCGGCCGAATACGGCGCGCGCGTGCAGGCCCAGCCCCTGCGCGACGCTGGCGAAACGGTCGCCGCACACGCGCTGGGCGGCGGGAAAGCCGGCCGCGATCCGCTCCACCAGCGGCGCCAGACCGGTCGAGCCGCCGGTGAAGTACAGCACGTCCACGGCCTGCGCCGGCACACCCGCCTGGCGGGCTGTTTCGCTTGCCGCCTGCACGATGCGTTCGAGGTCGGTCTCGATGGCCGCCGCGGCCTGCGCCTCGCTCAGCGACGCCGCCAGGCCGCGCTCGAGCAGGCCCAGGTCGATGACCGCCTGCCCGTGCAGCGCCACGTCGATCTTGGCCTGTTCGGCCGCGGCTGCCAGGGCGTGGCCCAGGCGCTGCTCCACCGTGGCCATCAGCCGCGCGTGCTGAAGCGGGTCGGCGTACCAGCTGCGCATGCGGCGCAGCTCGGCCAGGCGCGCCGGGGCGTAGACCGTATTGATGAGATGCCAGGTGGCGAGGTCGAAATACACCGCGCTGGGCACCTCGCGCGGGCGCTCGCCGGGCCGCGCCG
>JAUXRG010000114.1 GCA_030681795.1 Rubrivivax sp.
TCACTTGCGCGCCACTCCCATCGTCCACGATCCCGCTGAAACGGCGTCCACGATCAGACTGAAACGCCGTCCACGATCACGCTGAAATCCCGTCCACGATCAGCCTGAAATGCCGTCCACGATGGGCTGAAATACGCAGTCAGGCGTCAGGCGTCGAAAAACTTTACAGCGGCACTCCCGTAGAACGTGTCCGCGTTGATTTCGGAAGTTTTTTTTCAATGAAATCAATATGTTAGATGTCGTACGGAGAACTGGCACGGCTTCTGCTTTGCTTGTGCAGCGCTCCCAGTCGGGGGGGCATTTCTCAGACGGAGGTCGCGATGAAGAGTTTTGGAATGCGCACGGTGGCACTTGCCGCGTTGGCACTGGGCGTAACGAGCTTGGCTCAGGCGGCGCCAACCTTCGCGGCCGGCGGCAGCAACATCTACTTCACGAACGTGGAGAATCTCTACAGGACGACGGCTGCCTGCTTAGCCGGCGGCTGCCTCGCTTTTGACGCACAGAACGACCCAGCGGGTTATCAGCGTGTCAATGCCGCTCTTGCCAACAACGTCAAGGTCAACGATATCTTTGCTGGCATTTTGAGCGTGCAGAACATCAAGTCGGTGGTGTCGGGCTTCGACACGTACAACTCGGTAGTGGGCGATCGGTTCACGGGCTATTTCGCGCAGCAAGTCACGGCCATCGCACTTGCGGATCCGACGAAGGCGGTCGTCACCCTGGGAACGGTTGCTGCCGACCCGTTCGGTATTCTCCAAGCCAACGAGATGTACCGCTTGTATTCCGGCGTAGCCAATTTCACGTCGGGTACGACAACATTCAATGGCATCAATTTCGCCACTGGCGTTTTCGGCGGCACCTTCTGGGGCAGCCTCGGCCTTGGCAGCGAAGGCTACCAATACACCACGACCGACCTGACCGTGCCTGTAACGACTTCGGGTACGATCTCCTATTCGGGGCTGGATCTTGTCAACCTGGGCACGACATACAGTGCCGGCACCCTGAACAAGATCAACGACTTCAATGAGGATGTTGTCGGTGGCTTGATCGCCAACCCTGGCCCTCAACTTTGCAGTGCTGCCGAGATCGCACTGAACGTCGTTTCATGCACGGATCTCGTCGGCATCAGCAAGATCCAGCAGAACAGTGATTTCTTGCAGGGCAACTCTCCGTGGGTCTTCCAGAGCGATGATCCGTTCGATCTCAACCGCGTCCCCGAGCCTGGCACGCTGGCGCTCGCGGGTCTCGCGCTGCTCGGCGCCGGACTTGCTCGCCGCCGTCGCGCTTCCTGACAATCAAGAGTCATTTCTTGAATTTAGGGCCCGGCCTTGTGCTGGGCCCTTTTTCGTTGTGCGACCGGCAGGGCGCATTCACTTCGAAGGGAAATCGAGTCTCTCGGAGAGACCCGCTCCGAGGGGCCCACAGAGTCGGAAGACGAAGGCCCTGAACCCGAGGCGCGAACCACACCCGAGAACGCCGCCCTCCGATCGATCCTCGAAGCGCTGGCGCACACCAGCAACGACACCGTGGCGGCCTCGGAAAGGCTGGGCCCCATCCGGACACTCCGCTCCACGAGCCGATGTGCCGTCTACGCATCGCATTACTGATACCAAAGGGGACTTCTTGCATTCCACCTACATTCAGCGTATGGCCATGGCAGCCATTGCCGCGGGGGCACTCACCGTATTGCCCAGTTGCGGCGCCGACTCCGAGAGCCAGCAGATCGCCTCGGCCAAGAGCTACATCGAAAAGAACGATCAGAAGGCCGCGATCATTCAGCTCAAATCGGCCTTGCAGAACAACCCCCAATCGGGCGAGGCCAGGTTTCTGCTCGGCCAGGCATTGTTCAACAGCGGCGACCTTACTGCGGCGATCGTGGAACTCGAGAAGGCTCGTGATCTCAAGTACAGCGCCAATGCGGTGTTGCCGCTGCTGGCCAAGGGCTTGGTGGCGATGGGGCAACCCAAGAAGGTGACCGACCAGTACGGCCAAATCGCTCTAAGCGATCGCGCTGCAGCTGCCGAGCTCCAGACCACTGTGGCCGTGGCCTACGGCGCGCAGGGGATGATCGATCGCAGCCAGGCGGCGGTCAACGCGGCGCTGCAGTCCGACCCGAAGAACACTTCCGCCCGCTTGCTCCAGGCGCGTTTGACCGCGCGTGGGGGCGCGGTCGAGAAGGCCTTGGCGCTGGTGAGTGAGGCCTTGGTCGATGACGCTAAGCGCGCCGAAGCTTGGCAACTCAAAGGTGAGTTGCTTTTGGGCGGCAAGGGAGACGTCGAAGGCGGGATCAAGGCATTTCGGGACGCCTTGGTTGCAGATCCGCAATACCTGCCTGCGCATTCTGCATTGATTTCGATGATGGTGAAGAAACACGACGTTCAAGGCTTCAAGGCACAGGTTGTTGCGCTTAAGAAGGCCGTTCCAAACGGCCCTACGACGCGCTTCTATGAAACGGAGGTGGCGTTGTTCGACGGTGACCTAAAGAGTGCACGTGAAGGGGCGCAGCAACTGCTGCGCTTCGCGCCGGCAAATGCCCGTGTACTGCAACTGGCGGGAACGGTCGAGTTCCGCAGCGGCGCGCTGATTCTTGCCAGGAGCCATTTGAACAAGGCACTTCAGTTGGCGCCTCACCTTTTGGTGGCCCGTCGCATGTTGGCCGAGACCTACATGCGCGAGGGGCTGCCAGTCAAAGCGCTCTCGACGCTCCAGCCGCTGCTCGAACAGGTCAATCCCGATGCCGAGTCGCTCGCGCTGGCTGCAGAGGCCCACTTGCAGAACGGCGACCCGGCCAAATCCGAGGCCTACTTCACCCTGGCGGCAAAGGCCAACCCGGCCGACACGAGAGTGCAGACGGCGCTTGCGCTGTCGCAGATCTCAACCGGCAACATCGAAACCGGTTTTGCTCAGTTGGAATCACTGGCAACCCACGACCCGAGCAGCTTCGCGGATTTGGCTCTGGTTAGCCTATGGCTGCAGCGCAACGAGTTGAACAGCGCGCTGAAGGCTGTTGACCGATTGCAGGGCAAGCTCGCCGACAAACCATTGCCTTACTACCTGCGCGGCCGCATTCTGGCGCAACTTAAGGACACTGCGGGCTCCAGGGCGAGCTTCGAGAAGGCGCTAGCTATCGATCCGGTGTACTTCCCGGCCGTGGCCGGCTTGGCGGCGATCGACATTGCCGAGAATAGGCTGGAGGACGCACGCAAGCGCTACGAGGCGTTGCTAGCCCGCGAGCCCAGGAACTTCCAGGCGCTTCTTGCGGTGGCAGACCTGCGCAAGCGCGCCGGCGCAACGCCTGCCGAGGTCAGTGCGATATTGGTCGAAGCGGTAAAACTTAACCCTACGGAAGTTGCCCCTCGCCTGATGCTGATCGATCACCACCTCGCCCAGCGTGACGCGAAGACCGCGCGGGCGGTGGCCCAAGACGCCATCGCCGCGATACCAGACAACATCCAGTTGTTAGATGCACTGGGCCGCGCACGACTAGCGGCCGGCGAGACGCAGCAGGCCATCATTGCGTTCGGGACAGTGGCGGCTGCGCAGCCCGGGCTTGCGCAGCCCCATCTGCGCCTTGCTGACGCGTATGTCCAAGCCAAAGACTATGCAGCAGCGGCACGAAGCCTGCGGCGAGCGCTTGAGATCGCGCCAAACCTGCTGGTGGCTCAGCGCGGCTTGGTGCAACTTGCACTGGCGGACAAACGGTCTGACAACGCCCTGGCAGTCGCACGTGCGGTGCAGAAACAGCGCCCCACGGAGGCCGTGGGCTACTTGCTCGAAGGTGAGATCGAATCGAGTCAAAAGCGCTGGGGTACCGCTATCGCAGCCACACGCGCGGCTTTGGAGCGCAGCCGGACCAGTGAAATCGCCATCCGCCTGCATACTCAATACGTAATCGCTGGCCGTGCGGCCGATGCCGAACGCTTCGCCGCTACCTGGGAGCATGAAAATGTGGCTGATGTCGGCTTTCATTCCCATCTGGGTTCGATGGCAATAAGTCGCAAGGATTTCGGCGCCGCCGAGGCGCGCTTTAGCAAAGTCCTAACCCTACGCCCCGACGATGCATTGGCGCTCAACAACCTCGCTTGGCTGATGGTGCAGCAAGCCAAACCCGGTGCTGTGTCTTTCGCCGAGCGTGCCAACAAGCTCTTGCCCGACCAGGCGCCGATCATGGACACTTTGGCGTCAGCCCTTGCCGCTGAGAACCTTTTGCCCAAGGCGATCGAGTGGCAGCGCAAGGCTATCGAGAAAGCGCCCGCTGCTCCCGAATACCGGCTCAGTCTGGCCAAGCTCCTGATCAAGAGCGGCGACAAGACAGCCGCGCGGTCCGAACTGGAGAGTCTTGCCAAACTCGGTGGCAGGTTCGGCGCCCAGGCCGAAGTCGCCGCACTTCTGAAATCACTCTGACTTCAGGGAGTCGGGCGGCGATCGCACCCGTGATCGCGTCCACGGTTCGGGGCCTGGGGTGATCTCACGCGCCCGTCAACCGCAGGTCCGACGCCGTTCGCAAGTCGAACAGCGGCATCGCCAGCGTCACCACTGACCCCTGCCCGACTTCGCTCTTCACCTCGATGCCCCCGCCCAGCTCCTTGATGTACTGGGCGCTCTCGTACGAGCCGATGCCCATGCCGCTGCTCTTGGTGGAGTTGAAGGGGCGGAACAGCCTGGTGTGGATGAACTCCTGGCTCATGCCCGCGCCCGTGTCGCCCACCACCACCAGCGCTCGGCCCGCCGCCTGCTGGAGCTTGACCCACACCCTACCTGAAGCCGGCGTGGCATCCAGTGCGTTTTGCACGACATGGCCGATCACGCGCTCCAGCCGCTGCTCGTGGCCGCGGGTGGCGATGCGGTCGGTGATCTCGAGCTCGACCTTGCGTCCGCGCTGGTTGGCCGCAGCCTGAATGCGCTGCAGGATGGGCGCCAGCTCCACGCCCGAGGCCACCCCCGTGGGCCGCTCGCCCTCGCGCAGCTGCAGCATCATCTGCCGCATCTTGTCGAGTGAGCTCTCCACCGTGGTGAGCATGTCCTGCTGGAACTCCGGGTTGTCGCGGTGGCGTTCGGCGTTCTTGAGCATCAGGCTCAGCTGGGTGATGATGTTCTTGAGGTCGTGCACCACGAAGGCCGACATGCGATTGAAGGCGTCGAATTTGCGCGCCTCCAGCAAGGCCTCGGTGGCGTGCATCTGCGCCAGGAAGCCCGCGGCCTGGCGCGCCGCGGTCTTGAGCAGGTCGCGCACCTCCCAGTTCAGCTCCAGCTGAGTGCGCGGCTTGGCCAGCACGACGAAGCCGAGCATCTCGTCGGCCACCAGCAGCGGTACCACGAGCCAGGCGGCTTTCATCTCGGACAGCCACTCGGGCACCGCCTGGGCTTCTTCGTGCGGGCCGGATCCGTCGCGCACGGCGCACAGGTCCACGATCCACTGCTTCTCGCGCATGAATTTGCACAGGGGTGAGTCGGTGGGTTCACCGTGGGCCAGCGGCGGCATGTTCCAGGTGGCGGACTGCACATATTGCCCATCGCCCAGCGCCTTGAACCACAGGCCGCCGCCGGGGCATTCGACCATATTGGCCAGCCCCTGGACGACCAGGCCACCCACCTCCTGCGGCGCACTCTTGGACGACAGCATCGCCGTGAAGTGCAGCCACTCCAGACGGTAGTCGTAGCGGTAGCTGAAGAAGTGCTTGCCCAGGAAGACCCGCACGCGCGCGCGCAGCGCCCCCGAGAACACCAGCACCGTCAGCGCGAGCATGGCGCTGGCCAGCAGCGCCACCTGCAGCGCACCCCCCCAGCTGCCGCCGAAGAATTTGACGTAGTAGCCCGCCCCGGCGATGAAGAGCAGGTACACGCCGATCAGCAACAGCGAGGCGGAGTAGAACGCCGCCGTTTTGGACACCTGCACCTTCGTCAGCCACTTGGCGTGGCGGCGCGACGCCATCAGCAACAAGGGCACCGCCAGGGCATGAACCAGGCCACGGGCGCTCAGCGCATCGTCGTCGAAGCCGCCGAACATCACCGCCTGCGAGTACAGGTACATGTCGTACACGAAGACACTGCCCAAGCCCAGGCACAGCGGCTTGGCGGACCAGCGCGAGGCCTCCGCCTGGTTTCTGAAGACCTGCTCCACCAGCACCAGGCTGTATACCGCCCAGGCCAGCTGGCTGGCCACCAGCATGCGCAGCACCGATGCGGGGCTCTCGGGAACCACGCCCAGGTAGAGATTGAGACCCAGCGCCGTCAACACCAGGGCCAGCGGCAAGGCCACGCGCTTCCGGAAGGGCAAGCCGGCGCTGCGGGCCGTCGGTTGCTGCAGCAGCAGCGAGAGCATGAACGCCGCCCAGGCGGCGTAGCGAAGCTGGTCGAAGAGCAGGGCCAGGTGCCAGGTCAGCCGCTTGGTCGAGCCCAGGTCGACCAGCGCCGTCAGCCCCCAGGCCGCAGTGGCCAGCACGGCCAGCATGAAGGGCCAGGCCGCGCGCTCCAGCGGGCGGCGCAGCAAGCCGGCGCGCAGGAGATACCCAGCGTAGGCTGCATGGGCCAGGCCCACCAGCGCGTATCCGGCCAGTGCCAAGCCCAAAGCCAACCCGTCCGACTCGCCCGACATCAGTCAACGCAGGCCGACCGGCAGCCCGCCAGAAACCTGGTGCGCCGGATGGTACCGCCGACCCAGCCCGGCAGCCCGCGAGGCCCGTGACCTTCTTGGCGGTCGATGACCGCCCATCAATGAAAGGCCGATCTCGCTCCCTATGACGTTCGTATGTCACGCGCACCCCCCGATACAGGGGTTGCCGGGTCGGACACCGCCTCCTTACAGTCCGATCAAGCGCCAAAAGTGTCGATTTTTTTGACATTGCGTCGTTCGGGCCGCCTGGCCGGGGTGCCGCCGCACCCAGCCCCACGCCCGGGTTTCGTGTTCAGGAGAGGGAATGATCAGGTTTTTCAGCCACTTCATGCACCGAACCAGCGTGGCGCGAGCCCTGGTGGATGCGTGCGTGGTGATGGCCTCGGTATTCGCTGCGGTCATGGCGCAATCCGGCGCGATGGGCAACGTCGTTCCGGTGGCCGGGACACATGGCGTCTCCGTCGCCGCCGGCATTCTCTTCATCAACGCCGCCACGGGCTTCTACGCGGCGAAGAACACCCGAACCTTCGGGGAATCGCTGCTGCGCGCCACCCTGGCCCTGGCGCTGGCGCTGCCTCTGACCTACGCCGTCTTCTCCCTGTGGCCCTACGAATTCGCCAACCGGGGTGCGGTGCAGCTCGCCGCGATGGCGAGCGTGGCGGCCGTGATCGTGCACCGGGCTTATGTCGCCGCCTCGGCCTCTTCACCTTCGCGAACCCGCTCGCGCACGCTGATCTTCGGCACCGGCGAGGCCGCCCGGGTGGTCGGCGAAACGCTGCGCAGCGCCGACCCGGATGCCGAGATCGTGGGCTACTTCGCCGGGCCGAACGAACGCGAGCCCCTGGTGCCGCTGGCCGATGTGCTGCCCGCCACCTCGTCGCTGTGCCAGACCGCGCGCGAGCGCCGGGTCGACGAGATCGTCGTGGCACTCACCGAGCGTCGCTCCGGCAGCATGCCTTTGCGTGAACTGCTTGAATGCAAGCTCCTGGGGGTGAAGGTCTACGACATCAACTCGCATTTCGAGAAGCGGCTGGGCCAGATCCGCATCGACTATGTTTATGCCGGCTGGCTGATCTTCGGCGACGGCTTCAACCAGGGCATGGCGCGCTCGGTGGTCAAGCGGCTCTTCGACATCGTTTGCGCATCGGTGCTGGCCGCCCTCACGGCGCCCTTGATGCTGCTGGCCGCGCTGTTGATTCGGCTCGAAAGTCGCGGGTCGGTCCTGTACCGGCAACAGCGCACCGGCATGAACGGCAAGCCTTTCGAGGTGATCAAGTTGCGCAGCATGCGGATCGACGCCGAAGGCGACGGCCAGCCGCGCTGGGCCACGGCCGGCGATGACCGCATCACCCGCGTGGGGCAATTCATCCGCCGCGCGCGCATCGACGAGCTGCCCCAGCTGTTTTGCGTGCTCAGGGGCGACATGAGCCTGGTCGGCCCACGGCCCGAGCGGCCCTTCTTCGTCGACCAACTGACGCAGGAAATCCCCTTCTACTCGGTGCGCCACAGCGTCAAGCCCGGCGTGACGGGCTGGGCGCAGGTGCGCTACCAGTACGGTTCGACGATCGAGGACTCGCAGGAAAAGCTCCAGTACGACCTGTACTACGTCAAGAATCACACGCTGTTCCTGGACATCGTGGTCCTGCTCGAGACCGTTCGTGTAGTGTTGACGGGCAAGGGCGCGCGTTAGCGCCGCCTGCGGCCCGGGCGCGCTGCCGCCGGGCCCACAATCGTGGTCGATGTGCGCCCCCATGCTTCATGAGCACCGATAACGCCTCCCCGCTGTTGATCGTCGAGGACGACCTGGCGCTGCAGAAGCAGATCAAGTGGTCGCTGGACCGCTTCGAATCCGTCACGGCCAGCGACCGCGAAAGTGCGCTGGTCCAGCTGCGGCGGCACCAGCCCAGCGTGGTGACGATGGACCTGGGCCTGCCGCCCGACCCGGACTCGGTGTCCGAGGGCTTCAAGCTGCTGGGCCAGATGCTGGACATCGACCCGAACCTGAAGGTCATCGTGCTGACGGGCCAGAACGACCAGGCGCATGCGCTGCGCGCCGTGGCCCTGGGCGCCTACGACTTCCTGGCCAAGCCTTTCGACCCGGAAGTGCTGGGGTTGACGATCGACCGCGCCTATCGGCTCGCCGAACTGCAGGCCGAGAACCGGCGCATGCAGGCGCTGCAGCAGCCCGACGCGCTCTCGGGGCTGATCACGCGCGACCCGGAGATGTTGCGCATCGGCCGCCTGATCGAGCGGGTGGCGGCCAGCAATGCCTCGGTGTTGCTGCTGGGCGAGAGCGGCACGGGCAAGGAAGTGCTGGCCCAGGGGCTGCACCAGGCATCAAAGCGCAGCGGCAAGTTCGTGGCCATCAACTGCGCGGCGATCCCGGAAAACCTGCTCGAAAGCGAGCTCTTCGGCTACGAGAAGGGGGCTTTCACCGGCGCCGCCAAGACCACCGTCGGCAAGATCGAGACCGCCCATGGCGGCACCCTGATGCTCGACGAGATCGGCGACCTGCCCCATTCGCTTCAGGCCAAGCTCTTGCGCTTCCTGCAGGAGCGGACCATAGAGCGCCTGGGTGGGCGCCAGGAACTGCCGGTGGACGTGCGGGTGGTGGGTGCCACGCACCAGGATCTGGGCGCGCAGATCAAGACCGGGCAGTTCCGCGAGGACTTGTACTACCGGCTGGCAGAGATCGTGGTCACGATCCCGCCGCTGCGCGAACGCAACGGCGACGCCGTGCTCATGGCGCACGCCTTCCTGCGGCGCTTCGCGCAGGAGCAGCGGCGCGGCAACCTGGCACTCGCCGACGATGCCATCCAGGCCATCGAAGCCCACCCCTGGCCGGGCAATGTGCGCGAGCTGCTCAACGCGATCAAGCGCGCGGCGATCATGGCCGACGGCGTGCGCGTGACGGCCGCCGACATCGGCATCCCCGTGCCCACCGGCGAAGGCGCGTCGCCCACGTCCAGCGACATCGACCTGCGCACGGTGCGCGAGCAGGCCGAGCGGCAGGCCGTCATCACCGCGCTCGCACGCACCAGCGGCAATATCCTGCGCGCCTCCGAGATGCTCGGCGTGAGCCGGCCCACGCTCTACGACCTGATGCATAGACTGGCAATTAAGTAGCAAGTATCGGAGACCGCATGAAGACCCGAAACCCCATGTCGTTGTGCGCCCTGATCGCGGTCTGCGCTTTGCTAGGCGCGTGCCAGGGCCGCTCCGACGACGCCGAAGCGGTGGCCTCGGCCAAGAACTACATCGACAAGCAGGACTACAAGGCCGCCATCATCCGCGCGAAGAACGCGCTCCAGAGCAACCCGCAGAACGGTGAAGCGCGGCGCCTGCTCGGCCAGGCACTGCTGGAAACCGGCTCGGCGCAAGCCGCGGCGGTGGAGCTGCGCAAGGCGCTCGAATTCAATGCCGGCGAATCGAAAACCGTGCCGCTGCTGGCCCGGGCCCTGCTGGCCCAGGGCGAAACCAGCCAGCTGATCCAGCAGTTTGCCTCGACCAGGCTCGACGACGCCGCGGCATCGGCCGACCTCAAGACCAGCGTGGCGACGGCCTACGCCAGCCAGGGCGAGCGCGACAACGCGCTGGAGACCGTGCTCTCGGCGCTCAAGGAATGGCCGCAGCATGCGCCGGCCACGCTGCTGCACGCCCGCATCAAGGCCGCCGACGGCGACACGGCCGGCGCGCTGGCGCTCATCGAACCGGTGCTGGCGCGGGACGCCAAGGACGTGAACGCGCTGATCCTCAAGGCCGACCTGCAGCGCCTTGGGCAGCAAGACCGCGACGCCGCGCTGGCCACCTACCGCAGCGCCGTGGCGGCGAGCCCGGGCGCGGTGGCCGCGCACTCCGCGATCATTGCGATGCTGCTCGAGCAACGCGATGTGGCCGGGGCCAAGACCCAGCTCGAGCGGCTCAAGGCCGCGCAGCCCGGCCACCCCGAGACACGCCGGATCGAGGCCCAGCTGGCCTACCTGGGCAACGATTTCGCCAAGACGCGCGAGATCACCGAGCAGTTGCTCAAGCACTTCCCCAACGACCCACGGATACTGCAGCTTGCCGGCGCCGCCGAATTGCGTTTGAACTCGTTGGCGCAGGCCGAAGTCCACCTCGGCCAGGCAATGAGGGCCGCGCCGAGGGCGCTGCTGCCGCGCCAGATGTTGGCCCAGATCCATCTGCGCACGGGGCAGCCGCAGAAGGTTCTGGACGTGCTGCAACCAATCCTGGAGTCGACTGCGCCGGATGCCGAGAGCCTCACCCTGGCCGGGCAGGCGCACTTGCAGAGCGGGGACCTGGCGCGCTCGGAAGCCGCGTTCGCACGCGCCGCGAAGATCGACCCGAAGGCCACCACCGCGCGCACGGCGCTGGCCCTCAACCAGTTGGCCAAAGGCAACGCGGCCGGCGGCTACGCCGAGCTCGAAGCCGTGGCGGCCGGCGACACCGGCACACGCGCCGACATGGCCTTGATTGCGGCCCGGCTGCGCGCCAACGACCTGGGCGGCGCCCTCAAGGCCGTGGATGCGCTGGAGAAGAAGCAACCCGGCAAGCCCTTGGCCCAGGTGCTGCGCGCCAACATCGAGCTGCGGCGCAAGAACACCGTGGCGGCAAAGGCCAATTTCGAGAAGGCCCTGGCGATCGACGCGCTGTATTTCCCGGCGACCGCGGGGCTGGCCGCGCTGGAGATGGCCGCCGGGCGGCCCGAGGGCGCGAAGAAGCGCTTCGAAGACCTGCTGCGCGCCGACCCCAAGAACTACCGCGCCATGCTCGGCCTGGCGGAAGTGAAGGCGCGCATGGGCAGCCCCAAGGAAGAGGTGACGCAAGCGATTGCCAACGCCGCCAAGGCCAGCCCCACCGAGCCTGCGCCACGCATGCTGCTCGTCAAATACCTGCTCAGCCAGCAGGACACCAAGGCCGCGCTGGCAGCGGCCCAGGATGCCACTGCCGCGTTGCCCAACAACCTGGAAGTGCTCGACCAGCTCGGCGCCGCACAGCTCGCCGCGGGCCAGGCGCAACAGGCCGTCAGCACCTACACCAAGCTGGCGGCTGCACGCCCCGACCGGCCCGAGCCCGAACTGCGCTTGGCCCACGCGCATGTCGCCGCCAAGGACCTGGAAGCCGCCCGGCGCAGCCTGGAACGCGCGCTGAAGATCAAGCCCGGGCTGCTGTCGGCGCAACGCGCACTCGCCGAAGTCGAGGTGCTGCAAAAGCGCTATCCGCAGGCGCTGGAAATCGCGCGGACCCTGCAGCGCGCCCAACCCAAGCAGGCCGTCGGCCACGTGCTGGAGGCCGACATTGAATCGGCCCGCGGCCGTCACGACGCCGCGGCCGCCGCCTTGCGCTTGGCGCTGCCGCTGGGCGGGGGCACCGAAGTGGCCATCAGACTGCACCGCGCGTTGGGAGCCGCCGGGCGCAAGGACGAAGCCGAGCGCCTGATATCGACCTGGAAAAAGGAGCATCCGCAGGACACGGTCTTCCGCTTCTATCTTGGTGACACAGCCCTGGCGCACAAGGACTTCGCCGCGGCGGAGGCGCATTACCGCAGCGTGACGGAGCTGCAGCCCGACAACGCCCTGGCGCTGAACAACATCGCCTGGCTGATGACGAGGCAACAGAAACCGGGTGCCGTGGCGGTGGCTGAGCGCGCGAACCAGCTTCTGCCCGGCCGGCCCGCACTGATGGATACCCTGGCCTGGGCCATGGCGGCCGAGAACCAGGCGCCGCAGGCCATCGAGTTGCAGAAGAAGGCCATTGCGAAGGCGCCCGACGACGCCAGCCTGAAGCTCACCCTGGCCAAGATCTACCTGAAGGCCGGCGACCGCCCCCGTGCCCGCGCCGAGCTCGAGAGCCTGGCCAAGCTGGGTGACAAGTTTCCTGGCCAAAGCGAAGTCGTGGAACTGCTGAAATCGCCTTAGACTGACCGGTACTGGACCAGGAGGCCGGACGCACATCATGAAAAAGTCCGGCTGGGCTGCCCTGCGGCACCAATTCCGGCGGGCCATGCGGGCGGCCCTGGCCGCATTGCCGGCCTCATGGCGCTTTGCGCTGTTCCGCGGGCTGGTGGATTGCGAGCCCGCGCTGGGCGACGACTTCCAGCTCAAGATCGCCGAAACCCAGGCCGAGCTCGAGGCTTGTTTCGCGCTCCTGCACGACGCCTACGTGGCCAGCGGCTTCATGCGAGCGCATCCCTCGGGCCTGCGCGTGACGCCCTACCACGCGCTGCCGACGACGACCACGCTGTGCGCGAAGATGGGCGATCGCGTGGTCGGTACCCTGTCCATCGTGCGCGAAGGTGTGTACGGTTTTCCGATGCAGTCGGCCTTCGACATCGCGTCGGTGCGCGCCAAGGAAGGCCGCATCGCCGAGATCTCCGCCCTGGCCGTGCATCCCGCGTACCGCAAGACCGGTGGGGCGATCCTGTTCCCGCTGATGAAGTTCATGTACGAGTACTGCACGCGGTATTTCGACACCCGGCACCTGTTGATCGCGGTGAATCCGAACAAGATCGAGATGTACGAGTCGCTGCTGTTCTTCCGCCGCCTGACGGCGCAGGTGGTCGAGAAGTACGACTTCGCCAATGGCGCGCCGGCGGTGGGCGCCACGCTCGACCTGCACGAGGCGCCCACGTTATTCAAGCGCGCCTATGCGCACAAGCCGGGTCGGCGCAATTTGCATCGCTACTTCGTCGAGACCACGCTGCCGCAGATCAAGTTTCCGCCGCGCGAATGGAATACGAGCAACGACCCGGTGCTCACGCCGGCACTGATCGACCACTTCTTCAACCGCCGCACGCAGGGGTTCGACTTGCTCGACGAGCGCCGCAGGCTGCTGCTGCACTCCATTTACGACGGCCCGCAGTGGGCTCGGGTGCTGCCGCCGTTGGCGGCCGAGGCCACGCTCGACGGCAGCGTGCGGCGCCACCCGCGCCACACGGTGAAGTGCCCCGCTGCCTTGACGCCGATCGGGCAGCCCGCAAGCACGCAGCCGATCACCATCGTCGAGATCTCGGCCCGCGGATTCCAGGCCCGCACCGGCAGCGCGTTGCAAGTCGGGCAGCAGTGCAGCGTGGTGGCAGAACTCGCCGATGGCATTCAGGCGAGCGTGCAGGCCGAGGTGGTGCACCAGGGGTCTGGCGACAGCGGTGAACTTTTTGGTTTTCGCGTCGACGATCCCGATCTGGCCTGGACCCGTTGTTCAGACTGGATCGACGCGGCCTGACCCTTCGATGCTCCTGACTCGCAGCAAGGAAATACCCGCCATGTCGTCGCCGCACTGGTCACGCAGGGCCTGGCTCGCCGCCTTGGCGGGGGTGGCGTTCAGCGCCCGGGCCGACCTGCCGTCGCTGATCTCGACGCTGCGGCCCTCGGTATTGCCGGTGGGCACCTACAGCGCGCTGAGCAGCCCGCGCTTCACCTTCCGAGGCAGCGGCTTCGTGGTCGAAGGCGGCTCGCTGCTGATCACCAACGCCCATGTGCTGCCGGATCCGGGCACGACCCCGGCGCCTCAGCTCGCGGTGCTGGCGGCGCGCGCCGATGGCGGCCGCGACGTGCGGGTGGCCACGCTCGTCGGCGTGGACCGGGCCCACGACCTGGCATTGCTGCGGCTGGAGGGTGCGCCGCTGCCGGCGCTCGAACTGGCCGAAAACGGCACCGTGCGCGAGGGCATGGACGTGGCGCTGATGGGTTACCCGATCGGCGGCGTGCTGGGCTACTCGGTGGTCACGCACCGCGGTATCGTCTCGTCGGTCACCGCGATCGCGCTGCCCTCGCCGACCTCGCAGCAACTCACTGGGAAATCCATCTCGCGGCTGCGCGAGGGGCCCTTCGAGGTCTACCAGCTCGACGCGACGGCCTACCCGGGCAACAGCGGCGGGCCACTGCTCGACGCCCACACGGGCCGGGTCGTGGGCATCGTCAATATGGTTTTGGTGCGCAGCACACGCGAGTCGGCGTTGTCGAACCCGACCGGCATCACCTATGCGATCCCGGTGCGATTCGCGCGCGACCTCATGAAGGACCGCTGAGCAGCGCGCGCCCGCGGCGTGACCGCGGCGCGCCTGAAAGCCGCTTCAGTTGACGGCCAGCGACGCCGGCTTCTGCACCGTCATCAGGCGCGCGGTGATGCCCAGTTCTTCGTCAGCGGTGAACGCCAAGGGGTACAGCGACCGATCTGTAGCCGTGCGTTCGGGCTGGCCCCCCAGCTCGCGGATCTGCGCCGCGATGTAGTCGAAATCGATCGACAGCAACACGGCAGGGGCGTTGACGGCGTGGTTCAGACGCTCTTCGCCGATCACCCGCGCGCCCAGCATGCGCTCGTAGTAGCGCACATGCCGTGGGTTGACCTCCATCACCAGCGCGTCGTATCCGCGCATCCGGTGCGCCACGATGTAGGCGACGTGGAAAAGCGCTGCCAGCACCCGTTTGGTACCCGCAACCGGGTCGATCGCAAGCTTGGTGAATTCGCAAACGCGATACCCGCGGGCCCGCAAGGCATCGATCTCTGCGGTGAACTCGTCCTCGCAGTTCATCCCTTCGTGCCCGTCGAGCCCGACCGTGATGGTGCCTATGGTGACGCTGTCTTCAATGGCGGTCAGGGTGATCCGGTTGGCGGTCTGGTCCGCCGGCAGGCTGACCGTCTGGTAGCCGCGCCAGCCATAGCGCTCTTGAATCAGCCGGTTCACGGACTGCCGGACGACGAAGGAGTCGGCCGATTCGATCTTGAACTGGCGGTGATTGGAATGCCCGCCCGCAGACGGGTCCATCCGAGCGTGCTCAACCAGCATGCCCGGGGGCGCTTTGCGCGACTCCAGCGGGGCGGCAATGATCGTGGTGGTGCTCATGAGGGTGCTCTGGAACGCCTTGTTGCCTAGCCTGTAGTCTGCTCAAAAGCGGGCTCGGTAGCTGTATCCAAATATAAGTGCAAGCTCAAAAAGAGCATCCGGCCCACGCATCACAAGCAAGGCCTGTAACCAGAAGCAGCCGTCTGGATTCCTGCAACATTTTGATGCAGAGATGTCGGCATCGCCCGGTCAAAGCCAATTTCACGCCCGACGCCCCTGAGTCGCGCTCTTCCAGGCCTTTGTCGCAAGGTGCCGCAAGAGTTGAAGCGGGGGCATCCGAAGCCAGTGCCCGCGGAGATAAATGGCCCCGTGCGAGGCACGCGCGGCCCAGCTTCGGCGAGCCGCCTGCGGCGATTGCAGCGCTACCAAGTAGACCCGAGCGAGAACACGAGCCGAGCTGCGCGTCGCGAAACCTGGCACCAGGCGCTCGAGAATATCGTCGGGGATGGAAGTTCCGAACAAGCGCCGGGCCAAGCGCAACCCATGCGCGACGGGAAGCGCCAAATCGTTCCCCGCGGCGGTGGAAACGAGACGCGTCCAGAAGCCGGCGCTCGCCGTGAACATCCGGACCATGCGGTCGATGTCATGGAGGTCGCGCAGCCCGTTGTGCAGTTCACCTTCGTGCATCAGGTGCGTGATGCTGTGGATCAGGAGGTCTTCGGGGCAAGGTACGCGCAGTGCTGGAAGGCCTTCGACTGGCACCGCGCGATCGATGATGGCAGACGGGTCCGGCGTGTTGCGGGCACTCAGCGGCAGGATGGTGTGATGCACGTCCATGACGGTGCCGCGATGGACGTTCACCATCGGCGGCAGCTCATGCATCCACTGGCGGTAATAGCGCTGGTCGTAGGCGTCTTGCTTGGCACTGGCCCAGCCGCCCAGCATGAGCTGGCTCTCGACGTTGCCCAGCTGCACTCGGGGCACCAGGATGTCGATGTCGCCGAAGAGCCGCCCGCGTGCAATTTCAGGATAGCCCAGCACATAGGCCGCGCCCTTGAGCAACACGACCGGGGTGCCTAGCCCTTCAAGTGCAGCCTGCAGGCAGTGGGCTTCCCAGACGACGGACAGCTGTTGCCGCTGGCTGAGTTGTCGCGCGCCATCGAGGTGGCGTGCCGCGTCGGCTGGCCATTCGTCACTGACAGCCTCCAGGCGTTCCGCCAAAGCGCCCAGGAGATTGGCCGAACGCGCCACGGCAATCAGCCGCGACCATTCGGAGGGCCGCAAGCCGGCCGCAAGCGTCGGCCGCGCCAGGATCGCCAGCAATTCCGCGGTCTCGGACACCGGCCTCATCCGGCGCAAATCCTGCGGACGCCTTCGATCCCGTCCGTGGTCGAACCATAGGTCAGCTCGAAGCACTGCGCTGCGCTGAGCATGTCGCACAAGCCGCGAAAACCGAGCTCACCCATGCGCTCCTTGTTGAAAGACTGCTCCGAGATCCAGGAGAACGCTTCGACACGCGTCACCGGTTCGATCTGCAACGGGCTGTCGGCGACAAAGCGGGGGAAGACCACCCACGCCGGGCGCGCAGGCTCGCCGGCGCGCTTCATCGATGCAGGTGGGCAGGCGGCATGGGTGATGGTGCCCTTGCGGGTGTCTCGATATACGGTGCCGACACGGCTGCCCGGGAAGGCGGCAACGATATCGATCGCCGCATTCTTCACGCTGATCGGCCGGGGGTGGGGCAAGAGCATCCCCAGCTTCGGGTCAAGAATCGCCAACTCGTCCGACAAGAGGCGCCAGCCGTCGAGGTGTGTGAGGGCCGCACACAGCGTGCTCTTCCCCGCCCCGGGGAATCCCGGCAGCACCAGCGCGCGTCCATCGCGCTCGACCACCGCGGCATGCATCACCAGATACCCCAGCGCACGCTGGGCCACGCACCAGTTCATGCCCCACTCGAACAGCGGTGCGGCCTGTTCGGCCGGCAAGGGGAAAAAGGGCTCGATGCCCTCCAGCAGAAAGCGCGCTTGCGGCTTCCACCACCGGCGCAGGCCGCCGGCCGGAACGACCTCGACGTCGAAGTCGACAAACGAGTCGCCCACCGGGCTCATGCAATCCAGGTAGTAGAAACCGACGTGCCGCGAGACGCTGGCCAGCGGTGAACGCAAGCGGATGTGAAACGGCGGGATATGAAGGACGGCGTCGATCAAGTCCTGGGAGTCCCGACTTTCACCGCGCCGGGCTCATCGAAGCACCGGACTCCTGGAGCAAGCCCGCGGCAACCAAACCGGCAACGGTCGAAGTCCAATCCTGGCCGTGCTCGGCGCCTGCAGGCGTCGATTCGAACTGACGCCGAAGCGCATCGGGGTCCAATGGGCCCTCTTGGGCCAGGCGCCCCACCAAGTGCCGACTGATGGAACTCAAGACCCAGAAGTCACCCGACGCAGCGTCGAAGACAAGATGGCCATCCGCCTCCGGCCATACCGGCCCGAAGCGCATCAGCCTGCCAGCCCGGACGGAAAGTGCCATTCGAGAAAGAGGCTTCGTGCCTACTTGCACCTGCAGAAAAAAGTCAATTGCTCTTTACGCAGAGATTCGCCACGGGTGCGTTGATATCGTACAGACCCTCGATGTAGGAAATCACTTTGTCGGCGGTCCAGGGCACGGAGCAACCCGACAACGACGAGGGGCAATAGACCCCGGTGTTTTTCAACTGCGTCCACATGTCGATCACCTGGGCTTTGGTGATGGGATACAGAGCCGCCGCGCTGGTGAAATACCCTGCGTTCAGCCAGGCGCAACTCAAGTGACGCAACAACTGGCCGATGCCACCTCCGCCCCCGAAAATCTTGTTGGTCGGGTCGTAGATCGCAAACCACATGCCGATCGGATCGTCGGTGCCAGCCGGCACCCAGCCCGAAAAGAGGCTCTGAAGCGTTGTTCCCGGGGTGGCGATATCGGCCTTCTTGAGTTTCGCGGATGCGATGTCACACGAAACGACCAAGCCGCCGAAGGTCGGAAACACCCCGCCTGCAGTCACCCAGTTCCCGGCATGCTGAGGCTGGACCCAATACCCCGGGGACAGCCCTCCTGAGCAAGTAGCGGCGCCGGGCCTTGGACTGGTATTGCCACTCAGGGCCGCGGAAGGGCTCTGGCAAACCACGCCGCCGATGGCACTCTTGGCGCTGACCGCCAGGAGCACGCCAGCGCCGCCGCCCACACCGCGGAAAAGACGCCGACGCCCGCTGTCTACAGGAGGAAGGCCTTCAGGCGTCACGTCAATGCGCCCGGATTCGCCATCCTGCTGATGTCGTTCTTGGTTCATGACACAGTCCCGTCATTCGACCAGGGACAGTTCCCTGCACCTAGATTATCGCCATCTCATCCGCGCCGCGACCCCCCTGAATCAGGGTCATCGGTCAGGCCTTTTCACAGCAAATCACGGATCGAAGCCCACTGTCAGACCCTGTAGTACCCCCGATACCATTCCACGAACCGCCCCACCCCGGTGCGCACATCGGTGGCTGGCGTGAAACCCACCCAGTCGCGCAGCGCGTCCACGTCGGCGTAGGTCGCCGGCACGTCGCCGTCCTGCAGCGGCAGCAGGTTCATCTGCGCCTTCATGCCCAGCGCGTCTTCGATGCAGCCGATGTAATCCATCAGTTGCACCGGGTCGTGGTTGCCGATATTGAAGACGCGGTAAGGCGCGTTGCTGGTCGCCGGGTCGGGCGTGTCGGACAGATAGGCCGGGTTGGGCACGGCGGGGCGATCCAGCACGCGGATGACACCCTCGGCGATATCGTCGACGAAGGTGAAGTCGCGCCGCATCTGGCCGTGGTTGAACACGTCGATGGGGCGGCCTTCGAGGATGGCCTTGGTGAAGAGGAACAGCGCCATATCCGGCCGGCCCCAGGGCCCGTAGACGGTGAAGAAGCGCAGCCCGGTGGTGGGCAGGCCGAAGAGGTGGCTGTAGGTGTGGGCCATCAGCTCGTTGGCCTTCTTGGTGGCCGCGTACATGCTCACCGGGTGGTCCACCGCGTCGTGCTCGGAAAACGGCATCTTGGTATTGCCGCCGTAGACGCTGGAGCTCGACGCGTACACCAGGTGCTGCACGCCGCTGTGGCGGCAGCCTTCGAGCACGTTCATGAAGCCGACGACGTTGCTGTCGACATAGGAGTGCGGGTTCTGCAGCGAATAGCGCACGCCGGCCTGCGCGGCCAGGTGGATCACGCGGTCGAAGCGCTCGGCGGCGAAAAGCTGCTCCATGCCGGCGCGGTCGGCCACGTCGAGCTTCACGAAGCGAAAATGATCGTGAGGCGTGAGCCGCGCCAGGCGCGCTTCCTTGAGGCTGACCTCGTAGTAGTCATTGAGGTTGTCCAGGCCGACCACTTCGTCGCCGCGCGCCAGCAGGCGCAGCGAGGTGGTCATGCCGATAAAACCGGCGGCGCCGGTGAGCAGAATTTTCATATTTACAGCAGCTGCGTCGCGACTTCGAATGGCAGGCGGGGGCCTCGCGGGTGGTTGCCGCTGGCGTCGCCGTAGCCCAGGTTGACGAGGAAATTGGCCTTCCAGCGCCCGTCGGGGAAGAACTCGGCGTTGAGCTTTGCCGCGTCGAAGCCGCTCATCGGCCCGCAGTCCAGGCCGAGCATGCGCGCGGCCACGATGAGGTAGGCGCCCTGCAGGGTGCCGCTGCGCGCCGCCGTGGACTCGGCCAGTGCGGCATCGCTCTCGAACATCGCCCTGCCCCCCGAAAAGGCCGGGAATTGCTCGGGCAGGAACTCGTAGAAGCGCGTATCGGTGGCCACGATCGCCACCACCGGCGCGGCCAGGGTCTTGTCGACATTGCCCGGCGAGAGCGCGGGCTTCAGGCGCTGTTTGGCCGGCTCGCTGCGCAGGAAGACGAAGCGCGCCGGCTGGGCATTCATCGAGGTCGGACCCCATTTCAGCAGTTCGTAGAGCTCGCGCAGCGTGGCGTCGCTGACGGGCTCGGGCCTGAATTTGTTGAAAGTGCGCGCGTGGCGGAACACCAGGTCCGGGGACCGGTCGTCGAGAGGGCTCATTCGGCTCACAGGAAGGAGTTGGGTGGGATGCGTGACCACAGCGCCTACTTCCCGGGCACGGGGAATTGCGCCATGTAGTCTGCGACGGCTTCGATGTCGGCGACGGAGTAGCGCTTGACCACCGCCACCATCTCGGGGTGGGAATTGCGGCGCTGGCCGTCGCGGATCATCTGCACCTCACGGACCAAATACGGGTAGTGCTGTGCGGCCACCCGGGGGTAGAACTGGGCCGCCTGCCCCTGGCCGGCCGCACCGTGGCAGGAGGCGCAATCGCGCTCATAGAGCCGCTTGCCGGGCGCCAGGGCCTTGCCCGGCCCCTTGTCGTGCTCGCCGCGAACGGGCAGGCTTTGCGCGTAGGCCGCGACATCGGCGACATCCTGGGCGGTGATCGACGGGTCGTCGATGACGGCCTGCATGACCGGGTTGAAGCGCCGGCCGGCACGAATGTCGGCCAGTTGCTTCATCAGCACCGAGGCATGCTGCCCCGCCAGGGCGGGAAAGTTGCCCTTGGCGCGCCCGGCACCGTCCTTGCGATGGCAGGCCTCGCACAGCTCGAAGACCCCGGCCCCCCGCTTGGCATCGCCCTTGGCGGCCAGAGCGGCCCGCAGGTCGGGCTTGAGCTCGAACCAGGCGGGAGCCTGGGCGAAGGCCGCAGTGCTGCACAGCGCCAGCGGCCAGGCATTCCAGAGCGACACCTTCAAAAGCACTCCTCCATTTGTAGATGCACAGCGCGGGGTGGCAAACGGATCCACCCGCCCAAGCCGACCGCAGTCTCGACGATAGCGCCTGGCAGCCTGGGGCTGGCGCCGTAGTTCTTCCGAACGATGGCCCGTGAACGGCCATCGTCCTTCTGCCGGCCCGTTTTTGCCCGGCGGACGGATGGCCGCCGCGGCCACGACACGGGACAGTCGAGCCCTCGCTGCGACCCATCCAAACCATGGCCTCCACTGCAACCCCCATCCCGCGCCAGGCCTGGAGCGTGCTGGTCGTCAGCACCCTGGCCTTCACGGTGTGCTTCATGGTCTGGATGATGTTCGGCGTCATCGGCATCCCGCTGAAGAAGACGCTGGGCCTGAACGCCACCCAGTTCGGGCTGCTCACGGCCACGCCGGTGCTCACGGGTTCGCTGATCCGCGTGCCCCTGGGCATCTGGACCGACAGGTACGGCGGCCGCATCGTCTTGTCGGTGCTCATGGCGCTGACCGTGCCGGCGATCTGGCTCATGGCCTACGCCACGGTCTTCTGGCACTTTCTCGTCATCGGCCTGTTCGTCGGCCTGGCCGGTGGCTCGTTCTCGGTCGGCACGCCCTATGTGGCGCGCTGGTTCCCGCGAAACCGCCAGGGCATGGCCATGGGCGTCTTCGGCGCGGGCAATTCCGGCGCCGCGGTCAACAAATTCGTCGCCCCGGCGCTGCTGGTGGCCTTCGGCTGGACGATGGTGCCGCAGGTCTATGCCGCGGTCATGCTGGGCACCCTCATCGTATTCTGGCTCGGCAGCTCGAGCGACCCCAGGCACCTGGCGTCCTCGAACACCAGCTTTGCCTCGCAGCTGCTGGCGCTAAAGGACCCCAAGGTGCTCAAGTACTGCCAGTACTACAGCATCGTGTTCGGCGGCTACGTCGCGCTGAGCCTGTGGATGGTGCAGTACTACGTGGGCGAGTTCGGGCTGGACATCCGCATTGCGGCCCTGCTGGCGGCCTGCTTCTCGCTGCCCGGCGGCGTGCTGCGCGCCGTTGGCGGCGTGCTGGCGGACAAGTTCGGCGCCCACAGCTTCACCTGGTGGGTCATGTGGGTGAGCTGGATCTGCCTGTTCCTGCTGTCGTACCCGCAGACCGACATGACCGTGATGACCGTGGACGGGCCGCGCACCTTTCACGTCGGCCTCAACGTGTATGCCTTCACGGCGTTGATGTTCGTGCTCGGCATCGCCTGGGCCTTCGGCAAGGCCAGCGTCTTCAAGTACGTCAGCGACGACTACGCCCACAACATCGGCGCCATCAGCGGCATCGTCGGGCTGGCCGGCGGGCTGGGCGGCTTCGTGCTGCCCATCCTGTTCGGCGCGCTGATGGACCTCACCGGCATCCGCTCCAGCGCCTTCATGTTGATGTACGGCGTGGTCTGGGTCTCACTCATCTGGATGTACTGGACCGAAGTGCGCAAGACCGAGCTCATGGGCCGGGACGCGCCCGAGTCACCCTTCGCGGGGCCGTCGGCCCGCTAGGCGCAGCTTGCCCCACCCACAACCCCAAGGAGAGCCCGCATGGCTTCTCACGTGATTTCGCAATGGAACCCCGAGGACAAGGCGCAGTGGGAACGCTCCGGCCGCGCCGTGGCGCAGCGCAACCTGTGGCTGTCGATCCCCGCGCTGACGCTGGCCTTCGCGGTGTGGATGGTATGGAGCGTGGTCGTCGTCAACCTGCCGAGCGTCGGCTTCAAATACAGCACCAACCAGCTGTTCTGGCTGGCGGCCCTGCCCGCCTTGTGCGGGGCCACCTTGCGCATCTTCTATTCCTTTGCCGTGCCCATCTTCGGCGGGCGGCGCTGGACCGCCATCTCCACCGCCACGCTGCTGCTGCCCGCACTGGGCATCGGATTCGCAGTGCAGAACCCCGCCACGCCCTATGAAGCCATGGTGGTGCTGGCGCTCTTGTGCGGCTTCGGCGGGGGCAACTTCGCCAGCTCGATGGCCAACATCAGCTTCTTCTTCCCCAAGGCGCAAAAGGGCTATGCGCTGGGCATGAATGCGGGCCTGGGTAACTTGGGCGTGAGCATCGTGCAGTTCGTCGTGCCGCTGGTCATCACCGCCGGCGTATTCGGCACCATCGGCGGTGAGCCGGCCACCGTCACCAAGGCTGGCCAGACCTCGCAGATGTGGCTGCAGAACGCCGGGTTCATCTGGGTGCCGTTCATCGCGCTGTCGGCGCTGAGCGCCTGGTTCGGGATGAACGACCTGGCCGACGCCAAGGCCAGCTTCGCCGACCAGGCCGTGATCTTCAAGCGCAAGCACAACTGGCTGATGTGCTGGCTGTACCTGGGCACCTTCGGCAGCTTCATCGGCTACTCGGCAGGTTTCCCGCTGCTCATCAAGAGCCAGTTCCCGGGCATCAACGCGCTGCAATACGCCTGGCTGGGCCCCCTGGTCGGCGCGCTGATCCGCCCGCTGGGCGGCTGGCTGAGCGACAAGCTTGGCGGCGCCCGCGTGACCTTCTGGAACTTCATCGCCATGGCCGTGGGCGTGTACGCGGTGCTGCAGTTCCTGCCCCACGGCGGCCAAGGGGGCAATTTCATCGGCTTCCTGATTTCCTTCATGGCGCTTTTTGCCTTCTCGGGCATCGGCAACGGGTCCACCTTCCGCATGATCCCGGTGATTTTCATGACCGAGCGCCAGCGCGAAGCCGCCCAGACGCCCGCCGCGCAGGAGCAGGCGGTGAAGGACGCCAACAAGGAAGCCGCCGCGGTGCTGGGTTTCAGCTCGGCCATCGGGGCCTACGGTGGCTTCTTCATTCCCAAGAGCTATGGCACCGCAATCGCCCTGACCGGCAGCCCGGACGCCGCGCTGTACGGCTTCATCGTCTTCTACCTGACCTGCATCGCTGCGACCTGGTGGTTCTACAGCCGCAAGAACGCCGCCATGCCCTGCTGAACGCCAAGGAACCGACATGAGCCATTTCCTCGACCGCCTCACCCATTTCAGCCTGCCCAAGGAAAGCTTCTCCGACGGGCACGGCGTGACCACCGGTGAAGACCGGACCTGGGAAGACGCCTACCGCAACCGCTGGGCGCACGACAAGGTCGTGCGCAGCACGCATGGCGTGAACTGCACCGGCAGTTGCTCGTGGAAAATCTACGTCAAGGGCGGCATCGTCACCTGGGAAACCCAGCAGACCGACTACCCGCGCACGCGCTGGGACATGCCCAACCACGAGCCGCGCGGCTGCGCGCGGGGCGCTTCGTATTCCTGGTATCTGTACAGCGCCAACCGCGTGAAGTACCCGATGGTGCGCGGGCGCTTGCTGGAACGCTGGCGCGCGGCCTTGAAGGGGGCCAGGACGCCGGTCGACGCCTGGGCCAGCATCGTCGAATGCGACGACTCACGGCGCGACTACCAGAAGGTGCGCGGCATGGGCGGCTTCGTGCGCAGCAGCTGGGACGAAGTGAACCAGCTCATCGCTGCGGCCAACGTCTACACGATCAAGACGCACGGCCCCGACCGCGTGATCGGCTTCTCGCCGATCCCGGCGATGAGCATGGTCAGCTACGCCGCAGGCAGCCGCTACCTCAGCCTGATCGGCGGCGTGTGTCTGAGCTTCTACGACTGGTATTGCGACCTGCCACCGGCCAGCCCGCAGGTCTGGGGCGAGCAGACCGACGTGCCCGAGTCGGCCGATTGGTACAACAGCACCTACATCATCGCCTGGGGTTCCAACGTGCCGCAGACGCGCACCCCCGACGCGCACTTCTTCACCGAGGTGCGCTACAAGGGTGCCAAGACGGTGGCGGTGACGCCCGACTACAGCGAAGTGGCCAAGCTCGCCGACATCTGGATGCACCCCAAGCAGGGCACCGATGCGGCGCTCGCCATGGCCATGGGCCACGTGGTGCTCAACGAGTTCTACTTCAAGCAGCGATCAACGTACTTCGACGACTACGCGCGCCGCTATACCGACCTGCCGCTGCTGGTGATGCTCAAAGAGCACCAGTTGCCCGACGGCACGAAAACGCTGGTGCCCGACCGCTACCTGCGCGCCAGCGACTTCGACGGCAAGCTCGGCCAGGACAACAACCCCGAGTGGAAGACCGTGGCCTTCGACAGCGCCGGCCGCGCCGTACTGCCCAACGGCAGCATCGGTTTTCGCTGGGGGCCCGAGGGCCGCGCCGACGCCGGCAAGTGGAACCTGGAGGACAAGGAAGCCAGCCAGGGCACCGACGTCAAGCTCAAGCTCTCGGTGCTGGAGGACGGTGAGCAGGCGCACGAGATCGTGGCTGTCGGCCTGCCCTACTTCGGTGGCATCGCCACGCCGCACTTCAAGGCCAACGCGCAGCAGGGCCAGGTCAACCACACCAAGGTGCCGGCGGTGCGGCTGCGCCTGGGCGAGGGAGATCAGGCCCGCGAATCGCTCGTCGCCACCGTGTTCGACCTCCAGGCCGCGCAATACGGCATCGACCGTGGCTTGGGATCGGGCGCCAAGAGCTACGACACCGACGCGGCCTACACGCCGGCCTGGGCCGAGAGCATCACCGGCGTGCCGCGCGAGCAGATCATCACCGTGGCGCGGCAGTTCGCCGACAACGCCGACAAGACCCACGGCAAGTCGATGGTGATCATCGGCGCGGCCATGAACCACTGGTACCACGCCGACATGAACTACCGCGGCGTCATCAACCTGCTGATGATGTGCGGCTGCGTCGGCCAGAGCGGCGGCGGCTGGGCGCACTACGTGGGCCAGGAGAAGTTGCGCCCGCAGACCGGCTGGCTGCCGCTGGCCTTCGCGCTGGACTGGATCCGCCCGCCGCGGCAGATGAACAGCACCAGCTTCTTCTACGCCCACACCGACCAGTGGCGCTACGAGAAGCTGGGCATGGAGGAGATCGTCTCGCCCACCTTGAGCGAGGCCGACAAGGCCCTCTATGGCGGCAGCATGATCGACTACAACGTGCGCGCAGAGCGCATGGGCTGGCTGCCCAGCGCACCGCAGCTCAAGACCAACCCGCTGCAGGTGGTGAAGGACGCCACCGCGGCCGGCATGGACCCCAAGGACTACGCCGTGCGCGCGCTCAAGGACGGCACGCTGCAGATGAGCTGCGAAGACCCCGACGCGCCGCAGAACTGGCCGCGCAACCTGTTTGTGTGGCGCTCCAACCTGCTCGGCTCCTCGGGCAAGGGCCACGAGTATTTCTGCAAGCATTTGCTGGGCACCGAAAACGGGGTGCAGGGCAAGGACCTCGGCAAGGATGAGGCCAAGCCGAGCGAAGTGACCTGGCACGACAAGGCGCCGCAAGGCAAGCTCGACCTGCTGGTGACGCTCGATTTCCGCATGAGCACGACCTGCCTGTACAGCGACATCGTGCTGCCCACCGCCAGCTGGTACGAGAAGAACGACCTCAACACCAGCGACATGCACCCCTTCATCCACCCGCTCAGCGCGGCGGTGGACCCGGTGTGGCAATCGCGCAGCGACTGGGAGATCTACAAGGGCTTCGCCAAGGCCTTCAGCGAGGTCTGCATCGGCCACCTCGGTGTCGAGCAGGAACTCGTGCTGACGCCCCTGATGCACGACACGCCCGCCGAACTGGCGCAGCCCTTCGATGTGAAGGAGTGGAAGAAGGGCCAGTGCGAGCTGATCCCGGGCAAGACCGCACCGCAGATCGCCGTGGTCGAGCGCGACTACCCCAACGTCTTCAAGCGCTTCACCGCCCTGGGCCCCTTGATGAACAAGGTCGGCAACGGCGGCAAGGGCATCGGCTGGAAGACCGAGACCGAAGTCACCCAGCTCGGCCAGCTCAACGGCCTGACGCTGGCCGAAGGCGTGACGCAGGGCATGCCGAAGATCGTGACCGACATCGACGCCTGCGAAGTCATCCTGCAGCTCGCGCCCGAGACCAACGGGCACGTGGCGGTGAAGGCCTGGCAGGCCCTGGGCAAGGCCACCGGCCGCGACCACACCCACCTGGCGCTGCACCGCGAGGACGAGAAGATCCGATTCCGCGACATCCAGGCCCAGCCGCGCAAGATCATCAGCAGCCCGACCTGGAGCGGCATCGAGAGCGAGACCGTCAGCTACAACGCCGGCTACACCAACGTCCACGAGCTGATCCCCTGGCGCACCCTCACCGGGCGCCAGCAGTTCTACCAGGACCACCCCTGGATGGTCGCCTTCGGCGAGGGTTTCTCCAGCTACCGCCCGCCGGTGGACCTGAAGGCGACCTCGGGCATCCACAACATCAAGCCCAACGGCCATGCCGAGATCCTGCTGAACTTCATCACCCCGCACCAGAAGTGGGGCATCCACAGCACCTACAGCGACAACCTGATGATGCTCACGCTCAACCGCGGCGGGCCCGTCGTCTGGCTGAGCGAGGACGACGCGAAGAAGGCCGGCATAGAGGACAACGACTGGGTCGAGCTCTTCAATATCAACGGCGCCATTGCGGCCCGCGCGGTGGTCAGCCAGCGCGTCAACCCGGGCATGGTGATGATGTACCACGCACAGGAAAAGATCATCAACACGCCGGGCTCGGAGATCACCGGCACGCGCGGCGGCATCCACAACTCGGTGACGCGCATCGTGCTCAAGCCCACCCACATGATCGGCGGCTACGCGCAGCTCTCCTACGGTTTCAACTACTACGGAACCATAGGCACCAACCGCGACGAGTTCGTGGTGGTGCGCAAGATGAACAAGGTCGACTGGCTGGACACGCCGCGCGGCGATGAACGCGCCGCTCTGGTTCAGGCCCAAGGAGAAGGCGCATGAAAGTCCGCGCACAAATCGGCATGGTGCTCAACCTGGACAAGTGCATCGGCTGCCACACCTGTTCGGTCACCTGCAAGAACGTCTGGACCAGCCGCCCCGGCGTGGAATACGCCTGGTTCAACAACGTCGAGACCAAGCCCGGCATCGGCTACCCCAAGGAGTGGGAGAACCAGGACAAGTGGAACGGCGGCTGGGTGCGCCGCGGCGACGGCTCCATCGTCCCGCGCCAGGGGGGCAAGTGGCGGCTCTTGATGAAGATCTTCGCCAACCCCAACCTGCCGCAGATCGACGACTACTACGAGCCCTACACCTTCGACTACGACCACCTGCACAGCGCGCCGGAGATGAAGGCCGCACCCACCGCGCGGCCGCGCTCGCTGATCACCGGCCAGCGCATGGAAAAGATCGAATGGGGCCCGAACTGGGAGGAGATCCTGGGCGGTGAATTCAGCAAGCGCAGCAAGGACAAGAACTTCGACGATATCCAGAAGGACATCTACGGTCAGTTCGAGCAGACCTTCATGATGTACCTGCCCCGCCTGTGCGAGCACTGCCTGAACCCGGCCTGCGTCGCCTCCTGCCCCAGCGGCAGCATCTACAAGCGCGAGGAAGACGGCATCGTCCTCATCGACCAGGACAAGTGCCGCGGCTGGCGCATGTGCGTCAGCGGCTGCCCCTACAAGAAGATCTACTACAACTGGAAGAGCGGCAAGGCCGAGAAGTGCATCTTCTGCTACCCACGCATCGAGGCCGGGCAGCCCACGGTGTGCAGCGAGACCTGCGTCGGCCGCATCCGCTATCTCGGCGTGCTGCTCTATGACGCCGACCGCATCGAAGCCGCCGCCAGCGTGGTGGGTGACCGTGACCTGTACCAGGCCCAGCTCGACATCTTCCTCAACCCGCACGACCCCAAGGTGATCGCCCAGGCGCGTGCCGACGGCATCCCCGAGAACTGGCTGGAGGCCGCGCGCCACAGCCCGGTCTACAAGATGGCGGTCGACTGGAAGGTGGCGCTGCCGCTGCACCCCGAGTACCGCACGCTGCCCATGGTGTGGTACGTGCCGCCGCTCTCGCCCATCACCGCCGCGGCCCAGGCGGGCCAGGTCGGCACGAATGGCGAGATCCCGGACGTCGACCAGCTGCGCATCCCCGTCAAATACCTGGCCAACCTGTTGACCGCCGGCGACACGGCGCCGGTGGTGCGCGCGCTCGAACGCCTGCTTGCGATGCGCGCCTACCAGCGTGCCAAGCATGTCGACGGCGTGGCCAACCTGGCGGCTATCGAGCAGGTGCGCATGGGCGTGAACGAGGTCGAGGAGATGTACCGCGTGATGGCCATCGCCAACTACGAAGACCGCTTCGTCATCCCCAGCACGCACCGCGAGTACGCCGAGAACGCGTTCAACGTGCGCGGCGGCTGCGGCTTCTCCTTCGGCAACGGCTGCTCCGAAGGCGTGTCGGAGACCAGCCTGTTCGGCAGCGAAAAGAAGCGCACGATTCCGATCAAGGCGGAGGTGTGACATGAAGCCCTTCAAGACCGCGCCGCCGCCCACGGCGATCACCTTGCGGGTGCTGGCCAAGCTGCTGAGCTACCCCGATGCCGCCGTGCGCTCACATCTGGGCGAGATGCGCGAAGCGCTGCGCAGCGAACGCGCGCTGAGCCCCGCCCGCCTGGCCGAGATCGACGCCCTGATCGCTCGCCTGAGCCACGCACCCGCGCTGGAAGCCGAAGCCGCCTATGTGGAGCTCTTCGACCGCGGCCGCGGCACGGCGCTGCACCTGTTCGAGCACGTGCATGGCGATTCGCGTGAGCGCGGGCCGGCGATGGTCTCCCTGATCCAGACCTACGAGCAGGCCGGCCTCTTCCTGGCGCCCGGCGAGTTGCCCGACCATTTGACCGTGGTGCTCGAATACGCTTCCACGCAACCCCCGGCGCAGGCGCGCGATCTGCTGCGCGAGTTCGCCCACATCCTGCAGGTGCTCTTCAGCGCCTTGCTGCGGCGCGAGAGCGCCTACGCCAGCGTCGTCGCCGCGCTGCTCGACCTGGCCGGCGCAGCGGCACAGGCCGTGACCCTGCCCGCCGAGCCGACGCTGGACGAGAGCTGGGAAGAGCCGCTGGCCTTCGGCGGTTGCTCGAACCAGGGCCAGGCCCGCCCGGGCCAGCCGCAGCCGATCCGGCTCGTCAAGCCGCCGATCCCCACACAGGTCGACCCCACCCCCACGGGAGCCCGCGCATGAACGCGACCATCAACAACCTCCTCTTCAACGTCTATCCGTACCTCTGCCTGGCGGTCTTCTTCATGGGCAGCCTGGCCCGCTTCGACCGCGACCAGTACACCTGGAAGACCGATTCGTCGCAACTGCTGCGCTCCGGGCAGCTGCGCTGGGGCAGCAACCTGTTCCACATCGGCATCCTGTTCCTGTTCTTCGGCC
This sequence comes from Rubrivivax sp., assembly GCA_030681795.1. Taxonomy (GTDB): domain Bacteria; phylum Pseudomonadota; class Gammaproteobacteria; order Burkholderiales; family Burkholderiaceae_C; genus Rubrivivax. The sequence continues at coordinate 30,361 of JAUXRG010000114.1, forward strand.
ACCTGGTCGGGCAGCTCACGCCGCACTTCCTCTACGCGCCCTTCATCACCGCGCCGCAAAAGCAGATGCTGGCCATCGTCTCGGGCGGTGCCGCCGGGCTGGTCTGCTTCGTCGGCCTGACGATGCTGCTGCACCGGCGCATCTTCGACCCGCGCATCCGCCTCACCAGCCACCGCACCGACCTGGCCATCCTCGTCATCCTGTGGGTCCAGTTGGTCCTGGGGCTGGTCACGCTGCCGCTGTCGTTCGAGCATCGGCAGGACGCGAGTGCCATGCTGGTCCTGGCCGGCTACCTGCAAGGCATCGCCACCCTGCAGCCCGACGCCAGTGTGCTGGCGGGCATTGCCTGGCAGTTCAAGCTGCACATGTTGCTGGGCATGACGATCTTCCTGCTGCTGCCCTTCAGCCGCCTGGTGCATGTGTGGAGCGGGCTGGCCTCGGTGTTCTATATCTTCAGGCCGTACCAGATCGTGCGTTCGCGCCGGCTCAATGTGCCGGCCGGGCAGAACCAGCCGCGCCGCGCGGCCTGAGCGGTGGGCACGGCGATGGACATGAGCGAGCCCCTGCCGCGCGTCAACGGCGTCGCGCTGGCCGAACCCCAGGAGACGCTGGACGTCGAATCCCTGCGCCAGCGGGCCTGCGCCGAGTTGCTGCGCCAGGCGGCCATGGCCGCCGGCCTGCTCGACGCCGACGACCCCGAGCCCCGGGACGGCGCCATGACCGAGCGCGCCAGTGCGGCCATCGAGACGCTGCTCGAGACGGAGTTGCGGCAGCCCGAGCCGTCGGACGAAGCCTGCCGCCGTTACCACGCCGCGCACGCCGCCCGTTACGCCGTGGGCGAGCGGGTGCGGGCGCGCCACGTGCTGTTCGCGGTGACCCCTGGCGTGGATATCGCCGCGCTGCGGCAACGGGCCGAAGCCTGTCTGCTCGACTTGCGCTGCCAGCCGGCGGACACCGCCGGCCGCTTTGCCGAAGTGGCCGGCGCCACCTCCAACTGCCCCAGCGGCGCGCAGGGCGGCGAGCTGGGCTGGCTCACGCCCGCGAACTGCGCGCCCGAGTTCGCTCGCGAGCTCTTCGGCCAACCCGAAGTGGGCGTGCTGCCGCGCTTGGTGCACAGCCGCTTCGGCCTGCACGTGGTGGAAGTGCTGGCGCGCGAGCCCGGCACCCTGCCAGCCTTCGAGGCGGTGCGCTCGGCCGTGGCGCAGACGCTGCGCCAGCAGGCCTACACCACCGCCCTGCGCCAGTACCTGCAGCGGCTGGCCGGCCGGGCGAGGGTCGAAGGCGTAGCGCTCGACGCCGCCGCCGCGCCGCTGGTGCAGTAACCCGTCGGGCCGGGCCGCCCTGGCCGGGCCCAGCTGAGAAAGACGGGCTAGCGTGGCGGGCGGGGGCGCAGCCGCAGCAGGCGCCGGATCATGCTCCCCAGCAGCAGCGTCCAGGCCGCCAGCGCGACCCAGATCATGCCGTGCGAGATCCACTGCAGCGGCGGGAATTCGGCCGCCAGCCCGAGCCGGGCACTGGCCACCGCATACATGCCCAGCGGGAAGACGGCACTCCACAGCGCCGGCTCGTAGCTCAGCGGCACGCGGTTGGCGACATGCTTCCAGAGCCCGAAGATGAAAAGCATCGGGATCCACCAGGTGGCCCAGGCCCAGACCATCAGCGTCACACCGTCGATGAACGGGCGCTGCGCGGCCAGGAAGGGCAGCCGCGGGTCTTCGATGATGAGCGTGGTGCCGGCGTTGGCGGTGATCGCCGCCGCGCCCATGATCACCCACAACAGCGGCGAGATGTCCTGCGGCTTGAGCGTCAGGAAGAAGATGCGGTAGCAGAACAGCGTGACGAAGATGCCGTACAGGCACAGCCCCAGGCCCCAGAGCATGTGCACCTCGACCATCATGTACATCGCCCAGGGGCCCAGGTCGGGCGCGATGCGTGCGCCCAGCAGCACCAGCGACTGCGTGCCGACGATGGCGATCAGCCAGCCGCCATGCACGATATTGACGTTGTGCTCGTGCGTCAGGAAGGTGAGCACGCTGAACGCCAGGTACAGCAGCAGGCACCAGGCCGTGAACGCCAGCGCCCAGCAGGCGATGGCCATCCGGGCCTGGCCGTGAGCGTGCAGCAGCAGGCCCACGATGCTGGTGGCTGCCACCAGCGTGAAATACGAGAACACCATGCGCGGGTTCAGGAGATCGACACGCACGGCCGCCGCGTGGCGCAGCAGGCGCAGTGCGCTCAAGACCAGCAGCAGCACCCAGGCCGCGATGGACAGCACGGCCATGACTGCCGCGAGCACCGGGAACTGCAGGGTGTCGAAACCGATCGAGAGGATGCCGCTGGCCATCACCCCGGCGAAGTTGCCCGGGTGCAGGCCTTGCAGCGACAAGACCTCGCGCGGGCCCTGCCCGCGGTCAGAGGCTTCGGTGGGGCGGGCGGCCTCGTTCATCGTGGCGCGATTCTGCCCAGGCTTTGCCCCCGACGGCCGAATTCGCAGCCCCTGAGGTGCTGAGGGCGGGGGCGGCGGCAAACCTCTGCGCCACGACTTCGCGTTTTCTTGAACCGGTTCAAGGAAATTCTTGAGCAGATCCGTAGGCTACCGATCCTCACCAGCGAAGGTCGGAGGACCCCATGAGCCGAGGCTTCACCAGCCAGATGGCACGCAATATTTTCTACGGCGGCACGCTGTTCTTCGTGCTGCTGTTTGCCGTGCTGATCTTCGACACCGAGAGCCGCATCCCGGCGCGCTCCAACGCCGCCGCGCTCACGCCCGCCGTGGTGCGCGGCAAGCACCTCTGGGAGACGCGCAACTGCATCGGCTGCCACACGCTGCTGGGCGAAGGGGCCTACTTCGCCCCCGAGCTGGGCAACGTCTATCAGCGGCGCGGTCCGGATTTCATCAAGGCCTGGATCAAGACCCAGCCCACGAAGATCCCGGGCCGGCGGCAGATGCCGCAGTTCGACTTCACCGAGGCCCAGCTCGACGACCTGGTGGAATTCCTCAAGTGGACCAACGGCGTGAACACTGAAAAGTGGCCGCCCAACATCGAAGGTTGAGGGGCAAGCCATGCAATCCGCCAAGCTCAAGTTCCAGTCGCAGTCTGTCTCGCAGCTGTATTTCATCGGTGCGCTCGCACTATTCGTCGGCCAAATCGTCTTCGGCCTGACGCTCGGCCTGCAGTACGTCATCGGCGACCTGATGTTCCCGGCCATCCCCTTCAATATCGCCCGCATGGTGCACACCAACCTGCTCATCGTGTGGTTGCTGATGGGCTTCATGGGCTCGGCCTACTTCCTCATCCCCGAAGAGGCCGAGACCGAGCTGCACAGTCCCTTCCTGGCCAAGCTGCTGTTCTGGGTCTTCCTGGGCGCGGGCGCGGCCACCGTGCTGGGCTACCTGCTGGTGCCCTATGCCACGCTGGCGAAGTGGACGGGCAATGACTTGCTCCAGACCATGGGGCGCGAATTCCTCGAGCAGCCCCTGCCCACCAAGGTCGGCATCGTGCTCGTCGCGCTGGGCTTCCTGTTCAATGTCAGCATGACCGTGCTCAAGGGCCGCAAGACGGCGATTTCGCTGGTGCTGCTGATGGGCCTGTGGGGGCTGGCGCTGATGTTCCTGTTCAGCTTCGTCAACCCGAGCAACCTGGTGCGCGACAAGATGTACTGGTGGTTCGTGGTGCACCTGTGGGTCGAAGGCACCTGGGAGCTGATCCTGGGCGCGCTGCTGGCCTTCGTGCTGATCAAGACCACCGGTGTGGACCGCGAGGTCATCGACAAATGGCTGTACCTCATCGTCACCATGGCACTCGTCACCGGCATCCTGGGCACCGGGCACCACTTCTTCTTCATCGGGCTGCCGGGCTACTGGCACTGGGTGGGCAGCATCTTCAGCGCGCTCGAGCCGGTGCCCTTCTTCATGATGACGCTGTTCGCCTTCAACATGGTGCAGCGGCGCAAGCGCGAGCACCCCAACCAGGCCGCGGTGCTGTGGGCCGTGGGCACCGCCGTGATGGGCTTCCTGGGCGCCGGGCTGTGGGGCTTTGCGCACACGCTCAGCCCGGTCAACTACTACACCCACGGCAGCCAGATCACCGCCGCGCACGGCCACCTGGCCTTCTACGGCGCCTACGTGCTGGTGGTCCTCGCGATGATCAGCTATGCCATGCCCCTGCTGCGCGGCCGCGAGGCCAACCCGAAGCGCGCCCAGGCCTGGGAGATGTGGAGCTTCTGGATCATGACCATCGGCATGAGCGTGATGGTGCTGGCGCTCACCGGCGCGGGCATCCTGCAGGTGTGGCTGCAGCGCATGCCCACCGAAAACGCGATGCCGTTCATGGCCACGCAGGACCAGCTGCGCTTCTTCTACTGGGTGCGGGTGGCCGGCGGCGTGATGTTCCTGGCGGGACTGCTGGTCTACCTGGCCAGCTTCTTCATCGGGCCGGCGGCCGATGAATCGGCGGCCCCCGCGGGCTCGGGGCTGAAGCCGGCTTGAGGCGGCCCGGGAGCATCGCCATGGAAATGACCAGCGCCAGGCAGGTCGCGGCCACGCCGTTCTATGCCGAGCAGGGCCAGGAGTGCGAGCTCTTCGCGCAGGCCCATGCCAGCCGGTTGCCGCTGCTCATCAAGGGCCCCACCGGTTGCGGCAAGACGCGGCTGGTGGAGCATATGGCCGCGCGCCTGGGCCGGCCGCTGGTCACCGTGAGCTGCCATGACGACCTGAGCGCCGCCGACCTGGTGGGCCGCCATCTCATCGCCGGGGGCGACACCGTCTGGTGCGACGGCCCGCTGACGCGCGCCGTGCGCAGCGGCGCCATCTGCTACCTCGACGAAGTGGTGGAAGCGCGCAAGGACACCACCGTGGTGCTGCACCCGCTGGCCGACGACCGGCGCATGCTGCCGGTGGAGCGCACCGGCGAGCTGCTGCAGGCGCCGGCAGGCTTCATGCTCGTGATCTCCTACAACCCGGGCTACCAGAACCTGCTCAAGGGCTTGAAGCCCAGCACGCGCCAGCGCTTCGTAGCGCTCACGCTGGGCTACCCGAGCGCGGCGCTGGAGCACAGCATCATCGTGACGGAGAGCGGCTGCACGCCGGCCACGGCGACGCGGCTGGTGCAATTGGCGCAGGCCCTGCGCCGGCTCACCGACCACGACCTGGAAGAGACCGCCAGCACACGCTTGCTGGTGATGGCCGCGCGCCTGAACGTGGCCGGCATGGCCCTGCCGCTGGCCTGCCGCGCGGCCGTGGTGGATGCACTGACCGACGACGCCGACACCACCGCGGCGCTGGCCGAAGTCGTGCAGGCCGTGGTGGGTGATGGGCAGTGAGCACGCCATGGCCATGCGGCAGGCGAATCCCGCCGGGCCCAGCCGGCAGGCGAGCGCCACCGAGCCGCGCCGCCAGGCCCGGCTGCAACGCCTGCGCCGCGGTCTGCAATTCGGTTCCTTCGCGCTCTTCCTTCTCGCCCCGGCGCTGAACCTGCTGCGCTTCGACCTCAGCGAGACGCAGCTCTGGGTGCTGGGTTTTCGCTGGTCGCTGGGCATCGACGCCTTCCTCCGTGGCGAAGCCAGCGCCACGGAGGCGGCACTGGCCATCATCTTTCGCGGCATCCTGCCCGCGCTGGCCGTGGTGGCCACCGTGCTCACCGTGGCCTACCGCTACGGGCGGCTGTACTGCGGCTGGCTGTGCCCGCATTTCTCGATGGTGGAGACGCTCAACGACCTGCTGCACCGCGCCAGCGGCAAGTTCAGCCTGTGGGACCGCCAGCCCACGCCGCGTGCCGGCCGCAGCCCGCAGCGGCGCTGGTGGCCGCTGTTCGCGCTCTCGTGCGCGTTTTTCGGTTTTCTCTGGGCCATCACCCTGCTCACCTACCTGCTGCCGCCGGCGCAGGTCTGGGGCAACCTGCTGCAGGGCACGCTCACCCCCAACCAGGCGCGCTTCATCGCCATAGCCAGCACGATCTTCACGCTGGAATTCCTGCTCGCCCGGCATCTGTTCTGCCGCTTCGGCTGTGCGGTGGGCCTGTTCCAGAGCCTGGCCTGGATGGCCAACCCGCGCGGCCTGGTGGTGAGCTTCGACCGCGGCCGCACGCGCGACTGCCGCAGTTGCGCCACGGCCGCGTTCGCCCAGGGCAACGCCTGCGACAACGCCTGCCCCATGCGGCTGCCCCCGCGCAGCATCAAGCGGCTGATGTTCACCTGCGTGCAGTGCGGCCAATGCGTGGATGAATGCGAGGCCTCCCACGCCGCGCACCAGCGCACGCCCAACCTGGAGTGGAAGGTCGGCCTGGAGGCATTGAAGGAGACGCTGCACCAGCGTCGGGAAGGCTGAAGCCATGGAAGAGTGGATCGGCGAACGCTGGCACCGCCTCATCACGCGGCTGGCCGACCCGTCGTTTGCCGACCAGGCCGTGGCGCTTCAGGCCGTGCAGCGCCCGGTGGAATTGCTCTTTCGCGCCGCCGGTGGCGCGCCCGGTGTGCGCATCGTGCCGGCGGCGGCCGCACGCATCGCCGGGGCCCGCAGCTGGCTGCAGCGCCTGGCCGGCAGCGGGCAGCGCGCGGCGCTCACCCGGCTGGACGGCGAGACGCTGGCGCTGCCGCCGGTGGTGGCGGTCTTCGACGACGCCTCGCTCAACCGCGACCTCTATCTGTGGCTGGCCGCCCTGGCCGCCGTGCACGAACCCGGCGCGGGCTGGCTGGCCGGCAATATGGCGGCCACGCAGGCCGCGCTGCAGCGCTGCCCGGGGCTGCAGGCTCGCTGGCAAAGGCTGCTCCACGCGCACCTGATGCAGCGGCCGGCATTGAACCTGCTCAAGGGCGATGCGGCAACGGCCGAAGCGGCGGTGCAGGCCGCACTGCGCGGCCTGGCGCCCCAGGGCGATATCGCCCCCGACGCAGTGGCGCCGGTGTGGCTGTGGCTCGAGGTGCTGCCCGCGGCTGCGGCGGGCGACGCCCTCACCGAAGCGCAGGCCGCCCGCCGGGCGCAAGCGGCCCGCGCCGCATCCAGCGCCGAATCCAGCGCAACTCGCCGCCGCACACGCCGCGCCGCGCCCGAGAGCGGCCGTGCACCCCTGCTGCTGCCTTCGCGCGCCGAAGCGCTCATGACCTGGAGCGAGCACGTGCCGCTGGACCGCGGCAGCGACGACCAGGACGACGGCCACGCCACGGCCGCCGCCGACGATATGGAACAGCTCACGCTCAGCCGCAGCGGCGCGGCGCCGGCCTCGCGCGTGAAGTTCGATCTCGACCTGCCCAGCGCCAGCGCCGACGACCCACCCCTGGGCCCCGGCGAAACGCTGCCCGAGTGGGACTGGAAGCAGCAGCGCCTGCGCCCCGCGCATTGCAGCGTCACCACGCGGGTGGCCACGCCCGGTGCGCCCTTCGTTCCCACCGCCACCTTGCGCGCCACCGCGCGGCGCGTGCGCCGCCGCCTGGAGGTGCTGCGCGCCGCGCCGCAGTGGCAGCGCGGCTGTGCCGACGGCGACGCCATCGACCTGGACGCCTGGGTGCGCCACGCCAGCGCGGGCCGCCACGGCCGCAGCGGCGAGCCCCCCGTCTTCGCGCGCCGCGTGCGCGGCGAGCGCAGCCTGGCCACGCTGCTGCTGGCCGATCTCTCTTTGTCCACCGACGCGCACGCCAATAACGAGCAACGCGTCATCGACGTCATCCGCGACGCGCTGTATGTCTTCGGCGAGGCCTTGCACGGCACCGGCGACGCCTTCGCCATGCTCGGCTTCAGCTCGGTGCGGCGCAGCCAGGTGCGCATGCAGCACCTCAAGGGTTTCGACGAGCCCTGGGGCGTGGCCACGCAGGCGCGCGTGGGTGCCATCAAGCCCGGCTACTACACGCGAATGGGTGCGGCGCTGCGCCTGGCCACCTTGCGCCTGGGCGAGCGCAGCGAGCGCCAGCGGCTGCTGCTCATCCTGACCGACGGCAAGCCCAACGACATCGACGTCTACGAGGGCCGCTGGGGCCTGGAAGATACCCGCCACGCCGTGATGCAGGCGCGCCAGGCCGGCCTGCTGCCTTTCTGCCTGAGCGTCGACGAAGAGGCCCACGCCTACCTGCCGCACCTCTTCGGGCGCCAGGGCTGGGCCCATGTGCAGCGCCCGGCCGAATTGCCCGCGCGGCTGGCCACGGTGTATGCGCGGCTGACGCGATGAACGCGGCTTGCCCTGACAATGGCTTTTTGGCCATGAGCGAGTCCGATCCCTTGGATCTGAGTGCCTTCGACCTGCCGGGCTACCTGGCGGCCTTGCCCGTTTTCAGCGATCTGAGCCGCCCGGAGCTGGACCGGCTGGCCGCCGGCTGCACCCTCAAGCGGCTGGCGCGCGGCGAAGCCATCTTTCGCGTCGGCCAGGCCTGCAATGAATTCCACGTCACCGTCACCGGGCAGGTGAAGCTCTTCGCGCTCTCGCCCAGCGGGGCCGAGAAGGTCATCGAGATCGTCGGCCCGGGCCACAGCTTCGCCGAGGCGCTGATGTTCACCGACCGCCCCTACATCATCAACGCGCAGACGCTCACCGAAACGCTGCTGCTCTCGGTGAGCAAGAAGGCGGTGATCGGCGAGATCGAAGCCGACTCGCGCGTGGCCCTGCGCATGCTGGCCGGCGTGTCGCGCCGCCTGCACGGCCTGGTCCAGGACGTCCAGGCCAACGCGCTGGACAGCGGCATGCAGCGCGTCATCGGCTACCTGCTGCGCGACCCGCAAGTGCAGGACGGCCACAGCGGAGAAGTCGTCACCGTGTCGCTGCCGGTGAGCAAGGCCACGCTGGCCTCGCGCCTGAGCCTCACGCCGGAATACTTCTCGCGTGTGCTGCACGAGCTCGAAGTCGCCCATCTGATCGAGGTCGACAAGCGCGACATCCGCATCCTCGACGCGCCCGGACTGGCACGTTACGCCGCACCGTGATGCGCGACTTCGACCATGCCGGCATGGGCCAGGAGATGGCGCAGCGGCGCGGCGTGCGATGACCGCTGCGGTGGCCAGCCAAGCGCCACCGGCAGATCCGAACACGTACAGTGCAGGCATGCGCCGAACCTGGACCCTGTCCACCAAACTCGGCGCCATCGGCGGCGCACTGCTGCTCATGGCGCTGGTCTCCATCGGGCTGACGCTGTGGGTCACCTGGCAGCTCGAGGGCGGTGCGGCCGCCGTGAATGAAGCCGGGCGCATGCGCATGCAGACCTGGCGGCTGGCGCAGACCCTGGCGGGCGGGGATTCGAAGCGCATCGCCGAGCTGGTGGCCCAGTTCGACCAAAGCTTCACCGTGCTGCGCAGCGGCGATCCCGCGCGGCCGCTGTTCGTGCCGCGCGACGAGCGTTCTCAGGCGGCATTCGCCGACGTGCAGCGGGGCTGGCAGGCCCTGCGCGGCGCCTGGTCCGCGGCCGCCTTGCCCGCGGCGCCCATGGCCGCGCAGCAGGCCACCGCCTTCGTCGAACGCATCGATGCCTTCGTCTCGGCCATCGAGCTGCAGCTCGGGCGCCTGACGGCGATCCTCAACGCCTTCCAGTTCATGATGGTGGCGCTCGCCATCGCCAGCGCCGTGGCCTTGCTCTACTCGGCCTACCTGTTCGTCTTCAACCCGCTGGCCCGCCTGCAGTCGGGCCTGGGGCGCGTGGGCCAGGGCGATCTCGCCGCGCGCGTGGAAGTGGCCTCGAGCGACGAGTTCGGTGCGCTGTCCGTGGGCTTCAACCGCATGGCCGAGACCTTGCAGGGGCTGTACCAGAACCTCGAGTCCAAAGTCCAGGAGAAGACCCTGAGGCTGGAGGCCCAGCACGCCCGCCTGGCGGCGCTGTACGAGGCGGCCGCCTTCGTGGCCAATGCGGCCCGGCTCGACGAGCTGGCCCAGGGGTTCGCCCGCCAGGTGCGGCGCGCGGCACGGGCCGACGCTTCGGCGGTGCGCTGGTCGGACGAATCCAACCAGCGTTATCTGCTGCTCTCCTCCGACGGCCTGCCGCAGGACCTGGTGGACCACGAGCGCTGCATCGCCACCGGCGACTGCTTCTGTGGCCAGCCCCAGGGGCAGGCCCGCACGCGCGTCATCCCGATCCAAAGCGAAGGGGCCGCCGGCACGCTGGGCCATTGCCGACGCGCCGGCTTCGAGACGATGATCAGCGTGCCCGTGCGCCTGCAGGAGCGCATGGTCGGCGAGTTGAACCTCTTCTATCGCGGCGCAGCCACGCTGGCCGACGACGACCGCGCGCTGCTGGAAACCCTGGCCAGCCACCTGGCCGGTGCCATCGAAGGCCTGCGCGCCGGTGCGCTGGAGCGCGAGACGGCGGTGGCCGAGGAGCGTGGGCTGCTGGCGCGCGAGCTGCACGACTCCATCGCGCAGAGCCTGGCCTTCCTGAAGATCCAGGTCGCCCTGCTGCGCAGCGCGCTCAGGCGCGAGGATGCCGCGCAGATCGAGCGCACGCTGGACGAGCTGGACGCCGGTGTCCACGAAAGCCTGTCCGACGTGCGCGAGCTGCTGGTGCACTTCCGCACGCGCACCAACACCGAAGATATCGCGCCGGCGCTGCAGACCACGCTGCAGAAGTTCGAGCACCAGACGGGCCTGCCCACGCACCTGAGCATCGAAGGCAACGGCCTGCCCCTGGCCGCCGACGTGCAGGTGCAGGTGCTGCACGTGGTGCAGGAGGCGCTGTCCAACGTGCGCAAGCATGCCCGGGCGCGCGAAGTGTGGGTGGAAGTGCAGCAGGCGCCGCAGTGGCGCGTGGAAGTGCGCGACGACGGCTGCGGCTTTGCCGAAGAACCGGCGGCGACCGACGAGACGCATGTCGGCCTGCGCATCATGCGCGAGCGGGCACTGCGCATAGGCGCCCGCGTCGAAGTGGCGTCGGTGCCCGGCTCGGGCACCTGTGTGGTGCTGACGCTGCCCGAAGATCAAGGGCTGGCGGCATGAACGCCGAGGCGGCCATCCGCGTGCTGGTGGTCGACGACCACACGCTGTTCCGGCGCGGGCTGATCGCGCTGCTCGCAGGCGATGCCCGCTTCGCCGTGGTGGCCGAGGCGGGGGATGCCGGCGAGGCGCACCGCCGCGCCGGCGAAACCCAGCCCGATGTCATCCTGCTCGACAACCACTTGCCGGGCGTCAGCGGCGTCGATGCGCTGGCGGGGTTGCGCGAGGTGGCACCCCGTTCGCGCGTGCTGATGCTCACCGTGAGCGAAGACCAGGAGGACCTGGCCGCCGCGCTGCGCGGTGGCGCCCGCGGCTACCTGCTCAAGACCGTGGACAGCGAGGTCCTGGCCGCCGCCATCCTGCAGACCATGGCCGGCGAGTCGGTGGTCAGCCCCGAGATGACGAGCAAGCTGGTGAATGCCTTCCAGTCGTCCCACGGCGGCGGCCCCGGGCAGGCCCAGCCCGCGGTGGCCCCCGACCCGATCCACAGCCTTTCGCCGCGCGAACGCCAGATCCTGGTGCACATCGCCCGCGGCGCCAGCAACAAGGAAATTGCCCGCGCGCTGGAGATCGCCGAGACCACGGTGAAGATCCATGTGCAGCACATCCTGCGCAAGCTCAACCTGGCCTCGCGCGTGCAGGCCGCCGTGTACGCGGCGGGCCGCCTGTCCTGAGCGCGCGGCGCCGGGCTTGCCTCGGCCGGACCCGGCCGCCCCTGACAATCCACCCATGAATCCCTTCGACGACCCCACCCACGACCGCGAAATCGGCCAGCGCAACGCCACCCGCGACACCACCCGCATCGACGACACCCGCATCGACGCGGTGCGCCCGCTCATCACTCCAGCGCTGCTGATGGAAAAACTGCCGGGCTCGGATGCCACGCTGGCCCTCGTGGAACGCAGCCGCGAGGCCCTGGCGCGCGTGCTGCACGGGCAGGACGACCGGCTGATCGTCGTGGTCGGCCCGTGCTCGATCCACGACCACGCGCAGGCGCTGGAATACGCGGCCCGGCTCAAGGCCGCCGCCGAACCCCTGGCGGACGCGCTGCTGGTGGTGATGCGCACCTATTTCGAGAAGCCGCGAACCACGGTGGGCTGGAAGGGCTTCATCAACGATCCGCACCTGGACGGCAGCTTCGCCATCAACGACGGGCTGGAGCGCGCGCGCAGCCTGCTGCTGCAGATCGTCGAGACCGGGCTGCCGGTGGGCACCGAATTCCTCGACCTGCTCAGCCCGCAGTTCATCAGCGACCTCGTCGCCTGGGGCGCCATCGGCGCGCGCACCACCGAAAGCCAGAGCCACCGCCAGCTGGCCTCGGGGCTGAGCTGCCCGGTGGGCTTCAAGAACGGCACCGACGGCGGCGTGAAGGTGGCGGCCGATGCGATCGTCGCCGCCGCGGCGCCGCATGCCTTCATGGGCATGACCAAGATGGGCCAGGCCGCGATCTTCGAGACCCGAGGCAACCTCGACTGCCACGCCATCCTGCGCGGCGGCAAGCGGCCCAACTACAGCGCCGCCGACGTCGATGCGGCCTGCGCCGTGCTGCGCGGCGCCGGTCTGCGCGAGCAGGTGATGATCGATGTCTCGCACGCCAACAGCGCCAAGCAGCACCGCCATCAGATCGAGATCGCAGCCGACATCGCGGCGCGCATCGCCGCGGGCGAGCGCCGCATCATCGGCGTGATGATCGAGAGCCATCTCGAAGAAGGGCGGCAGGATCTGGAGCCGGGGCAGCCCCTGCGCCACGGTGTGTCGATCACCGATGCCTGCATCGGCTGGGCCCAGACCGTGCCGGTGCTGGAGACCCTGGCGCAGGCCGTGCGCACGCGCCGCGGCTGAAGGCCGCGCCGGCCGAGCGATGGGCGCCGCTTCCGACGAACTCCTGCTGGCCATCGATTGCGGCACGCAAAGCGTGCGCGCCTTGCTCGTGGGTCTGGATGGCGAGATGGCCGCCAGGTGCCAGGTCGCACTCGACGGCTACCTGTCCTTGCACCCCGGCTGGATGGAGCATGACGCCGACGCCTTCTGGCGCGCCGCCGCGCAGGCCTGCCAGGGCCTGTGGCAGACGCACGCCGCGTTGCGCGCTCGCGTCAAGGGCGTCGTGGTCACCGCCCAGCGCGGCACGCTGGTGCCGTTGGACGCTGCGGGGCGGCCGCTGCGGCCCTTCATCGTCTGGCTCGACCAGCGCCGGGCATCGCAAGCGCGCCGCTTCAGCCCGGGGTGGCGGCTGGCTTTCATGGCCGCGGGCGTGAGCCGCACCATCGCCGAGTTCACGCGCGCCGCCGAGCTCAACTGGATCGCCGAGCACGAGGCCGGCCTGCTGGCGCGCACGCACAAGGTGCTGCTGCTGTCGGGCTGGCTGAACTACCGCCTCACCGGCCGCCTGGCCGATTCGATCGCCTCGCAGGTGGGCTACCTACCCTTCGACTTCAAGCGCCAGCGCTGGGCCGCGGCGCGGGACTGGAAGTGGCAGGCGCTGCCGGTGCGCCGCGAGCAGATGCCCGAGCTGGTGGCGGTGGGCAGCGCGATGGGCGGGCTCACGCGCGAGGCCGCCGCCGCCACTGGCCTGCCCGAGGGCCTGCCGGTCATCGCCGCGGCGGCCGACAAGGCCTGCGAGATCGTCGGCGCCGGTGCCGTCACGCCCGACATCGGCGCGCTGTCGTACGCCACCGCAGCCACCATCGCCATCACCACGCCGCGCTACGTCGAAGCCACGCCCTTCGTGCCGGCCTATCCGGCCTTGCTGCCGGGTCAGTACAACACCGAGGTGCAGGTCTCGCGCGGCTACTGGATGGTGAGCTGGTTCAAGGAGCAGTTCGGGCAGCCCGAGTGCGCCGCCGCGGCCGCTGCAGGCGTGACGCCCGAAGCCCTGCTCGACCGCCTGCTGGACAGCGTGGCGCCGGGCTGCGAGGGCCTGGTGCTGCAGCCCTACTGGAGCCCCGGCATCCGCCACCCCGGCCCCGACGCACGCGGCGCGGTGATCGGCTTCACCGACGTCCACACGCGCGCCCACCTGTACCGGGCCATGCTCGAAGGCGTGGCCTACGCGCTGCGCGAAGGCAAGGAGCGCATCGAAGGCCGCAGCCGCTTGCCCATCACCAGCCTGCGTGTCTCTGGCGGCGGGTCGCAATCCGACGCCGCCATGCAGCTCACGGCCGACATCTTCAACCTGCCCGCGGCACGGCCCCACACCAGCGAGACCTCGGGCCTGGGCGCGGCCATTGCGGGCGCGGTCGGGCTGGGCCTGCACCGCGATTTTTCGACGGCCGTCGCGGCCATGACACGCCTGGGCCACCGCTTCGAGCCCGTGCCGGCCCATGTGGCGACCTACGACGCAATCCACCGCCAGGTCTACCGTCGCCTGTACGACCGGCTGGAGCCGTTGTACGCGGCGCTGCGCAAGCTCACGCCACCAGAGAGCTGAAGCCGCCGCCTGCCAGGCTGGGCGGGTGACCGCACTGCCAATTACATATGCATTCTTCCGGTATAGTGGAATTATGGAAGAACAAGTCGCCGTCGCGTCACTCGCTGCATTGGCCCAGGGCATGCGCCTGCGCATCTTTCGCGCCTTGATCGGCGCCGGACCGCAAGGCATGACGCCAGGCGCGCTAGCGGCCACGCTGGGCCTGCCCGGCTCGACGCTGTCGTTTCACCTCAAGGAGCTGATGCACGCCGGCCTCGTGTCGCAGGAGCGCGATGGCCGCCACCTCATCTACCGGCCGTCCATAGCGCAGATGAACGCGCTGCTGGCCTATCTCACCGCCCATTGCTGCCAGGGCGCCGAATGCGACGTGGCAGCCGCTCCGGGCTGTTCGACCTGCTGACCCTTTCGACCTGCTGACCCACCCAGGACCCACCATGAAACGCTTCCATGTCCATCTGCACGTCGACGACCTCGCCCAGAGCATTGGCTTCTATTCCCTGCTCTTCGCCGCCGAGCCTGCACGCACCGAGGTCGATTACGCCAAGTGGATGCTCGAAGACCCGCCGGTCAACTTCGCGATTTCGACCCGCGGTACCCAACCGGGCATAGACCACCTGGGCATCCAGACCGACGACCCCGCCGAACTGGTGGCGATGAAGGCGCGCGCCCGGGCCGCCGACATGGCGCTGCTGGACGAGGGCCAGACCAGTTGCTGCTACGCGCGCAGCGAAAAGCACTGGGTGACCGACCCGCAGGGCATCGCCTGGGAGCACTTCCACACGCTGGGCAATATCCCGGTGTTCAACGAAGCCTCGACACCGGGAGATGCGCGGTCCGCCTGCTGCGCGCCCGCGCCGCGCGGCAAGCCGGTGGGCGTGGCCGTCGCGTCGTCGCCCTCTTGTTGCTGAGCCGGGCATGAGCGAGCGAACCTACAACGTTCTCTTCATCTGCACCGGCAATTCGGCGCGCTCCATCATCGCCGAGGGCCTGATGAACCACTTCGGCGCGGGGCGCTTCAAGGCCTTCTCGGCGGGCAGTCATCCCGCTGGCTCGGTCAACCCTTTCGCCCTGCAGACCCTGGACCAGTGGCGCGTCGCCACCGACGGGTTGCGCAGCAAGGGCTGGGACGAGTTCGCCCGTCCCGGCGCGCCGGCACTCGACTTCGTCTTCACCGTCTGCGACAAGGCGGCCGGAGAGGTCTGCCCCTTGTGGCCGGGCCAGCCGATGACAGCGCATTGGGGCGTGCCGGACCCGGCGGCCGTCGAGGGCACCGACGCGTTCAAGGCCAAGGCCTTCATGAACACCGCCCTCACCCTCAAGCGGCGCATCGAGCTGATGCTGGCACTGCCGCTGGACAAGCTTGCAGGCCTGTCGCTACAGCACGAGATCGACCAGATCGGCAAGGCCGGTGCCTGAGCCATGACCACCCACATCCTCGTTCTCTGCACCCACAACTCCGCGCGCAGCGTGCTCGCCGAAGCCATGCTGAATCACTGGGCAGGCCGGCTCGGCCGGGACCTGCTGGCGCACAGCGCGGGCAGCGCACCCAGTGGCCGCATCAACCCCCTGGCGATCGAGGCCCTCCAGCACGCCGGCATAGCCACGGGCAGCGTCCGCAGCAAGAGCTGGAACGAGTTCAGCGGGGAAGGCGCACCGCCGCTGTCCATCGTCATCACGGTGTGCGACAGCGCCGCGGCGGAGACCTGCCCCGTCTTCTTCGGCGTCAGCGGGGGGCAGCCGGTCAAGGTGCACTGGGGCTACCCCGACCCATCCAACGCCGAAGGGGGCGACGCCGGCAAGCGCCGCGCCTTCGAGCTGACGCGCCAGGCCATCGGCTACCGCATGCTGCAGCTGCTGGCCTTGCCGCTGGAAACCCTGGACCGCGCCGCGCTGCAGGCCGCGCTGGTCGAGATCGGCCGCAGCTGAAGAGACCGCCATGAACACCACCCCCATTCCCGCAGCTCCCGCAGCCCCCGCAGCCCCCGTCACCTCGGGCTCCATGAGCCTCTTCGAACGCTACCTCACGGTCTGGGTGTTCCTGTGCATCGTCGTGGGCATCGTGCTCGGCCAGCTCTTCCCCGGGCCTTTCCAGGCCATCGGCCGCATGGAGATCGCACGCGTCAACCTGCCGGTGGGCGGGCTGATCTGGGTCATGATCATCCCGATGCTGCTGAAGGTCGACTTCGGCGCACTGCACCAGGTGCGCCAGCATTGGCGTGGCATCGGCGTCACGTTGTTCGTCAACTGGGCCGTCAAGCCCTTCTCGATGGCGCTGCTGGGCTGGATCTTCATCCGCCACGTCTTCGCGCCCTACCTGCCTGCGGGCCAGGCCGACAGCTATATCGCCGGCCTCATCCTGCTCGCCGCCGCGCCTTGCACGGCGATGGTCTTCGTGTGGAGCCGGCTGACCGGTGGGCACCCGCTGTTCACGCTGTCGCAGGTGGCGCTCAACGACACCATCATGGTCTTCGCCTTCGCGCCCATCGTGGCGCTGTTGCTCGGCCTGTCGTCCATCACCGTGCCCTGGGACACGCTGATCACTTCGGTGGTGCTGTATATCGCGATCCCGGTCGTGCTCGCCCAGCTCTGGCGCAAGGCCCTGCTGCGGCGCAGCCCGGGTGCGCTGGAGGCCACGCTCGCAAAGATCGGCCCCTGGTCGATCACGGCCTTGCTGGCGACGCTGGTGCTGCTCTTCGCCTTCCAGGGCCAGGCGATCATCGAGCAGCCGCTGGTCATCGCGATGCTGGCGGTGCCCATCCTCATCCAGGTGTTCTTCAACTCGGGCCTGGCCTACTGGCTGAACCGCCGGCTGGGCGAATCGCACAGCGTGGCCTGCCCCTCGGCGCTGATCGGCGCGAGCAACTTCTTCGAGCTCGCCGTGGCCGCCGCGATCAGCCTGTTCGGCTTCGAGTCCGGCGCCGCCCTGGCCACCGTGGTGGGCGTCCTCATCGAGGTGCCGGTGATGCTGCTGGTGGTGCGCATCGTCAATCGGAGCAAAGGCTGGTACGAGCAGGGCTTGCCGCATCAACGCGAACGTGCTCGGCCCAGTCGATGATCTGCAACCGGCCATCGCCGTGCTCGACGAGTGCGGTGAGGCTTTCCACCCAGTCGCCGTCGTTGCAATAGAGCACGCCGTCGATCATGCGCATCTCGGCGTGGTGGATGTGCCCGCAGACCACGCCTTGCACGCCGCGCGAACGCGCCTCGCGGGCCACCGCGGATTCGAAGTCGCCCACATAGCTCACCGCACGCTTGACCTTGAGCTTGAGGTAGCGCGACAGGCTCCAGTACGGCAGGCCCACGCGGGCACGCAGCGAATTGAGGTGGCTGTTCATGCGCAACGTGAACTCGTAGGCCGAGTCGCCCAGGTAGGCCAGCCACTTGGCGCACTGGATGACGCCGTCGTAGAGGTCGCCGTGCGTGACCCATAGCCGGCGGCCGTCGGCGAGGTGGTGGATGTACTCGCTGACCACGTCGACGCCGCCGAAGTTGTGCCCCAGGTATTTGCGCGCGAACTCGTCGTGGTTGCCGGGCACGAAGATCACGCGCGTGCCCTTGCGCGCCTTGCGCAGCAGCTTTTGCACCACGTCGTTGTGGGCCTGCGGCCAGTACCACTGGCGCTTGAGCTGCCAGCCGTCGATGATGTCGCCCACCAGAAATAGCGTCTCGCACTCCACGTGGCGCAGGAACTCCAGCAGGGCCTCGGCCTGGCAGCCCGGCGTGCCCAGGTGCAGGTCCGAGATCCACACCGTGCGCACGCGCAGCCGGCCCACCGAGGGGGCATCGTCATCAGGCGGGGCGGGGAGGTCGTCGCGTCGCATGGCGAACGCCATCTTCGGGGCCTGGCACGACGGCGTCGTGACAGGCGCGAGTCAGGCTGATGACGCAGCCAGGGCGATGGCGGTGGCCGCCTCGGCGGCCGCGCGCTCCTGCCGCAGGATGCGCTCGAGGATCTCGGGCACCTCGAATACGGCACGGTTCTCGATGCGCTGCACGCGGGCCTGGAACTCCGGCAGGCGTGGCGTCAGCGCGGCCACGGCAGCTCGCACCTCGCGAAAGCTGCGCAGCACCAGACCCAAGCCTTGCTGCTGCACCCAGCCCGTATTCCAGCGCTCCTGAGGCATGGTCCAGGCATTGCGCGTCACGATCACCGGCAGCCCCAGGTGCACGGCCTCGCTCAGGCTGCCCGGCCCGGGCTTGCCGATGAAAAAATCGGCCAGACGCATCCACCGCGCCACCTCGGGCGTGTAGCCCACCACCACGCGCGGCGCGCGGCCGGTGGGCAAGGCGCGCAGTTCGGCGGCCAGGGTTTCGTTGCGGCCACACATCAGGATCAATGGCGTATCAGACAGCTGCAGGGCGATGCGCTTCATCACCCGCGAGCCGGTGCCGCCGAAGAGCACCAGGCCGGTGGGCGTGGCCTCGTCCAGGCCCTCGCGCAGGCGCTCGGCGGTGCGGTGGGTGGACGGCCCGAAGTAGAACTCCGGCCGCAGGATCATGCCGCTCGCGCGGTGCACCCGGCCCGCCTCGCAGCCCGCGGCCAGCGCCTGCGCCACGGCGTGCTCGGTGCCGCACACCACGTGTTGCGCCAGCCCGGGCGGGATCCAGAAATTCGGTGGGTGGTCGGCCATATCGGTGAGCACGGTGACGAAAGGCACGCCGGGCCGCGCCAGCGCCAGGGCGTCGTGCAAGGCGCGGTTGAAGTTGGGCACCAGCGACACCACCAGGTCGGGCTGCGTGGCGCTCCAGTACCCCGCCAGGCGCTGCACCAGGCGCGCGTGGCTGACGCGGATCAGGCCCTGCAGCAGCTTGAGCTCCTGCGCCAGCCCGAGCGTGAAGCCGCTCGCCAGGCGCTTGTTGTAGAGGTCCTCGGGTTCGAACCCTGTGAGGCGCTTGAACAGGCCCGTGGGGTCGAGCACCTCGGTGAGGTTGACTCTGCGCACGCGCCAGGGCCGACCCTGCGCCAGCATCACCTGTTCGAGCGCCTGTGCCGCGGCGCGGTGGCCGCCGCCGGCGTTGAACCAGATCAGGTCGATGGTCGTCATGGCGCCGGATGCTCGGGGCGGTGTGTGACCGTCGCGTGAAGGCTCGCCCGTTCGCCTGCCGCGGGCAGGTGCATCAAGGCCTGCCCCATGCGGATGCGCTGGCCCGTGGCAATGCCGCTGGCCAGCGTAAAGCCCGGTGGCGCGAAGACGATGATCGTCGAGCCATGCTCGAACCAGCCGAGTTCCTGGCCCTTGGCCACATGCGCATCGCAGGGCATCTCGTTGGGGCCGGGCCAGCGCAGGTGCAGCAACACGTCCAGGAAGTGCAGCCGGATGCTCGCCACCAGGATCGCCGCCACCGGCACCAGGGCCAGGGGCGCGCCGTTGGCCAGCACCATGCAGATCACCGCGCGCTCGTTGCGGCAGAACAGGCGCTGCACCCGCTTGAGCGCGATCGGGTTGACATTCCAGGTATCGCCGCCGAGGTAGCTCACATGCGCTATGCGGCCGTCGTGCGGCGCATGGAAGCGGTGGTACATGCTCGACGTGAGCCGCAACGTGACATAGCAGCCGCCCTCGAAGGGTGCGGCGCGCTCGGCCTGGCCGAAGAGCTCATCGATGCGGTACGGGTAGCCCTTGGCCTGCAGCACGCTGCCGGCCTGCACCTGGCCGCACTCGCCGACGATGGCGTCGCAGGGGCTGGCGAGCACTTCCGCACGCGCATCCACCTTGCGCGCGCCGGGCTTGAGTTGGCGCGTGAAGCACTCGTGCAGGCTGGCGAAGCGCTGCTGCCTGGCCTCGCTCAGGTCGAGGTCGGTGAAGAGCTTCCACACCGCGATCGACGCGCGGCACACCCAGGGGTGGCGGATCTGGCTGAACCAGCCCATGAAGTGCGTCAACGCCGCGCGCGGCACGCGGTTGGTGAGCAGGAAGTTGAGGTCCTCCTGCAGCAGCAAGCGGTCGCGCCAGGCGGTCAGCCGGGTGGTGGAGGGCAGGCGGTGGGGCAGCGGCATTTTCATCACCTTGTCAACGAGAAGAAATACACAGGGGCCTCCCCCAGACCGGACCCCCCATGCCCGATACCTTCACCCTCACCGCCCTCGCCGCAGCCGCCGGCCTGGCCCTGGCCTGGCCGCGCCTGGCGCAGCGGCTGGCGCTGTCGCGCGCCAAGCACCCCTCGCTGACCGGGCATTCGCGCCTGGCCAAGCGCATTGCCGCGCAGGTGCCGGGCTATGCCTACGACGAAGCGCGCTTCTTCGGCTCGGACGGCGCGCCGGCCGCGGTGCAGGAACGCCGCCGCGCAGGCTTTGCGCGGCTGGCCGGGCAGCTCAATGCGCGGCACGCCAAGTCCATCGCCCTCACGCGCCGCGCGCGAGAGAGCATCTCCGACCTGCAGTTCACCGGTGCCTACCGCGTGCCCTTCCAGTACGGCCCCTACCTGCGCCAGCACCTCCAGGTGGGCGCCTTCGTGCAGCGCAGCGACGGCGTCACGCTGACCGACCTGGACGGCCAGCGCTTCTACGACCTCACCGGCTCCTACGGCGTCAACGTCTTCGGCCACGATTTCTACAAGGACTGCATCGCGCAGGGCAGCGCGCGTGTCGCCGAGCTCGGCCCCGTGCTGGGCAGCTACCACCCGGCGGTGGCCTGGAACGTGGAACAGCTGCGCGCGCTCTCCGGGCTCGACGAGGTGAGCTTTCACATGAGCGGCACCGAGGCCGTGATGCAGGCCGTGCGCCTGGCGCGTTATCACACCCGGCGCAAATGCCTGGTGCGCTTCTCGGGGGCGTACCACGGCTGGTGGGAAGACGTGCAGCCCGGCCCGGGCAACCCGCTGCCGCCGGGGCACACCTACACGCTGCGGGAGATGGACGAACGCACGCTGCGCGTGCTGCGCCAGCGCCGCGACATCGCCTGCGTGCTCGTCAACCCGCTGCAGGCGCTGCACCCCAACGCCGGCGCGCCGGGCGACAGCGCTCTCGTCGACAGCGCGCGGCGCGCGCAGTTCGATCGCGCGGCCTACACCGCGTGGCTCGAACAGCTGCGCCAGGTGTGCAGCGAGCGCGGCATCGTGCTCATCTTCGACGAGGTCTTCATGGGCTTTCGCCTGGCGCCGGGCGGGGCGCAGGAGTATTTCGGCGTGCGTGCCGATATGGTCACCTACGGCAAGACCCTGGGCGGCGGCCTGCCGGTGGGCGTGGTGTGCGGCAAGCGTGAGCTGATGAAGCGCTACCGCGAAGAGCGGCCGGCCGATATCTGCTTCGCCCGCGGCACCTTCAACTCGCACCCCTATGTGATGGGGGCGATGCAGGTCTTTCTGGAGAAGCTGCAGAGTGAGGCGGTGCAGGCCTTGTATGCCGATCTCGACGGCGTGTGGAACCGCCGCGCCATGCAGCTCAACCACGCGCTGCGCGAAGCCGGTCTGCCGGTGCAGGTGGCGAACCTGAGCACCGTGTGGACGGTCTTCTATACCCAGCCCTCGCGCTATAACTGGATGCTGCAGTTCTACCTGCGCGAGCAGGGCCTGGCGCTGTCCTGGGTGGGCACGGGGCGGCTGATCTTCAGCCTGAACTGGTCGCAGGCCGACTTCGATGCCGTCTGCCAGCGCTTCGTGGCCGCCGCCGCCGCGATGCAGGCCGATGGCTGGTGGTGGCACGACGATGCGCTGACCAACCAGGGCATTCGCCGCAGCCTGCTGCGCGAGATGTGGCAGCACCGCCTCTGACGCACCGAGCCCGAGCCCGTGCCGCAGGGCGCGGGCCGGGGTGCCGACGATCACGAACGATGCACGTGGTGCATCGGGTCGATCCGTTCGCCGCGCAGCAGATGCAGCGGGGCGCGCCAGTACAGGATGACGTCGTGGAACGGGTCGGTGAGGATCTTGGTGGCCCAGGCCAGCCCGCTGCGCACATCCTTCAGCCAGAACAGGTGGAGGGTTCGGAGCAGCACGCCGCCCACGCCCAGGGCCAGCCAGGCGATGCCCACGTCGTGCAAAAAGCCGCGGAAATCGGTGGCCGGGGCGATCAGCCCGCCCACCGAGGGCGCCAGCCACAGCGCCACCGGCGCCGCGACCCAGACTGCCAGCAGCACCACCTTGCGCCGCAGGTTGTAGCCGACCTTGATGGCTTCCTTGTATTCGTTGCTCGCCTGGTTGACTTCGTCGTAGCCCTGGGGCTCGAAGAAGAAGTGGCCGGCCTGGCGCGTGGTCATCGACACCCCCCAGCCGAGCAGCGCCGCGCTCGCCGGGTCGATGAACAACAGGGCGTAGGCGCCGAGGAAGGCCAGGGCACTGACGAAGTGCAGGCTCTGGTTGATGCGGCTTTGGTGGTAGTAGCGGTGGTCGTCCCAGCGCTGCACTTCGAGTGTCTTCAGAAACTCTTTCACCGGCTGTCTCCTGTCCTGTGTGGCATGGCGGCGCGGGGCACCCCCGCGTGACGCGCATCCTGACGATGCGCGATGAACGCGCCGTGAACGAGGCGTGACGGTTGTGTGTCCGATGTCGGCCCCGGGCGCCTGTCATCGAACTGTTGCGCGGCCACGCCACCATGCCTGCATGGACGCGCAACCCGGGGACTGCATCTTGGTCGATGACCATCTGCCCGCGAGGCGGTCGCTGCGCGTGGCGCTGGTGACGGAAACCTATCCCCCCGAGGTCAACGGCGTGGCCGCGTCATTCGCCCGCGTCGTCAGCGGTCTGCTTGGGCGTGGTCATGAATTGCAGCTGGTGCGGCCGCGGCAGGACCGCGCCGACACCGCCCGCAGCGACGGCCAGATGGCGGAGGTGCTGATGCGCGGCCTGCCCATCCCACGCTACCCGCAGCTCAAGATGGGGCTGCCTTCGCGGCGCGCACTCGTCAAGCTGTGGACCGCGAGACGGCCCGACGTGGTGCACATCGTCACCGAAGGGCCGCTGGGCTGGTCGGCGCTGCAGGCCGCGCTGCAGATGCGCCTGCCCGTGGTGAGCGACTTCCGCACCAACTTCCACGCCTACAGCCGGCACTACGGCGTGGCCTGGCTGCGCGCGCCCATCATGGCCTACCTGCGCAAGTTCCATAACCGCACCGCCTGCACCATGGTGCCCACGGACGAGCTGCGGGGCGAGCTCGCCGCGGCGGGCTTCAAGGGCTTGCGCGTCGTCTCGCGCGGTGTCGATGCGCAGCTCTTCGACCCCAGGCACCGCAGCGACACCTTGCGCGCCGGCTGGGGCGCGGGCCCTGGCACCACCGTGGCCTTGTGCGTGGGACGCCTGGCGCCCGAGAAGAACCTGGGCACCCTGCTGGCCGCTGTGCAGGCCATGCGCGCCGAGGAGCCCCGGCTGCGCCTCGTGCTGGTGGGCGACGGGCCCGAGAAGGCCGCGCTGATGCAATGCTGCCCCGATGCCGTCTTCGCCGGCATCCGGCGCGGCGAAGACCTGGCGGCGCACTACGCGTCGGCCGACGTCTTCCTCTTTCCCAGCCTCACCGAGACCTTCGGCAACGTGGTGCTCGAAGCCATGGCCAGCGGCCTGGCGGTGGTGGCCTACGACCACGCCGCCGCAGGGCAACTGCTGCGCCATGGCGACAACGGCCTGCTCGCGCGGCGGGGCGACGAGCCCGACTTCTGCCGCTGGGCACGGCGCCTGGCCGGCGACCTGGAGCACACCCGTGCACTCGGGACCCAGGCGCGCCAGACGGCGCTGCGCCACGACTGGGGCCACATCGTCGAAGCCATCGAAACCGAGTACGCCGCGGCGATGGCCGCGCCCGGCGTGCACCCGGCCCTGGCCTGGAAACCCGTGCTGCCCGCCACCTGAGCGCGAGCCGAGCCCCCCTTGCGGCCGCTCGTTCAGAACACCGCAGTGCCCGCCTGCCCCGCCTGGCGCAGCCTCTCGCGCCAGGCCAGCGCCGCCACCAAGACCGCGACCAGGGCGCCCAGTCCGGCCATGAGGGCGCGGATATCGATGCCCAGCGCGAGCAGTGCCGTGTAGACACCCAGCATCACCAGCACGCTGAGGTTCTCGTTGAAGTTCTGCACGGCGATCGACCGACCCGCCGTCAGCAACTGGTGCCCGCGATGCTGCAGCAGCGCATTCAGCGGCACGACCATGGCGCCGCCCAGCGCACCCACCATCATCAGCAGCGGCAAGGCCAACGGCCACGAGGGCACCCAGGCCACCAGCGGCACGGCCAGGCCCATCAACACGCCCAGCGGCAGCACGCGCGCGGCCTGCGTCAGGCCGACGAGGCGGCCCGCCAGGCCCGCCCCGGCGACGATGCCCAGCGCCACCGCCGCCTGCAGATAGGCCGCGCGGTCCAGGCTCAGGCCCAGGTGATCGACGGCCCAGCGCAGCACCGCGAACTGCAGCACGGCGGCGGCGCCCCAGAAGAGCGTGGTCACGGCCATCGACAGGCCGCCCTCGGCGTCGGCCCACAGGCGGCGCTGCGAGCGCCAGAAGGCGCGCCACAGGGCCCGCGGCGCCTTGTGCGCGCGGCGGTAGCGCACGCCGCTGTCGGGGATGCCAAGGTTGAGCAGCGCGGCCAGGGCGTAGCCCGACAGCAGCAGCCCGGCCGCTGCGTCCAGCGGCGCCACGCCCGGCCACCAGTGCAGCGACCAGCGCACGGCCAGCGGGCTGATCAGCACGCCCCCCAGCCCGGTGCCCAGGAGCACGGCGCAGACCGTGGAGATCTCGATCCAGCCGTTGGCGCGCACGAGCAGACGCGGCGGCACCAGTTCGGTGACCAGGCCGTATTTCGCCGGCGCGTAGGCCGCCGCGCCGATGCCGAGCACGCCGAAGGCCAGCAAGGGGTTCAGGCCGGCGAGCAGCAGCGCCGCGCCCAGCACCTTGAGCGCGTTCATCGCCATCATCAGCCGCGCCTTGACGAAGGCATCGGCCAGCGGGCCGACGAAAGGCGCCAGCACGACGTAGGCGAGGGTCAGGCTGAACTTGAGCAAGGGCGCCCACCACGCCGGCAGGCCCTGCTGCTGCAGCAAGGCGATGGCCACGATCAACAGGGCGTTGTCGGAGAGCGCGGAGACGAACTGGGCCGCGATCAGAAGATGGAAGCCTGGCGGCATCGAAGGGCGAGTGGGCTGCGGCGATTGCAGCGCGATTGCAGCGCGCTCGCGTGCCCGGCGTGTGACGGCCTGGCGACGGTTCGATGACAGGCGGCTAACCCCAGAAGCGAGGCGCCTTGCCGACCCTTCGCAGCAGCTTGCGCCCGGCCCGCGCGGTGGTGGCCAGATGCGCGTGCAGCACGCCGGCCGCGGCGGCGGCGTGTGCGTCGGTGCGCACCTGGCACTGGAAGCGCTGCGCGGCCACCGCGATATCGTTGTGGGCGCCCAGCGCATCCTGCGCCGGTTCAAGCCGGCTCAGATAGCGGTCCACCGCCTTGGCCGGCCAGAGCGACCGCACGAACTCGGCCAGGTAGCGCAAACGCTTGATCTGCTTGCGCACGCGGTGCTGCTGCGCCAGCGGCAGGCGGTCGAAGCGGCGTCCGGCGCAGGAGACCCGTTTGTGCAGGCGCTCCAGCCGCCGCGCCAGGTGCTTGCGGGTGGCGTCGGCAGGCTTGCACGAGGACAGCCCGCCGCCGGCATGCGCCAGGCCCAGCAGCCCGACCAGCGCCGCCTGGAAGGCCGGCGCGCGCACGGCCTCGATGGCGTCGCCTGCGCTCGGCGCCACCCGGGCCGGCATCACCGCACCTTCGGCCTGCAGCAGCGGCCCGACGACCTTCGCCATGGCCTCTTCGTCGCGGAAATCTCCGAGGCGGGAGAAGGTCTCGCCCACCGCCGCGAGCCATCGGGCGTCGACGGCGGGCGCCAGCGCCGCCAGCTCGCGCAGCGCGGTGCGCAGCCGCCGCAGGCCCACGCGCAGCTGATGGATGAGTTCGGCATCGGTGTGGCCCTGCGCCACCTCGCCGGCGTTGGCGAGCACATGGTCGAGCACTGAACGCAACACATGGCGCCACACGGAACTGCCGTCTGGGGATGCCGGCAGCGCAACCGGGTGCGCCTGCACGGCAAGGGCCGGCTGGGCGCACATTGCACGCTCGCCACGCTGCGACTTGGTGAGCGCACTCAGGCACAGGCCGCCGTGCGCCACCCACGATTGCGCAAATTCGAACAACCCCTCGGGCGGACCGGCCTTCAGCTCCAGCTCCAGTTCGGCAAAGGGGGTGCGGTCCTTGCCGACGAGGACATGGCCGATGTCCAGGGCGATCTCGATCTCGCTGCCATGCTCGGTCGTCACGGCAAGGCGCAGGCGCTCGACGTCGACTGTGAAGCGTTCGACCAGCGCACGGGGTGGCGCCCCACCGAGAGCGGCCTGCAATACCGCCTGCGCTGGCCCCTCGGCGTGGCGCGCGAGATCCAGGCCGTGCGCCTTGCGCCCCTGGGGCGGGACGGGCACCTCGTGCTCGAAGCGCTGCACCCGGCTGTCCGCGCCCGCCTTCAGCGTCTGCCGCCATTCGCGGCCTTCGCGCCGCAGCCGCAGCGAGACCCCGGCGCGGGCCAGCCGTGCGTCCGCGGTGTCGAAGTACCGCGCCCGCAATGGCACCAGGCGGGCCCCACGCACGGTCAACGCCGCGCGCAGGCTGGCCAGGGCACTGCCATGCAGCGAGAACTTGAGCTCGAGCTCGGTCATGGGCAAACGCTTCGGGCCGGCGCACTACGGCGCCAATGGCTCAGGACTTCTTGCCGGCCCGCTTCTTGCCCTTGCCGGCGCCTGCGGTTTCGTCCGCGGGCTTGCCGGCTTGCGGCCGGCCGGTCTTGATGGTCGGGGTGGCCACCAGCGCCGCCAGCAGCGTCTCGTCGCTCATGGCCGCGAGCGCCTTCAACCCGGCTCTGAGGAGCTCGCTCTTCTTCGCCGGGCGCGCCAGCGCCACCGCGCGCTGCTTGAGCTGGCCGATCAGCGCGTACTCGCCGGCAGGCATGGTGAAGCTGTCGCGCATGAGCTTCTCGCGGTGCGGCTTGGCCGGGCTCGCGGCCGGCGGCGGCGCGACGGGCGGCGGCGACATGACGGCGAGCCTGGACTTGGCGGCGGCGCGGGCGGCCGGCGCGCGCACGGCACGCTTGGCCGCCGGGGCGCGCTTCACGGGGGTCTTGGTGGCCGGGGCCACCGGTGCCACCGGGGCCGTCGCTTGCGCGGAGGGGGTTGGACTTTGGCGCGGAGTGCGTGAAGCTGCCATGACGATACACCTCGGGTTGAACGGTGTATACAGTTTATACCGTTGATCCGCGACGAACAAGACGATGCGCCCGAAATTCGGCCCCGGAATCCGAACCGCAGCGCCGGCGCGATAGACTTCACCGGGCCGCCAAGTCCTTCAAGAGCGAACCGATGAACCTCCCCACGCAGATCACGGTCTACAGCTTCTACATGTTCGAGCACGGCTTCGAGTCTGCCCGTGTCTCGCCCTGCAAGGCCACGCGCCAGGCCATCCTGGACACCTTCCTCGGCGACCCGATCGAAAGCACGGCCGAGGCCGTCGAACCCGAGGCGCTGGACGCCAGGGGGTGCTACCGCCGCTTGCCCACCGGCTGGGGCGCGCTCAACTGACCTGCCGCAGCGCGAAGCGCTGCCTGAGCCGAAAAGGCTCGCCCGGTGCGGGCTCTTCGAACAGGCTGATCGAAGCCATTTCCAGCGGGGCCGCCAGCGCGTCGGCGAAATGTTGCCGGGCCGCCGCCAGCCATGACTGCCGCGCCGCAGCGTCGGCTATCGAGTCGCTGAGCGTGAGGTGGAATCGCCAGGCCTGCAGCACGTGGGGGTAGCCCCAGCGCTGCAGCAACGCGCGCCGCTCCTCGCTCAAGCCGGCGGCGCGGCGTTCCAGTTCACCCGGCGCCAGCGGCGCACGCCAGGGGTCGAGGCGCGTGACGCAGGCGTCGGCCAGGGCCTGGAGCCGGGGGGGCGTGCAGGGCGGCCGCAACGCCACGAAGCGCCCCAGCGTGGCCACGCCCAGGGGCTGCAAGGCAAAGCGCGGCGTCGCCTCGGCCAGGCGCTGCAGTTCGGTGCACAGGCCCGCCAGCTCGCGGCCCGGCGCCAGGTGCATCGGCGGCTTGAGCGTGGCATGCAAGCCGTAGCGCCAGGGCGCGGCGCGCCCCGGTGGTGGACCGCCCTCGTGCAGGGCCGGTGCGCTCGGGTCGCGCCCCAGCCAGGCGCAGCCGGCGGCCCACAGCGGGTGGCCGGGCTCGGGGGTCCAGTACACGGCATGGCGCGGCGAGGTCAACAAAGTGTCACGGCGGCTCTGGATACTGCGGCGCATTGTGAAGCCGCCTGCATGACAACGAAATGAAGCCGCCCCACGCGGAGGCGCCGGATACCGCCGACGCACGCCGTGCCCAATGGCTGCGCACCCTGGCGCTGGCGGACCCGGCGCTGCTGGCCTTGCATGCCGACCCGGTGCTGGCGGACTTCCGCTTCGAGCCGCTGCGCGCCAGCGAGACCGGGCTGGCCCTGGTTCGTGCGCGCGTCGGCGGCGGGGGCGGGCGCTTCAACCTGGGCGAAGCGACGATGACGCGCTGCGTGGTGCGACACCGCGCGCCCGACGGACAGGTGGTGGCCGGCGTCGGCTACGCGCTGGGCCGCGACGCGCGGCGGGTCGAGCGCATCGCCCAGCTCGATGCGCTGCTGCAGCGCGCCGACCTGCATGGCCTGCTGCAACGTTCGGTATTGCAGCCGCTGGAGCAGGCGCTGGCGCACGCCCGTGACCAGGCCGCTGCCGCCACCCAAGCCAGCCGCGTGCGCTTCTTCACCGTGCAACCCGAGCAGACCTCATGAACGCCACCGAGCTCGCCACCCTGCCCGCCGGATTTGCCACGCCGGGGCCGACGTCACAGGCCGTCTTCAGGCGCACGCTCGAGGCCCTGTCGCGCCCCGGGCGGACCCAGTCGCTGGCGCTGCCGCAGCTTGCCGCATTCGCACCACCGCCGCCGCTGTCCACCGCCATGGCTGCGCTGTTGCTGACCTTGCTCGACGGCGAAACCAGCCTGTGGCTGTCGCCGGCTTTCGATACCCAGATGCTGCGTGCCTGGCTGCCCTTTCACACCGGCGTGAATTTCACGCAGCGCATCGCCCAGGCCGATTTTGTTGCGGCGCGCGCCGACGAACTCGATCCCGAGTTGTGGTCCGCCCTGGGCCGCGGCAGCGACGAGCAGCCGCAGGACGGCGCCACGCTGCTGCTGGAGGTGAGGGGCCTGGGTCACGGCCTGGGCCACCGCCGGATCGACGGCCTGGCCCTGACTCTTGCCGGGCCCGGCATCGAAACCCGGCAGCGGCTCGCCGTGGCGGGCGTGAATGCCGAGGTCTGGCAACTGCGCCGCGACGACGAAGCCCTGTTCCCGCGGGGTGTGGACCTGCTGCTGTGTTGCGGCGACGCGCTGGTGGCCCTGCCCCGCAGCACGAACCTGACACTGGAAGGCTGAGCGATGTATATCGCCGTGAAGGGGGGCGAGGCCGCCATCCGGGCTTCGCAGCAATTGCTCGACGACCGACGCCGTGGCGACCCCGCCGTGCCGGCCCTGCAAGTGCCGCAGATCGCGCAACAGTTGCGCCTGCTGGTGGCCCGCGTGATGGCCGAGGCTTCGCTGTACGACACCGAAGGGGCCGCCTTGGCGGTGCAGCAGGCCCAGGGCGACGTCACCGAAGCGGTATTCCTGCTGCGCGCCTACCGCACCACCCTGCCCCGGCTGCTGCACACGCGGCCGCTGGACCTGCAGCGCATGCAGGTGGCGCGGCGCGTCTCGGCGGTATTCAAGGACATCCCCGGCGGCCAGGTCCTCGGGCCCAGCTTCGACTACACCCAGCGCCTGCTCGACTTCGGCCTTTTGCACGGCGCGCAGCCCGCGGCGAGCGCGCCGACCCCGCCGATGGATGCGGCCCACGAGCCGCTGCCCGGTGCCCTGGAGGCGCTGTGCGCCGAGGGCCTGATCGAAAGCGGGGCGGGCCTGGATGGCGACCCCGAACCGCCGGACATCACGCGCGACCCGCCGATCTACCCGCTGCCCCGCGCCGCACGGCTGCAGATGCTGGCGCGTGCCGACGAGGGTTGGCTGCTCGGCATGGGCTACTCGACGCAGCGCGGCTACGCGCACACGCATCCGTTCGCCGGGGAGATCAAGGTCGGCACCGTGCCGGTGGAAATCGTTCCCGAGGAGCTGGGCTTCGCCATCGACATCGGCGAGATCGAAGTCACCGATTGCCAGATGATCAACCAGTTCACCGGCGGCGCCGGCAAGCCGCCGCAGTTCACGCGCGGCCAGGGCCTGGTCTTCGGGCACGGCGAACGCAAGGCCATGGCCATGTCGCTGGTGGACCGCGCGCTGCGCGCCGACGAGTTCGGCGACGAGCTCACCAGCCCGGCGCAGGACGGCGAGTTCGTGCTCTCGCACGGCGACAGCGTCGAGGCCTCGGGCTTCGTGCAGCACCTCAAGCTGCCGCACTACGTGACCTTCGAATCGGAACTGCAGCTCATCCGCGCGCTGCGCCAGGAGCACGCGAAATGACCACCGAGGGGTACAACTTCGCCTACCTCGACGAGCGCACCAAGCGCATGATCCGCCGCGCCTTGCTCAAGGCGGTGGCGCTGCCCGGGCATCAGGTGCCTTTCGGCTCGCGCGAGATGCCGCTGGCCTACGGCTGGGGCACGGGCGGCATCCAGGTGACGGCGGCCCTCCTCGGCGCGGGCGACGTGCTCAAGGTCATCGACCAGGGCGCCGACGACACCACCAACGCCGTCAATATCCGCCGCTTCTTCGCGCGCACCGCCGGTGTGGCCACCACCGAGCACACGCGCCAGGCCAGCCTCATCCAGACCCGCCACCGCATCCCCGAGGCGCCGCTGACCGAGACCCAGATCCTCGTCTACCAGGTGCCGCAGCCCGAGCCGCTGTACCGCCTGGAGCCGCGCCGCACCGAGGCGCGCCGCCTGCACGCCTGGGGCGAGTACGGGCTGATGCACGTGAAGCTCTACGAGGACGTGGCGCACTGGGG
Organism: Rubrivivax sp.; assembly: GCA_030681795.1. Classification (GTDB taxonomy): domain Bacteria; phylum Pseudomonadota; class Gammaproteobacteria; order Burkholderiales; family Burkholderiaceae_C; genus Rubrivivax. The sequence goes on from JAUXRG010000114.1 coordinate 61,633, forward strand.
TCGCATCGACCTGGCCTACGACCACCCGGTGCGAGTGAACGGGCGCTACGTGATGTCGCCCTCGCCGATCCCGAGCTTCGACAACCCGAAGATGCACCGCATGCCGGCGCTGCAACTCTTCGGCGCCGGGCGCGAGAAGCGGCTGTATGCCATCCCGCCCTACACCGACGTGCAAAGCCTGGACTTCGAGGACCACCCCTTCCACGTGCCGCGCCAGCCGCACGCCTGCGCGCTGTGCGGCTGCGCGACGAGCTGGCTCGACGAGATGCCGCTGGACGATGGGCAGACCCTGTGGACCTGCTCCGACACCGACTGGTGCCGCGAGCAGCAGGCGCAAGGCAGCCAGGCCGGCCATGCGGACTGAAGCGCAAGCGCTGCTCAGCGTGCGCGACCTCAGCGTGCGTTTCGCGTCCGCGCCTCCCGGGGTCTACGCCGTGCACCAGGCCAGCCTGGAGCTGTACCCGGGCGAGGTGGTGGCCATCGTCGGCGAATCGGGCTCGGGCAAGACGACCCTGCTGCGCAGCGTGGCCGCTCGCGTCGCGCCGCAGAGCGGACAAGTGCGTTACCGCAATGCCCGCGGCACCTGGCTGGACGTGCACGAAATGACGGAACGCGAGCGCCGCGCGCTGATGCGCAGTGAGTGGGGATTCGTCGAGCAGCATGCCGTTGAGGGCCTGCGCATGGGCGTGAGCGCGGGGGCCAATATCGGCGAACGCCTGATGGACGCCGGCGGCCGCCACTACGCCACGCTGCGCAGCGAAGCCCAGGCCTGGCTCACGCGGGTGGAGCTGGATGCGGCACGCATCGACGACACGCCGCGCAGCTACTCCGGCGGCATGCGCCAGCGCCTGCAGATCGCACGCAACCTCGTCACCCGGCCGCGCCTGGTGCTGATGGACGAGCCGACCTCGGGGCTGGACGTCTCGGTGCAGGCGAGGCTGCTGGACTTGTTGCGCTCGCTGGTCAGCCGCCTGCACCTCAGTGCCCTGGTGGTGACGCACGACCTCGGCGTGGCGCGCCTGCTCGCGCACCGCACGCTGGTGATGCGCGGCGGCTGCATCGTCGAGCAGGGCCTCACGGACCGCGTCTTCGACGATCCGCGCCACCCCTATACGCAGCTGCTGGTGGCTTCGGTGGTGAGCGCATGAGCCGCAGGGCCGCTCCCAAGGCGAATACCGCAGTGCGCAGCACGGAGGCTGCCTGATGAACGGCGCGAACGGCGCGAACGGCCACCACGTGCTGCAGGTGCGCGACCTGCACAAGGCCTTCACGCTGCACCTGCGCGACGGCCTCACCCTGCCCGTGCTGCAGGGGCTGAGCTTCGAGGTCGGCGCGGGCGAGTGCGTGGCCCTGGTCGGTGCCTCGGGGCGCGGCAAGTCCACCCTCATCAAATGCCTGCACGGCAGCTATGGGGTCGACCAGGGCACGCTGCTCTACCGGACGGCGGACGGCGCCGTGGTCGACCTGGCGCAGGCCACGCCGCGGCAGGTGATCGCCCTGCGCCGCCAGGAGCTCGCCTACGTCAGCCAGTTCCTGCGCGCCGTGCCGCGCGTGGCGGCGCTGGATGTGGTGGCCGAGCGCCGCCTGGCCTTGGCCGCCCCGCTGCCCGAGGGCACGGTCTTCGACGAACCATTGCACGATCAGCAACTCGAGGCGGCACGCGCACCGGCGCGCGCGCTGCTGGCGCGCCTGAACCTGCCCGAGAGCCTGTGGCTGCTGCCGCCGGCCACCTTCTCGGGCGGCGAGCAGCAGCGCGTCAATATCGCACGCGGCTTCGTGCAGCCGGCGCGGCTGCTGCTGCTGGACGAACCGACGGCATCGCTGGACGCGATGAACCGCCGCGTCGTGATCGAGCTGATCCGTGAAGCCCGCGCCGCGGGCAGCGCCATCGTGGGCATCTTCCACGACGAAGAAGTGCGCGACGCCGTGGCCACGCGCTGCATCGAATTCCACTGAACGGCGGCGATGACCACCGACCTCATCCTCACCAACGCGCGCGTCGTGCTGCGCCACGAAGTGCTGCTACGCGGCACCGTGCGCGTGCGCGCGGGCCGGGTCGACGAGGTGAGCAGCACACCCACCAGTCTGCCCTCGGCCATCGACCTGGGCGGCGACTGGCTGCTGCCGGGCCTGGTGGAAGTGCACACCGACAACCTCGAACGCCATGTCACGCCGCGGCCGCGCGCCACGTTTCCCATGGCCGGCGCGGTGCAGGCGCACGACGCGGAGATGGCCTCCGCGGGCATCACCACGGTGCTCGATGCGATCGGCGTGGGCGACCCCTACGGCGAAGGCTTTCGCTCGCGCGACCAGAGCGCGCTGCTCGAAGCGCTGGACCAGCTCGAGGCCGCCGGCGCGCTGCGCGTGGACCACCGCATCCACGTGCGCTGCGAGCTGCCGGCAGCCAACGCGCGCGAGCTCTTCGAGCCCTTCGCCCACCACGCCCGGCTGGCGTTGATCTCGCTGATGGACCACACGCCCGGCCAGCGCCAATGGCAGGATATCGAGCAGGCGCGCATCTACTACACCGGCCGCAAGGGCTGGAGCAATGCCCAGTTCGACCACGAGGTGCGCATCGCGCCCGAGCGGCAGGCGATGCATGCGCAGCCCAACCGGGCCTGGTTCGTGGACTTCGCCCGCCGGCACGGCGTGGCACTGGCGACCCACGACGACACGACCGAAGCGCATGTCGACGAAGCCCACGCGCTGGGGGCTTCGATGAGCGAGTTTCCGACCACGCGGGCCGCCGCACGGCGTGCCAAGGTGCATGGCCTGACCACCGTGGCCGGCGCGCCCAATGTCGTGCGCGGCGGCTCGCACTCGGGCAACGTCTGCGCGCGCTCGCTGGCGCGCGAGGGGCTGCTCGACGCGCTGTCCAGCGACTATGTGCCGGGCAGCCTGCTGCAGGCGGCCTGGACCCTGCAGCGCGAGGCCGGTTTCGACGCCAGCGCGGCGGTGGCCCTGGTCAGCCGCGCGCCGGCCCGGGCCTGCGGCCTGCACGACCGCGGCACGATTGCCGCCGGTCTGCGCGGCGACCTGATCCGCGTGCGCGAAGTCGCCGGGGTGCCGGTGGTGATCCAGGTCTGGCGCGGCGGGCTGCGCGTGAACTGAACCCGGTCCGATTCGGGAGAGTGGATGAAAGTGAAAGCGGACGCGGTTCTCGGGCAGGACTCGACGTGGGACATCGCCGCCTGCGAAGCTTTGATCCAGGAGTTGTGGGAGATCCGCGAATCCATGCTCCAGGCTGAAACGCGGGCGGCTCCCTGGTTGCGTGAGGCCGATCCGTCGCATGCGGCCAGCGCGGTGAACCTGGCGCACTACCTGGCCCTGCGGCGTGCCGACTTGCGTCACCTCCAGGAACGCCTGGCGCGCCTGGGGCTGTCTTCGCTGGGCCGTGCCGAGACCCATGTGATGGCCAATCTCGACAAGGTGCTGGGCATCCTGCACCGCCTCGTGGGCCGCCCGTGGACGGCGCTGACCGCAGACGAACCCTCGGGCTCGCGGCGGGGGCCGGCCATGCTGCAAGCTCATGCCGTCGCCCTTTTCGGCCGCGAACCCCCGGACCGCGCCGTGCGCGTGATGGTGACCTTGCCCAGCCAGGCGGCCGTGGACGAAGGACTGGTCGACGACCTGGTGGCCGCGGGAATGGATGTCGCGCGCATCAATTGCGCCCACGACGGCGCCGATGCCTGGCGTGCCATGGCCGACAGCGTGCGCAGGGCTTCTCGGAGCGTAGGCCGCCCCGTGCGCATCTTGATGGACCTGGGCGGACCAAAGCTGCGCACCGGGCCGATCGCCGGCAGCCATGAGGTGGCCCGGGTCAAACCCACCAAAGACGATTTGGGCCGCGTGACGCAGGCCGGCCGCCTGGGGCTGCGGCCTGCCGGGTCGGCGGCCACGATTCACGGCGCGGAGCTTTGCATCGGCGTCGACGCCGCGTGGCTGGCCGAGCTCGATGCGGGGTCGCGAATCGAACTCGTGGATGCCCGAGACGCCAGGCGTCGCCTCACCGTGGTGGCTCGACAAGGGGAAGGCGTCCTGGTCGAGTGCAAGCGCTCGGTCTATATCGCCGCCCATACGCTGTTGGGTCGGGCTCGACAGGATCAGGAGGCCGCCGTCACGGCGGTGCATGACCTGCCGGTGCGCCCAGGCGGATTGGTTCTGCATCGCGGCGACCGTTTGAACCTGGTGCGCGAAGGGCTGGGCCACGGGCCGCTGCCGGCCGCCAAGGGCCAGCGCGCCAAGCCCGCGACGATCGCCTGCACCCTGCCCGAGGCGTTCGAACATGCACGCAAGGGCGAGCGCATCTGGTTCGACGACGGCCGCATCGGCGGCGTCGTGCGTCGCAAGACGGCGGCCCGGCTCGAGATCGACATCACCCAGGCGCGCGAAGCCGGCGAGCGGCTCCTCGCCGACAAGGGCATCAACCTGCCGGACACGCGGCTGGAACTGCCGGCATTGACCGCCACCGATCTCGAAGACCTCGAGGTCGTCGCCCGCTGTGCGGACATGGTGGGACTGTCGTTTGCTCAATCGGCCGCCGATGTGCGCCAGCTCCGCCAACGGCTGATGGCGCTCGGCGCGGGCCACCTCGGCATGGTCCTGAAGATCGAAACGCGGCGCGGTTTCGAGCACCTGCCTGAGATGCTCATGGCCGCCCTGGCGAGCCCGGCCACGGGCGTGATGATCGCGCGCGGGGACCTGGCGGTGGAGGTCGGGTACGAGCGGCTGGCGGAGATCCAGGAAGAAATCCTCTGGGCCTGCGAGGCCGCGCATGTGCCCGTCATCTGGGCCACGCAAGTGCTGGAAACGCTGGCCAAGACCGGCCTGCCGTCGCGCGCCGAGATCTCCGATGCCGCCATGTCCGGGCGCGCCGAATGCGTGATGCTGAACAAGGGCCCGCACATCCTGGACGCGATCCGCACGCTCGACGACATCCTGCGCCGCATGGCCACGCACCAGTCGAAGAAGCGGCACCTGATGCGGGCGCTGAAAGCCTGGGCGTCGTTGCCGGATCCACCCGAAACCGCGACCTGATCTTCCAGCGCAGCCCTGACGAGCCCGGTGCGCGTCAGACGATGTGCTTGCGCAATTGCGCCGACACCAGGTCGATGGCCGATACCGCGACCACCAGCATCAGCAGCACGGCTCTGCAGGATCTTCAGTTCGGCCCGTGCCCGCGTGGAGCGGGCTACAGAAGTCGGCGGGGCCGACTCAGCGCGGCAAGGCGTCCAGCTGCTGCAGCAAGGCGGGCCCCTCCGGCCGCGCCGGCTGCACCTGCACCAGTTCGCTGACGAGCGCACGCGCGGCCACGGCGTCGGTGCGGCCCAGGGCCGCGGCCAGGCGCAGCAGCGGGTCGTAGGCGGGCCGGAAGTCGGGGCTGGTGCGCAGCACGGCGAGCAGGGGCTCCCGCACTTGCGCCAGCATCGTCAGCACATGGCCCGAAGGGCGGACGTTGCGGCCGGCCTCGATGAAGCCGTTGCGCGCGGCCCAATACGCCGCCAGGCGCGGCGCTTCCGGCAGGTCTGCCACACCGTCCACGAGCTCGGCGGGCGTGATCGACAGCTCCTTCAGCATCGCCCGCAGGCGTTCGCGGGGCAATGAGTCGGGCGCGTAGGTGATGCGTGGGGCGCGGTAGGCCACCACGGGGCGGTCGTCCGTGTTCAGCGGGGCACCCTCTGCGAAGCGTGCCAGCGCCTGCGGCCCGGCGACGAAGCCGCCGAGCAGTGCGTAGGCGTCGGCGATGCCGAAGTCCGCCAGGTCGTTCGGCTGCGCGTGCGCCGACAGCCGCGCAGCCAGGCGCGGGAGGTCGAAGCGTCGGCCATCTTCGCGGGCCAGCAAACCCAGCACCGGCGTCTCCAGACTGTTGGTCGCCAGCAGAGCCCAGCCGCCGGGATAGACCAGGGTGAAGGCGCGCACGATGCTGCGCAGGGTCTGCAGGTCCAGCTGGTGCAGCGGCAACCATTGGCAGAACACACCGCCGGTGGCCAGGCGCGCCTGTACCGCCTGGAAGTGTTCCACCGTGTAGAGCGCCCCCGATCCGCTGCGCGCCGGGTGGAAGTTGTCGGACACGATGACGTCGTAGCGCGGGCCCGCAGCGCGTACATAGCGCCGCGCGTCGGCGGCGACGATGCGCAAGCGGGGCTGGGGTGATCCGATCGCGAAGCCGTGCGTGAAGTGACGCGACGCTTCGATGACCTCGGGCAGCAGTTCGGCGGCGTCGACCTGCAGCGTCGGATCCTCGGCCGCCGAAGCCGCCGTCACCCCCGTGCCCAGGCCCAGGAAGAGTGCCCGCTGCGGCTGGGGATGCAGCAGCAGCGGCAGCAGGGCCTGGCGCGCATCGGTCAGCCGCGTGGCGCTGCTGCCTTCCTGCTGGCGGTTGTTGATGCGCAGGCGGGCCACGCCCTCGGCGTCTTCCACCACGCTCACCGCGGCCATCGTGCCTTCACGGTAGCTGAGCACGCGCCCCCCATCGGGCACGTCGACGAAGCGCAGCGGCGGTGCCCACACGGCCATCACCACCACCGCGGCGCCCACCAGCAGCGGCAACGGCCTCGCCCAGCTGGGCCGCGCGCACAGCGCCAGGTAGCCGGACACCACCAGCAGCAGCGCCCCTTTGGTGCCCAGCGCGGGCACCAGCAGCACCCCGAACAGCGGCGCCGCGGCGGCGGCACCCAGGGTGTTCACGCCCAGCGACTGGCCCAGACCGATGCCGGCCGCGCGCGCCCGGGTGCCGAGGTGGCTGAACAGGGCGCCCATCGCGGCGGTGGGCAGCGCGAACGCGATGAGCGCCAGGGTGGCCTCGGCCACCAGGGCTGCGGCCATGCCGTCGAACTGTGGGCCTTCGAGAGCTTGCCGCACGGCGTGGCCCACGCGCTCGGCCGCCCAAAGGCTGGCGGTGCCGAGCAGGCAGGCGGCCGCCACCCCTTGCAGCAGGCGGTCGCGCAGCGGGTCAGGGTTCGTGCCGGTGGTCGGCTCGGCGCCCAGGCCGCGAAGCCGGGCCGTGCCCCAGCGCTGGTAGGCCGCCGCCCCGAGCGCCGTGCCGACGAGATACACCGCCAGCAGCAGTGCGAAGGTGTAGACCGTGTCCTCGGTCACCTGGCTCAGCACGCGCACCACCAGCACTTCGTAGCCGATGCCCAGCAGGCCGGTGGCCGCCAGCACCGGCAGCGCCGGCAGCACGCCATGGGCCGCGGCGCGTCCGGCCGGCGTGGCAGCGGGCCGCGGTGGGCCCGCCAGTGCCAGCGCGCCGGCGGCGCACAGCAGGTTCAGGGCGGCGCAGACGGTGGCCGTGCGTGCCAGACCGATCTCGGGCACCAGCCAGAACGCGACCACCAACACGCCCACCACCGCCCCCAGCGTGTTCGCGGCGTACAGCGCCGCGATCGAGCCCCCTTCACTGCGCAGCCGCGCGGTCACGCGCTCCATCGCCGGCAGCGTGGCGCCCATGGCCGCGGTGGCCGGCAACAGCAGCAGGAAGGTGCCGATGAAGGCGACGGACCACTGCCAGGCCGGGCCGGGCTCGGCGCCCGTAAGTTCCAGCAGCCATGCCGTCAACGGCGCCATCCCTGCGGACAAGGCGATGCTCCAGGCGGCGATGACGAGTTCGCAGCCGGCATACCAGCGCTCGGGCCGCCGGCTGCGCTCGATGCGCGCCCCCAGTACCAGGGCGCCGAGCGCCAGGCCGCCAAAGAAGGCGGTCAGGACCGCCAGCACGGCCGCGGCCTCGTGGCCCAGCCAAAGCGCGCTCTGCTGGGTCCAGACGAGCTGGTAACCGAGACCGGCGAAACCCGAAGCACCCATCACCCCCAGTGCAATCCGCTGGCGGGCGGGCGACGGCCGCCCGAGGTCGGCACCTGGAATCTGGCTCACGGAAACAGGCGCCTGCTCAACCCGCGAAGTTGATCGCGTAGCCCCAGGAGTCGAGCCGGGTGGGGATGGCGTTGAAAGCCATGGTGATGCGCCGCGGCCCGGGGTTGGGCGGCACGGCGTGCATGAGGTAGCTCGGGAAGAGCACCAGGTCACCGGGTTCGGGCTGGGGACTGACCCACTTCTCGGCGTTGTAGGGCCCGGTCACCACGCCGGCGTGGTCGTTCTTGAACGAGAACTCGGTGCCACCGGGCGACTTCATGAACACCGTGCGCGAGTCGGGATGCGTCGGCGTCAGGTAGACCACGCCTGAGATGAAGCTGTTGGCGTGGTTGTGCATGGACTGGCGGCCGCCGGTGTCCAGCAGGTTGACCCACATCTCCTTGATCGACCAGCCCAGCGCCTCGCCGAACAGCAGCGCGCCGAACTCGGCCAGCCGCGGCGTGATGAGCGCGGCGGCCTCCACCAGCAAGGGGCTGTCGCCGGGGCGCAGCATCGACGTGTGCGACAGGTTCGCCGACGCGTTGTTCTCGCGCACGGCGCTGGCGCTGAAGTGCTCGACCAGCGCGGACACCAGGCGCGGGTCGAGCACACCGGGTGCACGCAGGAAGGGCGTCGGAAAGAGCCCGAAGACTTCGCTCAACGGGCTGATCCCGGGCCGTCGTTCAGGCCGCGCGACGACGCGTCACGAAGGCCGCGCCCAGGGCCAGGCCGGCCAGCAGCACGCTGGAGGGCTCGGGGATGACGCCGATGTTGTCGAAGGCGGCGGCGGCTGTGCTGTCGGCGAATGTCACCGAGCGCGCGGCGCTGCCGAAGCTGGCGCTGAGCTGGTCCCAATGGCAGTAGGCGCTGTCGGTGCAGCCGAGGGTGGCGTTGGCCACCAGGCTGAAGGAGGCCAGCAGGTTACCCGTGCCGTCGGTGCCGCTCCACACCTGCACGGCGTCGGTCGAGGCATCCGCAGACGAGTAGTAGAAGCTCAGACCGTAGAAGTCGCCGTCGACGTTCATCGAAGCGTCGGCCGCCGTGCCGCCCGGCGCCACGAACATCACGCCGACCGGCGACGGGGCGTTGGTGAAGTAGGTGGTGAAGCTGTCGTTGGCCAGGCCCTGGACGGCACCGCCGAAGTTGACGCCGGAGGCGGCGTAGGTGCTGCCGACCGACGCAAAGCTGGGCGCGGCCTCGAAGTCGATCGTGATCGTGCCGGCAAAGGCAGGCGCCGCGGCGAACAGAGCCAGCACTGCGGTGGAAAGCAACTTCATGGGGTTCTCCTGAGGGGGTGGATGCGCCAGGCCAGGACGAAGGTCACGGCCGTGCGCTGTGTGGATGGCAGGAAGTCTGGAAGGCCCGCACGACAGGCGCGTGACAGTGGTCGAACCGGTCACCCCCCCATTCGCAGGGGGTGCCTCGAGGGCACGCCGGGGCTTCACCGAAGCGTCATCGAGCCTGCATAGGCTGCGGGTTCCGCACGGGCCGCGGTGCTGCCGGATGCGCGGCCCGGCCCTGTGCTTTCGTCACCGACCAGACCATCCCCCACATGAATCCCCTCTTCCAGCGGCGTACCGTGCTGCACATCGGAATGGCACTGACAGCGTCGACGCTGGCACCCCGGGCGCGGGCCTGCGAGTACTTCGCGCCCACCTTGCGTGTCACGCACCCGTGGACACGCGCCACGGCGCCGGGCGCGAACCATGCCGTGGTGTGCATGAAGCTCGACGAGGTCTCGCAGGCCGACCGCCTGATCGGCGTGGAGACACTGGTGGCCGAAGGCGCCGAGCTGGCCGGCCCCGGCGCCGGTGCCGCCGGCCCCGGGCTGAGCCTGCTCATTCCGGCAGGCAGCGAGATCGTGATGTCCGAGGCCGGCCTGCACCTGCGCCTGCTGGGCCTGAAACACCCGCTCGAAGTGGCGCGCAGCTATCCGCTGCTGCTGCGCTTCGAGAAGGGCGGCGTCGTCGACGCCACGCTGAATGTCGACTATGCGCGCTTCCTCTGAACAGTCCGAACGGACGGCAAACATGCCAGCACGTCATATCGAGGTCACGCCGCGTCCCTAACATTTTTCCGTCACGGGGGGTGGGCTGACCCGCTCGCCCGCTCCGCGTTCCTTCCACAACGAATCTCTTCCCTCCAGGAGCCCTCTCGATGCAACACCTCTTCAAGAAGAGCCAGCTGGCGCTGGCCGCCTTCGCGGCGCTGGGCGCCACGGCGATCGGCACCGCGCCCGACGCGGCCAACGCGGCCAAGGTCGCCGGCACCTATGTCGCCGGTGACTTCCACAACCACACCACCTGCTCCGACGGCTCGATCTCGATGCAGAAGCTGGTGAAGAAGTCCACCGACAAGGCCGACACGCCCTGGGGCCTGGACTGGTTCGTCCAGGCCGGCCATGGCGGCGGCGGCAACCGCAACTGCACCTTGGTGGAAGACGCGTCGCTGAGCACGCCGGCCTACCCCTACGTGGCGGGCCAGGGCCCCACCACCACCTGGACCAACAGCATCGGCGCCGCCGCCATCAAGGGCAACGGCGGTGGCGTCGGCGGCAACGGCTACATGTGGCGCTGGCAGTCGATCCAGGAGTTCCAGTACCCGGTGACGGAGTACCTGGCGGCGACCAAGAACCTGCCTGTCTTCATGGGCCTGGAGTCGGTGGTGGCCGGCCACGAGCACACGTCGATGACGGTGATCACCGGCCAGATGCCGCTGGCACTGGACTACGCGACCATGCCCACCGCCCCCGGCGGCCAGTCCTTCGCCACTGCGGTGGGCAATGCCACCGCGCTGGCCCAGTGGTCGTATTGCTTCGACCGCGGTGACACCGACACCAGCCGTGGCAACACCACCGGCAGCGCCATCGGCAACAACTGGGTCTGCTCGGTGCCCGGCAGCGCGAACGCTGCCGACCCGAGCTGGAACGCCACCGCGCAGAAGCTGATGCCGGCCAGCGGCACCGGCAACGGCACGAAGGGCCACCTGAAGACGGTGGAAGCCATGAAGTGGTTGGCTGCGTACCACCCCAACGGCAGCTACTACGTGCCGGCCCACCTTGAGCGCGCCGGCCCGTTCAACCCGGACGGCAACAACGGCTTCAACGTCGAGCACCTGCGGAACCTGAACAACGCCGCGCCCAGCGTCGCCTTCGGCTTCGAGACACAACCCGGCCACGGCGCGTCCGGCGAGCGTGGTGAGTACCGCCAGCTGCGCAACACCATCGCCGGTGTGCCCACCGACTCCGTCGGCGGCACCACCTACGGCGGCACCGGTGTGTACGGTGCCTATGTCGGCGGCGTCTGGGATGCGCTGCTCGGTGAAGGCCGCAACTGGTGGTTCTTCGCCAGTTCCGACTGGCACAACCGCGGCTCCTTCGGCCCCGATGACCGCCGCTCGACGCAGGACTTCTACCCCGGCGAATACCAGCGCAACTACACGATGGTGCGCAACGGCGCCGACAAGCTGCGCCCGCAGAGCATCGTCGACGGCCTGCGCACCGGCAACAACTGGGCTTCCAGCGGCCAGCTGATCGACCGCCTGGCCTTCGTGGCCTGCGCCTCGTACGCTGGCCCGGCCTACCGCAGCAATGCCGCGGTGGAAGCGATGGCGGTGCGGGCTGCCACCGGCAACACCGACACCGACACGGCCGGCTGCGCCACGATGGGCGAGAAGCTCGTGGTGCGCCCGGGTGCGGAGATCGTGGTCACGGTGGTGGCGCGCGACCCCGCGGGCAGCAACTATTCGCCCTACACCTTCGCGAACCCCTCGCTGGCGCAGGTGGGCATCACCCAGCCGCTGAACCAGCCGGTGCTGGACCACATCGACCTCATCCGCGGCATGGTCACCGGCTACAAGACGCCGGGCAGCGCCGACTACGCCGGCGAGTGGCCGCGCAACACCGCCTGGCTGCGGGCCGATGGCACGACCGCCGACCTCTCGGTGGTGCCGGCCGCGGCGAAGAACACCTCGGCCACGGTGCTGCGCACCTTCAACGGCAGCGGCGCCACGCCGTGGGTGCCGGTCGCTTCGGGCGTCGACAACACCACGTTCAAGAAGATGACCTACCGCATCCCGGCGGTGACGGCATCGCAGTACGTGCGTCTGCGCGGCACCAACCTGCCGGCGGCCGTGCCCTACGAGACCGACGCCAGCGGCAACCCCTTGTCTGACACCTACACCAACGGCCGCAGTGCGGCGAACCTGAAGATCGCCTGCAACCCGGTGCGCAGTGCCAGCAGCCAGTTCGACGGTTGCCCCGACCACCTGCCGGTGGTGAACGGCCAGAAGATGGTGGCCTACGACGTGGCGGCCTGGGCCGACCTTTGGTTCTACAGCAACCCCATCTACGTCCAGGTGACGGGCTCGGCTGTGGTGGCCGGCGTGCGCTGAGTTCCACCCGGAACTTCGTCCTGCAGGCGCCGCGCTTCATCGCGCGGCGCCTTTTCCCTTGTCAGACCGACGGGCCACGGCCCCCACCCCTTCATGTCCGCACAACTGCCCATTGAACCTTTGGACGGCCTCGGCCAGCACCGTTCCGGCCGGCGTGGCTGGCCTGCCTGGCTGCGCGAGCCGCTGTTGCATTTCGCGCTGCTGGGGGGCTTGCTGTTCGGCGTCGACCATGTGCTGCTCGGCCGCGCCGATGACCCGAACACGATCGTGATGGGCACCGATGTCGACCGCGAGGCGCGCCAGACTTTCAAGGCCACGCGCGGGCGCGACCCGAATGCCGAGGAACTGGCCGCGTTGCGCCAGATCTGGCTGGACAACGAGGTGCTCTACCGCCAAGGCCTGGCGCTGCAGGTGGACAAGGGCGACACCGCCATCCGCGAACGCGTGATCTTCAAGGCCCTGAGCGTGGTCGACTCCAACGTCCGGCGCCCGCCCATCGAAGAGCCGGTGCTGCGCGCCTGGTTCGAGAAGAACCGTGTCCGCTATGACGAGCCGATGCGCTACGACTTCCAGGAAGCCGTGCTCGCCGGCGAGAGCGACGAGAACGCCGTGCGCGCCTTCGTCGCCGCGTTGAACACCGGCACGCCGGGCGATGCCAAGGCCGGGCTGCGCGCGTTCAAGGGCCGGCCGCATGGCAACCTGGTGCAGAGCTACGGTGAAGAGTTTGCGAAGGGCCTCGAAGGGGCGACGCCCGGTGAGTGGCGCGCGCTCAGCACGCGCGAAGGCTGGCGGGCGATGCGCCTGGATGCCGTCATCGCCGCCCGTCCCGCCAGCTTCGAGGCGCTGCGCAGCGTGGTGCTGCAGGACTGGACCGACGCGGTGATGGCCGAGCAGCGCACCGCCGCCGTGCGCGCGCTGGCCGGCAAGTACCGCATCAGGCCGGGGGCGGCGTCGTGAAACTCTGGACCGCTGTGCTGCTGCTGGCGTCGCTGCTGCCGATGGGCCCCGGCGCCCAGGCGCACGAGATGAGCATGGCCGAGATGCAGGTGCGCGAAATGGCGCGTGGCGAGTTCCTCTGGCAATGGTCGGCCGGCGAGAAAGTCCATCCCAGTGAGGAACTGCGGCCGGTGTGGCCCGAGGGCTGTCGCGCCGAATCGAACGTGCTGCGTTGCGGCGAGGCCGGCCTCAGCGGCCGGCTGGCGATGGAAGGTGTGGGCAAGGGTTTCTCGGCGGCCATGGTGAAGGTGTTCTGGCTGGATGGCCAGTCCCGCGTCTACACCCTCACCGCTGGACAGCCGCAGGTGCAGCTCTACGGCGCCGCGGACGACCGACGCGGCATGGGCGAGATCGCCTGGGCCTACACCGTGCTGGGCGTGGAACACATCCTCAGCGGCTACGACCACCTGCTGTTCGTCATCGGGCTGCTCTTCCTCGTCGGCTTCCGCCGCCAGCTGGTGTGGACCATCAGCGCCTTCACCCTGGCGCACAGCCTCACGCTGGCCAGTGCCGCGCTGGGTTGGTTGACGCTGCGGTCGGCGCCGGTGGAAGCCTGCATCGCGCTGTCCATCGTGCTGGTGGCGCACGAGGCGCTCGATCCGCGCCCGACCCTGTCGCGCCGGCTCCCCGCGCTGGTGGCTTTCATCTTCGGCCTGGTGCACGGACTGGGGTTCGCTGGCGTGCTGCAGGAGATCGGGCTGCCACCGCAGCACCTGGTGACCGCGCTGCTGACCTTCAACCTCGGCGTCGAGGTCGGGCAGCTGCTCACGGTGGGCGCGGCGTGGGGTCTGGTGCAATTGCTTCGACGCCAGGAGTGGGCGCCGCGCCTGACAACCCCTGCGCTGTACGCCATCGGCGCGGTGGCGGCCTACTGGTCCTGGACCCGGGTGGCCGCCATCGTGGCTTGATCGACCGTCGGGCGCAGGGCCCGCGCGCTGCGGGCCCTGTCGAAGCGCGGGCCGTCAGTCGTCGCCGCCGTCGAGCTTGTCGGGGGCCAGCGCCGGCGCATTCGGCCGCGGGTTGGTCGGCGCCGCCGGCTGCAGGCGGATGATGCCCGCCTGGGTCTCGAAGGCCGCCGCCATCGTCTCGTTGTTGCTCGGGCTGAGCACGGTGTCGACGAACCACCATTCCGCCACGGCCCGCTGCGGCGTCACGTCCAGCAGCATGTAGCCGCGCTGGTGCAGGTTGATGAACTTGTGATGACGTCGTAGACCCGGTTGCGCGCGGGCTGGTAGCCGTCCCACTGGTCCGAATTCAGGAAGAGGCCGCCACCCTGCGCGTTCGGCAGCCCGTAGCCCGGCACCTTCAACTGCGCAAACATCACGCCCTGACCGAGGAACTTCCACTTCGCAGGGCTGTTGCGCAGGCGCTCGAAGAGCCAGGCCTCCTGCTCGGCGCCAAGTAACTGGCGCGCGGGGTCGGTGTAGGCGCCAGTCTGCGCGAATGCCGCACCGAAGGGCGTGGCGATGCTGCCGTCGATCTGCTGTGACCGGCCGCTCAGGCGCTCTTCCAGCATGATCAGGTCCACGAGGTCGCCGTAGGCATGGGCGCGGTTGTTCTTGCGTGGGTTGCGGCGGTCGAGTTCGCGCACCGGCATCCACTCGGAGGATAGGTCGTTCAGAGGCCCTTTTCCGTGGCGATAGGGTGGCCAGGTCCGTGAGTCGGGGCTTGGATTGCAGTCTTTGTGGGCGACGGTGGCCCGGCGAGCGCCGATGAGCCCCGCTGTACGCGCCCATCAGAGGGCTTGTTCACGGGTTTATCCCGACGAGTTGGCCTCTTTGCCTCGGTCCTGAAAGGCCCGGGCGCAGCCGATCCCCGCGGCCCCTGGCGCTGGGCCGAGTGGACTGTCAAGGCTTTGGCGCTCTCAGGCGGCGTGCATCTGAGCCTGCTCACGGGCTGGGACCCGCGGCGCAGCGCGGGCCTGCAGACCCAGGTGCGTGAGGATCTTCTCGATGACTGGCTGCTCCAGGGTAAGCGTTCCGGCAACCCATCTTTCGTCAAGGCGATGAAGCTGCGAACCTTGTGTCTCGGCAATCAACGAGCGAGACGATGTGAGGATGGATCGACAGCAAATGGAGCGCTGCCTGGAACGGGTGGCGGCATACCGGGCCTCGGGGCAGACGGCGAAGGCATGGGCCGAGGCGAACGACGTTCCGATGCGCTCGATCGCGAGCTGGTGCGCGCTTTCGCGCCGCTGGCGAGCCAAGCTTGGCGGCGTCAGCGCCGAGCCGTTGGCAGCAGCCAGGTCGAGCGGTTTCGTGGCGGCGCGCGTGGCGCCCAGCGCCGCGTCGGCATCGGTACGCGTCGAGCTCAACGCGGGGGCTGCGCGGCTGGAACTGTATTGGCCGCTGGCTCACACGCGCGAGCTCGCCGCGCTGCTGCGGGAGCTCGGCCGATGATTCGGATCGACGTGATCTGGCTGGCACTTGGCGCAGCGGAGTGGGCGACCGCATGTCCCAAATGAGCACCCACTGGCGCACCGGCACGTGGGGGAAGACGTGGTCTACCAGGTGGGCCGCCGTCTGCGCCATGCGCCGGTGCGCCATCCGGCGCCCGGTGGGGCTGCTGCACCGTGCCTTGCACGTGTTGCTCGTGTCGAGACTGTGGTGCTTCACGGTCTCAGACCGAGCGGCGCGCCGCCATGGCCCTTGGTGGCGCCTGCTTCCTGGCGCCCACCTCAGGGTGTCAACGATGTCTTGGGTCGCCCGCTGCAGATGCAACCCGTAGATCCGGGCGCCTCGGCCGGACGGTCAGGAGCAGCCGCAATTGGAACTTCTGGAACTTCCTATCCTCAGCACCTGCCCGAGATGCTCATGGCGGCCCTGGCGAGCCCGGCCACGGGCGTCATGATCGCGCGCGGCGACCTGGCGGTGGAGGTCGGCTACGAGCGACTGGCGGAGGTCCAGGAAGAAACCCTCTGGGCGTGCGAGGCCGCGCACGTGCGCGTCAGACGATGTGCTTGCGCAATTGCGCCGATACCAGGTCGATGGCCGATACCGCGACCACCAGCATCAGCAGCACGGCAGCGGTCTGCCCGTACTGGAAGCCGCGGATCACGTCCCACAACACCATGCCGATGCCGCCGGCACCCACCATGCCCACCACCGAGGCCGAGCGCACGTTGGACTCGAAGCGATAGAGGGCGTACGACACCCACAGCGGCATGACCTGCGGCAGTACGCCGAAGACGATTTCCTGCAAGGGCGAGGCGCCGGTGGCGCGTATGCCTTCCACGGGCTGCGGGTCGATCGCCTCGACCGCTTCGGAGAACAGCTTGGCGAGCACACCCGTGGTGTGCACCCACAGGGCGAGAACACCCGAAAAGGGCCCCAGCCCCACGGCCACCACGAAGAGCAGCGCAAAGACCATCTCGTTGATCGAGCGGCAGGCGTCGAGCCCCCTGCGCACCGGCTGGTGCACCCACCAGGGCGTGATATTGGCGGCAGCCAGCAGCGACAGGGGCACGGCGCAGACGATCGCCAGCGCCGTACCCCAGAGCGCGATCTGCAGCGTGACGGCCATCTCGGCCAGGTAGTGGCGCCATTCGCCGAACTCCGGCGGAAAGAAGCCGCGCGCATATTCGGCCATGTTGCCGGCATCGCGCAGCAGGTCCAGCGGGCGCATGTCCGCGCCGCGCCAGCTGGCGGCCAGCAATGCCGCCAGGCAGCCCCAGGCGAGCAGCGTGCCCACCGGGGTGCGCGGCGGCGTGGGGGCCTCCCGCCGTGGCGTGGCGACGAGCGCCGGCGCGCCGTTCATGACCACGCGCTCAGTTCGAGGCGATCTGCCGGCCCAGCTCGGCCAGGCGGGTATCGATATCCTTGAGCTTGCGCGCGCGCTCGTCGGCGGTCAGGGTGCTGTCGGCCTCGATGCGGCTGCGCTCACGCGCCAGCTCGATCTGCCGCACGGGCACCAGTTGCAGGTTGTTCGAGGCCTTGAAGGCGCTGTAGCCCAGTTTCTGCAGGATCTGCTGCTCGCGCGCGTCGCGGCCATAGCCGAGGATGAAGTCGCGCACCAGCTTCTTCGTGGGCTCGTCCAGGTCCCGACGCCAGACCATGGGGTCGCTGGCGATCAGCGGCGAGCGCCAGATCTCGCGCACCTGCGCGGCCTTTTCGGGGTGCGTGTGGAGCAGCCGGTCGATGGCCTCGGTGTTATTGGTGGCCACGTCCAATTGCTTGCCGGCCACGGCCAGCAGATTCGTCTCGTGGTTGGCGCGCACGGTGCGCTTGAAATCCTTCAGCGGGTCGACCTGGTTCATGCCGAAGGCGTACAGCCCGGGCACGGCCGTGCCGCTGGTGGAGTTGGGGTCGCCGAAGCCCAGCGTCAGGCTGGCGCGCGCCTTCAGCACATCGGCCAGGTTCTTCAGCGGGCTGTCCCGGTGCACGACGAGCAGCGAGTAGTAGCCCTCGGTGCCGTCCTTGCCGACGATCTTGGCGAAAACCTCGGCCGAGGCGCGGTCCACCGCCTCGATGCCGGATTTGTTGCCCATCCAGGCCACCTGCACCTTGTTGAAGCGCATGCCTTCGATGATGCCGGCGTAGTCGGTGGCGAAGAATGCGTTGATCTTCAGACCGGTGACCTTGTGCATGTCGTCCAGCAGCGGCTGCCAGGCCGATTTGAGATTGCTGGAAGCCTCGGTGGAAATGATGCCGAAACCGATTTCACGGCTCTGGGCCTGGGCAGCACCGAGCCAGAGGGTGGCCGTGGTGGCGACGATGGAGAGCAGGGCACGACGATCCATGGTGTTTCCTTGTAGCGTAGGGGTCACGAAGAACGGGTCAGGCCGCTTGCAGGGCCGGGACAGGGCTGCGGTGCTCGGGCGCCGCGGCGGGGGTCGGCGCATCGAGTTGTTCGCCGCCATAGAGCTGGGTCAGGCGCGCCGGCGTGAGGGCCGACGACGGGCCGTCGAAGACGATCTGCCCATCACGCAGGGCGATGGTGCGTGGGCAGTGGCGCAAGGCGTGCTCCACCTGGTGCAAGGAGACCAGCACAGTGACGCCGCGCGTGCGATTGAGCTGCTCCAGCAGCTCCATCACGCGGCGGCTGGATTCGGGGTCGAGCGAGGCGATGGGCTCGTCCGCGAGCAGGATTTCGGCCCCCTGGACCAGCGCGCGCGCGATGGCGGCGCGCTGCTGCTGGCCGCCGGACAGCGTGGAGGCGCGCTGCCAGGCGCAGCGTTCCATGCCCACGTCGCACAGGGCCGCGTACGCGCGTTGCGATTCCGCGCCCGGGAAGCGCCGCAACAGGCCGCGCCAAGGCGCAATGCGGTGCAGCGCGCCGGCCAGCACATTGGTCATCACCGGCAGGCGGTCCACCAGGTTGAACTGCTGGAAGATGGTGGCGATGCGCGCGCGCTGCTCGCGCACATCGGCGGCCAATTGGCCGCCGGCCTGCAGCGTGCGGCCCAGCACCGTGACCACCGACGGCGTGCCGGCGTCGGCGCGGTGCAGGCCATTGATGTGGCGCATCAGCGTCGATTTGCCCGAGCCCGAGGCGCCGAGCAGGGCCACCATCTCGCCGCGCTGCACGCGCAGCGAAACCCCCTTGAGCGCGGCGGCGGCGCCGAAGGTCTTGGTGAGCCGGCTGATCTCGATGACGGTATCGCTCATGGATTCCCCCGCACCACGATGTCGTGGACTTCGGGGGAATCATCCGGGCGCGCCGTGACGCGGCGGTGACGTGCGGGTGACAGTTCACCCGCCGGTCACGCCCCAGGCGGGGTCAGTTCGAGGTGTTGCGCACCAGCGGCTGCACGCCGGCCTGCGGCGCATGGCAGAACAGGCAGTTGTATTGCCTGCCCAACAGAACCATGGACCCACCCGCACCGGCCGCGTAGTGGCTGGCTGGAGCCGGCCGCGGCTTGCCTGCGGCCACCGGCGTGCCGATGCGGCCGGGCTTGTCGTGGCACTCGAGGCATTCGTTGTTCTTCACCGTGAGGGGCAGGTACTCGTCCACCGTGTGGCTGATCATGGGCGGCATGCCCGAGCCGGGCAAGGGCGGAATGGTCTTGGCCGCCTCGGGGCCTTCGAAGCCGAAGGGCGTGGGCGTGACGACGTCGAAGACGCTGGTCTTGCTCAGACCGACCTGCCGGTCCTCGATGGCCACGGCAGCACAGCCGGCCAGGGCGGTCAGGACCACGGCATAGACGATGGCGGGACGCTTCATGAGGAACCTCCGGATACGGGTGGTGCGCCGCGGGCCCGCTGCGGGGCTGCAGCGTGGATGCGCAAACGCAGATCGAACTTCAGGCTGTCTTCGGGGCACACGGCCACGCAACGGCCGCAGCTGGTGCATTCGCCCGAGGCCACCATGCCGCGAGCGGCGACGGTGTTGAAGTGCAGCACCTGCGGTTCGGGGCAGGCCCTGACGCAATCGCCGCAGCGCGTGCAACTGGCGTCGTCGAACGCCACCTTGACCAGCCCGCCGCGGCCGGCCAGGGCCCAGAAGGCGCCCAGCGGACACAGGTGGCCGCACCAGCCGCGGCGCAGCACCAGGGTATCCAGCAGCAGGATGCCCAGCGCCGCGCTCAGCCCCAGGCCGGCGCCGTAGATCAGCTCGCGGTGCAGCATGGCAATCGGGCTGAAGGCCTCGAAGGCGGCCACACCGGCGATGGCCGAAACCACCAGCGCCAATACCAGCACGCCGTAGCGTGTGCGCGCAGGCAGCGTGACCAGGTCGGGGGCGTCGGCCAGGCCGAGCTTGCCGCGCAGCCAGGCGGCCACGTCGGTGACGATATTCATCGGGCAGACCCAGCCGCAGAAGACCCGCCCGCCGAGCGCGGCATACACGCCGAGGGTCACCGCCACGCCGATGAGAATCTCGGTGACCAGGGGATGACCCGCGGCGAGGATCTGCAGCGCCGCCAGCGGGTCGGCCAGCGGCAGCGTGCCGAGCAACTTGGCCGCCGAGAGGTCGCCTGTCAACAAGGGCTGGCCGAAGACTTTCCAGCCCCAGTGCAGGGTGCCGTAAAAACACACCAGCATGCCGAGCTGAACCATCCGCCGCGCCAGAGTGAAACGCATCGCGTGCAGGTGCGCGCGCAGCGTGGTCGGGGCGGGCAGGTGGCGCACCGGCGCGCGGACCGACGCACTCACCGCCGCACTCACCGCCGCACTTACCGGCGAGCTGGCCGGGCTCACGGTGGGCCTCCGCGGTTGAGGTAATCCAGCCCGCCGGCCTTGCCCGGCTTGGCGGGTTCGGCCGGGGCCGTGGGCACAGCGGCGTCGATCGGCGGCGTCGCGGCGGGGGCAGCCGACTCGGGGGCGCTCTGGTGCTCCCAGCCCAGCCGGTAGTGCGCGCCGATCTTGCCCTGCACGCTGGCCGGATCGAGGATGCGGATGGCCGCCACATCGGTGGGGCAGCGCTTCTCGCAGATGCCGCAGCCGGTGCAGTGCTCGGCGTGGATCACCGGCACGAACATCGCGTGCTTGCTGATCCCGCGCTGCTGGGTGTGCAGGGTGATGGCCTGGCCCTGCACCGGGCAGGCGCGGAAGCAGACCTCGCAGCGCAGGCCCAGCCAGCTCAGGCAATGTTCGGGGTCGATCACCGCCAGGCCGATGCGCGCTTGCTTGATATCGGTCAGGGCCGGGTTCAGCGCATCGGTGGGGCAGGCCTTCACGCAGTAGATCGGCTCGCACATGAGGCACGGCGTCTCGCGCGGCACGATGGTGGGCGTGCCGGGCAGGCCGGGCTCGGTGGCCTTGACCAGTTTGATCGAGTCGTAGGGACAGGCCTGCACGCATTGGCCGCACTTGATGCAGCGCGCGGCAAAGTCAGCCGCGGCACCGGCGCCCGGCGGGCGCAGGGGCGACACCGCCTGCGCCTGCTGGGTGAGCAGCGCAAACCAGGCCAGCCCGCCGCAAGCCGCCGCCGCCGTGGCTTGCGCGGACTTGCGAACGAAGCGGCGGCGGTCCATCGCCGCGCCTGGCTTGTCGGACGACCCCATCGCGCTCAGACCTTGAATACCTTCACCGCGCATTTCTTGAAGTCGGGCTGGCGCGAGATCGGGTCGAGTGCGTCTAGCACGACCTTGTTGATGAGGATGCTCTCGTCGAAGAAGGCCACCGAGACCATGCCCTTGGGCATCTTGTTGCGGCCCTGGGTATCGACCACCACCTGCACCTTGCCGCGGCGCGACTCGATCCAGGCCAGATCATTGCGCTTCAGGTTACGGCGCTGGGCATCGGCCGCGTGCATGTACATCACGGCGCTGGGCTGGGCGCGGTGCAGTTCGGCCACGCGCCGGGTCATCGAGCCGGTGTGCCAGTGCTCCAGGATGCGGCCGGTGCACAGCCACAGGTCGTAGTTGGCATCGGGCTGCTCCACCGGCGCGGCGTAGGGGCGGAAGAAAATCTTCGCCTTGCCGGCGATGGCGGTGGGCTTGGGATCGGTCACGCCATCCACCGTGCCCGTGGGCAGGGCCTTGAAGGCCGGGCCGTAGAAGTTGAAGCCCTCGCCCTTCTTCACATACGGGTCGTTCCCTTCGGAGAAGCGCCAGTAAGTTTCCTTCCAGCCGCCACCCGCGGTGGGCATCACCGGCCAGCACAGGCCGCGCACCTTGTCGCCGTAGTAAACGTCGAAGGGTGCCAGGTCGTGCTGGTGGTTGACGGTGAACTGGCGGTATTCGTCGAACAACGCCTTCTCGACAAACCAGTTTTCGCCCAGTGCCTTGACGGTGGCATTGGCGTGGCCCTTGGCGATGGGGTCGGGCCAGGCGACCTTCTTGTTCTCGGGCCGCGCAAAGAGCACCTCGTACAGCGTGCTCTCCGGGGTGTAGCCCATCTGCGCCACGTCAGCCAGCACGCTGGGCAGCTTGTTGTCGGCAAAGCCATCGGCCTTCAGGCCCGGCAGTGCGACTTCGCCCCAGACCTCGCGCAGTTTGAAGCGCTTGGAGAACTCCAGCATCATCCACACGTCGGTGCGCGCTTCGCCCGGCGGGTCCACCTGCTGGCGCCAGGCCTGGGTGCGGCGCTCGGCGTTGCCGTACATGCCCCATTTCTCCAGCATGTAGGCCGCCGGCAGGATGAGGTCGGCGACCTTGCAGGAAATGGTGGGATAGACGTCGGCGACGACGATGAAGTTGTCCTTCTCGCGCGCGGCGTGGATCCAGTGGCTGGCGTTGGGGCTGGACTGGAAGGGGTTGGTCACCTGCACCCACAGGAAGCCCACGCCGCCGTCTTCGAGCCCACGCAGGATGGCCACATGGTCGGCGCCGACCTTCGGGTTGAGGGTCTTGGCCGGCAGGCCCCAGATCTTTTCGCTGCGGGCGCGGTGCGCCGCGTTGTCCACCACCATATCGGCAGGCAGGCGGTGCGAGAAGGTGCCCACCTCGCGCGCCGTGCCGCAGGCCGAAGGCTGGCCGGTGAGCGAGAACGCGCCGTTACCCGGGATGCCGTGCTTGCCCAGCAGCAGGTGCAGCGCGTACAGCTGGGTGTTGACCCAGACGCCGCGCTGGTGCTGGTTGACCCCCATGGTCCAGAAGGTCAGGATGTTGGCGGGCTTGCTGCAATAGGCGTCGGCCAGTTGCACGAGCTTGGCCTTGTAGCTGGCCAGCGTTTCATCGACGTCGCCCTTGGACAGTTCGGCCACGAAGTCCAGCGTATAGGGCTCGATGCCCTTCTTGTATTCGTCGAAGCTGATCAGCCAGTGCTTGCCGGCGGACAGGCGGTCGGTCTGCTTGACCTTCTGGCCGGTGCCGCGGCGCTGGGCCACGGCCTCGTTCTTGTCGAGCGTGTTCTCCATTTCCTTGACCACGGTGTCGTGCTCGGCGGCGGCCGAGTACTGCGTGGTCGGACGCATGCCGTAGCCGATATCCACCGCGCCGGCGCTAAAGACGCAGTGCTTGGCGACGAACTCGGTATTCACCGCGCCGCGGGCGACGATTTCGCGCGCCAGGTAGTTCAGGATCGCCAGGTCGGTGCTGGGCTTGAAGACGATCTCCACATCGGCGATGTCGGAGCACAGATTGCGGTAGGTGGTGAGGTTGAAGATGCGCGTGGGCTTGTGGCCGAGCTTGCGGTCGGTCATGCGCGACCACAGCACCGGGTGCGCCTCGGCGGCGTTCGCGCCGCACAGCACGATGGTGTCGGCCAGCTCGATGTCGCCGTAGACGTTGGCCGGCTCGTCGATGCCGAAGGTCTGCATGAAGCCGACCACCGCACTGGCCATGCAGTGGCGCGCATTCGGGTCCAGGTTGTTGGAGCGGAAACCCGCCTTCATCAGCTTGACGGCGGCATAGCCCTCCTGAATGGTGTACTGGCCCGAGCCGATGATGGCCACGCCGGCAGGCCCCTTGGCCTGGTAATGCTTGCGGAACTGGCGTTCCATCTCGTCCATCGCAACCTGCCAGCTCACCGGCGTGAAGGCGCCGTGCTTGTCGAACTTGCCGTCCTTCATGCGCAGCAGCGGCTGCGTCAGGCGGTCGGCGCCATAGGCCATCTTGCCGTTGAAATAGCCCTTGATGCAGTTCAGGCCGCGGTTGACGGGCGCGTCCGGGTCGCCCTTGGTGGCCATGACACGGCCGCCCTGGGTGGCCACCTGGATGCCGCAGCCGGTGCCGCACATGCGGCATACGCCCTTGTCCCATTTCCAGCCGGCTTCGGCGGCCGCGCCCTGGGCCAGGGCGGCTTGCGTGAAGGGCATCCCGGCGGCCGCGGCCGTGGTGGCGGCGATGCTGGACTTCAGGATTTCGCGGCGAGACAGGCTGGTCATGGTGGGTTCCTTGGTGCCTTGTTGCGTGGGGAGCTGCCCGTAGGCTCGGCCCCGAGCGCGGTATTGACTGGGGGATCAGGCGTGCGGCTGCCAGGCGGCGCCCTGCGCAGGGTCCTGGAAGAGGTCGTGCGCCGGCGCGACGCCGGGTGCGGGGTCGGCTTCGTCGGCGAAGTAGTGGCACACCAGGTCGGCGTTGATCACATGCGGCAGAGTGCGGATGAGCATGAAGCTCTCCATCTCGGCACCCACGTCGGAGGCCTCCTGCACGACCACGATGCGGCCCGAGGCGGCGTCGAACTGCCGCACTTCCACGCCCGGCAACTGCGCCAGGCCGACCAGAACCGCCGGCATCCCGGCAGGATCGGCGGTGACAAGAATCCCGGAAAGGTTCAATTCAGCCTCCAGCGCCTGCTGACGAGGCACAGAACCGAACCAGTTTGCCACCCGCAAGCCCCGCCGGGGCGCGCCATTGACGATGCGTTGACGCAACTCAAGTCGCGGACCTCGTGCCCGCAGGCGGGCGGCGCTAGGGGCGTCGCGTGGTCGCCCGCGGCGGCGCGGCGAAGGCCGGCACGCCGGGGCCCTTCACGGCCGCCTGGGCGAGCTTGAAGAAGATATCGGTGTTGTCGAGCACGCCGGTAAACGCGGATGCTCCGGGGCCGCAGGCCGACAGCGCCACGTCGGTGCCGGTGTGCGAGGCGCTGCGCCCCGGCACCTGGCCGGTCACCATGGGCTGCCCGGGCGCGCTGCGGGCTGCGCGGTCCGGCGTGCGCCAGGCTTCCGCGCGGTCGGCATTCGCGCCGTAGCCGATGAGCAAGCGGTGGTCGATATCGGTGGTCTGCGGGTAACCGTCGGCGCCCACGGCGTAGCGCGGGAACCCGGCCTGCTCGTACAGGCCCACGACCTTGTCGCGCAGGGGCTGCGTGCCGCCGGCGGCGGCGAGTTCCACCAGTTGCGCGTCGGTGACGCGCGAAGCGCCGATCACCGCCGCGCCCGAGCATTCGTGGTCGGCGGTGACGATGACCAGCGTGTCGCCGCGCCGGCGGGCGAAGTCCTGCACCACGGCCACCGCGCGGTCGAACTCCAGCGTGTCGAGCAGCCAGCGTTCGGTATCCATGCCGTGGGCCAGCTTGTCGATCGACGCGGCTTCCACCATCAACACGAAGCCCTTGGGCTGGCGCGCCAGCACGGCCAGCGCCTGGGCCGTCATCTCCTCGAGCATGGGCTGCCCGGTGGCGTCAGCGTCAGCGGCAAGCGGGCCGGCCGCGCCGGCACTCGCGCGCCGCCGGGCGTCGATCTTGTCCATCGCCACGCTCATGTGCCCCGCTGCGAACAGGCCCAGCAGCCGCTCGCTGCGCCGTGCGTCCACGGCGTCGAGCTCGGTCTTGGTGGCGACGTAGGCGAAGCCGGCGCCCGAGAATTCGGCGAGCAGGTCACGGGTGCTGTCCAGCGCACCCGGGGCGGCGCCCCAGCGGCGCACCAGGTCCGTCGTGTGGGGCTCGGCGGCCGAGAACGCGTAGTCGTGGCGGTCGCTGCGCGCCGATCCCGGCACGCCGGCGGGCAGGAACCACTGGCGCCCGCCGCCCATGAGCACCGCCAGGCCGGTCAGGCCACGGTCGTCGAAAAACTGGTCGACGATGCCGGCACCCGCGCCGCGCCGGCTGGTGTGCACCGCGTTGCCCGCCGGCGTGGCGTCGAATACGTCGGCCGTGGTCACCAGGCCCAGGGCCTTGCCCTGGGTGCGGTGCAAATACTCCGCGAGGTACTCGATGCGCGGGTTGTCGAAGTCGTCCAGCGTGTCGTCGGGGAACACACCCATCTGGTAGTTGTTGTTCTTGTTGCCCGAGACATAGGCCGTCATCCCCGGCGCCGAGTCGGTGACGATCGAATCGAGCGAGGCCGTTTTCACCAGCGCGGTGACCGGGAAGGTATCCATCGCCAGCGGCCGCGTCGCCTTGCCCTGCGCGTAACCGCCCAGGACGATGCGTGCGGCGGTGCGCTGCGCGATGCCCATGCCGTCGCCCACCAGGATGATGATGTTCTTCACCCGCGGCCCGCGGGCGGCCGTGTAGGGGACGATCTCGAAGTTGCCGCGCGCCCCGACACGCTGGCCGTCGGTCTGGGTCGCCTGCACGCTCAGCTCGTGCGGCCCCGCGGCCTGCAGCGACACCGCGCGGACGGTGGCCACGGCGGCCTCGGCCGGGATCTCCTTGCGGCAGCCGCTGGCGCAGTGGCGCATCGAGTGCGGTGCGCTGACGGGCTTGCCGTCGATGAAGAAGCGGGCGTCCACGATGCGCTGGCCGGCATCGGGGCGCACGGTGGCCTGCAGGTCGAAGCGCTGGCCCGGCAGGAAGCGCGCGACCATCGGCTCGGGCCGGCCGCTGGTGAAGAGCTCGCTGGGCGGCGTGAGGCGGGTGACGGTGGGCGCGGCGTGGGCGCCGCCAGCGAAGGCGGCCGCTGCGGCCAGGCAGGCCAGCATGGGGGCAAATCGGGGGGACAAGACCATGACTATGAACCTCGATGAACATGAGTGTGCGGCGCCTATGGCCGCGCCAGGGCGAGGCGGGCGCGTCATCAAGCAACCTCGGTGCTTCGCACTGCGGTATTCGCCTTGGGAACGGCCCGGCGGCTCATGCGCCTGGGGCCGAGCGGTGCCGCCGCACGCCTTCCAGCCAGGCGGCACAGGCCTCCAGGTCCACCGGCAGCAGCGAACCCTCGCCGACGAAGCGCTGCCAGGCCTGCAGATAGCGAGGCGTGACGACGGTCAGCACCGGGATGCCGCGTTCGAGCAGGGCCAGCAGCTCGGCCACGAAGCCGCCGTTCTCGGCCTCCAGCGCACCGAAGCGGTTGCAGACGACGAGGTCCGGCTGGCGCTCCAGGGCATCGCGCAAGACCCGGCTGGCCCGCGCGAAGCCCTGCGGGTCGGCCTTGCAGGCCTTGGAATCCTGGCCCAGGCGTTGCGATACCAGGTACTCGTCACCGGTTTCTATGTCGGTCAGCACCAGGTCGTCCTGGCAGCCCGGGCCACGCTCGCGGTGCGTCATGAGCAGGCCGCTGACCTTGCGTCCTGCCTCGCGCTGGCCCTCGGCAAAGCGGCGCAGCAGGGCATCCACGTCGCTGCGGCCGTCATGCAGGATGGCGGCCACTGGCGTGGCGGCGTCGGGGCGCGGGTCCTGGTCCATGGCGCAGCTTCAGCGCGCGAGCGCGGCCGCGCTGCCATCGCGGCGCGGGTCTGCCGCGCCCACCCAGAGCGCGCCTTCGCGCTTGAGGAAGGCCAGGCCGCTCTTCATCTCGGTCACGCTGACGCGGTGCCCCTTGGCCTGCAGCGCGGCGGCCAGTGCTTGCGCGCCGGTGCCTTGCTCCAACTGCACCGTGCCGGCCACGGCACTGGAGACATGCCCGCGCGACAAGGCCTGCGCCGGTGAGCGGCCCGCGGCAAGCATCTCGATCAGGCTGGCGGCCACGTAGTCGACGATCTGGCCGCCGCCCGCCGAACCGCCCACCACCACTGGCACGTTGCGCTCGTCGAAGACGATGGTCGGTGTCATCGAAGTGACCGGCCGCTTGCCCGGCGCCATCTGGTTGGCGCACGTCTGCCCCGGCGGCGGCGCGGGCGCAAAGTTGGTCATCGCGTTGTTCAGGACGAAGCCGCCCACCGTCAGCCAGGACCCGAAGTTCAGGTTGATGGTGGTCGTGACACTCAGTGCGTTGCCCGCTGCATCCACGATGGCGATCTGGCTCGTCGCGTCGGCGGGCACCGCGGCCTCCTGGGCCAGCGCCACGCTGGCGTGCGGGAAGACGCCCGCCGGCGCTTCGGTCATGGCGCGCTCGGGGGCGATGCGCTGCGCGCGCTCGCGCAGATAGGCGGCATCGAGCAGATCGCGCAGCGGCAGGGTGACGAAGCCCGGGTCACCGGCGTAGCGCAACCGGTCGGCCTGCGCCAGACGGCCGGCTTCGACGAAGCGGTGCACGAACTCGGGGTCGTCGAAGTCGTAGTGGCCCGCGCTGCCGACCGAGGCCTGGACGATCTGCAGCATCTGCAGCACGGCCAGGCCACCGTACGAACTCGGCCCCATGACGCAGACGCGCCAGCGCAGCAGCGGGCCGCACAGCGGCTCGCGGGGCTCGGCGCGGTAGGCCCGTACGTCGGCCTCGGTCATCAGGCTGGGCTTGGCGCCCTGCTGCGCGGCGGCCGCGATGGCCCGCGCAGCGCCGCCTTCCAGCCAGCCGCGCGCACCCTGTGCCGCGATCTGGCGCAGCGTGTCCGCATAGGCCGGGTGGCGCACCGGTGTGCCCACCGGCAGCACCTGGCCGCCAGCGCCGAAGTAGAGCGCGCGAAGCTCCGCGTTCACCGCCCCCGGCGGCGCGGCCGCCAGCACGTCGTGCAGATAGCGCGGCATTGCGAAGCCCTGCTCGGCCAGGTCGATCGCGGGCTCGAACAGCGTGGCCCATACGAGCTTGCCCAGGCGACTGTGCAAGGTGTCGAACAAGGCCAGCGTGCCCGGCACACCGACACTGCGCCCCCCGCGGCGCACGACCTCGGCGCTCAGCACGCTGCCGTCGACGTCGATGGCCAGGCCGGCCGTGGCTTGCGCGGGCGCGGCCGCCAGGGCGTCGAGGCTGGTGAGCTGGCCGGTGGCGGCCTCCCAGTGCAGAGCCAGCGTGCCACCGCCCAGGCCGGAGGACTGCGGCTCGACCAGACCGAGCACCATCTGCGCCGCGATCGCAGCGTCCACGGCCGAGCCCCCGCGCGCCATCATCGCCAACGCCGCACGGGTGGCCAGCGGATGCGCCGTGGCGGCCATGGGCGCACCTGCGGCCGCGGCCGCGCGCTCGGCGGGCGGCGCCAGGGCACAGCCGCCGAGCACAAGGGCACTGGCGGCGAACAGGTGGCCGAAGAGTCGCTTCAATTGCTTCAAGGGGCTGCCGATATCCATGGCCGCATCATCCCACCGGCCGCAGCCCGGCCCCGGGGGCACTCAGGTGCCCGATACCCAGCGTTGCAGCACCAGCGTGAGCACGAACGCGAGGAGGGCCAGCGCGGCCGGCAGGATCTGCCCTGCGCCCGCGAGCACCATGCCGTCGAGCACCGACATGCCGGCGATCAGCGTCACGACGGCTCGCGGCACATCACCCCTGGCGCGGCGGCGCAGGAGATTGAGCGCGAATATCAGCACACCTTCATACAACACCAGCCACAGCCAGACCACCGGCGTGTGCATCGCCAGCGCAAAGCCGTACACCCCCGGCAGCGCAAGAAAGCCGAGTGGCCACAGCCCGCCGATGCGGTCCAGATGCTCCTGCTTGGCGATATAGGTCAGGCCGATGAGGTGGCACAGCAGCGCGATGGCCGCGAGAACCACCGCCGTCGGCAGCACGGCCGCCACGCTGAACGCCGCCGTGAGGACCACCAGCACGCGGCACACGCCCATCACCAGCGGGCTCAGCGGGTTGCCCTTGTGGTGCGCGTTGTAGTAGACGATTGCCGCGCCGAGTGCCACGCCCGAAGCGAGCGCACGCCATGCGGGCAGGCCGTCCGGTCCGCGGCTGGCCAGGGCCACGCCCACCAGGCCCGCGGCGAGCAAGCCGAAACCGATGATGAAAACCTGCCGCGCCGAGACCTGCCCCGAGGGAATCGGCCTCTCCGGGCGATGCTGCGCGTCGAAGTCACGGTCGAAGGCGTCGTTGAGAAACATCCCGCCCACATAGAACAGCGAGAGCGCCACCATCAACAGGGGCAGCCGCGCATCGCCCAGGCCACCCCCGGCGAGCAGCGCCCCCACCATGACATTCGTCCAGACCGTGGGCAGATTGGAGATGCGCCCGAGCCGCAGTGCCAGCGTCAGGTTCATGCACCGAGCTCCGTTCGCACCCAATCGAGTTCGCGCGCCACCGCATCGACGACCGTGCCGCTGCGGTACGGCTCGGGCAGCACGCCCCAGGTGTAGGTCTCGACTTCGAGGTGCTTAGACACCGGCCTGGCGCGATGGATCGCCAGCACCTCGCGGATGAAGGCCTGAGTCGAAGCGAACGGCGCCAGGCTTGCGAGGAAGATGGGCACATGGAAATGCACCCGCCATTCCAGGTCCGCCGCCGCGCCCTGCAGCGAGGCCAGGGCCTCGGGCAGATCGGCGAAGCGCGTGAGGCCGCCCGGCCCGCGCTGCACCACCTGGTGCAGGTACACCGGATCGTCGAAGCGCTGCAGCGCCACCAGCGCTTCGGCGGACAGCGTGGGCAGCCGCAGCCCGGCGCTGATCTGCATCTTGTGCACGCGAATGCCCGCTACACCGAGCCGCCGCAGGCCCTGCACGGGATCCTCGAATTCCACCGCGGCATGGCACAGATCGAGGCATACGCCGAGGTGCTCGTGCAGGGCCAGCGTGGCCGCGTCGCGGGCCAGGCCGGTGAGTTCCATGGTGCGGCTCACGGCGGCGGGGCCATGCAGTTCGCGCGCGAAGAAATCGATGGCCTCGTCCAGGGTCTCCAGAAAGCAGTGCGGCTCGGGTTCGAGGGCCAGCGTGATGACCCGCCCGGTGCGCGCGCGCAGCGCCACCAAGTGCGCCACATGGCGCAGCAGGTGCTCGACCATGAGGGCCACATCGGCCGGGCCGCCCAGCGCGGGTTTGAACGCCCCGGGCACGGTGCTCACGCTGCCCTGGACGGTGGGATCCCCGGGCAGCAGTTCGGCCAGCAGGTCGGCGAGCTGGTCGGTATAGCGCAGCCGCTCGGGGTCGCGCCAGTCCGGCAGGTAGACGCCCTCCTTCACGCGCTGGCCATGGAAGGTGCCGTAGGGAAAGCCGTTCAGGGTGAAGACATACAGGCGGTTGCGGGCGAGGAAGTCCCTGAACTCGGCCAATACCGCGGGCTCGGCCAACTCGGCGGCCGCACGCGCCGACAGGCGCAGCCCCACGCCGAAATCGCCTTCGGGCATGAGGCGGTCGCGCACAGCCACGATGTAGCGGTCGACGTTGGCGCGGACCTCGGCCCAGGACTCCCCGGGGTGGATGTTGCTGCAGTAGGTGAGGTGGACACCGCCACCCAGGTTCACGCGCCCAGCTCCTGCTGGCGCAGCCAGACGAGCGCGCGCCGGATCTCGTCGGCGTCCATCTCATGCACCTCTTCGCCCACGCCGATATCGCGCAGCAGGGTGATGGTGAGCTCGCCGCCGAGATGCTCGCGAAACTCCTTCAGCCCGCGCAGCAGTTGCCATTGGCCTTCGGCGTCGCGCGACTCCAGCGCGGGGTGCCAGAGCTCGAAACCCAGGCGTTTGAGCAGTGCGTGCACGCGGTCCTCGCCCCCCGCGGGCAGCATGCCCACCTGCACCGAGTAGCGGGCGTCCAGCGCCAGGCCGATGGCCACGGCCTCGCCGTGGCGCACGACGTGGTCGGTGAGCGCCTCCAGCCGGTGGGCGGACCAGTGCCCATAGTCGAGCGGGCGCGCGCTGCCGGTCTCGAAGGGGTCGCCGCCGTGCGCGATCTGCCGCATGTGCAGCTCGGCGCAGCGCCGGATCATGTAGCTCATGGCGGCGCTGTCGCAGGCACGCAGCGCCTCGGCGCTGGCCTCCAGCCAATCGAAGAATGCGCGGTCGCGGATGAGCGCCACCTTCACCGCTTCGGCCACGCCGGCGATCTTGTCGCGCGGCTGCAGCGTGTGCAGGAAGTCGGAATCGTTGAGCACCGCGAACGGCGGCGCGAAGCTGCCGAGCAGGTTCTTCACCCCGAAGGCGTTGACGCCGTTCTTCACCCCCACGCCGGAATCGTTCTGCGCCAGCACCGTCGTGGGCACGCGGATGTGGCGCAGCCCGCGATGCGTGGTCGAGGCGGCATAGCCGATGAGGTCGAGGAACGCGCCACCGCCGATGCCCACGGCGAAGGAATGCCGGTCCAGGCCCAGCGCCACCAGCCGGCGCTGCAACTGCGAGAGCAGCGCCGGCTCGTTTTTCACCTGCTCGCCGCCGGGCACCACGTCGGGGGTGGCGAGCAACTCCATGGCCTGCCCGTGGTGCCGCGCATAGCCGGCGATGTCGTCGGCCAGCGACGGAAACGCCGCCGCGACCTCGGCATCGATGAAGGCGGCGAAGCGGTGGCGCTTGTCCGGCTCGCGACGCAGCAAGGTGTCGCGGAAGACCGGGTTGTCGGGCGCGAAAAGATGCTCCGTGAACCACACGGCGTAGTCGTAGCGGACCGAGAACGATTGCTCGTAGACGGCAGAACGCTTCTCGCCATGGCGCAGCGCGGTGGTGAACTCGGCTCTCACGACGTCTGGACTCCTATGCGAATGGGGCCGCGGCTCACCTATTTGATCGCCACCGCGTCGGCAGGTAACGCACTCTCGGGCAGCACGCCCACGCGCGGCTCCTGCCCACGCAGCACGGTATTGCCCAGGAACAGGCCGCGCTGGTCGACGACCTCGCCGCCCAGCCAGTGCGATTCATCCATCTGGCCGCTCTGCCCGTAGGCGGCCAGGGCATTGCCGTAGCAGGTCGCCTCCACGTGCTGGCGCGCGATGCCGCGCTCGAGCATGAGCTGCGCGGTGCGCGGCACGGCCAGGGGGTCGGAGACGCCCCAGTCGGCGCTGGAGTCCACGATGATGCGGTCGGAGCCGTACTGGCGCACGATCTCGACCATGCGCTCGCTGCCCATCTTGGTGTTGGGATAGAGGGTGAAGCCGGCCCAGAAGCCGCGGTCGAGCACGTCCTGCACGGTCTCCTCGTTGTTATGGTCGATGATGACGCGCCCCGGCGCCAGGCCCATCTCGACCGCCACGTCCATGCTGCGTATCGTGCCGGCTTTCTTGTCGCGGTGTGGCGTATGCACCATCACGAGCATCTCGACTTCGCGCGCGAGTTGAAGCTGGGCGCGGTAGTACTTGTCTTCGAGCGCGCTCTGGTCGTCGTAGCCGATCTCGCCCACCGCGACCACGCCTTCCTTGGAGAGGTAACGCGGCAGGATGTCCATCACCGCCTCGGCCAGGGCCTGGTTGTTGGCCTCCTTGCTGTTCAGCCCGATGGTGCAGTAGTGGCGGATGCCGAACTGCGAGGCGCGGAAGCGCTCCCAGCCGACGATGCTCGACAGATAGTCGATATAGCTGCCGACATGGGTGCGCGGCTGCCCGAGCCAGAAGGCGGGTTCGATGACGGCCACGATGCCCGCCGCCTTCATGCGTTCGTAGTCGTCGGTGGTGCGCGACGACATGTGGATGTGCGGATCGATGAAGCGCATGGACACTCTCCTTCGGGTCAGTTGTATTCGAGTACCGACTGCCAGTCGACATGATGCGCCGCCACGGCATCCCGCAGGGCGGCATGGTGGTCGAGGAGCCGGTGGGCCTCGGAACCCGTGGCGCCGCGCAAGGCCAGCACCGCGGCGGCGCGCTCGGGCGGCGTGCCCGCCTCCAGCACCCGGGCGAGGTCCGCGAGCAGCGGGCCCGCCGCGAACGGCCCCACGCAGCGCCACAGCTCCGGGCTCACCGGCCGACCCGCAGACCAGCGCTCGTGTGCATAGTCGCCGAGCATGCGCGCCAGCGTGGCATTGGCACGGCGGTCCAGGCCGACGATGGGGGCCAGCCGGCTGCCGACGAAGAGCGCCTTGAGCACCATCTGGTTCCAGGCTTCTTCGGGCAACTGCTCGGTGGGATAGGGGTTGTGGTGGGCCACCGCCTCGAACACCACGCGCATATTCGTGCGCAGGCCTTCGGCGGCGCGCAGCCGATGCCGCGGCGCATCCGGGTAGACCGGCAGGCCGCGGTAGAACGCCACCAGCTCGTCGACGTCCGCCGTGGCACAGAGCTGGTCGAGCCGACGCACGAAGGTATCGCTGTCGGTGGCGCTGTCGGTGTCGGTGGTGGCGGCGAGCAGCAGCCGGATGCGCCCGGCCTCGTCGACGGTCAAGAGCGAAGGGTCCCAGCCCGGCCGCGCCGCCTCGGCCATGGCGAGCTCCGCGGCATCGAGCGCCAGCGGCGCCTTGCCGAGCTGGCGCGAGACCAGGCTCACGCTGCGGAAGAGATCGCGATCCGTGCCCCCGCCCGCGAGGCTGGCGACGGAGTCGCGCAACCACAGCGCAGGGGCGGCGGCCAGCCGCCGGTCCAGCCAATGCTGCAAAGCCAGTTCTGGGGTCATACCCTCGCCTTTCGCCATGCCGGGTTGGGTGGGTTCATGCGGAGCTCCCGAACAGGTGGTCCAGCAGCAGCTGCTTCACCGCGGCGGCCGGCACCGGCCCTTCGGCGAGCAGCTCGGGTGCGGTGGTGATGAACAGTGGGCCGTCCTGCGTGCGATCGGTGGGGCGGCCATGCGAGCCCTTCACCACCGTCGCGTCCAGGCCGATGACATCCATCAGGTAACGCATCCCGATTGCCTTGCGCGCCAGCCGCGATGCCACGGCGAGCTTCGGGAATTTGATCCGGGGGTCGATGAAGAGCTCAACCGGGTCGTAGCCGGGCTTGCGGTGGATATCGACGGTGCGGGCGAAATCCGGTGCGCGGGCGTCGTCGAGAAAGTGGTAATAGGTGAACCAGCTGTCGGCCCGCGCCACGGCCACCAGTTCGCCAGCTCGCGCATGGTCCAGCCCCGCGGCGCGCTTGCCCGCCTCGTCGAGCACGGTTTCCACACCCGGCAGCGCGGCCAGGCAGGCCGCCACTTCGGGCAGCAGCTCCGGGCGGGCCACATACACATGCGCGATCTGGTGGTCGGCCACGGCGAAGGCGTCCGAGGCCCCGGCATCGAGTTGTTCGCGGCCGCGCTCCAGGCGCACCCTGAGCCAGCCGGCCTGGCGCAGGGCCCGATTGATGTGCACCGGGCGCGAGACCTCGGTCATGCCGTATTCGGACAGCGCCACCACATGGGCGCCGAGCTGGCGGGCCTTTTCGATCAGCGGAGCGCATAGCGCGTCCACCGCCGCGACCTGCGCCGGGATGCCCGGGTGGTTCGGCCCGTAGCGTTGCAGGTCGTAGTCCAGGTGCGGCAGGTAGACCAGCGTGAGCGTGGGCCGTTTTTGCTCCAGCACATGCAGCGCGCTTTGCGCGATCCAGCGGCTCGATTCGATATCGGCGCCCGGGCCCCAGAACTTGAAGAGCGGGAAGGGGCCCAGCGCGCCCTGCAGTTCGTCGCGCAGCCCGGCCGGGTGGGTATGGATGTCGGGCAGCTTGCGGCCATCGGCCAGGTACATGGGCCGGGGCGTGACGGCGTAGTCGACGCTGGCGTACATGTTGTACCACCAGAAAAGCTTGGCGCAGGTGAAGGCCGGGTCGCGCCGCTTCGCGGCTTCCCACACCTTTTCGCCTTGCACCAGGCGGTTCGACTGGCGC
Source organism: Rubrivivax sp. (assembly GCA_030681795.1). Classification (GTDB taxonomy): domain Bacteria; phylum Pseudomonadota; class Gammaproteobacteria; order Burkholderiales; family Burkholderiaceae_C; genus Rubrivivax. The sequence goes on from JAUXRG010000114.1 coordinate 96,880, forward strand.
CACAGCCAGATCTCGGAGAGGTCGCGGAAGTACCAGCCGTTGGCCACGATGCCGTGGTCGCGCGGCGGCAATCCCGTGAGCAGGGTCGACTGGACCGTGGTGGTGACGGCCGGCAGCACGGTCGCAAGGGGCCGCACTGCACCGGCTTGCGCCAGGGCCTGCAGGTGGGGCGCATGCGCTAGCAGGCTGGGCGTGAGCCCGACGACGTTGAGCACGAGGGTCGGCGTCACTTGAGGACTCGCTGGTGTGTCGACACGTTGGGCTCTTTCAGGCCGTCATCGTTGCGCGAAGTCCACGCAGCATCGGGTTCGAACCCTGTGCCTGAGTTTAGCGAGCCCCCTGGGCATGGGCATGCTTCAACCGGGGGGGTGCGAGCCCATCCGCGTGACAGTCCGCACGCGCGCACGCCAGCGAAGCAGCGCCGCCACGACACCGGCTCGGTTCACCCGGGTCCGGTCGACGAGAACCCCCGACAAGAACAGGGCCAGGCCCAGCCCGATCAGCGACAGATCCAGCGGCCGATCCGGTGGACGACGCTGCGGGCCGTTGCCCTGTGCGCCGACGCTGACCTGTGCCCGCAAGCCCGCGGGCCCGTCCTGGATGAGCCCGGCGCTCCTCCAGGCGTCCAGCGCCGGGTTCGTGCCCCAGGCCTCGTTCTCGGCACGGTGGCGCCGCAGATGCAGCTGCCGCTGGGTTCCTTGCGGCGTCGTCACCAGGAACGTGTAGAGACCGGGGCCGGGGCCGGCCTCGGCGCCGGGCAGGGTCGCCACCCACCGGCCCGGGGCGACGGGGTCGGCGGATACCCGCAGGCCCTGCGCCGTCGGTGTATCGACTGCGATGGACACGCCATCGGGGCCGGGGCCGCCCGTCCCGGCGGGGATATCGGCCACGATCTGCATCCGGGACGGCAGGTCCGCCACCGTGAGCCCGACCGTTGGGCCCTGGGCGTTGCCGCTGACCCAGTCCGCCAGACCGCCGGCCAGGCCCGGCCAGCCTTGCCATGCCAGCCATTGCGGGGTCCAGCGCCCCAGCCCGCTGGTCACCGCCACGACGCGGCCGCGGCCGGCGGTCTGGAAGGCGATCAACGGCTCTCCGCGCTCGCTCTGCACCGCCACCACGGCCTGAGCCTGGGGCCGGGTGACGGCGTGCGCCGCGATGGCCGGCCAGTCCTTCAGCATGCCGGGCGAGAACGGCAGCGGCCGGGGCTGCTCCACGGCGATCGTGCCGCGCGCGATGCGCGAGCGGCGGCGCTCCAGCCCCGAGCGCATCACCTGCGGCAGTTCGGCGGCCTCGTTGACGCGAAACACCAGGCCGGCGTCCGTGCCGACCAGGCGTTCTAGGGCGCCTGCGTCGGCGTCCGGCCCCACCGCCAGGGCGATCGTCTCGATCCGGGAACGAGCCAGGCGCGCGCGCAACCCGGCAAGAGGCGCATCGTCGAGAAAACCGTCGGTGACGAGGATCAGCAGGCGCCGTGCCGCGCCCGAGCGTTCGAGCTCGCCGATCGCGGCCTCCAGCGCCGGGGCGAGCCGGGTCCCCCCGTTCGGGCTGGCCAGCCAGTCGCGCGCGAGCGCCAGGGTCCCGGCCGGGGCGGGGCCCAGCGGAATCAGCACGCGCGGCGCGACGTCGAAGACCACCAGGCCCAGCGAATCGCGCTCGCCGAGGCCACGCGCGGTCTCGAGCACCGCGCGCTGGGCCAGCGCAAAGCGGTCCACGCCCGCGCTGCCCCGACCCATGCTGCCCGACTTGTCGACCAAGAACACCACGCTCGCGGGCTGATCCAGGGCCGCCGGCTCCGACGCCACGGGCAGGATCGCCTCCAGCGCCGACCCCCGATACCCGCCGCGAGCAAACGAGCGCTCGCCGCCCAGCACCAGCAGCCCGAGGCCGCGGTTTTGCACCGCGGCCACCAGCGCACTCCAGAAACGCGGGCTGGCGTCGGAGAGGGCCACGTCGTCGAGGACCACCGCCTGGTAGCCGGCCAGGGCATCGGCGTGGGCGTCCAGCCGCGCCGCCGGGACGACCGCAAGATTCCAGCCGCCGCTGCGCAAGCTGCTCGCCAGCGACCCGCCAGCCCCCTGCGCATAGAGCAGGGCTGCACGCGGGGCGATATCGACGACGGCGGCGTCGGGCAGGGCATCGATCGTCTGCCCCGAAGCCGCGTCCTCCAGGGCCAGGTCCACCAGCGTGGCGCCGGTGGGGCCGGCGTCGAGTTCGATCGTCAACCGGTCCGCGCCCTGCACCTCGCGGCTCGCCACCCGGGTCTCGCCGTTCGGGCTGCGGGCGGTGGCCTTGACGCGCAACGGTGCATCCAGCTGCCCCGCCAACTGCACGGTGACCTGGATGCGCTGGCCGACGAGCGCGCGGCTGGGTGCGAGGACCTCGGCGATGCGCGTGCGCGGCGGCGCGCGACCCACGGCGACCCACTGCAGCGGCAGCTGCGCCTCGCGCATCGCGCGCAACGCGCGTGCCGCGTCACCCCTGTTCTCGAGTCCGTCGGAGATCATCACGACGCCGGCGAGCGCGGCCTGGGCATGGGCCGCCAAGGCCGCGTCCAGCGCCGCCTCGATATTCGTCGTCGAGGTTTCGAGAGCGGCCGCGGCGCCCGCCGTTGCCGTGGACGGCGTGGGCGGCGTGGACGGGGCGCCGGCGAACTCGAGCACCTGAAGATCGCCGCCCCCGGCCGCCTGGGCGGCCCGCACGATATCGGCCAGGGCCTTGTCGGCGGCCGCCCTGGGCACGCTCTGGGAGCGATCGACCAGCACGAGCCGCCGCGGCCGGCTGCTCGGGTCCAGCCACGAGGTGCCGAGCAGGGCCAAGGCAAGCACCCCCAGCGCCGCGAGCTGCAGCGCCAGCGCGACCAGGGTCCGGGTGCCGACCTGGTTCACTCGGCCTGCCCCTGCGCGTACCCGGTCAACCGAACCCACTGCCGACCCAGCGCGACGATTTCCCACAACAGCACCAGGGCAGCCAACAGGAGCAAGGGCATGGCCCCATCGCGCAGCGCGCCCGATTCGCCAGTCGCGCGCGCACTCGCCGTGGAGAGCCCGTCCGGCGGCGCACCCAACGGCGCGACCCGGGCCGAGCCCGCGCCACGGTCCGTGAGGGCGACCGCATCGAGCAGGCGAACCCCGAGGAGGCGCTCGAACATGAGGTTCACCAGCAACGGAATTTCCGGGCCACGCGCGCGGCCCATCGACTCGAAGTCCAGCGAGGTCTCGATGAGCCTGGCCTCGCCCGCCCGGCTCACGATCACGGGCTCGCCGCCGACCGCCAGCAGCACGGCATCCGCCGGGCGCACCTGGAGTTGCGCGGCCACCGGCAGTTGTTCGGAGGCCAGGCGAATGCGGCCCGATTCGGCCACCGAGGGTGCCCACTGCACCGACCCAGGCCAGCGGGCCGGCGTGCGGTCTGCCCGCACGCGCAGCGTCGGCGCTGCGCTGGCTGCGCCCGCCGTGCCGCAGTCCAGCACGGCTTGCGCGTCGCTGGCGTTCCCTGGCACCAGGGCCAGGGCGGGGTGAGTGCCGACCGCGGCCACGAGTGCCTTGGGGCACTTCGCGTCGGCGGCCACCCGGCGCCGGCCAAGCGGGGCGAGGGCTAGCGCGATCCCGTCGTCTTCGGTCAGCGCGTCGCCGGGCTGCAAGGTGGCGCGAACCTGGGTCGACGCCACTATCGTTGCCGTCACGAAGGCCGAAGCCCCCGGGTCGAGGCGGTGGGTCGATCGAATTGCCTCACCGCCATCCGTGACGAAACCGACTTCGCGCGTCTCGACGGCGGTGCCGCCGTTCGTGAGCTTGAGCAGCAGGTCGAACTTTTCGGGGTCACTCGCATTTCGACGCGCCGCGAGCCGCTCCAGACCGACATTGCGGGTGACCGTGCCCACCTGGATGAGGCGATCCGCGCGCCGGTTGCCGGGCCATTCGAGCAGCGCCGCGTGCGCGCCATCCGTGACCAGCCAATGCAGGCGGTCGCGCGCCAGCAAGGCCGCGGGCGGCGCACCTGGCGTCTTGCCCGGAGCACCGGCGACGATGCCCGCCACCGCCCCCTCGGTGAGCGCGCCCAGAGCGCGCCACGGGTCGGCCAGCGTTCGCACCTCGGCCTCGGCGAGCGGCACCTCGGCCAGCAGCGCGCGGGCCTGCGCCAACCCCAGGGCGAGCCTCGTGCCCTGGGCCTCGCGGGTGAGCATACTCAGCGAATCGTCGACCCACAGCGTGATGCGCGCTCGCGGCTGCGGCCACTGCGGCCCGGCCAGTGCGACGAAGACGAGCGCGGTAAACAGCGCCCGGCGCCGCCACGCCGGGTCGGGCGGGCGGCGTTCACCTGCGGCCGGGCTGCTCGCCGCCGAGCCCCACCACAGAGCCAGGCGGGACACCGGCAGGGCGCGCCGGTGCCGGCCGCCGCGGTGCAGCCAGCGGATCAACGGCAGCAGCACCAGCCCGAGCAGCCACAGCGGTGTGATGAAGCTCAGCAATGGGACCGCGCCTGGACCAGATGGGCGAGCAGCGCGTGCTGCCACGGCCGCGCGATGTCCCACTCGCTGAACACCACGCCGCTGCGCGCGCAGAAACCGCGCAATCGCCCTGTCATCCCGGCACGCTCGGCGGTGGCCAGGGCATTCGCGCGTTCGCTGGCTTGGGTGTGCATCTGCGCGCCGGTCTCCACGTCGACGAGATCGAATTCACCCGCCACTCGCAACGCGGTCTCGGCACCGTCGATCAACTGCAGGGCGTGCAACGTGGTGCAGCGCTGGAGAATGGCGCCGAGGTCGCGGCGCATCTCGTCGTCGGCCAGAAAGTCGCTCAGGGTGAAGACCGAAGCGGCACCGTGCAGGTGGCGCGCGCAGACGCCGAGCTCGGAGCGCTCACCCGCTTGCTCGGGCCGCAGCGCAGCCAGCGCCCGCGCGATGGCGGCGTAATGGTGCGGCCCGCGCCCGCGCGGGCACTCGGCCAACACGCGTGCGCCGTAGGCCAGCACACCGACCCGGTGCCCGAGCTGGAGCAGCGCGTAACTCATCGCTGCGGCCACCTGCACGGCCGCGCGCCACTTGGCCGCATCGCGCACCGCCATCGACGAGCTCGCGTCGAGCAGGATCGTCCAGTCGGACATGGATTCCGATTCGAAGCGGCGCACGATGGGGCGCCGATGGCGTGCCGTGACCCGCCAGTCGATGTGGCGTACTTCGTCTCCGGGGGCGTAGTCGCGGTGATCCAGATGCTGGATGCCGATGCCCGGGCGGCGGGCGACGGCCCGCGCACCGGGCGTGCGCATCTGCCGTTCGATGAGCAGCTGCGCCGCCGCGCGGGCGAAGGATTGCAGCTCCGGCTCGCCCGGCAGCGCGGCGCGGATCAGAGTCGGCTTCGCCATCCGTCGATCACCGGCGCCAGCGCGGCGTCCGCATCCAGGCCGTCGAGCTCGCTCTCCAGGCGCAGCAGGATGCGGTGGCGCAGCACAGGCAGGGCCACGGCCTGGAGGTCATCGACGTCGACGTGCGAGCGGCCGGCCATCAGCGCACACACCCGCGCCGCGCGGACCACGGCCTGCAGCGCCCGCGGGCTGGCGCCATAGCGGATGTGCCGCCGGGCGTCCGGCTCCGTGCCACCGGCTTGCGGCTGCGTGGCGACGATCAGATCCACCGCCGCCGCCTTGCAGCGCTCACCCAGCAAGACCGTGCGGCCGAGCTCGGCGATCCGCAGCACATCACCCGGGCCGGCGATGGCCTTGAGCGCATCCGCCGGTTCGACGTCCAGCGACACGTCGAGCATCTCGCGCAGCGATCCACGGCTCGGGAAGGGCACCGTGAGCTTGAACATGAAGCGGTCGAGCTGCGCTTCAGGCAAGGGGTAGGTGCCTTCGAGTTCGATCGGGTTCTGCGTCGCCAGCACGCAAAACGGGCTGGGCAGGCGGTGGGTGGTGCCGGCGTGCGTGACCTGCCGCTCCTGCATGGCTTCGAGCAAGGCGGATTGCGTGCGCGGCGTGGCGCGGTTGATCTCGTCGACGAGCACGAGCTGGGCAAACACCGGACCGGGTCGGAACTCGAAGGTCGATGCCCCCCCGGCCGCGGTGGTGTAGATCTCGGCGCCCGTGACGTCGGCGGGCATCAGGTCGGGCGTGCATTGCACGCGCGCCCACTGCAGGCCCAGCGCCACGGCCAGCGCCTTGGCGAGCTGGGTCTTGCCCAGGCCGGGCAGCCCTTCGATGAGCACGTGGCCCCCGGCAAAGACGGCGGTCACCAGATGGGTGACGAGCTCCCCCTGGCCGACGATGACCCGGGCTAGCAGCGTGCGCAAATCCTGCAGCTGACGATGGGCGTCGGCGTAGGCCTTGTCCGGGGCGGGAATGGCATTCATCGGCGTGGTGTGCTGGCCTTCATCCATGCTTGTACATAGCTCGCCTCGCTCGCGGTCAGCCGCGTGGACTCGGTGGCCGCGGGCGGTATCGCTGCGGCGGCAGCGAGACCCGCCCCCTGCGCCGCGCCTGCATGCCCCTGGAGTTCGTCATCGTAGGCTGCCCCTTGGTCCATATCGGCCCGCTTTTCGGCCGGACCACGCCGAAGTTTCGCCTCGGACCTTTGTACGGCGATCGTACCCGTCGGCACTCTTGAGACGCCCACATCGGCACGCTCGTCGGGGCTGTCGCCGGCGTCGCGCCCCGAACCGCTGCCGGCCGCCTGCGCCGTGCCTGCCTTGGGTGCGGCATCGGCGGGGGTGCCGGCCGCGCTGGGGGGCGCTGGCCCGGCCGCGGCACGTTCGCCCGCGGGCCGGGCCGCGGGTTCGGGCATCGCGGCTTGCGCGTCCGGGTCGGTCTTGGCGGGCCCTGCCGCTGGCGCCTGGCCGGCCTCGGATCGTTCGGACCCGGCAGGCGGTTGCGCCGAGCGCACCGCGCGGGCGATTTCGCTCACGAGCTCCGCAGGCACGGGCGCTTCGACCCAAGGCACGGGGCGCTCGGCGACGCCGGCGGCGGAGGGTTCGCCCGATTGCGTCGGCTGCGGCGGCTGCACCGGCGGCGGCGAAGGTGGGGCGGAGTCCGGCAGCGTCAGCACCAGGCTTGCCAGCGCCGTGCTGACGAGCAGGGAGAGCAGCGGCCGCGACAGCCGCATCGGCTCGCGTCTCTGGGCGAGCAGGCGCAGGGCCTCGGGCACCCTCGCCTTGGCCCAATCTTCGAGCCAGCGCACGGCCTGAACGTTGGCGGACCCCTGAAGGCCCGCGCGCATTTCGAGCACCGTGGCGAAGGCGGAAGCGCCGCCCAGGTGGCGGTCCGCCCACAACGCACTGGCAGCCTGCGACGGGCGCCGCGACGCGGCCCAGGCGAATATCGATCCCCACAGCGCAACCAGCGCCCACCCGGCGGCGACCACTGGGACGCGACGGGCCGCCAGGTGCACGGCCACGGCCAGCAGCATCAACCCGGCCGATCCCCACAGCGCCCATCGCACGGCGGCGACGAATTGCCCGCGCCACCAACGGCGGCGCACCGCGGCTAGCAGGGCCTGTAGGTTGGTGCCGGTCATTCGCTGTTCAGGAGGGCAGCAGGAGCCAAAGGCCCCGCGTGAACCACAGGGCCGCCGCCAGCGCCACCCCGACCCCGGTGGCCACGAGATCGGCCCATTCCACTTGCCGCAGCACGCGGCGCAGGCCCTGCCCGAGCCGCGGCAGCGCAATGGCTGCGGCCAGCAGCAGCAACTCCCCCAGCACCACCGTCGAGAACAGCGTCGTGCTCGCGGACCAAGCCAGCACCACCAAGGGCCACGAGGGGGCGATGAGCCCCAGCGCCGCCGCGGCGCCCGGCCGCCAGCCGCGCAATGCGCCCACGCGCACGGCCAGCATCGCCAGCGCCATGCCGCGCGCCAGCCACAGCGATTGCAGTGCGTCCGTCGCAGGGGGGCCGGCGTCCGACCCGCGGTCCAGGGCAATGCGCGTGCTGCCCAGCCACCACAGGGCCACGGCGGCGGCGAGAGCCAGGCCGGTCATTGCGGCCAGACGACGGGCCAGCGCTTCGTTCATGGCGACGGCACCGAAACGAGGAGCCAACCTCTTGAATCGACGGACGCGTCGGCGACACCGAGCAGATCGAGCGACCACAGCGCGGCCACGCCGCCGGCCGGGGTCCGCGTCATCGCCATTCGCTCCACCACACCCCGGGGCGGCCGGCCCGCTTGCGCCGTCTGCGCCGCCAGGGTGGTGTGGGCGCCGGGACCCAGGGCCGGCAGTTCGTGCACCAGGCCGCCGGCCAGCAGCACGCCCTCGGGCCAGGCTCGCGCGCCTTCGTTTCGGACCTCGCGCTGACCGTCGCCTCGCGGCGCGAGGGCGATCGCACGGGCCACGGGGAAGCTGCCCGAATAGCACAGCGAGACCTGGCGGAACAAACGCGTATCGAACTCGGCAAACGCCATGCGGCCGTTGCTTGCGTCGAAGTCGAAATGCATCGCCTGCGAAGGCCCGCAGGGTTGCACCCAGGACGCGAGCTGGGGTGGGATGGGCACGCGCTTGCGTTCGCCCACCACGCCCGGGAACTGCTGCCAGGCCTGGTAGCGCGCGACCCGCGCGCCCGACTCGCCTTCGCTCCAGACGACCAGTTGCGAGGGCGGCTCCATGGTGTGCAGCAGCGCCAGCGCCGCCACGGCGGCGAGTGCCGGCGTGAGCAGCAGCACCGGCAGCGAAGCGAAGAACACGACGACCAGCGCCGCCATCGCAAAGTACACGGCCAGCCCCACGGCCACGCGATTCCAGACGCGGTGCCCAGGCTGGGCGAGCTCGCCGAGGCTACCAGGCGGCATCGCCGCGGGCAGGCTCGCCCCCAGCGAGGCCTGGAGCATTTCCCTGGCCTGCGCCAGCGAGCCGGCACTCATGGTCGAGCGGCCGCCGCACGCCCCCGCGCCGGCCAGCAAGCCGCGCACGCGGGCATCCGTATTCAACACCACGATGCGGCCACATCCGGCGGCGTGCGCGAGCAGCGCGCCGAGTTGTCGCGGGTCGAGCGCACCCAGGGTGGGTGCGTCCAGGATCAGCGCATCGATGCTCGAATAGGCCGAGGCATTGCGCGGCAGGTCGTCGCTGGCCAACGCCAGCGTGTGAAACCCTTCGAGCTGCACCGGCTCGCCCGTCGCCAGGCCCACGCCGAGCAAGGGGGATTCGGACTTTGCCAGGGCGATCTCGCGCCGCTGCGGTGGCCCGCCCGGCAATTCGGCGCTCACGGCGCTCACCGCAATGCTTTCGGCCGAAGCCACCGGAAGGTGCAGTCGCAGGGCCCGGCCGGGCTGCAACTCGAGCTCGCTGCGCAGGGATTGGCCGCCGGCCACGACGTCCAGCGTCGCTCGCGTGGCGGCGTCGCTGGTCAGGCGGATTTCCAGCTCGGTGGCCCGGCCGGGGCGGGTCCAGCCCTTCCAGGCCGGCGTGGCCGTCAGCTCAAGGCGTGGCGCCTCGGCGGCGTGTGTCAGGCCACCGAACCCCAGGCCGCCGAGCGCCAGCCCCGGCAACAGCCCCAGCAACCGCCCCAGCAACAGCAGCCGGCGCCACACCACGTCACTTGAGCGCGTGCTCGAGAGCGATCACCGACCACGCCGTGACGAGCTGCGGCTTGTCTTCCCACCAGGCCTTCGAATCGGGATTCGACCAGGTGCCGTCCGGGTTCTGCAGGCTGGTCAACTTCTGCGCAAGCTCGAACTTCCAGTTGTGCTTGACCCCCTTGGCGTCGGTGAAGGTGTCCTCGCCGTAGGCCTTCATCACCTTCGCGAAAGCGTTGTAGAAATAGAAGATGCCGTGCCTCTTGGTCGTGCCGGGGTTGACTTCGAGCGAGTAGTTCGCCGTCATCCACTTGTACGCCGCCTGCACCCGCGGGTCGTTCTTGTCCACGCCGGCGTAGAGCAGGCTGAGCAGGCCGGCGGCCGTCATGCCGCCGTAGGACGAGGTGGCATTCTTGAACTCGAATTCTGGCGGGTTCCAGCCGGGCATATAGACGAACCCGCCGTCGTTGGCGGCCCACTTCTGGTCGTTGCTCTCGCTGCGGTTCTGCGAGCGGTTGACGAAGACCAGCGCCTTCTGCCAGACGGGGTCCTTCGGGTCGGCCGCGGTGGCCTTCAGGCCCTCCAGCGCGAGGTAGACGTTGGACATGTCGGGCCGCTCGTCGCCGCCGTAGCCGATGCCGCCGTAGTAGCGGTGGTCCTGCTTGTAGCCTTCCCCCTCCTCGATCTGGTGACCGATGAGGAACTTCTGCGCGGCCGAGATCACGGCGTCGTATTTCGGGTTCTTCGTCGCCGCCAGGCCGGCCAGCGCCACGGCCGTGTTGTAGCTGGCGTTCTGCAGCGACTCGTTGATCGAGCCATCGGGCTTGACCTTGGAGAGCAGGAAGTCGACCTGCCGCGTGATGAAGGCGCCGTCGCCTTCGTTGTAGCCGCGGTGGCTCTCCAGAAAGGCGCGCAGCGACAAGGCCGTGATGCCCACCGACCGGGCCACCGAGCCGTCGGCCGCCTGCTGGGTGCGCAGGTAGTTCAGCCCCGCGTCGACCGCGCGCCGCGCCTTCTCGCGCAGCGCCGGGTCCCAGGCGTCGGCGGCATGGGCAAAGGGCGCTGCGAGTGAGAGGCAGGCCGACAGGGCAAGGATGTGTCTTCTCTTCATGATCCGGTTTTCTCCGTAGTGGGCTAAGTGCGGAATGCGTCGCCGGCTTGGCGACGGGAAAGCCGGAACACCAGCGCCAGGAGCGCCAGCGCCAAGCCCACCAGGGCGTAGGCCCAGGCGAGTTCAGCGAGTCCGGGATACGAGAATTGCAGCGCGGCGAGATTGGAGTGCTGGTAGAACCATTGATTTCTCAGCAGATCGTTGCCGCTGGCCACGGCCAGATGAGTCAAGGGGCTGAGGCTGAGCACGGCATCGATGGCCCACGCGCGGCGGCCCGAGAGCAGCTCCGCCACCGGCCCCAGCCACAGCGCAAGCGAGCCCAACGCAGCCAGCGCGAGGGCCACCGTGCGACTGGCGGCCTCAAAGGCGCTCTGGGCGTCGAAAGACAGTGCACGCAAGAGCGCCTCGAGCAGGGCGGCCGCCACATGCGTCAGGAGCAGGATGGGCACGAGCATCGCGCAGGCCTCGGCGATTCGCACCCAGGGCTGCACCGGGTTGCCGAGGATGCGCAGCGCCAGCGCCGCCAGGCAAGCCGCGGCGGCAGACCAGGCGAGCACGCGCAGCGCGCTGCGCGCCGGCGTCGCGGCGCCGCCCGGCCAGAAGAGTGGCGCGAGCAAGGCGACCACGCTCGTGACCATGACCCGCAGCGCCGAGGGCTGCACATCGGGCGCGGTCGCGCCGAGCGCGGCGAGCGCCAGCCAGACCGCCACGAGCATCACCGCGCCACGCGCCGCGATCACCTGGCCGCCTTCACCGCTTCGACGACCAGCTCGATGGCCGAGCCCACCGGGGGCAGCGTCGCATGGCCACGCACCGAGCCGTAGGCGCCGATGCCGATGCCCACGGCGGACTGGATGACGCAGTTCTCGTCGGGAATGAAACCCACCAGCGTTCCCGTGTCATCGGCGGCGAACCGACCCGTGCCTTGCGCCGTGTACGACCCCGTATAGACCCATTCGACCGATTCAGCCTTCACACCGGCATCCGCATTGAGCAGCGCCTGCGCTGCAGAGACCCGGCGCTGTTTTCCGCCTTCCGCCCAGGCAACGAAGATGGCGACGCGTTGGCCGACCAGGGGCGCGTGCGGAGACTGGTCGCGCGCCGACACCTGTTTCGCGTCGCGCTCGAGTCCAATCAGGATGCAGGCCAGGTTGAATTCGCTGCCCGTGGTGTCGAGTTCCAACAGCGTTTCGTATTCCTTCGCGCCGCCCGGACTGGTGGCGAGGTATTCGAGCGGCTTGCCGGTGACATGCACGCGGCCCGGCACGGTGAAGCTGCCGGCGCGCTTGTCGACGACGATGCGCCCGATCTGGTAGCGGTCGGAGCCGAGCTGCTTGATCTCGCCCAACGGTGGTTTGGGCGGTGACGGCGGTGGCGGTGGCGATGCGGGGGGCGCGGGCGTCTGCGCGCGCGCCAGCCCGCCGCAGGCGGCCGCAGACAGCGCCAGCGCCGCGAGCAGACCTTGCCGGCGTTTCATGGCTTCACCCCCATGACGACGCGGTGCGGCATGGGCGGCGGCAGTGGCGCCATGCGCAGCTCGCGCAGGCCGGCATCCATCATCCAGCGCATCACGTCGGCATCGGCATGCACGCCGCCGTCGGGCGCCGTGAGCATCATGTTCAGGCCGAACATCGTGGCGAAGGTCGGCTGCGTGCCGCCCGGGTCGGTGAAGACGTCGCTGACCACGAGCAGGCCGCCGGCATCCAGGCAGGCCGCGGCGCGCGCGATCAGTCCGCGGCAGGCGGCCTCGGACTCGCGGTGGAACATGCCTGACATCAGCACCACGTCCTTGCCCGAGCCGAAATCGGCGCTGTGGTAATCGCCGTCGCGCAGGCTCACGCGATCGCTCGCCCCGGCGGCCGCAACGAGCTCACGCGCCACCGCGGCGACGCCGGGCAATTCGAGCACCTCGGACTTCAGGCCGGGGAAGCGCTCGGTGAGCAGCACCGAGTAAGTGCCCGGCCCGCCACCGACATCGAGCATGGCGCGGCGCCCGCGCAGGTCGAGCAGGGGGACGAGCGCGCGCGCGATGCCCAGGGCACGCTCGTGCATGGCCATCACGAAGCCGCGCGTGCGCTCTGGGTCGTCGCCGAGGTAGGTCTCGGCGGGCAGCGCCGGCTGGCCTGAACGCAGCGCATCTTCGAGCTTGCCCCAGGTCGCGTAGAGCTGGTCGCTGTAGCGGATGACATTGCCCATGAAGGCCGGGCTGCGCGAGACCAGGAATGCGGCGGCGACCGGCGCGTTTGCGTATTGACCGGAGGTTTCCGTGAGGAACCCCAGGCCGGCGCAGGCGCGCAGGAACAGCGCCGTGCTGCGCGGATCGAGGTGCAGCCCGGCGGCCACCTCCTCGGCGGAGCGCGCACCGTCGGCCAGGAAGTCGAAGAGCCGCAGGCGGTTGGCGGTGAGCAGCGTCTGGCTCTCCCAGTACGCCGTGCTCAGGCGCACGATCGAAGACGGGTCCGGGGCTGCTGCGGCCGGGTGCGGTGTCGCGTTCATGCGGCGACCACGGCCTGGCGATCGAGATCGCACTCGAGCTGCATGTAGGCGCAGCGGTGGCACATGAAGCCGTCCGAGACGGCCAACCCGTGGTGCCGGCGTATTTCCTGGTACCCGGTGACGAGCGTCTCGAAGTAGCTGCGGATGCGCGCGTGATAGTCCGCGCGCTGGCGCCCGCCCACCGGCCAGACGATCGAATAGATGGGCAGGATGCCGCGGCGGCAGAGGTCTTCCGCGCCTTCGAGGGCGATGCGCGCGGCCTCTTCCCATTCCAGGCCATGTTCGGGTTCGAGCTCGATGCCCGCCACCATCGCCGAATAGACGTTGCCGCGGCCGAAGTGGCGCACCGCCGTCTCGAGCGAGGCGATCCAGCGGTCGTAACCGACATAGCGGTTCTTGCCCGGGCTGACCTTCGCGAACAGCGGCTCGGACCACATCTCGAGGTTGAAGCAGACGTACTGCACCAGCTGCTCGGCGTGGAACTGCGCGATCAGGTCGTCGGGGATCGCGCCGCTGCCCAGTGCGACCGGGATGCCGCGCGTATTGATCTTCTTCACGAAGCGCGCGAGCTGCAGGAAGCGTTCGCCTTCCTTGCGCCAGTCGGTGAGCGAACCGCCCACCAGATAGATGTGGCGGATCTCGGTCTGGTCGAGGACGGCGTTCAGCGCCTCGTGCATGCGCTCCAGCGTCGGCTGCAGTATCTCCACCCGGCCCGTCACCTGCCCCAGGTGCTTGGTGCGCTCGTCGGGCGCGCCGTAGGCGCAGAAAGTGCAGCGCATCGACACGCCGTCCTGCTTGTGCAGGAAATACTCGCAGCCCGGAGCGACGTTGATGACGAGCATGTCGCCATGCACGGTGAGGCCCGCCTTGGCGAAGGGCAAGCCGTCGCTTGTGGTCTGCGTGAGCCACGGGCGCAGCGGCTCGAACGCCATGGGCACGCTGCGGCCGTCGCGGTCATCGATCAGGCGATAGCCCTGAACCGGGTCGCCTTCCACGTGCCAGGGCGAATCGCCGTCGCCCAGGATGCGGATCTCGGTGCCGTCGGCCGTATTGATGAGGTAGGGAATGTTGGCGATGCCGCGGCCCGTGGGGTCGTGCTCGCCCTCTTTGAAGCGGTAGGGGTAGTAGTTCGGCGCCGAGTGCAGGGCCGCCTGGCCTAGCGCCGGTGTGTAGCGGATGCCCTCGCACATGACCTGGACCTTCAACGCTGGCGAACCGGTGAGCGTGATCATGTCGGCCGTTCCTCTTTTCTCTGCGTGGACCCTGCGCGAACCCTGCGTGACCCCCAGCGGAGTTCGGGCGCACTTCACCGCAAGTTCTTCTGCTATGGTGCTTGGATCATGCCACGCACTTCCGGCCGGGCCGTGTTCATTATTGCCGCCGCGCTGTGTGTTCCGCTGCTGCCTTTCATCGTCATCGGCGAGCTTCCCGGTGAACGCTGGCTCTCGGCGAACGACAACCACTCCATTCGCTTCGCACTCGTGGGCGCCGGGCTGCTCGCAGCCGACGTGTTGCTGCCGATTCCGTCGAGCATCGTCGGCACCATGCTCGGGGCGCGCCTGGGCTTCGGCGTGGGTTTCGCGACGGCCTTCGCCGGCATGATGACCGGGCAATCGGCCGCCTATTTCGCCAGCCGCGTTGTGCTGCGCAAACGCAGCGGCGAGCTGCCCGCTGCGCCCACACTGGCGGCGGTGTTTCTCAGCCGCCCCGTGCCCGTGCTGGCCGAGGCGGTGGCCATCGCGGCCGGCGCCGCACGCCTGAGCTGGCCGCAGTTTCTGCTGGCCTGTGGTGCGGGCAACGGGGTCTACGCGGGCGCACTCGCCCTCAACGGCGCGCAACTCGTGCCCGGCGCCCTGGTCGGCCCCGGGCTGCTGCTGCCCATGCTGCTGCCGGTGGCCGCATGGCTCATCTGGCGCAAGGTTCGACAAACACCCGACCAAGGAGACTGACACCATGCTGTTCATGCTCACCAACCGCACCCGCAAGGACCTGAGCGCGGCGCAATACGCCGAACTCGCCACGCTGGCCAAGGCGTTCTATGCGTCGATTCCGTCCGAGGTGAAGATCCGCGGCGAGTGGTCCGCCACCGACTACTCGAACAACTACTCGCTGCTCGAGGCGCCCGACATCGAAACCGTGTGCCGCATCCAGGCGCCGTTCGAAGAGTTCACCGAGACGCTGATCGTGCCGGTGACCGCCATTTCGGGGTGGACGGCCGGCTGAGTTTGCTCGCTCGATCTTGGTCAGGGCTCCACCCCTGCATCGTTGCGCTCTTCAGCGTCAGCGGCTCATAGCGGCTGCGCCTCCGCCAGCACCTTGGCGCGGACCTTCGGCGGCAGGTCGCCAGGGGTCAGCAGATCGACGTGGATGCCGAGCAGCGATTCCGGTTCGAATTGCAGGCCGCCCAAGTCGAACAGCGTTGCGCCAGGCAGCGCAAGCGTCATGGACGCCCACGTCGACCTTGTCCTCGAAGAAGTTCTCACAGCTCCCGGCCGACGAACGCTCGGCGGTCGCTGCTGCGCTCATCGACAGCCTGGAATGCGGCGAAGAAGACGCGGTGGCGCAAGCTTGGCGCACGGAGTTGCTGCAACGACGCGAGGACCTTCGCTCTTGCGCCCTGCAGGGTGCGCCATGGGTCGAGGTTCGTGCACGCTTGTGCACGTTGTGATCCGGTTCACAGCGCGGCGAAGCTTGGCGGCGCTTGCGCTATGGTGTCAATAGTGGCACCATACGTCCGTGGCAGATGTCAGCAAGATTCTTGAACAGATGCGGCGCGAACCTGCCGGCGTGCGCTTCGTCGACCTCAAGAAAGTCTGCGAGCACTACTTCAGTGCGGCACGCCAGGCCGGCTCGAGTCATGCTATCTACAAAACACCGTGGGCAGGGGATCCTCGCGTGAACATCCAGAACGCCAATGGCAGGGCCAAGACCTACCAAGTTCGCCAAGTGCTGCAGGCAGTCGAGAGAGTCGAAAGGCAGAGCGATGAAAGTTGATCATTTCACCTACCGGGTCACTTGGTCGTCCGAGGATGGCGAGCATGTGGGACTGTGTGCAGAGTTCCCTTCGTTGTCTTGGCTGGCGGACACGCCCGAGGCTGCGCTGGCGGGAATCCGTAAGGCGGTGAGCCAGGTGATCGCCGATATGAAAACACAGGGCGAAGAGGTCCCGGCACCCATCGCCGAGCGCAACTACAGCGGCGAGTTCCGGGTGCGAATCCCGCCGGAGCAGCACAGGCGCCTGGCACTGCAAGCGACCGAGCAGGGCGTGAGCCTAAACCGATTGGTGAGTTCGAAACTCGCAGCCTGAAAGGCAGGCCATGCACCGCTATGCAGTGGCAACATTTTGAATGTTTGAACGTCACGCCCAGGTCGGCGTCGGACCTGAATCGGTGTGAGTGCATGGTGCGCCGTGGGCTGAGGTTCGAGCGCGCATGAGCGCGTTGTGAATCGGTTCACGGTAGAGGTATTGCCCGAGGCGGAAGAGGAATTCCGCGATGCCTTCCGGTGGTACTTCGAGCGCAGCCCGATTGCAGCGGGTGCATTTCGTTCGGAAGTACTCGGTGCGATTGATGACTGTGGGCGCCGGTGCGAACGTGCTGAGTTTTGGCCGGTTTCAAAATGCTGAGGGGTTCGCTGCGGCATTGGCGTGAATATGGCGCCTGGCGATGCGGGCGCCTGGCAGGGCTTCAGGCCTCGGTGTGAGCCTGACCGCGG
>JAUXRG010000118.1 GCA_030681795.1 Rubrivivax sp.
GGCTTACGAACAGGTATTGAAATCCGCACACACCTGTAATCTGCTTGACGCGCGCGGCGCGTTTTCGGTGACTGAGCGGGCGGCCTATATCGGCCGCATCCGCAATCTGGCACGCGCGGTGGCCAAGAGCTACCTCGATTCGCGGGCGCGGCTGGGTTTTCCGATGGCACCCAAAGCCTGGGCAGATGAAGTGTTGGCGCAGATTGAAAAGAAGGCGGCAGCATGAGCAGCGAAGCAATGACAGCAAATCTACTGGTTGAACTGTTCGTCGAAGAACTGCCGCCCAAGGCGCTGAAAAAGCTGGGCGAGGCGTTTGCTGCTGCGCTGGCCGAGAGTCTGGTCGCGCAGGGGCTGGCGGAGGCGAGTACCCTGAAGGGCACAAGTGCGGCAGTCAGCAATTTTGCTTCGCCGCGGCGTCTCGGCGCGCATATTGAAAACGTGCTGGCGTGTGCCGCTGAAAAATCGGTGTCGACCAAGTTGATGCCGGTTGCGGTTGGCCTCGATGCTGCGGGCCAGGCGACCCCTGCGCTGTTGAAGCGTCTGGCGGCAGTGGGTGCAGATGCCAGCGCCGTCAGCCAGTTGCGACGTGCCGCGGACGGTAAGAATGAGGCGCTGTTTTACGACAGCATCGCTGCGGGCGTCCCGCTGGTCGAGGGCTTGCAGCGCGCGCTGGAGCACGCGATGGCGAAGCTGCCGATCCCGAAAGTGATGACCTATCCGCTGGCCGACGGCTGGACAACCGTCAATTTCGTGCGCCCGGTGCATGGTCTGGTCGCGCTGCATGGCGCGGACATCGTGCCGGTATCGGTGCTCGGCTTGACCGCTGGGCGCGACACGCAGGGCCATCGTTTTGAGGCGCGCATCAACCCGGTGGTGTTGGCCTCGGCTGACAGCTACGCCGCGCAGTTGAAAGATGAGGGCGCCGTCATCGCCAGCTTCGCCGAGCGCCGCGCCGACATCGTGCGCCAGTTGCAGGCCGCTGCTGCGCCGCTGGGTTTCACGCCAGTGGACGACGATGCGCTGCTGGACGAAGTCACCGCGCTGGTTGAACGCCCCAATGTGCTGCTCGGCACGTTTGAAACCGTTTATCTCGACGTGCCGCAGGAATGCCTGATTCTGACCA
>JAUXRG010000121.1 GCA_030681795.1 Rubrivivax sp.
TCTGGTACAACCGAACCCGACTGCACTCGACGCTGGCGTATGTCAGCCCGATGCGGTTTGAAGAAAACTGGCTGGCCGATCAACCCCGGCAAGCCAGTGCATGAGATCGGCTATGGGATACGGATTCCAGGGGCAAGGTCAGCGTGCCTGTTGGAAGCTTGCCTGTTGGAAGCTGTTGGAAGCTTGCGACACGTCCCGCAAGGGGCTAGGCTCATGTTCAGCCGCCACCTTGCCTAGACTCGGATCCCTGCTCGTCCGCAATGCCGTGATTGACGCTGCGTCCAACCCACTCACCAACCGCCTGTTGGCTGCGCTGCCCGAGCCCGAATCGCAGCGCTGGCAGCCGCAGCTCGAAGCCGTCGATCTACCGCTGGGCCAGGTGCTCTATGAATCGGGCGCCACGCTGACGCATGTCGTTTTCCCGACCACGGCGATCGTCTCGCTGCTGTACGTGATGGAGAACGGTGCCTCGGCCGAGATTGCGGTGGTGGGCAAGGAGGGCATCGTCGGTATTTCGCTCTTCATGGGCGGCGAGTCCACGCCCAGCCGCGCCGTGGTGCAAAGCACCGGCCAGGGATTCCGGATGACGGCCGCGGCGATGAAGGACGAGTTCAACCGTGCCGGCCCGGTGCTCCACCTGCTGCTGCGCTACACCCAGGCGCTGATCGTCGCGCGCAAGGAGTACCAGCGCCTGATGCCCTGGCCCCTGGCTGCATGATCTGGCGCCCCGCTATGTGCGCTGGCAGACGGACACCGCGCTGCGGTGCACCCACAGTCGGCGCACAAAGGAGAGGGCTGTCGCCGCACCTTCTTTGCCGCGCCACCCGCCTGGGGGCGGAAAACTCAGCAAGGGGCCATGGCCGCCGCCCAGAACCAACTGATCGAGCGCTTGCCGCGCAAGGAGCGGCTGCGCCTGCTCGCCTTGTGCGAGCCGGTGCAACTGGTGCTGGGCGAAGTCCTGTGCGAGCCGGGCAAGGACACCCGCCACCTCTACTTTCCCGTCGATGGCTTCATCTCGCTGGTGGCGCCGATCGACGGCAAGCCGGCGCTGGAGGTCGGCATGGTCGGCCGCGAAGGCATGCTCGGCGCGCAACTGGCCCTGGGCGTGGCGCGGGTGCCCTTGCTGGCCCTGGTGCAGGGCGCGGGTTCGGCCTGCCGGATCCGCGGCGCCGACTTTCGCAGCGAGCTGGCGCGCAGCCCGCCGCTGCAGCGTCTGCTGAACCGTTACCTCTATGTGCTGATGGCCCAACTGGCCGGCGCCGCCGCCTGCCTGCGCTTTCACCAGATCGGCCCGCGCCTGGCGCGCTGGCTGCTGATGAGCCACGACCGCGCGCACGCCGACCACTTCCATGTCACGCACGAGTTCCTGGCCTACATGCTCGGGGTGCGGCGGGTCGGCGTCACGGCCGCGGCCGGCGCCTTGCAGCACAGCGGCCTGATCGAGTACCACCGCGGCGAGATGAAGGTGCTCGACCGCAGCGGCCTCGAAGCGGCGGCCTGCGCCTGCTATGCCAGCGACCGGCAGGCTTACCAAGACCTGCTCGAATGAGCCCGCAGCGCGCACCGCGCAACGCATCAGGCTGGGTTGAGCCATGGCCAGCATGACGCCCCCCGGCCAGCCCGAAGCTCGCGCCGCGACAGGGCCCGATGCCGGCCACGCCGCCAATGAAGCGGCCACCGAAGCGGCCCTGGCGGCGGTGCCGCGCGAGCCCGCGGCGCCCTTGTTCGCCGCGCCGCCCGCCGAGCCGACCGCCGAGACGCACACGCTGCCGACGGCGCCGTTCGCGGTGCGCAATACGGCGCTGGTGGTGCTGGCGGCGCTGGCCGGCATTTATGTGCTGCACTGGGCCGGCGCCGTCTTCATCCCGCTGCTGCTGGGCCTGATGTTCAGCTACGCGCTGACACCGCTGGTCAACCGCCTGGTGCATTGGCACCTGCCGCGCGCGCTGGCGGCGGCCTTGCTGCTGGTGGCCATCGCCGGCGGCATCGGCACCCTCGCCTATACGCTGAGCGACGAAGCCGCGGCCATGGTCGAAGGCCTGCCGGCCGCGGCACAGAAGCTGCGCCGCGGCCTCGAAGGCCAGCGCCACCAGGGTCCGACGGCCACCATCGAGACGGTGCAGAAGGCCGCCACCGAGATCGAGCGCGCGACTGAGGACGGTGCCAGCGCCAGCCCGCCGCCGGCGCGCGGCGTGAGCAAGGTGCAGATCGAAAAGTCGCGCTTCAACGTCAAGGACTACCTCTGGCCCGGTGCGCTCGGCCTGGCTGCGGCGGTGGCCCAGACCACGGTGGTCATCTTCGTCGCCTTCTTCCTGCTCGCCTCGGGCGACACCTTCCGGCGCAAGATGGTCCGCATTGCCGGCCCGACCTTCGGCCAGAAGAAGCTCACGCTGCAGGCCCTGGACGAGATCAACGCCCAGATCCAGCGCTATCTGATGGTGCAGGTGTTCACCAGCGCGTTGGTCGGCGTGGCGACCTGGCTGGCTTTCCGGTGGCTCGGCGTCGACAACGCCGCCGTGTGGGGCGCCGTGAGCTTCGTGCTCAACTTCATTCCCTACCTCGGCAGCATCATCGTCACCGGCGGCTCGGCCTTGCTCGGCTTCGTGCAGTTCGGCAGTTTCGAGATGGCCCTCGTGATCGGCGGCGCGGCCCTGTTCATCAACAGCGTCGAGGGCTACATCCTCACGCCCTGGCTGACCGGCAAGGCCAGCCGGATGAATCCCGTGGCGGTGTTCGCCGGCGTGCTCGCCTGGGGCTGGCTGTGGGGCGTGTGGGGCTTGTTTCTCGGTGTGCCGATCCTGCTGGCGATCAAGGCGGTGTGCGACCGCGTCGATGACCTCAAGCCGGTGGGCGAACTGCTCGGCGATTGAGACCCGCGCCGCCTTCAGGCCGATCGTGAAGGCGACTTTGCCAGTGCCGCGAGCAACGCCAGTTGCTGGCGCTGAATCTCGAGCAGCTCGGCCCACTGCGGGTCGCGCAACTGGTCGAGCTTTTCGTGCAGCAGCATGATTTCCAGCTCAGCCTTGAGGTTGACCTCGTAGTCGTGCTCGGCCGTCGTCGCGTCGAGGTCCGCGTAGGGCCGGCCCAGCAGCCGGGCGGCGATGGCGTCAGGCTGGTGCATGCTGCCGCGCTCCGCGCGGCCTGACGCGGCCTAGAGGCGCAACGCGCCACCGCCCACCAGGCCGACGACGCCGATCACGATCAGGTAGACGGCGACGATGTAGTTCAGCAGTTTGGGCATGACCAGGATCAGGATCCCGGCCACGAGCGAGATCAGGGGCGTCAGGCTGGCGTGCAGGTTCATGGCGGCCCCTAGCCGATGCGGCGGCCGGAGATCAACTGGAACAACACCATCACCACCGCCACGACCAGCAGCAAGTGCAGCAGGCCGCCGGCGGTGAATGACGTGACCAGGCCAAGCAGCCAAAGGACCAGCAGGACGATAGCGATGGTGTAGAGCACGATGAATCTCCAGGTTGCCCTATGGCGCGAATGTGCGCCGCAGTTGCGCCGCATTGACATCGCGGCAGGCCAGCTTCGCCGCACCGGCGCGGCGGCGCCATCGGCGCGTGCCGCGCCGCTGTGTAGGCGCGCGCCCACAGGCGCTCGAATATCGTCGTGATGGCGGGTCACGCAGCGCGGCTACGCCGCGCCGACGAGCTCCTCGAAGACCTCCGCTGCGACCGCGCGATGCGGCCGGACCGGCGGCGTCGCCGCCGCCGCGGGCAACAGCCGCTGGTATTCCTTCCTGACCACCGCATAGCACTCGCAGCTGCGCCGCTCGAGCCCGGCACGGTCGAGCACCTCGATGCAGCCGCGCGAATGGCGGATCAAGCCGGCGCTCTCCAGCTTGAGGGCGGCCTCGGTCACGCCTTCACGGCGCACGCCGAGCAGGTTGGCGATCGACTGCTGCGTCGTCACCAGTTCGCTGCCGGGCAGGCGGTCCAGGCTCAGCAGCAAACGGCGGCAGAGTCGCTGGTCGAGCGAATGGTGGCGGTTGCAGACCGCCGTCTGGGCCATCTGCGCCATCAGCGCCTGGACAAAGCGCAGCAGCAACTGCCGCACCGGCGCGCAGTGCTCGAACGCGTCCGTCAGGCACTGCGCCTTCATGCGCCAGGCGCCCCCGGCGCTCTGCACCACGGCGCGGCCGGGCGTGGTCACGCCGCCCATGAACAGCGCAGCGCCGACGATGCCTTCGTTGCCAACGACGGCGATCTCGGCACAGGCGCCTTCTGCCGTGACATAGAGCAGCGAGACGAGGGCGCTGGTGGGGAAGTACGCATGGGTCGGTGGGCAGCCCGATTCGTGCAGGACCTGGCCGAGCGTCAAATCCACCGCCTCGAGCTGCGGCAACCAGCGCTGGCGCTCGTATTCGGGCAGCGCGGCCAAAAGACGGTTCCTTCTGGAGTCCATGGAGAGGGGCATCGCGAGGGGGCTGCGGAGTGGACTGAGCCCCATTGAGCGGCAACGCATGGAACCCGTGTTGAGCGTGCTCAATGGAACCACTGTTTCTGTTCGGCAGCGCACGGACGGCTACGCGCAGCGTGCCTATATTGAAAGTACTCGATCGGCCCAAGATCGTCCGGTCGGCAGTTCCTCAACCCTCACCGGAGGTCCACCATGATCGCCCGCACCACCATCGCCGCCGCCCTTGCCGCGGCCTCGCTCCTCTTGGCGTCGGGCTGCGCTGTCACGCGCGGCCAGGAGACCGTCGGCGCCTACATCGACGACACCACCATCACGACCCAGATCAAGAGCCGCTTCTTCGAGAACAAGGAAGTGGCCGGCTCCAGCATCAGCGTCGAAACGCTCAACGGCACCGTGATGCTGTCGGGCTTCGCCAAGAGCGCCAACGAAAAAGCAACCGCCGAGGGCATCGCCAGGAAGGTCAATGGCGTGAAGTCGGTCAAGAACGAGATCGCCGTCCGGCCTTGAGCCCTCGCTGGGCAGCATCCCGAGCAAAGAGCAAGCGCCGCCATCCGCCGGCTCGCGGCAAACGGAGAACCCACATGCTTGAAACCATTGCAGTCATCCTGGTCGTCCTTTGGCTTCTGGGTCTCGTGACCTCGTACACCATGGGTGGGCTGATTCACGGCCTCCTGGTGATCGCGATCGTCGTGATCCTGATCCGAGTCATCCAGGGCCGCCGCGTCTAGCGTCATCCACGGGCTGCATTGCGGGCCCTTTCCATCCACCCCAACACCAAAGGACATTCGTATGAACTGGGATCGCATTCAAGGCAACTGGAAACAGGTCACTGGCAAGGTCAAGGCGCAATGGGGCAAGCTGACCGATGACGATCTGGACGTGGTCGCCGGCCGTCGCGACCAGCTCGCCGGCAAGATTCAGGAGCGCTACGGCGTGGCCAAGGACGAGGCTGAAAAACAACTGGCCGAGTGGGAGCGCCAGGCTAGCGACGCCTGGTTCAAGAAGGACTAGGGCCCGTTCGCACGATCGACGGTAGTCGCTCGCGGTGGTCGGTTTGCAGCGCAAGCCGATGCCGTCAGCCTTTGGGCTGGCTTGGGTGGGTCGAATGACAAGATCATCCAGAACCATTCTTTTCGCCGCGATCGGGTTCGTTGGCCTCATCGCACTGGCCGCGGCGGTGCTGTTCGTTCTCGTCGACGCGACCATCAACAAGGCCCGGATCGAGGCAAGCGTCTCGGAAGCTTTGGGGATGGAATTCGGCATCGGCGGCGCGGTGGGGCACAGCCTCTACCCCGGCTTGCTCATCACGATCGAAGACCTGCACATCCGCAACCGGGGCACCGAGGTCGCATCGGCGAAGGAGGCCCGTCTTGCCATCGAACTCCTCCCGTTGCTCAAGGGCGAACTCCGCATCGAGAAGGTCTCGTTGAAGCACGCCCGGATCTCGATCGAAAGGGGTCGCGACGGGCGGTTCAATGTCGAGATGTCGGATACGGCGGGAGACGCGCTCCCGACGCTGGACTGGCCGAGCCTCTCCGTTTCGGACGCGGTTGTCGTCTACGCGAACAAGCGTTCGGGCGAAGGAGGCTCGGGCGAAGGACTCGAGGCCGGTTCGTGCGACGCCCAGGTGCACGGTTTGCGGCTGCCGGGCGGCAAGCGCTCGGATTTTCTGAAGCTGCTTTCGTTCACCGCGGAGCTTTCCTGCGGCAAGGTCCGCATGGATGGACTCACGGTGTCCGACTTGAAGTTTTTGGTCGGTGCGAAGGCTGGCGTCCTCGATCTGAAGCCGGTCACGACGCGTGTCTTTGGCACGCAGGGGTCGGGAGACCTCCGGGCGGATTTCTCGGGTGCCAAGCCCCTGTTTCACGTCAACTACGCGCTCTTGCAGTTCCCGGTCGAGGAATTCTTCCGGACCCTGTCGCGGCACAACGTCGCCTCGGGCCGGATGGATTTCACCGCGGCCCTTTCGATGCAGGGAAGCACCGAGCGGGAGATGCGGAACAGCCTGAAGGGGCAACTCTCGCTGCGCGGCAAGAACCTCCTGTTCAGCGGCAGCGATCTGGATCTGGCGCTTGCCCGATTCGAGTCCAGCCAGAACTTCAACCTCGTGGATGTGGGTGCCTTCTTCTTTGCCGGGCCTCTCGGCCTGGTGGTCACCAAAGGCTTCAACTTCGCAGGTCTCTTGCAGGGATCGGGAGGCCGCACCGAAATCCGGACCCTGGTGTCCAAATGGAGGGTCGAGCGCGGCGTGGCGAGAGCGCAGGACGTGGCGATGGCGACGAAGCAACACAGGATCGCCCTGCGCGGCG
This sequence comes from Rubrivivax sp., assembly GCA_030681795.1. Classification (GTDB taxonomy): domain Bacteria; phylum Pseudomonadota; class Gammaproteobacteria; order Burkholderiales; family Burkholderiaceae_C; genus Rubrivivax. Next base: position 6,738 of record JAUXRG010000121.1, read on the forward strand.
GACTCGATTTCGTCAACAACCGATTCGATGACGTGAGCGTGGCCGTGATCGACGCGCAGGGCTGCGCGACGGTGAAGCAGGAAATACGTGGCAGCTTCAAGGCCCCGCGGGTCGAAAAGCCGAACCCTCTGCAGACACTGACCGGGCCTGCGCTCAGGCTGTTGAAGAAGGGCGCAGCACTTTTGTCCGGCAAGAAGTGCGAGGTCTTCTACGCCGGTTCAGTGGCGGCACCGAAATGAGAGGGCTTGTCGTCCTACGCCGATCTCGGACTCGGCCGACAGATCGCCGGCGCTGTGCGGCCCAGACTGGGGCTGTCGCCCGCCCACCGCCATGCTCATGACACCCGCCACCGCCCGCAGATGCCCGATTGGCTCGGTTCGTGCGTCGGCGCCGCCTTTGTTCGACACCGCACCCCCAAGGTGCCGGGCACTTCCCAACCCCGATCACGAGGGCCTCGCGGTCCTTTCGCTCAGGGTCTCTTTCACTACTCCAGGAGACTTCTCATGAACCGTTCCATCCTGCTGATGGCCGTGCTGGCCACCTTGGGTCTTGCGGCCTGCGACCGACCCGCCGTGGTCACCGTCCCGGTGCCCGTTGCGGTGCCCGGGCCGGCCGGTCCGCAAGGCGCCACCGGCGCCACCGGCGATACGGGAAATACCGGCAACACAGGCTACACCGGCAGCACCGGCGCCACGGGCAGCACAGGCTACACCGGCAGTACGGGCGCCACGGGCGACACCGGCAAGACCGGCAAGACCGGTGACGGCACCACCGTGATCGTCGTCACGCCGCCGGCTTCGGCGCCGGCGAACTGACATCCACCCCCCACCAACCGAGGAGAACGCCATGAGCCTGGGCACCATTCTGTTGATCGTCCTGATCCTGATGCTGATCGGCGCCATTCCGACCTGGGGCCACAGCAAGAGCTGGGGCTACGCGCCGAGCGGAGGCATCGGCCTGCTGGTGATCATCGTCATCGTGCTGCTGCTGATGGGACGCTTGTGATCGGAGCGTCACGCCCGGCCTGGCTGGCCGGCTGCCGATATTCAAACTCCATCCCTTCAACTCAACGAGGTCAGACCATGATGTCGCGCAAACTCTCCGTACTCTGTTCCGTCTCGGCGCTGGCGCTGATCACGGCCTGCGCGTCGAGCCCGCCGCGCAACGAGGCGGTGTTCGACCCGGCAGGCAGCACCAGCCATGCCGTCACCTACGGCAACGTCACCGGCATCGAAATCGTGTCGGTGGCCTCGCGCAGCTCGGGCGGCGGCGCCATCCTGGGCGCCGTGCTCGGCGGTGTGCTCGGCCACCAGATCGGTGGCGGCAGCGGCCGCGATGCGGCAACGGTGGTGGGCGCGGTCGGCGGTGCCGTGATCGGCAGCCAGGTCGAACGGCGCAACAAGCGCGACGGGGAGATCTACCGCGTCACCGTGCGCCTGGACAACGGCCGCGTTGCGCAGTTCGACTACGAGCGCATCGACGATCTGCGTGTCGGTGACCGCGTCAAGTTGCAAGACGGCCAGTTGCACCGCGCCTGAGGCCGCCCGCGCGTTGGCGCCGCAGCCCGCGCCCCGCCCACCCGCTCGGTGCAGGTCTGGGCGTGTTTGGACCGCGGTGACGGCCGGGTCGCAATGAGGTTGAGCGGGGGGTTCATCAGGGTCGGCGCGAACGCGCCATCAGGCCGAGCAAGGCCATCAAGGCCGCGCCGGCGACGGCAGCGATGCCGTCGGCGTGACGTTGCCGACGCCCGGCGCAGCCTGCCCCGGTTGTCGGGCCGGCTCGCCGGCAGCCGGTTGCTGCTGGTCGATCTGGGCCCGGTGGTCGGCACCACCAACGCGGTGACGGCGGCGGCAGACATGCCCGGATCATGGGCCGCCCTCCCGCCGTGGCGGCGCGATCGGCGGCGCAGTGCCGCGTGCTAATTCTTGCGGCCGACTTCCGCCCCGATGCCGCGGTAACCGGTGCAGCGGTCGGACTCGCTGAACATCGGCTCGCCGCTCACGCGAAAATGCCGTTGTGAGCCGTCGGCATCGACGCGGCTGAAGGCGAAGTCCAGGAACGGCTGGCGGGCCGCGATCTTGGCTTGCAGCGCGGCGCGCTCTTCCTCGATCCAGCCCAGGGTCTGGCCCTCGCTGCTTTCACCCAGGAAGGCGCCGAAGCCGAGGCCCAGCATCTCCATCACCGGGCCCGACACATGGGTGAAGCCGCCGCTCTCGTTTTGCTCCCAGTACCAGTCGGAAGCCAGCGCGGTCAGGCTGCGAAAGCGGGCCTCGCTCTCGCACAGTTCGGCGGTTCGTTCCCGGACCGTCAGCTCGAGCAAGCGGTTGTGATCCTCGAGTTTCTTGTACAGCAACCGCACTTCCAGCATGTTGTGGATGCGCGTCTTGACTTCGACCAGATCGAAGGGCTTGCTGATGAAATCCTTCGCCCCGGCCTGCAACGCGCGCAGCTTGTGGCCCGGCGCGGCGGTCAGCACGAGGACCGGCATGTAGTCCCCGGCATCGTCGGTCGCGAGTGCCTGCATCACCTGGAACCCGTCCATGCCAGGCATCTGCAGGTCGAGCAGGATCAGGTCGTAAGCGTAGTGGCGATGCAGCCCGGCGACTTCCGTGGGCTGCATCGTCGAGGCCACGTTGACGTAGCCGGCTTCGCGCAGCAATCGCTCGAGCAATTGCACGTTGGCCGCCTGGTCGTCGACGATCAGGATGCTGGCGTTTAGGATTTCTTGGGCGGGAATCATGGAACCTTCTCCTCACTGTTCGAGCCTGCTGCCGCTGCCGCTGCCGCTGCCGCTGCCGCTGCCGCTGCCGCAAAGTTCAGGGCCTCGTCCAGCGTGTCCAGCAACTCGTTGACCTTGATCGGCTTGGTCAGGTAGCGGAAGAAACCGGCCTCCAGCCCCTTCTCGATGTCGCGGGGCATGGCATTGGCACTCAGCGCGATCACCGGAATGTGCGCCGTGGCCGGGCTATCAGCCAGGATCCTCAGCGCCTGGAGCCCGTTGATGCCCGGCAGGTTGATGTCCATCAGCACGACATCGGGCAGCGAGGCGAGCGCGATCTCGACGCCGCTGCGGCCGTCCCTGGCCGTCAACAAGCGGATGTCGGGCCGGCGCGCGAGGAGTTTCTCGATCAAGGTCAGGTTGGCCCGGTTGTCCTCGACGCAGAGCACGGTGCGCGACGGTGCGTGGCCGGCAACCTGCGGCTGGGCCACCGCCGCGGGCTCGGAGGCAGCGGCAGGCAGGGGTTCGACCGCCGCGTCCAATTCGATCCAGAACTCACTGCCCACCCCGACCGTGCTGTGAGCGCCGATTTCGCCGCCCATCAATTCGACCAGGCGCTTGCTCACCACCAGGCCGATTCCGGTGCCCTCCTCGGCGCCCGCCTCTTGTCCGAGGCGGTTGAACGGCTGGAACAATTGCGCGAGTTTTTCTGTGGACAGGCCTTCGCCGGTGTCCCTGAAACCGATGCGCAGGCGCTGCGCCGTGCTCGCGCTGCACGTCACCTCGACCCTGCCGCCCGTGCGGTTGTATTTGATGGCGTTGGACAACAGGTTGATGAACACCTGCTTGGCCCGCGTGCGGTCGGCCTTGACGAATTGGGGGCTGTCGAACTGCGGGAACACCACGCGGATGTCGTTCTTCTGGGCCTGCGGTTCGATCATCGCCTGGCAGTCGCTCAGCACTTCGCCCAGCGACATGGGTTCGAGCGACAAGGACAGCTTGCCGGACTCGATCAACGCCAGGTCGAGGATCTCGTTGATCAACTCCAGCAGGTACCACCCGGCCTGGAGGATCTGGTCGATGCTGGCCTGCTGCGATGGCGTTGGCAGCGGCGAGCCCGACTCCATCAACTGGGCGAAGCCGAGGATCGCGTTCAGCGGCGAGCGCAGCTCATGGCTCATGCTGGAGAGGAAATCCGACTTGGCGAGGTTGGCCTTTTCGGCCACCGACTTGGCGCTCTGCAGCGCGACATTCGTTTCCTGCAGCGCCTGGTCGAGCAGTTTGCGTTCGGTGACATCGCGCGCCGCGGCGAACACGCCTTGCAGATTGCGGTCGCGGTCGTAAAAGGTGGTGGCGTTGTAGGAGACCACAGTCTCCTTGCCGTCCCGGGCGCGGGCGGTGAGTTCGTAGTTGGTGACCTTGTTTTCGCTCAGCACCCGCTTGATCGTGGCTTCGGCCCGTTCCGGGTCGGTGAAGTAGTTCTTGAATGGCGCACCGATCAGCTCGTCGCGCGTGCAACCGGTGAGCGCCTCCATCTGCTTGTTGACGTCGGAAATGATGCCGGACGCATCGGTCGTCATGATCGCGTCGATGTTGGATTCGATCAGCGAGCGCGTATAGAACTGCTGGTCGCGCAGGCGCTGGTCGAGCTTCTTCTGTTCGGCTTCAACCTGCTTGCGCGCGGTGTTGTCGGTGCCGATCAACAGGTAGCCGATGATGCCGTCCTGAGCGTCGCGCAGCGCCGTGACCGACACCACCGCGGGGAAGCGGCTGCCACCCTTGCGGATGTAGGTCAGCTCATAGATATCCTCGATGCCGCGCGAGGCCTTGAACACCAGGGCCTCGAAGCCCGGCGTGATCGGCGTGGCAAGCTCGACGCTCAAGGCCTTGGCGCGGGCAATCACTTCCTGCGGATCGGAAATGTCGGCC
>JAUXRG010000122.1 GCA_030681795.1 Rubrivivax sp.
TCTGGTACAACCGAACCCGACTGCACTCGACGCTGGCGTATGTCAGCCCGATGCGGTTTGAAGAAAACTGGCTGGCCGATCAACCCCGGCAAGCCAGTGCATGAGATCGGCTATGGGATACGGATTCCAGGGGCAAGGTCAATGATCGAATATGTGATCTCGCTCCACGGCGTCTCATGACGCCCCGTAAGCCCCTGAGTTTGTTGAAGACATCAGGGGCTTTTTGCTGCTCGGCGGCAAGCCGCGTTGCTCAGCCGGGTGGCGCCCAGCGATGCCGGCGCCGGCCACCGGCGAACGACTGTCTTGGAGTCCAAGGCGCTTCGTCATGCGGGCGCCCCTCGGGGTCACTCCAACGGTGCGTGCGTCAGTGTGCGCCGCGAATGTGCCGGTGGCGTGGTGCCTTGGGGCCTTGCGCGGCGACGCCGTCGAGTTGATTCAGGATGCCGCACTCGTCGATCGCATGCGGCGAACTGCAGCGTGCGCGCAGTGCCTTCAGATCCTTCTCCAGCGCCCGCAACTCGCGGATGCGCTGGGCGACGTGCCCGATGTGGTCGTCGAGCAGCGCGTTGACCTCGCCGCAGTCCTCGGGCAGGGAATCGCGCAGCCGCAGCAGTGAACGGATCTCGTCCAGGGACATGCCCAGGTTGCGGCAGTGGCGGATGAACGCCAGCCGGTCGGCATGCGCAGGCGTGTACATGCGGTAGTTGTTGTCGCTGCGCTGCGCAGCCGGAATCAAGCCCTCGCGCTCGTAGAAGCGGATGGTTTCGACGGGCGTGCCGGTCGCTTCGGCCAGGTTTCCGATGCGCATGCGGGTTCCTTGTTGACGGCGAGGGCTTGACCTTACACCGACTTCAGGGTTTTCAATGCGGCCTGCCCACAGAAGGATTCCATCGTGAGCCGTTCCGAAAACTCCTCGAAGACACCACCGTTGGCTGACGGTCATGACCACTGCGGTGCTTGCGACCTGCCGGCTGCGCCCGCCGTTTCGGTGCCACCGCCGGGCGCGGGCTGGGCGCGCTTTCGGGTGCCGACGATGGACTGTGCGGCTGAGGAGTCGGAGATTCGTCGCGCCGTTGAAGGTATCGCCGGGATTCGCTCGATGACGTTTCAGCTCGGGCAGCGCAGCCTGGCGCTCGATGCCCCGGGGCCCGCGGTGGAACTGGCCGTTGCGGCCATCCGCAAGGCCGGTTTCGATCCGCAGCCGCTGGCGGCGGCCAACCCCGGCGCTGCACCCGAACACGCCGCCGATGACGGACACGATCACGGCCAGGCTCACGGGTTCGGGCAGGCGGGCTATGCGCGCCTGGGGATGGCCTTGCTGCTGGCGATCGTCGCCGAAGGGGTGGGCTACCTCGCGCCGGACACGCAAATCTGGAAGGGTGCCGGGCTGGCCGTGGCGGCCGCCGCCATCTGGCTGGCGGGTTTCGATGTCTACAAGAAGGGGTTGACTGCGCTGCGGCGCGGGCGGCTGAACATCAACGCGCTGATGACCGTGGCGGTCACCGGGGCCTTCGCCATCGGTCAATGGCCCGAGGCGGCGATGGTGATGGCGCTGTACGCCATTGCCGAGGCCATCGAGGCGCGCGCCGTGGACAGGGCGCGCAACGCGATCAAGAGCCTGCTGGCGATGGCGCCCGAAGTTGCCGCGGTGCGTCAGCCGGACGGCACCTGGTCCACGCAGCCGGTGACGGCGGTGGCGCTCGATGCCGTGCTGCGTGTGCGACCGGGTGAACGCGTGCCGATGGACGGCGTGCTGACCGCCGGCAGTTCCAGTATCAACCAGGCATCGGTCACCGGCGAGAGCCTGCCGGTGGACAAGGCCGTCGGCGACCCGGTGTTCGCCGGCACCATCAACGACACCGGCAGCTTCGAGTTCCGCGTCACGGCGCTGGCCTCGAATTCGACCCTGGCACGCATCATCCATGCGGTGGAAGAAGCCCAGGGCACACGCGCGCCGACGCAGGGCTTCGTGGACCGCTTCGCCGCCGTCTACACCCCGGCGGTCTTCGTCATCGCGCTGGCGGTGGCCCTGCTCGGGCCCTGGCTGCTGGACTGGACCTGGATGCAGGCGATCTACAAGGCGCTGGTGCTGCTGGTCATCGCCTGCCCGTGCGCGCTGGTGATCTCGACGCCGGTGACCATCGTCAGCGGTCTCGCGGCAGCGGCGCGGCGCGGCATCCTGATCAAAGGGGGTGTGTACCTCGAGGGCGCGCGCAAGCTCAAGGCCATCGCGCTCGACAAGACCGGGACGATCACCGAAGGCAAGCCGAAGCTGGTGGAGTGGAAAGTGCTCGAAACCGCCGCAGCTGCAGGCATGGACGCCGCCACGGCCGAACATATGGCCGTGGTGCTGGCAGGCCACTCCGACCACCCGGTGTCGCGCGCCATCGCGGCCGGGCTCAAACCCAACAGCGTGGAGGCGAAGGACTTCAAGGCCATCGCCGGGCGCGGCATCCAGGCCGAGATCGGCGGCAAGGTCTGGGTGCTGGGCAACCACCGGCTGATCGAAGAGCGCGGCCAGTGCTCGCCGGCGCTTGAAGCCACGCTGCGCACGCACGAGGAAGCCGGCCGCACCGTCAGCCTGCTGGCGTCCGACACCGGCCCCGTGGCCCTCTTCGCAGTGGCAGACACCATCAAGCCCTCGTCGCGCGCGGCGGTGGCTGAACTGAAGGCGCTGGGCATCACCCCCGTGATGCTGACCGGCGACAACCAGGCCACGGCCACGGCCATCGCGCACGAGGCGGGCATCGCCGAGGCGCGCGGCAACCTGCTGCCGCAGGACAAGCTCGACGCCATCAAGGCCCTGCAGGCCCGGCATGGCATGACGGCGATGGCCGGCGACGGCATCAACGATGCACCGGCGCTGGCCCAGTCCGATATCGGCGTGGCGATGGGCGCGGCCGGCACCGACACCGCGATGGAAGCGGCCGACGTGGTGGTGATGAACGATGACCTGCGCCGCATCGCCGAGGCCGTGCGGCTGTCGCGGGCCACGAACGCAATCCTGTGGCAGAACATCACGCTGGCGCTGGGCATCAAGGCCGTGTTCCTGGTGCTGGCGGTGTTCGGCAACGCCTCGATGTGGATGGCGGTGTTCGCCGACATGGGCGCCAGCCTGCTGGTGGTCGGCAATGGATTGAGGTTGCTGCGGATGCAAAGCGCATCCGCTGAGCGGCCTGTCTTGCCGGCCCATCGGGGCGGTCTGGGTTTCGAGCGACAAACGGAGAAGCGGTCATGAGTATCTTTGACAGGATTTTTGGTGGACATCACGGTGGCCGTCAGGGCGGCGGGCACCATGGCGGCGGCCATCAAGGCTCCTACGGTGGCGGCTATGGCGGCTATGGCGGCGGGGCGCCTCCGGTGGCGAACCATGCGGGCGTCGGCTGCCCGAGCTGCAACACGCTGAATGCGCCGGGCGCACGCTTCTGCCAGCAGTGCGGCGTGTCGCTCGTTGCCGCGGCGTGCACGCAGTGCGCGTCCCCGCTCCAACCGGGGACGAAGTTCTGCGGCAAGTGCGGCAAGGCGGCCGGCTGACCGAGTGACGCAGCCGGGTTGGACTGCCACGATGGCGCGCCCCTGTCCTGGCTCGACGCGGTCACGCTCGCAAGCCGTTCTGGCAGGAGCTGTTCGCTTGAACGCACCGGCGTTCGATTCGCGCCGCCACTGGCCCGCATGGCTGGTACTTGCGGTGGCGATGCTGGCGCTCGACCAGGGCGTGAAGTGGGTCGTGGCCTCGACCCTGCCGCTCGGCGACCGGGTCGCGGTGACGGCCTGGTTCAACCTCGTGCATGTGCTCAACCCTGGCGCGGCCTTCTCTTTCCTCGCCGACGCGGGCGGCTGGCAACGGCACTTCCTGAGCGGATTCGGCATCGTGGTCAGTCTCGCGCTGGCCTGGTTGCTGCGGCGAGGTGTCGTCGGCCGGCTCGAAACCGCTGCGCACATTGGCCTGATCGGCGGCGCCCTGGGCAATGTCGTCGACCGGTTGCGCATCGGCGCGGTGGTCGACTACCTCGACTTGCATTGGCGCGGCATGCACTGGCCGGCGTTCAACGTCGCCGACATCTTCGTCGTCGGCAGCGCGGCCCTGCTGATCCTGGCGTCTTTCAGGCCGCGCTCGGCCCTGCGGCGCCGTCCTTCAAGGGCAGGATCGTGATGGTGTTCTTCGGCTTCACACAATGCCCCGATTTGGGAGTACAGCGAATGCGCAGGAGCATTGATACGCTCGAGTTCAAAGCGCCCGACGGCAGCGTCGCCAGGATCGAGGTCAAGGCCGTTGCAGCTTTGACCATGCTGGCGCCATGAACGCGGCAGTCGCAGCGCCGCGCGCCGATCAAGCCGTCTGGGCGCCGCTGTTCGGGGCCTGGCTCATCGCCTTCCTGGCCACGGCCGGCGCGCTGTTTCTCGGTGAGGTGATGGGCATGACACCTTGCGTGTTGTGCTGGTACCAGCGCATCGCCATGTTCCCGTTGGTGGTGATCCTGGGGATGGGCCTGCTTGAGGCCGACGGCCGCAGCATCCGGTATGCGTGGCCGTTCGCCTGGGCGGGCTGGGGAATTGCGGTCTACCACTGCGGCGTGTTCTGGGGCGTGGTGGCCGAGGGGTTGGTTCCTTGCGGCAAGGGCGGGTCCTGTGCGGACGCTCAAACGCAAATGGCCGGCGTCGTACCCATTCCCTTGCTGTCCGCGATCGCATTCACGGGCATTCTTGCGTTGCTGTGGGCTGCAAACAGAAAGGTGAAAGCATGAACAAGACATGGATCGTCGTCGCATCGGTCGCGGCCGTGGTGGCCGCCTTCATTGCGGGGGCCGTCGTATTCAAGGGTCGCGAGAAACTGGAGGTCACCCAGGCCGCCCAGACGAACAGCGATGCACTGGTCCGGGCGAATTCGCCGGTGTTCGGCAACCCGGCGGCCAAGGTCACCATCGTCGAGTTCTTCGACCCGGCCTGCGAAGCCTGTCGAGCCTTCTATCCGATCGTCAAGACGATGGTCAATTCGAGCTTCGGGCAGGTCAGGCTGGTGGTCCGGCATGCACCGCTGCACCAGGGCTCGGACACCGCGGTGAAGATCCTGGAAGCGGCGAGGCTGCAAGGTCAATATTGGCCGGCGGTCGAGCGGGTGCTGGCCGGCCAGCCCCAGTGGGCCGCACACGGCAACGCCAGACCTGAGCTGATCTGGGACCTGATCGCGGACCTCGGCCTGGACATGGCCAAGGTCCGGTCCGACGCCGACAGCCCCGCGGTGGCCCAACTGCTGGCGCAGGACATCGCCGACATGCGGGCCTTGAAGGTGGACAGGACGCCGGGCTTCTTCGTCAACGGAACCCCGCTGCGTGACTTCGGCCAAGCGCAGCTGCGGGCCTTGGTCGACCAGGAGATCAGAAAGGTGAAGGCCCCATAGCGGAGCGCCCCGCTGCAACGCCCGGTACGCGGAGCAGGGCCATGCCGATCGCGGTGACGCCGTCTGCTGAACTCGCAAAAGTGCGGCCCCCATGCATGCGCGCAATGGCTGCGACGATCGACAGGCCCAGCCCGTGGTTCTGGTCGGCGTCGCTGCGCGCGCGGTCGCTGCGGAAGAAGCGGTCAAACAGCCGCGGCAGGTGCTCCGGTTCGATGGTGACGCCGCGGTCAACCACCACCAGCTTCACTTCATCGCGGCCCGGCGCATCGATCGTGATGCGGATCGTCGTGCCGCGATCCGCGTACCGGGTGGCATTGGCCACCAGGTTGGAAAGCGCGCGCTGCAGCAGCGGGACGTCGAAGTCGCCTGCCGCGTCGCCGCTGACCTCCAGTCGAAGTCCGGCGTCGTCCAGCGCAGCCTCGTGATACTCGGCCACCTGCCTTGCGACTGCCGCCAGGCTCGGCGTGGCCACGCGGCGCGCCGAACTCCCGCGATCGGCCTGCGACAGGAAGAGCATGTCCTGCACGATGCTCGCCACGCGCTGCAATTCCTCCAGGTTCGACCCTAGTACTTCGCGCAGTTCATCGGCGCTGCGCGCCTTGCGCAGCGCCAGCTCGCTGCCGCTGATGAGGGTCGCCAGCGGGGTGCACAGCTCATGCGCCACATCGGCGTTGAAGCCCTCCAGCTGCTCATAGGCTTGCGCCAACCGCCCGAGCAATTCGTTGAACTGTGTGATCAGGGGCTCGAGTTCCTCCGCCTGGCCTGAGCCATCGAGACGCTGGTGCAGCGTGTCCGCCGCGAGCCGCCGTGTTTGTTCGACGAGTTCGCGCACAGGGCGCAACCCCAGGCGCACGAGCACAAAGCCACCCGCCGACACCAGCGCCGTCCCTGTCAGGGCGGCAGCCAGCAGGGTGAGTCCGAGTCGGCGCAGCAGCTGTTGGTCGTCGCGCGTGTCCAGGGAAAGAGTCGCGGTCAGCTTGTACGGTGCGGTGGCGGGCGCCGCCACCTCGAAGCGGACCACGCGCATGCTGTCGATGGACGATCCGTCCGCGCTGCGTTGGTAGAAGACGCTGCTGTCAGGCCGCTGGAGTGACAGGGCCAGGTCCTGATGGCCGATGAAGAAGTCGTCGAGCTTGTGGCTCAGCGTCATCGCGTCGCCGTCGCGCGCCGCCTCGGTGAGCAGGTGTCGAACCTGCGTCTGCTTCTGCGTCAGCGCTTCGACCTGCCGCGCCTCGAAGTTCATGAGCGTGACGGCGTAGACCGCCACGCAGAGCACGGAAAGCCCGGCCAGGCTCTGCAGCGCCAGCCATGTGGACAGGCGCCGCCCGAGCGAGCCGACGCGGCTCTTGCTCATTCGTCGCGCTCCTCCAGCACGTAGCCCATGCCGCGCACCGTGTGCAGCAGCGTGCGCTCGAACGGTGCGTCGAGCTTGCCACGCAGCCTGCGGATCGCCACGTCGATGACGTTGGTGGCGCTGTCGAAATTGATGTCCCAGACCTGTTCGGCGATCTCGGTGCGGGAGAGCACTTCACCCTGGCGGCGCAGCAGCAGTGCCAGCAGCGCGAACTCCTTGGCCGTGAGATCGAGCCTTCGACCGGCCCGGGTGGCCTTGCGGCGCAGCAGATCGAGTTCGAGATCGGCCAGCCCGAGGACCGTGGCCCCTTCGGGGTCGCGCGCCGGCCGTGCACGGCGCAGAAGCACCTGGATCCGGGCCACCAGTTCGGAGAAGGCGAAGGGCTTGACGAGATAGTCGTCCGCACCGCCCTGCAGGCCCCTGACTCGATCCTCGACCCGGATGCGCGCTGTGAGCATCAACACGGGGGTCTGCTTGCTCTGACGCAGGGCGGCGAGCAGGCCCAGGCCGTCGATGCCGGGAAGCATGCCGTCGAGCACGAGGAGGTCGTAGTCGCCCTCCATCGCGAGGTGCAGTCCGTCGACGCCGTTGTGCGCGACATCCACCACGTAGCCTTCCTCGGTCAGCCCCTTGCGCAGGTATTCAGCGAGTTTGATCTCGTCCTCGATCACCAGCAGTCTCATGTCGAACGATTCCTCAGGTGGGTGCCCGGCGCAGATGACCAACTTGTCATCTGTTGGACCGGTTCATGTTGGAGGCCGGTTCTTAGAGTCATGGTCATGCCATCGGGCATGCCGCGGCACGGAGTCGACGGCAACTTCTTCTTCAAGGAATCCAGACTATGAACATTCGCAAACATGCCATTCTGCCGCTCGTCGCGGCCGCCCTGACGCTGCCGGTCCTGGCGCAGGCCAGTTCCCTCTATCACGCCACCTCGAGGGAGGCGGGCTTCACCTTTCACCCCGACCACTGGAAGAGCACCAAGACCCGCGCCGACGCGATTGCCGAAGTCGAGGCCGCGCGCAAGGATGGCACGCTGGCGTTGATGCAGCGCGGCGCGCCACTTCCTGCGCCGAGCATCGGCCCTGCCAAGACCCGGCAGCAGGTGGTCGCCGAAATGGTCAACGAGTCCCCCGAGCAGCGCCGCGCTCGCCTGGAACAGCAGGTCGGCGGCTGAACGACGGTCGATCATCAGCGATGGCGCGGGCCACCAGATACTGGTGGCCCGCGTCGCTTCTTGGTCTTGCTCTCCTGTCAAAGAGCAGCCAGGCGCTTCGAGAGCGATTGGCTGTAGGTGGATTTCGTTTCGGGCTTTGGCGCTGGGTGCATCTTCAGCCACCGGTGTCAGGCGCAGCCGCACAAAGAACTCCGGGACTGCCACGATCGCCAAACCAAGGTTCGGGGTGAGCCGCCAGCTCATCGAGGCGCCTCCAGGGATCACCGTCACGGGTAAGCCGCGCCAGTACGCATAGACCCCGCTGTCGAGCACCCACTCGGCCACCGCTTGCGCAGGCAGCTTCATGCCGTCGAACTCTCGCCAGCCCAGCACGCGTGCCCGCCAGGGCCGCTGCACGGGTGGGCTCTTGCCGCTGTCGAAGAGGCGGTCCGCAACCATGGTGGCGTCCACCAGGCCGTCGGCACCGAAGTGGAATTCCACCGAGGCGGTGACGCCACCGGCGCTGAGCGTGGCGCGTGAACGGGACTCGTCGATCGGCTCCCAGCGCACGCCCTGACTCGGCAACAACGCGGTCGGAGACCAGAGGGCCTCGCCGAGATGACGTTGCAGCGCGGCCGTTGACCACTGCGGAGTCCGGGCGGCGTCGACGACCGTGATCAAGCCGGCGATCTTGCCGTGCATCGAACCCTGGCCCGCCAGGAACATGTCGCGCACGAGCACGGGGATCACCGGCGCCATCGCGATGCGCGCGTCCCAGACGAAGCCCGGCGGATCGACGACGTAGTCCTGCGTGGCTTTGAGCGGCTTCCAGCGGTTGGCACCGGGCTGGCCCAGGTTGAACTCGCCGCGCCACTCGATCCGGGCGCGACGGATCGTCGGCTGCCCGTCGCGCAGCACCTGCCGCAGATAGCGTGCCACCGGCACCGGCAAGCCATCCAGTTCCTGCTCGGAATAGACCGGCACGCGAGCCGGTTTGGCCGTGGCGCCCAGGCGTGCCTTGAACTCCGAAGTCGCGCCATTCCAGCGCCGCTGCCCTGCCCAGAGGGCTGACGCAACGACCGCGCCGAGCGCGATCAGTGTGATGAGGGATGTACGCAACCGCATGGGGGCACCCGCAGGCGATCAATGTTCATGCTCACGGATCGGCCCGACCCCGGCACCGAGATCGGTCAAGCCGCTACCCGGCCGCGCCCGTTGCTGCACTGGGCTGACGTTGATGACGACGATGCCGGTCTTCTGCTGCGTCTCCACATAGCGGTAGGCGTCTGCGATCGCCTCGAGCGGATACTCCCGATCGATGACCGGGCGGAATTCGCCCGCCTCCATGCGGGTCTTCAAGAACTCGACAAACGCCTTGGCCTGGTTGCTCTGCGGCAGCGGAAAGAGGACCCTGCGGCTGCCGGTGATCGACGACCCGATGGCGAGCAAGGGGTTCTGGCCCCAGGGCCCGAGATCCGTCGCGGCGAAGACCCCTGCGCGTTTGAGCAATCGCCGACAACGGAAATACGTCGTCTTGCCCACGGCGTCGAACACGAAGTCGAAGGTCTCCCCGATCTGCGTGAAATCCTGCGCCGTGTAGTCCACGGCGTGCTCAGCGCCGAGGCTTCTGACGAGGTCCAGGTGCGGCGTCGCGACGACCGCCGTGACCTTGGCGCCATAGGACTTCGCGAGTTGCACGGCCGCCGTGCCGATGGCACCGGACGCGCCGTAGATGAGGATGCTGTGGCCCGGACCCAGGTGGAACGCCTGCAGATAGGTGTCGGCATACCAGGCGCCCTCGCAGACCACGGCCTGGCCGAAGCGCGTACCCGCCGGCATGGCTGCCATCGCCCCCTGTTCGGGCACGCAGAGATATTCGGCATGCGCGCCGTAAACGTCTGGCGACAAGCCGAAGACACGATCACCCGGCTTGAACGTCGTGACGCCCGCGCCCACCGCCTCGACTTCCCCGGCGAAGTCCAGGCCCAAGGTCGTGAGCTTCGGCCGCAGCAGCCCGGCGACGAGCCGGACGAAGAAGGGGTGGGGCCGGAGCATGCCGCAATCGGTGCGGCTGACGGTCGTCGCATGGACCCTGATCAGCACCTCGCCGGCTTTGGGCTCCGGTTTCGGCACCTGCCGGATTTCCAGGACGTCGGGCGATCCGTAGCGAGCGCTGATGACGGCTTTCATGGTCGTGGCCTCCGTTGCTCGTGGCAGCTGCAGTCAGGGGCTTGGACATCGCTCCACCTCCTGCATCCGGAACGCCATGATGGGCTCACGGCTTGGACACGCGCTTGAGCAGCGTCAGGACTTCAGCCGGCACCTCGGCGTCATGCCCGACAAGCAGGTGACCCCCGTCCTCGTAGCCGACGAACTTCGCGCCGGCGATGCGGCTGGCGGTGTACTGCGCCGCGGCGTAGGTGCCGAAGCCGTCGTCGCGTGTGCTGACCACGAGCGTCGGCACGCGGATGGACTCCAGGGCATAGGGGCCCAGCGCTTGCCCAGCCGCGTGTCGTCACGCAGCCCGGCGGCGCGGCTGGACACCGGCAGGATGCGGTCCGCGAGGTCGTTCACGCGGGCGCGTTCGCGCCAACGGCATGCGGCCGCTTGCAGGTCACAACCGAAGCACCTCGCCCTTGAACGAGTAGAGGATCGCCACCACCTCGTTGACCTCGGCCGCGCCGATGCCTTGGCTCTGCATCGCGGCGACGAAGTCGTCGATCGCGGCGATCAGTTCCTGCTCGTTGGCATTCATGCCGGTATGGGTGATGCGCAAGTCGCGGCCCTCGTACTTCTGCGGGCCGCCGGATCCGGCGCAGAAGAACTGCGTGCCGAGCAGCTTCAGGCGCGGCATATCCTTGCCACGGAAGCGCGGCGCCAGCAGCGGGTTGACGGCATGGCGGTCGAGCGCGTCGTCGACGACGGCCGCGATGCGCTCGACACCGCCCAGACGTTGATAGAGGGATTCAGTCATGATGGGCTCCGGCGTTTAGTGAAGATGAATCGACCACGAGTCGACCTCGATGCAACCGGGGTCGTCGGCGGCGTTGCCGCGCAGGTCCTTGCGGAATGTGCGCAACAGGCTGCCAATCGCTGCCTCGAGCCGGTTGATCGACTCCAGCGTCAAGGGGTCGGGCAGGGTCAGCGTGGCGGGTGCGCAATCGGGGATGGACAGTGGGGTCTGTGGCTGCGTCATGAAGGTCTCCTGTTGCAGAGGGCAGTGATGGCAGGCCTGGACTCGGCCTGCTGAGTCGCAGCATCGCCAAGCGGCGTTCCTGAAACGTTCCTGGTCACCGCGGTGGTTGTAGGGGCCGGCAGGTGGTAGCACACTGGGGCAGCCATGGCGCTTACTCCTCCTTCCGTCGACCTCGATGCACGAGCGCGCCTCGAGGTGCGCCTGCTCGGCCAGTTCTCGGCCGCCGTCGACGGCGTCGAGCTGGCGGCCGACAAGTGGCCCAGCCTTCGCGCCGCCCAGTTGGTCCAGTTGCTGAGCCTGGCGCCGCGACACAAGCTGACCCGTGACGAGGTCATCGACGCCCTGTGGCCACAACTCGACCCCGAGGCCGGTGCGGCCAACTTGCGCAAGGCGGCGCATCACGCGCGGCAGGCGCTGGGCCGCCACGATGGCGTCGTGCTGCAAAGCGGCGAGGTGGCGCTGTGGCCCGGGCGCACCGTCACCGTCGACGCCGACGCATTCGATCTGCGCGCGCAGGCCGCGCTGGCAGGCCGCGACCCGGCGGCCTGCGCGCAAGCCGCCCACGCCTACGGCGGCGACCTGCTGCCCGGCTCGCGCTACGAGGCATGGACCGAGCCGGCACGCGAACGCTTGCGCGCACGCTACATCGAGCTGCTGCGCGCGAGCAGCCAGTGGCAGAAGCTGGCGCAGGAAGAACCCACCGACGAACCCGCCCACCGCGAGTTGATGGCGCTGGAGCTCGCGGCCGGCAACCGCTCGGCTGCGATACGGTGGTATGCCCATCTGCGCGCTGCGCTGCAGGATGCACTGGGCGTCGTGCCCAGCACCGAGACCGAGGCGGTCTACGAGCGCTGCGTGGCCGGGCTTCAAAGCACCGGCCCGGCCTTCGTCGGCAGGGAAGTCGAACTCGCACAGGTGGCGGCATGGCTAACGATGGCCCCCAGTGAGCGCCCCGCAGGCATCGTGCTGCGCGGACCCGCCGGCATCGGCAAGACCGCGTTCTGCCGCGAACTCGAGCGCCAAGCGCGCGAACGGGGGTGGACGGTCGCGCGCGTCGGTGCCGCGCAGCCCGGACATGCCTATGGGGCGATGTCGGCACTGTCCGAGCACCTCATCCTCGCCGACCGCGGCTTGCTCGACCGCGTGGGCGCGCCCGCACGCTCGGTGCTGGCGCTGCTGAGCCCGCTCGCAGCCCCGGCGGTCGACCTGCAAGGGCCGCTGGGCCGCCACCAGGTGATCGGCGCCATTCGGCGGCTGCTGCTGGCGGCCTCCGCAGGCCGCGACATCATGCTGCAGGTCGACGATGCGCACCTGATCGGCGACGCCGACGTCGATGTGCTGATGCACCTGGTGGCCGCCGGGCCGCCGCTGTGCGTGGTGCTGGCCGCCCGTGCGCCGGCCCCCGGGTCGGCCCTGGCGCGCGGGGTGTCGCGGCTGGTCGGCGCTGGCGCCATGCAGGCGATCGACCTCGAGGCGTTGGCCGACGACGAGACACGCCGGCTGGTTGCGCTGGCCTCCACCCGTCCGCTGGCCGAGGCGCTGGCGTCGCACATCGTGCGTGTCGCCGCGGGCAACCCCTTCGCCGCGATCGAACTGGCGCGCTGCGCCGCGATGAGCACCGGGGCGAACGCCGGGGCAAACGCA
This sequence comes from Rubrivivax sp., assembly GCA_030681795.1. Taxonomy (GTDB): domain Bacteria; phylum Pseudomonadota; class Gammaproteobacteria; order Burkholderiales; family Burkholderiaceae_C; genus Rubrivivax. The sequence continues at coordinate 12,749 of JAUXRG010000122.1, forward strand.
GGGAAGAGCGCCGGTACGCGCTTGCCCGCCAGCGTGGCCGAAGCCATCACCTCGCGCCTGTGCGACCTGCCCGACGCGGCACTCGCGGTGCTGAAGTGGATGGCCCTGGCCGGCGACGAGTTCGATGCCACCACCGCGGCGGCGCTGGCGCCCGACGCCCAGGCGCACGCTTTCGCGGTGCTCGACGCTGCGCTGGCTGCCGACGTGCTGGTGCTGGCCGGCGCGCGATTTCGCTTCCGGCACGAGCTCGTGCGCCAGGCACTGATCGATCAGATCGCGCCGCACCAGCGGCTGAAGATGCATCGCCAGGCCGCGCAGCGCCTGGCCGAGCTCGATGCCGCGCCGGCGATCGTGGCGCGTCACTGGCTCGAAGGGGGCAGCCCGCGCGAGGCGCTGCCGTGGCTGCTGGCCGCGGCGCGCGACGCGGCGCGGCTGGCCGCTTTCAGCGACGCGCTGCGGCACCTCGAACCCGTGCTGGCCTTTGAGGCCGACCACACGGAGGCGCTGCGCTTGCGCGCCGAGGCGCTGGACGCGATGGGTGAACCGGCCGCGGTGGCGGCGTACCGCGCGGCAGCCGACGCCGCGGGCGAGCCGCTGTCGCACGACCTGCGCGCCAAGGCCGCGCTGGCGCAGATCAAGCTCGGCGACCCCAAGGGTGCGTTGGCCACACTGGTGGGTGTGCGGCCGACGACGGTGGAAGGGCGCCTGTGCGAGGCCCTGACCTACAGCGGCGCCGCAGCCCTGGGTGCCGCCGATCCCGCCATGGGCACGCTGAAAGCGGCCGAGGCCCGCCGACTCGCGCTGCAGACCGGCGACGCCGCCGCCCTCGTGGTGGCGTCTTGGGCCCAGGCGGCGGCCGCGCATGCACGGGGTGAGTTGCATCGCAGCGTGTGGGCCGACCTGCAGGAGACGAGCCACGTGCCGCACCTGGCCGCGCGCGTCTTCGACGGCCAGCTCTGCATCGCACAGCGCTTCCTCTACGGCGCACGCCCCTATGCCGAGGTGATCGCCTTCGCCGAGGCCTTGGCGACCGAGGCGCGGCGGCTCGGTTCAGCCCGCGGGCTCGCGTTCGGCGTCACCCTCCGCGGCGAGGCCGAGCTGCTGTCGGGCGATCTGCCGGCCGCCGAGGAACACCTGCGGCTCGGGGCGCGTCTGCACCGCGCCATCGGCGCTGCCACCGGCGAGGCCTTCTCGCTGCAGCGGCTGGCCGAGGTGGCGATGCATAGCGGCCGGCCCGACGATGCCCGGGTGGTGCTCGACGAGGCCCTGGACGTCGCGCGCCAGACCGACGTCGGCTTCCACCTGCTCGACCGCATCTACGGCACGCGCATCCAGCTCGCGGGCAACCCCGCCGCCGCGCTGCACGCGCTGGAAGATGCGCGCGAGGCCGTGCGCGGGCCGCTGGAAACCTGCCCGGGGTGCCGCATCACCTTCGCGGTGCCGGCGGCGATCGCCGCCGCCCGCGCGCGGCGGATGGATCTGGCGCAGGAGTACGAAACCCAGACCACCTACCTGGCGAACGTCGTGATGCGTCTGCCGGCCTGGTATGCCGCGCACGACGAGGTGCGCGGCCACATGGCTGTCGCGCGCGGCGAGGGCCCGGAAGTCGCCGCCTCACGGTTTGCGGCGGCGGCCGCGCGTTTCCTCCAGGCGGGCCATCCGGTCGATGCGGCGCGCTGCGACAGGCTCGCGGCAGAGGTCGGCCGAACGGATGCACGGCCTTGACAGCATTCGCGTCGCGGTTGGAGCTGTTATCGGCACGGTGGTTTCAGTGGCCACTATGCAGAGATTGCTGGACGCGGCCGGTCCCGAGATTCACGCTGACGGGCAGTTGCCGCCGATTTGCTCGGCAGCACCAGCAGACCCTGAATCGCTCCCGCGACGATCAGGCGTCAGGCGGCAATGGTCGTCTTGAGTTCATGGTCATTTTCAAGGGATTGACGCTGCCCTCGGCGTTCGCCTGCAATGCTCGTTCCCCAAGCGCGAGTGACGGGTAACCGGCTGACCCACCAGGAGATAAGCATGCACCTGCATCTGATCCTTACCGCACTGAGTACGGCAGCGCTTTGCGCCGTCCTTCCCGCGAAGGCGCGCGAGAGCGACGAGAAGCTGGGCACAGTGCACTTCAAGGTCGGCTGCAACGCCGCAGCGCAGCGCGAGTTCGACCTCGCCATGGCGTACTACCACTCCTTCGCATGGGAGCAGATCAAGGCGCCGCTGGACCGCGCGTTGGCCGCCGACGCGGCCTGTGGCATGACGTATTGGGCACGCGCCCTGGCGTCACTCGACAACCCCTTCGTATGGCCGGGCAACGTGTCTCCCAAGACGCTGGCCGAAGGTGTCGCGCTGATGGAGCAGGCGCGCAAGGCGGGCCTCGCCACCCGACGCGAGCGCGACTACGTCGATGCACTGGCTGCCTTCTTCAACGATGCCGACAAGCTGAACCACCGTACACGCGCGAAGGCACTGGAGACCGGGCTGCAGAAGGTCGCCGCCGACCACCCCGAAGACAGCGAGGCGACCATCCTCTATGGCCTGGTGCTCTCGGCCAATTTCGATCCGGCCGACAAGCAGTACGGCAACCAACTGCGCGCGGCCAGGCTGCTCGAGCCGATCTTTGCGAAACAACCCGAGCACCCCGGTGCCGCGCACTACCTGATCCACAGCTACGACTATCCGCCGCTGGCCTCGCAAGGCCTGCCAGCGGCGCGGCGTTACAGCAAGATCGCTCCGGCCGCCGCTCATGCGCAGCACATGCCGTCGCACATCTTCACGCGCGTCGGGGCCTGGAGCGATTCCGTCACCGCGAACACGGTGTCGGCGAAGGTCGACACCGCCACCGGCCCCAACACGCTGCACGCCTACGACTACATGACCTATGCCCATCTCCAGATGGGGCAGGACCGCGCGGCGCAGGCCTTGCGCGACAGCGCGGCGGCGATCACCAAGCGGCCCGACAACTTCGCCGCCGCTTACGCCTATGCGGCGATACCGGCGCGGCTCGCGCTCGAGCGCGGTGACTGGGCCAGCGCGGCCACACTGCAGCTGACGCCAGCGGCCGATGCCTACCCCTGGGTCAAGTACCCGCAGGCTGAGGCCTCCAATGCCTACGCCCGTGCGCTGGGGGCAGCGGCGCTGCGCGACGGAGCTGCGACCGACGTCGAACTCTCGCGCCTGGCGCGGCTGCGTGATGCGGCCACCGAGCTGAAGATCGGCTACTGGGCCGAACAGATCGGCAACCAGATCGATGTCGTGCGCGGTTTTGCCGCCTTCAAGTCGGGGCAGGCAGAAGCCGGCCTCGCCAGCCTGCAGAAGGCCGCCGAGCGCGAGGACGCCAGCGAGAAGCATGTTGTCACGCCGGGGCCGCTGCTGCCGGCGCGCGAGGTGCTTGCCACAGCGCTGCTCGAACGCGGGGACGCGGCGGGGGCACTGCGTGAATTCGAAGCCGTGCTTCGCAAGGAACCCAACCGCCTGCGCGCGATGGCTGGGGCAGGGCTCGCGGCCGAACGCACTGGCGACATCCAGAAGTCGCGCGAGTACGCCGACCGGGTCTCGCGCCAGACCGTGCAGGCCGATGTCGGCATTCCCGGCCTGAAGCTGGCACAGCAGTCGGTGACACGGTGAGCGAACCGCGGGCATTGCTGGCTGCTTTGCTGCTCGCGCTCGCGACGGGCACTGCCGCTGGCGCCGAAAGCGACCCTCTGCCGGTGCCGCAGGTCGGATCACGCGCCAATGCCGTGCGCCTTTACAACGACGGCGTCGCGCTGCTGCTCGCGCGAGATTTCCGGGCAGCGCAGGAAAAGTTCGAGGGTGCGCTCGCCTTGCAAGAACAACTCGCCGAGGCGCACAACAACCTCGCTTACGCGCTACGGATGCAGGGGCGCCAGAACTTCGCGGCGTCGCTCGGGCATTACGACCGCGCGATCGAACTGAAGCCCGATTTCGCGCAGGCCTATATGTACCGCGGCGCGCTGTTCATGCAGCAGGGCGACAAGGTACGTGCGCGCCAGGACCTCGAGCGCCTGCGCCGCCTCGACGCCAGACTGGCGGTTGACCTGGAGCAAGTCGTCGAGGGGGCGGCCGAAGGTCAGGGGCGCGGCGGCGTCGCGGGGCAGTACGACTGAGGCGGCTTTTCCGTTCTCCGAACGACAGTTCTCGGGGTCACTTGGACCAAACCGCGCGGTAGGCGCTCCGGCAAGAGCGGTGGCGGTCCGTCATACCGCTGATTCTGCGACGTTGGTGAGCGAGGCAACCCGCCTCGTGCATCGACAGGAGCAGGACCATGGACATCTCGAGTCCCACCGTCTCGCCGTTGCGCCAACGCATGCTCGGCGACATGCGCATGCGCAAGATGGCCGAGCACACCCAAGACGGCTACATCCGCGCCGTTCGCAAGCTGGCAGCATTTCTGGGCCGCTCACCTGCCACGGCCACCATCGAAGAGCTGCGGCGATCCGCGTTTGCCGTCGCCTGCGGGTTGCTGCAGTCGTTCTATGGCCCGATGGGGGACCGGTACGGGAGACTGCGCATCATCCCCGGTGCTTCGGTCTTCGGTGCGATCGTCAATCTCGGGGTTGCGAAGTCACCCACCTTGCGGGCGGCCGTCGTATGGCGTGCGATCCGGCCGCTGGAGCGACGGCGTCAGCCTGCGATGCGCAGGGACCGACAGCCACCCGATGGTGGAACTTCGGTGGTACGTGAGCGCGAGGCTTGAATCGTGGAATCGGGTGGAGAGCGCGATGACAACGCGCTGGGAACGCCGGATCTGACACACCCTTTGGCTTCGCAAGAAGTAAAACAGCCCGGTTCCCCGGGCCGTTTCCCTTTCCGATCCGCGGAGTGCAACGGAGGGTCACGAAGCCGGCGCCCTGCCTGCAGCCTTGAGGCCCTTTTCGAGCCCCCCGAAAGAAAGGGTTGGCAAGGTCATCAGCCAGCGGTATCCCTTGGCCACAAGCTCATCGACATTTTTTGCATTTGCGTGAGGATGGCCACAGACCACGTTGTGCGCCTTGCAGATGGCGAGAATCTCGTCGATCGCCGCTGCCACGGTCGGGTGCTCGTACTGCCGCGGGAAGCCGAGGTCCTGCGACAGGTCGCCTTCCCCGATCAGGACGTAGCCTATCCCCGGCACCTGCTCGAGTATCTCCGGCAGGTTCCTGATCGCCTTGACTGACTCGCACTGGATGCCGACCAGGATTTCGCCCTTGGGATTGAGCGGCCAGACATCGGCGCGGGCGTAGTACTCCTGCGCGGTCAGGCCCCAGTACGGCGCTGCATTCTTCGGCGCGTCGCCGCGCTTTCCCGCCGGTTCAAACAGCGGTGCCGACGGGGGACGCGGATAGCGGCATGCGGCGACGGCGTTGCGGGCCTCTTCCACCGTGCTGACGTGCGGCCAGATGATGCCGTAGACGCCGATGTCCAGCACCTGCTTGGCGAGGAACTGGTTCATCTCGCCGCCGTTCGCGGGTATGCGCACCATCGGCGTCACCGCCGGCGCGATGCTGCCGGAGTTCGCGATCTGCCTGCGGTCGAGCATGTACTGCATGCAGTCGCGCAGCAGCTGGATGTCGTAGGGGTTGTGCTCCATCTCGAACACCACGGCATCGTACGGCGCCGCGTTGATCGCCTGCGCCATGCCGATCTCGGGCGGCGAGAAGGTGACAAAGGTGGGCTTGCCCTGTTCGAGCGCGCGGATCGCGCCGTTGAGCCGGGGGATTTCAGCCATTGCGTTGCTACCCTTTCTTTTGTGGTGGCGCTTGCGCGCCGCTTGGAACCGTGCAGAGATCAAGCACGCGGGGATTTTGCGAATCAAATGAACGCAATTGCAATGCCGACTGCGTGTTTCATGACCGGGATCAAACCGCGGTTGGATCGCTCGGCCACCCTGACGCGAACTGAACTGTCGCAGCGCCGCAGCAATCCAGGCGGGAAGCTCGCCTTGCCCGGGCTTCCCGCAGGTTCTATGATGGCCAGGACTTTCGAAGTTCAGGAGGGGTGGATGGATTGCCCTGCCGCTTGCCACCAGCCACAGAGCTTCGAAGCAATAACGAAGGGGGACACCTTGAAAAGCAACGCCTTCAACAGAGGCTTTCGTCTGCGCAGCTATGCCTTGCTTTCGACCCTGCTGGCGGCCGCCGCCCTGGCGAGCACCCCGGCATCGGCCCAGGATAAGTACCCGAGCAAGCGCCTCGAGTGGACCATCGCCTTCGGGCCGGGCGGGGGCAACGACATCATGTCCAGAACCCTCATCTCCATCATAGAAAAGTACAAACTCTATCCCGACAACATCGTCCCCGAGAACCGTGCCGGGGGCAGCGGGGCGAAGGGCTGGGGCTACGTCTTCAGCCAGAAGGGCAACCCGTACCACATTACCTCGACCAGCGGCAGCATCATCACCACGCCGCTCCAGGCCAATACGCCGTGGCAGGCGGTCACTTTCACGCCGATCGCGTTGCTCGCCTCGGACGACGCGGTGATCCTGGTGAACGGCAAGTCGAAGATCAAGACCTTGCGCGAGTTCATCGATCAGGCCAAGGTGAAACCGCCGTCGATCGCCGGCATGGGTGCGGTCAATGTCGAGTTCATCGTGCCCCAATTGCTGTCGGAGCGGGCGGGATTTAAGTTCGACTACGTGGCGTTCAACAAGCAGGGCGAGCTGACGACCGCGCTGCTGTCCGGCGCGGTCGACGCGGTGATGTCAAACCCGGGCGAGGTTCTCGGCCTGATGCAATCCGGCGACGTGAGAGCGCTCGCCTACACCGGCAAGAAGACTCCCAAGATGCTCGGCAATCTTCCGACTTTGGCGGAAGAGGGCTACGACCTGGGCGTTTCAATGCCGCGCGGGCTGGTCTTGCCGCCCGGTGTGCCGAAGGAAGCGCAGGACTGGTGGATAGGAACGGTCAAGAAGATCGTCCAGACGCCGGAATGGAAGGAATACATCGAAAAGCAGATGCTCACCGAGAATGTCCTCTATGGTGAAGACTTCCGCGCATTCCTGCAAAGGACGCATGGCACATTCTCAGAAATCCTGAAGAAGTCGGGCGCCATCAAGTAGCCGGGGATTCAGGGTGCAGACAACGAGTGGACCCGGCGGCGACGCCACCGGCTCGACGAAGCGCACGCTGGGGGGGCGCGCGGTGCGCACGGGATTCCTTCTTGCGATCCTGTTCCTGGCCGCCATGTATACGTACGTCGCGTTTGCCGAGCTGAGCTACCTGTCCTCGGCCGGGCGCCTCGGGCCGGGATTCATGCCGCGCATCATCGGCGTGTCCCTCGTCGCGATGTGCGCGCTCAGCCTGTACGCGGACATGAAGCACCTTCCCGCCGACGAGGCCTTGTCGCCTGGCTGGCGCAGCGCCGCCGTGCTTGCGCTGCTCTCAGGGGTGTTCGTCGCGCTGCTTGAACTTCTCGGGGGTCTCGTGTCGATGATGGTCTTCATGGCTGCCGCCCTGTGGATCCTCAATCGCGGGCGCCACCTGCAGAACGCGCTTGTCGCCATTCTCCTGCCGCTCGGCATCCACGTGGTGTTCGACGTGTGGCTCAGGGCCTCGATGCCACGCGGCATGTTGCCGCTGCCTTTCTGATGGATATCTTCTCCAACCTGCTGCTCGGGCTGTCCGTCGCAATCACGCCGATCAACCTCGCCTTCCTCTTCGCCGGCGTCATGCTCGGCATGGCCGTGGGCATCATCCCGGGATTCGGCCCCGCCGCCGGAATCGCGATCCTCCTGCCCATCACCTACGGCATGAATCCGACCGGCGCCGTGATCATGCTCTCGGCGATCTACTACGGTGCGATGTACGGCGGGACGATCACCTCGATCCTGCTCAATACGCCAGGCGAATCATCCAGCGTTGCGAGCACCTTCGACGGCTATCCCCTCGCCCAGCAGGGCCGCGCCGGGCCGGCGCTGGTCATGCAGGCAGTCGCGTCGTTCGTCGGCGGCACGATCGGCGTCATCCTGATCACGGTGTTCACGCCGCTGTTTGCTCTGGTGACGCGCAGCTTCGGTCCACCGGAGTTCTTTCTCCTCGTCATGATGGGGATGATGACGCTCATCGTGATGATCGACGGCAACTGGCGCTATGGCGTGATCTCGGCGCTGATCGGCTTCGCGCTCGGTACGGTCGGCGTCGACCTCGAGACGGGCCAGACGCGCTTCACGTTCCAGTCAGCCGAGATGATCGGCGGCATCGACTTCATCCCTGTGGCGATCGGACTGTTCGGACTCGGCGAGCTCTACTACGCCTTCTACCAGGGGATGCACGTCCAGGGGACCGGCGGCGTCGTCCAGTACCAGAAGGAGAAGCGATTCTGGCCGGAGTGGCGCGATTACGCCGAGACCAAGTTCGCCATCCTTCGCGGCTCGATACTGGGTTTCGTCATCGGCGTCATCCCGGGCGCGGGCGCGACCATCGCTTCGTTCATGTCGTACACGCTGGAGAAGTCCGTCTCAGCGACGCCGGAGAAATTCGGCAAGGGCGCGATGGCGGGCCTGGTGGGCCCGGAAGCGGCCAACAACGCAGCCTCATCGGGGGCGATGGTGCCATTGCTTTCCCTGGGGCTGCCCGGCTCGGGCTCGACCGCCGTGCTGCTCGCCGCGTTTCTCATGTGGGGGCTGACGCCGGGGCCGCTGCTCATGACGCAGAAGCCCGAATTCGCGTGGGGCCTCATCGCCAGCATGTACCTCGGCAACATGGCGCTGCTTGCGCTCAACATCTTCGCCATCCCGCTGTTCGTGCAGATGATCAAGGTGCCCTACCGGATCCTCGCGCCGGCCGTGATTCTGATCTGCACCATCGGCACCTACAGCGTGAACGGCAGCATGATCGAGACCTGGCTGATGTTCGCGGCCGGCCTCGTCGGGTTCTTCATGAAGGTCTATGGCTACTCGCCTGCCGCGTTGGTGCTGGCACTCGTCCTCGGACCCCTGGCGGAGCAGTCGCTGCGCCAGACGCTCACCATCTCGGGCGGATCGTTCGGGATTTTCCTCGAGCGGTCGACATCGCTGTGGATCCTCGGCGCTACCGTCGTCATCCTGGCCGCGGGGCTGCTGCTGCACCTCAGGCGGCCAAAGGCAGAAGCAGAATAGGACAGAGGCGCGCCGCCCCGGCGGCGGAGCCGATGTCGTCGTTGTGCGCGTCACCTGCCCTTGAACACCGGCTTGCGCTTTTCCATGAAGGCCGTGCGGCCCTCGGCATAGTCCTCGCTCTCGAAGCAGTCGAGGATGAGGCGGCGGCACAACTCGGTGTCGGTGTCCGCGTCGGGCTTGAGGACCTCGCGGATGATGCGCTTGCCGGCCTTGATGGTGAGTGGGGCGCCGGTGGCAATCATCTGCACGTACTCGGCCACCAGCGCCTCGAGCCCTTCCGGGGGCACGACGCGGTTCACGAGCCCGATGGCGAGCGCCTCGGCGGCGTCGAGGCGCCGCGCCGTGAAGAACATGTCCTTGGCGCGGCCCGGGCCAAGCAGGTCCACGAGGTTCTTGAGGGCCGACAACCGGTAGCCGAGCCCCAGCCGCGTGGCCGGGATCGCGAACACCGAATCCGCCGTCGCGAGGCGGATGTCGCAGCTGATGGCGACGTTCACGCCGCCGCCGATGCAGTAGCCGCGGATGGCGGCGACTGTGGGCTTGCCGAAGTCGTGGATACCCATGAGCGCGGCCTCGGCCATCAACTCGTAACGCTTGACGGCCTCGCGGGCCGCGCGCATGTCCTCGAACTGCGAGATGTCCGCGCCGGAGACGAAGGACTTCGTGCCCTCGCCGGAGAAGACGACCAGCCGCACGGCATCGTCGGCCTCCGCGCGGGCGAGGAGCGGCGGTATCGCCTCCCACATGTCGACGGAGAGCGCGTTGTGCTTGGCGGGGTTGTTGAAGCGGATGTGCAGGGCGGCCCCGTCGAGCCAGGCCTTTACGCGTTCGGTCGGGGAAACGTAGGCGGTGGGCGCGTCGTTCATCAGAAGGCTCCGGAGGACTTCATGCGGGCGAGGTCCTCGGGGCCGTAGCCTGCCTCGGCGAGAACCTCATCGGTGTGCTCGCCGCGGCGCGGGGCCGCGCGAACGATGTCGGAGGGCGTGCGGGCGAGAGTGACGGGCTGGCCCATGAGCATCAGGTCGCCGACCCATTTCGAGGTCACCTTGCGAAGCATCCCGAGGTGCTGCACCTGCGGCTCCTCGAAGGTCTCGCCGATGTGGTTGATGCGCCCGCACGCCACCCCGGCCTCGTTGAGCTTCGCGATCCAGTGGGCGCTGGTGTTGTCTGCGAGCCGCTTTTCGATCTCGGCGTTGAGCCAGTCGCGGTTCACGCTGCGCACGGCCTTGCTCTTCGGGCGCTCGTCGGCGATCCACTCCGGCGCGCCCATCGCCTCGCAGAAGCGCTCCCAGATCTTGCCGCCGAAAACGGCAATGTTGATGTGGCCGTCCTTCGTCCCATAGACGCCGGTCGGGATGCTCGTGGGGTGGAAGTTGCCCGCCTGCCCCGGCACCTCGTGGTCGACGCTCCAGCGCGAGGTCTGGAAGTCCATCATGTAGATCATCGATTCCAGGAGCGATGTGTGGACCCATTGGCCCTTCCCGGAGACCTCGCGCTCGAGCAGGGCCACCGTCACGCCGTAGGCCGCGAAGAACCCGGCGCAAAGGTCCGCGATGGGAATGCCCACGCGCACCGGTCCCTGCCCCGGCAGGCCCGTGACCGACATGAGGCCGCCCATGCCCTGCGCGATCTGGTCAAAGCCGGGGCGCTGGAAGTAGGGCCCGGTCTGGCCGAAGCCGGAGATGCTCGCGTAGACCAGCCGGGGGTTGATCGCCGAGAGCGCCTCGTAGTCGATGCCCAGCCGCGTTTTCACGTCGGGCCGGAAGTTCTCGAGCAGCACGTCGGCCTTCTCGACGAGCTTCTTGAGCGCAGCGACGCCCTCGGGTGACTTGAAGTTCAGCGTGATCGAGCGCTTGTTGCGATGGGTGTACTGGTAGTCCGAGCCGTCCTGGCCGCCGAGGGTGTCGTCGCCGCGCATGTGCTCGGGCATCTGAACCTGGATCACGTCGGCGCCCCAGTCGGCGAGCTGGCGCGCGGCCGTGGGGCCGGCGCGTACCTGGGTCAGATCGATCACGCGGAAGCGGGCGAGGGCTGTGGATGCAGGTTGGTGAGGCATGGGCAGGATTCTCCTGACTGACCGATAAAATTGCACCGATGATGCTCACCGGATTAAATGCATAAGGAGGGTTTAAATGTCTTCGGCTGATATTACAGGGCGGTTGGCGCGGTATATGGTGGAGGCGCGGGAGCGGGGTCTCGCGCCGGACGTGGCACGGGAAGCGAGGCATCGCATCCTGGACTCGCTGGCCGCGATGGTGTCGGGTGCCCATCTCAAGCCCGGCGAGATGGCGATCAGTTACGCGCGGGCGCAGGGTGGGGTCGCAGAGGCGACTGTGGTCACCACCGATATCCGGACCTCGGCTGTCAACGCCGCGCTGGCCAATGCGATGTTCGGCCACGCCGACGAAACCGATGACTTCCATCCAGCGACAAAAGCCCACCCCGGTTGCTCCGTCGTGCCCGCGGCGCTCGCGATGGCCGAGCGCGAGGGCAGTTCGGGAGCGGAACTGCTCAATGCCGTCACGCTCGGCTACGACCTGTGCTGCCGCTTTCTCATGGCGCTCGGGGCGGACTTGGTGCGCGCGACTCACCGCAGCGCCGAAGGCACCAGTTCCACCATGGGCAGCGTGGGGGCGGCCGCCGCATTGGCCCGGCTGGATGAAAAGGGCATGCGCCACGCACTGTCGTACGCCGCCCAGCAGGTATCGGGCATATGGAGTTGGGTGCGCGATGCCGAGCACGTCGAAAAGGCGTTTGACTTCTCCGGCATGGGCGCGCGCAACGGCGTGACCGCGGCGATCATGGCGCAGATGGGATTTTCCGGCGTCTGGGACGTGTTCGATGGCGAGCACAATGTGTTGATCGCGCTATCCACCGACCCGAAACCGGAGGAAATGGTGGCGGGGCTGGGCAGCCGTTATTTCATTACCGAAACCGCCATCAAACCCTTCTCCGTCGGCTATCCGATCCAGGCCCCGCTGGACGCGTTCCTGAAGCTTCATCGCGAGCACGGGCTCACCGTGGACAATGTCGAGCGCATCGTCGTGAGACTCCCGGAGGATGGCGCGCGCATCGTCAATGACCGCTCCATGCCGGACGTCAACTGCCAGAACATCATCGCGGTGGCTCTGGTGACCGGCACTGTCTCGTTCGAGGACAGCCATTCCTACGAGCGGATGGCGGACCCGGCAGTGAAGTCAGCGAAGGCGCGCGTGCAGCTGATCGCCGATCCCAAGCTCATGGATCGCGCCGCACCGCGCAGCGGCATGGTGGAAGTGACGCTCAAGGATGGCCGCACCGTCTGCCACTTTACCCGCCACGCTCCGGGCACGCAGGAAAACCCGATGGATACTGAGAGCGTGAACGCCAAGGCGCGGCTGCTGATGGCGCCGGTGCTGGGCGATAAGAAGACCGAGGAAGTCATCCGGCGGGTGAACGCCCTGGAAGACGTCAAGAATGTGCGCGAGTTGCAGCCTTTCCTGGCTGGCAAGTAAGAACTGACCTACAAGACCCGACCCCCAGCCACTACTGTCCGGTTAAACGAGCCTCGCCGCGGCGAATCGCAAGCATTGGCGCGGCCTAGCGGCCGATTTTGTTTGGTGCCGATTTGAACTTCGATCTCTCAAAACCGCGTACTTTCCCGGGCTTGACAGCCTCTGGGGA
>JAUXRG010000006.1 GCA_030681795.1 Rubrivivax sp.
TGGTACAACCGAACCCGACTGCACTCGACGCTGGCGTATGTCAGCCCGATGCGGTTTGAAGAAAACTGGCTGGCCGATCAACCCCGGCAAGCCAGTGCATGAGATCGGCTATGGGATACGGATTCCAGGGGCAAGGTCATATCGTCTTGCGCACCGCAAACCCCAGGGCTCTCAGCCTCCTGAAGTTCCTGGCGGCCTCGACCGCGACCTCTAACCCGCCCAGGTTGATCAGCTCCAGGCTCGAAAGCGTTCGGTTGACCGCATTGAATTCCCGGTCGGTGGAGCAGCCTTGAAGGACCTCGGCCAATATCAGGTCGCCGATGGCCAGCGGTGCGGCGCCAAGCAATGCGTCCAGTTTGTCCGCTTGCGGCGTGCTCACGCCACGCAGGTAGTCGATCCAGACGCTGGTGTCGACCAGGATCACTTGTCACGCCTCATGGCCTCGAGGTCTCCTTCCCACTGGACCTTGCCCTTCAGGCGCCGCACTTCACTTTGCCGCCCGAGCTCGTGTCACTCCAGGTGCGTCTCATTTCAGACGCTTTCTATTGCGCGCCTATAATGAGAAACACTATGCCAGCCAAAGCTCCTCCGATTGGCGAAATCCTGGCGGCCCGGCTCGTAGCCATTGGAAGTCGCCTGCGCGCACATCGAAAGCAGCACAAGGTGACCGCCACGTCGGCTGCCGAAGCCGCCGGCATCTCGAGGGTCACGTTGCACCGCATCGAGCGCGGGGAGCCGTCGGTGACCATGGGCGCTTACCTGAGCGCGATCGCGGCCCTGGGCCTCGAGCTCGAGGTGGCCGATCCTCCAACAGGCAGGGCCGTTGAGCGCCAGCCCGGCCTGCCGGCGAGCATTCGCCTGGACGACTATGCGCAGCTCAAGCGCCTGGCATGGCAACTTCACGGCGTGGCCGAGGTCACTCCGGCGCAGGCCTTGAACCTGTACGAGCGTAACTGGCGGCACATCGACGAGGCTGGCATGGAGCCGAGCGAGCGCGCCCTGGTCCGGGCCCTTGCAGCCACGCTTGGCGGAGGGCGTCTGCTTGTTTGAACGTGAGCACCATCGTCGCGTGGCGAGCATCCTCGAGGCGCTGGACGCCGAGAGTCTGGCCGCCAACGAGTGCCTCTTCAGCGGCGGTACGGCCATGGCGCTGCGCTACGGCGAGTACCGCGAATCGGTCGACATCGACTTCCTGGTCTCGAACAAGGAGGGCTACCGCCAGCTGCGCCAGCTCCTCACGGGCCACAACGGGATGCAGGCACTCACCCGGCCAGGCATGGTTCTGAACCAGGTGCGCGAGATGCGCGCGGACCAGTACGGCGTGAGGACGATGCTGCGGGTGGAGGACACCCCGATCAAGTTCGAAATCGTGCTCGAGGGCCGCATGGCGCTGGATCCACCGACCGTCGACGATCGCATCTGCGGTGTGGCGACGCTCACGCCACTCGACATGGCCACCAGCAAGCTGCTGGCGAATTCAGACCGCTGGCGCGACGATGCCGTTCTCAGCCGCGATCTCATCGATCTGGCGATGATGGCGCCCCCAAGGAAGCTGCTGCGGCTGGCGATCGAGAAGGCCAAGGCTGCCTATGGCGACTGTATCGAGACCGACCTGTCCAAGGCCATTCAAGACCTGCGGGAGCGCCCGCACCGCCTGGACCACTGCATGCAAGCCATGCGCATGACGACCGTATCCAAGGCCGTGCTGTGGACCCGCATCAAGGCCCTGGATCCTTGACCCGCGCCAGCGGCTCGTTCGCATAGACCATTCCCTGCTCCCACACGTCGGCCATCGAGGCCAGCAGCCCTTTGGGGATACGCTCATCGGTGCGCGCCGCCTGCAGCGTCTCGTGCATGGCGCTGGCGATGCGCTGCAGCACGGTGGCGGGCTGCGCGACGCCACAGACCCGCCGCCCGAACTCCAGCAGACGTTCGGCCGTGGGGTAGGCCTTGGTCTGGCCCTTGCCCGCGAAGAGCTTGAGCGCCAGTGTGCGGTCCTCCAGCTCGGGCCCGCCGTCGTAGCGGCGGTAGCGATAGATGGAGGTCGTGACGACATCGAACAGGGGCGCCAGGCGAGCGTCAGCCTCGCTCGTGTACAGCACCCCGAAGTTCTTCAGGTGGCCGTCGCCGTTTCGCACCATGACCGTGAGTGCAAGCTGCTCGAACAAGCGCTCCAGGCTCGCCGCAGGCAGCCTGAAGGCTTTCAACAGAGCGGCCACATTCTGGTAGCTGCCCTGGTATTTGCGGTCGGACTGGGTGTCCCGCACGCGCATTCCCATGAGCGCGGCGATGTCCTCGAACCCCAGGCGCGAGCCATCTTCCCTCAGGTCGAAGCGGTCGAGCACCAGCATCTGCCCGTCGTGCGAGAGCTCGAAGCCGGGCACTTCGATTCGAGCGCGGCGTGCCGCACTCAGGCACAGGAACTCATTGGCGGCCAGGCCCGGGTAGGCATCGGACGCGGCCTTCACGATGAGCGTGGGGATGGGGACCGTGGGCCGGTCCGGCACCATGATCTTGGGCTGCATGCCGGCAATGCCGGCGCCGGTGGCCAGGTAGGCGGCGACCAGGTCGCCGAAGACCTCAGGCGTGTAGTTCGTCGCCAGCAGCGCGGCACGGTCCAGGGTGCGGCCAGGCGGCGCCGGCGCGGTGTCGGGCAGCCGGAAGCCCAGGCGGCCGATGCCATTCGAGCCCACGAGCGCCAACAGGTGCATCGGCGTCAAGGGCTGCTTCGGGAACATGGCCCGCAGACGCATGTAGAGGTCGCCTTCGGGCAGGTTCTGCTCCATCACCGGGAACAGGTCGCCGTCCTGGTAGGTGGGCTGCGTGGGAGGCACGACCAGGCTCAGGGCAGGTTGACCCGGGTCGTCGGCGCGCAGGTACCGAAACTCGTATACCGAGTGCTTGAGCAACTGCCCGGCAACCGGGCCGGCAATCTCGACGTCCAGCTGTCGAATGCGCTCAGGGAGCATCGCTCTCGTCCTCGTCCACCGCGAAGCGGCTTCGCACCTCCGCTAGCGTGGGCATGCCCAAGGGCTCCAGGCGGATGGTCAGCCCCATGGCGCGCAGGATATCGAGCAGCGAGGCCACCGTCACGTCCTCACCGCGCTCCAGGCGGTACAGGACGTTGCGCGCACGCCCTGACCTTTGGGCGATGACAGTCGCCTTCAGCTTGCCGGTCTTGCGCGCCTGGTGGACGGCATGTCCAAGGTCGGCTGGCACACGAATAATGTCCTGCATCAGGGACATTTTGCTCTTAATTTACAGACATGTCCCTCATGAAGGACATGTATGTCTGGGCCAAAGGCAGGACGCGAGGCGCGCTTGAGTTCACACCCGGAACGGGTCGACGACGGTGAGCGCCTCGATCTGCTGCCCATGCTGAAGGTCTTCGCTGAGCAAGCGGGTACAGCCCGCGGCCAGCGCGGCGGCGACGATGAGCGAGTCGTAGAAACCAAAGCGCCAGCGCGAACGGATTCCCAACGCACGGTGGAAGAGCTCGGTGCTGGCGCCGATCTGCAGCAATGGCGCCAGGACGGCGTCCAGATAGGCCTGCGCTTGTTCCGCCGACAGCGGCACCCGCGCCTTGGTGGACACCACATTCAGGCACTCCTGCACCACCTGGTAGCTGATGCAGGCATCCTGCGTTCGCAGCGCTTCGCGCACGATCGCCTCGGCGATGTCGTGCTTGCGCACATCGGTGGCGTCGAGGTGGTAGACGAAGATGTTGGTGTCGATGAAGGTGCTAGCGCTCATTCATCTCGCCCCGGCTCAAGCGGCGCCCCACCTCCAGGTGGCCGCGCAGCTGTGTCATGACATCGTCGCAACGCCGCAAGCGTTGCTGGGTCTGGGCGTAGTCGGCAAGCCAGCGGCGGAACTGCTCGTTCAGCGTGGTGTGCTCGGCGCGCGCCCGGTCCCGAGCCGCCGTGATCAGGGACTCGTCAGCGCTGAGCGTAATGTTTTTCATGGGGTCTCCCCGCGTCAACACGAAGGCAGTGTACACGGTCGTCGTGCTCGAATTTCACTCAGGGCTGCGTCACCGTGCGCGGGCCAGTTGCCGGTCGTACAAGCCCTGGTAGGCGGCCACCATGGCCGGCAGGCTGAAGCGTTGCTCGGCCACCGCCCGGCCGGCGCGGCCCATCGCCGCGGCGCGTGCCGGGTCGCCGGCCATGCGCACCAGGCTGGCGGCCAGGGCCTCGACGTCGGCCGGCGGCACGATCTCGCCGGTCTCGCCATGCAGCACCAGTTCGGCGTTGCCGCCCACGTTCGTGGCGATGACCGGCAGCGCGCTGGCCATCGCTTCCAGGATCGTGTTGGAAATGCCTTCGGCCAGCGAGGGCAGCACGAAGCCATCGAGCCCGCGCATGACCTCGGGCACATCGGCACGCTCACCGGGCAGCCAGGCCAGGGCGCTGGCGCCGGCGCCGTCCAGCAACGCCTGCGCCTCGTGGCGCAGCGGGCCCTCGCCCACCATCACCAGGCGCAAGCGCTCACGCAGCGAGGGCTGCATTTCCAGGGCACGGACGAAGGCCGCAGCCAGCGCGGTCTGCGCCTTCACGGTCTGCATGCGGCCCACCGTGCCCAGCAGGAACAGCGCCGGGTCGGTGAAGGGGCAGCCCGCCATCGGCTCGCGCGCAACCGCCGGCGGGGCAAAGCGTGCCATGTCCACGCCGTTGTAGATCTGGGCCACCCGATCCGCCGGTATGCCCACCGGCCCGCGCAGGTAGTCGGCCAGGTCGCGCGACAAGGCGATGTACTGCTGCACGAAGGGCCGGTAGGCCTTGCGCATCCAGATCTGGCGCCGGTTCGTGCCCTGCAGGTCCTCGACGTCGCGGCCATGCTCGCTGTGGATGCGCACCGGCACACCCGCCAGCGCCGCCGGCACCTGGCATTCCAGCGCCGCCAGGTTGCGCGTGTGCACGACCGCCGGCCGCCACTCGCGGAACAGGCGGTAAAGCTGCGGATAGAGCCTGGCGCCATGACCCGGCGGCTTGTGCAGCGAGATGCAGTGCACGTCGTCATGCTGCAGGCGCCGGGCGAAGGCGGGGTCGACTTCCGTCAACGCCACCACCGCATGCCGCCAGCGGTCGGCCGGCAGCCGGTTGATCAGGTTGACGACGCCGTTTTCCAGGCCGCCGACCGCGAATCGGTAGACGACATGCGCGATCAGCGGCCGGGGGTCGGCCTGGGGGGACACGGCCCGGTTCAGAGCCGCCAGACCCGGTAGCCCGCGCCCTTCAGCGCACCGGCATCGAACGCCGCCTTCACGTCGACGAAGGCCCCGCCCTTGACCAGCTTCTTGCCCATGTCCTCCACCGAGAGCGCCGCGTACTCGCGGTGCGCCACCGCCGCCACGATGGCGTCGGCGCGCGGCAGATCGCCCCAGGGCACCAGCTTGACGCCGTATTCGTGCATGGCTTCTTCGGCGTCGGCCTGCGCGTCGGTGACGTGCACCTCGACACCGTAGCTCTGCAGCTCGTGGATGATGTCGATGACCTTGCTGTTGCGCAGGTCGCCGCAGTCTTCCTTGAAGGTCAGCCCCAGCACGTTGACACGCGCGCCCTTGATGTAGCTGCCCGAGGCGATCATCTGCTTGATGGTCTGCTCGGCGACGAACTTGGCCATGCCGTCGTTGATGCGCCGGCCGGCCAGGATGACTTGCGGGTGGTAGCCCAGCATGTCGGCCTTGTGCGTCAGGTAGTAAGGGTCCACGCCGATGCAGTGCCCGCCCACCAGGCCGGGCTTGAACTTCAGGAAGTTCCATTTCGTGCCCGCGGCTTCCAGCACCTCGCTGGTGTCCAGGCCGATCCTGTCGAAGATGATGGCCAGCTCGTTCATCAACGCGAGATTCAGGTCGCGCTGGGTGTTCTCGATGACCTTGGCGGCCTCGGCAGCCTTGATGCTGCTGGCGCGGTGCACACCCGGGACGATGATCTTCTCGTAGAGCGCAGCCACCTTCTCCAGCGTCTCGGGCGTATCGCCGGAGACGATCTTCAGGATCTTGGTCAGCGTATGTTCCTTGTCACCCGGGTTGATGCGCTCGGGGCTGTAGCCGACGAAGAAATCCTGCTTCCACTTCAGGCCCGATTCGCGTTCGAGCACCGGGATGCAGACTTCTTCGGTGGCGCCGGGATAGACCGTGGACTCGTAGACGATGGTCACGCCCTTCTTCATGTGGCGGCCGGCGCTGCCGCTGGCGCCTATGAGCGGGCGGAAGTCGGGGATGTGCGCTTCGTCCACCGGCGTGGGCACGGCGACGATGATCACGTCGGCCTCGGCCAGCAGCGCCGGGTCGGCGGTGTAGACGGCGTGCGTGGCCGCGGCCAGCTGCTCGTCTTCGAGTTCGCGCGAGGGGTCCTTGCCGGCCTGGCAGGACTGCACCTTGTTCAGCGCGATGTCGAAGCCGATGGTGCGCACATGCTTGCCGAATTCCACGACCAGCGGCAGGCCCACGTAGCCCAGGCCGATGACGGCGACGGTGTTCATTCTTGGTTTCCCTTCTTTGACGATCGGTATTGGGGTGGCGCGGGGGTCAGCGGGCGTCGCGCGTGCGTTGCAGCAGCGCGTTGAGGCTGCCCAGGTTGGCTTGCACGAAGGCTTCCAGCGCTGCGTTCGATGCCGCCACTGTCGGGCCGTCGGCATAGAGCAGGAGCGCCGCGCCTTCGTCGCCGCGGCCTCGCAGGCGCGCCAGCACGCCGGCCACCTTGGCGGCGGCGTCGCCGGCAATGAAACGGCCGTCGATCCAATAGACGCGCCAGACGACCAGCGGGGCCGGGCGCGCGGTGACGCCCTGCACGCGGCCCAGGATTTCCGTGGTGCGCAAGGCGATGGTCTGCCCGGCCACCGCGACATCGCGCACGCCGCTGCCGACCGGCACGATCCACTGCGCGTCGCGCATGCCCACCAGCGCGTTCTGCGAGCTGACGACCTTGCGGCCTTCACCCTGGCCGCGGTAGTAGTAGAGGTGGACGCCCACCGTGCCCGCCGCAGCGGCGTAGACCCGGCTGGCTTCGGCCGACGGGTTGCCGAACTCCGGCGCCCAGGCGGTGAGCTGTGCGCCTTCGCTGGACCAGCCGCCCGCCAGGCGTGCCGGCAGGTCGATACGGGCCGGGGCCGCAGTGCCTTCGGCACGCTGCAGGCCGGCCACCGCGAGGTGGGGCAGCCAGGCGATAAACGCGCCGCACAGCGCCACGGCCAGCATGCGCCGCGCTGCGCCGGGCTGCGCGCCGGACGATCCAGACCGCCCTGAGGCCGTGCCGGCGCCCGAGTGCAGATCGTCGGGCTGAGACCAGCGCGCACCCACGATGAACATGATGAAGATGATCAAGCCGAAGAAGACCCAGCCGTAGAGGATGTGGTCCACACCGGTGGCGATGCGGTTGCCCGAGAGGTGCGCCAGCATCACGATGATGTAGGCACGAAACCAGTTCGCCAGGATGGGCAGCACGAGCGCCACCGCCATGAAGACCGTGCGCCGCAGGTAGGAGCGGTAGTTGAGGTACGCGAACAGCGTGCCCACCATGAACGAGGCCATCAGGTAGCGCACGCCGCTGCACTCATCGATGACCGACCAGCTGCCCGTAGGAATGACGAAGTTCTGCCCCTCGCGGAATACCGGCACACCCGTGACTTGCAGGGCATAGACGGTGAAATCCGCCGTCAGCTCCATCATCGTGGGCACCGCGAATTCGCCGAACGGCACCGCGAAGAACAGGAATAGCAGCGGGAACAGGATCTCCCGCGCGACCGCCAGGCCCAGCACCGCCGGCACCGTCAGCACGAGCATGGCCACGAAGGCGAATTGCGCGCCGGCGTTGACGACGACCAGGTCCGACAGCAGCCAGACCGTGGCCACGGCCAGCAGAGGCAGCAGCACCCAGGGCTGGGCCTGCGGCGTCAGCGCCGCCAGCGGCTCACGCCGCCGCCAGACCAGCCACAGGCTGATGGGCAGCACCAGCATGCAATGCGCGAAGGTTTCGGAGCGCCACCAGATGCCCGCCATCACCATCGCGGTGTCGCGGTACAGCAGCCCTATGGCGGCCACGAGCAACAGGAACACAGGCAGCGCCGTGCGCCACGGCGAGGTGATGCGCAGATCGGCAGGCACGGCACTCATGGTGGGTTCCAATGCGTTTTCATGTTCGTTCAAGCCGCGAGCGGCTGCCCGGTGCGCAAGGGCGCGAGGTGGTGTTCGAAGGCCGAGAGCTGCGCCTCCCAGCTGTAGTCCTGCTGCACTCGGCGGCGGCCGGCGGCACCGATGGCGGCCGCCCGCGCCGGCTCATGCAGCAACGCGCTCACCTCATGCACGAAGGCCTGGGCGTCGGCCGCGGTGACCAGTTCGGTGCCACGCTGGGCCGCGATCGGCTCGGCGCAATCCTGCGCCGCGACCACCGGCCGGCCCATCGCCATGGCCTCGAGAATCTTGTTCTGGATGCCGCGCGCCAGGCGCAGCGGGGCCACCACCACGGCCGCGTGCTGCAGGTAGGGGCGCACGTCGGGCACGGTGCCCGTGACGTCGACGCCGTCGCCGGCCAGCGCGCGCACGGCTGCTGCCGGGTTGCGGCCGACGATGTGCAGGCGCAGCGTGGGCCACTGCGCGCGCAAGGCCGGCAGCATCTCGGCCACGAACCAGGCCACGGCGTCGATATTGGGCCAGTAGTCCATCGCACCAGTGAAGACCACGGGCAGCTCGCCGGGCGCGTAGGGCGAGGCACGGGCCGGGTCGGGCGAGAAGTAGTCGGCGTCCACGCCGTTGCCCAGGGCTTCGCAGGTGTGGGCGCTTTCGGGCGCCAGGCGACGGAACAGCGCCGTCTCCTTCTCGGTGACGAAGAAGGCACGCGCGGCACGGGCCGCCACCGAGCGCTCGTAGGCCAGCAGCTGTTCGCCCTCGCGCCGGTACAGCCAGGACATCGGCCAGCGGTGGTGATCGGCGTACTCGGTCCACTTGGCCGAGTCGACATCGACGAAGTCCACCAGCATTGGCAAGCCCAGCCCCTGCGCGTACTGCGCCATCGACGACGAGAACACGACAGCGGCAGCTATGCGCTGCTCGGCCACGGTCTGCGCCACCCAGCGCGCCAGGCCGGCGTCGCGGTAGTAGCGCAGCGTCAGCGCCTGGCGATGCCACAGGCCGCTGACGCTGGCCAGGCGCGCCCGGCGTGGATCGAGCCGCACCACGTGCAGCCCGGCGCACAGCGCGCGAAGGGTGGCTACATGCGCCTCGTCTTCAGGGTCGTCGACGAAGGTGCCCAGGAATACGCGGTGCCGCGCCACCAGATGCCTGAGCAAGTGGTACGAGCGCACCTTGTCGCCCTTGTTGGGCGGGTACGGCAGCCGGTGAACGAGATAGAGCAGGTTCGCCATCGCCGCTATCCGAGGCTGCGCACCACGAAGGGCCCGAGCCAGTTGGCCAGGCCGATGGGCATGCGCCGCCAGGCTTCGATGAGCAACTTGTACCTGGCGTTGGACGGGTTGTTCTGCGGCACCGCGTCGCGCTTGTACAGGCAGTACTCGTAGTGCAGCGGCGTGGGCTCGAAGCCCCAGTTTTTCTTGAACGCGTAGGAGCCCGTGCCCTGCTTGCTGCGGCCGTAGTCGAAGGTCTTGAGCCCGCGCTCGCACGAGCGGCGCATGAGCTCCCAGTATTTGAAGTCGTTGGCCGCCAGCTCGCGTGCGGCCTCGTCGTCGCCGGCGTAGTAGGGCAGCACTTCGTCGCCGAAATAGAAACTCAGCACGCTGCTGAGCAGGCGGCCGTCGGGAGCGCTGACGCTGAGCACTTCGCAGTCGCGGCCGAACTCGCGGCGCAGGGCTTCGAAGTAGCGGCGCGGCAGGGCCGGCGTGCCGTGGCGGTGCACGTTGTCGGCGTAGAGAGAAAAGAAACGATCGACGCCATCGTCGAGGGCGCTGGTCAGGCCGTTCTTGATGCCCTTGCGCACCATCGCGCGCTGCTTGCGCGGGATGGCCAGCATATTGGCCTCTTCGTCGGGCAGGATGGCCTTGCGGAAGGTGACGTACAGGTCCTGCGCCGGCCACTCGGGCTGCGTGCGTTCCAGGTTGCGCAGCTCGAGGTGCGCCACGCCCAGGCTGCGGGCCAGGCGCTGCGCCTCCTGCACCAGCGCCTGGGCGCTCTCGGCGTCGTCGGCAACCACGCCGCCATAGACCGCGAAGGGCAGGCTCGTCAGCGAGCTGCCGAAGAGCAGGCTCTTGACATGCGCCAGCGGCAATACGCCGCTGATGCGGCCGCCGTTTTCAACGTACAGGTAGTGCGTGTCGTGCCGGAATGACCCACGCAGGATGCGCTGCCAGGCGGCGCGATGGAAAAACGTGGCCTTGGGATGGGCCATGACAAAGGCGTCCCACGAGGCATTCTCGCGGGCGTCTTCGGGGGCCAGACGCTGGATGTGGGGCACGGGGCGTGATCAGACCGCACTTTGCCCGGCTGCCGCAGGCACTGCCCGCGTCGGCCCGAGAAAAATGTCATCCATTCGGCCCCAACGGAAGTCCGCCAGCAGGCTTTGCAGGCGCTGGTCCATGCGCGGGATGTTCACGTAGTGGCGAAACCGCGTCCTGGCGTTGATGCCCGCGATGCGCGGCTGGCCAGGGTCGATCTCCCAGGGGTGGAAATAGAAGATCGCGCTCTGGCCGTCATGGTGGTTGACGCGGCGGATCATCCAGCGCGAGAGCGCGTAGGGCAGCAGCCTGAAATAGCCGCCGCCGCTGGACGGCAGGTTGCGGCGGCCCAGGCGCAGCGTGGTGACGGGCACTTCGAGCAGGCCGGCTTGCACGCGGTGCGCGAAGCGGGGCGCATCGGGCATGCCGTAGTGGTCGTGGCGTATCGGGTAGATGCTGCTGCTGTAGTGGTAGCCCTCGCCAGCCAGCACGTCGAAGGCCCAGAGGTTGCCCGTGCCTATCGAGAAGCTGGGCGCGCGGTAGCCCCGCACCTCAATGCCCGCGATGTCCTCGAGCAGCTTCTTGGCGCGGCCGACATCGGCGCGGAAGGCGGCCTCGGAGAGGTCGCTGGCGCGTTCGTGCCCATAGCCGTGGCTGGCCAGTTCATGCCCGCCGGCCAGGATGGCGCGCACGAGCTGCGGGTAGCGCTCGGCGATCCACCCCAGCGTGAAGAAAGTGGCCCGCGTGTCGTGCTGCGCCAGCAGCTCGAGGATGCGCTGCACGTTGCGCTCGACGCGGCATTCGCGGGCGTCCCACTCGTCGCGCCGGATATAGGGCGCGAAGGCCGAGACCTGGAAGTAGTCCTCGACGTCGATCGTCAGCGCATTGGTGAGGGTGGCGGCGAGCATGGCTGCGCTATTTCGCGCCGGCAGCGAGCCACTGCCACAGGTCGGCGGCGATGCGCTCGGCGGCATGGCCGTCCCAGAACTCGGGCACCCGCCCGCGCTTGCCGCGGCCGGCCAGGATATCGGCCACGGCGCGCAGGATGGCCTGGCGGTCGCGGCCGACCATGGTGTTGGTGCCCTGCTCCACGGTGATCGGGCGCTCGGTGTTCTCGCGCATCGTCAGGCAGGGCACGCCCAGCGCGGTGGTTTCTTCCTGCAGGCCGCCGGAGTCGGTGAGCACCAGCGCCGCGCCCGACATCAGGCCCACCATCTCCAGGTAGCCCTGGGGCGGCAGCATCACCATGCGCTGCGGGTCCATCAGCCCGGCCAGGCCGAAGCGTTCGAGGTTGGCTCGCGTGCGTGGGTGCAGGGCAAAGACCAGCGGCAGTTGCGCCGCGACTTCGCCCAGCACACCGAGCAGCGCGCGCAGCGTCTCGGGGTGGTCGACGTTGGACGGCCGGTGCATCGTCACCACGCCATAGCCGGCGGGGTGGCTCAGGATGGCGGGGGCCACGCCATGCGCACGCAGCGTATCGGCCGCGCTGCGCGCCTGGGTGCGCGCAGCCAGCAACGAGTCGATCATCACGTTGCCAACGAAGCAGATGCGCGCCGCGTCCACGCCTTCGCGCAGCAGGTTGGCCTGGGCGCTGCGCTCGGTGGTGTACAGGCGGTCGGCCACCTGGTCGGTGAGCACGCGGTTGATCTCCTCGGGCATGCGACGGTCGTAGCTGCGCAGGCCGGCTTCCACATGCACCACCGGCACCGCCTTCTTCACCGCCACCAGCGTGCAGGCCAATGTGGAGTTGACATCGCCCACCACCACCACGCACGCGGGCCGGTGCTCGTCCAGCACCGGCTCGAAGCGGCGCATGACCTCGGCGGTCTGCACGGCGTGGCTGCCCGAGCCGACTTCCAGGTTGATATCCGGGCGCGGCAGGCCGAGGTCGTCGAAGAGCTGGTGGCTCATATCCTTGTCGTAATGCTGGCCGGTGTGCAGCAGCAGGGCCGGCAGGGCGGGCACATGCCCGGCCAGCGCGCGCAGGATGGGCGCCATCTTCATGAAATTGGGACGCGCGCCCACCACGCACATCACGGGGCGGGTCATGTCTTGTCGTCGCCCGGCGGCTTCTTCACGGCATTCACGAGCTGCTGCAGCATCGCCAGCGTTTGCAGGTTGACCCGCTCCAGCCGCAACAGGCCGCGCTCCAGGCGCTGCAGCTGGTCACCGCGCTGGTCGGCGGTGAGCGAGGTGATCTGCGCCGACATGGCTTCGGCCTCGGCCGTCTGCAGCCGCAATTGCGAAAGGTCCACGTCCAGGGCTGTCGCCGTGGCCAGGTCCGTACCGTCAGCGGCTGCGCGCGCAGCCGCGGCGACCGAATTCGCTGCAGGCACACCGGCCTCCTGCGCGAATTCCTTCACCACCTCGGCCACGTCATCGGCCGTGAGCTGCGTGCGGCCGCCCAGGAAGCCCAGCAGCAGCAGGCGGTCGCAGACCGAATTGATGCGCCGCGGGATGCCGCCGGCCGCCTTGTAGATGCCTTCGAAAGCCGCCGGCTCGAACTGGGGCTTGTCGCTGGCGCCAGCGCACTTGAGCCGGTGCTCGATGTAGGCGCGCGTCTCGTCCTGGTCGAGTGGGCCGATGTGGCAGGTGGCGGCCACGCGCTGGCGGAACTGCTCCATCTCGGGCCGCTGCAGGATCTCGCGGAACTCGGGCTGGCCGACCAGGAAGCTCTGCAGCAGCGCCTGGTTGCCGAACTGGAAATTGGAGAGCATGCGCAGCTCTTCCACCGCCTTGGACGTGAGGTTCTGCGCCTCGTCGACGATCAGCAGGCAGCGCTTGCCCTTGCTGGTCTGGCTGATCAGGAA
The DNA here is from genome assembly GCA_030681795.1 of Rubrivivax sp. Classification (GTDB taxonomy): domain Bacteria; phylum Pseudomonadota; class Gammaproteobacteria; order Burkholderiales; family Burkholderiaceae_C; genus Rubrivivax. Next base: position 13,194 of record JAUXRG010000006.1, read on the forward strand.
GGCCTCGAGCGTGATCAGCAGCTCCGACTTGGGCACATCCTTGACGCGGAAGCCGAAGGCCGCGCCGACCATGCGCAGCGTGTCCTCGGCACCCAGCTGGGTGGTCACCAGGTGGCCGGTGACGACGTTGCTGCCGTGCAGCCCGTCGATCAGCGAACGCAACACCGTGGTCTTGCCCGCGCCGATATCGCCAGTGATGACGATGAAACCCTCGTTGCGCGAAACGCCGTATTCGAGGTAGGCCTTGGCGCGCCGGTGCTGTTTGCTGCCGAAGAAAAATGCGGGGTCCGGGTTGAGCTGGAAGGGCTTGCTCGTCAGCCCGTAGAAGGCTTCGTACATGGCTCAGAACCGCAGGCCGAGAGAGGCGATGAGGGCCGACTCGTGGTAAGGGTTGGTCGTGCTCTCGAACTGCGTGTGCCGCGCGGTGAGCGTGAGGCTGCTGCGCGGGCCGGGGCTCATGGAATAGCCCAGCGTGACGGTGCGCTGCTGGTTGCCGAGCTGCGCGCCGCTGTCCAGTGTCTTGCGCTGCGTCGCCGTGAGCGTCAGCGAGGTGCCAGGCGCCAACCGGTGCGACGCGCCCAGGGTCGCGCCCACTTGCCGCACCGGGACGCCTTGCGCCAGGTCGCCGGAAACGGGCTCCACCTGCCCCAAGGCGCTGGTCGTGGTGCGGAAGACGCTCACGGTGAAGGTCGTGCGCAATGCGGCGTAGGACACGGCGAGGTTCTGGCTGCGCGACTGCGTGATCGAGGAATTCAGGAAACCCCCGGCCACCACGGCGTTCGGGTCCAGGCCTTGTTGCGCCAGAGCGTCACGCACCGCAGTGTCGCAGCCCGCCGCGTCGCCGCCCGAGGCCAGGCAGATGTTGTACAGAAGATCGTAGAGGGTCAGCGGCTGGACGCTCGACTGCGCGCTCGGGGTGGAAACGGATTCCGTGTCGGTATAGCTCCACACCGACCGCGCCATGCGGTGCCTGAAGCTGTAGCTGTGCGAACGGCCGTAGTAGGTGCGGTCGCTTTGCAGCGCAATCTGGGTGCGATCGGTCGGCTGCCAGGAGACGCCCCCGCCCGAAGTCGTCTGCCAGACCCGGCTGCCCGTCAGGACGTCACTGCCGCTGCGCCCCAGGCGCAGCGAGACTTGCAGGTCGTACTGGGGTACGTAGGTCAGCGTGCCGCCCATCTGGTCGGTGGTGCTGGTGCGGCCGAGATTGAAATCGCTCACCTGCCGGCTGGCGTTCAAGCCCCAGCCGAACGGGCCGCTTCGCCCGCGCAGCCCGACTTGGCCGCTGTAGCTGGAGTTGTCCCCGAGGTCGGTGGAAGCGCTGCTGGAGGAGGTCCAATTCGCGCCAGCGTTGAAGTCCGCCCAGCCGCCCAGGTTTCCGCGCAGCGTCGGCGATACGCTGACCGTGGCCACCTCGGTGCGATTGCTGTCGTTCAGGCCAGTGCCGTCCGCGCCTTGGGTGCCGAACGCCGAGATGGCCTGCTGCGAGACGGTTGCCCGGGCATTGATGAATGCGTGCTTCTCAACGACCTCGGCGGTGGCATCCGCACTGAGACTGTGCTGCAGCGTATTGAGCTGCGATGCGCGGGCGTAGGCCAGTGCGTTGAGCGAATACGCCAGCGAACCCTGCACGCGCCCGGCCCGGCTGCTGATCCGGATACCCGGGCTGACCTGGGTGATGGCGTCGGCCTGCGGGTCCGAACTGGACAGGTCGCGGTTGCTGGTGAGGGTCTCTTTCAGGGTCAAGGTAGGAGCGATGGTCAGCCCGGATCCCACCGCGTCTTGCGCATGGGCCGCTGGCCATGCCAGCGCGGCAAAAAGCCATGCGGCGCTGCGCGGTGCAGGTCGTTTCCTCGGGTGAGCCACCATCGGACGCCGCTGCACTGCCATCAGCCCTCGGGCTGCTCCTTCGTGGGAGGCGCTCCATAGCCGTAGCTGTTGCCGTACCCGTAGCCATAGCCATAGCCGTAGCCATAACCGGACCCATAGCCGGATCCGTAGGCCTTGCTGTCCAGGCGCGCCTTGTTCATGACCAGCAGGCGCACGGGGCACGACTCGATCGTCTCCAACGCCTGCTGGATGGCCGCCTGGGGTGTCCGCCCGGCCGCCACCACCACCACGACCTGCCCCATGCGCGAGGCCAGCACCCTCGACTCGGTGGTCAACAGCAGCGGTGGCGAGTCGAAGATGATGATGCGGTCGGGGTAGCGCGTGGCCAGGTCGTCGAGCAGCAGGCGCATCGCATCGCTGGCCAGCAGCTCGGTGGCCTTGGGGTGGGGCGTGCCGCTGGGCAGCACGGTGAGCTTCTCGACATTGGTCTTCAGCAGCGTATCGGCGATCTCGGCCTTGCCTTCCAGCACTTCCAGCAGGCCGGGCCCGGGCGGCAAGCCGAGCGTGCGCAGGATGGAGGGACGAGCGACATCGGCGTCGACCAGCATCACCGTGTGGTCGAGCTCGGCGGCAATGCTCATCGCCAGATTCACCGAGGTGAAGGTCTTGCCCTCGCCGGCCACCGCGCTGGTGACCATGATCAGGTTGCCATGCGTCACGGTGGCTGCGCCACGCCCCAGGGCGTTGGCGATCAGCGGCCGCTTGATGACGCGGAACTGGTCGGCCACCGTGCTGCGCGGTGCACCCGGCGTGACGATGCCCGCCGCGGCGAGGACATCGAAGTTGAGCTCGACACGGCGCGATTGAGCGCTGGCCTCAGTGAGCACCGGCGTCTGCACAGCCAGGGTGGCCAGTGCTGGCGGTGGCGCGGCGGCAAGCGGGGGTGTGTCCTGGTCACCCAAGGCGGCGCCGGTTTCGGGGACCACGATGCCGGCCTGCCGCAGTTGTTCCAGCCGCTGCGCCGCCTGTTCGATCAAACTGCTCATAGCTGCCTCAGACCGCCCTGCGGGCCAGGATGACCATGGCCACCATGCCCAGCACAAACAAACCCACCAGGCCACCCGAGGCTCCGAAGAACAGCAGGGTGCCCACACGTTCGCGCCGGCGATCCGCCTCGCTCATCACCAGAGATACCACGCCGAGCAGCGGCAACCCGGTGCTGGCGCGCAGCTCGGCGCTGTCGCTGTATACCGGCCACAGCTGGCTCGCGGCGAAAGCCATCGCCAGCCCGGCGGCAAGCGCCGCGAGCAACGCCAGGGGCAGCAGCAACAATCGGTTCGGCGCCACGGGCTGCGGTGTCACCCGCGGGGGGTCGATGAGGCGGAAGTCGGCCACGCCGGAAGCCACTTCGAGCTCGCCCGACATGATGGCGGCCTGCCGCCGCGACACCAGATCGTGGTAGTTCCTCTTGTTGATCTCATGGTCGCGGTTCAGCTGCGCGGCCTCGGCCTCCAGCTGCGGCGCCGTCTTCAGGCCTTCCCTGGCCTGCGCCAGACGCCCGCCGAATTCGGCCACGCGTGCGCGCAAGCCGGCCACCTGTGCCTCGGAGGTGGCGAGCATGCGGTTGAGCTCCTGCACCACCATATTTCCCGGCCCGGCCGATGCCGTGGACGGGGCCGCCAGGGCGGCCTTGCGCAATTCGGCCACCTCCTTGCGTTTCTGCTCCTCGAGATCCTTGACCAGGCGCCGCGTGATGACGATGTCGGGGTGCTGCTCGGTGAAGCGCTGAAGCAAGCCGTCGAGGTTGCGCTTCTGGGCGTCGATGCGCGCGTCGATTTCTGGCGTGGAGACCGGGATCGAAGATTCCGCCAATGCGCTGGGCGCGCCCGAGCCGCCCGAACCGGCGCGCTCGGACTCGATCTGGGCCTTCACCGCCTTGCGCGCGTCGTCGGCTTCGCGCAGTTCGAGCTGCGCCTGCTGCAGTTGCGAAGCGGCTTCGGCCACGCGGCTCATCGCATCCTTGCCGTCCCCGGACTGCATGGTGATATTGCGGATGCGGAATTCCTTCAGCCGGGTCTCGGCTTCCTCGAGCTTGGCCTCGTACTGCTTGATCTGGTCGCTGAGGAAGCTTTTGGCTGAATCGGAGTCCTTGCGGCTGGCCCCGAGGCTGGATTCGACGAAGATCGAGACCAGCGACTGGACCACGCGTTTGGCCCGCTCGCGCTCGGCATCGCGGTACACCAGCGAGTACAGGTTGTCGCGCCCGGTGTTGCGGATCTGGATCTGCTTGGCCAGGTTGTCGACCACCGCATCCTGGTCCGCCTTCGAGCTCGCCTTGAGGTCCAGGTCGGCCATGCGCACGAGCTTCTCGAGGTTGGGCCGGCTGATCAAGGTGCGGCTGAGCATCGCGACCTGCTGCTCGACGTTGGGCTGCACCGTCAGGCCCGACATCAGGGGCTTGAGGATGGACTGGGTATCCACATAGATGCGCGCCGAACCTTCGAACTGATCGGGTATGCGTGCCACCACGACCACCCCGATCACCGCCACCAGCCAGGCCGCGACCACGCCGGGCCAGCGGAAGCGCCACATGCCGCGAACGATGGTCAGCGCCTGTCGTATGAGTTCTTCCATGGCCTGTGCGTGGCTCGCTTGCTGCGGGTCGGTGGGGCGGCGGCGCAGCCGTCAGAAGTAGCTCTGCGGGATGATCAGGATGTCACCCGGCTTCATCTCCACGTTGGCCGACACGTCGCCCCCGCGGATCAGGTCGCGGATGCGCACCGAATACTGCTGGTTGCCCTCGGCGGTGCGCAAGATGGTGGCGCTGTTGCCGGCGGCGAAGTCGGTGAGCCCGCCCACGATGATCATCACGTCGAGCAAAGTCATCTTGGTCTTGTACGGCAGGGCCTGCGGCCGCGCGGCGGCGCCCACGACGCGGATCTGCTCGCTGTAGGGGCCGACGAAACCACCGACCAGCACCGTGACGATGGGGTCGCGCACATAGGTGCCGAGCACACGCTCGATATCGCGCGCCAGCTGCACCGGCGTCTTGCCCTGCGCCACCACTTCTTCGACCAACGGCGCCGAGACCTTGCCGTCGGGCCGCACCGGCACCGACATCGACAGCTCCGGATTGCGCCAGACGATGATGTTGACGCTGTCGCCGGCACCGATGATGTAGGTGTAGGCGGAAGTGTCTACGGTGGGCGGCGCGGGCGGGTAGGACGGGGTGGCGCAGCCGGCGAACAGCGCGGCGAGCAAGATCGCTGCGACGAATTGAACCGCGCGGGGAAGCATGTTGAGCATCATCGACGCATTCCGATAGTTGGATGAAAGGGCACGTGCTCGCCAGTGGCGCGCCGACCGGGGCCCCTCGCTTCAAGTCGAGGGGAATGATGGCACAGGACGTGTGCGACTTGTTGCAGGGTCACGGCCAAGGCCTGCATCTCGCGGCCAAATGTCACAAGCAAGGCCGACCGGGCCATGGGGCCCAACGTTCGAGGGACTTGCTTCCCTTGCCTGAGAAGCGCATTTCAGGGGTTGATCGAACTGCCATGCACAACCACAATGGTTGCTAAACGGTGAAGGATAGAGATGCCCACCACCCTGACCCTGAAGAATATCCCCGATGCCCTGTATGAACGGCTCAAAGCCTCCGCGGCGGCGAACCGGCGCAGCCTGAACAGCGAGGCGCTCGTGCGCCTGGAGAGTGTGTTGCTGCAGACGCGGCTTGCGCCAACCGAGAGGCTGGCGCGAGCGCGCTGGCTGCGTGCTGCGCTGGCGCCGACAAAGTTCCTGGCCAGGGACATCGATGCGTTCAAGAAGGCAGGGCGCGCGTGATCGTTGTGGACACCAACGTGCTGGCCTACCTGTACCTGCCGGGAACGTTCACGGCGAGAGCCGAGGTCCTGCTCGAGGCCGACCCAGATTGGGCTGCCCCGGCACTTTGGCGCAGCGAGTTTCGCAACATCCTGGCGGGCTACTTGCGGCGCGGGGCGTTGACGTTGGATCAGGCATGCTCGCTCCAACGCGAGGCCGAGGACCTGCTCCGTGATTCGGAGTTCGCCGTTGATTCCGAAGATGTCTTGGCCCTTGTGCGAGACAGCGACTGCTCTGCGTATGACTGCGAGTTCGTCGCGCTTGCAACCCAGCTGGGCGTGAAGCTCGTGACGATGGACAGGAAGCTCCTGCGGGCCTTCCCCGAACGGTGCACTGCGTTTTCAGCGGGCTGACGAATGTGCCGCCCGGCCTTTTGATGGCCTTCCTTGGCACCTCGCAGGCCGAATCGTTCGGCTGCCTCAACCCAGACCCAGCCGCGGCCGTATCAGCCGCAGCAGCAGCCGCTGCAGCGGGTTGGCGTTGCCAAAGGGCCGCCAAGTGAACGACAGCTTCTGCCGGTAGGCATCGAACTGCATCGCCCATGGCGCCGGCCGGACTTCGCCGCGCTTGAGCAGGAGTTTCAGTACCGCAGTGCCGGTGACCCCGGCGCAGAGGTCGCAGGCCATCACCGTGGAGGGGCCCTTCTGGGCCTGGAAGTCCACCGCTTCAGGAACCACGAGGTAGTTGCGCTGCAGCATGGCGGGTGAGAGCCCAGCGATGAACCGCGCATACTGCTCCTGGCGACTGCAGCCTTCCAGCTGGAAATATTGTTCAAAGCTCATTGCGCCGGGTTTGAAGTAGAGCAGCGACACGCCCATGCCGAGGGGAGCCGCAGTCACAGCGGGAATACCTCGTTCGTAACAGGCGGCAAAAATCATGCGCCGCGCTTCGATGGCAAAAAAGTCGATGCCGTCCACGTAGATGTCGACGCCGCGAAGGAATTCATCGACATTCTCTGAAGTGACGCCCTCTTCGAAGCCGCGGGTTTCAACTTCGGGATTGACATCCGATGCCATGCTCGCCGCGGCGTCGACCTTGGCCAACCCCAAGGTCGACATGAACGCCGCCGCCTGTCGGTTGAGGTTGTGCACCTCGAAACGGTCGAAATCGGCGATGTGAAACCGGCCGATGCCCAGACGCGCCAGAGTCAGCAGGTGCGCGCCACCGACGCCTCCCATCCCGGCGATGGCCACCTTCGCTTGGCGAAGACGCATCTGCTCTGAGAGAGTGACCCAGCCGACATTGCGCGAGACGGCTTGGTCGTAGACGTAGTTCGATGGCGAAGTTGCGGTCATTCTTTCCAACTCATCAAGCCTTCAACGCGCCACCGATTGCTTCAGTATCGACATCTGGTTGAGAAAAAGGATGTAGCCTACCCTTCCGCGTACAGCAGTTGGCTCCCCATGCTATCGAACCAACTCCCCCCCACCCCGCAGCCCCCCCCGGACCAGACCACGCAGGTCGTCCGGGAGATCCTGCAGCTGGCGCGCTGGGCGCCCAGCGGCGACAACACCCAGCCGTGGCATTTTTCCATTGTCAGTCCGATGCATGCCGTGATCCATGCATACGACACGCGCGAGCATTGCGTCTATGACATCGATGGCCAGCCGAGCCAGATCTCCCTGGGGTGCCTTGTCGAGACCGCCGTGGTTGCGGCCACGGCGCACGGCCTGCGCACGAACGTTGTGCTGCGCCAGGATGCGCCCGATACGCATCCTGTGGTCGATCTGCACTTCGAGCACGATGCCAATTTGCGGCGCGACCCGCTCGTGGATGCGATCGAGCGTCGCTCGGTGCAGCGGCGCCCGTACGAAACAACGCCGCTCAAGGCGACGGACAAGGCCGAGTTGGAGGCGTGTGTAGGGCCGGGCCACCGCGTCCACTGGCTTGAAGGTCGGGCCAGTCGGCGATCGGCTGCCCTGTTGATGTTCCAGTCGGCGCGGCTGCGCATGGTGACGCCCGAGGCTTACCGGGTGCACAGCGAAGTCATCGAATGGAACGCCCGCTACAGCGCCGACAAGGTGCCCGACCAATCACTGGGCGTCTCAGCTGCAATGCTGAGTTTGATGCGTTTTGCGATGCAGAGCTGGGGCCGGGTGCAGTTCTTCAACCGCTTTCTGGCTGGCACCTGGCTGCCACGCCTGCAGATGGACCTCTTGCCCGCGCTCGCGTGCGCCGGCCACTTTGTCCTGCTGGCTGACGAGCCCGCCGACACCCTCGAAGGACAGATCCGGGCGGGCCGGGCCGTGCAACGATTCTGGCTCACGGCGACGCACTTGGGTCTGATGCTCCAGCCGGAACTCACACCTTTGATCTTCGCCCGCTACGCCACCAAGAATCGGCCCTTTTCGATCCGGCACAAGGCCCTCGAGGAGGCTCGCGGCGTCGCCGTGAAACTGGCCCGCGTGTTCGGCCCGCAGGCTCTCGAGCAAGGCGTCTTCATGGGGCGAATCGGCTACGCGCCCGCGCCCAGTGCGCGCTCGTTGCGCCGAGATCTTGCGCAATTGCTGGCGGGCTGACCGCCCCGAGCCGCATGTCATCGAGCGATAGTCAAGAGCCGATTGCAGTCCTCAGCGGTGTCGAAAAGGGATACCGGCTGGACGCGGTCGATGTACCCGTGCTGACCGGCATCGACCTGCTGGTTCGGCCGGGACAGTTCACCGTGATTCTGGGGCCCTCCGGCAGTGGCAAGACGACCCTGCTGAATTTGATTGGCTGCATCGACCGCCCAAACAAGGGCCAGGTCGTCGTGGCCGGCCGCGACGTGGGCCCGCTGAGCGATGACGAACTGGCCGACTTCAGGGCGCGCAATATCGGCTTCATTTTTCAGAATTTCAACCTGCTGCCGGTGTTGAGCGCTTACGAAAACATCGAATATCCGATGCTGCTGGCTGGACTTGCGCCGCACGTAAGAAGCCAGCGAGTATCGAAATTGTTGACGGCGGTCGGCCTGGCTGACCTCGCCAAGAATCGGCCAGGGCAGCTTTCAGGGGGGCAGCGGCAACGCGTTGCCATCGCACGAGCGCTGGCCATGAAACCCAAGCTGGTGATTGCCGATGAGCCGACCGCCAATCTCGACAGCCGCACCGGGGCGGAAATTCTGTCTCTCATGCGCCACATGCAGCTGCGCTATGGCATTTCGTTCCTGTTCTCGTCGCACGACCGTGCCGTCATCGGCGCAGCCGACGACACCATTTTTCTGCAGGACGGCGAAATCCGCAGCATCAGGCGCCGGCAGGAGGCCAGGGCGCCCGCACAGGTGACCGAGGACGATTGATGATCGACCTCTCGCTGGCCGTCCGCAATCTGCTGCGCAACCGGCGCCGCTCCCTGGCAACCTTCATCGCGCTGGCCATTGGTACGTCTTCGATTCTGCTGTTCGGCGGATTTCGGAAAAATATCGAGTACAGCATGCATACGGCCTATGTGCGTGAAGGAGGCCATTTGCAGATTCAGCACCGTGACATGTTTCTGTACGGCAGCGGAAATCCGATCAAGTATTCCATTGCGAGCTACAAGGCCATCGTCGATGCCATTGCGTTCGACCCGGTGCTGAGTGAAATGGGGGCAATCGTCACTCCGACCCTGAAGTTTGGTGGCATCGCAAGCAATTTTTCGGCAGGCGTATCCCGCACGGTCATTGGCTTGGGCTTGGTGGCCGCTGATTACAACCGCATGCGCACATGGAACGGGTTCGGCCTGCCACTGCAATCCCCTCATTTCGCGCTCGACGGCGCCGCCAACGACGCGGCCATCGTGGGCACCGGCGTGGCCCGCGTGCTGCTGTTGTGCGAGCCCCTCGGGGTGACCGACTGCCCCAAGCCGGTGGCGGAGCAGCGCACAGACGGCGAGGCCCTTCCCTCGGACATCGCCCAGCTGGCGATCCGCGATGCGCCCGACACCCGTCCCGCCGCGGCGGGCAAGCCGCGCATCGAGCTCTTGGCCAGCAGCGCGGGCGGAGCGCCCAATGTCGTCTCTCTCGAAGTCGTGCGGGCGGAGCGCCAGGGCTTCAAGGAAGTCGACGAGATCTATCTGATGCTGCACTTTCCCGAGGCGCAGCGCCTGATCTACGGTCGCGCCAGCCCCAAGGCGACAGCCATCATGGTGCAACTCAAGCGCAGCGAGCAACTTGCCGAAGCGAAGCAGCGCCTCACCGGGTTGCTGGAGGCCCAGGCGCCCGGGCAATCGCTGGGGATACTGGACTTTCGCGATCTCAACCCCTTCTTCGTCCAGACCGTGCAGATGTTCGACATGATCTTCGGTTTTGTCTTCGCCCTCATCGCGTCCATCGTTCTCTTCACCGTGGGCAATACGATGAGCACGGCGGTGATGGAGCGAACCGTCGAGATCGGCACCATCCGCGCCATGGGCTTGCGGCAGCGCGGTGTCCAGCGCATGTTCGTGCTCGAAGGCATGCTGCTGGGCGTGGCGGGCGCGGTGGCCGGCGCCGTTTTCGCGATCGTCGCCTCCAGTCTGATCAACCACATGGGCCTGACATGGTTGCCGCCCGGCAGCGGCGATCGGCTGCCGCTGCAGATGCTGGTCTGGGGGGAGACAGCAACGATCGCCGGCACCACGCTCGGGCTGATCCTGATCGCTGCGCTCTCCGCCTGGTGGCCGGCACGCCGGGCTTCGCGCCTGGTCATCGTGGATGCCCTGCGGCACGTGTGATGGGATGGGATCGCGATGAACAAGAGGATCTGTTTTCTTTCGCTACTGCTCGCCGCCGCGGCCTTCGCGCAGGCGGCTCCCGATGCGCAGCGCATCCTGGCTGCCAGTGACGCCGTGCGCAACCCCGGGCGGCCGTTCAGCGTCAACGTGGCGCTGACGGAGTTCCAGGACGGCAAGCGAGTCGACGGCAATACCATGGTGACTTACTCACGCACGCTGGCTCAGGATGCGCAGTTCGCCACGCTGATCAGATTCGTCGCGCCGGCACGAGATTCGGGCAAGCTGATGCTGAAGAACGGGCAGGATCTGTGGTTCTACGATCCCAGCACCAAGGCCAGCGTGCGGCTCTCGCCCCAGCAGCGCTTGATAGGGCAGGCTTCGAATGGCGACGTGGTGACCGTCAACCTCGCGCGCGACTATAAGGCGAACCTGTTGGCCGAAGAGGAGATTCAGGACGGCGAACGCAAGACGCGCCGCGCCTACAAACTCGAGCTCAGCGCGACCACCGACACCGCCACCTACGGCCACATCGAGCTGTGGGTTGGCGCCGAGAACAACTGGCCCCTCAAGGGGCGGTTCTTTGCCGAGTCCGGGCGGCTGCTCAAGACGGTCTACTACCGGCGCTTTGCGACTGAGCTTGGGACAGAGCGGCCGACCGAACTGGTGATCATCGATGGACTCAACCCCGGGTCTGTGACGCTGATGCGGCTTTCCGACTACGCGGCCAAGAATATTCCAAGCAGCTGGTTCCAGCGCGACTACCTGCCCCGCTTCCAACCGGAGTGACGTCAATGCCCGACTTCAAATTCGCCATTGCCACGCTGCTGCTGGCGGCTTCGGCAGTGACCCTGGCGGCGGAGACCGACGCCGGCGCTCTGGCCCTGCAGCCGGAAGTGAGCGCCGAGGGCGCCCCGACAGGCACGAAGCTGTTCCTCGAAGGCGCCGTCGGCTCGGCCGACCAACGCTACGGCCTGGGCTCGCGCACGATCAGCCGTGCTTCGGTCGACTTTCGACACGCCTCCCGCCTGAACCCCTCGACCCAGGCGGTCTTCTCGGCCCGCGTGGACGCCACCGACCCGGCCGATCCAAGGATAGATGGCGCCGTGCTCAGCCTGCGTGAGGCCTATCTCGGCTGGCAGGACGAAGCCGCAACGCGTGTTCTCGAGTTCGGGCGCATCAACCTGCGTGAAGGACCGGGCTACGGCTACAACCCCACAGATTTTTTCCGCGACAACGCGCTGCGCACCATCACGACCGTCAACCCCTTCACGCTGCGCGAAAACCGGCTCGGCAGCGTGATGCTGCGGGGGCAGCAGTCGTGGTCCGGAGGCTCGGTCGCGCTGGTCTATTCGCCCAAGCTCGAAACCCGTCGCAGCAACGAAGCTTTCAATGCGGACCTCGGCTCGACCAATGCCCTCAACCGCGGCCTGGTATCGCTGAGCAACCGGCTTTCGGACGAGATCAATACGCAGATCCTCCTGTACAAGGAAGCGGGCGCGCCGACCCGGGTGGGGGCAAGCTTCACCGCACTGGTTTCGCAGGCCGCTGTCGCGCATGCAGAGTGGTCCCATGGGCGCGAGCCCGACTTGCTTTCGCGCGCCCTCATGCAGCCCGGCGAGCCCGAATCCCGCCATCGGCTGGCCGCCGGCATGACCTACACCACGGCGACGCGCTTGTCGGTCACCGCGGAGTACCAATACAACGGCTTCGCACTGGATCGTGACGCGTGGCAAGCGCTCGCCACGACCAACCCCGCCCTGCTGCCCGCGTACATGGTGCAATCGCTGGCGCTCCAGGACAACGCCGCGCGAAAGGCATGGCTTGTATACGCGGTGCAACGCGACATGGGGCTCAAGAATCTGGACCTCACTGCCTTGGTCAAATTCAACCGCAGCGACAGCAGCCGCATGGTTTGGCTGGATCTGCGGTACCGCTTGACTGGTTTGGACGTTGCGCTCCAGTTCCAGCGGAACACGGGAATCGTTGGCTCGGAGTTCGGCACCGCCCCGATTCGCAGTTCCGCAGGTATTGTCGGCACGGTCTACTTCTAGTGGATTGCGTGCTGTCCCCCGTAGTGAGTAAGCACGTCAGAATTCGACCGCTGTGGCCGTCTTCCGCGACCATGCGCTGGAAGTATTGACATGACAGCCGTCCCGACCGCCTTAGCGGCCACACTGTGCATCCAGATCGGCTATTTCCTTTGGAAACTCGCCGCTGACAGGATACCCCGCATCGGGCATGTACCTGCCTTCACGGTGATGCGGGCAATGGTGACAGAGCCGCTCTGGCTCACAGGTCTGGTGGCGACAATCGCAGGCTGGCTGCTCTTCATCCAGGCCACCGCCGTCGGCGAGATCAGCGTCGTCCAGCCATTGATGTCCGCTGGCGACCTGCTGCTGGTGCTGCTGGCAGTCGTCTTCCTGCGCGAGCGGTTGCGGCTGCGCGAATGGTTCGGCGTCACACTTGTCGTGCTTGGGGCTGCAGCACTTGCTGTGGGGGCCGGGGACAGCGGTGAGGCGAAAATCGATGGCGTACGGCTGGTACTTCTGCTTGGGGCTGTCGCAGTCTTCGCGCTCGGCCTATTGGCGAGCGCCCGGCGCACTGGCCGGGCAGAAGTCTCCTTGGCACTCGTGGTCGGGCTCGCATTCGGCGCTGGCGCCGTGCTTACAAAAGCCATGACGACGCAGCGCGCAATGGCCGGGCTGTCGCCGGCCTCGTGGACGCTACTGCTCGATCCGATGCTCGCCGCTGTAGTAGGCGCCAACGTCGTCGGCCTCGTGCTGCTGCAGGCCGCGTTCCAGCGTGGCCGTGCCTCGGTCATCGTGCCGCTGCAACTCGCAGTGGCCAGCGGTGTGACGGTTTTGGCAGCCGTCACCGCCTTCGACGAGACCGTTACTCCGAGCCGTGCGATGGCCATCGCGGCGATAGTGGTCGGTACTGCAATGCTGCACGTGCGCTCCCAGGGCGCGGCTGAAGCTTGAATGGCCGTCTTGCCCTGCAGCACCCCAACTACCAACGCCGAACCCCCCACCATGCCCGCCGAGAAGAAGCTGTCGATCTGCATGCTCTCCGACGACTTCGTACCAGCGGCAACGGGAGTCGGGACTCACTTGCAGTCGGTGTCGGAACACTTAGCCGCCGCTGGCCATCGGGTAACCGTCATCACGACCCGGCGCCCAGGGCAGCCGCCGAGAGAGGTCTGGCAGGGTGTCGACGTGCATCGTGTTTTCACGTTGCCGATGTTCGGCTTCTACCAAGCTCTGCCATCGACGACCACGCTTGAGGCGATCTTCGACCTGGTCCAGCCAGACATCCTGCACCATCACTATCTTGGCGTGATGCTGTTGCGTGCGATGAAGGTCGCCCGCCGACGCCGCCTGCCGCAGGTGTACACGTACCACATGACCGAAGACCACCTGACGCAGCCGGTGCCGATGCGCCCTTTCCGACGCTGGATCGGGGCTCAGATCGTCAAGTGCTGCAACGAGATGGATGTCATCGTGTCAGTGTCCAAAAACCTCGCCGTGCAGTTGCCGGCCAAGGGCATCACGTCCCCGGTGCACTACATCAGCAATCCGGTGCGTTTTCAGACCAGCACCGCGATTGAGCCGGCGCCCCGAGATGCCGGATTCGTCGTCATGTTCGCGGGGCGCCTGGACCCGGAGAAGAACCTGCCTTTCCTTTTGCGCAGCTTCGCCCGCATGCGTGCCGCCGTGCCCGACGCCAGCCTGTGGATTGCGGGATCGGGCACGCAGCGCAGCCGCCTCGAACGCCTTGCGCGCGAACTGAACATCGAGCGCCACGTTCAATTCTTTGGCTTTCTTGGCCACGAGGAGCTATGCCGTCGCTACATGGCTTGCGACGTCTTCGTGCTGCCTTCGCTGGTAGAGACCCAAGGCCTGGTCGCCATGGAGGCAATGTGGTTCGGCAAGCCGCTCATCGTTGCCCGGAGCGTTGTTTCGGCAAGCGAACTCGTCGAAGAGGGCATCAACGGCTACATCGTCGACAACGACAGCGAAGACGCGCTCATCGAACGGCTGACGGCGATAGCCAGAGATACCCCGGCGCGGGACCGCATGGGCCGAGCCAGCCAGACCAGGGCGCAGGCCTACCAGCCCGCCAACATCGTTGCGGCGCTTGAGAGCCTATACGCGACGATTTGACGCCCCGGTGGCCGCAGGGGCGCTTGAGACCGGTCGGCGCGGATCGACCAGCCGCAGACCCATCGCATCTTGGCACCTTGCCTGACTCACAGGCGCCGACAGCATGTTCTTAGGCGTCAGGCGTCAGGCGTCAGGCGTCAGGTGCGTATTTCAGCGATCGTGGACGCCCGTTTCAGTCTGATCGTGGACGGTGAAACGGCATCTTCGAGGACACGCCGGGGCGGCGCGCAAGCACGAGGGTTGAATGTAGCCCAACCGTCCACGATCAGCCTGAAACGCCC
>JAUXRG010000026.1 GCA_030681795.1 Rubrivivax sp.
TTCGTCGGCTCGGAGTCTGAAGAAGACGGCAAAGCGGAGCTGAAGAAGACCGTCAGAGACGGAGATCCGAAGAACACGGATCAGCAAGAACACGCACGTTCAGACCGGCTGAAAGAAGACAAATTCAAGCCGGCGCCCACATGCCTTCAGCTACGACGACAGCATCCGGTTTGTGCGGCAGGGCGATCACCTTGAGATCATGGAGGTCGACCCTGGGGCGCGGACGGCCTGGCAGCGAGACGGGCGGAAACTTGAGCGGCTGCATGGTTACTGGCTTCATCGGGCGATGGATGCCTTCGTTGCCTATGTGGCCGCCGATCCTGGCCGGTGGGCCATCGGCCGTCCGGAGAATGGGGATGCCAACCGCCTGGCGTGGCTTCGGGCCTTGCAGGCTCAGCTTTGTCTGCGTGAGGTGTACGGTGTGGCCGACGCCGTGGCGACTGATGGCGGAGAACGGGTCGATGTCTTCCGGGCCCTGCTGTCGCTGAACCTGATGTCGATGTTCTTCCAGGCGGACTTCCTGGCTGCGTTTGCGACTCGCATCGAGGCCGAGGCAGGCTGGATCGGGGCGTTGCAGCGGCTGGCCTTCGACGGCTTGCGGGAAGGCATGCAGAACAGGCTGCCGCTGACCTGGTCCGGCCGCGATGCGAAGGTGGCCAACATCACGGGGTGGACCGTGACGGCAGCCCAGCCCCAAGGCGATGCCAGCATGGCATCCGCGATCCTTGATTTCTGGACCTACGACCTTGTCGCGATGTCAGCGCAGTTCAAGGGTGACGTGCCGGGTCTGCGGCCGCACTTCTACGAACGGCCAGTGCTGAAGTTCGGGTCGACATTGGTTCAACTGCCTTGGATCGTCGGTCTGCAGAACAACAGCACCGCTGCGATCAACAACCTGCGTCGGCTGGGCGCGCGGCGGGGTCAGGCCCGAG
This sequence comes from Rubrivivax sp., assembly GCA_030681795.1. Lineage (GTDB taxonomy): Bacteria > Pseudomonadota > Gammaproteobacteria > Burkholderiales > Burkholderiaceae_C > Rubrivivax. The sequence goes on from JAUXRG010000026.1 coordinate 933, forward strand.
ATGAGACGCAGCGGATCGAGGCTGCGCTGGCACGGTTGCTCGAGTCTCGCAGCTTCACGACCCTGCTCAACTGGAAGCCCCCACGAGACGAAGGCGATCCTGGCGAGGTGGACGTGATCGCCACGCTTGGCCAGCACCTCTTCGTCCTGGAGGTGAAGTCAACCTTCCTGCGCCGTTCGCAGCAGGAGGCCTGGCTCCATGCCAGCAGCACCTTGCGGAAGGCGGGTCGCCAGCTCCAGCGCAAGCTCGCAGCCGTGTCGCAGGCCATCGGTTCGGATCTCGAGTTCCGCACTTCGCTTGGCTTGACCGAGCCTCCGCCCCTGCATCAGCAACATGGCTGGATCGTCGACACCTGCATCGAGTGCGACCACCAGCACTTTTCCGGCTTCCTGAAGGTCTCGATCGAGGAGGTGTTGATCGCGCTCCGAGACGACCGTTACCTCCTGAACGATCCCGAGGGCTTGCTCTCCGGGACCTACGACGCGGACCAGTCCGTTGAGGACGATACGCATCCATCCGCCAGGACGCTGTACCCAGAGGGCTTTCGCGTCGAGCGCTTCATTGAAGTGATCGAGACTGAAGCTGTCTGGGAAGAGATTGCCGCCGGTACCTCGGCGTGAGCCGCCTCACTCGGACGTCGGGCCTGCCCCTTCCTCTCTCTTCGCCCGCCGGCGCGGATCAGGAGAGGCTGATCCGCCTGATGTCGAGCGCGAAGGCGCCCGCCTGGCGCGCGGCGATCATCAGGCCGACTTGGCGGATGCGGGAGGGGTCGAGCGGCGGTGCGCCGGGAACTTCGCGCCCGCGGAAACTGGTGCGGAACTCGGCCAGCGGCAGGCGCAGCGTCTGCCAAGCGCTTCCTGCGGGTGTGAAGGTGGCCTGGTAGTTGACGCCGTCGAAGCCGTCGTCGGTCAGCAGGCTGAGCTTGAACTGCTTGTTGTCGCCGCGCAGTTCGAGCAGGCAGGCCTGGGCGCCCGGATGCCCTCTGTCGCCAGGTTTGGATCGGACCGAGGCGAAGCCACCGTTTTGCTCCAGGGAGACTTCACCTTCGAAGACGGCATAACTGGCTGGGTCGTGTTTCAGGCGGCTCTGCGAGATGCCGCCCATGACGCGATCGTCGATGGCGTGCCATGCGTTCACGGTCTGCAGGTCGGTGAAGTCGAAGAGCAGTTTGAGCATGGCCGATGCGCTGAGCCGCCTACGTGCCCGTGAACGCGAACCGCATTGCGCGCTCGCGGATGGCCGTGACCACATCGCGCAGTTCCATCAGCTCCAGCTTGTTCTTCGTCAGGAACGCTCGCCACTGCAATTGCTTCGTGGCGTTGTCGGCAAAGACATCGCTCAGGCCGATCGGCTGGGCGCCGGGCATGGCGGTTTGCCGGCGGGCGAAGGTTGCTTCGACGGCGCGCTGCAGTTCCGCATCATCCAGAGTGGTGTCGTGCAGGAGCACCCAGAGGTCGAAGAAGTCCTTCATGCGGGTGTTGGTCATGCCCAGCACGGTCATGGCGTGCAGCTTTTCGGCGACGACCGTGGCCTTGGGGTAGGCGCGCAGCGTCGGTGCGGGGACGTCGGGCAGCAATGTCGGGTAGGCGATGGACTGCGCCGCGGGCGTGACTGCATCGCCGAAGCCGATGTCGATCTGCAGGGACAGGCGCGCGCCGTCGAGGTTGGCGCGCAGATCGATACGCACGCCGCCGTAGCCGGCGTCTTTTCGGATCGGGCTGCCCGCGACCGACTTGGGGTCGAACACGATGCCGTCGTCCACTGCGATGCCGCAGATGGATCGGAAGACGCCGACCAGTGTGGGCACATCGTCGGGGCCGAACCCCAGCAGATCGGCGTCGCGTGTCGGCCGGTGCGGCTGGCCGTACCAGAGCTGGAACAGCAGCGCGCCCTTGAGCAGATAGTTCGGTGCGTGCTCCGAGATCGACAGCCGGTACAGCAGACGTTCCAGGCCGTACTGGGTCAGGGTCAGGTTGAAGTCTTGCTTCGAGGTGTCGGTGAGCTGCTTGAGCCTGGCTCGAATGGAGGCGGCGCGGTTGGCGGTCATGCCGTGATGGCCTCGATGTAGGGCCGCATCACATTGGCCACGCGGCCGCGCGTGGCATGGCGCCACAGGTCGTCCAGCGTGAACTTGCGCTGGCTCCAGCCATCACGCAGCGCCTCGATCGCGACGTCCAGGCCGATCTTGTTGCGGAACCTGAAGCAGTCGACGACGGTCCGTGCGGCGTTGAAGACCGGCACCTCGACGCCGTCGATGTGCAGGCGTTCGACGCCCTCGGCCAGGGCAACGTCGGCCATGCGCACGACACGGATCGCGGGCTGGTCCAGTCGGGGGGTCACCATGTGCTGCGGGATCGCAATCCAGACCTCGAAAGGGGCCTGCGTGCCGATCTCGTGGACGCGCAGTGCGGACAGCAGGCAGACCACGCCCCTGGGCACGCGTGCCGAGACTTCCGCCAGCGAGCGGTGCTCGCTGATCGCAGCCCCTGGCAGGCCGTACAGGCCCCGCGCCACGCGTTCGAGTTTGCCGGCCTGCACCAGGCGCGTCAGGGCGATCGTTGGCAGCCCCTGCTGAGTCACGTCACGCGCGCGCAGCAGTGTTCGGGCGCGTGCGAGCCGCAGCACCTGCTGCTCGTGGGTTGTGGCGGTTGCCGCGGCGGTCGCCTTCATACGCGCATGATGTTGTGGAATGACTTTGAAAGTCAATGTTTACAGTATAAATGCAACTCTAGTGCTCGCACAGAGCGTCAGCGCCTTTCCGCCCGCTGGTCCGAGGTTGCCTACGTGCTCATCCCCGCGATGCGTGTCGTCGCGCCGGCCTGAGCGGCCGCAATGCAGCGGTTGCTGCCGGTGGCCGGCAGCCCTCGAACTCACAGTCCTGGACACATTGCAGTCTCTCGGGCGCGCACGGGACCTCGCCACCAACGGCCGGTATCAGGGTACTGTTGACGTTGCCGATGGCCTGCTGCTGGCGATCGGCAGGAGCCGCAGCAAGCCGCGCTGAGCCGCGGCGCTCAGCCGCGTGGCTGCAGCAGCTGCACCGCCTCCCAACCAGCGCCGTTACTGCGCCACAGCCCGCCGGCGCTGTTGTCCAGTACATAGGGCGTGCTGCCGTGCAGCGCGATCTCCGCCGCGCGGCCGTTGCCCGGGTGCTCGACCCAGGCGATCGCGCCGGGCAACCGCGAGAAGATGCGGCCGTCGGTCAGCACCGCCCAGAGCTTGAGGCTGCCGCGGTCCACCGCGATGCGCCGCAGCGGCCCCGGGCCGTTGGGGATCAGCGACCAGCCTGCGTCGCCGCTGACATAGGCGCGGTCGTCGCTGCCCACCACCCAGGCCTGGCCGGCGTGCACCGCGATGTCCTTGGCCAGGCCGTTGCCCGGGTGAACGCTCCAGGCGGCGCCGCGGTACTTGCGGATGCTGCCGTCGGCGGCCACGCACCAGACCCAGTCGTTCGTCGCGTCCACCGCGATGCGCAGCAGCTGCGGGCTGCCGGCGATCGCCACCCAGGCATTGCTGTCGCCGCGCCAGAGCTTGCCGGCGGCGCTCAGCACCCAGAGCTTGCCGTCGGCGCGCCGCACCTGCGCACCCACGCCCAGGGTGTCGATGTCCATGCCCAGGGTGGCATCGGTCAGCGCACCGCGCGTGCTCAGCACGCGGCGCTGCGGGTCGGTGATCCACAGCGCGCCGCTGGTGCTGATGTCGAAAGTGCGCGCCGTCGTGCCCTGGTAGACCATCACCATCAGCCGGTGCAAGTCCGGCGGCGCCGAGGCGCTCTTGATGCGCAGGCTCAGCTTCTTGACGCGCATCGGCGTGGCGAACAGCAGCTTGATGACGCCGCCCTCGCGGGTGCACAGCGCGTCCAGCGCGGCGCCCTTGAGCGTGAGCACCGGTGCGGCCACGCCGGCGCCCTGCAGGTCGAGCTCGAAGACCTGGATGCGTGCCTGCGCGAACTGGCACAGCGCGATGCCGCGCAGCCATTGCTTGCTGGCCAGCGTGACGGTCAGCGTCGGGTCGTTGCGCTGCGCCAACCAGCGGGTGCGGAACGAGGTGTCAACCAGCAGGGTGGCGCTCTGCCCGGGGGCGGCGCTGTCGCTGCTGCAGCTCAGCTCCGCCAGCGCCAGCGACTCGCTCAGGTGCTCCATCGCCGGCCAGGCCTGGCCGACGCCGTCGATCTCCTCGCAGAGGTGGTTGATGCCGTCAGACACACCCTCGTAGCCGATGTTGGTCGCCGCCAGCGCCGCGCAGCGGGCGTTGCGGTCGACCATCGTCAGCGCGTAGTTCCAGCCGTTCAGGCCGTTGTGCTGGAAGCGGCCGTTGCCGCCGAACATGCCGCCCTGGCTGCAGTCGAGGCCGGCCGGCACGTGAAAGTACTCGTCGAGCACGCTGCGCGTCATGTGCGCGCTGTCGCTGCTGGCCAGCAGCGCCTTGGCCCATTGCCCCCAGCTGCCGATCGACAGGCTGATTGCGCCGGCAGGCCGGTTGGTGAACTGCTTCAGGGTGGCGATCTCGTCGGGGAATGCCGAGGCCTTCACGCCGTTGCCCTCGACCTTGTGCCACCAGAGGTCGCTGACCGAGGTCTTGGTGGAGACGTTGGCGAACGCCGTCTGGTGCATGCCCAGCGGCTCGAAGACCTGCTCCTGTATCAGCTGCTCCCAGCTGCGGTTGCGCAAGTGCTCGGCCATGCTCGCCACGATGATGCAGCTGCTGCTGTACTTCTTCGGCGGCGCGCTGCCCAGGCTGGTCCAGCCGGCGTACGGCGTGTCGAGCAGTGCGTACTGCGTGCGCAGCTTGCGCTTGGCGCGCAGCTGCCGATCGAGCTCGGGGTCGATGGCGGCCAGCGCGCTGTCGGGCAGGGTCAGCGGGTCGGTGTCGAAGCCCGAGGTGTGGGTCATCATGTCGGTGATGTCGACATCGCGGTAATGCGCGGCGCCGGCCGCGCCGCCACCGACCGTGCCCTTGCCGCCCTTGACGTCGGCAAACAATTCGGGCCAGGTCTCGCCGAGGGTGCGATCCCAGCGGATCAGGCCCTGGCGGCGCAGCACGGCGACCAGGTAGCCGGTCATCGGCTTGCTGATCGAGCCCATGTGGAAGCGGTCGTCCAGTTGCACCGCGGCGTTGTCGCCACGCTTGCGCACGCCGCGCACGCCGCTGTAGACCAGTTCGTTCTTCACCACCAGGCCGGCGCCCAGAGCCGGCATCAGGGGGTGCTGGGCCATGATCTGCGCCAGCCACCAGTCGATGAAGGTCTTGGCGTTCGCGCGCCGCTGCTGCTCGCTCATCGGGTGTTCCTCCGCTGCCTGCCCGGGATCGGGTGGACGAGTCTGGTCCGCGCCGCCGGTGGCGGCAAGCGGTTTCGGCAGCGTGACGCTGTCCCGCTGCAGTCATGCACAGCCGCCAGCATGCGCGCTTCGGCACGAGTTGGGCCGCACGCCCCGCAGCCCAAGCCATCGCCATGACGCCACGCTTCAAGCCCCTGCTCAGTCTCCTGTCCGCCGCCTTGCTGCTGGTTGGATGCCTTGGCGACGGGGAAGCCCGAACCGCCGTCGGTCTCCAGCCCGTGGTGCCCTCGGTGACCCTGAGCCTGCGGCGCATCGGCGGCACGGCGGCCGGCCGGCTCGGGGCCGCCGAGATCAACGCCTTCGATGCCGGCACGCTGCGCGCGTTCGTGGTCAACGGTGCGCGCGGCAATGTCGACTTGCTGGACCTGCGCAACCCGGCAGCGCCGGCGCGCGTCAGCGTGGCCTTGGTGCGCCGCATCGAGTGCGTGCCGTACTCGGCGGGATCGAGACCGAGCTCCTCAACCCAGCCTTCGAGGATCCGAGCGTACTGCCTCGTCCCCAGACGTGGCGAGTCGTGGATCCGGCTTGGAGAGACGAAGTCGTCGGACCTCAGCGCGGCTTGCTTGATCCACTTCTGCACGGCCTCGCGCGTGGCCGGTGTGATCTCGAACTGCACCGGGCGCTGGGTCTTGTGCTGCATCACCACGGCACGGGTGAGGGTGGTACTTGAGCCCATCGTCTCGGCCGACGTCTTCCGGGCCGTCGAGGCCAAGCGCCATCAACGGTCGCCTGCGGTCACGCCGGCGCGAGTCGTGAACTCGCCAACGCTGCTCACTGGTCTGCTGCGCTGCGCCAACTGCGGCGCGGGCATGACGCTGGCCACGGGCAAGGGCGGCCAGTATCGGTACTACAAGTGCAACACGCGGATCGGCAGAAGCATTGGCGCCTGCACCACGCCTGCGGTGCCTGTGGCCAAGCTGGACAAGGCGGTGCTCACGGCCCTGGCCGACAAGGTGCTGACGCCGGAGCGCTTGAAGGAAATGCTGCGTGAACTCAAGGCTCGGCTCAAGAAGGCGCAGGCCGGCCAGGATGACCAGGTGCGCGGCCTGCAGCACGAGCTCGCCGAGCTCGAACTGGCGACGAATCGGCTCTATGAAGCCGTCGAGAAAGGCGTCCTGCCGATGGACGACACGCTGGCGACACGGGCGCAGAAGCTCAAGGCCAAGCGCGAGGCTGTCTTGATCGAGATTGCCGGCGTGCGGCGCTCCAAGGAAATGCCCGTTGCAGCCCTGTCAGCGGCCCATGTAGAGGCGTTCGGCATTGCGTTGAGGGCTCGCCTGCAGGACGGCGCCGGCGGCTTCCCCAAGCGCTACCTGCGGCAGTTCGTGAGCTCGATCAAGTTCGATGGCTCGCGGGTCACGATGACCGGCAGGAAGGACGCGCTGATGGTCGCGGCCTTGGAAAAGAAAATGGGCACCGCTGGGGTGCCCACTTCTGGCTTGTCTTGGCTCCCCGACCTGGGCTCGAACCAGGGACCTACGGATTAACAGGCGCGCTTTTTACAATTTCAGGTTGTCCCAGGAAGTCCCGGAACCCTTTTCAGATCAACAACTTAGCTCTATATTTTGTCCGGAGTCGTGCCGTAGCGTTTCGGACGATCTTCCGAGAAACGGCAACAAACAGGCACGGTATCGGACCCGAAAGCGGGTCCACCTACGGATAGGTTGAAACGATGGCTACGGCAACTGATACGGCAACGGACGCCGCAGGGGCGGCGTCGGTGCGGACACAGCGGACCAGGGTCGGGCGCGCTGGCGTGATCACCACTCGCGAAATCGATGTGGCCACCAGCAAGGCGAGGTCGAGCAAAAAGGATGTGTGGCTGACCGACCCCGGTGTGCGTGGGCGGGGGCGCTTCACCATCCGGTGCACACCGTCCGGCGCACGCATCTGCATGTACCGCTACACGCGCGCCGATGGCACGCGCGACATCCTGAGGGTGGCCGACTACGACCCGCATGGCAAGGCGGGAATGACCTTGCACGAAGCGCGCGAGAAGGCCGGCGAGCTGGTGCGGCTTGCCGGCGCCGGCAACAACGTGCGCGTCTTCCTTCAGGAACGCGAAGAGGCGAAGGCCGCCGCTGCAGAGGCCGCGCTTGCCGCCAGACGGAATGCAACGCGCGGCAGCCTGGCGGCCATGTTCCGCGTCTACGTCAGCACCTTGCAGGGCCGCGAGTCGCACTACGACGCGCAGTCGATGTTCAAGCTGCACGTCAGCGGCCCCTTTGCGAAGCTGGCCGCTCGCCCGGCCGGACAGATCAAGGCCGAGGAACTGCGCGACGTGTTGGCCCGGTTGATCGAAGCAGGCAAGGGGCGGACCGCCGCCAAACTGCGGGCCTACCTGCGTGCAGCCTACGGCATGGCGATGCGCGCGGGGTTGGATCCGACACTGCCCGAGGCGCTGACGGCGTTCGACATCCAGGTCAACCCGGCCGACCGGCTGCCGAGCCTGTCGCAGTTCTGCAAGGTACTGGACCGCGCGTTGACCTTGCCAGAGCTTCACGCCTTCTGGCGGCGCGTGGAATCCGCGCCCGATAGCCCGTCGCGCGACGCGCTGATGGCTTGCATTTACCTCGGCGGCCAGCGGCCCACCCAGTTGCTGCGCCTGACGCCTCAGCATGTCGACGTGTCCGGGGCGACGGTGACACTGTTGGACCTGAAGGGCCGGAATCGCCATGCCAATCCCCGGCGGCACCTGTTGCCAATCCACGAAGACCTGATGCCGGTGATTCGCCGCCGTCTGGCGCAGACAGAGGGCGTTGAGTCGCCGATGTTCAGCACGCACGGACGCGTGCCGCTGCGCAAGGAAACGGTGGCGCTGTTGGTCACCGAGATCGCGAAGGCCATGCAGAAGGCCGGCGAACTGGAGCGCGGACCGTTCTCGATGCGGGACCTGCGAAGGACCGCCGAGACGCACATGGCGGCTCTGGCTATCTCGAGCGATGTGCGGGCGCAGATTCAGTCGCACGGCCTCGGCGGCATCCAGGCCAGACACTATGACCGGCATGACTACATGCCGGAAAAGCGCAAGGCACTTGAGCTGTGGTCTAGGCGTTTTCGGAACCTTCCAACAGCATCTGAGCGAACGGGCACGCCGGCACAATCGGGGCGGGTTCCGAGGAGGGTTTCAGTTAAGCGGGCAGTCGTGACCGGCGAGAGCCGGCCACCTCATTACTTGCCGAGTTCTTCCTTAAGCGAATCCCTCGGTCTTGAGGATGCTTTGTCTGCGGGCGAGGTCGAGTCGCTCTGATTCATGGTGCGAAAATAAAACTCCATAATGAGCTTAGTGCCTTGCGCGGGTGGCAGGTCGACGACCATGATTAGCAACGTGTCAATGGCTGACTTCTCAAGCCAGAGCTTTCGTAGCCAGCGGACAATTATTAAGGTTGCGAAGATGTTCCCACCGAGTAGGACGGTGACGGTCGTGGGCTTGTCAATCAGGTAGATGACTAGACCTACCACAAGGATAAAGAGTACAACGAGACAAGCTACTGCAGCTACGATGATCTTGTCGGCCTTTTCCTGGCTCCTTCTCAATCGTTCAAACAATACCGTGGACTTGCCAGGGTCAAAATCCTTCTTCTCGACGCCGAAATTTTGCGCTTTGGATTGCCCGATTTCCTCGAGGTAGGCTTGGACCGCTTCGTTCAAAAGTTTGTTCGTCATAGTAAACCTTTAGGTCGGCTTGCAATAGCGATGTTCAGAGCCTCGTGCGCCGAGGAGTAGCAATGTTGCCCTTGATTGAGTAGCCGGAAAAGCCCCTTGAAGTAGGGCAACCAGTACGCTGGATCTACCTCTTGGGTTGAGTATCGAATAAGGCACTTGGGACGGTCGATGTCGAGCAGTTCCCTTAGCCGCTTTGGGTGGCAGATACACAAGTCGAGAACTCCATCGAAGTCCTGTTCCACACAGTCGACGAGTGATTGGATAGGCTCGAAGCGACCACTCCATTCAACACGCTCATCATGCCAGTGACTGATAAGCAGCAGCACCCTCATCTCGCGACGGTGAAAGCACGTCTTGACGGCCTGCAAAGAGGCTGTCGGCTCGAACGTCACCCCGAGTTCCATGCATTCGCTCAGGAACTGACGAAACGGAGCCAACCATTGCACAGCGTACTGATGCCATCCAGCTACGAAGCCCGCGCCGTAGGTGTGCGGCGAATTTTTGAGTGATTTTTCAAACTCAGATCGGTCCAGTGGAAGTCCAACGGCGATCGTGCAGTTGCGCGCAGAAATGGTTATCCCGCCGCAGGTTTCAGAGTCTGAACTCACAATTCGACTAGCTGACTTGAGGTCGGATGCCGCGCGGTTCGACTAAATAGCTCTTTGAAAACTCTTCCTGAAGGAGGATGCTGATGTCCGCTTCCTTCATCTTGGGATGATTCTGGCGCAACTGAAACTCGATATCAGCTACTACCGTCGCTGCAGAGATTTCCGGTCGTCGATTCCTTTGCATCTCGCCAATTCGGCGAAGCGCATCTTCTGCAAGCTGCTCCCCCCTCACCAGAATGGCCACAGTGAACGCCTGGAGCTCGCCCTTGATTTGCACAACAAATTTGACCAGGAGGCGAAACCAGCCCTTGTACGGGCCGGAAGTCAAAACAACTTTCTGGACTTCTTTAATCTCGGAGCCCTTCGCGAAGAAGGACTGCGGAAGTTCGGACACCGCAGAGTATCGGACACCCCCTCCCTCTCCGGCATCGGGAATAGATTCAACGTTCCGCAGGCGCCGTTCAGGATCCGCACGTGCGATTTGCACGCGTAGTGACGACCCGAAAGCCGCAGCCTTCGCCTGCGTCTCAAATCCATCTGGCACCCAGTAGAAGGTTTTACTTTGAGTTTGCTCGAGCATTGCTTCGACCAGTTTTCCGATGTCGTGCGATCCAAAACTTTGGGTGCCGCCTTTTGAATGCAACTTGTACGATTGCTTTTTCCTGTCGAACGAAACTCCGACGACAGGTGCGGAAGTAATATGGGCCTTGCGGATGAAACTGGCCAAATCTTCCTCGCCCTCTGGCCGGAAAATAATCTGTGGTTGCGGAATACGAGACATTCTTGGCTCGGGCAGAATCGGCGCATTGCCGAAAATGGCTGCACACTGGTCCGCAGTCAACGCGGCAGTTTGTGCCGTTGCTGTAGATGCGCCAAAAAATTGAATAGCGACAATCAGGATAAGTCCTGCGCTTCGCAAGACTGAATTCGCCATAATCACTTTCCGCTCCCGCAGTAACCCCGGAACATCGTTGCATCAGGGTTCAGAGCGAAGTTACCCAACGGATCAAGATTCGATCTGTCCTTCATGTAGGCGTCAACGACTTGGGCCATCGCAGCCTTGGTTTGGCCGGGCAGGCGCACCCTCGCCAAATATTCCACTGACGCAATCATGTTTCGAAGGGTATCTGCACTGAAGTATGTGTGCTCTTGCATCTCGTCCCACACCACTTGCCGTACCACGATTGGATACTCCTTACGCAGGTCCGAAATTGCAGTAAGTGCACTTTCGTATTCACCTCTTTGATAATGGGCGCGAATTAGTAACTGACTTCCAAAAAGCAGAACCTGCTCTCGATCCCAGCCGTTACGGATGTACGCCATACGGACCGACAAAGGATTGTCTGCGTCAAACGGCAAATTTCTCGTATTGTCGAAGGCAGCCCTCAATGAGTCCAGATTGGCTTTCAATGGCTTCGGGTCAAACTTTCGAAGCGCGTCGAGTCCTCCGGGAAACTGGTGCGCATAACTTTGGACGCACGCCCGAGCATTACTGAGCTTTTTTTCTTCGTCCTTTGAGAGTTTGCGAGACTTCAGTACAGCCGAGGGATCCTTTGGAACTGCTGCTGCCTTCTGCAAATTACACATCTCCGAAACGGCCGGCAATGCCTGCGCCATTGACGCTGGAAGGCAAATCAGGACCATGGCCGACAATACGGTGTAGCGCATCGCTGCTTACCCCTAATTCAAGTAAAACTACCGCAAAAATTGACAGTTGGAAAACTGTAGCAATGGCCCGATAAATGCGCAACACCCCGAAGTCAGCTGAGGGTCGCCCGGCTACCTACAGCGATAGCGCCTTACTCATGAATGGCCCCCCCTAGAATCGTATGGCGTTGAGTTCCATCTGCCAGGCGGCGTTGAACTGGAACCACTCGCCGGACAGAGTCGGCCGGGTGAAGTAGCTGCACAGCTGCAGCCTCAAGCTGCGGCCGTCACCTTGTTGAAGGCGTCCAGGCCCTGCTTGGCCAGGCTGATGATTGCGTTGGCCTTGGCGTCCTTGGCGACGATCTTCGCCAAGTCGGCTGCCAGGGCCTTGGTGCTGGCTACCACTTCGGCAGACGGCGGATTGATCGCCAGCTGACTGGCCATGAAGGCGCGACGTTGGTTCTTCAGCAGTTCCAGATCGCGTTCGGCCGTTAACGCCCGAGCACGGAACTCGCTGCGGCCACTGGTGGTAGTGGATTCGACGGATAGGCGCCGGAACTTTTCCTGCGCTTCGGTCAGCACGTCCACTGTAGCGAAGTAGATCTGAAAGAAGCTCTTGACTTCACCGTCATCGCACTCATCGATGGTCTTCATGCTCGGCTCCTGGCGGTTTGGCGGTTCAACGGGCCGGTGCTGAGGCAGCCGGCTGAACAGGCGCGGCTGGAGTGGCCTGCCGAACGGCTTCGATCTTCTGACGGTTGTCGTCGATGGCCGTCTTGACGGTGCGCGCGAAGCTGCTGATCGCTGCCACACGGTCTTTGGGAGACAGTTCCTCGCCAAGCAGGGCCAGCGCCTTCTGCGTAGCTGCCAAACCCTGCGCTGTGTCGGGCAGCGGCGCCAGCACCTTGGCTAAGTCGGAATCGATGTCGGCCAGTTGCTTGGCCAGCGCGCGCTCGTCTGTGCCACGGCTGTCGGCCAACGTACGCAGGTCGTTATACAGCTGCTGTGAGGCGGCAGTGCCGGCCAGCCGCCGGATGCGGTCGTCGAAGTCGGACTCCACCTGATAGGTCGCCAAGCTAGCCAGCTGGCGTCGTATCGTGTCCAAGCGCTGCTGCGAGATATCGGACTGGGTGACGCGAAAGGCCGCCAGCTCGGTCTGCAGCGACATCGCCAGTGTCGCGCCATTGTTGGCCTGGTCAAGCAAGGGCTGCGGCGTGCTGCAGGCTCCCAGGGCCAGCGCTAGTGCCGCTAGTAGCAGGCTGCGCGGAATCGCGGTGTGCATCACTTGTTCACCCCATGGCCTATGTAGAAGACGCCGAAAGTGTTCAGCAGCGCCACCACGCTGTCTGCCTTAATGCCGCCGGCGCTGGCCGCGGCCACTTGGTCGACAGTGGCGCCGATCAGCGAGGTCCATTGCTTAACGTTGACCTCGGCATAGGCCAGCTGTAGTTCGTGTACGGCCGCGATGTACTGGTATTCAAGCTTGTAACGCCGTGCCTCCAAGCGGTTCAGCGCGTCCAGGTAGAAGGCCGCGCCCCGATACATCGAGGCCTTTGCCGTTGGCGCGGCGGCGTTGAAGGCTGCGGTTACGGACTTGCCGTTCACCTCGGGCGCTGCAGCGACAGTGTCGAACTCCTGGCGGGCCAAGGCCAGCTGCCGGGCCTGCTCGAAGGCCGTCTCAACTACCGCTGCGGCGATCCGTAGTTGCGCTTCACGCGCAGCCACTTCGCGCGCAGCGGACTCCAGCAGTAACTGCTCGTGGTTGCGCTGTATCAGAAGTGGCAAGGCCAGCGGCGCCTTGGCGTCGGTCAGCGACTTCCGGGCGTCGTCGGCCAGCTTCGGGAACAGCACGAAGGCCGTGGCGGCCTTGCTCGTCCCTTCAGGCAGCTTGCCGTCGGTGCCGGCCTGTGTGACGGCGTCGACAAAGGCCTGCAGGCTGTCCAGCCGCTCTTTCGAGATGAACTTGCGTGACAGCGCATCGGGCGCCTTGGCCAGCGATTCCACGGCCTGCGCCAGCCGTACGGCTGCAGCCTGCGCGCGGACGCTGGCGGTGCCGCTGCCATCGCCCAGCGCTTCGGCGTAGGCTTGCGCTGCCGCCCGGTATTCGGCCTGGCGCAACGAAGCAGCCTTCTGCGACTGCGCCCAGGCCTCCTGATCGCCGAACTGACGTGTCCGGGCGGTGCCAAGCACGCCTTCGAAGCCCTCGAAGGGGTCGGCCTTCGGTTCTGCTTTGCACCGCGCTTGGATCTCCAACAGAGCCTCCGCGGCTCCGAGCTTCCGCCGCCGTAACGGCGGTTCGTCCTGCGGCGACACCTGCACCGCGGCCAGCGCGGCCCGGCCTTCGATGGTGACGTTGTCGCTGAAGTCGGCGCAGGCGGGGGCCGGCAGACCAAGCCGGAAGCCGCTCCAGGTCTCCTGTGCGTCGCTGAGCTTGGCCTGCCAAGTTCGGCGCTTGCTCTGCACGTCCAGCGCAGCGGCGATCTTCTTCAGACCGTCCTTGCCGACCAGGCGCGTGAGTTGCTCATCGACGCGCTGGAACAGGCCGGTCTCGATGCTAGGCGCGTCAACGATGGCACGCAGCGTGTGGTCGCGGATGGCCAGTGCCAGCTTGTCCTGCGTGGCCAGTTCGGCTTCCATCAGTTTGTACAGGTTGCCGCGCTCGGCGGCGATGACAGTGGCCGTGTCCACCTTTGACCAGGCCTCCTTTGCCTCGGCTCCCTGCTTGTCGCGCACCTCGCTGTGGATGCGCAGGCCCCCGCAGCCGGCGACGGTAGCTGCCAGGCTGATGGCCGAAATGAGCCTGACGGTTCGCGTGATTCCCTGCATTCCGTGACCCTCGGTTCCTGTGGACGCCGGGCCGAGCATGCCGGGCGCGGCAGATGGTATGCCCAGGCCGCAGAAGTAGATACATGCGTTCCGCCTCCGAAGGGCCTACCGATCCTCAAAGTTAGGGATGGTGTGGCCGCTCCAACCGTCCATCGCGGTGCGAGTGCCCAGTCGATCGAAGCCGGTGAATCCGGGCGCGAGCTCGTTTGTCGCTCCAGCAGGGACTCGGGCCCGCCCCACTGTCCCAGCGACTGCGGCACGAATGCAAGCAGCTAATGCCGTGGACCTTGCTTGCGAATTGGTTGGCAGGTAGGTCTGCAGGCCGTCGGCCGCGTTCGGCTCCACCAAGAAGCATCCGACAAGTACTTCAGGCGCCTCAAGTAAGGCCGAGCAAAGGGTCCAGTCGGGGTCCGCGGACGTTTTAAGCGTATGAAGTTAGCGAAGCTCGGCTTCTCCACGGGCATGAACGTCGAGTCGACAAATAGCCAACCGTTCGCAGGTCGAGGCCTCGGCCTAAATCTCGGCAGGATTCCTACGGCCAACCCTGATGTGAGGCAGGTTGCAAGGACACCGGGAGCTGCGCCACCCCGGCTACGGGGCAGCTCCCCGGCCTACCCTGAGGCTCCTCGATGGTGAGCGCGGCTCAGGCGGCGACGTCGCATCTCGCCTCGCGCACCCGGCCATTTCGCGGCGGCTGCAGATTGAGCACAAGGTGAGTCAGCATCTTCTCGGTCACCGGCATCTCGAGGATGGCCGCGATCATCTTGAGGTCGCTGCCGTAGCTACACAGCAGCTGAATCGCCTTGCATGCCGCGTACCTACTGTGCACTCCACGCAGGTGGCCTCCATGGGGGTCAGTACAGATTCGACCGGCGGCTTTACGGTGGCGAGTTCAAGGACGAGGATGTCGGTGCAATGGTCATATGCGCACCTACGCCAGCGCGAGTTCGGCGCCGAAAGGCTGTCGGCCCAGGCGGTCAACACCAATCCTGCGTTCAAGTGCGATCTGTGCCGGCCGAAGCAGTGTGAACTTTGAGCCAGGCTGGCGTACATGGGGGGCTTGCCGTGTCGACCCACGCTACCACGCCGTTCTCGCCGTCAAGGTCTGCGCGCTCGCGTGGCGAGCGCTTGCGGCCTGCGGCCGTCTGCAAACCCTGACCGCTGCGCTGCGGCGTGGTGCTCCGGTCTCGGGCAATCCCGCCCGACACAGACCGGAGTTCGCCATGTCGCTGTCTTCCACTTCTTCCGTTGACGCTGTCGCTGCTGCTGCACTGCTGGTGCGCGATGTCGATGGTCAGTACCGTCCGGCCAGTGCCGACGAGGTGCTTCATCAGGCCCGGCGCGTGTTGTCGCAGCGGGTGCGGCGCGGCGCCACGATGTCGTCACCGCAGGCTGTGAAGGACTACCTGCGGCTGGAGATCGGGGCGTTGGAGCACGAGGTCTTCTGCGTGCTCTTCCTGGATGCGCAGCACCGCATCATCGCGCTGAAGCAGATGTTCCGCGGCACGGTGACGCAGACTTCGGTGTACCCGCGCGAAGTCGTCAAGGAGTCGCTGGCGCTGAATGCTGCTGCGGTGATCCTGGCGCATTCTGTGGCGCGCCACAGAATGCGCCTTATGTGCCCCGAATCGTTATGTGTCCGAGCCCTCAGCGCGCCTGGGTGGATGGGCCAACTTCGACGTCGCCGAGGCACATAACCGCGCCGTCAGGCCCAGCATGACATCTCCCTCAACTTGGTAGACAGGAGATTGTTTATGTTGGAACGCTACTTCCACCGGCCCGTCACTGCAGACCGCCTCCGGGCGCTCTGGCTGGGGCCACAGATCGAGCGCTACGTCGGCTGGCTCGAAGCTCGACGGGCATCGAGCGCCTCGGTCTTGCGGCACGTGAGCACGCTGCGCCACTTCAACCAATTCGTGTGCGCTCGCGGCGTTACCTCACCCGAGCAATTGCCGGCGCACGTACAACCGTTCATCGACGAGTGGATGCGCGCCAAGGCTCCAAGCCGCCTCAGCAAGGCAGCGCGTGGCGCGGTGCTCGCCAACGCCCAGGTGCCGGTCGAGCAGCTGCTCGAGCTCATCGTGCCGGGGTTTGCAAGGGTGCGGCACCGGGTCGCGACGCCGTTCATGGCAAGCGTGCCGGGCTTCTTCCCGTTCCTGCGCGAAGAGAGAGGACTGCGGCCCGAGACCTGCGCTGGTCGTGCCGTCGAACTGCGCAAGTTTGAAGCGTTTCTTCAACGAAGTGATGTCGGCCTGTCCGACCTCTCACCGTCGCTGCTGGGCCGCTACGTCGCCGAACGCGCGAAGTCGCTTGTCCCCACCAGCCTGCATGACTGCACCGGCGCCCTGCGTGTCTTTCTGCGCTACCTGCATCGGGAGAACATCATTCCGGCCGACATCACCCGCGCACTGCCGCGCGGGCGCAAGTACAAGCAGTCCTCTCTGCCGCGAGGGATCCCGTGGGCTGATGTCCACCGGGTTCTTGATGGCGTCGACCGCCGCTCCAGCGTCGGCAAGCGCGACTACGCCGTGCTGATGCTGCTCGCCAGCTACGGCCTGCGCGCACGCGAGGTCGCAGCTCTGCAGTTGGACGACCTCGACTGGGCGCACTCGCAACTGAAGGTGCCGGCACGCAAGGGCGGGCACTCGTCCATCTACCCCCTGTCGGCCAGTGCTGGCGAAGCCGTCATCGACTACCTGCGTGCCGGCCGCCCTGCTGTCGATGACCGGCATGTCTTCCTGACCTCCAGAACGCCATTCGGCCCTATCAATCACTACAACATCTCCAGGCTCGCGGCGCAGTACGTCGTCGCTGCCGGCATCAAGGTGCCGCGTCCGGGTTCGCACACGCTGCGCCACAGTTGCGTGCAGCGCCTGGTCGAGTCGGACGTTGCCTTCAAGGCAATCGGCGACTACGTTGGCCACCGCCGTGCGGAGTCGACGCTCGTCTATGCCAAGGTGGCGCTGCACCGTTTGCGCCAGCTCGCCATCGGCGATGCGGAGGACGCGCTGTGAAGGCCGCGTGGTGTGGTTTCAGCAGCCCGTTGGCAGGCGACATCGAGCGCTATCTCAGCGCCAAGCGCGCCATGGGCTGCAAGTTCGCCTCGGAGGACAGGAGCCTGCGGCTGCTTGACCGGTACCTCGTTGATCAACCGGTCCTGTCGCTCGGCGATGTGACCGGCGCATGCCTGGAGCAATTCCTGGCCTCGCGTGACCGGGTCAATGCGCGCGGCTTCAACCACCTGCTGGGGGTGGTGCGCCGGCTGTTCGACTGGATGGTCGACCAGCAGGTCCTCGTCGAATCTCCCCTGCAGCTTCGGCCGAAGCGCGAGGGCGTGCGGCGCCAGCCGTTCCTCTTCGACACCGACGCCATCCGGCGCCTGCTGGCCGCGGCGGCCCTGTTGCCGGACAACACCCGCGCGCCGATGCGCGGGCCCGCCTACGCGACCATGTTTGCACTGCTGGCCGGGCTCGGCCTGCGCATCGGTGAGGTCGCGCGCCTGCAGTGCGGCGATGTCGATCTGGAACGCGAGGCCTTGCAGATCCGCGACACCAAGTTCGGCAAGAGCCGCCTGGTGCCCTTCGGCCCGAAGCTGTCGGCACGGCTGCGCGTCTACTTGGCACTGCGCGAACGCGAGGGGATGCCATGCAGCGGCGCCGCGCCATTGTTTTCGTGGAACGGCCGCCAGCCGGTGAGCACCAACGCCATCCGGAACACCTTCCGCGACGATCTGTTGCCGCAGCTGGCACTGGCGGTGCCGGTCGGCGTGTTCGGCCCCCACGTGCACGGGCTGCGGCACTCGTTCGCGGTGCGCACGCTGTTGAACTGGTACCGACAGGGCATCGAGCCGGCAACGCGGCTCAACCACCTGTCCACGTTCCTCGGGCACGTCAACCCGACGAGCACGGCGGTGTACCTGACCATCACCAGCGAGCTGTTCGAGCAGGCCAACCAGCGGTTCGAGAAGTTCGCGCCGGCTGCACGCATGGAGGTGCAGTCATGACCGCGCCGACGATCGGGGTAGTCGTTCACGACTTCTTCCTGGACTACCTTCCGCAGCAGAAGGGCCTCAGGCCCAGTTCGATCCGCAGCTACCGCGACACCCTGCGGCTGTTCCTGGTCTTCGCCGCGGGCCAGTGTCGACGCGGCGTCACCCAGCTCACCTTCGACGACCTGGGCTTTGAACGGGTGCTGGCGTTCCTGCGTGATCTGGAGCAGACGCGCCGCAACGCGGTGGCCACGCGCAACCAGCGCCTGGCCGGGCTGCACACGTTCTACGAGTACGTCGGCCGGAGCCTGCCCGAGATGCTGCGGGCCTGCGCTCAGGTGGCCGCCATACCGGTCAAGCGCTGTCCACTGCCCGAGACGCGCTTCATGGCGCGGGACGAGGTCGACGCGCTGTTCGCGAAGCTGCCGGCGGACGGCAGGCTCGCACTGCGCGACCGAACCTTGCTGCTCTTTCTGTACAACACAGGAGCC
>JAUXRG010000025.1 GCA_030681795.1 Rubrivivax sp.
CACGCCGCCGGCATTCGGCAAGGTTTACCCGATCAACCCGTCACTCGCCGCGCGTGGACAAGCGCTCTACGAACAAAACTGCGCCGCCTGCCACGGCAAAAACGGCAGCGATTTTTCCGGCGCGTATGTCGGCCAGGTCACGCCGATCAGCGCCATCGGTACCGACCGCGGTCGTCTCGATTCCTACACTCCGCAACTCGCGCAAAACCAGGGCATGCTGTACTCGGCCGATCCCGCGCACCGCTTCCGCCATTTCCGCAAGACCTGGGGCTACGCCAATGCGCCGCTCGACGGCCTCTGGCTGCGCGCGCCTTACCTGCACAACGGCTCGGTGCCGACGCTGTGGGATCTGCTGCAGCCCGCCGCGCAGCGACCCCAACTCTTTTATCGCGGCAACGATCTGTACAACCCGCAGCGACTCGGTTTTGTCGCCGACCAGCCGGTCAGCCGGGGCCGCCCCCTGTTCGCCTACGACACCCGCATTGCCGGCAACCACAACGCCGGCCACGAAGGTGCCGCCTACGGCACCACGCTTCCCGCTGCCGACAAGTGGGCATTGATCGAATACCTGAAGACGTTCTGACGCCATGTCCACACCTCTGTCGTGTCTGTTGCTGCTGCTCGGATGCCTGACGCAGCTGTCCGCGATGGCCGGGGCCATGCTGTGCCCGCGCGATAACGAGCGTCCCGAAATCCAGGTTCACTTTTTCGAAGCGGCGCAGGTGCGCGTGCTGGAAGCCGACAGCAGAAAGGAGGTTGCGCACTTCGACAGCCGCGAAGCGGGCAGCCGCACCTGGCAGGCGCCGGAAGGGGCGCGAGGCTGTTACGCAATCGAGCTCGAGCTGGCAGCAGCCCCGGGCCAGGAAATGTTGTGCCTCACCAACGACGAAGCCATCGGCTTTGCGCGCGACGCGCAGTCCGAACTGGTCGCCCTGGTTCGCTACCGTGACGCGCGCCTGGACACGCGCGGCACCCCCTGCGGCACCCTGCCCGAGCAGCGGGGCGCTACAGCCGCACCCAAGCCAGCGCCTCCCGCCGCCAATGGCGATGCGACCCCGGCCTTTGCCTGGCCGCCGCCGCGACCATCGACCCGGCGCACGCTAGCGCGGCACCTGCTCACGGGAAGTGCGGCAGCACCCACGCTGGAATACGTTGCGGGCCGTTTACAGGCGGCGCTGGAAGGCAACGGCTATGTGGAATACAGCTACTACAGCGTGCCCGGCGGCTTTGCGCTCGCCACCCGGCT
>JAUXRG010000044.1 GCA_030681795.1 Rubrivivax sp.
CCTGGACGTGGCGCTGGCGCGCTTCCAGCGCGAAGAACAGCTTCGCCAGGAACTGGCGCACACGCGGAGCGAACTCCACCAGCGCAACACCGAGTTGCAGGAGCGCAAACTGATCGACCGCGCCAAGGGGCTGTTGATGCAGCGCCTCGGACTGAGCGAGCAGGCAGCCTACGAAAAGCTGCGCCGCGCCGCCATGGACAAGGGCCTGCGCGTGGCCGAAGTGTCCCAGCGCATGCTGGATGCCGCCGACCTGCTGGGCTGATCCCGCCCGCCGAATTGGTGCGGCGCACAAAACAGGTGCACCAAATCCGCCACGCCCCCCTTTAGAAGCTGGCACGCAGCTTGCAGTGATCCCTGCGAGGTCAACGACGATCTCATGACAGAGCCCCCAAGGATGGGGCAGCTCTGTGAACCCGGACGAAGGCGTCCCCACCGCATGCGTGCCAGCTCTGGCGGCACTTGTGCGCAGTGAGGACGCCTTTTTTGTTTTTGCATTTTCGATTCTTGTGGAGCCACCATGACCGATCTCCTGAAAACCAGTCTCAGCCGCCGCGCCGTCCTGCAAGCAGCCACCGTCGGCGCTGTGGGCATCAACCCCGCCTTGCGCGCAGCGGTTTACGCGCAAGGTTCCGACAAGCCGGAGAAGGCGGAGGTAAAGATCGGTTTCATTCCGCTGACCGACTGCGCCAGCGTGGTGATGGCCTCGGTGCTGGGTATCGACAAAAAGTATGGCGTGAAGATCACGTCGACCAAGGAGGCGAGCTGGGCCGGCGTGCGCGACAAGCTGGTCAACGGCGAGCTCGATTTCGCCCATGTGCTCTACGGCCTGATCTATGGCGTGCATCTGGGCGTGAGCGGCCCCAAGAAGGACATGGCCGTCCTGATGACCCTGAACAACAACGGACAGGCCATCACCTTGTCGAAGAAGCTGGCCGACAAAGGCGCGGTGGACGGCGCCGGACTGGCCAAGCTGATGACCCGGGAAAAGCGCGAGTACACCTTCGCGCAGACCTTCCCCACCGGCACCCATGCCATGTGGCTGTACTACTGGCTTGCTGCCAACGGCATCAACCCGATGAAGGACGCCAAAGTGATCACCGTGCCGCCGCCGCAGATGGTGGCCAATATGCGCGTGGGCAATATGGACGGCTACTGCGTGGGCGAGCCCTGGGGGCACCGCGCGATCGCCGACGGCATCGGCATCACCGCCGTGACCACGCAGGCCATCTGGAAGGACCATCCCGAGAAGGTGCTGGGTACCACGGGCGACTTCGTCAGGAAGCACCCGAACACTGCGCGCGCCGTGGTCATGGCGGTGCTCGAAGCCAGCCGCTGGATCGACGCCGGCCTGCAGAACAAGAACAAGATGGCCGAGACCATCGCCGACAAGGCCTACGTCAACACCAGCGTGGACGCGATCAATCAACGCATCCTGGGCCGCTATCAGAACGGCCTGGGCAAGACCTGGGACGACCCCGACCACATGAAGTTCTTCAACGACGGTGCGGTGAACTACCCGTACCTCAGCGATGGCATGTGGTTCCTGACGCAGCACAAGCGCTGGGGCCTGCTCAAAGACCACCCCGACTACCTGAAGGTGGCCAGGGAGATCAACCAGACCGAGCTCTACAAGCAGGCTGCGGCGCAACTGAAGATCAGCGTGCCCAGGAGCGACCTGCGCTCGAGCAAGTTCATCGACGGCGCGGTCTGGGACGGCAAGGACCCGGCGAAGTACGCCGACGCCTTCAAGATCAAGGCCGCGACCGCGGCCGCGGCTTGAGGGGCACGCCATGGCCAGTGCCGTGTTCCATTCGCCGCACGAAGCGGTGCCACGCGCCGAGTCGGCTGCCGCCAAGGCCGCATTGCCCGCCGCGGTGGCACCTCTCGCGACAACGGCGCCGACGCCGACTCCCATTGCCGCGGCCCAGCGCTTGCGTGACCCCTTCGATTGGCGTGCGCTCTTCGGCCGGATCCTGCCGCCGCTGGCCGGCCTGGCATTGCTGGTGGGTATCTGGGCGCTATTGACGCAAAAGGGCGGTGCCTTCCCGACCCCGCTGGCCACTTTCGAAGCGGCGTGGAAACTGTTTTCGAACCCGTTCTACAGCAACGGTCCCAACGACCAGGGCATCGGCTGGAACGTGCTCTTCTCGCTGCAACGCGTCGGCCTGGGCTTCGGCCTGGCAGCGCTGGTGGGCATTCCACTGGGATTCGTGATCGGCCGCTTCGGCACGCTCAACCGCATGGTCGCGCCGCTCATCAGCCTGCTCAAGCCAGTCTCGCCGCTGGCCTGGCTGCCGATCGGGCTGCTGGTCTTCAAGGCCGCCAACCCGGCGGCGATCTGGACCATCTTCATCTGCTCGATCTGGCCGATGGTGATCAACACCGCGGTGGGCGTGCAGCGCGTGCCGGAGGACTACCTCAACGTGGCGCGCGTGCTCAGGCTCAGCGAGTGGAAGATCGCCACGCGCATCCTGCTGCCCGCGGTCATGCCTTACCTGCTGACCGGCGTGCGCCTGTCCGTCGGTACGGCCTGGCTGGTGATCGTCGCTGCCGAGATGCTCACCGGCGGCGTGGGCATCGGCTTCTGGGTCTGGGACGAGTGGAACAACCTCAACGTGGCGCACATCATCGTGGCGATCTTCGTCATCGGCTTCGTCGGGCTGTTGCTCGAAGGGCTGCTGATGGCTGTCGCCAAGCGTTTCGACTACAGCTGAGCCGGAGAGCCCGATGACCCCTTCCTCCAAGCCGATGCTGCAGCTCAGCCACGTCGGCATGACTTTCGCGACCCGGCGGGGCCCCTTTGTCGCCCTGCGCGACATCTCGCTCGAGGTGCAGCGGGGTGAGTTCGTCACCCTGATCGGGCACTCGGGCTGCGGCAAATCCACCTTGCTCAACCTGGTGGCCGGGCTCACCACGCCGACCGCGGGCGTGCTGCTGCTCGACGACCGCGAGCTCAAGGGCCCGGGGCCGGACCGCGGCGTGGTCTTCCAGAACCACTCGCTGCTGCCCTGGCTGAGTTGCCTGGACAACGTCCACCTCGCGGTGGAGCGCGTCTTCGGCGAACGCGAGGGCAAGGCCCGCTTGCGCGAACGCTCGCTGGCCGCGCTCGAACTCGTCGGCATGGGCCACGCGGTGGCCAAGCGCCCGCACGAGATCTCGGGTGGCATGAAGCAGCGGGTGGGCATCGCCCGTGCTCTGGCGATGGAGCCCAAAATGCTGCTCATGGACGAGCCCTTCGGCGCCCTCGATGCGCTGACGCGCGCGCGCCTGCAGGACGAGCTGATGAAGATCGTGGCCGCCACGGGCGCCACGGTGCTGATGGTCACGCACGATGTCGATGAGGCGGTGCTCCTCTCCGACCGCATCGTGATGATGACCAACGGCCCGGCCGCCACCATCGGCGAAGTGCTGCGCGTGGACCTGCCGCAGCCGCGCAACCGGGTCGAAGTGGTCGAAGACCGCGCCTACGCGCAGTACCGCAAGGCGGTGCTCGACTTCCTCTACATGCGTCACAGCCACGTGGAGCGCGCGGCATGAAGAAGATGAAACTGGTCTTGATCGGCAACGGCATGGCCGGCGTTCGCACGCTCGAAGAGCTGTTGAAGATCGCGCCCGAGCTCTACGACATCACCGTGTTCGGCGCGGAGCCGCACGTCAACTACAACCGCATCC
Source organism: Rubrivivax sp. (assembly GCA_030681795.1). Classification (GTDB taxonomy): domain Bacteria; phylum Pseudomonadota; class Gammaproteobacteria; order Burkholderiales; family Burkholderiaceae_C; genus Rubrivivax. The sequence goes on from JAUXRG010000044.1 coordinate 3,673, forward strand.
TGTTGTCGCCGGTGCTGGCTGGCGAGCAGACCCTCGACGAGATCGTCCTCAACCCGCTGGCCTGGTACCGAGACCACGCCATCACGCTGCACACCGGCAAGAAGGTCACGCGCATCGACCGCATCCGGCGCGTGGTACACGCCGAGGACGGCACCCAGGCCGCGTATGACAGGCTGCTGCTGGCCACCGGGTCGAGCCCAATCATCCTGCCCGTGCCAGGCAAGGACCTGCACGGCGTGCTGGCCTACCGCGACATCGCCGACACCCAGGCGATGATCGATGCCGCTGCGAAGTACAGGCACGCGGTGGTGATTGGCGGGGGCCTGCTCGGCCTGGAAGCCGCCAATGGGCTGACGCGGCGCGGCATGCAGGTGACGGTGGTGCACCTCATGCCGTGGTTGATGGAGCGCCAACTCGACGAGGTGGCGGGCAAGCTGCTTCAGAAGTCGCTCGAAGAACGCGGCATCGAGTTCCTGATCGAGGCGCAGACGAAGGCGCTGATCTCCGGCAGTGACGGTCGCGTGACGGCCGTCCAGTTCGAGGATGGCCGGGAGATCCCTGCCGAGCTGGTGGTGATGGCCGCGGGCATCCGCCCCAACACCGAGCTGGCGCAAGCCTGCGGGCTGCACTGCCAGCGCGGCGTGGTCGTCAGCGACACGCTGCAGACCGTGACCGACCCGCGCATCTACTCGGTGGGTGAATGCGCCGCGCACCGTGGCGTCGCGTACGGTCTGGTGGCGCCTCTGTTCGAACAGGGCAAGGTCTGCGCGACGCACCTGGCGCAGTTCGGCATCGGGCGCTACACCGGCAGCCAGGTCAGCACCAAGCTCAAGGTCACCGGCATCGACCTGTTCTCCTGCGGCAACTTCATGGGCGCGGCCTCCGGGCATCCTGCGGATGCGGGCACCGAAGAGATCGTCATGAGCGACCCCTGCGGCGGGGTCTACAAGAAGCTGGTGATCAAGGACGACAGGCTGGTGGGCGCCTGCCTGTACGGTGACACCGTCGACGGCAGCTGGTACTTCAAGCTGCTGCGCGACGGACGCAAGCTCAGCGACATCCGCGACAAGCTGATGTTCGGCGAAAGCAACATCGGCGATGTCGGCCACCAGGGGCACCGCGGCGCAGCTTCGCTGCAAGACAGCGACGAGGTCTGCGGCTGCAACGGCGTGACCAAGGGCACGATCTGCAAGGCGATCAAGGACAAGGGCCTGTTCACGCTCGACGAGGTGCGCAAGCACACCAAGGCCAGCGCTTCCTGCGGCTCCTGCACCGGCCTGGTGGAACAGCTGCTGATGTTCACCGCGGGTGGCGACTACAGCGCCGCACCGAAGTTGAAGGCGATGTGCGGCTGCACCGACCTGGGTCACCAGGGCGTGCGCGAGGCCATTCGCGAACAACACCTGCTGAGCATCGCCGAGGTCTACCGCACGCTGCAATGGCGCACGCCCAACGGCTGCGCCAGCTGCCGCCCGGCCGTCAACTACTACCTGCTGAGCACCTGGCCGAAGGAGGCCGTGGACGACCCGCAAAGCCGCTTCATCAACGAACGCAGCCACGCCAATATCCAGAAGGACGGCAGCTACAGCGTCATCCCGCGCATGTGGGGCGGCGAGACCACGGCCGACGAGCTGCGGCGCATCGCCGATGCGGTGGACAAGTACAAGATCCCCACCGTCAAGGTCACCGGTGGCCAGCGGCTGGACTTGCTGGGCATCAGGAAGGAAGACCTGCCCGCGGTGTGGAAGGACATCGGCATGCCTTCAGGCCATGCCTATGCCAAGGCCCTGCGCACCGTGAAGACCTGTGTGGGCAGCGAATGGTGCCGCTTCGGCACGCAGGACAGCACGCAGATGGGCAAGGACCTCGAACGGGCCTTGTGGCGCATGTATGCCCCGCACAAGGTCAAGCTGGCGGTGAGCGGCTGCCCGCGCAACTGCGCCGAGGCCGGCATCAAGGACGTGGGCGTGATCGGCGTCGATTCGGGCTGGGAGATCTACATCGCCGGCAACGGCGGCATCAAGACCGAGGTGGCGCTGTTCCTGGCCAAGGTGGGCACGGCGGCCGAGGTGCTGGAGTACAGCGGCGCCTTCCTGCAGCTGTACCGCGAAGAGGCCTGGTATCTGGAGCGCACCGTGCACTACGTCCACCGCGTCGGCCTGGATGTCGTGAAGAAGCGGGTCCTGGAGGACGAGCCAGGCCGGCGTGCGCTGTGGGACAGGCTGCAGTTCAGCCTGGACGGTGAACCCGATCCCTGGTTCGAGTTCGACAAGGCGCGGGTGGACCTGCGGCAATTCGAACCCTTGAAGGTGCCTGCATTGATCGGAGAAGCCGCATGAGCCACTGGACCCCCGTGTGTTTCGTCGCCGACATCCCGGTGCTGGGCGCCCGCCGCGTCGCGCGCGAGCGCGGCCTGCCGGTGGCGGTGTTCCGCAACCACGAGGACGAGGTCTTCGCGCTGCTCGACCGCTGCCCGCACAAGGGCGGCCCGTTGAGCCAGGGCATCGTGTTTGGCCGCAGCGTGGCCTGCCCGCTGCACCAGTGGAACATCGGCCTGGATGACGGCTGCGCCACGGCGCCGGACGAAGGCTGCACGCCGAAGTTCGCCTGCCGAATCGAAGGCGGCCAGGTGTTCCTCGACGCCGAGGAACTGGCCAGCCGGGCGACCGAACTGCAGGCCGCCCGGGCCGGGCCCTGCGGCGAGGCCACTGCCTGAGCATGGGCAAGACGCGCGCGCACGCGCCCGAGGCGGCCCGCACCGAGGTCCGTTCCACCTGCCCCTACTGCGGCGTGGGCTGCGGCGTGATCATCGAGTCCGAGGGCACGCAGGTGACCGGCGTGCGTGGTGACCCCGCTCACCCGGCCAACTTCGGCCGCCTGTGCACCAAAGGCCGCACGCTGGCGCTGACGGCAGCGCCGCATCTGCAGCCCCTGCGTGCCTTGCAGCCGATGCAACGCGCCGGGCGTGGCGAGGCCTTGCAGCCTCTGGGCTGGGACGCCGCGCTCGACGTGGTTGCGGACCGCTTCGCCGCCACCGTGCAGCGGCACGGGCCCGACGCCATCGGCCTGTACCTCAGCGGCCAGTTGCTCACCGAGGACTACTACGTCTTCAACAAGCTGGCCAAGGGCCTGATAGCCACCAACAACGTCGACACGAACTCGCGCCTGTGCATGAGCAGCGCGGTGGCCGGCTACAAGCAGAGCCTGGGCGCCGACGCGCCGCCGGCCTGTTACGACGATATCGACCTGGCACAGACGATCTTCGTCACGGGCTCCAACATGGCCTGGGCACACCCGGTGCTTTTCCGCCGGCTCGAGGACGCGCGCCGCGCCCACCCGGGCCGCAAGCTGATCGTGGCCGACCCGCGCCGCACCGAGACCGCCGAAGCCGCCGATCTGCACCTGCAGCTGCTGCCGGGCACCGACGTCGTGCTGCACCATGCGATGCTGCATGTGCTGCTGTGGGAGGGCCTGGCGGACCCGGCCTTCATCGCCGACCGCACCACCGGCTTCGAAGCGCTGCGCGACCGCGTGCGCGAGTTCACGCCGGCGCATGCGGCGAAGGTGTGCGGGCTGCAGGCCGACGACATCGTGCAGGCCGCACGCTGGTTCGGCGGCCGGACCGAAGGCGATGCCTGCCGCCGCGCGCCCACGCTGTCGCTGTACTGCCAGGGCCTGAACCAGAGCAGCAGCGGCACCGACAAGAACAGCACGCTGATCAACCTGCACCTGGCCACGGGGCAGATCGGCCAACCCGGCGCCGGGCCGTTTTCTTTGACCGGACAGCCCAACGCGATGGGTGGGCGCGAGGTCGGTGGCCTGGCCCACCAGCTCAGCGCACACCGCGACCTGGCCAACGCCGGGCACCGGGCCGAGGTGGCGGCGTTGTGGGGCGTCGCGGACGTGCCGGCCACGCCGGGCAAGAGCGCGGTGGAGATGTTCCAGGCCGCGGCCGACGGCGAGATCAAGGCGCTGTGGATAGTCTGCACCAACCCGGCGCAGTCGATGCCCGACCAGGCGACCGTGCGCCGTGCGCTCGAACGCGCCGAGTTCGTCGTCGTGCAGGAGGCCTACGCCCACACCGCCACCGTCGCCTACGCCGATGTGCTCTTGCCCGCCACCAGTTGGGGCGAGAAGTCGGGCACGGTGACCAACAGCGAGCGCCGCATCAGCCGCGTTCGCGCGGCCGTGCCGGCGCCTGGCCAGGCGCGTGACGACTGGTGCATCGCCGTCGATGTGGCGCGGCGGCTCGAGCAGCGCCTGCCCAGGCGCCGCGCCGATGGGCGCACGCTGTTTGCCTACGACACGCCGCAAAGCATCTGGAACGAGCACCGCGAGAGCACCCGCGGCCGCGACCTGGACATCACCGGGCTGAGCTACGCCAAGCTCGAGCAGCCGCAGCAGTGGCCGTGCCCGGCAGGCGCCGGCGCAGGCCAGGCCAGGCTGTACACGGACCACCGCTTCGCCACGCCCGACGGACGCGCCCGCTTCGTCGCGCCCGCCTGGCGGCCCACGGCCGAGCTGCGCGACGCGCGCTTTCCGGTGTCGCTCACCACGGGCCGGCTGCGTGACCAGTGGCATGCGATGAGCCGCACCGGCAGCCTGGGCCGCCTGTTCGCGCACGATGGCGAACCCGCGCTCGAACTCCACCCGCAGGAGCTGGTCCGGCGGCGCTGGACCCACGGCGACCTGGTGCGCGTGAAGTCGCGTCGCGCTGAACTGGTGCTGCCGGTTCGCGGCAGCGAAGCCGTCGCACCCGCGCAAGCCTTCGTCGCGATGCACTGGGGCTCCGAAACCATGGCCGGCCTGGGCGTCAACGCCCTGACCACCAGCGCCTGCTGCCCGCAGTCGAACCAGCCCGAACTCAAGCATGCGGCCGTGCGGCTGGAGCGTGCCGAACTGCCCTGGCAACTGGTCGCGGCGGCCTGGCTGCCGGCCGGCGAGGCCCTGATTGCGCGCGAGCGCCTGCGTGGATTGTTTGGCCACTTCGACTACGCCGTCTGCGTGCCGTTCGGCCGCGAGCCGCACCCGAGGGTCGGTGTGCTGTTCCGCGCCGCCGCCGCCGCGCCCGAGGCGCAAGCGCTGGCGCAGATCGAAGAAGCGCTACAGCTTGGTTGCGGCGCCGTGCTGCGCTACGCCGATGCCCGCACGGGCCAGCTGCGTGCGATGCGGCTGCAGGCCGACGGCACCCTGCAAGCCTTCCTGCTGGCCGGGGACACCTCGGCACAGGCCTGGGTGCTCGACCTGCTGCAGCAAGGCCAGCCTGCGGCCGCTTTTGGCCGCGCGCTGCTGGCCGCCAGCAAGCAGCCGCCGCAGCCGCTGAAGCCGCGCAGCACGCAGATCTGCGCCTGCCACGATGTCAGCGAAGAGGCCATAGCCGCCACCCTGGCGCGCTGCGAAGGCGATGCCGCCGCATGCCTGCAGCAGCTGCAGGCCAGCCTGCGCTGCGGCACCGAATGCGGCTCCTGCCTGCCTGCGTTGAAGCGCCTGGTGCAACGCCAGTGCCAAGCGCTGACGCTGTATTGATGCGGGGCCTCGGCCTTCTCGTTCGGCAACCGGCTTGCAGTTCAGGGCGCGGCCAGGCCGGCGCGATGCAGCTGCGCGCGCAGCCGATCGATCTCGTCGATCAGGTCCAGCATCACGGCCACGCTTTGCAGATTGGCCTCGAAGTCGCGCTGCAGTCGGCAGATGCGCCGCACCCGCGCAAGCTCTTCGCCGCCGAAGCGCCATGCGGGTTGCCGGGCGACGGGTTGCACCAGGCCTTCGTCGACCAGCAGGCGCACGAATTCGGCTTCGGTGCCGCAGGCCGCGGCGAAGGCTTCGAGTTCAAGCCCGGTTTCTTCGTTCAGGCACACGCCGATGGCGATCGATGAAGCGTTCATGTGTCGGCTCCCGTCGTGGCGCGAGGGTCGAAGGCCAGATCAAGCGCCATCTGGCGGTAGGCGGCGCGGGCCTTGTCGTCGCTCGCCGGGGGCAGCACCACCTCGAGCAAGACGTAGAAGTCGCCCGGCGTGACTCCAGGCGTGGCGCCCGGGATGCCACGCCCGCGCAGCCGCAGCTTGCGGCCGGTCTGCGAGCCGGCGGGCACGCTCATCTCCACCGTCCCGTCGGGCGTGGGCACGTTCACGGCGGCGCCCAGGGCGGCCTCCCAGGGGGCGACGCGCAGCTCGCAGTACAGGTCGCGCCCGTCCACGCGCCAACGCGGGTGCGGCGCGAATTCCACCTCCAGGTACAGGTCGCCGCGCGGCCCCGGGCCCAAGCCCGGTGAGCCCTGGCCGGCCAGGCGGATCTGCTGCCCGGCGCGTATGCCCTTGGGGATGCCCACCTGCAGCGTGCGCTCGTGCAAGGCCACGTGGCCCGTGGTGTCCATCTCGGGGCTGTGCAAGGTGAACTGCCGCGTCGCGCCGTGGAAGGCATCTTCCAGCGGGACCACGATCTTGGCGTGGTGGTCCTGGCCGCGACGGGCGCGCAGCTCATCCGCACCGTGGCCGGGCCGGGCGCGCCCAGCGCCGCGCCGTGCCGCCCCGAACAGGGCTTCGAAGAAGGCGCTGTGGTCGGCAGCGTCGCCAAAGTCGGCGGGCCCGCCGCTGAATTCGAAACCGCTGTCCCAGCCCGGCGGCGGGTTGAAGGGCTGGCCGCCTTGCGCGCCCTGGCCCACGCGGTCGTAGGCGGCGCGCTTTTCCTTGTCGCGCAGCACTTCGTGGGCCTCATTGAGCTCCTGCATGCGCGCTTGCGCGTCGCTGGCCTTGCTGATGTCCGGGTGGTGCTTGCGCGCCAGGCGGCGAAAAGCCTTCTTGATCTCTTCGTCGCTGGCGGTGCGCGCTACGCCGAGCACCTTGTAGTAGTCCTTGAACTCCATGGTGCGTGCTTTCAGGCCGGGAAGGCCTCGTTGCAGCGAAGTATCGCGCCGGCAAGAGTCGCTGGCGCAGCCGTGCCGTCGAGCGAATCCCTCTTCATGCCCAACGAACAGTATTGGGTTAGACCCGACCGCGCGCCTCAGGCTGCCTGCAGCAAAAACTCGACCTTGACGGCCTCGTACGGAAACTCGACCTGACCGGATTCGGTGCGGCTCAGCACGCCAGCAGAAAGAAGAGCCGACAAGTCTGAATGCACAGCCTTGACATCGCGGCTGACGCGTCGCGCTGCCTCACGAACGGTGACTGGACCGGCTCCACAAAGTGCCTTGAGAAGTTCCCAGCGCTTTGCCGTGAGCACCTTCCACAGAAGCTCAGGAGTGGCGAAAGAGATTCGATCCGTCTTCGACCCTTTCCCTGTCTTCCATGCCTGAGCGAAGTCGGCCATGGCCTCGGTGGGTGGACGAACATCAAGAGTCACTGTCTTCACGATTGATCCTTTCGATGTCGCGTTGAAATGAGGCAAGAAGCTTGTCAACGCCATCAAAGGCGTAGCGGGATTCCTTGTCTCTGAAGTGCCGGTGATCGCCTTTGCCTGACTCGTTGTCATACCTCAGTACGCAGACTCCGTTGACCACGTAGGCAAGTCTGTACTTGTAGGAATGCGCCGACCCATGAAGTGGCCCAGGCAGCTGCCAAAGCACGAGTTCGGCAAAGGCTACTTCGCTGTACGGGATGCGTCGGCGAAATAGTTCGGCGGCCTTCATGTTGGGAAGTGTGCCAACAAGATCGCCTGTTGTCAACGAGGACAACGAGAGGTGTCGTGTGGGGTCAACGTGTGAATTGAGCCGGTTACGGCGCGGGGCCGCGATGGGCAAGAAGGCGCAGCACCGCTTCGGGCACGGTGCGGCTGAGTCGGTCGCAGAGCTCCGGGTCGTCGAGGTCCGGGGCACCCTCATGGGCTGGGTCGAGGCCGGTGGCTCCCTCCAGGCCGCCGCCCAGCGACACCAAGGGCGCCAGCGCCGGACCCAGCGTCGAATCGGCCCAAAAGGGGTCCCAGGCCGCAGGCCGCAAGTCCACCGCCTGCATGAAGCCGGCGCACCAGTCGCGCGCGTCGGCCCATTCCCGCGGCCCTTGTTCGGCCACGCTGAAGATCGGCTGCCACTCGTCGGGCGATTCGGCGAGCACCTGGCCCAGGTGGCGCAAGTGCCGCAGCACCATCACCACGGTGCTCTTGCGTTGGCGTTTGCTCGCGAAGGGCGCGGCGCCGGCATTGCCGGCCTCGCCGTCGCCGCCCCAGATCACGGGCAGCCACTGCGCGCCGGGCAGGGTCGCCAGCAGCTCCGGCGGGCCGGCGAGCAGCGCCGTGAGGTAGCCGTCGAGCCCGTCCAGCGTCATCGCGCCGTCGGCCGGCAGGTTCTGCAAGAGGGAGTCCAGGGCGTCGAGCTCCGCCGCATTCAGCGGCGTCACGCGGGACAGGGGGTCGTAGTCGGGGTAGTCCACGGCAGGGGGATGCAAGGCAGGGCGAGGGCCCCCAGTGTCGCCCAACCGGGGCGCCGGGCCCGGGCAGCGGCCACTGGCAGGCTGAAATCAGCCGGGCTACACCGTCGCCGCCACCGCGCCGGCGTCAGCGCCCGCCGAGGCCTGCGCCAGCCGCTCGTACCAGTTGATGACGGTGGGCTCTTCGGGCGCCGTGGCGCGGCGCTGAACCTGCTGGCACAGCGCACGAAAACCGGCCAGGCGCTCGCGCTTCCAGCGTTCGGCCAGCACCGGCAGGCGGGCCTCGCGCAGGTTGCCCAGCGCCCAGGGCCGGCCGAAGGCGTACTCGACCGGCACCACCGTGCCGTCGGCCTCGACGATCAACGGCGACAGCATCTCGCCCAGCGGACGGTCGTTGTCGGGCCAGGCGGCGGCGAACACCCTCTCGGGGCAAGCCGCCATGGTGTCGCGGCCCGCCACGTCGAGCTGGATCACCAGGCGGTCGCCGGCCAGCTCCTTCAGCCGCGCCACGGCCAGCACGGCGTAGGACAGCTCGGTCTCGTCGGGCACGGCGTCGCCGAGGCGCTCGCGCGCCCGGCCGACCGCTTCCAGCGGGTGCACCTGAAGCAGCCGCGCGCCTTGCGCCAGCGCGAATTCGGCGGCCCAGACGAGTTCGTCGAGATTGAACTGCGTCAGCGTGAAGATGAAGCCGAAGGGGATGCCGGCGGCGCGCAGCGCCGGCAGCCGCCGCGCCATGGTGGCGAAGGCGCGGCGGTGGCCGCGCATGCGGTCGTGCGACTCCGGGGTGCCGTCCAGGCTGATCGCCACCAGGCCGGCGGCGCCACTCAGTGCTTCGATGCGCCTTGCGTCCAGCAGCATGCCGTTGGTCGTCACGGTGGTCAGCATGCCCTGGCTGCGCGCGTGCAGCAGCAGCGCGCGCAGGGGGCGGAACATCAGGGGCTCGCCGCCGGAGAAGCCGACCACGTTGTAGCCCAAGCGCGCGGCATCCTCGATCACGCCATGCCACAGGGCCACGGGCAACTCGTCGGCATGGTCGGGGCCGGAGCTGGAGTAGCAGTGGCTGCACGCCAGGTTGCAGCGCCGCGACACGTGCAGTTGCAGGACGCGCAGCGTGGCGCCGGTGGCGCAACCCAACGTGGTCCGCGAAGAAGAGCTGCTGCGCGGCGGCGCGGTGTTACAGCGCAGCTACCAGCAAACGCGCTGGAACGATGGCACCACCGTGACCTGGTCGGGCCGGCGCAAGCTCAACGGTCGCGGCGAGGGCTCCAGCGGACTGGCGTTCGACCAGGCGGTGAAGCGGCAGTCCTGACGGAGTTCTTGCGTCCGCGCTGGCTCACGCAGTGCGCTGCCTCGGCAGGGCTGTCCTCACATCAGTTCGAACTGCGGTCGCTCCTGCAGCGCGGTGCTCACGCCGAGCGTGGCCTGGATCGCGTCGTCCACGTTGTCCAGCCAGGCGAACTGCAGCGCGGCCTGGGTGGCTTGCGGTATCTCGTGCAGATCCTTGCGGTTGCGCGCCGGCAACAGCACCAGCGCCAGGCCGGAGCGCTGTGCCGCAAGCACTTTTTCCTTGATGCCGCCCACCGGCAGCACCAGGCCGCGCAGGCTGATCTCGCCCGTCATCGCGGCGTCGTGGCGCACGGCACGGCCGCTGAACAGCGAGGCCAGCGCGATGAACATGGCCACGCCGGCGCTCGGGCCGTCCTTCGGGATCGCGCCGGCCGGCACATGCAGGTGCACGTCCACGGCATCGAACGCCGCGGCCGGGATGTGCAACTCGGCGGCTTTCGATTTCACCAGCGTCAACGCGGCCTGCGCGCTTTCCTTCATCACATCGCCGAGCTGGCCGGTGAGGATGAGCCTGCCGCTGCCCGCCACGCGCGTGGCCTCGATGAACAGGATGTCGCCGCCCACCGGGGTCCACGCCAGGCCGGTGGCCACGCCGGGCAGGCTGGTGCGCAGCGCGACTTCGCGTTCGAAGCGGGCCGGGCCGAGGATTTCCTCGACCTGGGCTGCGCCCACCGCCACGGCGGGCCGCTCGCCCTGCGCCACCTGCATGGCCGCGAAGCGCATCACGCGCGCGATCTCGCGTTCGAGCTGGCGCACGCCCGCCTCGCGCGTATGGCCGGCCACCAGCGCCAGCAATGCCTCGTCGTCGAAGACGCACTGGTCTTCGCGCAGGCCGTTGGCCTCGAGCTGGCGCTTGAGCAGGTAGCGGCGCGCGATCTCGAGCTTTTCCTCCTGCGTATAGCCGGGCAGCTCGATGAGCTCCATGCGGTCGCGCACCGGCGCCGAGACAGGGTCCATCACGTTGGCGGTGGCGATGAAGACGACCTGGCTGAGGTCGAAGGCGACACCCAGGTAGTTGTCGCGGAAGCTCGAGTTCTGCTCGGGGTCCAGCACCTCGAGCAGCGCCCCCGAAGGGTCGCCCTGGTGGCTGGGCGAGAGTTTGTCCACCTCGTCGAGCATCATCACGCAGTCGCGCGCGCCGGCGCGGCGCAGGCCTTGCACGATCAGCCCCGGCAGCGCCCCGACATAGGTGCGGCGGTGGCCGCGCATCTCGGCCTCGTCGTGCACGCCGCCCAGCGAGACGCGCACGAACGGCCGCTGCAGCGCGCGCGCGATGCTCTGGCCGAGCGAGGTCTTGCCCACCCCCGGTGGCCCGGCAAAGCACAGGATGGGCGCGCGCCCCTGCGGGTTGAGCTTGCGCACGGCCATGAATTCGAGGATGCGGCGCTTCACGCGGTCCAGCCCGAAGTGGTCGGCCTCCAGGATGCGGCGCGCTGCATCCAGGTCGATGGGCGGCCGCTCGGGCACGCGCCAGGGCAGTTCGGTCAGCCATTCGATCCAGGTCTGCAGCGGGCCGGTCTCGGCGCCGCCCCCGGCCATGCGGCGCAGGCGCTGCAGATCCTTGCGCACATGGGTTTCGGTTTCCGCGGGCATGCCGGATTGGGCGATGGCCTGTTCCAGGCGCTCGATCTCGGGCTCGTGTTCGCCGTTCTCGCCCAGCTCCTTCTGGATCGTCTTGAGCTGCTCGCGCAACAGGAATTTGCGCTCGCGGTCCTGCAGCTGTTCCTTGGTGCGCTCGCCGATCTCCTGCGACAGACGCAGCACCTCGATGCGGTGCGTCAGCAACTGCAGCACCTTGCCCAGGCGCTCTTCGACCGAGAGGGCTTCCAGCAGCAACTGCTTTTCGACCAGCTCCACGTCCAGCAGGCTGGCCGTGATATCGGCCAGCTGGGACGGCGAGCGCGTGGCCTGCAAGGCATGCGCCAGTTCGGCTGGCACGCCGGGCAGCAGCGACAGGATCTCCACCGCACGCTCGCGCAGCTGCATGCCCAGGGCCTCCGACTCCGTGGACGGCTGGGCGGGTTCTTCGATGCGCTCGATGCGCGCGGCCAGGAACGGGTGCCCCGCCACCAGTTCGAGCAGCCGGAAGCGCTGCTGCCCGTGGCACACGGCGTGCACCTGGCCGTCGCTCCCGGCGACCTGGCGTACGACGGTGGCCAGCGTGCCGACAGCGCAGAGGTCGTCGAACTCCGGCTCGTCGACCTGCGCGTTCTTCTGCAGCAGGACGCCCAGCATGCCGCCGGCCGCCGCCGCGTGCGCCACCGCCGCCAGCGATTTGGCGCGGCCCACCGTGATCGGCATCAGCACATGAGGGAACAGCACCACGTTGCGCATCGGCACGAGGGCGATGACATCGTCGGGCAGCAGCAGGGTGGGGGGTTCGTGGGTGGCCATGGCGCGTCAACCCGACAGGCCCCAGCCGGCCGTGCCCATGGCCGGTATGCGCATCAGCGCGGCCGCCTGGGCCAGCGGTTCGTCCGCGTCGATGGTGACGACGCGACGTGTGCACAGCGAACCGATCTTCATGGCTTCCTCCGGAATCAGTGGATGTCAGTGGATGGTGGTCATGCGGGCGTTCAACGGGGGGTGCGGCGCTCCAGCACGAGGCCGATCGCTTCGAGCGCGATGCCCAGCCCGAAGGCCACCAGGCCCGGGCCGATGGAAGGCGAGAGCAACAGCAGCGCTCCCCCTGTGATGACGAGCAGCGCCGCGACGGTGCGCCGCAGCCCTTTTCCGCGCCAGAAACTCCGTGTCGTCATGGTCGCCTCCGAATCGTTTCCTTCAGAACTCCGGCCCCGCAGCGCCTGACAGGCCGGCCAGGCCTGCGTTCTTCGGCGGTGGGGCGTTGGCGATCAGGCAGTCGGTGGTGAGAAGAAGCGCCGCGATCGAGGCGGCGTTCTGCAGCGCCAGGCGGGTGACCTTTGCCGGGTCGATGACGCCCATCTGCAGCAGGTCGCCGTACTCGCGCGTCGCGGCGTTGTAGCCGTAGGCGCGGTCGACGGCCTCGTCCACGCGATGCAGCACCACCGAAGGCTCGTCGCCGGCATTGGCGACGATGCAGCGCAACGGCTCCTCGAGCGCACGCGCCACGATGCGCAGCCCGGAGTCGTGGTCCAGGGTGGGCCCCTTGAGCGCGGCCAGCACGTGCCGGGCACGCAACAGCGCCACGCCGCCACCGGGCACGATGCCTTCCTCGATCGCTGCGCGGGTGGCGTGCAGCGCGTCTTCCACGCGGATCTTGCGCTCCTTCAGCTCGGTTTCGGTGGCGGCGCCCACCTTGATCACCGCCACACCGCCCGAGAGCTTGGCGATGCGCTCGTCGAGCTTCTCGCGGTCGTAGTCGCTGCTGGCGGCCTCGCGCTCCTTGCGGATGCTGTTGATGCGCTCCTGGATGGCCGCGGGCGTGCCGGCGCCGCCGATCAGGGTGGTGTCTTCCTTGCCCACTTCGACGCGCCGCGCGCGCCCCAGGTCGGCCAGGCCGGCCTTGGCCAGGGTCAGCCCGAGTTCGTCGCTGATCACGGTGCCGCCGGTGAGCACCGCGATGTCCTGCAGCAGGGCCTTGCGCCGGTCGCCGAAGCCCGGCGCCTTGACGGCGCAGGTCTTGAGCGTGCCGCGCATCGTATTGATGACCAGCGTGGCGAGCGCGTCGCTTTCGATCTCCTCGGCGACCACGAGCAGCGCCCGGCCGGCCTTGACCACCTCTTCGAGCAGCGGCAGCAGGTCCTGCAGCGACGACAGGTGCTTGTCGTAGAGCAGGATCGCGGCGTCTTCGAGCACGGCGGTCTGCCGTTCGGCGTGGTTGATGAAATAGGGCGAGAGGAAGCCGCGGTCGAACTGCAGGCCTTCCACGACCTCGAGCTCGCTGGCCAGGCCCGAGCCGTCCTCGATCGAGATAGCGCCTTCGCGACCCACCTTGTCGATCGCGCGGGCGAGCAACTCGCCGATCGAGCGGTCGTTGTTGGCCGAGATCGCGGCCACATGCTCGATCTCCTGCGAGCTGGCGCAGGGCCGGGCGATGCGGCGCAGCTCTTCGACCACGGCGTCCACGCCTTGCTCCATGCCGCGCTTGAGGTCCATCGGGTTCATGCCGCCGGCGAGAAAGCGCATGCCCTCCGCGACCATGGCGTGGGCCAGCACGGTCGCCGTCGTGGTGCCGTCGCCGGCCTTTTCGCTGGTGCGCGAAGCCACCTCGCGCAGCATCTGCGCGCCCATATTCTCGAAGCGGTCCTCGAGCTCGATGGCCTTGGCGACGCGCACGCCGGAGTTGACGATCTCCGGTGCGCCGAACTCGCGGTCCAGGATCACCGTGCGGCCGCGCGGCCCGAGCGTCGCCTTGACCGCTTCGGCCAGGGTATCGACGCCGCGCCGGATCCTCGCCCGCGCGTCGTCGCCAAAGAGCAATTGTTTGGCTGCCATGGTTTCAGTTCTCTTCGAGGTGCGGGGGTGACTGGCCCTCGGCGGGTTCGCCGGTCTCGGCGTCGATCCAGTCCGCCACGCCGACTTCGCTCTCGGCCTCCTGCAGCGTCTCGCCCGGCACCGGGCGCTGTTCGTCGAAACGGTCGCGGTCCACGCGAGCGGCTTCATAGGTTTCGAATGGGCCGAACTGCTGCCGGCCATCCGGCGCCTGCCAGTAGTAGCCGTCAGGGCGGTCGACGATCGGCATCACGGCGTCGCCGGCGGCCGGCGCCTCGCCGATCACCGCGGCAGACCCCACCGGGCGCAGCGTCTTGCGAGAGGTCTTGCGCTTCTTGTTCATCCAGCGACTCCTTCCATCCCTCAGGCTAGACGCCGAACGCGAGGCGCGATTGAGCATGCTCAATGCATCGGGGGCGACCCGGCTCGATGCTGCATCGCGGCCGGGCGCGGAAGTGCCGCTTTCGGGCCCGCCTTTCAACCCATGGCAGGAGATCCAACATGAGCGAACTTCGACTTTTCGACCCGCTGGGCCTGGACCCGCTGGAAGATACCTTGCGCGGCATGTTCCGCCCCTGGAGGACGGAGCTGCAGGAGACCGCCCCGCGCATCAAGATGGACGTCAGCGAGCGCGACGACGCCTACACCGTGAAGGCCGAGATCCCCGGCGTGAAGAAGGAAGATATCGACATCCGCGTCGATGGCAACCAGGTCACGATCAGTGCGGAGGTGAAGAAAGAGAAGGAAGAGAGGAAGGACGGCCGCGTGCTGCGCAGCGAGCGCCAGTACGGTTACGCCAGCCGCAGCTTCACGCTCGCCTGCCCCGTCGACGACAGCAAGACGGAGGCCCGCTATGAAGGGGGCGTGCTGATGCTGACCTTGCCGAAGAAGGCGGCAACGTCAAACAAGCGCGTCACCGTTCAATGAGCCCGCTTGGCGTCGGCGTGCGACGCACGCCGCTGCCTTGCGCTTCACATGCCGGCGCCTGGGAACGCTCCCCGGGGAGCGCTTGTCCGGCGTCAAGGGGAATCACATGGTCGAGGGACTGACAGCCGGGCAAGTCTGCAACCGCGACGTCGTCTGGGTGCACAAGACCGTTGCATTGAACGAGGCCGCGCGCTTGATGCGCGAGCGTCATGTCGGCAGTCTCGTGGCCATCGAAGAAGCCGCCCCAGGCAAGCGCCTGGTGGCGGGCATGGTCACCGACCGCGACATCGTGCTGTCCGTCGTGGCCAAGGATCGGGACGCCCGGCTCTTGCGCGTCGAAGACGTCATGACCACGGAGGTGGCGTGCGCACGCGAGACCGACTCCGTGCTCGAGGTGCTGGCGCTGATGCGCCGCAGGGGCGTGCGCCGCGTGCCGGTGACCGACGGGCACGGCCTGCTGATCGGCATCGTGGCCGTCGATGACCTGCTCACCCAGCTATCGAACGACCTGCGCTCGCTGGTCCAGCTCATCACCGCCCAGCCCGGACACGAGCAGCTCGCCCGCCCCTGACAAAGGGGCAGGGCGAGCATCTCCAGGCGCGGCCGGCCCGCGCGGCCACGCGGCGCCCGGCCTGCCGTCTGCCCGCGCCGTGCAGAATCACCCACCACCGGCCCTGCCGTTGCCCAACGGCGCGAAAGCCCGCGCGCGACCCGATGAACCCCCTGCTCAGCGTCGAAGACCTGCGCGTCGCCTACCCCGACCGCGAAGGCGGCATGACCGAGGTCGTGCGCGGTGTGTCCTTCGCCCTGGGCCGCGAGCGGCTGGGCATCGTCGGCGAATCGGGCTCGGGCAAGAGCCAGGCGGGGCGCGCCATCCTGGGGCTCACCGCTCCCGGCGGCCAGGTCACGGCGCGCAAGCTCGAGTTCGACGGCATCGCGCTGCTGAGCTGCCCCGCGCGCCAGCGCCGCGAGCTGCGCGGCAGCCGCATCGCCATGGTGCTGCAGGACCCGAAGTTCGCCCTCGACCCGGTGATGACCATAGGCGCGCAGATCGCAGAGACGCTGCAGGCCCACCGCCCCGTGCCGCGGCGCGAGGCGCGCGAGCGTGTGCTGGAGGCGCTGGCCGCCGTCGGCATCGAAGACCCCGAACGCATGGCCGGCCTGCACCCGCACGAGGTCTCGGGCGGCATGGGCCAGCGCGCCATGATCGCCATGATGCTCATCGCCGGGCCCGAGCTGCTCATTGCCGACGAGCCGACCTCGGCGCTGGACGTCACGGTGCAGCTGCAGGTGCTTGCCATCCTGGACAAGCTGGTGGCCGAGCGCGGCATGGGCCTGATCTTCATCTCGCACGATCTGCGGCTGGTGTCCTCGTTCTGCGACCGCGTGCTCGTGATGTACGCCGGGCGCGTGGTCGAAGAGATCGCCGCGACCGAGCTGCACCGCGCCCAGCACCCCTACACCCGCGGCCTGCTGAATTGCCTGCCGCAACTGGGCAGGGCGCAGCACCCGCTGCCCACGCTGGACCGGCAGCCGGAGTGGCTTGCACCATGAATCCGCAGCGCCAGGCGCCAGAGGGGATCGGCCTGCGCGCCCACGCCCTGCGCGTCGTCTTCGACGGCTTCACGGCGGTGGACGGCGTTTCCTTCGATGTCGCCCCGGGGGAAAGTTTCGGCCTGGTCGGCGAATCGGGCTCGGGCAAGAGCACGGTGCTGCGCGCCCTGTGCGGCCTGGCGCGGCTGGCCGCGGGGGAGGTCGGCCTCACGGGCCAGGCCGGCTTGCCCGCGCCCGGCAGCAAGGCCTTCCGGCGCCAGGTGCAGATGGTCTTCCAGGACCCCTACGGCTCGCTGCACCCGCGGCAGACGGTGGACCGCATCCTGGCCGAGCCGCTGGCCATCCACGGCGTGGGCGACGCCGAAGCAAGGATAGAGAACGCGCTCGACGAAGTCGGCCTGGGGGCCGGATTCCGCTTCCGCTACCCGCACCAGCTCTCGGGCGGGCAGCGCCAGCGCATCGCCATCGCCCGCGCGCTCATCCTCGAGCCGCAGATTCTGTTGCTGGACGAGCCGACCTCGGCGCTGGACGCTTCGGTGCAGGCCGAGGTGCTGAACCTGCTGGAGGCCCTGCGCGCGCGGCGCGGCCTGAGCTTCGTGATGGTCAGCCACGACTTGGCGGTGGTCACCCACCTGTGCGAGCGGCTGCTGGTGATGCGCCGCGGCCAGGCCGTGGAGATGCTGGCGGCGGCCGACCTGGCGGCGAGCCGTGTGCAGGCCGAGTACACGAAAAGCCTGATGCAGGCTTCGGCGGGGTTCCAGCGCGAGGCGCGTTAGCATCCCTGCGCCTGCACCTCCCCCTCCCCACGCTCTCCTGGAGTGACGATGAACCGCTTCAAGCCCTCCCTCATGACCTTGGCCTTCCTGTTCTGCGCCAGCGCATGGCCGGCCTGGGCCGAGAGCTCGGCCTCTTCGGCCGTGTCGGACAGCACTTCGACTTCGATAGGCAGCCTCTCGGACTCGATCCGGGGTTCCAGCAACAGTTCTTCCGGTGACGATAGAAAGGTCGCCGACGGCGACTACCAGGTCGTCGAGCTGGCCCAGGCGCCAGAGCAGCCGGGCGTGCTGCGCGTCAAGCTGCAGGCGGTGGCCGGGCGCGGGGCGGACGGCGAATTCTTCCTGCTCATGCCGCAGGAGACCGCGGAGAAGGCGCGCCTGGAGGCCGGGCAGGTCGTGGCGGCGCGCCAGCGCCCCTACGGCCTGGAGTTCGCCAAGGGCACGCCGCGCCAGGCCTTCTTTCTGGTCCTGGCCGACGCGTGGTACCGCGAACTGCAGACCCACGTCGTGCGGCTTTGACGGGCGCGGCGCCTCGGGGGCGCCGCCGGGGCCAATGGCGACCCTGGCGACGCTGGCTTTCGGGCGCGGCCCTGGTATTCGGCCTGGCGCCCTGGGTCGCTGGCCACGCCAGCGCGTTGCGGCTGTGCGAGCCGCCCTCGCCGCTGAACGCCGAAGAGAAGAGCCGGCTCCTTCGTTTCGGCGCCGTCATCAAGGCCGAGCTCGAGAGCTCGGGCCAGCCGCTGGCCCTGGTCGCGCGTTCGGGCCTCGACCTCAGCCGCTTCGGGCTGCGCTATTCGCACGCCGGACTCAGCCTGAAGGCCAGCCCCGACACGCCCTGGGCCGTGCGCCAGCTCTACTACGCCTGCGACGAACGCCAGCCGCGCATCTACGACCAGGGCATGGCGGCGTTCCTGATGGGCTCGCACGAGGCCCGCGTGGGCTACGTTTCCGCAGTGCTGTTGCCCGACGCCGAGGGCGCCGAGCTGGCGCGCGCCGCACTCGACAACCCGACCGCGCTGCAGGTGCTGGGCCCCGTGTACAGCGCCAATTCGTACCCCTTCAACCTGCGCTACCAGAACTGCAACCAGTGGGTGATGGAATTGCTGGCCGCCGCCTGGGGCCGACCCGGCACGGACCGGGACCCGCGTGCGCAGGCCCAGGGCTGGCTCAAGGAGCGGGGCTACGAGCCCAGCCTGCTGGATGTCGGCTGGCGCCCCTTGATGTGGCTGGGCGAGCTGATTCCCTGGGTGCACAGCGACGACCACCCGGCGCAAGACCTGGCGCAATCGCGCTACCGTGTGAGCATGCCGGCTTCGATCGAAGCCTTCGTGCGCGCCCAGGTGCCCGGCGCCACGCGGTTGGAGTTCTGCCACACCGAGGCGCATGTGGTGGTGCACCGTGGCTGGGACGAGATCGCCGAGGGCTGCGTGCCCGGCGAGCAGGATGCGGTCTTCGTGCTCGATTGAGCCGGCGGCCCGGGCCCGGCGCCGGCCCACGCTGCGGCGCTTCAGTCCGCCAGGTAAGCCGCCGCCAGCGTATCGAGGTGCGAGCGCGAGGCTTCGTCCAGGTGCGGCATGAGCAGCGCCAGCGCATGGTAGGCGCCACGCCCCATGGCGGCGGAGGCGCTCTCGGGCTCCAGCGCGTGCCGCGGATCGCGCACGTACTCGTAGCTCAGCCAGTAGGTCACCACCACCACCATCGCCGTGGCCAGCGGCGCGGCCTGGGCGCGGGTCATGCGCGCGCTGCCGTTGCGCTCCAGGCCCTCGAGCATGGCGTGCATGGCCCGGGTCTTGTTCTTGAGCACGAACTGGAAATGCGTCTCCAGGCGGCGGTTCTTGCTCAGCAGGTCGTTGAGGTCGCGGTAGAGGAAGCGGTAGTTCCAGATCAGCTCGAAGAGCATGTGGAAGAACAGCCAGGCATCCTCGACGTTTTCCACGCCGTCGGCGGCTTGCAGAATTTCGCCCAGCGCGCGCTCGTAGCGGTCGAACAGCGAATTGATGAGCTCGTCCTTGGCCGGGTAGTGGTAGTACAGGTTGCCCGGGCTGATGCCGAGTTCGGCCGAGATGAGCGTCGTGCTGACGTTGGGTTCGCCGAAGCGGTTGAAGAGCAGCAGCGTCACCTCGAGGATGCGCTCGGCCGTGCGGCGGGGTTTTTTGGGCGGGACCATGGCGTCGAATTCTGGCACCGGGAGCGGCTGCGGCAGCAGCGGCTGCCTACAATCCGGGCCTCGATGCCCTCCATGCCCACCATTTCCGCCACACCGGCCATCCGCTTCGACCGGGTCAGCAAGGTCTACCAGGGCGCCCGCGGCACGGTGCGTGCGCTGGACGGCGTCTCCTTCGATATCGAACAGGGCGAGTTCTTCGGCCTCCTCGGCCCCAACGGCGCTGGCAAGACAACGCTGATCTCGGTGCTGGCCGGGCTGGCGCGCGCCACCGCAGGGCAAGTCACGGTGATGGGCCACGATGTGCGGGCCGACTACGCCGCGGCGCGCCGCGCCCTGGGCATCGTGCCGCAGGAGCTGGTATTCGACCCCTTCTTCAGCGTGCGCGAGACGCTGCGCCTCCAGAGCGGCTACTTCGGCATCACGCACAACGATGCCTGGATCGACGAACTGCTCGCCGCCCTGGGCTTGACCGACAAGGCCGGCGCCAATATGCGGCAATTGAGCGGCGGCATGAAGCGCCGGGTGCTGGTGGCGCAAGCGCTGGTGCACCGGCCGCCGGTGATCGTGCTCGACGAGCCGACCGCGGGCGTGGACGTCGAGTTGCGCCAGACGCTGTGGCAGTTCATCTCGCGACTGAACCGCGAAGGCCACACCGTGCTGCTGACCACGCACTACCTCGAAGAAGCCGAGGCCCTGTGCGGCCGCATCGCCATGCTCAAGCAGGGCCGCGTGGTGGCGCTGGACAAGACCTCGGCGCTGCTGGCTGGCCGTGCCAGCACCATGCTGCGCTTCAAGACGGACGACGCGCTGCCGGCAGCCGTGGCGGCGGTGGCGCGAGTCACCGGCCGCATCGTGCAGGCCAAGGCGCGCGACGCGGCCGAGGTCGAAACGCTGCTGGCCACGCTGCGCGGCAGTGGCGTGACGGTGGAAGACCTGGAGATCGGCCGCGCCGACCTCGAAGACGTCTTCCTGGAGATCATGCAAGGCGGCGACAGTCCTGCGCCTGCCCTGCCGGCCGGGCCTGCCGCTGAGGGCGCGCGATGAGCGGCGCAATGAGCCTGGCGGGTGCCGGCACGCTGTTCCGCAAGGAAGTCATGCGCTTCTGGAAGGTCGCCTTCCAGACCGTGGCCGCACCGGTGCTCACTGCGGTGATGTACCTGCTGATCTTCGGCCATGTGCTGGCCAACCGCGTCGAGGTCTTTCCGGGCGTGGGCTACACCAGCTTCCTGATCCCCGGCCTGGTGATGATGAGCGTGCTGCAGAACGCCTTCGCCAACAGCAGCAGCTCGCTCATCCAGAGCAAGATCACCGGCAACGTGGTGTTCCTGCTGGTGACGCCGCTGTCGCACTGGGCCTGGTTCACGGCCTACGTGGGCGCGGCCATCGTGCGCGGCCTGGTCGTGGGCGGCGCGGTGATGCTGATCACCGTGTGGTTCGCGCCGCTGCAGCTGGCCGAGCCGCTGTGGGTGCTCATCTTCGCTGCGCTGGGCGCGGGCATGCTGGGCACGATGGGGTTGATCGCCGGGTTGTGGGCCGAGAAATTTGACCAGCTCGCCGCGTTCTCGAACTTCATCATCCTGCCGATGACCATGCTTTCGGGGGTTTTCTACTCCGTGAAATCTCTGCCGCCGGTGTGGCAGGCGGCGAGCCACCTCAACCCCTTCTTCTACATGATCGATGGCTTTCGCCGCGGCTTCTTCGGTGTCAGCGATGCCTCGCCCTGGCTCAGCCTGGCGGTGGTGGGCCTGAGCTTTGTCGTGGTGGCCGGTGTGGCTTTGCGCCTGCTCGTCACCGGCTACAAGCTTCGCTCCTGAGACAATGGACTCCATCATGGCCGAACCCACCCCCGAACAGGTCCGCGAGTTCATCGCCGCCGGACTGAAGTGCGAACACATCGTGATCGACGGCGATGGCCGTCACTTCTTTGCCACCATCGTGTCGGCCGAGTTCGAAGGCCTGCCGCGAGTGCGGCGCCACCAGCGTGTCTATGCCGCCCTGGGCGATAGAATGCACGAGCAGGTTCACGCGCTTTCCATGACCACGCTCACCCCCGCCGAGTTCGCCAGCCAGGCCCCCGTGGCCCCGGCGGCACCGGCCTGCCAACACCACCACTGACCACCCCCTGCGGTGCGCCGCGGGGGACCGCTGCGCGCCGCTTGCGCGGCCACCGGTGGTCTCTCGCGTGCACTGCGGCCAAGATCGATGATCACGCTCGCACTGTCCAAAGGCCGCATCTTCGACGACTCGTTGCCGCTGCTGCGCGCCGCCGGCATCGAGGTGCTCGAAGACCCCGAGAAGAGCCGCAAGCTCATCATCGCCACCACCCGGCCCGACGTGCGCGTGGTGCTGGTGCGCGCCACCGACGTGCCCACCTACGTGCAGCATGGCGGCGCCGACCTCGGCGTGGCCGGCCTCGATGTGCTGCTGGAGCACGGCGGCGACCAGAGCCTGGCCGGCGGCGCCGTCGGCCTGTACCGGCCGCTGGACCTGAAGATCGCGCGCTGCCGCATGAGCGTGGCCGTGCGCGAGGACTTCGACTACGCTGCGGCCGTCAAGCAGGGTTCGCGCATCCGCGTGGCCACCAAGTACACGCACACGGCGCGCCAGCATTTCGCCACCAAGGGGGTGCACGTGGACCTCATCAAGTTGTATGGGTCGATGGAGCTGGCGCCGCTCACCGGGCTGGCCGACGCCATCGTCGACCTGGTATCCACCGGCAGCACGCTCCAGGCCAACCACCTGCTCGAGGTGGAGCACATCATGGACATCTCTGCGCGCCTGGTCGTCAATCCGGCCGCGCTCAAGCTCAAGCGCGAGCCGCTGCGCGCGCTGATCGACGCCTTCGAGGCGGCGGTGGAGGGCCGGTGATGGGCCTTGCCGTGCGCCGCCTGGCGACCACCGCAGCGGATTTCGAGGTCGAATTCCAGCGCCTGCAGCACTGGTCGGCCGAGACCGACGCGGCCATCGAGAGCCGTGTCGCCGAGATCATTGCCGACGTGCGCGCGCGCGGTGACGCCGCCGTGCTGGAGCTGACCGCGCGCTTCGACGGCGTGCAGGCCGAGTCGATGGACGCACTGGAAGTCGGCGCGGCCGAGTTGCATGCCGCGCTCGACGCCATCACGCCCGCGCAGCGCCAGGCGCTGCTGGCCGCGGCGCAGCGTGTGCGTGACTACCACCAGCGCCAGCTCGAGGCCAGCAGCCGCAGCTGGAGTTACCGGGATGGCGACGGCAGCCTGCTGGGCCAGAAGGTCACGCCGCTGGACCGCGTGGGGATCTACGTGCCTGGCGGCAAGGCGGCCTACCCGAGCAGCGTGCTGATGAATGCTGTGCCCGCCCAGGTGGCCGGCGTGGGCGAGATCGTCATGGTGGTGCCCACGCCCAGAGGTGAAAGGAACGCCCTGGTGCTGGCGGCGGCGCATGTGGCCGGGGTGCACCGCGTCTTCACCATCGGTGGCGCGCAAGCCGTGGCGGCGCTGGCCTACGGCACGGCCACGGTGCCGCGCGTGGACAAGATCACCGGCCCGGGCAATGCCTATGTCGCCAGCGCCAAGCGCCGCGTCTTCGGCCAGGTGGGCATCGACATGATTGCCGGGCCCAGCGAGATCCTCGTCCTCGCCGACGGCAGCACGCCGCCCGACTGGGTGGCGATGGACCTCTTCAGCCAGGCCGAACACGACGAGCTGGCGCAGAGCATCCTGCTCTGCCCCGACGCCGCCTACCTCGACGCCGTGCAGCAGGCCATGGCCCGGCTGCTGCCCGCGATGCCGCGACGCGAAGTCATCCGCGCCAGCCTGCAAGGCCGCGGCGCGCTCATCCTCACGCGCAGCATGGAAGAGGCCTGCGCCCTCAGCAACCGCATCGCCCCCGAGCACCTGGAAGTCAGCTCGCGCGAGCCGCAGCGCTGGGAGCCCCTGCTGCGCCACGCCGGGGCGATCTTCCTGGGCGCCTACACCAGCGAGAGCCTGGGCGACTACTGCGCCGGGCCCAACCACGTGCTGCCCACTTCGGGCACGGCACGCTTCTCGTCGCCGCTGGGCGTCTACGACTTCGTCAAGCGCAGCAGCCTGATCCAGGTGAGCGAGGCCGGGGCGCAGGTGCTGGGGCCGATCGCCGCCGAGCTGGCCTACGGGGAAGGGCTGCAGGCGCATGCGCAGGCGGCCGAGATGCGCCTGACGACGCCTGTGCCTGCGCCGCTGGCGCCGCCCGTGCCACCCGTGCCGCCCGCGCCGCCCGTGCCTCCCGCGCCGCCCGCGATCAGCGAGCGCATCCAAGCCACCCTCCGCCAGGACGTGCAATCCATGCACGCCTACGCCATCCAGCCCAGTGCCGGCTACGTGAAGCTCGACGCGATGGAGAACCCCTTCGCGCTGCCCGCCGAGCTGCAGCGCGAACTGGGCGAGCGCCTGGGGCGGGTGGCCCTCAACCGTTACCCGGCTGGCTGCGTGGCCGATCTCGTGGCGGCGCTGTCGCGTTTCGTCGACCTGCCCGCGGGCTGCCAACTCATCCTGGGCAACGGCTCCGACGAGCTGATCGACATCCTGTCGGTGGCCTGCGACGTGCCACCGAGCGAAGCGAGCCATGGCCGGGTCCCCACGGTGCTCGCCCCGCTGCCGGGTTTCGTGATGTACGAGATGTCGGCCAAGCTGCGTGGCCTGCGCTTCGTGGGTGTGCCGCTGACCCCCGAGTTCGAGCTCGACGAACCCGCGATGCGGGCGGCCATCGAGGCGCACCGCCCGGCGCTCACCTACATCGCCTACCCGAACAACCCGACGGCCAACCTCTTCGACGAAGGCGTCATCGAGGGCATCGTGGCGGCCGTGGGGCGCCAGAGCGGCCTGGTGGTCTTCGACGAGGCCTACCAGCCCTTCAGCTCGCGCAGCTGGATGCAGCGCATGGCCGAGCACGAGCATGTGCTGGTCTTGCGCACGCTGTCCAAGTTCGGCCTGGCGGGCGTGCGCCTGGGCTACCTGTGCGGGCCGGCCGCGTTGATCGCCGAGATCGACAAGGTGCGCCCGCCGTACAACGTGAGTGCACTCAACGCCGAGGCCGCGATGTTCGCGCTGGAGCATGCCGACGAGTACGCGCGCCAGGCCGCGCTGCTGCGCAGCGAGCGCGCTCGGCTGCAGGCGGCCCTGAACGCCACGCCCGGTGTGCAGGCCTTCCCCAGCGAGGCCAACATGATCCTGGTGCGCGTGCCCGACTCGAAGCGCGCCTTCGAAGGCATGAAGGCGCGCGGCGTGCTGGTCAAGCACATCGCCGCCCTGCACCCGCTGCTGGCGAACTGCCTGCGCCTGACCGTGGGCGCGCCGCAGGAGAATGACCTCATGATGCACGCCTTGCGCGAAAGCCTATGAACCGCACCGCCGATATCCGCCGCGATACCAAAGAGACGCAGATCCGCGTCCAGCTCGACCTGGACGGCTCCGGCCAGGCCCGCCTGGCGACCGGCATCGGCTTCTTCGACCACATGCTCGACCAGATCGCCCGCCATGGCTTGATCGACCTCGACATCCAGGCCAAAGGCGACCTGCATATCGATGGCCACCACACCGTGGAAGACGTGGGCATCACCTTGGGCATGGCGGTGGCCCAGGCCGTGGGTGGCAAGTTGGGCCTCACCCGCTACGGCCACGCCTATGTGCCGCTGGACGAAGCGCTGTCGCGCGTGGTGGTGGACTTCTCGGGCCGCCCCGGGCTGCACATGAGCGTGCCCTTCAAGGCCGGGATGATCGGCGGCTTCGACAGCCAGCTCACCCACGAGTTCTTCCAGGGCTTCGCCAACCACGCGCTGGTCACGCTGCACATCGACAACCTCAAGGGCGACAACGCGCACCACCAGTGCGAGTCGGTGTTCAAGGCTTTCGCCCGCGCGCTGCGCATGGCGCTGGCGATCGACCCGCGTTCGGCCGGCGTCGTGCCCTCCACCAAGGGCACGCTCTAGGGGCCCGCATGGCGCATGTGGCGGTCGTCGACTACGGCATGGGCAACCTGCGCTCGGTCTCGCAGGCCGTGCTCCACGTGGCCGCGGGCTCGGGGCTTGAGGTCGTCGTGACGCGGCGCCCCGAAGAGGTGATGGCCGCCGAGCGCGTGGTGCTGCCCGGGCAGGGCGCAATGCGCGACTGCATGCGCGAGCTCCACGACTCCGGCCTGGAGGACGCCGTGCTGCACGCCGCAGCGAACAAGCCGCTGCTCGGCGTGTGCGTGGGCATGCAGATGCTGCTCGACCACAGCGAGGAGCAGGACACGCCGGGCCTGGGGCTGATTCCCGGGCAGGTGCTGCGCTTTCGCCTGGAAGGCCGCCTGCAGCCCGATGGCAGCCGCTACAAGGTGCCGCAGATGGGCTGGAACCGTGTGCAGCAGAGCCAAGCGCACCCCCTGTGGGCCGGCGTGCCCGACGGCAGCTGGTTCTATTTCGTGCACAGCTTCTATGCCTGCCCGTCCGACCCCCGCCACAGTGCCGGTGAAACAGACTACGGTGCGCGCTTTACCTGCGCGCTGGCGCGAGATAACATTTTTGCCACCCAGTTCCACCCCGAGAAGAGCGCCGACCACGGCCTGGCCCTCTACCGCAACTTCCTGCACTGGAAGCCCTAGCCCAAGGGGCTAGGCCCTCGCTGCTTCTCGCGCGCCCCCTTCCTCCACCACGCTCCACACGGGCCATGCTGCTGATTCCCGCCATCGATCTCAAAGACGGCCACTGCGTCCGCCTGGAACAGGGCGACATGAGGGCTTCCACCACCTTCAGCGAAGACCCCGGCGCGATGGCCCGCCGCTGGCTGGACGCCGGGGCAAGGCGTCTGCACCTGGTCGACCTCAACGGTGCGTTCGCCGGCCGCCCGATCAACGAGGTGGCGGTCAAGGCCATCCTGCGCGAGGTGGGCGAGGAAATCCCCGTGCAGCTCGGCGGCGGCATCCGCGACCTCGACACGATAGAGCGCTACCTGGACGATGGCCTCTCGTACGTGATCATCGGCACGGCAGCGGTCAAGAAGCCGGGCTTCCTGAAAGACGCCTGCACGGCTTTCCCGGGCCACATCATCGTGGGCCTGGATGCCAAGGACGGCAAGGTGGCCACCGACGGCTGGAGCAAGCTCACGGGTCACGAAGTGGTGGACCTGGCGCGCAAATTCGAGGACTACGGCGTCGAAGGCGTGATCTACACCGACATCGGGCGCGACGGCATGCTCACGGGCATCAACATCGAGGCCACGGTGAAGCTCGCGCAGGCCCTGTCCATTCCCGTCATCGCCTCGGGCGGGTTATCCGACATCGCCGACATCGAGCGCCTGTGTGCCGTGGAGTTCGAGGGCGTGCGCGGCGTCATCTGCGGTCGCTCCATCTACACCGGCGCACTCGACTTTGCCGTGGCGCAGCGGCGTGCCGACGAGCTGGGGCTGGGCTGAGCTCAGCCCGCACCCCAGGCCCGCCGCCCATGCTTGCCAAGCGCGTCATTCCCTGTCTGGACGTGACCGGCGGTCGTGTCGTCAAGGGCGTCAATTTCGTCGAGCTGCGCGACGCCGGCGACCCGGTGGAGATCGCCGCGCGCTACAACGAGCAGGGCGCTGACGAACTGGCCTTCCTGGACATCACCGCCACCAGCGATGGGCGCGATCTGATCCTGCACATCATCGAAGCGGTGGCCGCGCAGGTATTCATCCCGCTCACCGTGGGCGGCGGCGTGCGCACGGTGGCCGACGTGCGCAGGCTGCTCAACGCGGGTGCGGACAAGGTCAGCTTCAATTCGTCGGCGGTGGCCGACCCGCAGGTGATACGCGAGGCCTCGGACAAATACGGGGCGCAATGCATCGTGGTGGCCATCGATGCCAAGCGGCGCGTCGACGCGCAGGGGCTGGCGACCAGCGGCCCGGCGGGCGGCTGGGACGTCTACACCCACGGTGGACGCAGGAATACCGGGTTGGACGCCGTGCAGTGGGCCCGGCGCATGGCCGAGCTGGGAGCCGGCGAGATCCTGCTCACCAGCATGGACCGCGACGGCACCAAGAGTGGCTTCGACCTCGAGCTCACGCGGGCGGTGTGTGACGCCGTGCCGGTGCCGGTGATCGCCTCGGGAGGCGTGGGCGCGCTGCAGCATCTGTCCGACGGCATCCGCATCGGTGGCGCCGACGCGGTGCTGGCCGCCAGCATCTTCCACTACGGCGAATTTACGGTCGGCCAGGCCAAGGCGCTGCTGGCGGCAGACGGCATCGCGGTCCGCCTGTGAAGCCGGCCAAGCGCGCTGCCGCTGCCGCTGCCGCTGCCGCGGGCCAGTCACGGGCGGGGGGTGGCCTGCCGGGCGAGGTGCGTCTCATCGGCGGCCTCTGGAAGCGCAGCAAGCTGCCGGTGGCCGCACGCCCGGGCCTGCGGCCGACGCCGGATCGCGTGCGCGAGACGCTGTTCAACTGGCTGGGCCAGGACCTCGGTGGCTGGCGCGTACTCGACGCGTTTGCCGGCAGCGGTGCGTTGGGCCTGGAGGCGGCCTCGCGCGGGGCCGCCGAGGTCGTCCTGCTGGAACTCGACCCGCAGCTCGTGGCCAGCCTGCAGGCCACGCGGACGCGCCTGGGTGCCACCGGCGTGCATGTCGAACGCGCCGATGCCCTGTCCTGGATGGCCGCCGCGCCGGCGGCGTCATTTGAGCTGGTGCTGCTCGATCCGCCCTTCGACACCGGGCTCGCCGGGCCCGCGGCCGCCATGGCGGCCCGGCTGGTCGCGCCCGGCGGTTATCTCTATCTTGAAGCCGGCCGGGCCCTGGGCGAAGTGCCGGCAGGCCTGCAGGCCCACCGTGAGCTGAAGGCCGGCGCCGTGCATGCCCAGTTGTGGCGCCGGGTCTGATAGGCGCGGCTACACTGCACCCGCCTGGAGGAATGCGCCGTGACATTGAAAGCCCCGCTCACCGCCATCTATCCGGGCACTTTCGATCCGATGACGCTGGGCCACGAGGACCTGATGCGCCGCGCCTCGCGCCTGTTCGACCGCCTCATCCTGGCGGTGGCGGCAGGCCATCACAAGCGCACCATGTTCTCCATCGCCGAGCGCACGGAGATCGCCACCGAGATCTGCGCGCCCTACAAGAACGTGGAGGTCATCGCCTTCCGCGGCCTGCTGCGAAACTTCGTCGTGGATATCGGCGGCAAGGTCGTGGTGCGCGGCCTGCGTGCGGTGAGCGACTTCGAGTACGAGTTCCAGATGGCGGGCATGAACCGCCAACTCATGCCCGAGGTGGAGACCGTATTCATGACGCCCAGCGACCAGTATCAGTTCGTCAGCGGCACCTTCGTGCGCGAGATCGCCAGCCTCGGCGGTGATGTCTCCAAGTTCGTGGCGCCTTCGGTGCTGCGGCGCCTGGAAGAACGCATCACCCAGATCGAGGATTAGATTGAGGCAGCCCCCACGCTCGCTTCGCTCGCTGCCCCCCGAGGGGGCTGAGCGCCGCGGCTCCAAGTCGGCCTGCGCCGACTTGGACGGCGCGAAGGTCGGTCACCTCTGGCGAGCGGCGCGTCAGTACCTTCGGGCGGCCGGGCGGTACTGACATGGCTCTTTGGATCACCCACGAGTGCATCAACTGCGATGTCTGCGAGCCCGAGTGCCCGAACCAGGCCATCGCCATGGGTGAGGAGATCTACGAGATCGACCCCAGCCGTTGCACGGAGTGCGTGGGCCACTTCGATGAGCCCCAATGCGTGCAGATCTGCCCCGTGAGCTGCATCCCGGTCAGCCCCGAGCACGTCGAGTCGCGGGAACAACTGCTCGCCAAATTTCTTCGGCTTCAGTCGGCTTCGGCTTCGCCCGGTGCTTCGGCCGCCGTGGCGATTCCGCCATCGGCTTGACGGCGACGGCCCGCGGGGCCACAGGGCGCGCCAGACCAGCGCCCGCCGCCTGGGCCTCCCGCTCGTGGCGTTCCTTCCTCAGCGAATCGGCCAGCCGGCGCTCACGCTCGGCAAGCTGGCGCGCGGCGTTCACGTCCGCAACGGGTCGGGCGGCGGCCACTTCCAGCGGGTGGCCCTCGGCACAAGGCTTGTCCGAGTAGCTGCGGCCGTCGGACCCGCAGCGCCAGGGGGTCTGCGTCTGCGCAAGGGCCAGCGTGGGCAGGATCAGCGCGAGCAACAAGGCGGTCGGCTTCACGGCGTGTCTCCTTCGGGCGGGGGCAGGGGAACGGGCCGCGGCGGCTTGGGCCTTGGCGGCTGCGCATGGATGGTGGCCAGGGCCTGGGTCATCTCGCCGGCGATGAGCTGGTTGGCCGCGCCCAGCGAACGATCGATGACCTTGGCAATGGCCTCGCGGTCGGCGGCCGAAGGCCGCTTCAATACGTAGTTCACCACCTCGGCCTTCACGCCCGGGTGGCCGATGCCCAGCCGCAGGCGCCAGAAGTCGGGTGTGCCGAGCATTCCGTGGATGTCCTTCAGGCCGTTGTGACCTGCCGCGCTGCCGCCGAACTTGAGTTTGGCCTGCCCGGGCAGCAGGTCGAGCTCGTCATGCACGACGAGGATCTCTTGCGGCTCGATCTTGAAAAAGCGCGCCAGCGGGGCCACCGCCACGCCGGAGCGGTTCATGAAGGTCATGGGCTGCAGCAGCCACACGGGGCCCTCGGGGCGATTCACGCGCGCCGCGAGGCCCTGGTAGGCACGCTCGGGCACCAGGCGGGTACCCAACTGGTCGGCCAGCGCGGCCAGCCACCAGAAGCCCGCGTTGTGCCGCGTGGCCTCGTATTCCGGGCCCGGGTTGCCCAGGCCGACGAAGAGTCGAATCATGGGCCGGGATTATGGGAGGCGTGCCCATGAAAAAGCCCCACCGGAGTGGGGCCCGAAGATGGGGGAGAGCGCGGCTCCCCCAAGCGCGGTGCCTATCGCGCGTTCTGCTTTTCGGTCTTCTTGGCCTTGGCCGCCTTGCCCTTGTCGGGTGCAGCCACCACCACCGTGGCGGCCGGCGCTTCCTCGGTCTCCAGGCGCGGCAGCGTCACCGAAACGATCACCGGGTTTTGCGTGCCATGCTTGACGGCCTTGATGCCCTCGGGCAGTTTCAAGTCGCTGGCGTGCAGGCTGGTGCCCTTGACCAGGCCCGACAGGTCGATATTGACGAATTCGGGCAGTTGCGAGGCCAGGCATTCGATCTCGAGCTCGAGTGACACATGTCCGATCACGCACTTGTCGGTCTTCACGGCAGCCGAGTTTTCTTCGCCCGAGAAGTGCAGCGGCACCTTCTTGCGAAGCCGGGTCGTTTCGTCGACGCGCTGGAAGTCGATGTGCATCACCATGGGCTTGTAGGCGTGCATCTGGTAGTCGCGCAGCAAGACCTTCTCGGTCTTGCCGGCCAATTCCATCTCGAGAATCGACGAGTGGAAGGCTTCCTTCTTCAGTGTGAAGAACAGCGCGTTGTGATCGAGCTCGATCATCTGCGGCTGGCCGGCGCCGTAAACGATGCCGGGCACTTTGCTGACGTTGCGCAGGCGGCGGCTCGCTCCGGTCCCCTGCAGCGTACGCTCATAGGCGGTGAATTTCATGTGGACTCCAAGTGGATAAGGCGCCCGCGACCAGGCTGCCTTGAAAAAACGGGCCGAAGGCCCGCAACCGTGAAGGGCTGCCTCTGGCAGCCCGCTTCTCATCTAGAAATTATTGTTCTGCTCCGCGAAGAGTGAAGTCACCGACTCGCCGTCGCTGATGCGGCGAATGGTCTCGGCAAAGAGGAAGGCCACCGACAGCTGGCGGATCTTCGGGCAGGCCTTGGCCTGTGCCGACAGCACGATGGTGTTGGTGACGACGACTTCGTCGATGTGAGATGCCGAAATGCGCTCCACCGCCGGGCCCGAGAAAACCGGGTGCGTGCAGTAGGCGTATACGCTCTTGGCACCGCGCGCCTTGAGCACCTCGGCCGCCTTCACCAGCGTGCCGGCGGTGTCGATCATGTCGTCCATGATCACGCAGTTGCGGCCTTCGATCTCGCCGATGATGTGCATCACTTCCGACACATTGTGGGCGGCACGGCGCTTGTCGATGATGGCCAGGTCGCAGCCCAGCTGCTTGGCCATCGCGCGGGCACGGACCACGCCGCCGACGTCCGGCGAGATGACCACGAGGTTGGGGTAGTCGCGGCTCTTCAGGTCGGACAGCAGCACGGGGCTGGCGTAGATGTTGTCCACCGGGATGTCGAAGAAGCCCTGGATCTGGTCGGCGTGCAGGTCCATCGTCAGCACGCGCTCGACGCCCACGGTCTCGAGCAGGTTGGCCACCACCTTGGCGCTGATCGGCACCCGCGTGCTGCGCGGCCGGCGGTCCTGCCGGGCGTAGCCGAAGTAGGGGATCACGGCCGTGATGCGGCGCGCACTGGCACGCTTGAGCGCATCGACCATGATGAGCAATTCCATCACGTTCTCGTTGGTCGGCGAGCAGGTCGGCTGGACCACGAAGACATCGCGGGCGCGCACGTTCTGGCGAATCTCGACCGTCACTTCGCCGTCGGAGAAGCGCCCCACGGAAGCCTGGCCCAGATCGACACCCAAGTGGCTGGCGATCTCGTGCGCCAGCACCGGGTTGGCGTTGCCGGTGAACAGCACGGTATTGAACAGCACGGTGGTCTCTCCGTCAGGGGACGCGCCGGCTCACGGGGCCGGCTTCAGCTGAAGATTTGGCAGGGGAGGAAGGACTCGAACCCTCGCATGTCGGAATCAAAATCCGATGCCTTGACCAACTTGGCGACTCCCCTACACAGGTTGCAGTTCATCACTGCCACCCAAAACCATTTCAGCTGGCCCACCCCGCAAGCGGGTGCTCGGACAAGCTGCGGCACTGTCGACCCACCCAACCCGGCGGCAGCTCTTTCGCCGGAAAGGCCGCCAAGGGCGTCTCGACCGTGTCGTCTCTCGCGAAGACCGCGCTGCCTGAGCCCGTCATGCGGCTGTTGCCATAACGGGCCTCCAGCCAGCGGGTGGCTTGCGCCACTTCGGGGCAGCGATCTTCGGCGGGTGGTTGCAGGTCGTTCCTGCCGTACCCATGAACGGCCCTGCGAACGAATTCCTTCAACCCATCCGGCGGCAAATCGCTACGACCTGCCTCCTCGGGAGAGCCCGCAAGTATAACAGGATCGGTACTGCGCACGAGCTGCGGGTGCCCGAAGATCTCACGCGTGGAGAGGGCTGCCGCGGGCTTCACGACCGCGTAGCGGGAGGGTGGGAGCACCACGGGCGTGAGCTTCTCGCCAATGCCCTCCACGAAGGCGGGGTGGCCGCCGATGAAAAAGGGAACGTCGGCCCCCAGCCGCAGGCCCAGGGCGGCCAGCCGTTCGCGCGGCCAGTGCAATCCCCAGAGGCGGTTCAGGGCCAGCAGCGTGCTGGCGGCGTCCGAGCTGCCACCACCCATCCCGGCGCCCCAGGGCACGCGCTTGTCGATCGAGATATCGGCCCCCAGCGCGGTGGCGCTCTCCAGCTGCAGCGCACGCGCGGCGCGCAGGCACAGGTCGTCTTCGGGCAAGGTGGTTCCGAGGTCGTGCCGGGCCAGGTGACCGTCGTCGCGGCGTTCGAAGTGCAGTACATCCACCCAGTCGATGAGCTCGAACACCGACTGGAGCAGGTGATAGCCGTCGGCGCGCCGCCCGATGATGTGCAGAAACAGGTTCAGCTTGGCCGGGGCCGGCACGTCGTACAGGGCGGTCAGGCTCACGCCGGTTCATCCAGCTTGACGCGCAGCCACACCGACGGTGGAGCCAGGCGTCGGGCTTCGATCCAGCCTTCGGCGCGCCGGGCCAGCACGATCTGCCAGCCGAGTTGCTCAAAGCCGCCTTCGATGTCTTGGTGCGCGGCGCCCGCCCAGGGCCGGCCCGCGAGCCAGTCGGGCAGGGCTGCGAGTGGCAGCACTTCGCCCAGCGCCTGGCTCGACAGCGTGTCCAGATCCTGAAATCGGCTCTCGCCCTCGGCCGTGGCCAGCACGGCCAGACCAGGGGCCCAGCGGGCGGTGGCCAGGCGCGTGCCCAAAGGGGAGTGCAACCTCAGTTCGCCACGCTGTCCGTCGCCCTGGAGTTCGAACCCCGCGCTGAGGCTCTGCCCGGCCTGCGTGGCGGTGGCTTGGGCACGCAGGCTGAGCCTGCCGCTGATCCATGGCGCCTCGCCGGTGTCTCGTGGAGGCGTCGCGCAGCCCGTGAGCATGGCCAGCGCCAGCGCCAGCAGCGGCAGGGCGCGGCGAATCACAGATCCACGCGCAGCCGGGCCAGCGTTTCGCGCAGCACCGCGTTGGCGGTGTCTCGCACCTTGCCTTCGCGCCAGACGCGGCGGGCTTCGTCGCGCTGCCCCGTCGCCCACAGCACTTCGCCCAGGTGGGCGGCGATCTCGGTGTCGGGCCGCGCGGCGTACGCGCGCTGCAACAGCACCACCGCTTCGCTGCTGTTGCCGAGGCGGAATTCGACCCAGCCCAGACTGTCGGTGATGAAGGGGTCACCCGGGGCGAGTTCGAGCGCGCGCTGGATGAGCTGCCGGGCCTCGGGCAGGCGCAGGCGGCGATCCGCCAGCGAATAGCCCAGCGCGTTGTGGGCATGCGCGTTGTCCGGCTTGAGCTCGATCACGCGGCGCAGAAGGCGTTCCATCTCGTCGAGCCGGTCGATCTTCTCGGCCATCATGGCCTGCTCGTAGAGCAGTTCGGCATCGTCGGCAAAGCGGCTGCTGGCACCAGCCAGCACATCGAAAGCCTCGAGCCAGAGCTTGGCTTCGCGCAACATGCCGGCTTCGGCCGCCAGCTTGGCACGCCCGTCCTCGGGCTTGCGTTCGGGCACGCGCCGGATGAGCTCGCGGGCCTGCGCGAGCTTGCCCTGGCGCACCAGGATGGAGGCGCGGCGGGTTTGCACCTCCAGCGCGCGCTGCGGGTCTTCCACCTTGGCCAGCCATCTCTCGGCGGCCGCGAAGTCCCCTTGCTGCTCGGCCGACTGGGCCAGCATCAGCCAGGCCTGGACGAGGCCCTGTTGCGGACGGGCCGTGGTCTCGTCGTCGTCGTCGCCGTCGGTGGGCGGGGCCAGGGCGGGGGCCGCCTGTGCCTGGGGCGGCTTGGCGGAGGCGGCCTGAGCGAGTTCGATATAGCGCAGCAGTGCCGCCTCGCCTTCCTTCACCTGCTTGAGTTCGAGCTGCAGCGCGCCCAGTGACAGGTAGGCGGGAGCCATGTCGGGCTGTTGCTGGGTGAGGGTCCTGAGCTGCGAGACGGCATCCGCGAAGCGCTGCGCACCCGTGAGCAGGCGCACATAGGCCAGGCGCACGGCGGGCTCGGCCTTGTCTTGGCGCAGGTACTCGAGCACGGCCGTCTCCGCCGCCGGACGTTCGCGTATCAGTTCCATGGCGAGCAAGGCCGGGCCAGGGGAGGCCGGCTCCAGGCCCTGGGCTTCACGGGCGAGCGCCAGTGCCCGGTCGGGGTCGCGCGCCTCGAGCCAGGCCCGGCCCAAGGCCACGCGTACCGGCACGCGGGTGGCTGCGACTTCGCGGTAAGGGCGCAGCGCGTCCTCGAGCAACGAGGCCACCAGTCGCGGCTCACTCGCCCGTTGCAGGAAGCGCGGCAGGGCAGCAATGAGCCCCGGCCGCTCGGCGGCCGGTGTCTGCGTCAGCAGCGCCTTGAGCGGCTCACCCAGCGCGTCGGTCCGGTTCAGCACCATCAGGATCTGCAGCTGCAGCCGCATCGCATCCAGCGATTCGGGCTGGCTCAAACGCCAGGCGCGGCTGGCGGCGAGGGCCTGCTCGCCCGCGCGAGCCTGCAGCGCGATATCGACGGCACGGCGGAACAAGCCCTCATCGCCTGAACGGCGCGCGGCGTCCAGGATGAGTTCGTAGGCGCTGCCAGCGTCGCCGGACCGCAGTGCCATCTCGGCGACCAGCAACTGGTAGAGGAGACGCTGGTCGAGCGCGGAGTTGACGATGGGTGCCGGCGCCGACAGCGTGGCGGGCGGTTCGGCGCCGGCTTGCGCGTGGGCAAGCGGTGCCAGCAGGACCAGACCGCCGGCCACGGCACAGGCCAAGCGAGACAGCGCGAACCGCGGGTGGAGCCGGAGCAGACGATCGAACATCGGGATTCCCATGCGGTACTGTCGGCCCCCAGGCCGCTGCCTTGCAGCGACCGCCCCCCGCGGGGGTCAAGGAACCTTGGGACGGCCCAGCGCTTGCTTGGAGTCATTCTCACATAATGAGTTCATGCCAGAGCTCCCGGAAGTCGAGGTCACGAGGCGGGGACTCGCTGCACCGCTGCGCGGCGCCAGGGTGCTGTCGGCTCGCCTGGGCAAGCCGCTGCGCAGGCCGCTCGGGTGCCCGGCGGCCGCGCTGGTGGGTGCGACGGTGGGGGACATCGTGCGTCGCGGCAAGTACCTGTGGCTGCCGCTGAGCCAGCCCGATGGCGGGCTGCTTCTACACCTCGGCATGTCGGGCTCGCTGGCGCTGCTGGCGCAGGCCGGCGAACCCGGGCCGCACGACCACTTCGACCTGGTCACCGACCGCGGCACCCTGCGCCTGAACGACCCGCGCCGCTTCGGCGCGGTGGTCTGGTCGGCTTCGTTGCACGAGGCGCCCGCCGCCACCCTGC
The DNA here is from genome assembly GCA_030681795.1 of Rubrivivax sp. GTDB lineage: Bacteria > Pseudomonadota > Gammaproteobacteria > Burkholderiales > Burkholderiaceae_C > Rubrivivax. The sequence goes on from JAUXRG010000044.1 coordinate 39,740, forward strand.
TGGCCCGTTTGGGGCCCGAGCCCTTCGACCCCGCGCTCACACCCGAGACCTTCCACGCCTCGTTGCACGCCAGGCGCACGCCCATCAAGGCCGTGCTGCTGTCGGGCGAAGCGATCGTGGGCGCGGGCAACATCTACGCCTGCGAGGCACTCTTCCAGGCCGGCATCCACCCGGCGCTGCGTGCCGACCGCCTGAGCCGACCCCGCGCCGCGCGTTTGCTGGCGGCGGTGCGCGGCACGCTGGCGCGTGCGCTGGACGTCGGCGGCACGACCCTGCGCAACTTCACCGATGTGCACGGTGCCAGCGGCGCCTACCAGGCCGAGGCGGCGGTCTACGGCCGCGCGGGTGCGGGCTGTCTGCGCTGCGGCACCCTCGTCAGGCGCATCGTGCAAGCCCAGCGCTCGACCTACTTCTGCCCGACATGTCAGCGGCGGTAACGGTCCCGCGGGCCGCGAGTTGCACCGTGCATTCCGGACACAAATCCAGGCTGGCGCCGGTGCGCCACCCGTTTGCGCTGCGCTAGCATGCGTCGGCTGATGAGCCTGCCGATGCCCATGCCGAGCCCCATCGCTGAAAGCCTGGACGCGCTCGCCTCCTGGCGGGCCGAGCTCGACCGCCACGTGTCGCAGCTCGGCCACTCGCTGGCCGAACAGGAACTGCTCGACGACAGCGGCGCGGCCCTGTTGTCGGCGCTTCGCGAGCGCCTGAGTTCAGACAAGCTGGTGCTGGCCTTCGTGGCCGAGTTCTCGCGTGGCAAGTCCGAACTCATCAATGCCATCTTCTTTGCCGACGCGGGCCGCCGCGTGCTGCCGGCGACCCCCGGCCGCACGACCATGTGCCCGGTGGAGCTGCGCTACGACCCACAGCTGCCCGCCCGCCTGGCGCTGCTGCCCATAGAGACCCGGCTGCGCGGCTTGTCGCTGGCCGAAATGCGGCCGCGCGAGGAGCATTGGGACCAGGTGCCGCTGGATCCGCGTGACGCGCAGTCGCTGGTGCAGGCGCTGACCGCGGTGACGCGCACGCAGCGCGTCAGCGTGGAGCAGGCGGCGGCGCTGGGCTTGTGGAGCGATACGCAGCCCGAAGACAACCCGCCCCGGGCCGCCGACGGCAGTGTGGAGGTGCCGGCCTGGCGGCACGCCGTCATCAACTACCCCCACCCGCTGCTCGAGCGCGGCCTGGTGGTCATCGACACCCCCGGCCTCAACGCCGTGGGGGCCGAGCCCGAGCTCACGCTGGGCTTGCTGCCATCGGCACATGCGGTCGTCTTCGTGCTGGCGGCCGACACGGGCGTGACGAAGTCCGATCTGGCGATCTGGAGAGACCACCTGGGCCAGGGCAGCCTGGAGCGCTTCGTGGTGCTCAACAAGATCGATTCACTGGTCGATCCGCTGCTTTCGGCCGCGGTCGTGGAGGAACAGATCGCGCACCAGCGCCAGGGGGCTGCAGAAATGCTGGAAGTGCCGATGGATCGGGTCTTTCCGCTCTCGGCACGCGATGCGCTGGCGGCACGGCTGGACGGCAACGCCCAGGCACTGCGGGCCAGCCGCCTGCCCCCGCTGGAGCGGGCCCTGGCCGAGCAACTGCTGCCGCGGCGGCGCCAGTTGCTGGTGCAGTCTGCCGTAGGCGTGGTGCAGCAGTTGCGCGCCTCGGCGGGCCGGCGGCTGAATGACCGCCGCCGCCAGCAGGCCGAGCAACTGCTGGAACTTCGCGGCCTGCGCGGCAAGAGCGGCACCAAGTTGCGCATGATGGTCGAGCGGATCGATGCCGAAGTGGCCGACTTCGAGCGCTGCACCGCGCGCCTGGCCGCGCTGCGTGCGGTGCAGTTGCGCATCCTGCGAACGGTGCTCGCGCAGCTCTCCAGCGACGCCTTGCGCACCGAGGTCGCGGCGATGCAGTCGGCGATGGGTGCGCGGCCCTTCAACCTGGGCGGGCGGGCGGCGTTCGAGACCCTGCTGCAGCGGCTGCGGGCGGCCCTGAACCAGTCCGAGAGGCAGGCCGAAGAGATGTGCCAGATGCTGCAGGCCAGTTTCCGGCAGCTCAATGCCGAGTTCGGCTTCACCTTCTCGCTGGCGCCGGTGCCCGACCTGGCACCGTTTCGCAAGGAGCTGGATCTCATCGAGCACAACTACGGCCGCTACCTCGGTTTCAGCCAGGCCTGGCGCCTGGCGGCGCCGGGTTTCGCCGAGCAGTTTCGCCGCATGCTGGTGTCCAAACTGCGTGTGGTGTTCGAGAACGCCGCGGGCGAGTTGGAGCTGTGGAGCAAGGGCGCGACGAACCAGGTGGAAGTGCAACTTCGCGAACGCCGGCGCGCTTTCGCGCGGCGGCGCGAGGCGCTGCAGCGCGTGCAGGCGGCGGCCGGCGAGCTCGAGCAGCGCATCGCCGAGGTGCAGGCGCAGGACGAGCATCTCGCGCGGACGAACGCCCGGCTCGACGCCGTGGCTGCCGAAGCCATCGCCACGGCCAGCCAGCTCGGGGCCCAGCCCCTGATGGCCCCTCCCGATCTCGAGCCGCGGCAGGACGCCGCTTGACCCGGCCTGCCGCGACGACGCTCGCCGCCCGGGTCATTCGCTGGCAACGCAGGCACGGGCGGCACGGCCTGCCCTGGCAAGGCACGCGCGACCCTTACCGCGTCTGGCTGTCCGAGGTCATGCTGCAGCAGACGCAGGTGGCCACGGTGCTCGACTACTACCCGCGCTTCCTGGCGCGCTTTCCCACGGTCCTGGCGTTGGCCGCGGCGCCGCTGGACGACGTGCTCGCGCTGTGGAGCGGGCTGGGCTACTACAGCCGCGCGCGCCACCTGCACCGCTGCGCCCAGGCCGTGGTGGCCGAGCGTGGGGGCGCGTTCCCGGCCTGCAGCGCGGCCCTGGCGCAGTTGCCCGGCGTCGGCCGCTCCACGGCGGCGGCGATCGCGGCCTTCTGTTACGGCGAGCGTGCGGCCATCCTCGACGGCAACGTCAAGCGTGTGCTCACCCGCGTGCTTGGTTTCGATGGCGACCTGGCGCTGGCCGCCGAGGAGAGGCGGCTGTGGGCCGCGGCCGAAGCGCTGCTGCCCGTGCGCGATGTCGACGTCTACACGCAAGGGCTGATGGACCTCGGCGCCACGCTGTGCCTGGCGCGCACGCCGGCCTGCGAGCGCTGCCCATTGGCGGTGGATTGCGCGGCAGGCGCTGCCGGCACGCCGCATCTCTTCCCCGTCAAGACCCGCCGCGGCAAGCGCGGGCAGCGCGTCAACGCCTGGCTCTGGCTGCGGCAGCGCGAGCAGCTGTACCTGGTGCAACGACCCCCGCGCGGGGTGTGGGCCGGGCTGTGGAGCTTGCCGCAGTTCGACTCGGGGCAGGCGCTCGAAGAAGCTTGCAGCGGCTGGCCCGGCCGCGGCGAGTGGTGGCCGGCGATCGCCCATGCGCTGACCCACTTCGACTGGACGCTGCACACGCTGGACTGGCAGCTGCCGCCGCGCGCGAAACTGCCGGCGGCGTTGCCGCAAGGGCGTTGGGTCACCCCCGAAGAAGCCCTCGCGATGGGCTTGCCTGCGCCGCTGCGCCGGCTGCTCGGCGGCTGAACGCGCGCGGCTTCAGTGGCGCCCGGCCGCCCGAAGCCACTGAACGCCCCCTCGGGGGGCAGCGAGCGATGGCGAGCGTGGGGGCTTTACTTCAGCCGACCACAACTTTCTTGTCGCGCAGGAAGCCGTCCACCAGCGACAGTCGTATCACCGGGTCTTCCAAGGCCATCAGCTTTTGCTTGGCCGCCAGCGACACCGGCAGCAGCTCGCACCAGCGGTTGGCCACCCAGCCGGCGTCGTCCAGCCGGTAGGGCTGCGCGAAGGGGGAGTGGTCCTGCTCGCGCAGCTTGTGGATGGCCTCGGCCAGCGCCGTCACGGTCTGCAGCATGGCCGGGCCGGGCAGCCTCGGCGGATCGTCGGCCACCGCCCGGACCGCTGCGCGCCACAGGCCGTTGTCGCCGCGCACCGGCGCGCCGGTGAGCCGAAAGCGCTGGCCGCCCGTGCAGTGCAGGCGCAGGATGCCGGCTTGTTCGGCATCCACGTCGTCGATGCGCGCCACCACGCCCACGCTTTCAATCTGCAAGGGCAAGCTGCTGCGGCCGGCTTCCGCGCCCTGGCGCAGGCAGATCACGCCGAAAGGCTGCTGGCTGCGCATGCATTCACCGACCAGGTCGAGGTAGCGCGCTTCGAACACCTTCAGCGACAGGAGGGCGCCTGGAAATAGCACCGTCTGCAGCGGGAACAGCGCAAGCCGCGCAGGCCAGCCGGCCGGCGGGGCCGGCTCAGTCACGCGCATCGAGCTCGCGGTGGCGGACCAGGGTGGCGAAGCGGCTCTCGAAACGCCGGGCCAGCCATTCCACGGCGTACACCGAACGGTGCTGTCCGCCGGTGCAGCCCAGGGCCACGGTGAGGTAGCTGCGTTGGTCGTCCTCGAAAGAAGGCAGCCAGCGCTGCAGGAAGGCCTGGATCTGCTCCAGCATCTCGGAGGCCTCGGGCTGGGATTCGAGGTAGGCCGCCACCGGGGCGTCGCGCCCGGTGAGCGGCCGCAGCTCGCGGATGTAGTGCGGGTTGGGCAGCACGCGCATGTCGAACACGTAGTCGGCGTCCAGCGGCACGCCATGCTTGAAGGCGAAGGACTCGAAGACCAGCGTCAGCGCCGCCTCGCGCGCGCCCACCAGTGAACGCACCCAGCTTCGCAGCAGCGCCGGGCGCAGCTGGCTGGTATCGATGACGGTGGACATCTCGCGCAGGTCGGACAGCATGTCGCGCTCGAGTTCGATGGCTTCGGTGAGTGCGCGCGAGGGGTCTCCGTCGCCAGGCGTGGCCATCAACGGATGCGGGCGCCTCGTTTCCGAAAAACGGCGCAGCAGCGCATCGGTGCTGGCGTCCAGAAAGATCAACCGGATGCGCACGTCTTCGCTGCGCAGCTGTTCGATCAGCGGCACCAGGCGTGGCAGCGACGAGGCCGTGCGCACGTCCACCGCCACCGCCACGCGGTGCGAGAAACGATCATGCTCCAGGCGGATGAATTCGCGCAGCAGTTCAGGCGGCAGGTTGTCGACGCAGAAATAGCCCGCGTCTTCCAGCGCATGCAGCGCCACGGACTTGCCGGAACCCGAGATGCCGGTGATGAGGACGGCCTCGTCGCGCTTGCCGCTGTCCGGTGGCATCCAGTCACTCATCGCGGGGCTCCTGTTTGCAGGCCCAGCAGGGCCTGTGCATGCGCCGTGCCGGAGAGCCGCTCGCCACCGAGCATGCGGGCCACTTCGGCCACCCGGGCCTGGCCCTCCACGGCCTGTATCTGCGACAGAGTATGCCGGCCCTCGAGCGCCTTTGTCACGACGAAATGGCTGTCGGCGCAGGCCGCGACCTGCGCCAGGTGCGTGACCGCCAGCACCTGGCTCGTCTGGCCCAGCAGCCTCATCAGGAGGCCCACGCTGTCGGCCACCGCGCCCCCCACGCCGGCGTCGATCTCGTCGAAGATGAGGGTGGGCGTCGGCCCCGCGCCCCCGTGGCCTTGCGCGGCGGTGACGGCGATGGCCAGCGCCAGCCGCGACAACTCGCCGCCCGAGGCCACCTTGGCCAGCGGGCGTGGTGTGCTGCCGGCGTGGCCGGCGACGCGGAACTCAGCGGACTCGATCCCGAAGGCCTGCGCCTCGCGCTGCGCCAGCAGGGCGACCTCGAAGCGCCCGCCCGCCATGCCCAGCTGTTGCATGGTCTGGGTGATCGCTTCGGCGAGCACCGGTGCGGCCTTCTTGCGCAACCGCGAGATGCGTTCGGCGTGCACGCGCCAAACGCCCTCGGCGGCCGTGGCTGCTTGCTCGAGCGCTTCGAGATCGGCCGCCGCGTCCAGGGTCTTCAGCTCGGCCTTCCATCCGGCCAGCAGCGACGGCAGTTCGCCCGGCGTGCGGCGGTAGCGGCGCGCCATGGACACCCATGCGCCCAAGCGCGAATCGAGCTCGGCCAGGCGCCCGGGGTCGGGCTCGCGCCGGCCGAGGTAGGTGTGCAGCGTGTGGGCGGCGTCTTCGAGCTGGGCCTGCGCCGCGCGCAGCACCTCGGCCACCGCGCCGAGTTCAGCGTCGTAGCGCAGCACTTCGTCGAGTGCCGCGATGGCGCGCGCCGTCATCGCGCCCGCGTTGGCCTCGTTCTCGGCCAAGGCATCCAGCGCGGCGCTCGCGCCGTCCAGCAGCGCCTGGCCATGCGCCAGGCGTTGGTGCTCGGCGTTGATCGCATCCCATTCGCCGTCGGCCGGGTCCAACTTGTCGAGCTCGCCGATCTGCCAGGTCAGGCGCTCGCGCTCGCGCGCCAGCGAATCGCGCTGGCCGCGCGCTTCCTCCAGTTGTGCCAGCGCCTGCCGCCAGGCCTGCCATGCGGCGGTGAGTGCCGTGGTGTCCGCGCCGGCCTGCGCGTCGAGCAGGGCGCGCACCGCCGCCGGCCTGGCGAGGCTCTGCCAGGCATGCTGGCCGTGGATCTCGACGAGGTGATCGGCCGCTTCGCGCAGCTGCGCCACCGTGGCCGGGCTGCCGTTGATCCACGCCCGGCTCTTGCCCTGGGCGTCGACCGTGCGGCGCAGCAGCAGCAAGTCGTCGCTCGCGAAGCCGGCCTCTTCCAGCCAAGGGCGCAGCGACGCCGGGGTGTCGAACTCGGCACTGACCTCGGCGCGCGCTGCCGCCTCGCGCACCAGCGTGGCCTCGGCGCGGCTGCCCAGAGCCAGTTGCAGGGCGTCGACGAGGATGGACTTGCCCGCGCCGGTCTCGCCAGTCAGCACGGTGAAACCGGCGCCGAGGTCCACCTCCAGCTCGGCGACGATGGCGACATCGCGCAGAGACAGACGGCGCAACATTCAAACGCTCCGAGGGTCGTGGCGCGGCCGAGCGAACGCCGCGGAACCGGCTTCGCCGGGCCGCTGGCGTTGCCCCCCTGGGGGGGAGGCGGACGAAGTCCGCTTCGGGGGGGGACTCACACCACGCCTTCGTACCAGCGCAGCTTGCGCCGCAGCGTGGCGTAGTAGCTCCAGCCACGGGGGTGCAGGAAGCGCACCTTGAACGCCGAACGCCGCACGTGGACCTGGTCACCGTGCAGCAGGCTGGCCAGGTTTTGCATGTCGAAATTGGCCGAAACGTCCTTGCCGCCGACGATGCGAATGCGCACCTCGGCCTGGTCGGGCAGCACGATGGGGCGGTTCGACAGCATGTGGCTGGCGATGGGCACCATCACCCAGCCGCTGATGCCAGGGTGCAGGATGGGGCCGCCGGCCGACAGTGCATAGGCCGTGCTGCCCGTGGGGGTGGCCACGATGAGCCCGTCGGCGCGCAGGTTGGCGACGAAGTCGTCGTCCACGTCCACGCGCAACTCCACCATGCTGGCCGAGGCGCCGCGGCTGACCACCACGTCGTTGAGCGAGAGGGCCGAGAAGATGCACTGGCCGTCGCGCCAGACCTCGCCCTCGAGCATGGCGCGCTGCTCTTCTTCGTAGTCGCCGGTGATGATGGGCGCCAGTGCTTCCTTGTACTGGCCGTCGGGGATGTCGGTGATGAAGCCCAGGCGTCCCTGGTTGATGCCCACCAGCGGGATGTCCCAGCGCGACAGTTCGCGCGCGATGCCCAGCATGGTGCCGTCGCCGCCGACCACGACGGCAATGTCGCAACGCTGGCCGAGCGCCTGCGGGTCCAGGGCCTCGAAATCGGTCACGCCGGTGTTGAGCGCGGTTTCGCGCTCGAACGAAACTTCCAGTCCCAGACCCACCAGAAAATGGGCGACGTCCTCCAGCACCGGGCGAATGCCCCGCGCCTGATACTTGCCCACGATTGCTGCATGACGAAAGCCCGACGGCATGCGTCCCATTACACCATAGGGTTGCGGGACAGCCGGCCTGCGCAGGCCTGGGCTACCTACAATCCACAGCATGCTGGACGACCGTGCCCGAACGCTGCTCAAGACGCTGGTCGAGCGCTATATCGCCGACGGCACGCCCGTCGGGTCGCGCACGCTGTCGCGCACCTCGGGGCTGGACCTCTCGCCGGCCACCATCCGCAACGTCATGGCCGACCTGGAGGACCTGGGGCTCATCGCCAGCCCGCACACCAGTTCCGGGCGCGTGCCCACGGCGCGCGGCTATCGCCTCTTCGTGGACACCATGCTCACGGCGCGCCCGCTGGACCTGGCGCATGTGTCGTCCGAGGTGGCGGCCGCACGCGAGCAACTCCACCCCGACCAGCCGCAGCGCGTGATCGCACAGGCGGCGTCCCTGCTGTCGAGCCTATCGAGTTTCGTCGGCGTGGTCACCGCGCCGCGCAAGGCCAGCGTGTTCCACCACATCGAGTTCCTGCGCCTGGGCGAGCGGCGCGTGCTGGTGATCCTGGTGGCGCCCGACGGCGATGTGCAAAACCGCGTCATCTTCACCGCGCGCGACTACCAGCAGGCCGAGCTCGCGGAAGCCACGACTTTCCTCAACGCGCACTATGCGGGCCTGTCCATCGAAGAGGTGCGCGAAAGGCTCAAGCACGAAATCGACGCGCTGCGGGTCGAGATTGCCGCGCTGATGCAAGCCGCGGTGCAGGCCGGCACCGAGGTGCTGGCCGAAAGCACCGACAACGTCGTCGTCTCGGGCGAGCGCAACCTGCTGGCCGTGCAGGACTTCGGTCACGACATGTCGGGCCTGCGCCGCCTGTTCGATGTCTTCGAGCACAAGACAGAGCTGATGCGGCTGCTCGACGTGAGCAGCCGCGCCGAGGGCGTGCGCATCTACATCGGCGGCGAGAGCCGTGTCGTGCCCTTCGAGGAGCTCTCGGTGGTCACCGCGCCCTACGTCGTGGACGGTCGCATCGTCGGCACGCTGGGGGTCATAGGCCCCACGCGGATGGCCTACGAGCGGATGATTCAAATCGTCGACATCACGGCGCGGTTGCTGGGCAATGCGCTGTCGGTGAAGTAGGCGCGTGCCACCCGATGCGATGTCGTTCGAGCGGCGGCCACCGGGCGCCGTGCCACCCGGCGCCGTGGCCGTCGGCGCGGCCCCTAGAATGCCCGTTCTCGGAGGGCCGTTAGCTCAGCTGGTCAGAGCAGAGGACTCATAATCCTTTGGTCGTTGGTTCAAGTCCAACACGGCCTACCAGTCTGAATGTTCTCTTCCCGGTGGCCGTGGCCTGATGCGCGCGGGCCGGCGCGTAAGTGCCTAGCGCGGCAGCGCAATCACCGTGCCCTCGCGCCGCTGGTCGGCGCCACCGTATTGCTTGCCAGTATGCAGGTCGATGATGACCCCCTGCACCGAGCCGATGTTGGCGGTGCAGCCGTCGCTGCCCAAGGCCCCCAGGCTGGTGTGGCCCAGCGCGCGCAGCGCATCCTGCGTGGCCACGCTGATGCGCGGCTGCATGAAGCTGCCCGTGCCTTCGCACGAGACGCTGCCGGCCGCGCTGGTGACCGACAGGCGCGGCGCGTCGATGGCCTGTTGGATCGTCATGCCATGGTCGATCAGGTTGAGCGTGGTGTTGAGCACCGAGTTGATGATCGTCGAGCCGCCGGGCGAGCCATAGGCCGCAAAGGGCTTGCCGTCGCGCAAGACGATGGTCGGCGACATGCTGCTGCGCGGGCGCTTGAACGGTGCCACGTCGTTGGCACCGGGGTTGCCCGTGGCGGCGTTGAAGGTGGGCGCGAAGTTGAAGTCGGTGAGCTCGTTGTTGAGCAGGAAGCCATAGCCCGGCACGGTGAGGCCGGTGCCCCCGGTGTTCTCGATCGTGGTCGTGTACGACACCACGTTGCCCCATTTGTCGACCACCGAGAAGTGCGTCGTGTGCACGCCCTTCTCTTCCTCCGACGGAATCGCCGCGAGCTGGATCGGCGCGTGGTTCATGGCGACGTCGAACGGCCGCGGGTCGCCGGCGGCCGGCGTGGCCATGCGCGCGCCCAGGTCGATCAGGCCGCCCCGCGCGGCGACATAGGTCGGGTCGAGCAGGCCCTTCTTGGGAACGTAGGAAAAGTCTTCGTCGCCCATCCAGACCGCGCGGTCGGCGAAGGCCAGCCGCATCGACTCGATCATGGCGTGCAGCGTCAGCGGTGAGCCGAAGCCGAACTGGCCGATCGGGAAGCGTTCCAGCATCTTCAGCATCTGCACCAGGGTCAGGCCGCCGGACGACGGTGGCGACATCGACGCCACCTGCCAGCCGCGGTATTCGCCGGTGATGGGCTCGCGGATCTTCGCCTCGTAGCCGCGCAAGTCAGCCAGTGTCATGCGGCCCACGCCCTCGCTGAGCACGGGCGAGCGCGAGCGCTGCTGCGCGCTGACGATGGCCGGCGCGATCTCGCCGCGGTAGAACACCTCGGCACCCTGTTGGGCGATCAGCCTGAAGGTCTTGGCCAGATCCTTCTGCACCAGCAGGTCGCCTTCGACCAGCTTCACGCCACCCGGCTGGAAGATCGCCTGGGTCTCGGGCTGGAAGCTGGTGCGCCCGCCGTCGCTGGCGATGTTGGCGGCGAGAAATCGGTTGATGCGAAAGCCGTTCTCGGCCAGCGCAATGGCCGGCTGCAGCGCCTGCGCCAGCGTCGTCGTGCCCCAGCTCTTCAAGGCCAGGTCGACCGCGGCCAGGGTGCCGGGCACGCCGACCGAGAGGCCGCTGGACGAGGTCGGTACGAATAGCTGGTTCGGCGACACGCCGGTGAACAGAAACATCGTCGGCGTGGCCGCGGCCGGCGCCGTCTCGCGCCCGTCGATGGCGAAGGTGCGCCCGCTCTTGGCCAGGTGCACCATCATGAAGCCGCCGCCGCCGATGCCCGAGAACTGCGGCTCGACGACGTTGAGAACGAACTGGATCGCCGCGGCGGCATCGATGGCATTGCCGCCCCGCTCGAGCGCGCGCGCCCCGGCTTCGGCCGCGGCGGGGTGCGATACCGCCACCACGCCTTTGTGCGCGGCCTTGCCGGCCCACGACGGCGGCTTGCCCTGGGCCTGCGGGGGCAGCGTCGGGCCGGGTGGAACGCCGGGGGTGTCGACGCTGCTGTCGGCCCAGGCGGCGGGGCCGCACAGCAGCGTGGCGAGCAGGACAGCCGCGGCAGTGTGGCGCGGCAACAGGGCGGTCGGCTTCATGGTGATCGGCTCCAAGGCAGCGGTGACGAAAGGGGCCGATTCTTTGCCGCTCGGCGGCGCCGGTGCTTAGGGCTTTCCCGCTTCCACGCGCGCGTAAGGGTCTTGAGCCGGTGGCGCTGGCGTAGGGGGTTGGTCGGCTTGCGGCCCATCAGGCAGTGCAGCACCTCGGCCCAGTCTCGGCCGACATCGGCGCAGACAAGTTCGCTCGGCATCCGCACCGGCTCTGGGGTCTATTCTTGTGCCTGCGCCAAGGCAATGCCGGAGGAGTGAACCAATGAATTGGAAGACCGCCCATCGCTCCTTCTACTATGAAACTGCGCCGGATCCAGAAGACCTGCAGCTGCCAGCAGCCCAGACGGCCATGCTTTCGATCGACGTGCAGAACACCTACCTGTTGCCCCGCGACGACCCGCTGCAGCAGGCGCGATGGGCGCCGTTCCAGCGCCGCATGCGCGAGACCGTGATTCCGACCACGCAGTCACTGCAGCAGGCCTTCAGATCCAAGGGCATCGACGTGATCCATGCCCGCATCGCCTGCCTGCTCGAGGACGGCCGCGACCGCTCACTGAGTCAGAAAAAACCCGGCTGGAACTACCTTCTGCTGCCCAAGGATTCGGTAGACGCGCAGATCGTCTGCGAACTGGCACCCAAGCCGGGCGAAATCGTGGTCACCAAGACCACCGACAGCGCATTGACCGGCACCAACCTGCGCCTGATCCTGGCCAACATGGGCATCCGCAACGTCGTTCTGACCGGCATCTTCACCGACCAGTGCATTTCGTCGACGGTGCGCAGCCTGGCCGACGAGAGTTTCAACGTCATCGTGGTCGAAGACTGCTGCGCGGCAGCCACCGACGAACTGCACCGCCGCGAGCTGGAAATCATCAACATGATCTACTGCCACGTGGTGTCGTGCGCCGAACTGCGCGACATCATGCAACTGTAGTCAGGCAGCACAAGCCGGTCAGTCGGCGATGCGTACGGTCTTCGCTGAGATCAGGTTGTCTGCGCGATGCTTGGCGGTGACCTTGGCGCTGCTCGCCATCGGAATCATCAGGTGGTAGAGCGGGATGTGGCCGACTTCGCTGTTGTGGATCTGATGCGCTTCGCGAATGAACGCGCGCCGCTTTTCAGCGTCGGTCTCGCGTTCGACCAGGCCGACCAGTTCGTCGACGCGCGGGTTCGAGTAGTGGCCGAAATTCCAGCTCGCGCTGCCGAATTTCTCCTGGGACATCATGATGGCGCGCATCGTGTAGAGCGCGTCGAAGGTCGGCACGCCCCAGGTCAGGCCATAGAAGCTGGTGTCTTCGCGCTGGATCTTCTGGAAGAACAGCGTCGTCGGCATCACGTTGACCTGCACCTCGACATTGATCTGTGCCAGCATCGCTGCGATGGCCAGGCACACTCCCTCGTAGGCGCCGACCGGGCAATCGAGCGTCACCCGGAAGCCCTCGCGGTAACCCGCTTCGGCAAGCAGCCGTCGCGCCTGCTCGCGATCGACAGCAGGCCGCTGGTCGATACTGGCGGACCACCCGTTGACATACTGGGTCCACATCGAGCCCGAGGGAACGCCCTGCCCACGAAGCGTGGCGCGCTTGATTGCCTCGACGTCGATGGCCAGCGCGACGGCCCGGCGAACGCGCACGTCCTTGAACGGATTGCGGCCCTTGATGTTCGAGTACAGCAATTCGTCACGGCTCTGGTCCATTCCCAGCCACAGCGTGCGGTTCTCCTGGCCTTCCAGCACCTTGAGGCGCGGGTCCGAGCGCAGTCGGGGGATGTCCTGCACTGGGAGCACGTGGACGAAGTCGACATCGCCGGATATCAGCGCCGACACGCGGGTGCTGTCCGACGCGATGATCACGTGGTGATACTCGGTCACGTTGCCCGACACCTTGCTCCACCAAGCGGGGTTCAGCGCCAGGACGGTGCGCACGTCGAGCTGCCGCGAACGCAGCACATACGGCCCGGTGCCATTCGTGTTGCGCGCTGCGAACAGATCTTCCTTCTCGCGGAAGTTCTGCGGCTTCTCCGAGCGGTTGGCCACCGACCAGTCCTTGTCCATGATGAAGATGCGGGTCATCTTGTCCGGGATCACGGCGTCCGCGACGCGGGTGATGACATCGACCGTCATGGCGTCGACCTTGACGACATCAGCCACCGTATCGACGAACACGCCGTAATTGGAGGTCGGCGCCTTGGCTCGCTGTATGGAGAAGACGACATCGTCGGCATCGAATGCGCTGCCGTTGTGGAACTTCACTCCAGGGCGCAAATGGAAACGCCAGCGCGTGGGCTCCGGCTGCTCCCAGCGCACGGCGAGGCAGGGTTCAAGCTTTAGATCGTCGTCGCGGCAGATCAAGGGCTCGTAGATTTGCTGGAGAACCAGCACGTTGATGAACGCGTTGTTGGCATGGGGGTCGAGCGTGGCCGCGTCAGACGTCGTGGCAAGGCGAAACGTCTTAGCGCCTGCTGGCGCGATGGCGAATGTCAGGCACGCCAAGGTGGCGACGAACGAGCACAGTCTGGTCATAGCGTTCTGATCCATGAAGCCTCACTGGGTTGGTCTGGTCTGGTCTGGTCTGGTCTGGTCGCCGGGGCTGCGCTTGTTCGGGCGCCTACGGGCTCAACTGTCGGGTCCCGTTCGGCCACTCGTTCGGGCTTCCTCGGAGCCGCGGAGAATACACGCCGAGAAAATGACGCGGTAGGGGATTCGGCTGGCTGTGAACATGCTCCGGTGCACCTCAAGCGTCGAGGGGCCCGCTGTGGCGCCGGCCCCCCTCGGTCGACCACCGACCCTTTCAGCGGGAGGCGCCCGCCTCGCGCAAGTGGCGGTATACGGTGGTGCGAGAAATGCCCAGGCTGCGTGCGGTCTGGCTCACGCTGCAGCTGCGCGCGAAGTCGCGCCGCACGACCTCGGTGGCGTTGAGTTGCAACGCCGAAGCCGGCCCGGTTGCAGCCACCGGCAGCACAGGCTCGACATCGGCCACCTCAAGCCGGCCGGCACCGCGCAGCAGGGCCCGCGTCAGCAGCGAGCGCAGCTCGCGGAAATTGCCCGGCCAGCGGTGCTGCGCCAGGCGCTCGATGGCCTGGTCGCTGATCGACGCGCGGCGGTCCAGCGCCGCCAGCACGCTGCGCACGGCGGGGGCGAAGTCGCGCCGCAGCCGCAGCGGCGGCAGGTCCACGCACACGGTGTTCAGCCGGTACAGCAGGTCAGCGCGGAAACGGCGCGCCGCCACCTCTTCTTCCAGATCGGCATGCGTGGCGGCCAGCAACTGCACATCAACGCGGCGGCTCGTGGTGCCGCCCACCGGGCGCACGCTCTGGTCGTCCAGGAAACGCAGCAAGGCGGCCTGCAGATGCAGCGGCAGCTCGCGCACTTCGTCGAGCAGCAGCGTGCCGCCGTCGGCACTGACGATGAGGCCGATGCTGCCTTCGCGCCGGGCACCGCTGAAGGCGCCGCCGGCGTAGCCGAAGAGTTCGGCTTCGATCAGCTCGTCGGGCAGCGCGCCGCAGTTCACGGCCACGAAGGCGCCGCTGCGGCCGCTGCAGCGGTGGGCATGGCGCGCGAGCACCTCCTTGCCGCTGCCGGTTTCGCCGCGGATCAGGATAGGCGCCTGCATGCGCACCGCCGCCTCCACCAGGGCGAAGGCTTCGGCCACGGCGGGGTCCTCGGCAACAAACTCGGGCGCCGCGGGCAGGGCCAGCCGGCGCGGCGAGAAGGCCGGCGCCGGCGCAGCCAGGCGACGCAGCGGCGGCCGGGCGATGCAGCTGGCCACAAGTGCGCTGCCCAGCGCGTCACGCAGGCGCAATTCACCCTCGCGCTGCAGGCGTGCCATCACGATCTCGAAGGACTCGCCGAACAAGGCCTCGAAGGACGTGCCGGGCGCCGCGTCCAGGCCCTGCAGCAGCTGCGACCCGCGCGCGTTCAGGGCCAGCAGCCGGCCGCCCTCGTCGAAGGCCAGCAAGCCGGCGCTGAGCGTGCCCAGGAACTCCGGCCGCGGGTGCACCGCCAGCAGCCACTGCGTGCGCATCTGGTGCTTCAGCAGGCCGTTTTCGATGTGCGTGGCAGCCATTTGCACCAGCGCCTGGGTGTGACGCTGACGCGATTCGAAGTAGCTCGATGCGTCGAGCACGCCCACCACTTCGCCCCGTGCATCACGCACCGGCGCCGCGGTGCAGGAGACGTCGCCGAGCTGCAGGAAGTAGTGTTCGAGTCCCGTGACGGCCGCCGCTCGCCCGGTGGCCAGCGCCGTGCCCAGGCCGTTGGTGCCGCACAGTGCCTCGCTCCAGCAGCTGCCGGCCACGATGCCGGCGTCGGAGCCGCTCATCGAAAAACGGTTGTCCGTATACAGGTCAAGGATCACGCCCTCGCGGTCGGCAAAGGCGAGCAGGAAGTTCGAGCCGGCGATTTGCCGCGACAGCGTTTCCAGCTCGGCCTGCGCCAGCCGGCGCACGACCTCGGCGCTTTCGCGGCGCCGCCGCAGCTCACCGGCTTCAACCACCGGCACCGACAGCGGCGCGGCGCTGTCCAGACCGGCCTGCATGCAGCGCACCCAGCTGTCCAGCACTTCGGGTGCGGGCAGGCCCTCGGGCGGCATGGCGATGCCGCGCGCGCTCACGGCCTGCGCGCGGGCCACCTGTGGGTCGGGGATCGGACTCATCCTGCCTCCTGGCGCCGGTCCACGCCGGCTTTGGGTCGCGCACGGTAGCAGGACGCAAAGCCCGGGACAACCGCACAGTTTCTGGACAGTTGTCCAGGTCACTTGCGACAGAGCTGCACGGGCAGTGGCCGCTGCCTCCCTGGGCAGCGCGCCCGCGCTGCAGGGTGTACCCGCGGTGGTATGGGCATTGCATTCTCTTGCCGCTGCGCCGGCCGCCGCGCGCAGTTCCCATCGACAACTCCTGGAGACGATCATGCCCCTCATACCGACACAGTCTTTGCATGTGCTGGCCGCCGCGGCCCTGTTCGGCGCCATGGCGCTGCCGGCCGCCGCGCAACAGAACATCGACAAACTCAAGCAGATGAAGGTCGCGACCACCGACCTCAACATCCCGGTGGTGCCGCAGACCGGTCGCAATGCCGATGCGATCAAGGCCAACCTCAAGCGTGTCAAGCTGCCGCCAGGTTTTGCAATCGACCTCTTCGCCGTCGTGCCCGACGCGCGCCACATGGCCGTGGCGCCCAACACCAACATGCTGTTCGTGGGCACGCGCAAGACCAGCGTCTGGGCCGTGACCGACCGCAACAGCGACGGCGTCGCCGACGAGGTCAAGTCTTTCGCGCCGAGCCTGAAGTTCACCAACCCGAACGGCGTGTGCTGGACCAAGGATGGCTTCCTGATCGTGGCCGAGCACAACCGCATCCTCAACTTCCCGGCGGCCGAGTTTTTCTACGAAGGCCCGGACGTTGCCGTGATCGAGGTCGTGGGCCAGGGCAAACTGATCCCGCCGGAGGAAGAGTCGTACAACCACGGCTCGCGCGTGTGCAGGATCGGTCCCGACGGCATGCTGTACGTCAGCCTGGGCCAGCCGCACAACGTGCAGCCGCGCGACAAGATCAAGCTCTACAACGAGGTCGGCATCGGCGGCATGGTGCGCATGAACGCCTTCGACGGCAGCAAGCGCGAGGTCTACGCCACCGGCATCCGCAACTCGGTGGGCCATGACTTCAACCCGAAGGACGGCACGCTCTGGTTCACCGACAACCAGACCGACGGCATGGGTGACGACATCCCCCTGGGTGAGATCAACCGCATCACCAAGGCCGGCCAGTTCTTTGGCTACCCGTGGAAGCAGGGCAAGACCCGCATCACCGATCACGGCTATGACAAGGACCCGCTGCCGGCCAACATCACCGACCCGCAGGTCTACACGGTGGCGCACGCGGCCGACCTGGGCATGAGCTTCTATGTCGGCAAGATGTTCCCGGCCAAGTACCAGGGCGGCTTCTTCTCGGCCCAGCACGGCTCGTGGAACCGCACCAAGCCGGTGGGTGCCCAGGTGCTCTTCACCTCGCTGAAGGCCGACGGCAGCGCCGACAAGACCGAGGTCTTCGCCGAGGGTTGGCTGGACGAGAACGGCATCTACCGTGGCCGACCGGTCGACGTGGCGGTGATGAAGGACGGTTCGCTGCTCATCAGCGACGACTTCGCCGGCGCGATCTACCGCGTGACCTACAGCGCGCCGTAAGTGGCCGCGGCGACCCTGCGCGCGGCTTCGGTGCTGGCCGCGGCGGCTGCCCTTTGCGGGGCGGCCGGCCCGGCCGCTGCCCAGGACGCCGGCGCCGGCCGTGCCAAGGCGCAGGCCTGCACGGTGTGCCACGGCGCCGTGGGCCTGTCGACCGCGCCCGACGCGCCCCATCTCGCCGGCCAGCCGGCGATCTACCTGGCTGCACAGTTGCGCGCTTATCGCAGCGGCGAGCGCAAACACGAAGTGATGGCCGTGGTGGCCAAACCCCTGAGCGATGACGACATACGAAACCTGGCCGCCTGGTTCAACTCGATCCGGATCGAAGCGACGCCTTGACGGCGTCTGTCTGGCTGCGCTGGCCGCCCTGGCGCTGCCGGCCGCAGCCCAGGCGCTGCCCGCCTCGGCGCCCCCGGAGACCATCGTCGTGATCGGCAGCGGTGCCGAGCAGCGCGTATTCGACACGCCCTACGCGGTGGGCGTGGTCGACGCGGCGGCGCTGCGCAGTGCCGGGCCGATGGTCAACCTGTCCGAGGCCCTGGCCCGCGTGCCGGGCCTGGTGGTGAACCTGCGCAACAACTACGCGCAGGACCTGCAGATCAGTTCGCGCGGCTTTGGCGCCCGCGCCAGCTTCGGTGTGCGCGGCATGCGGCTGTACAGCGACGGCATCCCGGCCGCCGGGCCCGACGGCCAGGGCCAGGTCTCGCACTTCGACCTCGCTGGCGCGGAGCGCGTGGAAGTGCTGCGTGGCCCGTTCTCGGCGCTGTATGGCAATGGCTCCGGCGGCGTGATCTCGGTGCTCAGCAGCGCGCCCAAGCAACGCGCCTTCTCGGTCGGCGCGGACGCCGGCAGCGCCGGGCTGCGCCAAGTGCGCGTGGGCATCGACGCCCCTTTCGACAATGGCGTCAGCCTGCGCGCTTCGCTCAGCGGCTTTCTGGTCGATGGTTTCCGACCGCAGAGCGAAGCGCGGCGCACGCTGGGCAACGTGCGCCTGGGCTACGAGGGCGAGCGCGACCGCGTCGTCGCGGTGCTCAATACGCTCGACGCGCCGGCGCAGGACCCGCTGGGCCTGACGCGCGCACAGTTCGAGGCCGACCCCGACCAGACCACGCCGCAGGCCAAGCAGTTCGACACGCGCAAGAACACCCGGCAGAGCCAGGCCGGCGCCCACTGGCGCCACCGCTACGCCGACGCCGGCGCCTTGCGCGAGAGCCAACTCACCGTCTACCAGGGCCAGCGCTCGGTGACGCAATGGCAGGCGATCCCGGTCGCCACCCAGCTCAACCCCGTCGACCCGGCGCTCAGCGAACGCCAGCCCGGCGGCGTCATCGACTTCGACCGCGAATACCGGGGTGTGGACGCGCGCTTGGTCTGGCGCTGGGCGCTGGGCGCCGAGCGCAGCGCGCAGCTGGTGGCGGGTGCCGCCTACGACGACAGCCGCGAGGACAGGCGCGGCTTTGAGAACTTCGTCGGCAGCGGCGCCACGCAGGTGTTGGGCGTGACCGGCCGGCTGCGCCGCGACGAGCGCAACCGTGTCGAGGCGAAGAGTGCTTACGCGCAGGGCGAGTTCCAGCTCACCCCCCGTTGGGCGGCCACGCTGGGCGTGCGCAGCGGCCGTGTCGACTTCCGCTCGGTCGACCGCTACATCGTCGGCGGCAACCTCGATGATTCCGGCGCCCTGGCCTACCGCTACACCAACCCCGTGGCCGCCGTGCAGTGGCGCGCCAGCGACGAGCTCAAGGTCTACCTGAGTGCAGGCCGCGGCTTCGAGTCGCCGACCTTCAACGAGCTGGCCTACCGGCCCGACGGCAGCGCCGGCTTCAACACCGAACTCAAGGGGCAGCGCAGCACGCAGGTTGAGCTGGGTGCCAAGTGGCGCGCTGCGGCGCTGGGCCTGGCCCTCGATGCGGCCGTGTTCGACGCCCGCACCGACGACGAGATCGGCGTCGCCACCAACCGGGGCGGCCGCGCGACCTTCCGCAATGTCGACCGCACGCAGCGCCGCGGCGCCGAGATCGACCTGCGCTGGCGCATCGCCGACGCCTGGCGCGCGCAACTCGCCGCCACCTGGCTGTCGGCGACCTATGCCAACGGCTTTTTCGTCTGCCGCGCCGTGCCCTGCCTGGTGCCGGATCTGCCGGTGCCGGCCGGCAACCGCATCGCCGGCACGGTGGCGCGCAGCGCCTACGTCGAAGGCGTGTGGGCGCCGGGCGCAGCCGAATTCGGCATCGAAGCACGCGCCCAGGGTCGGCAACCGGTGAACGAGACCCACAGCGATTTCGCCAGCGGCTACGGCCTGCTCGCGCTGCGCGCGCTGTGGCGCCTGGACCTCGGCCCGGGAACACTTGAGCTGCTGGGCCGCGCCGACAACCTGGCCGACCGCCGCGTCGCCGGCAGCGTCATCGTCAACGAGGCCAACCAGCGCTTCTTCGAGCCGGCGGCGGGGCGCAACTTCCTGCTCAGCGCGCGCTGGAGCCAGCCCTTTTAGCTTTCAGCGCCCGGGCCCGCGACCCAGCCCTGTTCCACGATCCACGACGGGTCGCGCTGGCGGGGCGGCCGGCTGGCTTCACGGCTTGCCCTGAACCGGAATCCAGGCGGGGAAGGGCAGGCGTTCTTCGCACCAACGGGCGGCCGACAGCACCCGGTCGTCCTGTCCCTCGGCCCCGACAAGCTGCAAACCCAGCGGCAACCCGCAGGGTCCCAAGCCGGTCGGAAGGGTGAGCGCCGGCACACCGCACAGGCTCCAGATGGAGCAAAAGGCAGCGTTGCCGGTCTGTTCCAGGGTGGCCGGCGCCTCACCCGTCGTGGGCAGCGTGATGAGGGCGTCGTATCGCGAAAGAAACCGGCGCAACTCATCCCGAAGTCGCTGACGCAATGCAAGGGCCTGCTGATAGGCCACGGCGCCGACTCTCGTTCCGTCGGCGATGAAGTCCCGCAAGGTGGCGCTCAAGAGCCGGGCCTGGTTGAGTGCCAGGGTTTCCAGATTGAATGCGGCCTCGGCGAGCATGACCGTTCTGATGGCCCCATGAGCGAGGCTGAAGAGATCCGGCAATTCGCGCTCTTCGACTTCGGCGCCACCGGCTCGCAATATTTCTATCGTGCGAGCGAAGTTCTGTTTGGCGTATTCCTGCGCTTGTTCCCAGACGGGCGTCTTGACGGCGACAAGAACCGGCGGCTTGCCACGCTCAACGAGGGTCGGTGAGATGCTTCCGCCCTCGGGCGACAGGGCCGCTGCGAACCAGGCGGCGTCTTTGGTATGGCGCGTGAAGACCCCCGGTTGATCCAGCGTGTGGCTGAACGTCAACGCCCCTTCGATGGGGATGATCCCCTGGGTGGGTTTGAACCCGACCACGCCGCAAAACGCGGCCGGGCGTATGACCGAGCCGTTGGTCTGTGTGCCCAGGGCTGCCGGGACGAACCCCGCTGCGACCGCCGCCGCCGATCCACTGGAAGAACCTCCCGGCGTATGCAGGCGGTTCCAGGGGTTGCGGGTCTTGCCGGGGGAAATGAAGGCGCATTCCGTGGTGACTGTCTTGCCCATCACGTAGGCCCCCTGCCCACGGAGCCTGTCGATGACCCGGGCCGAACGGTCCGGAATATTCCCGGCGAAGGCCGCAGAGCCCATTTCCGTGGGCACACCGGCGGTGGCGTAGATATCCTTCACCCCGACGGGAATTCCGAGCAGCGGGCCGCAGGCCTCTCCCGACTCGAGGCGCTGGTCGCAAAGGCGGGCCTCCCGCAGAGCCACCGCCGGATCGAGCCAGGCCCAGGCCTGGATGTCGCCGTCGTGCGCGGCAATCCTCTCGAGCAGGGCCCGTGCGTACTGCTCGGCGGTGAAGCGCCGGCCTTGGATCCCCTTGGTGGCGGCTATCAGACCCAGGGCATGCAGCGGTTCAGCCACGGTTCACGCCAGGATTCAGCAGGTCGGGTGGCTGCCCGGTGGTCAGCGCAGCGACGAGGTTTTCCGCGGCCTTCATCGCCATCTTGAACCGGGTATTCCTGGAGGCACTGGCGATATGGGGCGAGAGCACCACGTTGGCCAGTTCCTTGAATCCAGGATGAAGCGCGGGTTCGCGTTCGAAGACATCGAGCCCGGCGCCGGCAATGACGCCCGATCGCAGCGCCTCGACCAGGGCGTCGTCATCGACCACCCCGCCGCGGGCGGTATTGATGAGGATGGCGGATTTCTTCATCAGCGAGATCTCTTGCGCGCCCATCAGGTGGTGGGTCTGCGGGCTGTAGGGCACATGCAGGCTGACGATGTCCGACTTGCCCAGGAGTTCTTCCCTGGACACGAATCGCGCCCGGCAGGCGGATTCGATCTCGGGAGCAACGCGGCTCTGGTCGTGGTACAGAACCTCCATGTCGAAACCGAGCGCCCGCCGCGCCACGGCCTGGCCGATTCTTCCCATGCCCATGATGCCCAGCGTCGCATGGTGGACGTCGAGTCCGAGCAGCTGTTTGAGCTCCCACTTCTTCCATTTCCCGTCGCGCAGGTAGCGCTCGGCTTCGGTGAGGCGGCGGGCGGTGGCGAGGATCAAGGTCCAGGCGAAATCGGCGGTCGTATCGTCCAGCACGCCGGGCGTATTGGTCGCCATGACACCGTGGGCGTTGCAGGCCGCGAGATCGATATTGTTGTAGCCCACGGCGATATTGCAGACCGCCCGCAAATGGGCGCAGCGGCTCAGGAGCGCTTCGTCGATGCGTTCGGTGAGGGCGACCATGGCGCCCTCCTTGTCGGAAAGAGCGCTGGCCAGCTCTTCGGCAGTGAGCACCGCATCCGCCTGGTTGGAATGGACTTCGAAATGAGTCGCGAGAAAGTCCAGCACTTCTTCGAAGATCTCCCGCGAGACAAATATTTTCTTGTTCATGCCTTCTTCCTCTTTCGGTGGTGGCGAAATCAAGTGATGGACCCTGCAGGGGCGCGCACCAGGATCTTGCCACGCGAGCCGCTGGGGCCAAGGCACCCGGCCCGGCCGATCGTCGGCTGTGTGGTTCGGTCGGGAACCGGCGCCCTGTGTCTCGTGCGGGCTTACAGTCGGCGCCCATGAAGCTCTATCGCATTGCCACGATTCCCGGCGACGGCATCGGCAAGGAAGTGATTCCCGCCGGCCAGCAGGTGCTGCAGGCGCTGGCCAATTCCAGTGGCGCGTTCGGCCTCGAGTTCGAGAACTTCGGCTGGGGCGGCGACTGGTACCGCGCCCACGGCGTGATGATGCCCGCCGACGGGCTGGACGCGCTGCGCGGCAAGGACGCCATCCTGTTCGGCTCGGCCGGCGACCCGCAGATCCCCGACCATGTCACGCTGTGGGGCCTGCGGCTGAAGATCTGCCAGGGCTTCGACCAATACGCCAACGTGAGGCCCACGCGCATCCTGCCCGGCATCGACGCGCCGCTGAAACGCTGCCGGCCACAGGACCTGGACTGGGTCATCGTGCGCGAGAACTCCGAAGGCGAATATGCCGGCGTGGGGGGCCGCGCCCACCAGGGCCACCCGATCGAGGTCGCCACCGACGTGTCGATCATGACGCGCGTGGGCGTCGAACGCATCATGCGTTTCGCTTTCCGGCTCGCCGCCGCACGGCCGCGCAAGCAGCTCACGGTGGTGACCAAGAGCAACGCGCAGCGCCATGCGATGGTGATGTGGGACGAGATCGCCGCTCAGGTGGCGAGCGAGTTTCCGGACGTGAAGTGGGACAAGGAACTGGTGGACGCGATGACCGCGCGCATGGTCAACCGGCCGGCCAGCATAGACACCGTGGTGGCCACGAACCTGCATGCCGATGTCCTGTCCGACCTGGCTGCGGCGCTGGCCGGCAGCCTGGGCATCGCACCCACCGGCAATATCGACCCCGAACGCCGCTACCCGAGCATGTTCGAGCCGATCCACGGCTCGGCCTTCGACATCATGGGTCTGGGCCTGGCCAACCCGGTGGGCACCTTCTGGTCCTGCGTGATGCTGCTGCAGCACCTGGGCGAGGACGCTGCCGCCGCGCGCCTGATGGCGGCCATCGAGGCGGTCACGGCCGACACCGCATTGCACACCCGCGACCTCGGTGGCCGCGCCACCACGGCGCAGGTGACCGCCGCGGTGTGCAGCCACTTGGGCCATTGAAGGCGGCATCCGACAAGTTCAATCCACCGACGAGGAGACACGAACATGGTGACGAGACTCATGAGAACCCTGGCGCTGGGCCTGGCCGCACTGGCCTCGCTGCCGGCAGGGGCCCAACCCTGCCCTGAGAAGAACCTGATGTACTGGCAGGCCTTCCCGCCCGGCGGCGAGAGCGACCTCTCGGCGCGCCACCAACAGGTCGTGCTGAAGAAGAAGTGCCCCGCCATCGAAACCATCATTCAGTACAAGACCGGTGCGGGGGGCGCACTGATGTGGAGCCAGATGAATGCGCTGCCGGGCGATGGCGTGAACATCGTGGGCATCAACCTGCCGCACACCGTGCTGCAGCCGATGGAAGGTGTCGTGCAGTACAAGACCGAGGACATCACCCCGGTGTTCTGGTTCCACTACACGCCCGACATCCTGGTCGTTCCGCAGGACAGCCCGATCAAGAATTTCGCCGATTTCGTGAAGACGGCCAAGGCCGATCCGGGCAAGCTCAACCTGGGCGGATCGGGCCTGAATTCGGCCAACCACGCGGCGCACGAGCGCATGAACAATTTCTTCGGCGTGAAGACGACCTACGTGCCGTTCAAGGGCACGGGCGACATGACCATGGCCGTGCTCGGCAGCCACGTCCACGGCGCGATGACCTACACCGCCTTCGCCATCAACCAGAAGGGCAAGGTGCGTGGCCTGGCCGTGGCGATGGACAAACGCCACCCGCTGATGCCCGACGTGCCCACCTTCAGGGAACTCGGCATCGACTGGGTGGACGGTGCCTTCCGCGGCATCGGTGTGCCCAAGAGCACGCCGCCCGAGGCGCGCAAACGCCTGGCCGAGCTGTGGGCCGCGCTGAACGCCGACCCGGAGATGCAGCAGTTGGCCGCCAAGAGCGGTTTCGAGTTGATCAATATCGGCCCCGACCGCATGGATGCCTTCATGAAGGAGAAGATCAAGGTCTATACCGACGTGGGCAAGCAGATGGGCCTGGGCAAATAGTCCATGTTTGACCTGCCGGGCGGGCCAGTTTCTCGCTCGCCTACATCTGTTTGAAGCGCGGTCCCTCACCGCCTTCAGGCGGGGTCCAGAGAATGTTTTCATGCGGGCACTTGACCTGGCATGAGCAGTCGTGCATGCAGTTCGACGGGCTCAATATGATTTCGTCGCCCTTGACTCGATAAACCTCACCCGGGCAGAAGAACGTGCAGGGTGCGCCGTACAGCCTGGTGCACTCTATGCACAACTTGCTGTCGATGATCTTGATGTGGCTGGGTTCGTCTTCGCGATGGGCGGCGCCCGACAGACTGACAAACTGCGCGCGGTCCATTCCGGGTTGAACTTCCCGCTCCAGCCGCGCACCCTTTTCAATAGCCAGGTTGTCCCGTTCGATACTGACCCGGCTCGGCAGAAGCTGCTGGAATCGTGAGATCAAGGCGCCTGGAAACAGGCCGAACTTGAACACCTGGCGGAAGTTCCGGGCGCGGAAGAGATCCCGGAAAATCCCGCGCTCTTTCAGTTTTGTCTTGTAGTGCGCGAGCCCGGCGCGCGAGTAGTCCCCGCTGGGCAGCGCATCCATGAGTGCGTCGGCGGCGCAGATTCCAGAAAATATCGCGTAGTGAATGCCCTTGATCTTCTGCATATTCACGAAACCGGCGGCATCGCCCAGCACCATGGCCCCGTCGGTACAAAGCCCTGGCAACGAATAGTAGCCGCCCTCCGGGATGGTCTTGACACCGGAGATCAAAACCTGGCCGTCTTTCAGAAGTTCATGAATGAACGGTTGTGACTTGAAGGCTTCGAGCTCTTGCTGGGGGTTGAGGTCTTGATACTTCCAATCCAGCCCGAGAATGAGTCCCACGGCGACCACGTCGTTGCCCATGCTGTAGAGAAACCCGCCTCCGAAAACATCGCTGCGGTTGGGATAGCCTATGGTATGAATCGTTCGATTGTTTCCGAAGGTATTATTCGGAGGGAGCTTTATGAGCTGCTTGACCCCAAGTGAATAGACCTGCGGGTTCTTGCCCTTGCCAATGATCTCTATCAGTTGGCGCGAAGCCACGCCACGGGCGCCGTCTGCCAAAAGGGTGACGCTGGCGCGCAGCTCTTCCCCGGGCAGGAAGTTGGACTTCGGTGTGGCGTGCGTATCGAGCCCCTGATCCACCAGCTTCACACCCAGGACTTTGCCGTTTTCATGGAGCAGTGCGCCTACGGAAAATCCGGTGCAGATCTCGACGCCCTCCTTTTCAGCCAGTTTTCCGAGCCATTCAACCATCCGACCCAGCGAAACCGTATAGTCGTTGAGATGGCAAAGATCCCGTGGAATGAAAACAGGTGGTATTTTGAAGGCGCGGCGCCCGCTCAAATAGTAAAGCTCATCGCGTTCCACCTTCACCAGGCTTTTGACGAAGGCGTCATCGGACTCTCGCCAGCCAGGAACGAGTTCGTCAAGGCAAGCCGGCTCGAAGACTGCCCCGGAGAGGGTGTGATAACCGAGCGTCGGCGCCTTTTCGACCACCACGACCGAATCATTCCGCCCCATCTCTTTCAATTTACGCTTCAGGCGCAGTGCCGCGGCAAGGCCCGCGGGGCCTGCTCCCACAATCAAAAAATCGATCGAACTCATTGATTTTTTCTCGCTTCAATCAGACCCACCAGCTCTGGCACAATGGTTTCGTAGTCGCCAACCATGCCGAGATCGGCGTAGTCGAATATACGTGCCTTCGGATCCTTGTTGATGGCGATGACCACTTCCGAGTTCTGCATTCCGGAGAGGTGCTGCACGGCGCCCGAGATACCAACGGCGATATACATTCGCGGCTGCACGGTCTGCCCGGTCTGGCCCACCTGGGACTCATGCCCGGCCATTCCCTCCTCGACTGCGGCACGCGACGCGCCCACGTCCACGCGCGCCGACAGCACGGTCTGTAACGCCGAGGCCAGGCCCCTCACATGACGGTCGTAATTTGCCTTGCTCCCCAGCGCCCGCCCGCCGGAGACCAGGATCTGCGCGTCGGTGAGCTTGGTTTTTTCTGGAATGGGCTCACTCGATAGCACCTGCGTGCGAATATCTTTCGCCTCGATTTCGATCGGCTGGGAAACCACGACGCCTTCGCGTGAGGGATCCGGAATCTCCGCTTTCATGACGCCCGGACGCACAGAGGCCATCTGAATCTGCGAATCCCGCGTCATGATGGTGGCCATGATATTTCCGCCCAGCGCCGGCCGGGTTTGCTTGAGCGCCGCAGTGACCGAGATGTTTCCTTTGTGAATATCGTCGATGTCCAGCTTGGTGCAATCGGCAGTCAACCCGGCATTGCTGTGGTACGCGACCCGTGGGGCCAGCTCTCGGCCCAGCGGCGTGGCGCCGAAAAGCACGATCTGCGGTTTCTCGCGCTCCACCCACGCGCAAACCGCCTTCTTGTACGGCATGGGAAGAAACCGCGCCAGAGCCGGGTGCTCGGTGAGGTAAACCTTGTCGGCCCCCTGCGCAATCAGTGTGGGGGCGAGTCCCGCCACCTGATGCCCCACAAGCACGGCTCCGACCTTCTGGTTCAATGAATCGGCGAGCTCGCGGGCCTTGCTGATGAGTTCCAGGGAGACAGATTCGATCTTTCCATGGGTCTGCTCCACATAGACCCACACCTCGCCGGTGTACGTGGGAGTCTTCCCGTCCACGGAGTAGGGTTCGGCTTCCACCACGGCGCTGCGGGTGGGCGGGTTTCGGTACAAGGACTCGATCTGCTGCAGCATTTCATCGACCGTCTTCGGAAAGACGCAGCGTTTTTGCTGGTCCTCGCTGGGCGAGAAAATTCTAAATACCTGCGTTCGCGATCCCTTCGCGCCGATGTGCGCCGGGTCGGTCTTCAACGCGGCCGCATTCCATTCGCTGATCTTGTGTGTACGCGCATCCCTCGCGCGGTGAAAGGATCGGTACAAGGGTTCGGTACAGGCCGTGGCGGTCAGCAACACCGGATAAACAAGTGGGGAAACGCTTTCGACGCCCCCCGGGCCTATGCGTTTTACGATCAGACGCTGGGCACCTTCGAGTTCCTTGTACTCAAAGGACTGCACATACGAAATGTGTTCAATATTCAGTTCCTCTGCAATCTGCCCCGGAACCTGAGCGGTATCCCCGTCGACAGATTGCATCCCTGAAAGAATAATGTAATCCTGTGACTTCAATACTTCCTGCTCAATCTTTCGAATCGCCTGGGCCAATGTATACGCCGTGGCGATCGTGTCGGCACCTGAAAACGCGACATCGGTGAGCAGCACGCCTTCGTCCGCGCCTCGAGACATGGCGTCGAGCAAGACTTCCCGGGCTTGAGGGGGCCCCATGCTCAGAGCGATGATTCTCGCCTGCGGATCGGCAAGCTGCTCTTTCATGCGGTAGGCCAAAGTCAGGGCATGCAAGTCCAATGGGTTGAGCACATTGTCGAGCAACGCTCTCTTCAAGGTTCCTTTCTTGCGATCCCAGGCGGTTTCAGGAATTCGGGAAACATCAGGCACCTGTTTGACTAAAACGATTAAATGCATTGAGGTTGTTCCATAAAATGATCCAGATCACCTCCATTGGGCAATCTTTCCTCGCGCCGCCGGCAGTTTACGAGGAAAGAGCCGACATAGGCCGCTGACCCTGACCGATTAGTCAGGTTTGCCGAATTCCAATGCGGTGCGCGGTGGCCCTGGGCGGACCAGCGAGGGCGTGGCCGCAGCGTCTATGAGCGCGACTCGGGGTCAGTGGCTCTCTGGCTCGGCCAGCGGCGCCAGGGACACCATGGGGCGCGTCTCGATCCAGGCACGGCTGGAGGAGGGTGGCGCGGGCTCCCGCGGGCCGCTGACCATTCGATCCAGGGTGGCGCCGAGTGTGGAGACGCGCGCGTGGCGATCGCCCGCGGGTACCTCGGGGAGCGCGTCCAGGTCGACGTCGACGCTCGTTGCCCGCGGCGAGCCGGGCCAGGGCGGGGGTGGCGGGCGCGAGCCTTGTCGCCACTGCTCCCAGCAGACGATGAAGACGGCGAGCGCCAGCAGCGCGCCGCCGGTCCAGGCGAGTATTTGGAGGAGACCGAGCATGGCTGGTTATCGGTCGCCGCGGGGGGCGCTTGAGCGCAGCAGGTCGCCCCAGGCATGCCCCCGCAGCGGCTACGGCCCGGCCCCAGGGCCGACAATCGCGTCTTCGCCTCCTCCTGGCCGCCCTCGCCGGCCGCACCGCCCCCAACGTGCCAGCCCTCGCCCCCCACCCGAAGCGCGCCGAACCAGGCGCCCCGGCCAAGCCGATCACCAGCTACCGCCCGTTCTGGGCCAAGCGCCTGGGCACGGCGCCGTTCCTGCCCATGAGCCGCGCCGAAATGGAGGCGCTGGGCTGGGACAGTTGCGACATCGTCATCGTCACCGGCGATGCGTATGTCGACCACCCCAGCTTCGGCATGGCCGTGATCGGCCGCGTGCTCGAGGCGCAGGGCTTTCGCGTCGGCATCATCGCCCAGCCCGACTGGCACAGCGCAGATGCCTTCAGGGCTCTCGGCAAGCCGAACCTGTTCTTCGGCGTCGCCGCCGGGAATATGGATTCGATGATCAACCGCTACACCGCCGACCGCAAGATCCGCAGCGACGACGCCTACACGCCGGGCGGTGAAGGGGGCGGGCGCCCCGACCGCGCCACGCTGGTCTACACCCAGCGCTGCAAGGAGGCCTGGAGCGACGTGCCGGTGGTCATCGGTGGCATCGAGGCTTCCCTGCGACGCATCGCCCATTACGACTACTGGCAGGACAAGGTGCGCCGCAGCATCCTCGTCGACAGCAAGGCCGACCTGCTGCTCTACGGCAATGCCGAGCGCGCCATCATCGAAGTGGCGCACCGGCTGGCCGCGCGCAAGCCCATCGAGACGATCACCGACGTGCGCGGCACCGCCTTCATGGTGAAAAGCGCGCCGGGCCTGGCGCCGCAGGGCTTCATGGAGATCGACAGCACCGAGGTCGACCGCCCGGGCCGCATCGACGAGCACATCAGCCCCTACCTGACGACCAGCGAGGCCGCGGCCTCGGTGGGCGAGAGCTGCGCCAGGGACGAAGGCCGCGGCGAGGTGCTGCCGGCGGTGGCGACGGTCGCGCTTCCCGTCAGCCGCAAGTCGGGCGCGCTGACGATGCCGCCGCGCGACAAGACCGTGCTGCGCCTGCCCGCCTACGAGCAGGTGAAGAGCGACGCCGTGCTCTACGCCCACGCCAACCGCGTGCTGCACCTGGAGACCAACCCCGGCAATGCGCGCGCGATGGTGCAGCGGCATGGCACCGGCGCCGCTGCGCGCGACCTGTGGATCACGCCGCCGCCGATTCCGCTGACCACGGCCGAGATGGACGCGGTCTTCGACCTGCCCTATGCGCGTAGCCCGCACCCGAGTTACGCCGACGGCAGCGGCAGCTTCGATGCCGCCACCAAGATCCCCGCGTGGGAGATGATCCGCTTCAGCGTCAATATCATGCGCGGCTGCTTCGGCGGCTGCACCTTCTGCAGCATCACCGAGCACGAAGGCCGCATCATCCAGAGCCGCAGCGAAGACTCGGTGATCCGCGAGATCGAGGAGATCCGCGACAAGGTCAAGGGCTTCACCGGCGTCATCAGCGACCTCGGCGGCCCCACGGCCAACATGTGGCGCATCGGCTGCAAGAGCCACGAGATCGAAGCCGCCTGCCGCAAGCCGAGCTGCGTCTACCCCGGCATCTGCCCCAACCTGAATACCGACCACGGGCCGCTGGTCCACATGTACCGGCGCGCGCGCGCGCTGCGTGGCGTCAAGAAGATCCTCATCGGTTCCGGCCTGCGCTACGACCTGGCGGTGCAGTCACCCGAGTACGTGAAGGAACTGGTCACCCATCACGTCGGCGGTTATCTGAAGATCGCGCCGGAGCACACCGAAGGTGGCCCGCTGTCGAAGATGATGAAGCCGGGCATCGGCAGCTACGACCGCTTCAAGCAGATGTTCGAGAAGTTCAGCGCCGAGGCGGGCAAGAAGCAGTACCTCATCCCTTACTTCATCGCCGCCCACCCGGGCACGAGCGACGAAGACATGATGAACTTGGCGATCTGGCTGAAGCGCAACGGCTTCAAGGCCGACCAGGTGCAGACCTTCTATCCGTCACCGATGGCCACCGCCACGGCGATGTACCACACCGATCTCAACCCGCTCAAGGGCATCAGCCGCGACCCGGCGCGGGCAGAGAAGGTGGATATCGTGCGCGGCGAGAAGCGCCGGCGCCTGCACAAGGCCTTCCTGCGCTGGCACGACCCGAACAACTGGCCGCTGCTGCGCGAGGCGCTCAAATCCATGGGCCGGGCCGACCTCATCGGCAACGGCAAGCACCAGCTCATTCCCAGCTTCCAGCCGCTGACCGATGGCGGCTACACCAGCGCCCGGCGCAAGAATTCCACCGCACCGGCCGGGCGTGCACAACCCAGCCCGGGCGTCGCCCTCACCCAGCACACCGGGCTGCCGCCGCGCGCCGGCGTGGAGTCGTCGGCCACCAGCCCTAGACGCCGGCGGCCGCCAGCGCGCTGACCAGCGCGTCGAGCTCGGCCGGGGTGTTGTAGGCCTGCACGGACAGGCGCACGAAGCGGCGCCCGCCGTGCTGGGTGATGGGCACCTCGATGCGGTGCTGTTCGAAAAGCCATTGCCGCAGCTTCTCGGGCGCTGCCGTGGCGACCGGGATGGGCACCATCTGCGCGAAATCCGCGTCCGGCGCGATCGGCGCCAGGCCGTTGCGCGCAAGCACCCGGCGCTGCGTGGCGCAGGCCAGGTCATGGCACTGCGCTCGCCGGGCGGGCCAGCCGTGGCGTTGCTGGAAATCGATGGCCGCGGGCACGGCCAGAAAGGCCGCGATATCGCGCGTGCCTTGCCACTGCAGCCGGCGCTCGAATAGCGTGCGGCCGGTGTAGGCGTCGAAGCCGGTATGACCGGCGCCGCTGGCCGCGTAACCCCAGCTCACCACGGTGGCGTCGATCTCCGCCTGGCGTTCGGGCCGGGCATGCAGGAAGGCCGCGCCCTTGGGCGCGCACAGCCACTTGTGGCAGTTGCCGGTGTAGAAGTCGGCGCCGATGGCGTCGAGATTCAGCGCCACCTGGCCCGGCGCATGGGCGCCGTCGACGAGCGTGGCGATGCCGCGCTCGCGCGCCGCGGCACACAGCTCGGCCACCGGGAAGACCAGCGCCGTGGTCGAGCTGATGTGGCTGGCGAAGATCAGCCGCGTGCGCGGCGTGGCGGCGGCCAGCAGGCGCGGTGCCCAGGTGTCGCGCTCGAAGGGCAGCGGCACTTCCACGCGCCGGTAGCTCGCGCCGCGCTGCGCGCAGGCGAATTGCCAGGCGGCGTCGCAGGCGCCGTATTCATGGTCGGTGCCCAGCACCTCGTCGCCCGGCTGCAGCGCCAGCGAGCGCGCGACGATATTCACGCCGGTGGTGGCATTGGCCACGAAGACCAGGTCCTGGCCGCTTGCGCCGAGGTACTGGCCCAGGCGCTGGCGCGCATCGGCGAGCAGGCCCGCCGAGCGCCGGCCCAGGAACTCCACCGGGTTGCGCTCCAGCGCCAGCTGCCAGCCCTGGTAGGCGTCGAAGACCTCGCGCGGGCAGGCGCCGAAAGAGCCGTGGTTGAGGAAGACGAGGTCGGGGGCGAGCAGGAAGGCGTCGCGCATGGGCGGGCGGGCTGCGCTGGGTCGGCGAGGGTCTGCGCGGGTTTGCGCGGGTTTGTGCTGAGGGGGCCTGAGCGGCTATTTGCCTTCGATGCCCAACAACTCCACTTCGAACTGCAGCGTCGCATTCGGCGGGATCGTGCCGCCGGCCCCACGCTCGCCGTAGGCAATGGCCGCCGGGCAGGTGAGCTTGGCCTTGCCGCCCACCTTCATGCGCTGCACGCCTTCGGTCCAGCATTTGATGACGCGGTTCAGCGGAAAGCTCGCCGGCTTGCCGCGCGAGTAGGAGCTGTCGAACTCGCGGCCGTCGGCGAAGGTGCCGCGGTATTGCACGCTCACGGTGTCGGTGGCTGCGGGGCTCGCGCCCTTGCCTTCGCGCAACGAGCGAAAGACCAGGCCGCTCTCGGTGACCAGCGCACCGGCCTCGGCGGAAGCGGCGCGGGCCAGGGGGTCGCCCTGCGCGAGCGCGCCGGCGGGCAGCGCCAGGGCAAGGGGAAGGGCGAGGGCAAGGCAGGCGCTGGCGCGCAGAAAGGGCAAGTGCATGGGGGGTCTCCGTGGAGCGGGTGGCGAGGGGGTCCGGTGCAGCGGGGCCAGGCTCGCGCGTGGCGAGCCCCGCCACGCTATGCCGTCCAACTGTCCTTGAGCGTGGTGATGCGGTTGAACACCGGGTGCCCGGCGCTGTGGTCCATGCGGTCGGCGACGAAATAGCCGTGGCGCTCGAACTGCAGGCGGTGCTCGCGTGGCGTGTCGGCGAGCGAGGGCTCGATCCAACCCGTCACCACCACCTTGCTGCGCGGGTTGAGCACCTCGCGGAAGTTGCGTCCGCCGGCTTCGGGCTGCGGCTCGGTGAAGAGGCGGTCATAGAGGTTGAGGGTGGCGGGCAGCGCGTCGTGCACCGCCACCCAGGTGATGGTGCCCTTGACCTTCACCGCGTTGGCCCCCGGCGTGCCGCTGCGCGTATCGGGCAGCGCGCGGGCGAGCACCTTGGTCACCACGCCGGCGGCATCCTTCTCGCAGCCGGTACATTCGACCACCAGGCCGTATTTCAGCCGCACCTTGTTGCCGGGGACGACGCTGCCGTCCGGCAGCGTCTTCGGCGGAAATAGCCGGAAGAAGCCCTTGGCGGGCACTTCGGCGAAATCGTCGCGTTCGATCCACAGCTCGCGAGCCAGGCCGAACGCGCGTTCGCCGAGTTCGGGTCGCTGGGGGTGCGCCGGGGCATGGCAGGGCTCGATGTGATCGGCGCTGCCGAAGAGCTCGGCCCAGTTGGTGATCTCCAGCCGCATCGGGGCGAGCACGGCCATGGCGCGCGGCGCCTGCTCTTCGAGATCGGCGCGCAGGCAGCCGTCGAGCACCGCGTAGTCGAGCCAGATATTGGTCTTGGAGGCACCGCTGCCGTCGGCCATGGCGCGGATGGAAGCCGGCGTATAGCCGCGACGGCGCATGCCGTAGAGCGTGGGCATGCGCGGGTCGTCCCAGCCGGCGACGATGTCCTCGGCCACCAGTTCGCGCAGACGGCGCTTGCTGGTGATCACATAGCTCAGGTTCAGGCGGCCGAACTCGTACTGCCGCGGCAGCGGCCGGGCCAGCAGGCCCAGATCGGCCAGGCTCTCCAGCAGCCAGTCGTAGAACGGGCGCTGGTCTTCGAACTCCAGCGTGCAGATGCTGTGGGTGATGTTCTCCAGCGCGTCCTCGATCGGGTGCGCGTAGGTGTACATCGGGTAGATGCACCAGGTGTCGCCGGTGTTGTGGTGGGTGGCGCGCTTGATGCGGTACAGCGTGGGGTCGCGCAGGTTGATATTGGGCGAAGCCATGTCGATCTTCGCGCGCAGCACGGCCGCGCCGTCGTCGAGCGAGCCGGCCCGCATCTCGCGCAGGCGGGCCAGGTTCTCTTCGGGCGTGCGGCTGCGGAAGGGGCTGTCGGTGCCCGGCGTGTTGAAGTCGCCGCGGCGCTCGCGCATCTGCTCGGGCGTCTGCTCGTCCACATAGGCCAGGCCGGCGCCCACCAGCGCCTCGGCGGCGCGGTACATGAAGTCGAAATAGTCGCTGGCGTAGTAGAGGTGGCTGGTGCCGCCCACGTTCCAGTCGAAGCCCAGCCAGCGCACGGCTTCGATGATGGCGTCGACGTACTCCTGCTCTTCCTTCTCGGGGTTGGTGTCGTCGAAGCGCAGGTGGCACACGCCGCCGTAGTCGCGCGCCAGGCCGAAGTTCAGGCAGATGCTCTTGGCGTGGCCCACGTGCAGGTAGCCGTTGGGCTCGGGCGGGAAGCGCGTGCGGATCTTTGCCGGATCGGCCGGCCCGGCCCGGTGGTGTGCCGCGTCCCCCGGGCTGCCGCCGAAATGGCGCGGGCTCCAGGTGCCGGCTTCGAGATCGCGCTCGATGATGCCGCGCAGGAAGTTGCTCGGTTTGGGGCTGTCGGGGGACTGTGGGGCGTGGGCCATCGGGTGCGTTGATGCAGCGGTCAGTGCGGCGGTTGCCGGGGCTGCCGCCATTCTAGAAGGCGGCCCTTCGGTGCGTCGGTGGCGGGCGCCGGGCGACCCGTCTGATCAGCGCCATCTGCGAAAGGCTCGCTCCAATGAGGGCGGGACCGGCCAGTTGGTTCCCGGCCAGCGCAGCGACGCCATCGCCACCGCAGCCCCCAGTGCGACGCCCGCCAGCACGTCCAGCGCCACATGCTGGCGCACCGCCATCGTCGAGTAGGCGATGGCGACGAACCACAGGGCGTTGGCGGCATGCAACCAGGCCGGCACCCTGGTCATGCGCAGAACGTGGCCGAGCCGGATGGCGGTGAACATCGCGGTGGCCACGTGCATCGACGGGCAGGCATTGCCGGCGGCGTCCACGCCGCGCAGGACGGCAAAGGCCGGGAACTGTGCCAGGTCCATCGTCTGCGGCGGTACGGCCGTGGGCCAGAAGTAGAAGGTGCCCAGGCCCAACGAGCAAAGGACGATCGCCCAGACCCCGTACATGAGCAACGCGCGCAGCGAGAACAGGAGCCCCGGCGCGATGCCCACGTAGAACCACAAGGACAGGTAGATCCACAGCGCGGCCGGCTCGAATGGCAGCACCTGGTCCAGCCAGATCAGTGGCATCTGGGTCACGGCGCGGGCCGGGTGGCGCAGCAGTTCGAAGTAGGCAATGAAGAAGAGCCCCACGAAGGCCGTGATGCCCACCGCCTTCACAAGGAAGTAGCGCCTGAAGCGGCTCCACAGTCGCACACGCCAGGTCGACGACATGCCGGAGTGCGGTGGTGCAGGCCATGGGAACGCGGGTGGCATCGGGGTCCGGGTCGGGGCGTCGCGGGTCGGCGCACACGCCGTTGCAGCGTCGTGTCGCGAAACGCCCAAGGGGCCGCAGCGGGCCGAAGGCTACCACCGACCGTCCGGCAGCGGCGGCAAGGGGCTGGCTGCGCCGGGGGCGTGGTACCCGCTGGGGCATAATTTGCTCCGCATTCGTTCGAATGCATCGAGCGTGCAGGAAGTCTTCGATCGCCCTCGAACAGGCCTGTGGTGCCAGGCGCCGCTCATGAATGGGACCTTCCTGATGAAACCCTCCGACGCACCCGAGGCCGGCCATTGCGACGTGCTCGTCGTCGGCGGCGGCCCGGCCGGCTCCACCATCGCCACCTTGCTGGCGCGCGAGGGCCGGCATGTGGTGATGCTGGAAAAGGCGCGCCACCCGCGTTTCCACGTGGGCGAATCGCTATTGCCGGCCAGTGGGCCGTTGTTCTACCAGCTCGGCGTGCGCGAGGAGGTCGAGCGCATCGGCATGACCAAGTGGGGCGCCGAATTCGTCTCGCCGGCGCACAGCCACAGCAGCATCGTCGAGTTCGCGGAGGCCTGGGACAAGTCCATGCCCTACGCCTGGCAGGTGCGCCGCTCGGTGCTCGACGAGATCCTGTTTCGCAATGCCGAGAAGAACGGCGCGCAGACGCTCGAAGGCTGGCAGGTCCGCGCGGTCGACTTCGACGCCGACGGCGCCGAGGTGCGCGCCACGGGCCCCGGCGGTGCGCAGCGCAGATGGCGCGCAAAGTACGTCGTCGACGCTTCCGGCCGCGACACCTTCATCGACAACAAGCTGGGCACCAAGCGCAAGAACCCCAAGCACAACAGCGCAGCGCTGTTCGGTCACTTCCGCGGTGCGCGCCGGCTGGAAGGCAAGCTCGAAGGC
Organism: Rubrivivax sp.; assembly: GCA_030681795.1. Lineage (GTDB taxonomy): Bacteria > Pseudomonadota > Gammaproteobacteria > Burkholderiales > Burkholderiaceae_C > Rubrivivax. The sequence goes on from JAUXRG010000044.1 coordinate 75,971, forward strand.
CACATCACGATCTTCTGGTTCGAGCATGGCTGGTTTTGGTTCATCCCGCTGTCCGACGGCACCACCAGCATCGGCGCGGTGTGCTGGCCCTACTACCTGAAGTCGCGCGACCAACCCTTGAAGGAGTTCTTCCTGGCGACGATTGCGCAATGCCCACGGCTGGCCGAGCGCCTGGCGGACGCGGAACTGGTGGACGACGCGGTGCACGCCACCGGCAACTACAGCTACCTGGGCACGCACGCCGCGGGCGAGCGCCACGTGCTGCTGGGCGATGCCTATGCCTTCATCGACCCGGTCTTCTCGTCCGGCGTGCACCTGGCCATGGTCAGTGCCTTCGAAGGTGCCCGGCTGGTGGCCACGACGCTGGACCATCCGGCCCAGGCGGCCGCGGCACGCCGCAGGTACGAGGCCGTCCTGCGCAAGGGCCCGCGCGAGTTCTCCTGGTTCATCTACCGCATGACGAATCCGGCGTTGCGCGAGCTGTTCATGTACCCGGCCAATCCGTTGCGGGTGAAAGAGGCGCTGATGTCGCTGCTGGCGGGCGATATCTTCGGCGACACGCCGATCTGGCGCTCGCTGGCCGTGCTCAAGGGCATCTACTACCTCGGCGCGATGGCCTCGTGGCGGCGCGCGTGGGCCGCCTGGCGCATGCGGCGCAGGAGCATCCGCGACCTCGGCGCTGTGCCGGGCGAAAACGTGGTCGTCGAATCGTGAGCGCCCCGGACGCGGCGCCCCGCCTGCTCGGCCATATCGGGCCGGCCTTCGCCACGCTCGCGGCATGAGTCGTGCCGCGTCGACCTCGCGCCGCGCGCGATCAGGGGCCTGCGCATGGCTGGTAGGCCTCGCCGCGACCTCGGCGGCGGCGCAGGATCTGCCGCTGTGGGAGATCGGCGCCGGCGTCGGCGGCCTGCTCATGCCGCATTACCGCGGCGCCGCGCAGTCGCAGGCCTGGGTGCTGCCGCTGCCCTGGTTCGTGTACCGCGGCGAGATCCTGCGCGCCGACCGCGACGGCGCACGGGCCCGGCTGGCCGGTGGCGAGCGCTGGGATGTCGACCTCAGCCTGTCTGCCGCGCCGCCGACACGCAGCAAGGACAACGACGCCCGCAGCGGCATGGCCGACCTGCCCGCGACGCTGGAGCTGGGCCCCAACCTCAACGCCCGCCTGGCCCAGGGGGCGGGGTGGAAGATGGACCTTCGGCTGCCGCTGCGCGCTGCGTTCACGCTGGAGCGCAATCCGCGCGCGGTGGGCTGGGTCGCTCATCCGCACCTGAACGTGGACCATGTCGTGCACGGATGGAACCTGGGTGTCATGTGGGGCCCGGTGTTCGGCAACCGGCGCTACCACGCGCACTTCTACGACGTCGGCGCCGCCGAGGCCACGGACACGCGCCCCGTGTACAGCGCGCGCGGCGGCGCGGCGGGATGGCAGGGCACGCTGGCGTTGTCGCGCCGTTTCGACCGGCACTGGCTGGGCATGTTCGTGCGTGCGGACAGCGTCGCCGGCGCGGTCTTCGAGCCCAGTCCGCTCGTGCGCCAGCGCACGACCGTGGCCTATGGTCTGGCCTGGAGCTGGGTCTGGACGCAGTCCGACCAGCGCGTGTCGGACCCGGATGCCCGACGCTGATGCGCCTGCTGCTCTACCCCTTCACCTGGCTCATGCTGCAGGCCATGCTGCTGGTGCTGGGCCTCTTCTCGATCGCCTGGAACCTGGCGGCCGTCGTGGCCTATCCGCTACTTTCGCGTGAACGCGGAAGGCACTTCGGCCGCGCGGGCATTGCGCGGGGCTACCGCTGGTTCTGGCGCATTGCCGGATGGTCGGGCCTGCTGCGCATGGATGCCCGCGCGCTCGACGCGATGAGCCACGAGCCAGGATTGATCGTCATCGCCAATCACCCCAGCATGCTCGACGCCGTGATGCTGGTGGCGCGCCTGCCGCGCAGCTTCTGCGTGATGAAGGCCGGGCTCGCGCGAAACCCGCTGCTGGGCCCGGCCGCACGGCTTGCGCGCTACATCCGTAACGACTCGGCCGTGGGCATGGTGCGGCGGGCGGTGTCGGAATTGAAGGCAGGGGGGCAACTCGTCATGTTCCCGGAAGGCACGCGCACCACGGTGCCGCCGATCAACGCCTTCCGCCCGGGGGTCACGCTGATCGCCAAGCTCGCCCAGGCACCGATCCAGGCCGTGTTCATCGATACCGAGTCGCCGTACCTCGGCAAGGGCTGGCCCTTGTGGCGGTTGCCGCCGTTGCCCATCGTCTTCAAGGTGCGGCTGGGTGAACGCTTTGCGCCCGAACCCGATACGCAGGCCCTGTTGACGCGCATCGAGGCGTACTTTGCGCAGCAGGTGAGGGTGGCCTCGCGACCCGGCCGATGAGCGACATGACACCCTCTTCGACCCACCTGGTGCTGATCCCCAGCTACAACACCGGCCCCAAGGTCTACGAGACCGTGGCGGCTGCACGGGCGGAATGGAACCCCGTATGGGTGGTCGTCGACGGCAGCGACGACGGCACGGCGCAGGGGCTGCTGGCGATGCAGGCCCAGGACCCGGGGCTGCGCGTGTGGGTGCTGCCGCACAACCAGGGCAAGGGTGCGGCCGTGCTGCATGGCCTGCACGAAGCGCAGCGCGCGGGTTTCACGCATGCGCTGACGATGGACTCCGACGGCCAGCACCCCGCCGCACTCATTCCGTCGTTCATGCAGGCGTCCGCGGAGCGGCCGGAAGCGATGATCCTCGGCCGCCCGATCTTCGACGCCAGCGCGCCGCTGCTGCGCGTGCGCGGCCGGCGCGTGTCGAACGGGTGGACCCACCTCGAAACCCTCGGCGCCGGGGTGGCCGACTCGCTGTACGGCTTCCGCGTCTACCCCTGCCAGGCGCTGATATCGGTGATGCGGCGCCAACCCTGGATGCGGCGCTTCGACTTCGACACCGAGGCCGTCGTGCGCCTGGCCTGGCGTGGCGTCAAGCCGATCAACCTGGATGCCCCGGTGAAATATTTCAGCGCCGACGAGGGCGGCGTCTCGCATTTCCGCTACGGCCGCGACAACCTGCTGCTGACCTGGATGCACACCCGGCTCATGGTCGAGTTCGTGCTGCGCCTGCCGCTGCTGCTGTGGCGCCGACTGCGTCGCCAGCCCCCGTTCCAGACCTGACAGCGAAACTCAGCACAAACCGCCGTTGACCGAGATCACCTGACCCGTGATGTACCCCGCGTCCGCGCTGGCCAGGAAGCCGGCCAGTGCCGCCACGTCCCTGGGTGTGCCCGCACGCTTGGCGGGCACCAGGCGTGCAATCGACTCGGCGTCGAAAGCGCCGTCGGCCATCGGCGATGCAATGATGCCTGGCGCGATGGCGTTCACAGTGACGCCGCGGCTGGCCACTTCGAGCGACAAGGCCTTGGTGGCGCTGTTCAACGCGCCCTTGGCCGCCGCGTAGTTGACCTGGCCGCGGTTGCCGATCAGCGCGGCGACGGACGACACGTTGATCACGCGCCCCCAGCGGGTGCGCAGCATGGGCAGCAGCAGCGGCTGCGTGACGCGAAAGAAGCCGTGCAGCGACACGTCGATCACGCCGTGCCACTGTGCGGCGCGCATGGCGGGGAACACGGCATCGTCGTGGATGCCGGCGTTGTTGACGATGATCTGCACCGCACCGGCTTCGAGCAGGCGCGCGCAGGCGGTGGCGGTGGACTCGTCGCTGGTGATATCGAACAGGCAGATCTCCGCCTGGCCGCCGGCGGCCACGATCTCGTCGGCCAGCGCGTGCAGGACCTCGGGGCGCGAGTGACCATGCAGGATGACCCTGGCGCCATCGGCCGCCAGCCGGCGCGCAATCTCGCTGCCCAGCGCCCCGCTGGCGCCGGTGACGAGGGCGCGTTTGCCGATCAGGGTCATGGTCGGTCGGCCTCGGTGACGAGCGGGCTGTCCAGGACGACGGCGGCGCGGCCATCCACGAGAAGACGGTCATCGGCGTCGCGCAGTTCGAATCGGTACAACGCCTGGCCGCCGTCAGCGGCCAACTGCGTGGCCGTGACCATCAGCGGGCCCGGCCAGATGTCGAGACGCGGCACATGCAGCGTCACACCGCGTGCGCTGGCCAGGAACCCGGGTTGCGGCGCGTGGCCTGGCGGTTGGCACAGCGCGCCGTGCAAGGCCATGGCCTGCGCGGCGTACTCGATTGCGCAGGGCGCCAGCAGGCCGTCTGCACAGCGCAGCGGGTGCACCGCATCGGCGTGGTTGACGATGCGGCAGCGAATATCGTGCGCCGACCAGCCCAGCACGGCGTCGAGCAGGCACATCGACCCGGCGTGCGGGATGCGCGCGGCGATGCCGGCGTGGTCGATCATGGCGGGGTGCCCCGTGCAGGCGCGACGTCCAGTCGCAAGGACAGTCCGGGCGGCCCTTCGAGCACCATCGTGACCGGGGCCTGCCGGGCCAGCGCCTGCATCAGCGGCAAACTGCGTGCGGCCGGTATCGTGCGGCGCAATTCCTCGAAGCGCGCATCGTCGCAGGCGGTGTCCGGCGCCGCACCTTGCAGCCTCAACTGCAGCGCCGAGCAGCCGCCACCACCGCCACCGACGGGCTGCAGCAGCAGGGCCACGGCAAACACGTCAGCGACATGGCGCAAGGCGTTCAGCGGCTCGGGGTACGGGCTATCACAGGCCACCAGCAGGACAGGCCGCTGGCCCGACTGGCACTGCGCTGCCGCTTCCAGCAGGCCTGCCGCGAAGCTCGCATCGAATCCGCACAGGCTGGTTGAAGCCTGCATCGAGTGCGTGGCGATGTGCCAGTAGCCGGCCGCGGCGTTGTGCACCGAGTTCGTGAAGCGCGTGGGCGACACCAGGCGCTCGGCCGTGGCAAGGGCTTCGCAAAGCGCATGGCAGTTCGCCGGCTCTCCCGAGGACGACGCGAACACGGTCGCCATCGAGGCCGGGTCGACGCCCGCGTGGCGGCAGGCCGCGTCGGCCACGGCAATGGAAGCCTTCACTACCGAGCCGGCTCGTCGGCGCTCCGTCGGCGGCAGCAAGTCCGACTGCGGGACCACCGTGGCTTGTCGCTGCCAGGTGCCAGGGGCGAGCAGGCAGGCGCGCGCGGCCGCCCAATCGGGCAGGCCGGGGCCGAGCGCACCGATGCCGGCGACATGGACGGTCAGCGTGCCCTGCGTGCTCATCGGGCGGCGCCGAAGACGAGGCAGGCATTGCTGCCGCCGAAGCCGAAGGAGTTGCTCGCCACCACCGACAGCTCTTGCTGCAACGGCTGGCGCAGGTAGTTCGCGTGCAGGGCGGGGTCGGGCTGCTCGCAATTCAGGCCGGCCGGGAGCAGGTCGTGTTGCAGCGCCAGCATGGAGATGGCGGCTTCGACGCCGCCCGCCGCACCCAGCGTGTGGCCGGTGTAGCCCTTGGTCGAACTGCAGGGCAGCTCGCGGCCGAATACGCTGCACACCGCCTTGTCCTCGGCGGCGTCGTTGTTGGGTGTGCCGGTGCCGTGCAGGTTGAGATAGTCGACGTCGCCCGGTCGCAACTCGGACTGCGCGAGCGCCTCGCGCATGGCCATCATGGCGCCGGCACCTTCCGGGTGCGGGGCGCTCATGTGATGGCCATCGCTGCTTTCACCGGTGCCCAGCAGCAAGGCCTGCGGCGATGCGGCATCGCGCTCGAGCAACGCGAAGGCGGCGCCTTCGCCCAGCGAGAGCCCGCGCCGGCGCGCGTCCCACGGCCGGCAGATGTCGGTCGAGAGAAGTTCCAGCGAATGAAAGCCGTGCAGCGTGGTCATGCACAGGGTGTCCACGCCGCCGACCACCGCGGCATCCACCAGGCCGAGTGCCAGCATGCGTGCGGCCGACGCAAAGACCTTGGCGCTGGAGGAGCAGGCCGTGGAAACCACGAACGCCGGACCGGCCAGGTTCAGCGCCTGGCGCACATAGCCGGCCAGCGAATAGGTGTTGTGCGTCGCGGCGTAATGCAGGCCCGCAGGCAATGCACCGTTCGCCTGGCGATGTCGGTAGGCGATTTCGGTGCTCAGGATGCCCGAGGTGCTGGTGCCCAGGAAGACGCCGACGCGCTGCGTCCCGACGCGTTGGGCCACCGTGCGAACCTGGTCAGCGAAGCCGTCGGTGCGCAGCCCGAGCGCCGCCAGGCGGTTGTTGCGGCAGTCGTACTCACCCAACCCCGCGCCCGCATCCGGGGCGTCCAGCCCGTCGACGATGCCGAGCCAGGTGTCCAGGCACGCGGTCTCGAATCCGCCTTGCACCAGTCCGCCGCGCGAAGCCCGCAGGGCCTCGAGCGTCGCCGCACGACCGGCGCCCAGCGCGGTGACCAGCGTGTAGGCCGTGATGGCAACGGGCCTCACTGCCGGGCCCCCCCGAGCGCCACGTCGCGCGGCGCCGGTTCGATGCCGGTGCGGCGAGCCTGCGCCGGCGAAGTCATGACGCGAGGCCACCGTGGCGCGGAGCCACGGCCTGGCGCAAGGTCTCGGCGTGCAACCCGAGCGCATGGCAGCGCGCCACCAGCGGTGGCAGCAGGTTCAGCACCAGCGCCTTGCCGGCCGCCGTGCGCCCGGCGTGGCCGTCATGCATCTGGAGGACGTCGCCGGCCGCAAGGCCGCAGGCCAGGCGCTCGAGCACGGGCGCCACGGGGCCATCGCGCGTGTCGAACCCGCGCCGCGTCCAACTGACCAGATGCAGGCCGTGGCGGTGCAGCACGGGGTCCAGGAAGGGGTTGCGCAAGCCTGCAGGTGCGCGAAAACAATGCGGCACCTGGTCTGTGATGTCGGCCAGGATCGTCTGCGCCTGGGTCACTTCACGCTCGATGCCTCGCGGACCCAGCAGTGAAAAGTGGTGCCGGTGGCTGTGGCTGTGGTTCTGGATGTCATGTCCGCGACGCGCGATGTCACGTGCCAGGCCGGGCTGGCGGCGCACCTGCTCGGCGATCAGGAAGAAGCTGGCCCGCACACCCAGTTCATCCAGCAGGTCCAGGAGATGTGGGGTCACCTTCCGATCCGGCCCGTCATCGATGGTCAGCGCATAGGCCTGGCGCGCCGTGGCAGCAGGCGGCAGGCGGCTGAGGTTGGGTCCCAGCCAGCGGCTGCGCGGCCACAGGCCCGCACCCGCCAGGGCACCGTGATTCAGCATCACCGCACCCATTGCCCAGGCCGCGGTCTCCGGCATCCACACGGCTGTGCCCGCCGCCAGCGCGTGCAGGCCGACGCTGGCGGTCACGAGGGGCGGTGTGGCCCAGCGCTTGGCGCTGGCGTGGGAGGGGTTCATGCGAGGCGCGCGAGGCGATGGAACGTCCGCAGGTCAGGTTGGAGATCGCGCGGAAAACGATGTGGCGATTTTCACACGGCATCGGCGGCGGCTGGCGCACCGGAGCGCGCGCCGCGGTGCCGCGCAAAGGCGGCGGAGAGCAGCAGCGCCAGTAGCGCGCCGGGCGCCACGACGCGGCCGATCGCCGACAGCGCCGGGATGCCGGACAGGGCGATCAGCCCGAAGGACAGCACGGTGGTCAGGTTGGCCAGCAGCAGCGAGGCCAGCATGTCGTCCCGTGGCGGGCCTTCGGCCTGCGCGAGGTCGAAGAACAGCGCGTAGTTCGAGCCGACGGCCACCACCAGCAGCAGGCCCACCAGGTGCAGGATGCCCAGCGGCACCTGCAGCAGGTACAGCCCGGCCATCGTCAATACGACGGCCAGGGCGAGCGGTAGACAAACCGCCAGCAGGCGCGGCAGCGAGCGCAGCCGCCAGGCGATCAGCAGCACGACGGCGACGGCCCCGACGAGAGCCTGCACCTGCGCTTCCTGCAGGTAGTGCCGGTACAGGCGCCGCAGTTCCACTGGGACATCCAACACCTGCGCGCCGGGCTGGCCAGCCGCAGCCTGTTGCACGGCGGCCAGGTCGAGCGTGCCCGTGGGAGTCGGATCCAGGGTCAGGAGGGCCGCCCAGGAGCCATCGGCGCGGCGCAGCAGCAGGTTGCCCACCAGCGGGGCGGCGGGCGTGCCGCGGATCGACTGCAGCGTCAGCGGCGCGGTGCCACGGGCCGCAGCCACGTCAGCCAGGAAGGGTGCCAGCCGCCCGGGGGCGAGCGGCCCGCCGGCGGTGGCCTGCGCCAATGCCGCCGCCAGATCGTCGGCCTGGGGCAGCGCGGCCAGGCGCTGCTGCTGCGTGGCCACGCTGGGCAGCAGCCGGGTCGGGCTGCGGTAGCCGCCGATCAGGCCCCTGTCGACCAGGGCATCGAGCCGTGCGCCGACACTCTCGGCGGCCTGCAGCACGGCCTGCACATCGGCCGCCTGCACGACGACGACGGCGCCGCCGTCGCGGTCGCCCAGATCGGCACGCAGGCTGGCGTCCAGCGCCAGGGCCCGGGCCGGCACCGGGCTCAGCGACGACAGATCGGCGGCCCACAGGCGGTCGTGCTTCCACACCAGCAGCGCCAGGCTGGCCAGGCCGAGCGCGGCGACGACACGGCGCACACGCGGCATCGCGCGCACGATCGCCGAGGCGATGCTCGCCAGGCGCTGCCGCGCACCGGTGCCACGCGCCCCGTGGGGCACCAGCACCGGCAGCACGAAACGCGTGGTCAGGGCGGCGGCCACGAGCCCCGCGATCGAGAACACCCCCAGCTGCGACAGCCCCGGAAACCCCGACAGGGCCAACGCCGCGAATCCGCACACCGACGTCAGCAGGCCCAGGCGCACGGTGGGCCAGCTCTCGCGCAACCAGGCGCGCCAGCCTGCGGCGCCGAGGCCGGTGGCATGGGCCTGGATCAGGTAGTAGATGCCGTAGTCCACGGCCTCCCCGATGAGCGTGGAGCCGAAGCCCAGCGTGACGCCGTGCACCGTGCCGAAGACCAGGCTCACGGCGGCAATGCCGGCCACGACGCCGCTGGCCACCGGCAGCGCGGCCGCACCCAGCGCCGCGGGCGAGCCGAAGGCCAAGAGCAGCAGCGCACCCATCAACACCGTGCCGGCGATGGCCAGGCGTTGCACTTCGGACTCGATCTGGGCGCGGCTGTCGACCGAGAACTTCGGCGCGCCGCTGAGCTGCAGCACCAGGCCCTGCGCCCCCTGCGGCGCGAAGGCGGTGCGGATCTGCGCCATCGCCGCGGCTTGCGCGTCCAGGTCGGCGCCGGCCGCCGCCGTCACCGCCACCAGCATCGCGCGCTGGCCGTCGCGCGATACCCAGACGCCGTCGAGCGTGCGCGGGCCGCTCCCGGGCAGGCTGGCCGCGGCGATCTCCTGGGTCTCGCCCGTGGGGTCGCGCTCCAGCAGCGGCTTGACCAGCCTGCCCGCGGGGGTGCCGAGCAGCGACAGGGTGTCGTCGATCGCATCGCGCAGGCCGGCGGGAGTGAAGCGCTGGGCGTCGACCGCCGGGCTCAGGAGGTAGCGGTGTTGCACGACCCAGGCGCCGACATCGGCCCAGGCCGACTGTTCGCCGTTGTGCACCTGTTCGAAGCGCTTGTCCTGGCGCAGCGCAGCGGCCACGGCGCGCGAGGCGGCCGCACGCTGGGCCGGCTGGCCGCCTTCGATGCCCAACATGAAGGTGCGCGCCGACATGCCGCTGCGCAACTGCTCGATGAGCACGCGCTGACGCGCGTCCGGCGCCGCCGGCAGGAAGGCCGACAGGTCGGTGCTGACCTGCATGCGCAGGATCACCAGCATGCCGGCTGCCAGCAGGCCCAGCCAGGCCAGCAACGTGGTGGCGCTGCGCCAGGGCGGGTGGGCCGTCACGGCGCGGCGGCGCGCGGTGGCGCGGCTTGCGCCTGCGCCTCGATGGTCATCACGGAGCGGTCGCCGTCGGCCAGCTGCACTTCCACGCGGCGCATCTCGGATTGCCGGCCGTCGATGCGCATCTGCTTGATGACCGAGAGCAGGCGCTGCTCACGGGGCGTCAGCGTCAGCGTCCATGCCGCGGCGTTGCCGATGACAGCCGGCACGAATGACTCGCGCAGGGCGTCGGCGTTGCCGGTCAGCGTGCCGCGCACCGCCGTGATGATGGCGCCCATCTCGGGCACGGCGTCAAGCGAGAACTGGCGCGCACGGCCGGCGCGTTCCACCGTCACCGATGCGCCCTCCACCGTCATGGACTCCAGGCGCGGCTTCAGGGTGGTGCGCGCAAAGCGGTTGGGGGCCGTGAAGCTGATTTGCCCGCTGGAAGCCAGCGGTTTGTCCAGGCCCTGCACGAACCTCTCTTCGGTGAAGTGGGCCTCGCCGCTGCGCCGCTGGGCGAGCAGGTCCATGAGCTCGGGCAGGTTGAAGGCCAGGGCCTGCAGCGGCGCCGCCGCCATCCAGGCGATCGGCAAGGCGAGCAGCAGGCGACGGCCCCAGTCAATGCTTGCCATCCGGATTCCAGAAGTCATGGAAGTTGAACCAGTTGTAGGGTGCCTCGCGGCACACCGCCTCCAAACGCGCGACATAGGCTCGCAGTGCGCCGTGCACCTGCTCGGCCCCGCCCGCGGCGCTCGGCGCACCCGGCCTGAAGTCGACCAGGGGCTCGAAGCGTAGTTCATATTGCGCGCCGCCCCGGTACAGCGCGGCCATGAAGTACACGCGCTGGCGCAACAGCAGGGCCAGGCGCAGCGGACCCTCGGAGAACGGTGCGTCCTGGCCCAGGAAGGGGAGGTCGACCAGACCCGCGCGCCCGGGTTCGGCGGCGAGGTAGCGGTCGCCCAGCATGCCGGCGATGCCGCCGCCCGCCAGCCAGTCGCGGATGGCCAGGGTGGAGCCATGGCGGCCGATCGGGATGACGTCCAGGTGGGTCTGCGGCGCGATCGTCGCGAGCACGCTGTGGATCATGCGCGCGTTGTCCGGGTACATCACCATCGCCACGCGCAACCCCGGTCGGCTGGCCCCGACGGCGTGGAGTGCCTCGAAGCTGCCGATATGCGCCCCCACCAGCACGGCGCCGCGGCCGTCGGAGACCGCGGCCTCGAGTTCGTCGGTGCCTTGGTGGCGAATGTCGAAGGCGCCCAGTTCCCCGCGTGCGAAATACACGCGGTCGAGCACGGTCGAGGCAAAGGCATGGAAGTGGCGGTAAAGGTCGGACCAGCGCACGCGCCGGCCCAGCACACGCGCCAGGTAGCGCTTCGATTGCCGGCGCGGCCCCGGCGCGAAGAGCAGGAAGTAGATCGTGATCGGCACCAGCACGGCCCGCGCGACGCGGCGCCCCACTGTGATGGCGATCCACGCCATCAGGCGCAGCGCCGGCAGGCTGCTGCGTTCGCGGGCCTGGGCCCAGTCGGCCCGCTGCGCGGCGGGGTCGGACGGCGTGGGCCGAGGCGCAGTCATGGGCGCATGGCCGCGGACAGCCTGCCGCGCGCCACCGTGGTGGTGCCGCGCTGGATCTCGAAACCGACACCGTGCTCACGCGCCGTCAAGCCGATGCGCAAGGCCGTGCCCGGGCCCACGGGCGCGAGGAACTTCAATTCATCGATGCGGGGCGTCGGGCCGAGCCGCCCGGACATGCCCGCGTCCCGGGCGATGGCTTGCATCACCAACGAGGCCAGCACCACGCCCGGCAGCACCGGGGCGCGCGGAAAGTGCCCGGCGAAGCTGGGGTGGTCGACCGGGATGGCCACGTCGACCCAGCGGGTGTCCGGCGCAGGGGTCATTTCGCGCCTCGCGCCAGCGTGTCGAGCGCGAACTGGCGCCACTCGGCCGCCGGGAGCTTGCCGGTGGCCGCGCGCGGCAGCTCGGCCACATGCACCACGCGGCGCGGCACGAAGGCCGGCTCCAGGTGCTTGCGCAGCGCCGCGACGATGCGGCGCGCCTCCAGCCCGGGCGCGACGACGAAGGCGACGGGTCGCACGACGCCATCGGCCACGTCGTCCGGCAGCCAGAATGCACCGTCCTCGATGCCGGCTATGCGGTTGAGCTGGAAGTCGAGGTGCGCCAGCGAACTGCGCTTGCCGGCCACGTGGATGATGTCGCCCGTGCGGCCGAGGAGGCGGAAGCGGCGTTCGTCCAGCAGTTCGAGCACGTCGCCCAGCGGCGTGGGCTCCAGCACATGCCCGCCGCTGACGATGGTGCGTTCGCCGTCGGCGGTGTCCTGCACCTGCAGGCGCAGGTCGCCCAGGGTGCACCAGACCTCACCCTCGGTGGTGCGGCGCGTGGCCACCTGGCCGGCTTCGGTGCAGCCGTAGATCTCCACCAGCCGGCAGCCCAGGGCTTGCTCGGCCTGCGCCGCCAGTTGCGGCGACAACGGGGCCGTGGCCGACAGCACCAGGTCCACCGGGGGCAGCGCCAGCTTGGCGGCGAGCAAGGTCTTGAGGTGAAAGGGCGTGGTCACCAGCGCACGTGGGCGCGGCATGCGCCGCAGGCTGTCGGCCACGTCGGCCGGGTAGTAGGGTCGGCCGGCATCGAAAGCGGCGCCGGCCAGCAGCGCCAGCAGCACGCTCGATTCGAAGCCGTAGGCGTGCTGCGGCGGCACGGTGGCCACGATCCCCAGCCCGGCGATCGACGACCAGCCCATCAGTTCGGCCAGCCGTTCGGCTTCGGCGGCGATATTGACCTGCAACGCACCCCAACGCTTGCGGTGCGGCTGCGGCGTCCCAGTGGAACCAGAGGTCAACAGGCACACCGCGTCCTGTTCGGCGTCCACCAGGGGCTGCACCGTCACGGCGTCGCGCCCGCCGTCGCGCGTCAGCTGCACAACCTGCAGCCCGCCGGCGTCCAGGTCGGGGGTGTCGGCGAGCACATAAGGGTCGAACCCGGGCTGGTGCAGATGCTGCAAGGTCTGCGGCATGCTGTTCGGCGGCATCAGACTGGCTTGGCCCCGCAGCAAGGCGGCCACGGTGCCGACGGCGAAGAGGTAGCGGTCGGTGCACAGGTTGACCGCCTGGCCGCGGGGGGGCAGGCGCTCGGCCAGGGCCACGGCGTCGGCCAGGAACTCGCCGGCCGTGATGGCCACGCCGGCGCGCCAGGCCACTGGGCTGGCCAGGTCACGCAGGCCGAGGGCAGGCACCCGGCGCGTCATCTGGGGCCGCGCCCGGCCTTGGCGGCATGCTCCTGCCGGGCATGGGCGTGCCAGGCGCGCCATGCATCGGTGATCGACGCGCGCTCGAACTCGGGGTGGCGCAGGTGGCGGAATACCTGCTCGCCGGCGAACAGCGCCACCACCGCTGCGGGCGTCACCAGGTTGGCGAACAGCGACCACCAGGACCACGGCGCCCAGGCAAACAAGGCGACCGAGGCCACCGCCATGACGACGAAATAGGCCGCCCAGAGTGCCGTCAGCCGGCGTGTATAGGCCTGCAGGGCCGGTGTGAAGTCGCGGTGCACATGGGCGGCCAGGCGGGTGATCAAGGCGGTCGATCCCTTGCGCAGCGTGCTGGCAAACACGGTGCACATCGCCACGTTGATGCCCACGTACTGCAGCACGTACAGGCGTTGCACATTCTCGGCGCCGCCCAGCGCCAGCGCGCCAGCGATGAGTGCCAGTGCCGCGCCGCAGCCGGCGAGCGACAGCACATCACGGCGGGCCAGTGCCGTGCCGACCAGGCCCAGCACGATCGGCCCCAGGATCACCGCCGCAGCCCAGGGGGCGCCCGGGGCGTGAAGCATCAACCCATGCGACAGCAGCCCGTAGGCCGCCACGGCGGCCGCACCGGCCAGCGGGCCGCGCATGGACATGGTTCAGGTCCCGGACGGGCTAGATCGTGCGGTGCTTGGCCACGTGGGCGGCCAGGCTGCGCAGGGACTGGAGAATGTGCTCGTTGTCCGCGTCGTCCGAGCGCAACTGGAATCCGTAGCGCCGCGAAACTTCGAGTGCGAGTTCGAGGATGTCGATCGAGTCCAGCCCCAGGCCCTCGCCGTAAATCGGCGCCGTCGGGTCCACCGTGGCCGGGTCCACTTCGAGGTTCAGCGCATTCACGAGGAGCACGGTCAGCTCGCGCTCCAGGGCCTGCTGGTCGGGGGACACGCCTGCGACGGGCGTGGTGGTGACGTTGACTGACATGTTCTCCCCAGGGGGCTAGGTTCGAGCCAAAAACCCGCAATTTTACCGGAGCAGGCTTCCCACCCCCGTCTGCTGCCGTGGCGCCGTTGTGCACGGGCCTCACGGGCCTGACGGGCCGGCGCCGACCTGCATGCCCTTGAAGCGGTCGACGTGGAGCCGGCTCAACGCCGCCGCGAGCCCCCCAGCAGCGAGCCCAGCACGCCGCGGATGATCTCGCGGCCCACGGCTGAGCCGATGCTGCGCACGGCTGAAGTGGCCGCCTTTTCGGCCAGGCCTTCGCGGCGCCCGCCGCGCGGGCCGGTGCTGCCGAAGAGCGCGTCCTTCAGGCCACCCATCAGGCCGCCGCCTTCATCGGCCGCGGGGGCCGGGCCCGCGCCGCCGGGCAGGCCGGCGGGCAGGCGGGGCGCCCCCGCCGCCGAACCGGCCCCGCCGGCTGCGGGGGGGGCCTCGCCACCCACGGCGCGGCCCTTGATCCGCTCGTAGGCCGATTCGCGGTCCGCGACCTTTTCGTAGGCGCCGGCGACCAGCGAGCCGGCGATCAAGGCTTGCCGCTGCTCTGGCTTGATGGGGCCGATCTGGCTGCCCGGCGGCAGCACGAAAACGCGCTCGGTCACGCTCGGTCGGCCCTTGGCGTCGAGAAAGCTCACCAGCGCCTCGCCGACCTGCAGGTCCATGATCGCCGCGGCCATGTCGCCCAGCGCCGGGTTGGGGCGCATCGTCTCGGCGGCAGCCTTCACCGCCTTCTGGTCGCGCGGCGTGAAGGCGCGCAGCGCGTGCTGCACGCGGTTGCCCAGCTGCGCGAGCACGGTGTCGGGGACGTCCAGCGGGTTCTGCGTCACGAAGTACACGCCCACGCCCTTGCTGCGCACCAGGCGTACGACGAGCTCGATGCGTTCCACCAGCGCCGCGGGGGCGTCCTTGAAGAGCAGGTGCGCTTCGTCGAAGAAGAATACGAGCTTGGGCTTTTCGAGATCGCCCACCTCGGGCAGCGTCTCGAACAGTTCACTCAGCATCCAGAGCAGGAAGGTGGCGTACAGCCGCGGCGCGTTCATCAGCTGGTCGGCGGCGAGGATGTTGATGACGCCCTTGCCGTCGACGGTCTGCATGAAGTCGCTGATGTCGAGCATGGGCTCGCCGAAGAACTTGTCGCCGCCTTGCTCTTCGATCTGCAGCAGCCCGCGCTGGATGGCGCCCACGCTGGCCGCGCTGATATTGCCGTACTCGGTGGTGAACTGGGCGGCGTTCTCGCCCACGTATTGCAACGCGGCGCGCAGGTCCTTCATGTCCAGCAGCAGCAGGCCGTTGTCGTCGCAGATCTTGAATACCAGGCTCAGCACGCCGGCCTGGGTTTCGTTGAGCGCCAGCATGCGCGTGAGCAGCAGCGGCCCCATGTCCGACACGGTGGCGCGCACGGGGTGGCCTTGCCTGCCGAAGACGTCCCACAGCGTGGCCGGGCAGGTCACGGGCTCGGGCGGGGGCAGGCCGCGTTCCTTCAGCACCGCGGCCAGCTTGGGGCTGAGGCTGCCGGGCTGGCTGATGCCGGTGAGGTCGCCCTTCACGTCGGCCATGAATACCGGCACGCCGAGCTTGCTGAAATTCTCAGCCAGCGTCTGCAGCGTGATCGTCTTGCCGGTGCCGGTGGCGCCGGTGATCAGCCCGTGGCGGTTGGCCAGCGCGGGCAGCAGGTGGCATTCGATGTCGCCGTGCCGGGCGACGAGGATGGGGTCGGGCATCGCGCTTACTCCTTGAGCCTTGCAGCGCCGGCGAGTCTATCCGGGCGGCCGCGGTGGGTGCGTTCTCGCTCCGCCGCCCAAGGCACCCGCCGGATTGGGGGGTGCGTCTTGCGGTTGAGGGTTTTTCCGCTTCACTTTGCCGCCGCGTTCAAGCCTGATGCGCAGCCTCGTGGCCGCCGGCCCTTTCCGGCGGTCTGTGAACGTTCAATCCTGGAGACGTGATGACCATCCTGAAGAGTTTTCGCCTGAGCGCCCTGGCGCTCGCCTGCGGCGCGACCCTGTCGGCGCACGCCGCCGACTATGTGCTGCAAGCCGCTTCATGGGGCGCCAAGCAGGACGCCGCGGTGGCCGCGGCCGGCGGCGCCGTGCGTTTCAGCCACGCCTCAGGCCTGGCCGTCGTGTCGTCCGACAAGGCCGACTTCCTGGCCCAGGCGCTGCGCGGCGGTGCCATCAACAGCGGCGCGGCCGATGCCGTGATCACGCAGGCGCCGGTGCGCGTGGTCGATGCCGATGCCTCGCAAGCCGTCAGTGGCACGCCCAACGACACCTTCTACCCCTTCGTCCAGTGGGCGCCGCAGTCGGTGAGCGCGCCGGCCGCCTGGGTTGCGGGCTACACCGGGCGCGGCGTGCGCGTGGCCGTCATCGACGGCGGGGTGTACGGTGCGCACCCGGATCTGGTGGCCAATATCGACGCCGCAGCGGCGCGCTCCTTCGCCACCGGCAGTGTCTGCGCCACACAGTGGAACTGCGACACGGGTACGTTCTGGCATGGCACCCACGTGTCGGGCATCATCGCCGCGCCGGCCAACGGCATCGGTGTGGTCGGCATCGCGCCGGAGGCGACCGTCGTGCCGGTGAAGGCCCTGCACAACGGCGGCGGCAGCTTCGGCTCGGTCATCCAGTCCATCATGTACGCGGCGACGGAAGGGCGCGCGGACATCATCAATATGAGCCTGGGCGCGGTATTCAATCGTGGCGGCCGCGATGCTGCCGAGCTGACCTCGGCGCTCAACCGCGCGGTGAACTTCGCCAGCGCTCAGGGCACGCTGGTCATCTCTTCGGCGGGCAACGACGGGTGGGATATCGACCACACCGGCAACGTCATCGTCACCCCGGCGCAGAGCGGCAACGGACTGGCGGTTTCCGCAACCGGGCCTTACGGGTTCGGCTACGGGGCAGACAATTTCTCGCGCTTCGCGAGCTACAGCAACTGGGGCAACTCGCTGGTGTCGCTGGCCGGGCCGGGCGGGGACTTCGCCTGGCCGACCAACGAGAACTGCACCAAGACGACGGCGACCGGCGCCCCCATCACCCGGCCCTGCTGGGTCTTCGACATGGTGTTGTCGACGTCGCGTGCCGGCTACAGCTGGGCGGCGGGCACCTCGATGTCCGCCCCGGCCGTCGCCGCCGTCGCCGCACTCATCAAGCAGAAGAACCCCGGCATCTCGGTGGGTGCGCTGAAGAACAAGCTGATGAACTCGGCCGTCGACACCGGCAAGCCCGGCCACGACCCGTACTACGGCCGCGGCTACGTCAACGCCGCGCAGGCCATCGCCGACTGACCGCGGGGCAAAGCCCCTCCCGACGGCGGCTTCGGCCGCCGTCGTCGCTTCAGGTCTCGGCCGCGAGCTGGTCCAGGCTGGCCTGGCACCAGCCGCGGTCGCTTTCATCCAGCGCTGCAAAGGCCTCGCGTGCCCGGGCCAGCGCCTGTGGGTGGCCGACGCTCTCGCCGGCGGCGCGCTCCGCGGTACCCATCGCCTCCCAGGCGTCAGGCCGTCTCCAAGCCGATAACCAGACGCTGCCCCAACGCGCCAATGGCTTCGGCAATGCGGGGCAGCTTCGAGCCATAGTGTGGGTCCAGCAGGCGGCGCACTTCCTTCTCGTCGACGCCCAGCCGCTTGGCCAACTGCACCTTGGTGAAACCCGCTTCCATCATGGCCGAATGCAAGGCGGCCTTGGCCACCGTCCCGGCGGGTGGTGAAACCAGGTGTTCGCCCCGGCGCGCCTTGCTTGGCGCAGGCAGTGCCAGCCCGCCCAGCATGTAGGCCGCAAACACTTCGTCCATCGCGTCCGCCGCCTCGGCCAGCGCGTGTGCCTTGTCGTCACCCTGGGTCACCAGTTGCGGCAGATCACGACACGAGACAACGAACCCGCCTTCATCGGCCGGCGTCAAGTGAATGGCGTACTCGAATCGTTCCATGGGGTTTCCTTTCACAGGTCCGAAGCCCGGATACCGAGTTGCGCACACATGCCATGCAAGGTGCCCGTCTTCAACTCGTCCTTCAGGTTGCGAATCACGGTGAAGGACGTGCCGTAATACAGCGTCTGGTGGCTGCCCTTGCCCCGTGAGGCATTCAGCACCACCTCGATGCCGTGCAACCTGCCCAGCGCCTTCACCTTACGGATGAATTCGTTCCCCGTCATGCCGTATTCTCGGGCGAAAACGTCCGACACACAATTTCACCGATGAGCCAGAAACAACGGGGCGGTGCCGGCCGCTTGGGCTGTCCTTTCAGGTAGGGATCGAGCTGCTACGCGATCGAGGGTTCGCGCACCGATACCACGCGCTCGATGTCTGCCGGGTCAACGTCGATCGCCATCACAAATAGGGGACAAGGGCTTTCCTCGATTGCCAAACAAAACCCTTGACCCATGTCGGGAAACTTGACACAAACTTTCGCGCCGCGGCGCGCCGCGCCGCGCCGCGTAAGTATTTGTTCCGAAATGACTTTTCGGCTGACCCTGGTCGCTGGCGCGAAACCTGCGTGCCGCTCCCTTGCCGTGGTCAATAGGGGCCGGCAGTAGCAACCGAGGGAATGCGATGACAAGACAAACCAAGTGGGTGGCCTGGCTGGCCACCATGGTGCTGGCGGCCGCGGTGCACGCGGCGCCAGTGAGCGGCCAGGGCACGTGGGAGACCACGCTGCAAGCGCGCGACCTGAACGGCGACAGCGTGACCGATGCCTTCTACGACACGGCGCTGAATATCACCTGGCTGCGCAACGCCAATGTCAACGGGTTGATGAACTGGCCCACCGCCAACGCCTGGGCCAACGGGCTGTCATTCGGCGGCTACACCGACTGGCGCCTGCCCACCATGGTGGATACCGGCGCGCCGGGCTGCAACTGGACCCTCGCCGGTGGCACCGACTGCGGCTACAACGTGCAAACCGCCACCAGCGAAATGGCGCATTTGTTCTACGTCAGCCTGGGCAACAAGGCCTTTTGCGCGCCGGGCGATGCGGTCTGTGCCGTTGCGCAAGCCGGCTTTGGTTTGACCAACACCGGGGACTTCGAGAGTCTGGTGGAAGCCTTCTACTGGTCCGGGTTGGAGTACGCGCTGAATCCGAGCGATGCGTGGTACTTCCTTAACACCCGCGGCATCCAGCACTTCGACGCGCAGAACACTTCGTTGTTTTTTGCCCTGGCTGTGCGCCCCGGCGATGTGGTGGCTGCCGCTGTGCCGGAGCCACAGGCGGTGGCGCTGGCACTGACGGCGCTGGGCGCACTGGCGCTGGTGCGTCGCCGGCGGCCACGTTGAGGCTTTGGCGCTCCGGGCGCTTTGACCTCTTTTTCAGGGGTTTGGGGGCATAGCGGTTCAAGCCCCACCCCTGTCCCCAAGCCGCGCCAAGTCCTCCAGATCGGCCTGCCGCTGCCGAACCCGCGCCTCGTAGCTGGCCTGGTTCTTGGTGCACACCAGCACATGCGGGCTGCCTTTGCGCTCGACCGTGCAGTCCAGATCGCACTGGCCTTGCCGGATCGAGTTCATCACATGGTCTCGGTCCGCCTCCCTGGCCTTGAAGCGCCAGCCCGGCTCATCGGCGTCGAGCAGGAACAGGCGCAGGCCGCTGCAATGCGCGCAGCGACACGCCAGGTTCGCCTCGCGCCGCCAGTCGGTGGGCGCGGCAAGGTCCAGCGCCGCGCGTGCTTGCAGGTGTTGCACGGCCGCGGCGCGCAGGCGTTGGTGGGCGGTGTGCTTGCGCAGCGCGCTCTGGTCGGCCAGGCCGCGCAAGGCGGGCACGATCACGCTGTCCAGCCCGTAGGTCTTGGGCCAGGCCAGCCAATGGCTCACGGCGTGTTCGGCGAGGGTTGAATCAATGCGGCACAGTGCGCGCAGCAGCTGGGATAGCGCGGCAGCACCCGTCTTCTCGCGGCGCCATGCGTCCCTTGCGGAAGGCGGGCGTGCGGGGTCACCCGGCAGGGCATCGAACAAGCTGCGTGCCGCCGCGCGAAGTTGCCCATGCCATTCGGCCACCGTGCTGGCGCGGGCCAGCAAGTCAGCGCAGCCACCGATGTGCAGGTCGGCGTTGGCTTGCAGCACCTGTTGCAGCAACGCGCAGGCGCGCTCTGGTGACAAGCGCCGCAGCGCAAGCACGATGGCGGCGTTGTCGCCCTGGCCGTAGTCGCCAGCCGTGGTGGCCTCGGCGCTGCCGCCAGCGCCCATGCCCGCGCCCATGCTCGCGCCCATGTTCGCGCTGATACCGGCGATGAAGGCGTCGATCTGCTCGGTGTCGTTCAACCGCGCCAGCAGGGCCAGCATTTGCGCGGCCTGGCTGCGGCCTTCGTCGCCGTGCCGGCCAGTGCCTGGCGGCCAGCCACGCAACATGTGGCCGCAGAGCTCATGCGCCTCTTGCCACGGCGCATCGCCACTGATCGTGCCCGAGGCTTTCCAACGCGCAACCAGCGCGTCCAGGTAGGGAAGCGTGACGGCCAGCCCGGCTCGGGCCAATACCTGCAAGCGTTGCTGTTGCGGCCACAGCACCAGGGCCGCGCGCTGGTAGCTGCGCTCGAAGGACGCACCCTCGTTGCCGGTGGCCTCGTGGAAGTGCTGCTCGTCGGGCTCCATTTCGAGCAGTGCATCGCCGGGGCAGACTTCATGATCTGTGAAGGCAAACGCGCCGAAGTTGGCCGCGCTGCCATCGGACCTTCCCCAGTGTGAAAGCGTCAGGCTGCGCTCGAAAACCTCGCCGACCTCGAACTCATCGTCGTTGCCTGCATCCTCGTCGTCATCATCATCGTGATAGCGCCGCCATCCGCGGGGCCTGTAGCCGCTGCTGTATTCGGCCGAGCCGCTTTCTTCGATCTGCATCAAGGCCACATGCAGTTCGCAGCCCGATTGCCGCGCCGCGGTGGCCAGCACCGTGGCGGCTGCCGCATCCGCACCCTTGAGCGAGCGGAACGACAGCTCCGCCGGCGTGTAGGCATGCGCCAGCGGGTAGACCAGTTTTTCGCGCGGGTCATCGCTGGCGGGTTCCTTGCCTGGGCCAGGGGGTGCGTTCCAGGCCTGGCCAGCGCACCAGCCTTGCAGCAGCTTGGTCAGTGCGGCCGTTTCGGCGCCGTAGTCCGGTGGTTTGGGTATCCGGCCACGGCCTTTGCGCAGCAGGTTGTAGACCAGCACCAGCCGGTGGCCTGAGGTGACGGGCAGCACCTCGTGCACGCAATCGGAATAGAAGGCAGCGTAGGCGGCCTCCGAAGGGTCGCCACAGCTCAGGTCCAGCCGAACCTCGTGGCCGCGGTGGCGCACCACGAGTTCGCCACCCGCGTACACAGAGGGCAGCGCGACGATCAGCGTGGCGAACATCCCGTGGGATTTTTCGGTGTCGCGATGGCGCACGAAAAAGCCCCCGGCGTCGTAGACCAGCAGCTTGTACAGCTGGGCCACCACGCCCTTGCCCGCGGCAGCGCCCAGCCCGACCGCGGCGCGCTCGACGATGGCCGCGAGCGTGGCCGGCCAGCGCGCGCCCTCGATTCGCACGCGGTCCGCGCCGATCTGCCAGGTGCGCCGCACCTCGGTATCGAGCCGCGTTTCCTCGCCCCGACCGTAGGGCGCGAGTTCGGAGGCGGCGATCAACTGCTCGGCCTGGGCGGCCAACAAGGGCAGGGCGATGGGCCCGACGCCATCGACTTGGAGTAGCGGTGTGTGCATGGCGCAGACCCCGGCCGCATGGAAATCGCCCGGCGTTATCACCGTGCCGAGCAGGTCGGCGAGCTCGTTGTTGATGAGGTTCATAGGCGGTTCCTGTGCGCTGCGGTGCCGGCGGCAACCCTATCAGCGTGCGCCGCGGAAATCCACGCAGGGCGATGAGCCTCACCGCACCCGCTTTCAGGGCGCCGCGGCGAGCTTGTCCAGGCTGCCTTTGCACCCGACGCGGTCGGCTTCGTCCAGCGCCTGGAAAGCCTCGCGCGCCTGCGCCAGCGCCTGCTGGTGGTTGCCGCTGTCGCCGGCCGCGCGCGCCGCCACGCCGATGGCCTCCCAGGCAAAGAAGCGTTCCAGCGCCGGCCCGTCGTTCGCCTGCACGATCTCCAGGCATTGCCCAGCGTGGTGGCGTGCCCGCGCCGGGTCGCCGGCTTGCAGCCAGCTCATCGCCAGGCGGTACTCGGCGCGCTCGGTCTCCAGCCAGGTCCCGGCCAGCGCCCAGCAGCGGCGGGCGGCTTGCGCGGCCAGGATCATCAAGTCGCGCTCGTCCGCCGTGCGCGCGGCCTTCTCTTC
This sequence comes from Rubrivivax sp., assembly GCA_030681795.1. Lineage (GTDB taxonomy): Bacteria > Pseudomonadota > Gammaproteobacteria > Burkholderiales > Burkholderiaceae_C > Rubrivivax. The sequence continues at coordinate 98,138 of JAUXRG010000044.1, forward strand.
CAGCGTGGCCGCCAGGTTGTTGCCGGTGACGGCCAGCGCGCGAGTGCAGGGGTCGGTGCCAGGCAAGCCGGCCGTTTCGGCGTCGGCCAGCGCCTGCTGAAAGAGCACCCGCGCGCGGGCGGTGTCGCGTTCGACCAGGCTGGCCGCCGCCATTGCGGTGACGCGGATGCGGTCGGAGTCCCCCAGGTCCGCGCGCAGGTCCGCCATGCCGCCGGCCAGCGAGAGGCTGGCGATATAGCGGCCCGCGGCTTGCGCCACGCCGGCATCGCCCCGGGCCGCGGGCAAGGCGGCCAGTTCTCGCTGCAGTGCGATGCCCTCCTGCCAGCGGCCCAGATGCTCGCCCAATACGTGGTGGGCCAGGTGGGCCAGCGCCGCCACCTGCGGGGCCTGCGCTGCCAGCACTGCGCCCGCGGTTTGCAGCCGCTCGGCCACGCCGGGTGTATCGGTGGCGTGGTCGGCCCAGGCCGCACCGAGGAAATCGTCGAATTCCATGCCCTTGCCCTCCTGAAGCAGCCGCCACGGTAGCGCGAAGGCATCATCCCCACGCGCCTCCAGGGTGGCGGACCGTGCGCTGAACGCGCCCCGCGCGCGGTGCCGGCTGCGGCCGCCCCGGCGCCCGCAGCCGCCCGCAGGCGCACCGCCTACAATCTGGCGCTGTTTTCCGAGGAGCACAGCAGCCTTATGGCCGGTCATTCCAAATGGGCCAACATCCAGCACCGCAAGGGCCGGCAGGATGAAAAACGCGGCAAGGCCTGGACGCGCGTGATCCGCGAGATCATGGTCGCGGCGCGCCTGGGCGGCGGCGACGCCACGGCCAACCCGCGCCTGCGCCTGGCCATCGAGAAGGCCAAGGCGGTGAACCTGCCGGTGGAAACCGTCAAGCGCAATATCGACAAGGCCACCGGCAACCTCGAAGGCGTGAACTACGAGGAGATCCGCTACGAGGGCTACGGCATCGGTGGCGCGGCCATCATCGTGGACTGCATGACCGACAACCGCGTGCGCACGGTGGCCGAGGTGCGCCACGCCTTTAGCAAGTACGGCGGCAACATGGGCACCGAGGGCAGCGTGGCCTTCCAGTTCAAGCATTGCGGGCAGTTGATCTTCGCGCCCGGCACGAGCGAGGACAAGGTGATGGAAGTGGCGCTGGAAGCCGGCGCCGACGACGTGCTCACCGACGAGGACGGCGCCGTCGAGGTGCTCACCGCGCCCACCGGTTTCGAGGCCGTGAAGGCGGCGCTGGAAGCCGCCGGCCTCAAGCCGGAGGTGGCCGAGGTGACCTGGCGCGCAGAGAACGACATCGAACTCGTCGGCGAGGACGCCGTGCGCATGCAGAAACTGCTGGACGTGATCGAGGATCTCGATGACGTCCAGGACGTGTTCCACAACGCCTTGCTGCCCGAGTGAAGGTCCTCGTCATCGGCGGCGGCGGCCGCGAGCACGCGCTGGCGTGGAAGCTGGCGCAGAGCGAGCGCGTGCAGATGGTCTTCGTCGCCCCCGGCAACGGCGGCACGGCGGGCGACCCTGCGCTGCGCAACGTGCCCATCACCGACATCGCCGAGCTGGCCGATTTCGCCACTGCCGAGAAAGTGGCGCTCACGGTGGTCGGCCCCGAGGCGCCGCTGGCCGCCGGCGTGGTGGACCTGTTCCGTGCCCGCGGCCTGCGCATCTTCGGCCCCACGCAGGCCGCCGCGCAGCTCGAAAGCTCCAAGGCCTACGCCAAGGACTTCATGCAGCGCCATGGCATCCCGACCGCGCTGTATGCCACCTTCACCGACGCGCAAGCGGCGCATGCCCATGTGGACGAGCATGGCGCGCCCATCGTCGTCAAGGCCGATGGCCTGGCCGCAGGCAAGGGCGTGGTGGTGGCCCTGACTGTGGCCGAGGCGCATGCGGCCATCGACGAGATGCTGGGCATCCACCACCCGGGCGTGCAGCCGGGCCGCGGCGGCGCACGGGTGGTGATCGAGGAATTCATGGCCGGCGAGGAAGCCAGCTTCATCGTCGTGTGCGATGGCCGCCACGTGCTCACCCTGGCCACCAGCCAGGACCACAAGCGCATCTTCGACGGCGACCTCGGCCCCAACACCGGTGGCATGGGCGCCTATTCGCCGGCGCCGGTGGTCACGCCCAACGTCCATGCGCGGGTGATGCAGGAGATCATCCACCCCACCATCGCCGGCATGGCCAAGGACGGCGTGCCGTTCACCGGTTTTCTCTACGCCGGGCTGATGCTCGACGAGCAGGGCCAGCCGCGCACCGTGGAGTTCAACTGCCGCCTGGGCGACCCCGAGGCTGAAGTCATCCTGATGCGGCTCAAGAGCGACCTCTTCGAGCTGCTGATGCGCGCCACCGACGGCACGCTGGACCAGGCCGAGCTGCAGTGGGACCGCCGCGTCGCGCTGGGCGTGGTGATGGCCGCGCACGGCTACCCGGCCGCGCCGCGCCAGGGCGATGCCATCACCGGCCTGCCGGCCAGCACGCCCGAGCTGCAGGTCTTCCACGCCGGCACCACAGTGAACGACGGCGTGCTCGCCACCCACGGCGGGCGCGTGCTGTGCGTGACGGCGCTGGGCGACTCGGTGCGCCAGGCGCAGCAGCGCGCGCTCGAAGCCGTGCAGCAGATCCGCTTCGATGGCGCGCAGTGGCGCAACGACATCGGCCACCGCGCGATCAAGCATTGAGCACTTCCCCCTTGCGGCCGCGCGACAGGCCGAGCCCCCCATGACCGACATCGCTGCCGTGCGCGACCGCCTGCTCGGCCTGCAGGGCCGCATCGTTGCGGCCCTGCAGGCCGAAGACGGCAAGGCCTTCCTCAGCGACGCCTGGCAACGGCCGCCGGGGGGGGCGCTGCAGGGCGACGGTCTGTCGCAACTCGTCGAAGAAGGCGGCCTGTTAGAGCGCGGCGGCTGCAATTTCAGCCATGTCAAGGGCGCCTGCCTGCCACCTTCGGCCACACAGCACCGCAGCGAGCTGGCCGGCGCGCCCTTCGAGGCACTGGGCGTCTCGCTGGTGATGCACCCGCGCAACCCCCATGTGCCCACGGTGCACATGAACGTGCGCCTGCTCGCGGCGTTCCCTGAAGGCCGCGAGCCCGTGACCTGGTTCGGTGGCGGCATGGACCTCACGCCCTACTACGGCTTCGATGAGGACGCGCGCCACTTCCACCGTGTTTGCGCCGACGCGCTGGCACCCTTCGGCGCCGACAAATACCCGCGCTTCAAGGCCTGGTGCGATGAGTACTTCTTCCTCAAGCACCGCAGCGAGCCCAGAGGCATCGGTGGCATTTTCTTCGACGATTTCAACGAGGGCGGCTTCGACGCGGGCCTGGCCATGCTGCGCGCCGTGGGCGATGCCTTCGTGCCGGCCTATCTGCCCATCGTGCAGCGCCGCCGCGACACGCCCTACGGCGAGCGCGAACGCGACTTCCAGGCCTACCGGCGCGGCCGTTACGTCGAGTTCAACCTGGTGTGGGACCGCGGCACGCATTTCGGCCTGCATGGCGGCGGGCGCACCGAGAGCATCCTGATGAGCATGCCGCCGATCGTGAAGTGGCGCTACGACTGGCACCCCGAGCCCGGCAGCCCCGAGGCGCGGTTGACCGAATATTTCCTGCAAGCCCGCGACTGGCTTGATGAACCCCGACCCCATGCACCCGCATAGTCGCATCGGCCTGTTCGGCGGCACCTTCGACCCCGTGCACCAGGCCCATGTGGCGCTGGCGCACGCGGCGCTGGCCGCGCTGCGGCTGGACGAAGTGCGCTGGATCCCCGCGGGGCAGCCCTGGCAAAGGGAGCCCGGTGTGACTGCCGCTGCGCACCGCGAGGCCATGGTGCGTCTGGCCATTGCCCACGAGCCGCGCTTCGTGCTCGACCGCATCGAGCTGGCGCGCAGCGGCCCGAGCTACACACTGGACACGGTGCGTGCCCTGACGGTGGTGCAGCCCCACACGCAGTGGGTGCTCATCATCGGCCAGGACCAGTACGCCGGCCTGCACACCTGGCGTGACTGGCAGCAGCTGCTCGGCCTGGTGACACTGGCGGTGGCCAACCGCCCCGGCGTGCAGCGTGCCGTTGCACCCGAGGTGCAGGCCTTCGCCCACCGCGTCGTGCCACTGCCCATGCTGGACATCTCTGCCACCGACATCCGCCGTCGCGTGAGCGAGGGGCAAGACATTTCGCAACTGGTGCCGCCCACGGTGGCGCGCTATATTGAATCTCATGGGCTCTACCGCACCGCGGGCCGGTCTCAAACTAGGAGCTGAATGGACATCCGCAAACTGCAACGCGCCATCGTCGATGGTCTGGAAGACGTCAAGGCGCAACACATCACCGTGTTCAACACCGAGCACCTGTCGTCGATGTTCGAGCGCGTGATCATCGCCTCGGGCACCAGCAACCGCCAGACCAAGGCCCTGGCCGCCAGCGTGCGCGACGCGGTCAAGTCGCGCGGCTTCCCGGTGCTCAGCACCGAGGGCGAGGACAACGGCGAGTGGATCATCGTGGACTGCGGCGCCGCCGTGGCGCACATCATGCAACCCGCCATCCGCGAGTACTACCACCTGGAAGAGATCTGGGGCGGCAAGTCCGTGCGCATGAAGGTGGGTGCGGTGAACACCAAGCTCGTGAAGGCCAGCGAACCCGGGCCCGCACGCAAGACGGCCGCGGCGGGCAAGCCAGCCTTCAAGCAGCCTGCGGCCAAGGCGCCGGCTGCGAAGAAGGCTGCGGCCGGCAAGATGGCCGGCAAGAGGGCCGGCAACGCCGCTGACAAGACGGCTGCCAAGTCCTCGGGCAAGCCCCCGGTCAAGTCGCCCACGCGCAAGGCCGCAGACAAGTCGGCGGCCTACCAGCGCGTCGGTGCGCGGCGCCCCACGGGCAAGACCATGTCGACCCAGACCGTCGCCCGCAAGACCCCCGCGCGCAAGACGCCGCGCAGCGCCTGAGGCGGTGAAGCTGCGGGTGGTGGCGGTAGGCCAGCGCCAGCCGGCCTGGGCGGATGAAGCCTGGGCCGATTTCGCCAAGCGCTTTCCACCCGAGATGCGGCTGGAGCTCAAGGCGCTGAAGGCCGAGCCGCGTGGCTCGGGCGGGGGCGGCAAGACCGCCGCGCAGTGCATGGCCGCCGAAGCCCAGCGCATCGAAGCGGCCCTGCCCAAGGGCGCGCGGCGCGTGGTGCTCGATGAACAAGGCACGCGCACGACGACCGCTGCGCTGGCCGAGCGCATGCGTGCCTGGCGTGACGGTGGCTGTGACGTGGCCCTGCTCATCGGTGGGCCGGATGGCTTGGACCCCGCCCTGAAGGCAGGCGCCGACGAAACCCTGCGCCTGAGCGACCTGACCCTGCCGCACGCCTTCGCGCGCGTGCTGCTGGCCGAGGCGCTGTACCGCGCCTGGTCCGTGCTCGAAGGGCATCCCTACCACCGCGAGTGAGGCCGCCGCCCGCCGCGCCGCCCCGGCCCCGGGCCCGGGCCATGGGCGATACACAATGGCCGCATGCCCCTGCACGAGTTCATCTACCTCGCCTCGCAAAGCCCGCGCCGCACGCAGCTGCTGGACCAGCTGGGCGTGGCGCACCGGCCGCTGCGGCCCGACGCCGGCGAGAACGCCGAAGACCTGGAGGCCGAACATGCTGGCGAGCTGCCGCTGGACTATGTGCGCCGCGTGACGCTGCTCAAGCTGCGCGCAGCCCGCGCGCGGCTGCGGCGGCGCGGCCTGCCGAGCGCGCCCATCCTGTGTGCCGATACCACCGTGGCGCTGGGCCGGCGCATCCTGGGCAAGCCGCGCGACGACGGCGAGGCCGCCGAGATGCTGCGCGCGCTCTCGGGCCGCACGCACCGCGTGCTGACGGCCGTGGCGGTGAGTGCCGGCGCGCGCTCGCTGCTGGCCACCAGTATTTCGCGCGTGCGTTTTGCGGAACTCCCGCAGGCGACCATCCGCCGCTATGTGACCAGCGGCGAGCCGCAAGGCAAGGCCGGCGCCTACGCCATCCAGGGCCGCATCGCGGCCTGGGTCGAACATGTCGAAGGCAGCTACAGCGGCATCATGGGCCTGCCCCTGCACGAGACCCACACCTTGCTGTCGCGCGCCCGCGTGCGGCTGGAGCTCTAGAACGCCATGCCTACGCAGGACATCCTCATCAACTGGTCGCCGCAGGAAACGCGCGTGGCGGTGGTGGAAAACGGCGCCATCCAGGAATTGCACATCGAGCGCACGCTGGAGCGCGGCATGGTCGGCAACGTCTATCTCGGCAAGGTCGTGCGCGTGCTGCCGGGCATGCAGAGCGCATTCGTCGACATCGGCCAGGAGCGCGCGGCCTTTCTGCATGTGGCCGATCTGCATGGCGGGCCGCCCAAATTCGAAGCCCGTGCCGAGACGCCGCTGGTGCCCATAGAGCGCCAGGTCTTCGAAGGCCAGACGCTCACCGTGCAGGTCATCAAGGACGCCATAGGCAGCAAGGGCGCGCGGCTGTCCACGCAGGTCAGCATCGCCGGGCGCATGCTCGTCTTCCTGCCGCAGGACAACCACATCGGGATCAGCCAGAAGATCGGCTCGCAGGAACTGCGTGAACAGCTGCGGGCCCGCATGCTGCTGCTCGCGGGCAGTGATCCGAACAACAGCGGCGGCGGCTTCATCCTGCGCACGAATGCCGAGGAAGCCAGCGACACCGAGCTCGCCGAGGACATCGCCTACCTGCGCCGCACCTGGGCCCTGATCCGCGAGCGTGCGCAGGCCAATCCAGCGGGCACGCTGCTGCATCAGGACCTGAACCTGGCCGAGCGCGTGCTGCGCGACATGGTCAACGAATCCACGCTCACGATCCGCATCGATTCGAAGCAGCAATGCGACGCGCTCAAGGCCTTCGGCGAAACCTACATGCCGCGCGCCGTGGACAAGCTGGAGCACTACCGCGGCGAGCGGCCGATCTTCGATCTCTTCGGCATCGAGGAAGAGATCGAGCGCGCGCTGGCCCGGCGCGTCGAGCTCAAGAGCGGGGGCTATCTGATCATCGACCAGACCGAGGCGCTGACCACCGTGGACGTCAACACCGGTGGTTTCGTGGGCGCGCGCAACTTCGAAGACACCATCTTCAAGACCAACCTCGAGGCGGCGGGCTCGATCGCGCGGCAGATGCGGCTGCGCAACCTGGGCGGCATCATCATCGCCGACTTCATCGACATGCTGCGCGAAGACCACCAGCAGGCCGTGCTGGCCGAGCTGAAGAAGCAGCTCGCGCGCGACCGCACGCGGACCACGGTGAGCGGCTTCACGCAGCTCGGGCTGGTGGAGATGACGCGCAAACGCACGCGCGAGAGCCTGGCGCACATGCTGTGCGAACCCTGCCCCACCTGCCAGTGCCGCGGCCAGGTGAAGACCGCGCGCAGCGTGTGCTACGACATCCTGCGCGAGATCCTGCGCGAGGCGCGCCAGTTCGCCCCCAAGGAATTCCGCGTCGTCGCCAGTGCGGCGGTGGTGGAGATGCTGCTCGACGAAGAGAGCGTGCACCTGGCGGGCCTGAGCGAATTCATCGGCCGGCCGATCTCGCTGAGCGCGGAGCCGACGATGAATCCGGAGCAGTACGACATTGTTCTGATGTAGGGTTTCACGGCGTCTCACGCCGGCCCACTTGCCACCCGCAAACCCGCATGAATGCTGGCGATTTCGGGTTTCGACGGGTTTCTACGGCTCTTGAAGTCCCATCGTGTTCCACCAAAATCTGGTAGCTGGAATGGTAGCTAGCGTGGTAGCTGCGATCCGGTGCCAAGGAGGTGGACATGGCAGGAGATCGAGGTCGGTTGACGGACCTTCAGATCCGGCACTGGGTCAGGGCTGGCGTGCCGATGGCCAAGGCTGACGGTGGCGGACTCACGTTCACGTTGTCGGCCGGCGGTGCGACAGGTTGGATCCTTCGCTACAGCCATGGTGGACGTCGACGCGAGCTCACCATCGGCCGCTATCCCGACATCAGCCTGGCCGATGCGCGCGGCATCGCCACCATCAAGCGCGCCGAGATCATGCAGGGCCGCAACCCGGCGGCCGACAAGCAGAAGGCCAAGGCCACCGCGGCGAAGGACTGGACGGTACGCGAGCTGGTCAAGGACTACCGCGCCAAGAAGCTGGTCAGCCTGGCGCACAGCACCCAGGTCAGCTACGGCCGGCACCTCAAGCGCGTGGAGAAGAAGCTCGGCGCGCTGACCGTGCGCGAGATCGAGGCCTCCGACGTGGTCGCGCTCATCGAGGCGAGCTCGCTGACCTGGGGCGAATCGAACATGCTGCTGATCACCACCAAGTGCCTGTTCACGCACGCCTGCGGCAAGCGGTTGATCAACGTGAACCCGTGCCACGGGATCATGCTGTCGGCGTTGCTGGGCGAGCGGCCGCCGAAGCGCCAGCGGCTGATGCTGACGAGGGAGGAGCTGCACCTGCTGTTGAACGCCGGCATGCGCAGGCGTAACGCGCTGACCATCCGCATCCTGCTGGCCACCGCCGTGCGCAGCGCGGAGCTGTACCAGGCCCGGTGGGAGCACGTCGACCTGAACGAAGCGCAGTGGCACATCCCCAAGAGCAAGACCGGCGCGGCGATGGACATTCCACTCGCGCCAATCGTCGTGGACTGGTTCAAGGAGCTGCGCACGCTGGCCGGTGAGTCGGCCTATGTGCTGCCGGCCCACTCCCGTGGCCGAGCGGCACGGCGGGGCGGCGACACGCATGTCAGCAAGGACACCATTCGCGCGGCGATCGGCTACTGGCTCGATGCCGACAAGCCGGCGGTGCGCCGTTTCACGCCGCATGACCTGCGCAGCACGATGAAGTCGCACATGCGCTCGCTCGGCGTGCCGCGGGACATCTCGGAGATGTGCCTGAACCACAAGCTGTCGGGCGTGGAGGGCATCTACGACCGGCACACGTACTTTGAGGAGCGAAAGGGCGCACTGGCGAAGTGGGCCGTTTTCCTTCTGGCGTGCGAGGTCGGCGACAACGTGACGCCCCTGATTCTGGCAAGGCGGGCCGCTGCGTGAGGGCAGCCGTGCGGCTATGCGCGCTATGGCGAGGTCCTGAACGAAGGAAGGGACTTGCCGGGCCCGGGGTCGGTGAGCCCAAATTGCGGCATGGAAGGAACCTCGACATTCGCACGAATGGCGCTAAGAATATGAAAATTACGGACACCTATGCGTCTAATATGCAAGAATGGCTGAAATATTGTCCTAGGAGCCAGCCATGTTGCTCGAGTTCCGAGTCCGCAACTTCCGTTCGATCCGCGACGAGCAGGCGCTGAGCCTGGTGGCTGCACCGTCCGACAAGGAACTAGCCGCCACGCACTTGGCGCCCACCGGCCTGAAGGTGCTACCGCATGCGGTTCGCTCGGCCGTGATCTACGGGCCCAACGCAAGCGGCAAGAGCACGCTGCTCTCCGCGCTGAACTACCTGCGCGCGATGGTGGCGGAGTCCGCCACGGTGGTGCAGCCGGGGCAGACCTACAACGTGCAGCCGTTCCGCCTGGATTCGCGCACCGTGGACCAGCCCACCGAGTTCGAGATCAGCTTCCTGGTGGACGGCGTGCGCCACCAGTACAGCTTTGCCATGACGGCACAGCGCATCGTCAGCGAGCAGTTGATGGTGTGGCGCACCAGCAAGCCGACGCAGTGGTTCAGCCGGCGGCTGGACGAGAGCGGGGAGGGCTACGACTACGAGTTCAGTGCCTATCTCACGGGCCCGCGCAAGCTGTGGCAGGAGAGCACGCGCGCGAACGCCCTGTTCCTGTCGACCGCATCGCAGCTGAACAGCGAGTTGCTAGGCCCGGTCTTCCGATGGCTGGTGCAGGGCATCGTGGCGCTGCCGGCCGGTGCCATCGTCGACCATGCGTTCACCACGGCGCTGCTGGACAGCGCCGAGGGTCGCGGGGCGATCCGCGACTTCCTCGCCACCGCGGACATTTCGATCGCCGACGTGCAGGCTGTGCCGCGCAAGGGGCTGCGAGGCCAGTTCCTGTTCCAGCCCGGCGGCGTGGCGCAGGCACGGCAGGAGGAAGGCGAGTTCCTGTTTCCCGTCTTCGAGCACCGCACCGCGCACGGCGTGGCGAAGTTCGAACTGCACGAGGAATCGGAAGGGACCCAGCGGCTCTTCAGCCTGGCTGCGCCCGTGCTCGATGTGCTGAAGCACGGCCGCGTGCTGGTTGTCGACGAGCTCGATCGCAGCCTGCACACCCTGCTGGTGCGCCGCCTGATCGGCATGTTCCATGACCCGGCGCTGAATCCAGCTGGCGCCCAGCTGATCTTCAGCACGCACGACACGTCGCTGCTGGACCACACGCTGTTCCGTCGCGACCAGGTCTGGTTCACCGAGAAGGACGAGAGCCAGGCAACGCGCCTGTATCCGCTCAGTGACTTCAGCCCGCGCAAGCACGAGGCCTGGGAGCGCGGCTATCTGATGGGCCGATACGGCGCAGTGCCGATGTTCCGCGACCTTCCGGACTCGGCGGCCTCGGTGACGGCGCCGCCCGCACCGGCACAGGTAGCAGGCTCGACGGTCGCCGCCTGAGAGCCCCGCTCGCAATGGGCAAGGACGATCAGCCCAAGCACCGGCAGGCCGCGCGGGAGTTGCGTCGCCGCGCCGCGCAGCGGCAGCCGGCGGATCGGTTGCTGATCGTCTGCGAGGGTGCGAAAACCGAGCCGTTGTATCTGGGCGAGATCAGGCAGGCGCTGCGGCTGCCGACAGCGAACGTGCAGGTGCAGCCAGCGGCCTACGGCACGGAGCCTTTGCTCGTCGTGAACTACGCGGAAGCGTTGTTCCTGCGCGGCGACCGGGCCCTGGGCATTGCTTCCCGCAGCTTCGATCGGGTCATCGCGGTGTTCGACCGCGACGAGCACCGCACCTACCACGCGGCGCTCGAGAAGGCGGCGGCCCTGGACCGTCACATGACCAACGACGAAAAGGCGCGGGTGCCTTTCGATACGGTCGTGTCGGTGCCGTGCTTCGAGCTTTGGTTGCTGCTGCACTTCGAAGACGTGCTCGCGCCGCTGCATCGCGACGAGTCGTTGCAGAGGCTGCAAGTGCACCTCCCCGGATATGCCAAAGGGCAAAGCGGACATTGGGCAGCCACGCAGGACAGGCTCGACGCTGCGACGGCGCGCGCGTCGGCGCTGGCCGCCGCTGGCAACAACCCGCACGATGGGCAAGCGCCATTCACGGACATGCACTCGCTGATCGATCGGCTGCTGCATCTGAAGGAACAGGCGCCATGAGTCCGCAAGGCCAAGCCGGGAGGCTCGCAGGACGATGAGTGCACGGGAGGCCGAAGGCTCACCGGCAAACTACTTCGATGCTTTGCTCGCTCGACTGGTCGCCATCGGCCAACCCGAGTCATGCGCCCGCGCCGAGGTGTTCGAAGCCTACCTCGAGGGCAAGCCAGGCGATCGCGGCAAGAAAGCCTTCACCAGGAGGGATCGCGACGAGCTCTTCTGGTCGAGCCGCGTCGTGGGTGACTGCCCGGTCGATGAGTGGCGCAACGAGTCGATGATCCTGGCGCTCACCCCGTACCTCGGCCAGGAGAAGGTGTCGGCAGCGGGAATTCTTGGTGCAATCGCCCGATCCGTGCCAGATACGCTGATCCGCGCTGTGCGGCACTCAAGGCTCGTGCTGGCGCCGCAATCAGTTCGCCGGAGAGAAGTCGATCCCCTGATGGCCACCCAAACTCCCCCACCCCTGGCCACCTCAAATTCCCCCACCCTGACCGCGCTTCGATGAGGTGCTGATCAGGCCGGCAAGGCCGGCTGGTCAGGGCCGAGCAGGACGTTACTTTCCACCCCCTCAA
>JAUXRG010000059.1 GCA_030681795.1 Rubrivivax sp.
GATGCCGGTTTGCTCTCGGTCGCCACCACGGGCAGCAGCGCCGACTCGCTGAAACTCGATGCGATCTACGACATGCAAGCAGGCTCGGGTGGACGCGGCGCGCAGGTAGACATCAGCGCGCTGAAAATCGCGGTCACCAGCGGATCGCCCACCGGGATCGATCCGGATGCGGTGTTGCTCGATGCCGGTACGCTCAATGCGCTGGGCGCAGACAGCCTGTTTATCGGCGGCACCCGCAGCAGTAACGGCGATACCACCACACTGGCGGTGGGTGCGCAGTCGGTCACGCTCGCCAACGATGCGGTACACGCCCTGCAGGCAGGTGAAATCATGCTGGCAGCGACCGACACGCTCACGCTCAAATCCGGCAGCGCGATCGATGCACAAGGCTCGACCGGGGATGCCGGCGCCTATGAAACCGCCGGCAACGGCGCGTTCGTGCGGGCCGCTTCGACCACGGCGAGCTTTACGCGCAGCGGCAGCCCGGATCGCAGCCAGGGCACTCTGGTCGGCGAGGTCGGCAGCACGGTGACGGCCGCCGATTCAATCACGCTCGACGCGACCCTGGCCAATGACTACCAGGGTACGGCCACGTTTGCCAAGAATGGCGGGGCGGTGGCCGGCAATCTGGCAGTGGGTGCGACGCGGGTGAATTTCGGCGCTGCGCCGACAGGCGCCGAGGGCATCACCTACAGCCAGGCCGAACTCGATGGGCTCGATCTGAAGTCGCTCGCCCTCACCAGTTATTCGACCTTCGATCTGTATGGCGATGTGCGCGTCGGTCAGCTCGATGCAAACGGCAAGCCCGTGATGCAAAGCCTTGTGCTGCAAGGCGCAGGTTTGGCTGGCGTCGACAATGCAGGGCAGACCGCCCAGCTCAATGCGCAGAACCTGACCCTGGCCAATGCGGCGGGTGCGACGTTTATGTCAGGCGGTGCACCGGGCAGCGGCGATCTTGCGGTGACCGCCGACACGCTCACGCTGGGCGTGGGCGACAAGGCCATCCAGGGCTTTAGTGCAGTGACGGTCACGGCGAATGAACTGGTTGCTGCAACAGGAACCGGCTCGCTCGCTATCGCTGCGCCGGCGACCCTGAATGTGGCGCGCATCAGTGGCGAGAAGGCTTCAAACCAGAGCCTGACCGCTGCCGGTGCGCTGACAGTGGCGCAGCGCACCTCCGACCGCACGCTGGCGCCGGTGACGGCGCTGGGCGCCAAGTGGGCGATGCAAGGCACCTCGGTCGATTTCAACAGCCATGCCGAACTGCCTTCGGGCACGTTCAAGCTTGCCGCTACTGCAGGCGACGTGGAGCTGGGCGCGAACGCTCAAGTCGATGTCGCCGGGCGTGCCGTGCAGTTCTTCGACGTGACCAAACCGAGCTGGGGCGGCACGGCGGAATTCGTCAGCGATAACGGCAATGTGGAGTTTGTCGCCGGATCGAAGGTGAATGTCTCCGCCGCGGCGGGCGGCGACGCGGGCACGCTGATCGTGCGTGCGGCGAAGGGTACGGTTTCGCTGGCGGATGGCAGCGTCAGAGGCGCAGTTCCTGCCGATGCCGATGGACAGCGCGGCGAAGGCGCACGCGCGGTCATCGACACCGGCACGCTGGCCAGTTTCTCCGCGCTCAATACCGCACTCAACAGCGGCGGCTTCGACGGCGAGCGCGACCTGCGCGTGCGCACGGGTGATGTGAGCATTGCCAGTACCGATGTGGTCAAGGCACAGGTCATCAAAATTTCCGTCGAC
>JAUXRG010000064.1 GCA_030681795.1 Rubrivivax sp.
TCAAGAACTCAGGCATCGAGAGTCCGGGTTGAAACTGCACGCGGTTTATCGGCATGGCGCATCTCCTGCTGTGATGCAGCCATCTTCGCCCTCCACTAGCTCACAGGGTGAGCCTGCTGAGGCAACTTGCTAATCAGGTGACTGCTTGCGCTACTGCTCGATCAGGTCAGCGCCCGCGGGCGGCGTGAAGTGAAAACGCCCGGGGTCGAGCGCCACGTTGGCTTCGAAGCGCAGGAACCGCAACAGCGAGCGCTGGCCGAAGCTGTCGGTTACTTCCACCGCCACCAGCTCGCGGCCCTTGAAGCCCACGCGCATCGCCTGGAACGGGCCGTCCTTCACGCGCGGCGTGGCCAGGGCCCATTCCAGACCGTCGAGGGCCGGCTGGGGCGCCAGCACGAACTCGGCGTCCAGGGAAGCGCCGGCCAGCAAGGCCGCCGGCGTCGCCCCCAGTGCTTGCGCGACGCGGCGCGAGCTGGCCTGGTTGAGATCGGCGTCGTAGATCCAGACCTTTTGCCCATCGGCCACGATCAGCTGCTCGAAAGGCTTGCTGTAGGCGAAGCGAAAGCGGTTGGGCCGCAGAAATTCGAACTCGCCGCTGGAGACCTTCTTGCGCGCGCCGTCGGTCGAGGTGACGGTCTGCGTAAAACTGGAGCGGCCGCTCTTCACGTCGCGCACGAACTCGCGCAGCGTGTCCACCGCGTCGGCGCGGGCGGCGCCCGAGAGCGCGAGGAGACCGGCAAGCAGGAACAGGCGCCGCATCACTCGTCGCGCTTGGGCACGATGATCTCGCGGTTGCCGCTGTGGCCCATCGCCGAGACCAGGCCCGACTGTTCCATTTGCTCGAGCAGCCGCGCGGCACGGTTGTAGCCGATGCGCAGGTGGCGCTGCACCAGGGAAATGGACGCCCGGCGGTGCTGCAGCACGACCTCCACGGCCTGGTCGTACATGGGGTCGGCCTCACCGCCACCGGCGGCGCCGGCACCGCCCTCGCCCGCGGCGCCGTCGCCGTCGAGCACGCCGCCTTCCAGGATGCCTTCGATGTAGTTGGCCTCACCCTGGGAACGCAGGTACTGCACCACGCGGTGCACTTCCTCGTCGCTGACGAAAGCGCCATGCACGCGCACCGGCACCCCGCTGCCCGGCGGCAGGTAGAGCATGTCGCCCTGGCCGAGCAGTGTCTCGGCGCCCATCTGGTCGAGGATGGTGCGGCTGTCGATCTTGCTGCTGACCTGGAAGCTCAAGCGCGTGGGGATATTGGCCTTGATGAGGCCGGTGATCACGTCCACGCTGGGCCGCTGCGTGGCGAGTATCAGGTGGATGCCCGAGGCGCGGGCCTTCTGCGCCAGGCGTGCGATGAGTTCCTCGATCTTCTTGCCCACCACCATCATCAGGTCGGCCAGCTCGTCGATCACCACCACCACGTGCGGCAGCCGCTCCAGCGGTTCGGGTGCGTCGGGCGTCAGGCTGAAGGGGTTGCCGAGCTTCTCGCCGCGCTCGGCGGTTTCGTTGATGCGCTTGTTGTAGCCGGACAGGTTGCGCACGCCGAGCTTGCTCATCAGCTTGTAGCGCCGTTCCATTTCACCGACACACCAGTTCAACGCATTCGCCGCCTGCTTCATGTCGGTGACCACCGGGGCCAGCAGGTGCGGAATGCCCTCGTAGACGCTCATCTCGAGCATCTTAGGGTCGATCAGGATGAGCCGCACATCGCGCGCCTCGGCCTTGTAGAGCAGGCTCAGAATCATGGCGTTGATGCCCACGCTCTTGCCCGAGCCCGTGGTGCCCGCCACCAGGCAGTGCGGCATCTTGGCCAGATCGGCCACCACCGGGTTGCCGATGATGTCCTTGCCCAGCCCCAGCGTGAGCATGCTGGCCGAGGTGTTGTAGACCTCGGAGCCCAGGATTTCGGACAGCTTGATGGTCTGCCGCCGCGCGTTGGGCAATTCGAGGGCCATGTAGTTCTTGCCCGGAATCACTTCGACGACACGGATGCTCACCAGCGACAGCGAGCGCGCCAGGTCGCGCGCCAGACCGACGATCTGCGCGCCCTTGACCCCCGTGGCCGGCTCGATCTCGTAGCGCGTGATCACCGGGCCCGGCGAGGCCACCACCACGCGCACCTCGACGCCGAAATCCTTGAGCTTTTTCTCGATGAGCCGCGAGGTCATCTCCAGCGTTTCGGTCGGCACGCCGTCGTGGCGGCCGGCGGCAGCGTCCAGCAGGTCGACCTGCGGCAGCTTGGTGTCCACCAGCTCGGCGAACAGCGGCTTCTGGCGTTCCTTGACTACGCGCTTCGATGGTGGGATTTCCGCCAGCGTCGGTTCGATGACCAAGGGCAGATGCACTTCGGCCTCGTGGCGCTGCACCTCGGCCCCCTGCTCGCGATCGCGTTCGCGCGCGGCCAGCTCACCCAGGCGGCGGTCCTCATCGGCCTCGCGGCGGTCCTCCCGGCTCTCACGCAGTCGGTCGATGCGTTCGCCAATCGCATCGGCCCACTGCACCCATGAAAACCGCATTGCCAGCGCCAGGCCCACCACCCCCAGCGCGATCCACAGCACCCCGGAGCCGGCAAATCCCAGCCAGCGCATCGACGCCGGGCCCAGCGTGTAGCCGAGCACACCGCCGGCATGCCCCGGGAGCAGCGGCTCCCAGCGGTACAGGCGGGTCCATTCCAGCGCGCAGCTGGCGGCCAGAAGCAGCACCAGCCCCAGCCAGAAATGCCAGGCGGGCGCATGGCCAGCGGCCTCGGGCCCGCGCAGCAGCCGCGCCAGCGCCGCCAGCCAGGCGCGCAGGGCCACCGGCACCAGCCACCAGGCGGAAAAGCCAAAGAGGAACAGCACCATGTCGGAGACACGCGCGCCCAACAGGCCGGCACGGTTGTGCAAAGCCTGCCCATTGCCCGAGGTCGAAAAGGCCATGTCTCCGGCGTCGTGCGTGACCATGGCCAACAGGAACAACAGCCAGGCCAGGGCGCTGGCCAGGATCAGCGCCTGCTGGCGCCAACGCAGCGTGCCTGCGCCCGGCCTGGCAGGCGCGCCGGCGACGGTGTCGCCACTCAAGGAGCCGAGCGGAAAACTCATGCAGCGGATTGTGGCCGATCAGCGCGGCCGCCAGCCTCGGCAGCGCCGGCGTCAGTCGTTGGGCAACCGCTCCTTGAGAATCACCGAGCCGTTCTCCTGGGTCTCGATGACGCCGCGCTCTTCCAGGTCCTTCATGACGCGGCTGACCATCTCGCGCGAGGCGCCCACCACCTTGGCCATGTCCTGGCGGCTGACCTTGTGGCGGATGATCTTGATGCCATCAACCTCCTCGGCCATGTCCAGCAGCGTGCGCGCGACGCGGCCATAGACGTCGAGCAGGGCCAGCGATTCGATCTGGCGGTCGGCATTGCGCAGCCGCTTCACCAAGCCACGCAGGATGCCGTAGGACAGCGTGGAGTTCTCGGGCAGGCAGCGCGCGAAGTCGGCGCGCGCCAGCACCAGCATGTCGGTCTGGATCTCGGCGCGCACGGTGGCCGAGTGCGGCTCGTTGTCGATGAGGCTCATCTCGCCCACGTAGTCGCCCGACTCGAGCACCGCCAGGATGACCTCGCGGCCGCGGGTGTCGCTGGTGAGCACGCGGGCGCGGCCGTTGAGCAGGATGAACAGGGCGTTGCTCTTGCGCCCCTGCTCCACCACGAGCTCGCCGCGTCGGAAGCGCCGCTTGACCACGCTGTCGGCAATCGCCTGCGCCTGTTCGGCTGTCAGCATCGAAAACAGCGGTACGCGGCGGATCAGGTCCAGGTTGGACAGCATCGACATCAGCGGCTCCTGTGGTGTTGTTCGTGCTCCGCAGCCGGCCGTGAAGGGTGCGGTCTGCAAGAATCGGGCTATTGTGCCGACCTGAGACTCAGCGCCTACCGGGGCTGGCCCCGAGGGGGCCACTGATCGTCGGATCGGCGCGACGCCCCATCCCTAACTTGGTGCACCATGACAGCTTCCGCCTCACACGCCCGTGTCCTCATCCTCGGCTCCGGCCCCGCCGGCTACACGGCAGCCATCTACGCCGCGCGCGCCAACCTGGAGCCCGTTCTGATCACCGGCATTGCCCAGGGCGGCCAATTGATGACCACCACCGAGGTCGACAACTGGCCTGCCGATGTGGCTGGGGTGCAAGGCCCGGAGCTGATGCAGCGCTTCCTGCAACATGCCGAACGCTTCAAGACGAAGCTCGTGTTCGACCACATCAACGAAGTCGATTTCAGCCAGCGCCCATTCAGGCTGAAAGGCGACTCGGGTACTTACACCTGCGACGCGCTAGTCATCGCCACGGGCGCCAGCGCCCAGTACCTGGGCCTGCCCAGCGAGCAGGCCTTCATGGGCAAGGGCGTCAGCGGCTGCGCGACCTGCGACGGCTTTTTCTACCGCGGCGACACGGTCTGCGTGGTGGGCGGCGGCAACACGGCGGTGGAAGAGGCGCTGTACCTAGCCAACATCGCCGCCAAAGTGCACTTGATCCACCGCCGCGACAAGTTCCGCGCCGAACCCATCATGGTCGACAAGCTGATGGAGCGGACCCGGGAAGGCAAGATCGAGCTCCACCTCTGGCATACGCTGGACGAGGTGCTGGGCGACGCCAGCGGCGTGACGGGCGTGCGTCTGAGCAGCACGCAGGACGGCAGCCGCAAGGACATCGCGGTCAAGGGCTGCTTCATCGCCATCGGCCACAAGCCGAACACCGATATCTTCAAGGGCCAACTCGAGATGAAGGACGGCTACATCGTCACCCGCGCGGGGTTGCAGGGCATGGCCACCATGACCAGCGTGGCCGGGG
The DNA here is from genome assembly GCA_030681795.1 of Rubrivivax sp. GTDB lineage: Bacteria > Pseudomonadota > Gammaproteobacteria > Burkholderiales > Burkholderiaceae_C > Rubrivivax. The sequence goes on from JAUXRG010000064.1 coordinate 4,813, forward strand.
TCTTTGCCGCAGGCGACGTGCAGGACCACGTCTACCGGCAGGCCATCACCAGCGCCGGCACGGGTTGCATGGCGGCGCTGGACGCGCAGCGCTTTCTGGAGCAACAAGCGGCCTGACGGCAGGAATGGCGATATACTTGCGGGCTTTGCCGGCAGGCACATTGCAGCACCGCTGCAGAGTCACGCCAGGCTGCACGACCAACCCTCTGGAGAGCGTCATGGCACGCGTCTGTCAAGTTACCGGCAAGGGCCCGATGGTGGGCAACAACGTTTCGCATGCGAACAACCGCACCAAGCGTCGGTTCCTGCCCAATCTGCACTACCGGCGTTTTTGGCTCGAGACCGAGAACCGCTGGGTGCGTTTGCGCGTGAGCAACGCGGCGTTGCGCCTGATCGACAAAAAGGGCATCGAAGTGATCGTGGCCGACTTGCGCGCCCGCGGCGAAATCTGAACCGACCTTCTGAAATTAGGAGAGCAGCATGGCAGCCAAAGGCGGACGCGAAAAGATCAAGCTGGAGTCCACGGCGGGCACCGGTCACTTCTACACCACGAGCAAGAACAAGAAGACGACGCCCCAGAAGCTCGAATTCCTGAAATTCGACCCCAAGGCGCGCAAGCACGTGCTGTACAAGGAAATCAAGCTCAAGTAAGGCGCTTGCCCTTCCCCGAGAACCCGCCCCTCCCGGCGGGTTTTTTGTTGCCCTCGCAGGATGACTGGGACGAAAAAAGGGCGCCCGCAGGCGCCCTCGATGAAAGACGATCGTGGCGGGTCAGCGCACGACGGCGATCTGTTCGCGCTTGCCACCCTTGTAGGTGTAGAGCGTCAGCGCGCCATTCTTGATGTCGCCCTTGGCGTCAAAACCGATGGTGCCGGTCACGCCCTTGTAGCCTTCCGTCTTGGCCAGCACCGGAAGGTACTTTGCGGGGTCAGCCGAACCGGCCTTGACCATCGCGGTGACCATCACGTTGACGGCGTCGTACACGTACGGCGCGTAGAGTTGAACGTCGATGCCGAACTTCTTCTTGTAGTCGTCATAGAACTTCGTCATCCCGGCCTTCTGTGCCCCTTCGACGCCGCCCGCCTCGGCGCACACCACTTGGCCATCGGCCATGGAACCGGCCGACAGACTGGGCAGATCCGCCGTGCAGATGCCGTCACCTCCCATGTACTTCACGTCGAGGCCCAACTGCTTCATCTGGCGCAGCATCGGACCGGCGACCGCGTTCATGCCACCGAAAAAGATGACGTCGGGCTTCTTGGCCTTCAGGCTGGTCAGGATGGCGGTGAAGTCGGTGGCGCTGTCCTTGGTGAACTCCCGGCCAACGATCTTGCCGCCCTTGGCCTTCACGGCCTTCTCGAACTCATCGGCCACGCCCTGGCCATAGGCGGTGCGGTCATCGATCACGGCGATGTTCTTGCCCTTGAGTTGCTCGACGGCGTAGCGGCCCAGGGTGCCCCCCAGATGGACGTCGTCAGCCACGACGCGGAAGGTGGTCTTGTAACCCTGGCGCGTGTATTTGGGATTCGTGGACGAAGGGCTGATCTGCGGAATGCCGGCGTCGCTATAGATCTTGGAAGCCGGAATCGAGGTGCCCGAATTCAGGTGGCCAACGACCCCATTGACCTTGCTGTCCACCAGCTTCTGAGCCGCGGCCGTGCCCTGCTTCGGGTCGCCAGCGTCGTCTTCGGCCAGCAGCTCGAACTTGGCCTTCTTGCCGCCGATCGTCACGCCCTTGGCATTCAGTTCATCGAGGGCCATGCGGGCGCCGTTCTCGTTGTCCTTGCCCAGCTGGGCGATCGAGCCGCTGGTCGGGCCGACGTGGCCGATCTTCACGACCAGATCCTGCGCGAACACCGTGCCGCCCAACAGCAGGGCAGCGGCACCAACGATGACGTTGAGTTTGACTTGCATGCAAAAACCTCCAGTGGAAAAGACGTGGCCCTGAAAACGGGCAAGGATTGAAAAGCGGGAAACGATAACCTAAAAGAGGGCTTCACCAATGCGGGGTTTACCTCGCCGGCGAGCTCAGCCGCGCACGCCGCCAGCGGCGTGGTGGGTGATCTCCAGGCCAGCCGCCTTGTAAGCGCGCCAGCGGCTGCGACCACGGTCGGCCTGATCCGCGTCGGACGCGACGATCTCGATAAGCCGCTCCAGCGGTGCCAGTTCGGTGGGGGCCTGCGCGTCCAGATTCACGAGCACCCGCGGCGCGCCCTCACCACCGGCCTGCGGCGAGAGCCAGATGGGCGTGCGCTCGGCCACCGCGGCGGCAGCCCCGGGCACGCGCACATGGGGCAGGAACTCGCGTTCTTCGAAGGTCCAGAGCTCGCGGTCGAGTGCCGCCAGCGTGGCCGCGGGCGCCGTCACCTGGACCCGCAGGCCCTGGCGGTGGGCCTTGCGCAGCAGCCGGCAGGCGAAGCCCACGGGGTCGGCGACGCCGGTATGGAACTCCACCTCTTTCAGCACCATGGGCCTGCCGCGATGGCTGGGTTGGAATGGATCCCGGCCGAACTACTTGGCGCGGCCCAGCACGAAGTGCGTCAACAGCCCCACCGGGCGGCCCGTGGCGCCCTTGGCGACGCCGGACTTCCAGGCCGTGCCGGCGATATCGAGGTGGGCCCAGCTCAGCTTGCCGGTGAAGCGCTTGAGGAACATCGCCGCCGTGATGGACCCGCCGGCGCGCGGGCCCACGTTGGCCATGTCGGCAAAATTGCTCTTCAGCGCTTCGTCGTACTCTTCGTCCAGCGGCATGCGCCAGGCGGGGTCCAGCGCCTGCTCGCCGGCGGCCAGCAACTCGGCGGCCAGCGCGTCGTCGGGGCTGAACAGTCCCGAGCGATGGTGCCCCAGCGCGATCACGCAAGCGCCGGTGAGCGTGGCGATGTCGATCACCACGGCGGGCTTGAAACGCTCGGCGTAGGTCAGCGCATCGCACAGGATCAGCCGGCCCTCGGCGTCGGTGTTGAGGATTTCGATGGTCTGGCCGGACAGGCTGGTCACCACATCGCCAGGCTTGACCGCGCTGCCACTGGGCATGTTCTCGCAGGCCGGGATGATGCCGATGAGATTGACCTTGGCCTTGGCCTGCGCCACCGCGCGCAGCGTGCCCAGCACGCTGGCCGCGCCACCCATGTCGAACTTCATCTCATCCATTTCGGCCGCCGGCTTGATGGAGATGCCCCCGGTGTCGAAAGTGATGCCCTTGCCCACCAGGACCACGGGCGCGTCTTGCTTGCCCGCACCCTGCCAGCGCGCGACGATGAACTTCGGTGGCTGCGCCGAGCCCTGGGCCACGGCCAGGAACGAGCCCATGCCCAGCTTCTCGCAATCCTTGCGCTCCAGCACTTCGACCTTGAGGCCGAAAGCCTTGCCCAACTGGCGCGCCTGCGCCGCCAGGAAGCTGGGTGTGCAGTGGTTGGCCGGCCGGTTGGCGCACTCGCGCGCCAGTGTCGCGCCGGCCGCAATGGCCTCGCCTCGCTGCAACCCCGCGGTCAAACCCGCCACTTCGCCCTTGGCGCAGACCACGCTCACCGCGGCCAGTTTCGACGGCGCCGGCGCACTGGGCTTGGTTTCGCGGTAGAGGTACACCGCCTCGCTCACGGCGGCCACCAGGGCCTCGCCGCAGGCCGCTGTCCAGCTCGCACCGTCCGCCTGGGCGATGCTCAGCGCCTTCGCACCCGAGCCCTTGAGCAGCGCCAGCCCCCCGCCCAAGGCCTTGCGCAAGGCCTTGGCCGACGTGTCGGCCAGGAAAGCGAACACCACGCGCGCGGCCTTCACGCCCACCACGCGGTGCGCGTACAGGGTCTGGCCGGCCTTGAACTCGAAGTCGCCGTCCTTCACGGCAGCGGCCAGCACCTCGGTCAGCGGCTTGTCCAGGCCCTTGGGCACACCGCCCGGGGGCACCAGCACCAGCAAGGCATCGGCCGCCACACCCGCCAGTCCGCCGGCCCCAACCCACTGCGTCTTGAAGTCCATAATTCGTTTCGATCAGCGAAAACGCAGGATGTTATTCGATTCGACAGTACGCAAGGAGCTCGCCCGGGCCTTCGGCGCCACGCTGGTGGTGATCCTGACCATCGTGCTGACGATGTTCCTGATCCGCGCTGTGGGCCAGGCGGCTGACGGCGCCATCGCGCCGCAGGACGTCGCCCTGCTGTTGGGCTACGTGGCGCTGGGACACCTGCCCACGATGATCGCGCTGTCGCTCTTCGTGGCCATCGTCGTGACGCTGGGCCGCATGTATCGCGACAGCGAAATGGCCATCTGGTTCGCCAGCGGTGTCGGGCTTTCGCGCTTCGTTCGGCCGGTGCTGCGCACCAGCTCACCCGTGCTGCTGGTGGTGGCCCTGCTGACGTTGGTGGTGTGGCCCTGGGGCAATACCCAGAGCATCGACCTGCGCGACCGCTACGCGCAGCGCTCGGATCTTTCGCGCGTGACGCCGGGCGTCTTCCAGACCTCTGCGAACGGGCGCCGCGTATTCTTCGTCGAGCGCGAAAGCACCGACCGCGTGAACGCACGCAACGTATTCATCCTGACCCAGCAGGAGCGCAGCGAATCGGTCACCTCGGCGCGCGCCGGCCGGCTCGAACTCGCAGGCGAGGACCACTATCTGGTGCTCGAGCGCGGGCAGCGCAACGACGTCGAAGCCGCGAGCCACGAACGCACCCTGTCCAGCTTCGAGACCTACCGCGTGCGGGCCACCGAACATGCCGCGCGCGCCACCGAAGGCCGTCCGCCCAGGGCCCTGCGCACGCTGGAGCTCATCCGCAAACCCATCGCACCCAATCTGGCCGAGCTCACCTGGCGCTTCGGGCTGCTGCTGGGCGCAGCCAACCTGCTGCTGCTGGGCGTCGGCCTGGCGGCCGCCAACCCACGCCGCGCCAGCAACTGGAACCTGCTGTTCGCGCTGATGACCTTTGTCGTCTACTACAACCTGATCAATCTCACGCAGGCCTGGGTAGGCAGCGGGCGGATGTCGATGGAAGTTGCCTTGCTCGGCTTGCACGGCGGGGCGTTCGGCGTGGCGCTCGGGTTGCTCTGGTGGCGCGATCATGCGGCCGTGACGCGCCTGACGCTCGGGCCGCGAGCCCGGCGGGCGGCGGCATGAGGACGGTCCGCCGGCTCCTGTACCGGGACATCATCGCCTCGGTGATCTTCGTGGCGCTGGCGTTCCTGTCGCTCTTCTACTTCATCGATTTCGTCGACCAGCTCGACGGCGTGGGCAAGCGCGGCCGAACGGCCTGGGATGCCGTGCTGGCAGCGGCACTGCAGCAGCCGGGGCACTTCTACGAGCTCTTTCCCATCGCCGTGCTGATCGGCACCATCTATTCGCTGGCGCGCCTGGCCCAGTCCTCCGAATTCACCATCCTGCGCACGGCGGGTCTGGGGCCGGGGCGTGCGCTGGGCTTGCTGGCCGTCCTGGGCGTGGTCTTCGGAGCGGTCACCTTCGTGACCGGTGACTACATCGCCCCACCCAGCGAGCGCGCGAACGTGCGGCTCAAGGCCCGCCTTGCCGGTGGCCTGACGCTGGGCGGCGCGGGCGCGTGGCTGAAGGAGAAGCGCAGCACGCCAGCGGGCGAGCGCAGCTACTCGGTGAATGTGGCGGGAGCCAGCGCCGGCGGCGGCCTGTTGGGCGTGCGCATCTTCGAATTCGACGCCGACGGCCGCCTCGTTTCACGCACGCAGGCGCGCGAAGGCAGCGTGGCGGGCGATGGCAGCTGGACCTTGATCGACGCCGAGTTGGCCGAATGGCCCAGCGCGCGCAGCCCGCAGGCCCAGGTCCGGCTGCAGCGCCACGCGACGCTGGTCTGGCCCAGCACGCTGAGCGCCAATGTCGTGGCTGCCGCCGTGCTGCCGCTGGCCACCATGACCACCGTCGAACTCTGGCGCTACAGCACGCACCTCAGCGACCAGGAACAGGCCACCCAGGCGTACGAGATCCGCTTCTGGCGCAAGGCGCTGTACCCACTGGCCGGCCTGGTCATGATGGGACTGGCGCTGCCCTTCGCCTACATGCATGCCAGGGCGGGCAGCGTCAGCCTCAAGGTCTTCGGCGGCATCATGCTGGGCATCAGCTTCGTGCTGCTCAACAACCTCTCGGGTCACATCGGCGTGTTGCGCGGCTGGACCCCCTGGATCGCCGCCGCCACGCCCAGCCTGATCTACCTGCTGCTGTCGATGGCCGCCTTCGCCTGGCTGGTGCGCTATCGTTAGTCGCATGCAAGACGGACTGATCCTCTTCGCGCACGGCGCCCGCGACCCGAGCTGGGCGGCGCCCTTCGAGGCCGTGGCCCAGCGCGTGCGCCAGGCGCGCCCGGGCCAGGCCGTGCGGCTGGCCTACCTCGAGTGCATGACGCCCAGCCTGGTCGAGGCCGGGGCGGCGCTGGTGGCCGAGGGCTGCGCGCAGGTGCTCGTGTTGCCCATGTTCCTGGGCACCGGGGGCCACGTGCGCAAGGACCTGCCGGTCCTGCTCGCGCAACTGCAGCAGGCGCATCCTGCCGCGCGCTTCACGCTGCTCGGGGCCATCGGCGAAGTCGACAGCGTTGTCGCGGCGATGGCGCAAGCGGCGGCGGCGGCCCTGCAAGAAGGCTGATGAACCTGCACCAGTTCCGCTTCGTCCAGGAGGCGGTGCGGCGCCAGCTCAACCTCACCGACACGGCCAAGGCGCTGGGTACCTCGCAACCCGCGGTCAGCAAGGCCATCCTGGAATTCGAGGAAGAGCTCGGCGTCGACATCTTCGCTCGCCACGGCAAGCGGCTCAAGCGCATCACCGAACCGGGGCAGGCCGTGCTGCGCTCGGTCGACCTCATCATGCGCGAGGTGGCCAACCTCAAGCGCATCGGTGAAGAGTTCTCCAAGCAGGACGCCGGCACGCTGTCGATCGCCTGCACGCACACCCAGGCACGCTATTTCCTGCCGGGGCCCGTGGCGGAGTTGCGCAAGCGCTACCCCAAGGTGCAGGTGGTGCTGCACCAGACCACGCCCGAGCGCGTGGCCCGCATGCTGCTCGACGACGCGGCCGAGATCGGGCTGGCCACCGAGGGCCTGGCCGACCATGACGGCCTCGTGACCCTGCCCTGCTACGAGTGGCAGCATGTGGCCGTGGTGCCAGCCGGCCACGCCCTGGCCGCCGTGGAGCGCCCGACCCTGGAGCAGCTCGCGGCGCACCCGCTGGCGCTCTACCCGCGCAACCTGACCGGCCGTGCCCGCATCGATCAGGCCTTCGAGCGTGCCCGGCTGCGGCCGCTGGTGGCGTTGGAGGCCGCCGATGCGGAAGTCATCAAGACCTATGTGCGCCTGGGGCTGGGCGTGGGCATCGTCACCGAGCTGGCGATGGGTACCGAGCCGGTCGAGGCCGATGTCATCTACCGCCCGCTGGGGCATCTGTTCGGCTCCCACGTCGCCCACGTGGCCTTCAAGCGTGGGGCCTATCTGCGCCAGTTCGTGCTCGCCTTCGCCGAGCTGCTTGCGCCGCGCCTGACCGCCGCGCTGATCGAACGCGCGATGCACGGCCACGACCCCGACCACCCACTCTGACCCCCTGCCCATGAACGCTGCCGCAGCGCCGCCCGCCTTCACGCCCGCCCTGGAAAGCCGCCTGCCGCGGGTCGGCACCACGATCTTCACCGTCATGTCCGCCCTGGCGCAGGAACGGGGTGCCGTGAACCTCGGCCAGGGGTTCCCGGACTTCGATTGCGACCCGACGCTCCTGGGCCATGTCGGCGACGCCATGCGCGAGGGCCTGAATCAGTATCCGCCGATGGCCGGGGTGCCGCTGCTGCGCCAGCGCGTGGCCGACAAGATGGCGGCGCTGTACGGCCGGCGCTACGACGCCGACACCGAGGTCACGATCACGGCCGGAGCCACGCAAGCCATCTTCACCGCGGTGCTGTGCTGCGTGCACCCCGGCGACGAGGTGATCGTGCTGGAGCCCTGCTACGACAGCTACGCGCCGAGCATCGAACTCGCCGGGGGCCGCATCGTGCGCGTGCCGCTGGTGCCCGGCAGCTTCAGGCCCGATTTCGAGCGCATCGGCGCGGCGCTGTCGCCGCGCACGCGGCTGGTCATGATCAACTCGCCGCACAACCCCACCGCCACCGTCTGGACGCGCGCCGAGATGGAACGTCTGGCGCAGCTGCTGGCGCCGACGCAGGCGCTGCTGCTGTCCGACGAGGTCTACGAGCACATGGTGTTCGACGGCGTGCCGCACGTCAGCGCGTCGTCGATTCCGGCGCTGGCGGCGCGCGCCTTCGTGGTCTCGAGCTTCGGCAAGACCTACCACGTCACCGGCTGGAAGGTCGGCTACGTGGCCGCGCCGGCGGCGTTGACGGCCGAGTTCCGCAAGGTGCACCAGTTCAACGTCTTCACGGTCAACACGCCCGTCCAGCACGGCCTCGCGCGCTATATGGCCGACCCCACGCCCCACCTTCAACTGCCCACGTTCTACCAGCGCAAGCGCGACCTCTTTCGCGACGGCCTGGCGCGCACGCGGCTGCGTCCGCTGCACACCCAGGGCAGCTACTTCCAGCTCGTGGACTACCGCGCCGTGAGCGCCTTGCCTGAAGCCGAGTTCTGCCAGTGGCTCACGCGCGAAGTCGGCGTGGCGGCGATTCCCGTGGCGGCGTTTTACGAAGGCGGTTTCGAGCAGGGTCTGGCGCGGCTGTGCTTTGCCAAGCGCGAGGAGACACTCGTGCAAGCGCTGCAGCGGCTGCAGCGGCTCTAGATCAGCGGCGCCGCGGCGTCGGCGGCGGTGGGTCTTGCAGCAGGTCGAAAATGCTCGAAGGCCGCTCGGCCTCGGCCGAGAGGTCGAAGTCCAGCGGCGCGGTCGGCCGGTCGTCGGGCTCTTGCCGCGGCTCGCCGGCCACATGCTCCGGGCCCGGATACGGCGCAGGTGAGGCGCCGCCAACTTCGCTGCCGTCGTTCATCGGCAGCAGAAGGTCCACGCTGCCGCTTTCGACGGCCTCGCGGTCGAGCAAGTCACGCGCCAGCGAATACAGGAACAGCACTTCGCGGTAAGCCGGCAGATCGAACAGTTCGCCACGCGACTTGCGGAACAGCAAAGCCTCGAGCTCGGCCATCGCGTCCAGCGGTCGGGCCCACACCCCTTGCAGTCGCGGCACGACACCGGGGTAATCCTCCAGCGTGCGGCCGCTGGCCAGGTCCACGTCCCATTCGGGCGCGTAGGCGTTGAAGCGCCGGTTGAAGCGCGAACGCATGCGCTCGTAGTCGGTGGGGTCGCCGCGCCGGCGGTAGATCTCCATCAGCTTCAGATAGGGCAGCGGGCTGCCGCCGCCGGTGTGGCGCAAATGCTCCACCAGCAGGTCAATGGCCGCCTCGTCCTGGCCGAGCACGACGAAGAACTCGGCCTGCTGCTCGAGGTCGATGAGTTCTTCGATGGACACATCGCGCGCTGCCGTGTCCTCGCTCACGAGCCTGGGCGGCACCACGTCCGTGCGCTGCATGGCCTGCGCGTCCGCGGGCTGCAGCGCAGCGGGCGGGCCCTGAGGGCCGGCGGCCAAGGGCGCAGGCGACGAGGCCGGCCAGGCGTCCGCCGGCACCGACGCCGGCGGCGGCCAGGCCGGCGTGCCACGCGGATGTCCCAGCGCGGAATCCGTCTGCGCGAGCTCGGAAGTGACGAACGGGATCGGCCGCGTGAGCTGCCGGCTCGGCGTGGGCTCCGGCGGACGCACCAGCGCGGTCGCCTGGCGCCAGGCATCCTGCTGTTGGCGCTGCGCCTTGGACAGCCGCCAGGCCAGCCACGCAGTGAGGCCGGCCAACAGGAACACGGCCATGAAGAGTGGCCAAAGCCAGCGTGCGGCATCCTCAGCGCGGCCCAGGCGCTCGCGCCATTGCACCCCCAGGTCGCGGCTGTCCTTGGCTTGTGCGTGCAACTGCTCGACGGTGCGCTCGAGCGAGGCGATGCGTTCCGAAGCGGCCGAGGCCGCCGAAGCTGCCGCGCGCGCGGCGCTGGCCGCCTGAGCCACCGCTTCCAGGGCCTGGTCCACCGCCAGGGCTTCGGCCATTGCCACCGGCTCGGCCAATTCGAGTTTGAGCCGCGGCACGGCGGCAGAAGCCACCACGGCGGCGCGGCGGGCGCGCCGGCTCGATTCGCCGCGCGCTTTGGTGGCCGCGGCCCGCCGTTGCGGCGCGCGGCCGTCGGCCTTTGCCGCCGCTCGCGTCGCGCCCCTCGCTCGGTCCGGGGAGTCAGCGCGCTGCGGATTCGCCGCCACGGATGCGCCGCGCGGCGCGGCGACCGCGGCGCCGGCCGTGCTGCCCGCAGGCAGGGTCGGAACAACATCCAGGCCGGCGGGCACCTCGGGCAGCACCGCCGCAAGCACAGGGGCGACCGCCACGGGTGAGAGGGGTGGATCGGCAAAAACGACAAAGCGCCGCGACAGCTTGCCCGAGCATTCTGCACTGAGCAGCACGCCGATCACGGGCTCGTCGATGGCCACCGAGGTGATCACGCGCACCCTCGCGAGGTCCACGCCGGTCGGCTCCACCGCCGTACGCACCAGTGCCGCGGGCAGCCTGCGCTCACCCACAGTGACTTCAGCACTCACGCATTCGGGCGCCAGCGGTTCACCCGCATCGAGCCGCACCTGCACGGCGAAGTCGAGGGCCTGCCCGAGCACAGCGGCGGTGCCGCCGGCGCCGAAACCCGCTGCCGAAACGACTGTGGCCGCTGTGGTTGCGGCACCCGCGATGACCAACGAGAGCCAGGGCCGCTTCTTCTGCATGCGGGATTGGGGAAAGGGGGTCGGACGACCGTGGGAAAAAATGCCTCGGGGACTCTAGCACGGCAGGTTACAAACTCATCTCATCCGTGGGCCGGACTCACCCCCCCTTTCCGTGGCGCCTTGCACGCGCCGCGCCCTGCCTCGTGCGGTATGCGCCATCGGCCTTCTGCCTACAGCGTGCTTGATATCGGACAAGGACCGCGCACGACGAAGCACTAGCCTCAGGCGGCGCACCGCGCTAACCTGCCCAGGCAAATGAGGAGCTCCCCATGAAAGTCCTGCTGCCCGTCGACGGTTCGGCCGACTCGCTTGCTGCGGTGCAATACGCGCTGCAGCTAAGCCAGCTGGGTTTGCTTGCGAGCTTCGTGCTCGTCAACGTGCAACCTTCGGCGTCGCTGTACGAGATGGTGGTGGCGCATGACGCCGATGTGATCGCCCGTGTGCGCGGCGACGCCGGCGCAGACCAACTGGCTGCCGCCGAGGCGCTGCTGGAGGCCGCGGGGGTCGAATACGAGAGCGAAGTCGCCGGTGGCGAACCCGAGACCCTGCTGCTCGAGCTGCTCGAGAACTACGGCTGCGACGCCATCATGGTGGGCGCCCGCGGGCTCGACCACGCGGCATCGTCCGGCATCGGGCACGTGGCCCATGCCCTGCTGTTGCACAGCGCGGTGCCGGTGACCTTGGTGCGGCAGGCGCCGGCCAACGAAGCGGAGTAGTTCGCGCACGGCGGCTCGAGCTGCGCCGCTGCCCAACCGTGCCGGGCCTGGTGCAGGTGGCGATGGACAATCGCGTCGCCGCGTTGCTGTCGCCTCAGGGACAAACCATGAATACCCCCGTTCTTACAATCGACGAGCTTCACAACATCGAGTCGGGCGCGTGGTTCAGCAAGCTTTCCCAGACACTGAGAAGTGCCATCCTCGCGCGCGCTGCGGTGCGCCGGCTTGGCGATGGCGAAGCGCTCGCGTCACGCGGCTCGGCGGCGCAGGAATGGTGTGGCGTGGCGCGCGGCGCGGTGCGCATCAGTTCGGTCTCGTTGTCGGGCAAGCAGGTCACGCTGACCTATGCCGAACCGGGCACCTGGTTCGGCGACATCGCGCTCTTCGACGGACTGCCGCGCACGCACAATGCCGACGCGCATGGCGCGACCACGCTGCTCGTGGTGCGCAAGCCCGACTTCAAGGCCCTGCTGGCGCAGCACGTGGAGTTGTACGACGCCCTGCTGCGCCTGAATTGCCGCCGCCTGCGGCTGATATTCGACCAGTTCGAAGACCTCAATACCCGGCCGCTGCAGGCCCGTCTGGCCAAGCAGATCCTGCTACTGGCGCGAAGCTACGGCGAGCCCCGGGGCGAAGAGATCCGCGTCGGCCTGGCCCTGGCGCAGGAAGACCTGGCGCAGTTGCTGGGCGCTTCGCGCCAACGTGTCAACCAGGAGCTCAAGGGCTTCGAGCGCGAGGGTGCGGTGCGCGTGGAGCCGACGCGGCTGGTGGTGCTGTCGCGCGACAAGCTGCTGGCCATCGCCGAACGCTGAAGGCCAGGGGCTGAGCCACATGGAGCCCATGCAGCACTTCATCGGCACCAAGCCCGTTGACCACAGCCACGCCTTTGACCTGGCCGCGCTCCAAGCGCACCTCGCGCATGCCATGCCGGGCTTCGCCGGCCCGCTCACGGTCGAGCAGTTCAAGGGCGGGCAGTCCAACCCCACCTACAAGCTCGTCACCCCCGGGCGTGCCTATGCCATGCGCAGCAAGCCCGGCCCGGCCGCGCGGTTGCTGCCATCGGCGCACGCCATCGAGCGCGAGTTCCGCGTCATGCAGGGGCTGGCCGGCAGCGGTGTGCCGGTGCCGCAGATGCACCTGCTGTGCGAAGACGAGACCGTCATCGGCCGCGCCTTCTACGTCATGGAATTCATGGACGGCCGCGTGCTCTGGAACCAGGCCCTGCCAGAGATGAGCCCGGCCGAGCGCGGCGCCATCTACGACGAGATGAACCGCGTCATCGCCGCGCTGCACAGCGTGGACGTGAACGGCGCCGGCCTGGCCGGCTACGGCAAGCCGGGCAACTACTTCGAGCGCCAGATCGCTCGATGGAGCAAGCAGTACCTGGCCTCGCAGACGCAGCCCATCGCTGAGATGGACCGACTCATCGAGTGGCTGCCTGCGCACCTGCCCGCCGGCGCGCGCGACAGCAGCGGCCCGGCCACCATCGTGCATGGCGACTTCCGGCTCGACAACCTGATGTTCGACAAGCGCGAGCCACGCATCATCGCCGTGCTCGACTGGGAGCTCTCCACGCTGGGCCACCCGATGGCCGACTTCAGCTACCACTGCATGGCCTGGCACATCCCGCCGGGCGTGTTCCGCGGCCTGGGCGGGCTGGACCTGGCCGCGCTGGGCATCCCTGGCGAGCGGGAGTACGTGGGCCGCTATTGCGAGCGCGTGGCGCAGCACACCGGCCGACGCACCGACCCCGATGCGCTCATGGTCGACTGGAATTTCTACCTCGCCTACAACCTGTTCCGCTTGGCCTCCATCACGCAAGGCATCGCCAAGCGGGTGGTGGACGGCACGGCGGCCAGCGCCCAGGCGCGCGCCACCGGCGCGGCCACACCCGAACTGGCCCGCATGGCGTGGACCTTTGCCCAGGCCACGCGCTGAGCTCGCGGCCTGCCCTGTTTTCACCCGAGACCCACACCCGAGACCCCCACCATGGACTTCAACTATTCCCCCCGAACGCAGGAACTGCAGGCCCGCCTGAACGCCTTCATGGCCGAACATGTCTACCCGGCCGAGACGCGCTGGGCCGAAGAGATCGAAGCCCACACCCGCGCCGGCAAGCGCTGGACGCCCGTCCCGGTGATCGAGGAGCTCAAGCCCAAGGCCAAGGCGGCCGGCCTGTGGAACCTCTTCCTGGCCGAAAGTGAATACGGTGCCGGCCTGCTGAACCAGGAGTACGCACCGCTGGCCGAGATCATGGGCGCGGTGCCCTGGTCCAGCGAGGTCTTCAATTGCTCGGCCCCCGACACCGGCAACATGGAAGTGCTGGTGCGCTACGGCACGGCCGAGCACAAGAAGCGCTGGCTGGAGCCGCTGCTGGCCGGCGAGATGCGCAGCGCCTTCGCGATGACCGAGCCTGCCGTGGCCTCGTCCGACGCCACCAACATCGAGGCGCGCATCGAGCGCCAGGGCGACGAGTACCTCATCAATGGCCGCAAGTGGTGGACCAGCGGCGCCGGCGACCCGCGCTGCAAGATCTACATCTTCATGGGCAAGACCGACCCGAGCGCGCCACGGCACGCGCAGCAGGCGATGATCCTGGTGCCCGCCGATGCACCGGGGGTGAAGGTGCTGCGCCCGCTCTCGGTGATGGGCTACGACGAAGCGCCGCACGGCCACATGGAGGTGGCCTTCGACAACGTGCGCGTGCCGGTGGCCAACCTGCTGCTCGGTGAAGGCCGCGGCTTCGAGATCGCCCAGGGCCGGCTCGGGCCGGGGCGCATCCACCACTGCATGCGCCTGATCGGCATCGCCGAGCGCTCGCTCAAGATGATGTGCGAGCGTGCGGTCAGCCGCACCGCCTTCGGCAAGACGGTCGCCCAGCAAGGCGTGACGCTGGAACGCATCGCCGAGGCGCGCTGCCTCATCGACCAGGCCCGGCTGCTCACGCTGAAGGCGGCGTGGATGATGGACGTGGCGGGCAACAAGGCGGCCAAGGCCGAGATCGCGATGATCAAGGTCGTGGCGCCGAACATGGCCTGCCAGGTCATCGACTGGGCCATGCAGGTGCACGGCGGCGCGGGCATGTGCCAGGACTTCCATCTGGCCCACTTCTGGGCACACGCGCGCACGGTGCGCTTTGCCGACGGCCCGGATGAAGTGCACCGCAACGCCATCGCCAAGATCGAACTCGGCAAGCTCCAGCCGCCGCGCAGCCGGGTGGGTTGACACTTGCGCGGTGCGGGCCCGGTTCAGGGCCGCACCGGCTCAGGTCTTGCGCTCGTCGCCGGGCAGCGCGCTGGCCGACCACAGGCTGGGCTGCGTGCTGGGCGAAATGGAGTCGCTGCTCTCGTTGGCCACGCGGCGCGCTTCACGCATCGCATTCTCGAACACGCGCAGCCACATCTGCAGCGACTCGACCTCGGCTTCGGGCAGCGCGGTGCGCAACATCAGCCGGCCGCGGCCGATCATCAGCACCAGCGGCGTGGCGGCGTCGATATGCAACCCTGCCAGCGCCTGTGACAGCGGCCCTTCCAGCCAGTGCTGCAACCAGCTTTTTCGGCTCGACAGTGCGATGTAGCGCTCGCGCAGCGTAGGCATTTCGCTGCCCGCGAGCTGGGGGAACATCACCAGCCAGCGCATCTCGGGTGGGGTCTGGTTGTCGATGCGCGTCTGCACACCTTCCACGTACTGCTCGAAAACGGCCTTCTCCATGGCCTCCTGCAATGGGCGGTTCATCAGCACCACCTGCAGGTCGGCCCCCAGGCCGAGCTCGGCGCGCAGCCGGAGCTCCTGGCCCTGGATGTAGGGCCGCTGCGTGGGACCCCACTCCATGCGCCACGGCGTGGCGCCCAGGCGGCCGTCGATGACGAAGCCTTCGCTCTGCACACCGCGGAAGGCGTACTGCTTGGCCTCCGCCCACGGCGCGACACCCTCCCAGCCGGTATCGGCGGCCGGGCCGGAACCCGAGAACAAGCGCTTGAAGCCTTCGAGCATGGTTTAGAGTCGTCAGCGTGGGTCGGCCATCATCGGCCCGGCCGCGGGGAAGATCGATGATCGAAGTGTATTCGTGGGCCACGCCGAATGGCCACAAGGTTCACATCATGCTCGAGGAGTGCGGCCTGCCTTACCGGGCACATGCCGTGGACATCGGCGCGGGTGACCAGTTCAAGCCCGAATTCCTGGCCATCAGCCCCAACAACAAGATCCCCGCCATCGTCGACCCCGATGGCCCGGACGGCCAGCCCATCTCGCTGTTCGAATCCGGCGCCATACTGATCTACCTGGCGGCCAAGACCGGGCGCTTCATGCCCGCCGACCTGCGCGGCAAGTACGACGTTCTGCAGTGGCTGATGTTCCAGATGGGTGGCGTGGGGCCCATGCTCGGGCAGACGCACCACTTCCGCATCTACGCGCCAGAGAAGATCCCCTACGCGATCGAACGCTACAGCAACGAAGCCAAGCGCCTGTACGCCGTGATGGACAAGCGGCTGGCCAAGAGCCGGTATATCGCCGGGCCCGAGTACAGCATTGCCGACATCGCCATCTTCCCCTGGCTGCGCAGCTGGAAGAACCAGGGCATCGATTGGAACGACACCCCTCACCTCAAGGGCTGGTTCGACGAGATCGCGGCGCGGCCCGCGGTGATGCGCGGCGTGGAGGTGCTGGCCAACCAGCGCAAGCCGATCACCGACGACAAGGCACGCGAGGTGCTGTTCGGCAAGACGCAGTACGCCAAGCGCTGAGGCGGCAAGAAGCACCTCGCCGCCTAGAATTCGCCGCCCTACACGGCTGCCCGTAGCTCAACTGGATAGAGCACCAGCCTTCTAAGCTGGGGGTCGCAGGTTCGAGTCCTGCCGGGCAGGCCACTTCGGATCAGGCCGCTGGCACAGCCGCCTGCCCGCGACGGCCAGCGTGCGGGCGCACCCCCGCCACGTCGAATGTCATTCACGCTCGCGCTGCCGGGCCTCCGAACGAGCGTCAGTCGCCGCTCTGAACCGAGAACCGCAACTGCGCATAGTGTCCGCGGCCGTCCAGCGCGGTGAGCGACTGGCTGCCTTGCCGCGCGAGCTTCAGCCGCATCGGTGCGTCGGGATTTCCGCTCTGGCCGACCACCTGGCCATTGAGAAACCAGGTCAAGCCGCCTTGCGCGCCTATGGCCTGCAGCGTCAGGCTGAGTTGCTGCTGGCCCGGCGTGGGGCGCAACACGCTGCCGGGCTCAAGGCCGCCAATGCGCAGGGCGTTCGATGGCGTGCGCGCGGGGCACGCGGCAGACCAGGGCAGCCTCTCGGCCGGGCTGCGCCGCGCCGGCTCGATCCAGGGCTGTAGCAGCGTGGGCCAGCGCGCCACTTCGACGCGTTGCGCGGACCGGTCCGCGGCGCAATCGGGGCGCAGGCGAAATTGATGCCGCGCGTCGGTCCAGGCCACCTCGAGCAAGCCGCCGGGTCGCAAGCGGTCGGGTAGCGTGGGCGGCGTGGCGTCGTCCAGGGTCCAGGCCATGCGGCGCTGCAGGCATTGTGCCGGCGCGGTCAGGCTGTCAGCCAGGCCCAGTGGCCAGCAGATGGCGACTGCCTTCACGTTGGCCGGCGTGCGGCGCGGCGCAAGTTGCTGGCGCGATTGATCGGGCCCCAACGCCCAGGCCAGGTCTTTCAGCAGCGGCGCGGCGCTGTTGGCGCCGAAATACCCGGGGTTGGGCGTGCCGTCGGGCCGGCCCATCCAGACGCCTATCGTGTAGCGGTCGGTCACGCCGATGGCCCAGGCGTCGCGGAAGCCGAAGCTGGTGCCCGTCTTCCAGGCCATGCGCGCCTCCGATTCGCGGAATGGCGCGCCGGGCCGGCCGCCGTTTTCGAGGATCTCGCGCACGATGAAGGCGGCGCCGTCGCTCATCAAGCGCGCCTCGACCAAGGGATCTTCGACGCGCAGGCGCGGTAGGCCCGCCACGCCGCCGCGCGCCAGCGCGGCGTAGGCGCCGACCAGTTCTTCCAGGTTGGTGCTGCCGCCACCGAGGATCAGGCTCAGGTTGGGGCTGGCATGGGCGGGCAGGCGCAGGCGCAGGCCGGCCTGGCGCAATTGCGCAGCAAAGCGCTCGGGCCCAATGCGCTCGAGCACATCGACGGCGGGCACGTTGAGCGAGCGCTGCAGTGCCTCGCTCAGGCTCACCGGGCCGCTGAAATCGGCCTGGAAGTTGCCCGGCGCATAGCCGCCGAAATTCTGCGGCGCGTCGATCAGCAGGCTCTCGGAATGCACCAGGCCCTGGTCGAGCGCCATCGCATAGAGAAAGGGCTTCAGCGTCGATCCCGGCGAGCGCAGGGCGCGCACCATGTCGACATGGGCGGCGCGGCGCGCGTCGCTGAAGTCGGCCGAACCGGCATAGCCGCGCACCTGCAGGTTCTGGTTTTCGACCACCAGCGCGGCTATCGAGACCTGCTCGGGCAGCGTGCCCAGGCGGTCCAGCAGGACTTGCTCGAGGCGGGTTTGCAGGCCCGCGTCGAGCGTGCTGCGGATCGTCGATAGGTCGCCCGGCCGGCGCGCCTGGCGCAGGCGCTCCGCGGCCAGCGGCGCCAGCCAGTGGGCGCGAAGCGGCGGCGCGAAGACGCGCTCCAAACTGGCATCGGCGACGGCCGCGCGGTCCCACACGCCGAGATCCCGCATGCGGTGCAGCACCTTGTCGCGCGCCGCCTGCGCGCGCGCGGCGGCGCGGTCGGGGCGCAGCTTCGAAGGTGCTTGCGGCAGGGCGGTCAGCAAGGCCGCTTCGGCATGCGACAGCTCGCGCGCGGGCTTGCCCAGATAGGCGCGGCTGGCCATCTCGACGCCTTCGATCATGCCGCCCATCGGCGCCCGGTTCAGGTACAGCGTGAGGATCTGATCCTTGCTCAGGTGCAGCTCGAGCTGCAGGGCGCGCAGGATCTGACGCAGCTTGGCCGGCACGCTGCGCTGTGCAACCGCGGGGTCGATGAGCCGCGCCACCTGCATCGTCAAGGTCGAGCCGCCCGAGACGATGCGGCCCTGGCGGGCCCATTGCCAGGCGGCGCGCGCGAGTGCCACCGGGTTGACGCCGGGGTGGCGGTAAAACCAGCGGTCCTCGTAGTTCAGCAAGGCCTGCAGGTAGAGCTTCGATACCGCGTCCAGGACCACCGGATGGCGCAGCACGCCGTCGCTGCCGGGCCAGCTGCGCAGTGCGGTGCCGTCCTCGGCCAACACCACCAGGGCTTGCGGCTCGTGGCCGGCCGTCGCGGGGCCGGGCCGGGCCTCGGGGGGCAGCGGAAAGCTCAGATCGAGCACCAGCACCGCGCCAGCACCGAGCATCGAGCCCAGCGCCCAGCGCCCAGCGACGATGCCCAGTGTCTAGCCTCACGGCACGGCGCGCTTGTCCACCACCGTGATATCGGGCTCGGCCTTGCCGATGCCGCGCAACTCGGGGCGGTACATATCTTCGGCGAAGGGCGCCGGCACCACATACTGGCCCGGCGTGACCGCGCGCACCAGGTAGAACAGGTCGAGCTTCTCGCCGCCCAGGCGCGCGGCAGCAACGAAGCGGTCGTCGCGGTACTCGGTATGGACGATGCGCTCGTTGCCGTTCGCGGTGGCGATATTCGTCCCCTCGACCGTGAATTCACCGCCCTTCGGGCCCTGGCTCAGGTTCAGGTTTTCAAGCTCGAAACCGGCCGGGATGCGGTCCACCACGAGACCGTCCTTGATGGCCTGTTTGGACTGCACGCGCAGGCGCACGATCAACATCTCGCCGGTGCTGAACTGGCGGCCGGCGGCGGGCTTGCCGTCGGTGGCCCACAGGCTGCGCTCGACGCTCAGGGTGTCGGCCCGTGGTGCCTGAGGTTTGATCGGATAGCCCTGCGAGGCGATCTCGATATACAGCGGCGCAGCACCTTCGTTGCGCATCTGCACGCCGGACTTGAGTTTGGCCGGCGTGATTTCGCGCTGCAAGCTGGTGCTGCCACCCCAGGCTTCGGTGGCACCGCCCTGAACCAGACTCGCCTTCCAGCCCTTTGCAGCCTCGGCGCCCGAACCCTGCGCGCTTTGCATCGCCAGGAACAAGGCCAGGCGCTCCTGCGTCGAGTAGTAGCGGCGCTGCGCAAAGTCGTCCGCCAGGTCGAACAGCAGGCTGTCGCGCTTGTCGTGCGTCAGTTTGTGGCGCTGCATCAGCGCGTAGCCCATGGCCAGGTCGCGTATGCGCGAACCGTAGTCGCCCAGCCATTCGCCCCCATGGTAGTCAGTGCCGTCGCCGGCCCGCGGTTGCAGGCCGTAAGGCGTTTTCAACGCGGCCTCGATGGCCTGGTCGGCGCGCGCCGCGTCGCCCATCAGCTTGAGCGCGATGCCCAGTTGCAGCAGCGGCAGCGGCGAGCGCGCGTTGGCGCGGTGGGATTCGAACAGCGTGCGCAATGTGGCCAGCGGCGCCTTCTGCTCGCGCGCCAGGATGTAGCCCACATGCGTGGCCTCGGCGAAGCGCTGATGCGCCATGCGCAGCGTCTCCAGGTCGCGGTGGTCGACGATGCGGCCGTTGGCGTCGCGCCGCACTTCCTTGGGCGGCTGGATCTGGAGCCCGGGCGCACGCTGGAACTGCTCGCCCAGCGCTTCGAGCGAGCGCTTGAGCATCGCCTCGGGCACGTTGAAGCCCGCATCGCGCGCATCCTGCAGGAAACCAGTGACGTAGGCGCTGAGCCAGGCTTCATGCGGGTTGCTGGCCGCCCACAGACCGAAACCGCCCCTGGGTTGCTGCATGCCCGACAGGCGCGCGAAGGCGCCGTCGAGCCGTTTGGCGCGTTCCTCACGGCGGATCGGAGTGAGGCCGAATTGGGTGGCCGCGGCATCGTCGATGAAGACCAGCGGGTAGGCGCTGCTGGTGGTCTGCTCCAGGCAGCCGTAGGGGTACATGAGCAAGCCCCGCACTTGCTCACGAATATCGATCGGTGGCCTGTCGGAGGCCGTCAGATTCATCGCCGCCGAGCCGGCCCAGTAGGCGTCGAGCGCGGCGGCGTCGAGTTTCAGGCTGGCCCCGGCTTCCAGCCGCGTGCGCTTGATATCGCGCACCAGCGGTGTCGCCGGCTGCACCTGCAGCCAGGCCTCGCGCGTGAGCTTGAGTGCGCCGGCGCTGACGCTCAGCTTGATCGGCGCCAGCCCGTAGGCATCGGTGGCCTCGGCCTGGAAGCGCAGCACGCGGCGCTGTTTGTCGGCCAGCTTGATGACCTCTTGCTTGCCGGTGATGCGCAACGGGCCGCTGGCTTGCAACTGCACCTTGACCGCCTGCGCGGCGCCCGACAGGTTGGTCAGGTCCAGCGCAATCGTGGCGCGGTCGCCCGGGGCGATGAAGCGTGGCATCGCGAGCTCGGCCACCAGCGGCGCGGCGACCACGGTTTCGGCCTGCGCGCTGCCGTAGCTGTCGGCCGAGCTGAGTACGGCCATCAACCGCAGCGCGCCGTTGAAGTCGGGCAGCTTGAGATTGACGACCGCCTCGCCCTTGGCGTCGAGCAGCACCGGGCCCGAGAACAAGTCCACCAGCAAGACCTTGCGCGGCATGCTCTGCGTATCGCGCTTGGCCGAATCGCCGCCGAAGCGCTGTTTGGTCTGCGCGCCTTCCATCTTCTCGATCAGACGGCCGTAGATGTCCAGCATGTCGGCGCCATAGCGGTGCTTGCCGAAGAAGAAGTCGGCCGGGTCGGGCGTCTTGTAGCGCGTGATATTGAGGATGCCGACATCCACCGCCGACAGCGTCACCAGCGCCTGTTTGCCGGCCAACCGCGGCGCCTTCAGCGTCACCGCCAACGGCTGCTCGGGCTGCGTCTTCGCGGGCGCGACGATCTCCAGCCCGGCCTTGCGGTCCTCGCGCGACAGCGGCAGGTGCACCAGGCCCAGCGCGCGTGCCGGCGTGACGCGGTCGCCCTGGCTGCCGGGTCGGAATGCGGCCACGGTGACATATAGGTCGTGGCGCTTCCAGGCTTCATCGATCGGAATCTCGATATCGGCGCCCGCGGCCCGCACCGCCAGGCGCTTGCTCCACAGCACGCGGTCGCCTTCCACGGTGACCAGCGCTTCGCCGTCGTGCGGCGGCTTGATATTGAGCCTGGCCACCTGGCCGGGCTTGAAGGGCGCGCCCTGGAGCTTGAGCTGCACGCGGTCCGGGCGGTTGCCCATATCGTCGGCGTCTTGCGCACCCCAGCCGGCGTAAAAGGCGTAGCGCACGCCTTGCTTGGTTTCGGGGTCGAGGATCTCCAGGCGGTAGCGGCCCCAGCGCACCGGCAAGGCGATCTTGCCGCGGTCCTTCAGTGCCAGCGTGCGCGCCTCGACCAGTTCTTCCTGCACGTGAAAGCCCGAGTTCCAGCCGCGGCCGTCGTCATAGCGCCAATACCACTGGCGTTCTTCGCTGATCAGCTTGACCTGCAGATCCTTGGCCGGGTGGAAGCGGCCGGCGCTGTCCACGCGCACGAGTTCGAATTCGGCCAGCGATCCCTCCTGCACCACGTGGCGGTCGAACAACGGGCGTATCGCCAGCAGCCGCGGCGCGGGCCACCAGTTGCGCTCGACCGAGCGCACCACCGGCCGGCCACCCGATTCGAGCAGGCTAAAACTGCCGCGCACCCGCATCGGCGATCCACGCTCGGCCAAGGCCGGCGCCAGGCTGACTTCGGCATGGCCGGCTTCGTCGAGTTCGGTGTCGGCGATGTCTTCGCGCTTGCTGGCCTTGTCGTCGGCAAAGTCGCCGAAGATGAAGCCCGGAAATTTCTGCTCCAACGGGTTGAGCTGGCGCTGCGTATACACGCTGGCCTGCAGGCGGTTGCCGGCGGCCGGCGCGCCGTAAAGGTAGTCGCCCTGCACCTGCACCGCCAGGGCCGCGTCGCCCTCCAGCACCGCGTCGGGCGCCTTCAGGTCGAGCTTCATTCGTTCGGGCAGGAATTCCTCGACCTGGAAGCTCCACTGCGCATCGGGCAGCTTGGCCGCGGGGTCGACGCGGGCTTGCAGCATCCAGCGGCCGGTGGGCGCGTCGGGCGGCAGCGTCACCGCCTGCTGGTAGTGCGCGCTGCCCGTGGCGTGCGGCTTGACGAGCTGGTTCAGCAAGTTGCTGCCGTCGGGCTTTTTCAGCGTCAAGGTCAGCGGCACGGCCGTGGCCGGCGCGCGGCCGTCGGCATCGCGCGAGAGCACCGAGACCTGGAACGCCTCGCCGGGGCGGTACAGGTCGCGCCCGGCGTAGATGAAGACCTTGTTGTTGCGCGAGGCGTGCCCGGTGGCGTCGAACTCCGACAGGTCGAGCCCGGGCTCGCGCAGCGACAGCGCGGACAGCTCCTTGCCGCGCCGCGCCAGCAGTACGCGCGCCTTGTCGCTGCGGCCGCTGAATACCGCATGGCCGTCGCCATCGGTCTTGGCCTGGGCCAGCGCACGGCCGTTGTCGTCGATGAGCGAAAGCTCGATGCCCCCTATCGCGCGCCCCGACTTCAGCGACGTGCTGAAGACATCCAGCTGCGCGGCGTGGCGCCGCACATGCAGGCCGATATCGGTGACGTAGAAGTGCGTGACCTGGTATTCCCAGCCGAAGCGGCCAGGCTGGCTCATCACGGCCACATAGATGCCGGGCTCCTGCAGTTCCTTGATGCGCTCGACCGGCAGGAAATTGACGTTGCGGCGATTCGGCCGCGCATCGGTCGTGAAGCGGCCGATATACACGCTGTCGGACATCTCGCGCAGTTGATCCAGCACATAGCCACCGACGCTGCCCTTCAGGCGCTGGCCTTGGCCCTCGCCGCCTTCGTCGCCGTCGTACTCTTCGTCGTCACCTTGGGTGCGGGCTTTGCCGCGTTCGCGCCGGCCGCCGACCTGTTCCAGGAAGCCTGGCAGGGCCTCGGGCCTGACGCGCAGGAACTGCACATCGACCTCGGGCACGTTGATGGTCACGACCGGCAGGCCACCGTTCTGCGCCGCCGGCAGCACGACGCCACGGCTGGCGAAGTAGTAGCTGGTGGGCATCGCTTCGCTGAGCTGCTCGCACTTCTGCGCGACGGCCAGCTTGGCGCCCGACCTGGCGGAAAGGTCAGCGCTCAGCGTGACGTGATATTTGCGCTCGGGCGTGACATAGGGCAGGTAGAGCACGCGCGGGTTGTCACCCAGCACCCAGCGCGCCTGCAGCGGCCTGGCCTGTTCGGCCGGGGCGGCCGGGTCAGCCTTCGGGCCCTCGCTGGCAGCCACCAGCTTGCCGAAGTCCTGCCCGCGCTGGAGCGCCTGCGTGAAGCTCACGGCAATGGCCGGCGCGCCGTCGAACATGCGCGCCTTGCAGTCCACGAGAGCAAACGCCTGTTCGGTGCCGATCCCGGCGCTGGAGCCCAACTCCGCGACCTGCTGGCGTGACTGCCACAGAGCCCAGGCACCCAGCGCCGCCGCAGCCACCACGGCCGCAGCCGCCACCGCCATCTTCGCCGTCTTCGTCGTCATTCGATTCCTCTCGGGAGATGGCGACATCATCGCAAAGTTCTCACCGGGCTCAAGCGCTGCCGTCGCTGCACGGCCCGCAGAGAGCGGGTCAGCGCGACTGCGGCGAGCACGAGCGCGGCGGTGGCGGCGACCCGGAATCCGCCCGCGCCCAGCAGCGCGGCAATGCGGCACTCGGCGACCAGCCAGGGGAACAATCGGCCATCAAGCTGGCGGAGCGCCCGCGTTCGTGCCGCCTGCAGCCCGAAGTTCGACTCCCGCCGGCGCCGGCACCCCATGGCTCCCGCTACAGCTGGACGCGCATACAGTACGGCTTTCCGCAGCCCGAACCCGCCTGTGCCCGCCACCGTCACGTCGCCCGTTCATTCGCGCCTGAACCCGCAACAGCGCCGGGCGGCCGAGCACCCGCCGGCGGACGGGCCGTTGCTCGTCGTCGCCGGCGCGGGCAGCGGCAAGACGCTGACCCTGGCCGCGCGCCTGGCCTGGCTGGTGCAGCAGGGTGCCGACCCCCACCGCGTGCTGCTGCTGACCTTCTCGCGCCGCGCCGCGGCCGAGATGGCGCGGCGCGCCGGGCGGCTGCTGCACGAGACCTTGCGCCTGCCCTCGAATACCGCGCCACCCACCCTGCCCTGGTGCGGCACCTTCCACAGCGTGGGCGCGCGGCTGCTGCGCGAAGAGGCACCGCGGCTGGGCCTGGCCCGCGGCTTCACCGTGCTCGACCGCGCCGATGCGCAGGACCTGCTGGCGCTCACCCGCCAGACGCTGGGCCTGGCCGAAAGCGAACGGCGATTCCCGATGGCGCCCACCTGCCTGGCGATCCACTCGCGCGCCGTCAATACGCGCCAGCCCTTGCACGAGCTGCTGCTCGCCACCTACCCCTGGTGCCGCGAACACGAGACCAAACTGCAGCGCCTGTTCAGCGCCTTCACCGAGGCCAAGCTGCAGCAGCAGTCGCTCGATTTCGACGACCTCCTGCTGGCCTGGTGGCACCTGATGCAAACACCCGCGCTGGCCGAGCGCCTCGGCGCGCGCTTCGACCATGTGCTGGTCGACGAAGTGCAGGACATCAACCAACTGCAGGCCGACCTCCTGCTCGCCCTGGCCGGGCGGGGCTGCAAGCTCACCGCGGTGGGCGACGATGCGCAGTCGATCTACGCCTTTCGCGGCGCCGACGTGCGCCACATCCTGGCCTTTCCGCAGCGCTTCGAGCCCCCGGCGCGCGTCGTGACGCTGGAGCGGAATTACCGCTCCACGCCGCAGATCCTGAACGCGTCCAACGCCGTCATCGCACTGGCCGCCGAGCGCTTCGACAAGCAGCTGTGGACCGAGCGCGCCGCCGGCTGCAAGCCGCGGCTGATCACGGTGGAGGACGAAGCCGCGCAGGCGCGTGGCGTGGCCGACGCCGTGCTGGCGCAGCGCGAGGCCGGCCTGGCGCTCAAGCGCCAGGCGGTGCTGTTCCGCGCCGCGCACCACAGTGCGGTGCTGGAGCTCGAGCTCGTGCGCCGCGGCGTGCCCTTCGTCAAATTCGGCGGCCTGCGCTTTCTCGAAGCCGCGCATGTGAAGGACGTGCTGGCGGTGCTGCGCTGGGCCGACAACCCGCACTCAAAGCTCGCCGCCCTGCGCGCGGCGCGGTTGGTGCCCGGCATGGGGCCCGCCAGCGTGCGGCGGCTGCTCGATCACGGCGGACCCCTGACGGCTTTCAAACCCCCGAGCGCGGCGGCCGCGCCCTGGCGCATGCTGACTTCGTTGCTGGAACACCTGCGCAGCGAGGCCGCGGCCTGGCCCGATGACCTCGCCCGTGTCGTCGCCTGGTACCAGCCCCACCTGGAGCGGCTGCACGACGATGCCCGCGTGCGCCTGGCCGACCTCGGCCAGCTCGTGCACATCGCCGCCGGTCACGCCAGCCGCGAGCGCTTCGTCACCGAACTCACGCTAGCCCCGCCCGAGGCCAGCAGCGACGAGGCGGGCCCACCGCACCGCGACGAGGACTACCTCATCCTGTCCACCATCCACTCGGCCAAGGGGCAGGAGTGGAACGCGGTGCATGTGCTCCACGTGGTGGACGGCTGCATGCCCTCCGACCTGGCCACCGGCAGCGCCGCCGAGATCGAGGAAGAGCGCCGTTTGCTCTACGTGGCGATGACGCGCGCCCGCGACGAGCTCAGCCTGTGGGTGCCGCAGCGTTTTCACGTCACGCAGCAACGCGCTTTGGGCGGGAGGCACCTGTACGCGCTGCGCTCGCGCTTCATCCCGGAGAGCTTGCTGGCGCACTTCGAGGTTCTGCAACCCGAGGCGAGCGAACCCGAGGCGCGGTGCATGGGTGCGGGCCCGCCGCTGCTGGACCTGGCTGCGGCCTTGCGCGGCGCCTGGCCGTAGCGCGCGGCCGTCAGCGGAATCGCACGCGGCTGGCGGCTGGCTCGATTCCTATGGTCGGGGTGAAAGGATTCGAACCTTCGACCCTCTGGTCCCAAACCAGATGCGCTACCAGGCTGCGCTACACCCCGAACGGCGGATTGTAGCGGCGGCCCTGCACCGAGGCCGGCGTCAAGGCCGGTGCGGCGCCGGCAGCTGCTGCAACTGCCGCGCCACGGCCAGGCATTGCTTGATGTGCTGCTCGCACACATAGCGCAGCGCGGTGTAGGTGAGCGCGGCCGAGACCGCCTGCCCGGCCAGCGGCACGAACTTGGCGGCCTGCTGCGCGCTCAGTCGCATACCCACGAGCCGCAGCACGCGCAGCACGAGCGCCTGCGTGACGACCTTGCCCACCAGCAGGCCGCCGCTGGCGCTGATGACCTTGTAGACGACGATGCGCCGGTCAGGGGCCAGGCGCTCGATCTGTGCCGGCGTGAGGCCGAACTCCGCGTTGATCTGCGGCAGCAGGCGCACCAGCAGGCCGACGTCCGTCACCCAGTCCAGCCCGGGCACCGGCACCATGGCCACGCCCGCGGCGAGCAGCGCACCTCGGGCCACGCGCTTGCGGCAGCGTGTCGCCACCGCTTGCAAGTCGGCGCCTTCCTCGGGCATCACCTCCCAGTCAGCAGCTGCCGCGCCGCGGCGTGGTGTTCCTAGAATCGCCGTCATGACCACCGCCGTTGTCGCCCCCATCTCGCCCGCCGTCCGGTTCCCGGCCCTCATCGTCGCATGCCTGGCTGCGACTTGGCTCATATGGGGGTCGACCTACCTGGCCATCAAGTGGGCCCTGGTGAGTTTCCCGCCCTTTTTTCAGATGGGCACGCGCTTCGTCGCGGCCGGTCTGCTGCTGGGCGCCTTTGCCCGCTGGCGTGGTGCGCGCTGGCCGAGCCGCGACGAGTGGCTGAACGCCGGCGTGCTGGGCGCGCTGATGATAGGTGGCGGCTACGGCGCCACCGCAGTGGCCCAGGTGAGCGTGAGCTCGGGGCTGGTGGTGGCCTTCATCGCCGTCGTGCCGGCGCTGGTGGCGCTGGCCCAGTTGCCCTATGGCGTCAGGCCGTCCGCGCTCGAAGCCACCGGCATCGCCCTGGGGCTGGCGGGCGTGCTGCTGCTGACGCAGGGCCAGGGCTTTGCTGCGTCGCTGCCCGGGCTGCTGGCCATTTCGCTGGCCTGCATCACCTGGTCGCTGGGCACCGTGTGGGCGCAGCGCGGCCTGCCCGGCGGCAGGTCTTTGAGGCTGGCCGCCGGCGTGGCCGGCTACGCCAGCCAGATGCTGGTGGGCGGCGCCCTGTTGCTGGCGGCCTCGGTGGCGGCCGGCGAGCGCCCGGTGCTGCCGCCCGACGGCCGTGCGCTGGCCTGCTGGATCTACCTGGTGGTGGCCGGCTCGCTGATCGCCTTCAGCGCCTACATGCTGCTGCTGGAACGCACCAGCGCCACCCTGGCCTCGAGCTACACCTTCGTCAACCCCATCATCGGCCTGGTGCTCGGCGCAACACTGGGTGGCGAAGCCATCAGCGGCTTGGAATGGTCCGCCGCCGCGGTGGTGTTGGCAGGCGTGGTGCTGCTGCTGCTCGGCCGCCGTCGCTTCCCTTAAGCCCGTTGGCTCGCCGCGCTGCGAATCGCCGTCAGCGTGGTGCGGCTGGTCGAGACCTCGGCATCGAGTTTCAGGTGCAGCAGCGTCGGCGTGCCGGCCTCGATGGCGCGCCGCAACGCGGGCTCGAAGTCTTCGGTGCGGTCCAGGAACTCGGCACGCCAGCCGTAGGCCCGGGCCAAGGCGGCGAAGTCGGGGTTGAAGAGGTCGCTGCCGCTCACCCGGCCCGGATACTCGCGCTCCTGGTGCATGCGGATGGTGCCGTAAGTGCCGTTGTCGACGACCACGCTGATGAGCTTGCCGGCGCCGTAGCCGGTGGCCGTGGCGAGCTCCTGGCCGGTCATGAGGAAGTCGCCGTCGCCGGCGAGGTTGACCACCCAGCGCTCGGGTTGCAGCAGCGCCGCGCCCACCGCCGCCGGCAGGCCGTAGCCCATGGCGCCCGAGGTCGGGGCGAGTTGCGTGCGGCCATGGTGCTGCAGGCCCGGGTAGCGGCAATAGCGGTGCAGCCAGCCCGAAAAATTGCCCGCACCGTTGGTGTAAATGGTGTCCTCGGGCAGCAGGCGCTGCAGGGTCTTCACGACCACCGCCATGTCCAGCGGCGCCACGCCGGGCGCCACCAGGTTGGCTTCGTAGTCGGCCCGCGCCGCCGCCGTGTGTTCGGCCCAGGGCAGG
Organism: Rubrivivax sp.; assembly: GCA_030681795.1. GTDB lineage: Bacteria > Pseudomonadota > Gammaproteobacteria > Burkholderiales > Burkholderiaceae_C > Rubrivivax. The sequence goes on from JAUXRG010000064.1 coordinate 33,362, forward strand.
CTCGCCGGCGCGGCGAGGCCTTCGAGCGCCGGGGCCGCGCAAGCCATGGAGGCCTGCACCAACAGGTCCGCGGCATAGACACGGCCCAGTTCCTCGGCCCCGGCATGGATGTGCACCAGCTTCTGCGTCGGCCGCGGCGGTGTGAGCAGCGTGTAGCCGCCGGTGGTCATCTCGCCCAGGCGCACACCCAGCGCGATCACGAGGTCGGCCTCGCGGATGCGCGCCGCGAGCCTGGGGTTGGCGCCGATGCCCACGTCGCCGGCGTATAGCGGGTGGCGGTTGTCGAAGGTGTCCTGGAAGCGGAATCCACAGGCCACGGGCAGTTGCCAGGTCTCGGCGAAACGCTGCAGCGCCCATGCGGCCTGCGCGTCCCAACCCGAACCGCCGGCGATGACGATGGGCCGCTGCGCCTGCAGCAGCATGGCGCGCAGGCTGACCAAGGCGTCGGGCGCGGGCCAGGCCCGCACCGGCGCCACACGCGGCAGCACGGGGGCAGTGGTCAGTGACGACAACATGTCCTCGGGCAGGGCCAGCACCACCGGGCCGGGGCGGCCCTGCATGGCGGTGTGGAAGGCGCGCGCCACGTACTCGGGCAGGCGCTCGGCGCTGTGCACCTCGGCGGCCCACTTGGCCAGGCCCAGGGTGCCGGGGCCGAACATCTGCCGGTAGTCGATTTCCTGAAAGGCCTCGCGGTCGCGCTGGTCGCCCGCCACCTGGCCGACGAACAACACCATGGGCGTCGAGTCCTGGAACGCCGTGTGCACGCCAATGGCTGCGTTGGTGGCCCCGGGGCCGCGCGTCACGAAACATACGCCGGGCCCACCACCGAGCTTGCCCTGCGCCTCGGCCATGAAGGCCGCGCCGCCCTCCTGGCGGCAGGCGATGAAGCGGATGCGCTCGCGGTGCTCGTAGAACCCGTCGAGCACGGCAAGAAAGCTCTCGCCGGGCACGCCGAAACAGGTCGTCACGCCTTGCGCAACAAGCGCTTCGACGAGGGCGTGGCCGGCCAGGCGTGCCGGGGCTGAGGAGGTAGGTAGGGAGGACATGAGCCGCACTGTAGCCCCAGTCCGTCCACTTCCCTCCAGGGCCGACGCAACCTCAGGCCACCGCGCTGGCCGGGACCCGAATGCGCCAGCCGACCAGCACGGCCGAGATCACGCCCATGCCCATGGCGGCCGCGGAAGCCGCGAATACGGCGCTCTGCAATCCGTGGTCCATCAGCCAGCCGAACACCGGCGCGGCGGTGGCGAAACCCACGTCCAGGCCCGAATAGACCGTGCCGTAGACGCGCCCCGTGGCGCCGGGTGGCGCGGCGCGCTTGATGAGCATGTCGCGCGAGGGCCCGGCCAGCCCGGCGCCAAACCCGGCCACGGCCACCACGCCACCGGCGAGCAGCGGCGGCAGCAGGCCGGTGGCCACCAGCAGCAAGAGCGCGGCCGAGGTGGCCATGGCCAGGCCGATGGTGCGCTCGAGTGCCGCCACGCGCGCCGTGACGAAGCCCCCGACGAGCATGCCAGCGGCTCCGCAGAGCATGTAGCCGGTGACGACGAAAGCCGTGGCCGAGAGCGGCAGGCCGTACATGCGCGCCAGGGCCGGGCCGGCAAAACCCTGAATCGCCGAGAGCGCCGCGGTGGTCCAGAAGAAGAACGAGAAGCACAGCCACACCGAAGGCAGACGCAGGAAGGCCATGGGGTGCTCGGCCGGCGCACCGTGGGCGGGGTGGGCGCGCTCATGGGCCCACTCGCCCCGGCGGTCGTCGATGACCTGGCGGTTCAGGGCCAGCAGCGCCATCACGCCCAGCGGCAGCAGGGCCGCGCTCAGGCACGCCGCGCGCCAGCTGCCGCTGAGTTCGCTGATGCCGATGAAGAACACCGGCGCCGCGGCCCAGCCCAGGTTGCCCGAGATGCCGTGCACCGAGAAGGCATGCCCCAGCCGCGGCGGCGAGACGCGCTTGTTGAGGATGGTGAAGTCCGACGGGTGGAACGGCGCATTGCCCAGCCCCGCCAGCGCCGCCGCCAGCACCAGCCCGGCGTAGCCCCCCGCGCTGGCCGCCGCCACGGCCGCCGCGGCAAAGCACGACAAGGCCGTGAAGAGCACCGGCCGCGCGCCGATGCGGTCCACCAGGAAGCCCGAGAGCGCCTGGCCGGCGCCCGAGATGACGAAGAACACCGTCATCAGCAGGCCGAGTTCGGAGTAGCTGAGGCCGAACTCCCGAATGAACGCCGGGAACAGCGGCGCCAGCAGCAGATGGAAGAAATGCGAGGTGCCGTGCGCCAGGCCGATGAGGCCGATGACGGTGAAGTCGCTGCGCCCGGTGGGAACGACGGCGGCCGGGGAGGAGGTGGAACTCATGGCACGCAGGGTAAGGGCTTTGGGACGGCGAAGTTACGATAGCAGGACAAATTCTGTTTTGCAGAAGCCCCAGACCACCGTGACCCAGATCGCCTTCGACTACCCCCGCCCCGACGCCAGCGGCGTCACCTGCACCGCCCAGGCCTGGGCCAAGGTGCCCGCGACCCTGCCTCCGGCCGAGCGCCAACGTGCGCTGGAGCGCGCCGCCGAGTTGCTCAAGGCGCGCGGCGCGGTATTGGTGGCGCACTTCTATGTCGATGGCGACCTGCAGGACCTGGCCCTGGCCACGGGCGGCTGCGTGGCCGATTCACTGGAAATGGCGCGCTTCGGCCGCGACCACCCCGCGCAGACCCTGGTGGTCGCCGGCGTGCGCTTCATGGGCGAGACGGCCAAGATCCTCTCGCCCGCCAAGCGCGTGCTCATGCCCGACCTGGACGCCACCTGCTCGCTCGACCTGGGTTGCCCGCCAGAGCCCTTCTCCGCCTTCTGCGACGCCCACCCGGACCGCCAGGTGGTGGTCTATGCCAACACCAGCGCCGCCGTGAAGGCGCGCGCCGACTGGATGGTGACCAGCTCATGCGCGCTGGCCATCGTGGCGCACCTCAAGGAACAAGGCCACAAAGTGCTGTGGGCGCCCGACCGCCACCTGGGCCGCTATATCCAGGAGCAGACCGGCGCCGACATGTTGATGTGGGACGGCGCGTGCATCGTGCACGACGAATTCAAGGGCCTGGAGCTCGAGCTGCTGCGCCGCCAGCACCCCGGCGCCCAGGTGCTGGTGCACCCCGAGTCGCCGCGCAGCGTGGTCGAGCAGGCCGACGTGGTGGGCAGCACCTCGCAGCTGCTCAAGGCCGTGGTGCAAGGCACGGCGCAGACCTACATCGTGGCCACCGACAGCGGCCTGATGCACCGCATGCATCAGCTGGCCCCCGGCAAGACCTTGATCGAGGCGCCCACCTCGGGCGCCAGCGCCACCTGCAAGAGCTGTGCGCATTGCCCGTGGATGGCGATGAACGCCGTCCAGGGCGTGCTGGATTGCCTGGAGCATGGCAGCGGCGAGATCACCCTGCCCGAGCCGGTCCGCGCCAAGGCGCTGGGCTGCATCGAACGCATGCTCGACTTCACCGCCCGGCACCCGCACAGCACGGCCGCGCCGCAGGGCGGCTTCGTGCCGCGCATCGGCGCGGCCTGACCCGAGGCCGGCCACGGGGCGCCGCTCCAGGTCTGCGCATGGAATCTGCATGTCCGCGTGGCGCACCGATCGGCGTATATCTTCGCTTCAGACCCGGCCCGGCCAGGCCGATATCCCGGCGTGCCCCGCGGTGGGGCGGAGACCGACCATGAGCGCCGATTTCAGCTCGGTTCGAAACCACAACGAACGCGCCGTCTACGAGGCCGTGACCCGCCACGCCGAGCGCTTCCCCGGCCTGGCCGACAAGCCCGAGCTGCTCGCCGATGTGGCCTGCGTGGCGCTCAACCGCCTGGCCCCGCGCTACATCCGCCACGAGGTCGACTTCGTCTTCTACCTGAGTGAACGCGAGCGCGGCGACAGCGAACGGCAATTGCTCGACGCCGTGGAGTACGCCTTCGGCTTCGTGCAGGCACGCACGGCCATGAGGGCCCGTGGCTGAATCCGCTGCGCTGCTCGAGCAGGCCTGGGAACTGAGCTACCTGCGCCCGCTCGCGGCGCGTGACATCGGCCTGCGCCTGGCCTCCGCGGGTGGCCCGTACGCCGCGATGGGCTGGCTGCACGTGGCGCTGGCCGAAGTGCGGGTGGGCGACGCCACCGTGGCCTCGGATGCGCTGCGGCGCGCCCGCCAGGCCTTTGCCGCGTCGCAGAATGTGCTGGGCCTGACCTGGTGCGACGAGATCCGTTCGATCGAGCTGCGCCGCGCGGGAGACTATGCCGGCTCGGCCCGCCTGCAGGCTGAAATCGATGGCCGCAGCGAAGTCGGCAGCGGCCCGATGTACGAGTTCGTCAGCCACAACACGCGCGCCATCACCGCCAAGCTGCTGGGGCGCAACGATGACGCGCTGCGCCACTTCTACGCCGCCAGCGATGCCGCCACGCGCACCGGCTGGGCCGGGCCACGCATCATCGCCCTGTGCAACCTGGGCGGCTTCCAGCTGGCCTTGTACAACCTCGAAGACGCGCGCCGCCTCAGCGAAGAGGGGCTGGCCGCCGCACGCGAGGCCGAGGTGGCACAGGCCGTGGTCACCGCGGCCACCAACCTCATCAACATCTACCACGCCGAGGGCGAGATGCGCCAGGCGCGTGCGATGGTGGACTTTCTGGTCACGCACCAGAGCGACCTCGTTACCCAGATGCTTCCCCGCTATGCGCTGTCGTTGGCGCTGGGGCTCCTGGGCGTGGGCGAGATCGATGCGGCGCTCGTCCACCTCGAAGCGGGCGCCGTGGCCGCGGTGTCCGATGGTGACGGCCAGACCCTGTGGGCCTGGCTCAAGGCGCGCTGCCTGCTCGCCAAGGGTGACGCCCCGGGCGCCCGCGCGGTGGCCGAGCAGACGATGCAACAGCGCCGCCAACGCCAGCTGCAGGACCAGCCTTTCGAAACCATGCAGCTGCACCTCGCGCTGGCCGACGCCTGCGAGGCGGTGGGCGACACCGCCGCGGCACTGGCGTGCATGCGCGAAGCGCACGCGCGCTACGAGGAACTGGTCGGCCGCAGCGCGCGTGCGCGTTATGTCGCCCTGGAGGTGACGCACGAGCTGGCGCGCACGCAGCGCGAGCGCGACCGCGCGCTCGATTCGCACCGATCGGCCGAAGACGACCGCCACCGGCTGGCCGAGCTCAACAGCGCCCTGCAAGCGCAGATCGCCGAGACCGAGCTGTTGCACGTCAGGCTGCGCGACCAGGCCTTGCGCGACCCGCTCACCGGCCTGCACAACCGGCGCTACCTGTTCGAGATGGCGCCGGGGCTGCTGGAATTGGCGCGCCGCCAGGCCAGCCCGCTGTGCGTCGCGCTGATCGACCTGGACCACTTCAAGCTGCTCAACGACACCTATGGCCACCAGGCCGGCGACCAGGTGCTGCTGCGCTTTGCCACGTTGCTGACGCAGATCCTGCGCCGCAGCGACGTGATCTGCCGCCATGGCGGTGAGGAGTTCGTGGCGGTGATGCCGGACATCGACGGCGAAGGCGCGCAGGCCGTGCTCGGCCGCCTGCTCGAAGCCTTCCAGACGCAGCAGCCCGCCGAGCCCGGCCGGCGCCGCCTGCCCGGCGGCTCGTTCTCGGCAGGCATCGCGCTGTTCCCGCGCCACGGCCAGACGCTGGAGCAGTTGCTCACGCGAGCCGACCGCGCCCTGTATGCGGCCAAGAACCACGGCCGTGCGCGGGTCGAGCTGGCCCCGGCCACGGGTTTCGGCACGCTCACCTGAGCGGCAGGCCGGCGCGCTGGCCCGGCCTCAGCGCGAGCTGCTCTTGGCCGGCCGCGTGAGCACCGTCGGAAAGCTCACCGGAAGCGGGTTGGGGAAGTCGCGGCTGAAGTGCAGGCCACGGCTCTCGTGCCGGCGCAGCGCCGAACGCACGATGAGTTCGGCGCAGACCACCAGGTTGCGCAGTTCGAGCAGGTCACGGGTGACGCGGAAGTTGCGGTAGTAGTCGGTGGTCTCGTCGCGCAGCAGCTTGATGCGGTGCAGCGCCCGCTCCAGCCGCTTGGTGGTGCGCACGATGCCGACGTAGTTCCACATCACCAGCCGCAATTCGTCCCAGTTGTGCGAGATGACCACCTGCTCGTCGGCGTCCTCGACCTGGCTCTCGTCCCAGGGCGGCAGCGCCGGGGGTTCGCGCGTGGCGTCGAGCACGATGCGCTCGGCGCAGGTGCGCCCCACGACCACGCACTCGAGCAGCGAATTGCTCGCCAGGCGGTTGGCGCCGTGCAGACCGGTGTAAGTGGTTTCGCCCACCGCGAACAGGCCGGGCAGGTCGGTGCGGCCGTCGAGGTCGGTGACCACGCCACCGCAGGTGTAGTGCGCGGCGGGCACCACCGGGATGGGCGCGCGGGCGATGTCGATGCCGAGCGACAGGCAGCGCGCGTGGATGGTGGGAAAGTGCTCCTTGAGGAAGGCCTCGCCCAGATGGCGTGCATCGAGCCAGACATGGTCCAGCCCGTGCTTCTTCATCTCGAAATCGATGGCGCGGGCGACGATGTCGCGCGGCGCAAGCTCGCCCCGGGCATCGTGGGCGGGCATGAACCTCGTCCCGTCCGGCAGGGTGAGCTTGGCGCCTTCGCCGCGCAGCGCCTCGGTGATGAGGAAGCTGCGCTCCTGCGGGTGGTACAGGCAGGTCGGGTGGAACTGGATGAATTCCATATTGCCGACGCGGCAGCCGGCGCGCCAGGCCATCGCGATGCCGTCGCCGGTGGCGGTATCCGGGTTGCTCGTATAGCGGTAGACCTTGCCCACGCCGCCGGTGGCCAGCACCACTGCGGCGGCAGGCAGGGTCTCGACGCGACCCGAGTCGATGTCCAGCGCATAGACGCCGTAGCAGCGCGGCGCCTCCTTGCGCTTGAGGTGGCGTGAGGTGATCAGGTCCACCGCCATCCAGCGCTCGCGCAGCGTGATGTGGGGGTGCGCCTTGGCGCGCGCCAGCAGGGCGTCGTGAATGGCCTTGCCGGTGGCGTCCGCGGCGTGGGCGATGCGTCGCACGGCATGCCCGCCTTCGCGCGTGAGGTGCAGGCCCAGCGGTCCGCTGGGGTCGGGCGAGAAAGGCACCCCGGAGGCCACCAGCCACTCGATGGCGCGGGCGCTGTTCTCGGCGATGAAGCGGGCGGTGTGCTCGTCGACGATGCCGGCGCCGGCGTCCTGGGTGTCGCGCACATGCGAGGCGATGCTGTCGTCGGGCCCCAACACGCCGACGATGCCCCCTTGAGCCCAGGCCGTGGCACCTTCATTGAGTTCACGCTTGGCCAGAACGATCACCGGCAAGTGGTCGGCCAGATGCAGCGCCACGGCCAGGCCCCCCAGGCCGGCACCGATGATGACCACGGGCGCCGGTGCGGCAGCGGTGGAGGAAGTGGCATTCATGTTCGTGATCCGTCTAACGCAATCGGCGTGACCCGGTCGGATTCTACGGACCCCTGCCTGGAGGCAGGTCCTATCATCCGCGCATGAGCTCAGCCCGCGACAACCCGCCCAGGCAAGACGCCCACCGCGGCTTCTCCCCGACGGAACTGCTGGCCCCGCGAACGCAGATCGTCGCCGACCGTGAGGCCTACCTGGGCCAGGGCACCCATGACGTCGGCCGGCGCATCTCGGACGACCAGGTCGAGCTCTTCATCTCGGCCGACGTGGCCAGTTCGCTGCAGCAGGAATTCAGCCTGCATACGCCGGAGTTCGTGGCCCTGCACGATGTGGGCCCCAGCGCATCGCTGCGGTTGCTCAGCAGCCTGGCCAGCGCCGCCAGTGCACGCGTGCAACGCCTGTCCGTGCGCAGGCAGGGGCATGGCGTGGCGCTGGCTGTCATCCAGTTCGTGGAAGTGCCACTGGCCGACGGCACACCGGTGCGCGTGTACTCCACCGACATCAACGCCGACGCCGCCACGCGGGCCCATGTGGCGAGCGTGCTGCTGGCCTTCAGCCGCCTGGGCGTGCTGCTCATCGGCGAACTCCCGTCGAATGCGCTGGCCGGGCAGCTCGCGCCCTTGCAGGAATCCCTGCGTCGCGGGCCCTGGCCGAACCGCGACCTGCTCCTGGTGCCGCTGGGCACGACCAGCACGCTGGCCACGCAGGCCATCGAGCTCGGCGGCCAGAGCGCCGTGGCCGTGCATGTGACGCCCCGCGCCAGCCGGCCGAAGCAGGCATGGGCCTTCATCAGCGGCTCGTGGAACCGTCTGCATGGCATGCCCAATGGCGAACGCGCGCTACCCACCGAAATGGCGTTGGCGGTGCCGCGGCCCAGCGTGCCCGAGCCTGAAGCGGCAACCCAGCCCATGGAGCTGGGCCCGGCGCAGGCGGGCGCGCCCCGGGCGCCACCGGCACCGCAGCCGACCCTGCCCATGCCCATGCCGGTGCCCGGCGGCACGAACTGGCAAACCTACGCCAACCACTGCGCGCTCATCAAGGGCGCCATCAGTTGCTGCGTCTTCGACATGCACAGCGCAGAGCCGCTGGCGCACGCCGGCGGCACACCGCGCGGCGACCGCCTGGCGGAGCAAGGCGTGGCGCTGCTGGCGCAGGTCAACACCGCCGCGCGCGCGCTCGGCCTGGGCGCGGGCAAGGCTGAGGCCGGCATCAGCACGGCCAGCCACCACCTCCTGCTGCGCGAAGTGCCCGGCCACCCGGGCGTGGCGGTGCACCTGGTGGTCTCGGCCGGGACCGGCAACCTGATGCTGGCGCGCCTGCAACTCGAGCGCGTCGAACCGCCCAAGTAAGGGTCAGGGCGGCCCGCCGCGGGCGGGTCAGTGGACGACGCGCGAGAAGGAAAACTCCCCGTTCTCGACGTCCACCGGAATCACGTCCTTGGGCCCGAACTTGCCCTGGAGGATCAGCTTGCTCACCGGGTTCTCGATGCGATGCTGGATGGCCCGCTTCAGCGGACGCGCCCCGAAGGCCGGGTCGAAGCCCACCTTGGCCAGTTCCGCCAGCGCCGCGGGCGAGACTTCGAGCTTCATCTCCAGCTTCTCCAGCCGCTGCTCGAGCAGGCGCAACTGGATGCGGGCGATGTTCTCGATGTGCTGGGCGTCCAGCGCGTGGAAGACCACGGTCTCGTCGATGCGGTTGAGGAATTCGGGCCGGAAATGCTGCCTCACCTCGCCCCACACGGCCTCGCGAATGTCCTCGCCGGGCTGCCCCACCATCTGCATGATGAGGTGCGAGCCGAGGTTGCTGGTCATCACGATGACGGTATTCTTGAAGTCCACGGTGCGGCCCTGGCCGTCGGTCAGGCGGCCGTCGTCGAGCACCTGCAGCAGCACGTTGAAGACGTCCGGGTGGGCCTTTTCCACCTCGTCGAGCAGCAGCACGCTATAGGGCTTGCGCCGCACGGCTTCGGTCAGCGCCCCGCCTTCGTCGTAACCGATATAGCCGGGCGGCGCGCCGATCAGGCGGCTGACGCTGTGCTTTTCCATGTACTCGGACATGTCGACGCGGATCATGTGGTCGTCGCTGTCGAACAGGAAACCGGCCAGCGCCTTGCACAGCTCGGTCTTGCCCACGCCGGTGGGGCCCAGGAAGAGGAAACTGCCCAGCGGGCGGTTCGGGTCGGACAGCCCGGCGCGCGAACGGCGGATGGCGTCGGCCACGGCCACGATGGCTTCGTCCTGCCCCACCACGCGCTCGTGCAGCTTGGTCTCCATCTGCAGCAGCTTGTCGCGCTCGCCCTGCATCAGCTTGCTCACCGGGATGCCGGTGGCACGCGAGACGACCTCGGCGATCTCTTCGGCGCCGACCATGGTGCGCAGCAGCTGCGGCCCCAGCCCCTCCTTGGCACCCTTGGCCTTGCCGGTCTCCTTGGCTTGCGCGGCATGGAGCTTCTTTTCCAGCTCGGGCAGGCGGCCGTAGCTCAATTCGGCGACGGCATTGAAGTCGCCCTTGCGCGTGAGCTCGTCGATCTGGAACTTGATGCGCTCGATCTCTTCCTTGACATTCGCCGAGCCCTGGGCGGCGGCCTTCTCGGCCTTCCAGATTTCCTCCAGGTCGGCGAGCTCGCGCTGCATCTTCAGGATCTCGTCCTCGATCAGCCCGAAGCGCTTGATCGAGGCCTCGTCTTGCTCCTTGCGCACGGCTTCGCGCTCGATCTTGAGCTGGATCAGCCGGCGGTCGAGCTTGTCCATCGCCTCGGGCTTGGAGTCGATCTCGATCTTGATCTTGGCCGCCGCCTCGTCGATGAGGTCGATCGCCTTGTCGGGCAGGAAGCGGTCGGTGATGTAGCGGTGGCTCAACTCGGCCGCGGCGACGAGGGCCGGGTCGGTGATCTCCACGCTGTGGTGCACCGCGTACTTGTCGCGCAGGCCGCGCAGGATGGCCACGGTGGCTTCCACCGTCGGCTCGTCGACCAGCACCTTCTGGAAGCGGCGCTCCAGCGCGGCGTCCTTCTCGACATACTTGCGGTACTCGTTGAGCGTGGTGGCGCCGATGCAGTGCAGTTCGCCGCGTGCCAGCGCCGGCTTGAGCATATTGCCGGCGTCGATCGCGCCTTCGGCCTTGCCCGCGCCGACCATGGTGTGGAGCTCGTCGATGAACAGGATGATGCGGCCTTCGTCGGCCGCCACTTCCTTGAGCACAGCCTTGAGCCGCTCTTCGAATTCGCCGCGGTATTTGGCGCCGGCCAGCAGGCCGGCCATGTCCAGCACCAGCACGCGCTTGTCCTTCAGGCTCTCGGGCACCTCGCCGTTGATGATGCGCTGGGCAAGACCCTCAACGATCGCGGTCTTGCCCACGCCGGGCTCGCCGATCAGCACCGGGTTGTTCTTGGTGCGGCGCTGCAAGACCTGGATGGCGCGGCGGATCTCGTCGTCGCGGCCGATCACCGGGTCGAGCTTGCCTTGCCGGGCGCGCTCGGTGAGGTCGAGCGTGTATTTCTTCAGCGCCTCGCGCTGGCCTTCGGCCTCGGCCGAATCCACTTTCTGCCCGCCGCGCACGGCTTCGATGGCAGCCATCAGCGATTTGCGGCTCAGGCCATGCCCGCGCACGACCCCGCCCAGATCGGTCTTGGCATCGGCCAGGGCGAGCAGGAACATCTCGCTGGCAACGAACTGGTCGCCGCGCTGGGTGGCCTCCTTGTCCGCCGCCTGCAACAGGTTGACCAGGTCGCGCCCGGGCTGCACGGGTTGGCCACCGCCCTGCACCTGCGGCAGGTTGCGGATGGCGGTCTCCATGGCCGTGATCAAGGCCGCGCTATTGCCGCCGGCACGGTCGACCAGCGCCCGCGGGCCGTCCACCTGCTGCAGCATCGCCGCCAGCAGGTGCGCGGGCTCGATGTAGGGGTTGTCGCGCGCGACGGCCAGACTTTGGGCATCGCCCAGGGCCTGCTGGAAGGCGGTGGTGAATTTGTCGGCTCGCATCGTAGATTCCTCCGGATGCGGTGGACATGGGGCGCAGCCGGAGACTTTTCAAGCCGGCGGCCCTTCTAAAGCACCTCGCCCAGCGCGTGGTAGCGCCCGCCCTGGAAGGCCAGCGGCGGCAGATCGGCGTCCGTATGCGCCAGCACCCGCCCGATGAACAGCACGTGGTCCCCCGCACGCTGTTGCGACGCGGTCTCGCACTGGAATGCGGCCGCGCAGCCGTCCAGCAGCGGTGCACCGTGCTCGCCCAGGGTCCAGACGCCTTCGCCAAAGCGGTGGTCGCCACGAACGGCAAAACGGCGCGCCAAGCCCAGTTGCCCTTGGGCCAGCACGTTCACCGCGAAGCGCGGTGCCGCGCAGAAGATTCCCGCGCTGGGGCTGGCCTTGCGCAGCGACCACAGCACCAGCGCCGGCTCCAGCGAAAGCGAATTGAACGAATTGACGGTCAACCCCACGAAGGCACCGTCGGCGTCGCAGCAGGTCACGATCGTGACGCCGGTGGTGTAGCGGCCCAGCGCGCCGCGCAGTGGCTGGGTGGGCATCAGGCGTTCATCCGGCGTTCGGCGTCTGTATGCCCCAGCGCGCCAGTGCGGCGTCGTCGGCCACGCGGGCATCGACCCAGCGCGCGCCCTCGGGCGTGGTTTCCTTCTTCCAGAACGGCGCCTGGGTCTTCAGGTAGTCCATCAGGAACTCGCAGGCCTGGAAAGCCTGGCCGCGGTGCGCCGAGCTCACGGCCACCAGCACGATCTGATCGAGCGGCTGCAGAACGCCCACGCGGTGCACGACGCGCGCGGCGCGGATGTCGAAGCGCCGCAGGGCCTCGTCGATCATGGCTTCGATGGCGCGCTCGGTCATGCCGGGGTAATGCTCGAGCTCCATCTGGCTGATGCCCGCCCCGTCGCTGCGGTCGCGCACCGTGCCGACGAAGCTGGCCACGGCGCCCACGCCGGCATCGCCGGCGCGCAAGGCCGCCACTTCGGCGCCCAGGTCGAAATCGGCGCTCTGGATGGAGACGCGGGTCATGGGTGCCGTGGTGGGCAATGCGGCGCGGTTCACGCTCAACCGCCCGTCACCGGGGGAAAGAAGGCCACCTCGGCGCCTTCGCGCAAGATGGCCGATTCGTCGCACATGGCCTGGTCGAGCGCGCAGCGCACCGCACGGCCGCGCGCCAGCACCTCGGCATGGCGCCCGCCACGGGCGAGCAGCGCATCGCGCAGCGCGCCCACGCGGGCCCCCTCGGGCAGCTCCAGCGCTTCGGCCGGGCCCAGGGCCTCACGCAGCGCAGCGAAATAGCGCACCTGGACCTTCATCGCGAGATCAACTCCGCCAACGGCAAGAAACGCACCGCGTCGCCGCGCGCGATGGCCTGGCCCGGCGGGTTGTCCACCAGGCCGTCGGCCCAGACCGTCGAAGTCAGCACCCCCGAGCTCTGGTTGGGGAAAAGATCCAGCGCGCCTTCGGCATTCAGGCGCACGCGCAGGAATTCGCGCCGGCGGTCGGGTCGGGGCCAGTCGAACGCCGCGCGCAGCGGCAAGGCCGCGGGCAGGCCGCTGCCCATGCCCTGCAGCGCCCGCAGCACCGTGCTCACCGCCAGCAGGCAGGTCACGAACGACGACACCGGGTTGCCCGGCAGGCCGATCAACAAAGCCTCACTGCCTGCCTCGTGACGGATGTGACCGAAGGCCAGGGGCTTGCCCGGCTTCATGGCGATCTGCCAGTCCTCGACCTGGCCTTCGGCTTGCGCGGCGGGCTTGAGATGGTCTTCCTCGCCCGCCGAGACGCCCCCGCTGGTGACGATGAGGTCGTTGGCCGCTGCCGCCTGGCGCAGCGCGGCGCGGGTGGCGTCCAGCCGGTCGGGCACGATGCCCAGGTCGCTGACCTCGCAGCCCGCGGCCTGCAGCAGGCCGCGCAGCATGAAACGGTTGGAGTTGTAGATCGCCCCGGGGCGCAGCGGCTCGCCCGGCATCATGAGTTCGTCACCGGTGGAAAACAGCGCCACGCGCGGGCGGCGCCGCACGCTCAGCAGGCCCGCGCCCACCGAGGCCGCCAGCCCCAGCGCCTGGGGCCTGAGGCGCTGGCCGCGGGTCAGCACGGCCGCCCCCTGCCGCACATCTTCACCGCGGCGGCGTATCCACTGGCCCGCCACCGGCACCGCGTTCACGCGCACGCCGCCCAGGCCCATGCCCATGCCCGCGATGGCTTCGCACTCTTCCTGCAACACCACCGCATCCGCCCCCGGCGGCAGCTGGCCGCCGGTGAAGATGCGCGCGGCCGTGCCGGGCTGCAGGGCCTGGCCGACATGCCCGGCCGGGATGCGCTGCGACACCGGCAGCACCGCGCCGGGCGCGGCGACATCGGCCGCGCGCAACGCATAGCCGTCCATCGACGTGTTGTCGGCCGGCGGCACGTCCAGCGCCGAGTGCACGTCGGCCGCCAAGACCCGGCCCAGGGCATCGAAGGTGGAAACGAGTTCGGTCTCGCTGATGGCGTGCGCCGCGGCGCCTGCGGCCAGGCGGGCCAACGCCTCCTCCAGACTCAGCATGGGGCGCCGATCGTTCATGCCGCGCAGTGGGTTTCGATATACCGCTGCACGGCGCGCGCGTCGGCGGCCATCACGGTGTAGCGCTTGGGCAAGGATTCGATGCCGCGCAGCGCCGCGGGCCGCTGCGGTTCGCGGCCGGTGGCTTCGACGATGGTGGCGGCGAACTTGGCGGCCAGCGCCGTCTCCAGCACGATCATGGGCACGCCGGCTTCTTGGTGGGCCCGCGCCACCTTCAGGCCGTCGGCGGTGTGGGTGTCGATCATCACGCCGCAGCGCTCGAAGGTGCTGCGGATGGTGGCCAGGCGGTCGGCATGGGTGCTGCGCCCGCTGACGAATCCGAAGCCGGCGGCCGCCGCGAATTCGGCGGGCCTGAGCGTGAAGCCGCCGTCCCGTGCCAGAGCCGCGCCGAAGAGCTCGCGGGTGCGCACTGCCGCGGCCGAGTCATGGCCCAGCAGGTCGAAGACGAAGCGCTCGAAATTGCTCGCCTTGCTGATATCCATCGAGGGGCTCGAGGTCTCGTGCGTCTCGGCACTGGCGCGCACGCGGTAGGTGCCGGTGCGAAAGAACTCGTCGAGGACGTCGTTCTCGTTGGTCGCGAGCACGAGCTTGTGGATGGGCAGCCCCATCCTGCGTGCGACGTGGCCGGCGCAGATGTTGCCGAAGTTGCCCGAAGGCACGGCGAAGCTGACCTTCTCGTCGTTCGACTTCGTGGCGTGGAAGTAGCCGGCGAAGTAGTACACCACCTGCGCCAGCAGGCGGGCCCAGTTGATCGAGTTGACCGTGCCGATCTTGTAGCGGCGCTTGAACTTCAGGTCGTTGCTCACCGCCTTGACGATGTCCTGGCAGTCGTCGAATACGCCCTCGATGGCGATGTTGTGGATATTGGCGTCGGTCAGGCTGAACATCTGCGCCTGCTGGAAGGGGCTCATGCGGCCCTTGGGGCTGAGGATGACTACGCGCACGCCTCGCTTGCCGCGCATGGCGGATTCGGCGGCGCTGCCGGTGTCGCCGCTGGTGGGGCCCAGGATTTTGAGCTCTTCACCGCGGCGCGCCAGCTCGTACTCGAACAGGTGGCCCAGCAGCTGCATGGCCATGTCCTTGAAGGCCAGCGTGGGGCCGTTCGACAGGGCTTGCAGGAACAGGCCGTCGTCGAGCTTCTTCAGCGGCGTGATCTGCGGCGTGCCGAAGATGGCCTCGGTGTAGGTGGCCTCGCACAGGCGCTTCAGGTCGGCTGCCGGAATATCGGCTATGTAGAGCGACAGGATCTCGAAGGCCAGATCGGCATAACGCAGGCCGCGCCAGCGCGCCAGCGTGGCGGCGTCGATCCTGGGGTAGGACGCCGGCAGGTACAGGCCCCCGTCAGGCGCCAGGCCTTCGAGCAGGATGTCGGAGAAGCCGCGCGGCGTGACATCGCCGCGCGTACTCAGGTATTTCAATTCAGTTCCTCTTTGCGGATCCTGACGATGGGCGCCAGCACGGTGGGCAGACTCTGCATCTGCGCCAGCGCCGCCTTCATGCGCCCTTCCACCGTGACGTGGGTCAGGATCACGAGGTCGGTCTGCTTTTCGCCCTCGGCGCTTTCACGCTGAAGCACGGCGTCGATGGAGATGTCGTTCTCGGCGAGTATTCCGGTGATGCGCGCCAGCACGCCGGCCTTGTCGGCGACCACCAGGCGCAGGTAGAAGGCGGTCACCACCTCGTCGATCGGAAGGATGGGTGTGTCCTGCATCGCGCTGGGCTGGAAGGCCAGGTGCGGGACGCGGTGGTCGGGGTCGGCGGTGTGCAAACGCGTGATGTCCACCAGGTCGGCGACCACGGCGCTGGCCGTGGGCTCCGCGCCCGCGCCCTTGCCGTAGTAAAGCGTGGGGCCCACGGCGTCGCCCTGCACCACCACGGCGTTCATCGCGCCTTCGACGTTGGCGATCAGGCGGGTGGACGGGATCAGCGTCGGGTGCACGCGCAGTTCGATGCCCCCCGCGGGGAACGCCGCGGATCGAAGGTCCGCCCTGCGCCGGGTGATGCCGAGCAGCTTGATGCGGTAGCCCAGCTGCTCGGCATAGCGGATGTCGGCCGCCTGCAGCCGGGTGATGCCTTCGACATGGGCCTTGTCGAATTGCACCGGCACGCCGAAGGCGATGGCGCTCATGATCGTGGCCTTGTGCGCGGCGTCTATGCCCTCGATGTCGAAAGTGGGGTCGGCTTCGGCGTAGCCCAGTTGCTGCGCCTGCTTCAGCGCGGTGGCGAAATCCAGCCCCTTGGAGCGCATCTCCGAGAGGATGAAGTTGGTGGTGCCATTGATGATGCCGGCGATCCATTCGATGCGGTTGGCGGTGAGCCCTTCGCGCAGCGCCTTGATGATGGGAATGCCGCCCGCCACCGCGGCTTCGAAAGCCACCATCACGCCCTTTTCGCTTGCCGCGGCGAAGATCTCGCTGCCGTGCACCGCCAGCAGCGCCTTGTTGGCCGTGACGACATGTTTTCCGGCGGCGATGGCCTCGAGCACCAACGTGCGCGCGATGCCGCAGCCACCGATCAGTTCCACCACGATGTCGATGTCCGGGTGGGCGATGACCTGGCGCGCATCGGCCACCACCTGCACCTGGTCACCGACGATGGCGCGCGCGCGCTCGGTGTCCAGATCGGCCACCAGGGTGATCGCGATGCCACGCCCGGCGCGGCGGCGGATCTCTTCCTGGTTGCGCTGCAGCACCCGGAAGGTGCCGCTGCCCACGGTGCCTATGCCGAGCAGGCCGACTTGGATGGGGTTCATGCGATCCTCCGACGAGCCGCCTCTAGGAGGATCAGCGCCCCCTTGGGGGGCCGCGAGCGAAGGCGAGCTTGGGGGTTCATGCGAAATGGCGCTTGCGGTAGTGCGAGAGGAAACGCTCGATGCGGCCTATGGCTTCGGTCAAGTCGTCGGAATTCGGCAGGAAGACGATGCGGAAATGGTCCGGCGCCGGCCAGTTGAAGCCCGTGCCCTGCACGATGAGCACCTTTTCTTCGGCCAGCAATTCATAGGCGAAATGCCGGTCGTCGGTGATGGGGTACATCTTCGGGTCCAGCCGCGGGAACATATACAGCGCTGCCTTGGGCTTGACCACGCTCACGCCGGGGATCTGCGACAGCAGCTCGTAGGCCAGGTCGCGTTGGCGGCACAGCCGGCCACCTGGGGCGACGAGATCCTTGATGCTCTGGTAGCCGCCCAGTGCGGTCTGGATCGCGAGCTGCCCCGGCGTGTTGGCGCACAAGCGCATCGAGGCCAGCATGTTGAGCCCCTCGATGTAGTCCCCCGCGTGGCGCTTGTCGCCGGAGACCACCATCCAGCCGGCACGGTAGCCACAGCTGCGGTAGTTCTTGCTCAGGCCGTTGAAGGTGACGAAGAGCACATCGTCGGCCAGCGCAGCGATGCTGGTGTGGGTGTGGCCGTCGTACAGCGTCTTGTCGTAGATCTCGTCGGCGAAGACGATGAGCTGGTGCTGGCGCGCGATCTCGACGATGCCGCGCAACACCTCGTCGGGATACAGCGCCCCGGTAGGGTTGTTCGGGTTGATGACGACGATGGCCTTCGTGGCCGGCGTCACCTTGGCGCGGATGTCGTCGAGGTCGGGCATCCAGCCGGCCCCTTCGTCGCAGCGGTAGTGCACCGGCGTGCCGCCGGACAGGGACACCACGGCCGTATGCAGCGGGTAGTCGGGCGACGGGATCAGCACCTCGTCACCGGCGTCGAGCAGCGCATTCATGCTCAGGGCGATCAGCTCGCTGGCGCCATTGCCGAGGTACACGTCGTCCACCGTGACGCCGGCAATGTGCTTTTCCTGCGTGTAGTGCACCACCGCCTTGCGCGGCGCGAACAGGCCCTTGCTGTCGGTGTAGCCCGCCGCGTCGGGCAGGTTGCGGATCATGTCCTGCACGATCTCGTCGGGCGGCATCAGCCCGAATGCGGCCACGTTGCCGATGTTCAGCTTGATGATCTTGTGGCCCTCGTCCTCCATCTGCCGCGCCTTGTCGAGCACGGGGCCGCGAATGTCGTAGCCGACGTTGGCAAGCTTGGCGGACTTGAGGATCGGCTTCAAGGCGGGTACTTTCGAGCGCAGGGAATCTAGAATTATCCACGCATGAAGTTCCAGCCCGACACGACCGCAGGCGCCCACGTGATCACGCGCCAGGAGCCCGGGCGCGTCTGGGTGGGCAGCGCAGTCTTCGATCGCAGCGTGCTGGTGCCCTGGGCCGGTGCCGTGCAGGACTGGGGTGTGGCGACGCTGGCCGACTTGCAGCCCGCGCACTTCGAGCGCATTGCGGCCCTGCGGCCCGAGGTCGTGATCTTCGGCAGCGGCGCGCGGCTGCGCTTTGTACCGGCGGCGCTGCTGCGCTGCCTCATCGATTTGCGCATCGGCGTCGAGACCATGGACACACCCGCCGCCTGCCGCACCTACAACGTGCTGGCCAGCGAGCGGCGCAGGGTGCTGGCGGCCTTGCTCATGGCGCCGGCCGGCGCCTGATCGGTCCCGCAGCGGCGCTGCGAATCGGGGGCGGCGGCAGAGTCCTTATAATTCGGCGTTGAGCCGGCTTCGGCATCAGCGCAGTCCGAGAACATCATCCATGACGCCTGTCATCAATAAAGCTCTCCCGGAATTCGAAGCCCTGGCCACCGGCGGCGTGAAATTCACACCCCAGTCCAACCTGGGCCGGGCCGTGGTGCTGTACTTCTACCCCAAGGACAACACCCCGGGTTGCACGACGGAAGCCATGCAGTTCCGCGACCAGCACAAGGACTTCCTCAAGGCCGGCGCGGTGGTCTACGGCGTCTCGCGCGACAACATGGCTTCGCACGAGAAGTTCAAGACCAACCTCGAGCTGCCCTTCGAACTGATCGCCGACACCGAAGAAAAGCTCTGCCACATGTTCGGCGTGGTCAAGAACAAGATCATGTATGGCAAGAAGGTCAAAGGCATAGAGCGCAGCACCTTCCTCATGGATGCCCAAGGCGTGATGCGGGCCGAGTGGCGCGGCATCAAGGTTGCCGGGCATGTGGATGAGGTGCTCAAGGCAGTGAAGGCGCTCAAGAAGGCCACTTGAACCGTGCCGCCACACTGACCCCCCTGCGGCACGCTCGCGTCGCAGAGGTCACCGAACGCCAAGCCGCACAGCAGCCTGTGCGGCTTTTTTCTTCGCTCTGACACCCGCCACCCATGCCCCTGCCCAAGCCTCCCGCCAAAAAGGGTGACCTGCTGCAAGCCGCCGACTACGAGGCGCAGGCAGCCCCCAAACCCGACAAGCGCTCGCTTAAGCCGCGCGCGCGGGAGATGCCGGCGCCCACGCCGCTGGACCTGCACGACGGCGTCGGCGCCGTGGCCGCCCGCCCCCCGGTTGCGGCGCTCTTGTCGGTGAAACCGGCTCCAGCGCCCGCGGCGGACTCGCCAGCCAAGCTGCGCAAGCCACGCAGCACCGGTCCGGCCAAGCTCTTCGTGCTCGACACCAACGTGCTGATGCACGACCCGATGAGCCTGTTCCGTTTCGAGGAACACGACATCTTCCTGCCGATGATCACGCTGGAAGAGCTCGACGGTCACAAGAAGGGCATGAGCGAAGTGGCGCGCAGCGTGCGGCAGGTCAGCCGCGAACTCGACGCGCTGGCCTCCCTGGCCGCCAAGGACGGTTCGCTGGACGCCCACGCGGGCATCGAGTTGGCCAAGACCGGCCACCGCGAGGCCGGAGGCAAGCTGTTCTTCCAGACCATGCTGCTGGAGATCAAGCTGCCCGCCGGCCTGCCGCAGGGCAAGGCCGACAACCAGATCCTGGGCGTGGTGCAGAGCCTGCGCGAGCAGCAGCCCGGGCGCGACGTGGTGCTGGTGTCCAAGGACATCAACATGCGCGTGAAGGCGCGCGCGCTGGGCCTGCCGGCCGAGGACTACACCAACGACAAGACGCTGGAAGACGGCGACCTGCTCTACACCGGCGTGCTGGCGCTGCCGGCCGACTTCTGGGAGCGCCATGGCAAGACCATGGAAAGCTGGCAGCAAGGCGGCCACACCTTCTATCGCATCAGCGGGCCCCTCGTGCCGGGGCTGCTGATCAACCAGTTCGTCTACCTCGAGGTGCCGGGTGCTGCGCCGCTGTATGCCCGTGTCACCGAGATCACCGGCAAGACCGCCGTGCTCAAGACGCTGCGCGACTACGTCCACGGCAAGCACTTGGTCTGGGGCGTGTCGGCGCGCAACCGGGAGCAGAATTTTGCCCTCAACCTGCTGCTCGACCCGGAGTGCGATTTCATCACCCTCACCGGCACCGCAGGGACCGGCAAGACGCTCATGACTCTGGCCGCCGGCCTGTCGCAGGTGCTGGACGACCGCCGCTACACCGAGATCATCGTCACCCGCGTCACCGTGCCGGTGGGCGACGACATCGGCTTCCTGCCCGGCAACGAGGAAGAGAAGATGGGCCCCTGGATGGGCGCCCTGGACGACAACCTCGAGGTGCTCGCGCGCACCGACGCGAGTGCCGGGGAATGGGGCCGCGCCGCCACCAACGACCTGGTGCGCAGCAAGATCAAGATCAAGAGCCTGAACTTCATGCGCGGGCGCACCTTCCTCAACAAGTTCGTCCTCATCGACGAGGCGCAGAACCTCACGCCCAAGCAGATGAAGACGCTGATCACGCGGGCCGGCCCCGGCACCAAGATCGTCTGCCTGGGCAACCTGGCGCAGATCGACACGCCTTACCTCACCGAAGGCTCCTCGGGCCTGACCTATGCGGTGGACCGCTTCAAGGGCTGGCCGCACGGCGGGCATGTGATGCTGGCACGCGGTGAGCGCTCCCGCCTGGCCGACTTCGCCAGCGAGGTGCTGTGAGTTGAGACCCGCGCTGCGGTGCGGGTTTTTTGCGCGCGCACAATGGCCCGCCATCAGGAGGGCCTGTCCATGAGGCACGGCTTGTTCTCGCTGGCCGGCGTTTCGGCCTTGATCGGCGGCTGTGCACTCGCGCCGCCTCAGCCCGGCACGCTGCAGGACGATGTGGTTCGCACCTGGGGCCAGCCCAGCGCGCGCTACACCTTGCCCGAAAACGGCCAACGCCTGGAATTTGCCACCGGCCCCTACGGCCGCACGACCTGGATGATCGACGTCGACCGCGCCGCCCGCGTGGTGCAGGCGCGCCAGGTGCTCAGCGAGGCGGAATTCCTGCGCGTGCAGTCCGCCGTGGACCTGCGCCGCGAAGACCTCTTGCGCTGGCTGGGCAGGCCGGGTGAACGCCGCTCCGGCGGTCGTGCCGGGGGTGAAGTCTGGTCCTGGCGCTACCCCACCAACGACTGCCTGTGGTTCGAATCGTCGGTGGCCGAGGACGGGCGTGTCACGGGCAGCGCCTATTCGACGGACCCACGCTGCGACGCACCCAGCGACGCACGCGACTGAGCCCTCTGCGGGGGTCCGGACTGAGCGGGCCGCGAAGGCCTACGCGTCGCGCAGCCGCTGATAGCTCGCGAAGCGCGGCACGCCGCCGGGGGTGATGCCGCGGTACGTGAAGGTGACCACGCTGCCCAGCGGCGGCGGCGATGCCCGCTGCGCATCACTGAGGCCGGTGCCGATGAGGAACTCGACCCCGCGAGCCGTGCGCACACGCAGGGCACCGAGCCGGCCTGCGTGCTTGCCGCGGCCTCCCACGTGGCCGATGACCTGACCCTCGGCGTCCTGCTCGGGCTTGAGCTTGAGCAGCACGGCACTTCGCCCGCTCACGTAGGGCGCGTCGGCACGGTGCAGCACCAGGCCCTCGCCGCCCTCGCGCACCACCTGCTCCAACCGCCGCTGCAGGGCCCCAGCGCCTGCCACCTGCACCTGCGGCGCCGCCACCAGCGCGGCGTGGCCGGCCTGGTGCACCAGCGCCTCGATGCGAGCGGCGCGCTGCGCGAAGCTGCCCTCGCCACCCGGCAATTCAAAGACCATGAAGCGCACCTGGCGCCACTCGGCGTCGTCCGGCTTGTGGCGGCGGACTGCCGCCGAAAGCGCGTCGAAACGACCCTGACCGAACCAAAGCTCGCCGTCCAGCGCAGTGGCGGGCAAGAGCTGCGTAAACCAGGCCGGCGCGGCCACCGTCAGGCCGCTGCGAAAGCGCAGCGAGCGGCCGTCCCGGCCGTCCCGGCCGTCCCAATAGGCTCGAACGCCGTCGTATTTCTCGCTCACGAGATACCCTGCCGGGTCGATGTCGGCGGGCGCCTCCTGGGCCAGCAGCAGGGGCAAGGGTTCGCGGGCGGCCCGCGCCAGCCCGGCCGCCGGGCACAGGGCCAGACAGGCGATGAAAGCGCGACGCGTGGTCGGGTCTGGGGTGGTCATCGAGGCCTCCGTGCGTTGACGTGGCTGGCAGTTTCGACCGCCGCGTCGCTGCGCACCATCGCCCCGTGGGTGGTCCGTGCATCCCCCTGGCGGGGGCACCCGGCTCAGCCGGGAGCCACGAGATCCCGGATCTGCTGCAGCGCGCTCGGGTCCTCGATGGTCGTCAGGTCGCCCGGATCGCGCTGCTCGCACACCGCCTGGATGGCCCGGCGCAGCATCTTGCCCGAACGCGTCTTGGGCAGCGCGGTGACGAAGCGCACGCGCGCCGGCCGCGCCACGGCGCCGAGTTGCTCTTCCACCACCTTCATGATCTCGCCTTCGAGTTCGAGCGAGCGCTGGGGCGTATCGGCGCGCGACGGGTCCTTGGGCACCACGAAAGCCATCGCCACCTGACCCTTGAGCGCATCGGCCACGCCCACCACCGCCACCTCGGCCACGCCGGCGTGGCTGGAGATGCTTTCCTCGATCTCGCGCGTGCCCAGGCGGTGGCCGGCGACATTGATGACGTCGTCAGTCCGGCCCAGGATGAAGAAGTAACCGTCCTCGTCGCGTATGCCCCAGTCGAAGGTGTTGTAGACCTGCCGGCCGGCGATGCTCGCCCAGTAGGTCTTGACGAAACGCGCGTCGTCGCGCCACACGGTCTGCATGCAGCCCGGTGGCAGCGGGCCTTCGATGACGACCACGCCCTTCTGGCCGGCGCCCTTGAGTTCCTCGCTGGTGCTCTCGTCGAGCAGCTTGACGTCGTAGCCGTAGACCGCCTTGCCGGGCGAGCCGAACTTGCTCGTGGCCTGCTCCACGCCGTTGCACAGGCTCAGGATGGGCCAGCCGGTCTCGGTCTGCCAGTAGTTGTCGACGATGGGCTTGCCGAGTGCGCCGGCAATCCACTTCGCCGTGGGCTCGTCCAGCGGCTCGCCGGCCAGGAACAGCGCGCGCAGGCTGGAGATATCGTGCCGGCTGAGCGCGGCGGGGTCGTGCTTCTTCAGCACGCGCACCGCCGTGGGCGCGCTGAACATCACCGTGACCTTGTACTTCTCGACCAGGCTCCACCAGATGGCGGCGTCGGGCCGGATCGGGAGGCCCTCGTACATGAGGGTGGCCATGCCGGCGATCAGCGGGCCGTAGACGATGTAGCTGTGGCCCACCACCCAGCCGATGTCGCTGGTGGAGAAGTAGGTCTCGCCCGCGTTGCCGCAGTAGATGTACTTCATGCTCGCGGCCAGTGCCACGGCATAGCCGCCGGTGTCGCGCTGCACGCCCTTGGGCCTGCCGGTGGTGCCGCTGGTGTAAAGCGTGTAACTGGGATGCGTGGCGTCCAGCCACTCGCAGGGCACGGGCGTCGAGCGATGCGTCTCGCGCCAGGCGCCGTAGTCCTCGTCACGGCCTGCCACGCGGGTGAAGGCGGCCAGGCCACGGTCGACCATCAGCACCTTGGCCGGCTTGTGCCGGGCCAGCGTGATGGCCTCGTCGAGCAGGGGCTTGTAGGGCACGACCTTGCCGCCACGGCTGCCGGCGTCGGCGCTCACGATGAGGCTGGGCTCGGCGTCGTCGATGCGGCTGGCCAGGCTGAGGCTGGCGAAGCCGCCGAAGACCACCGAGTGCAGCGCGCCGATGCGCGTGCAGGCCAGCATGGCGAACGCGGCCTCGGGGATCATCGGCATATAGATGAGGACGCGGTCGCCCTTCTTCACGCCCAGGCTGAGCAGCGTGGCGGCCATGCGCTGCACTTCGGCGTGCAGCTCGCGGAAGCTGTAGACGCGCTCCTCGTTGATCTCCGTGGAGACGTAGATCAGCGCGTTCTGGTCGGGCCGCGTGGCCAGATGGCGATCGACCGCGTTGTGGCACAGGTTGGTGGTGCCCCCGACGAACCACCGGGCGAAGGGTGGGTGGCTGTAGTCGCAGATCTGTTTGGGCGGCTCCTGCCAGTCGATCAGCGAGGCCTGCTCGGCCCAGAAGGCGTCGCGCTGGTCGATCGAACGGCGGTAGAACTGGGCAAAGTCCGTCATCACGCGTCTCCTGGAATCGACCGGCCCGGCAGGCCTGCCACACCTCGTGCCGTGCATTCTCGGCCGCGCGCTTGCACGGCGCTGACGGCCCGCGCTCAGCCGATCCCGACGACGATGCGCCCCCGCACCTGGCCCGCCATCAATCGCTGCGCGGCCTGAATCGCGTCTTCCAGCGGCACCTCCTGCACCATGGTCTCCAGCAACGCCGGGTCGAGGTCGCGCGCCAGACGCGCCCAGGCCTGTTCGCGCAGCGCGCGCGGCGCCATCACGCTGTCCACGCCGGCGAGCGTCACGCTGCGCAGGATGAACGGCATCACCGTGGTCGGCAGCTCATGTCCCTGCGCCAGGCCGCAGGCGGCCACCACACCGCCGTAGCGCGTCTGCGCCAGCGCATTGGCCAAGGTGTGGCTGCCCACCGCGTCCACCACCGCCGCCCAGCGCTCCTTCTGCAGCGGCTTGCCGGCAGCCGCCAGCTCGGCGCGGTCGATGACCTGGGCGGCACCCAGGTGCGCCAGGTACCCGGCCTCCTGCGGCTTGCCGCTGGCCGCCACCACCCGGTGGCCCAGGCGCGCCAGCAAGGCAATCGCCACGCTGCCCACGCCGCCGGTGGCGCCGGTGACGAGCACCTCGCCGTCGCCGGGTTTTAGCCCGTGGCGCTCCAGCGCCAGCACGCACAGCATCGCCGTGTAACCGGCGGTGCCGATGGCCATCGCCTGCCGCGGCGTGAAGGCGGGCGGCAGTTTCACCAGCCAGTCGCCTTTGAGGCGGGCGCGCTGCGCCAGGCAGCCCCAATGCGTCTCGCCGACGCCCCAGCCGTTGTGCACGAAGGGCTCGCCCGGCTTCCAGTCGGGGTGGCGGCTCTCGAGCACCGTGCCGGCGCCGTCGATGCCGGGCACCATGGGCCAGTTCCGCACCACCGGCGAGCGGTTCGTGAGGGCCAGGCCATCCTTGAAATTGAGCGAGGACCAGGTCGGCTGGACTAGCACATCGGCGTCGGGCAGACGCGCTTCGTCCAGCGTCGTGACCCCGGCACGGAAGCCGGCGTCGTCCTTTTCGAGCAGCAGAGCCTTGAACATGTCGTTTCATCCGGTGTGGCGATGGCTGCCATGCTGCCACGGGCTTGTCAAGTTGACTCGCCGCCGAGCACTGCTATCCTGCCGCGCTGATGTCCAGACTCATCCCCTTTGCCCTCTCCGCCTCGCTGAGCCTGCTGCTGGCAGCCGCGCCGCTGCAGGCGGCGCCCGACACGCCGGACATGCCAAGAGGCGACGCCGTGCTGCAACTGCTGCACGACAAGGGCCTGTTGCCCAGCGCGGCCGAGGTCGAGGCCCACCCCATCGTCCAGCAGGTGCGCGATGCCGCCTCCGAGCTGGTGGTGTCGTCGATGAACTTTCTGGGCGTGCGCTACCGCCGCGGCGGCAACAGCGCCGAGCAGGGCTTCGACTGCAGCGGCTTCACGCGCTATGTGTTCGAGAACAGCGTCGGCCTGGTGCTGCCGCGCCGCGCCGACCAGCAGGCCCGCGACTCGGCGCTGGCCGCGGTGAAGAAGGAAGAGCTCAAACCCGGCGACCTGGTCTTCTTCAACACCATGCGCCGCGCCTTCTCGCATGTGGGCATCTACATCGGCGAAGGCAAGTTCATCCACGCCCCGCGCAGCGGCAGCGAGGTGCGCATCGAAGACATGCGCACGTCCTACTGGGTCAAGCGCTTCAATGGTGCACGCCGCGCTGAAATCACCGCGCCGCTGGTCGGGCCTCAGCCTTAGCGCCTGCGCGCCGCCGGCGCGACAATACGGCCATGGGTGAAACGATCATTGCACTGGCCGACCTGCGCTACGCCGCGGCGGTGCCGCAGGTGCCGCTGCACGCACCGGCGCCCACTGGGCTGCTGGCCGACCGGCTGGGCCGACCGTTGCGCGACCTGCGCATCTCGGTCACCGACCGCTGCAACTTCCGTTGCAGCTACTGCATGCCCAAGGACGTCTTCGACACGCAGTACAAATTCCTGCCCCACAGCTCGCTGCTGAGCTTCGAGGAAATCACCCGCGTGGCGCGCATATTCCTCGCCCACGGCGTGGGCAAGCTGCGGCTCACCGGCGGCGAGCCCTTGCTGCGCAAGAACCTGGAAGCGCTGGTCGAGCAACTGGCCGCCTTGCGCACGGGCGCCGGCGAGGCGCTGGATATCACGCTCACCACCAACGGCTCGCTGCTCGAGCGCAAGGCGCAGGCCCTGCGCGACGCCGGTCTCAAGCGCGTGACGGTGAGCCTGGACGCGCTGGACGACACCATCTTCCGGCGCATGAACGACGTGGATTTCCCGGTGGCCGACGTGCTGCGCGGCATTGCCGCCGCATTGCGCGCCGGCCTGGCGCCGCTGAAGGTCAACATGGTCGTCAAGCGCGGCACCAACGACGACCAGATCCTGCCGCTGGCTCGCCACGTGCGCGAGCACTACGGCCCCGACGTGGTGCTGCGCTTCATCGAGTACATGGACGTGGGCGCCACCAACGGCTGGTGCATGGACGAGGTGCTGCCCTCGAGCCAGGTGCTGCAACGGCTGGGCACCGCCTTCGCCCTGGAACCGCTGGCCCCGGCGGCCGCGGGCGAAACCGCACAGCGCTGGCGTTATGCCGACGGCGGCGGCGAGATCGGCCTCATCAGCAGCGTCACGCAGGCCTTCTGCCGCGACTGCAATCGCGCCCGCCTGTCCACCGAAGGCAAGCTCTTCCTGTGCCTGTTCGCCCACCAGGGCCATGACCTGCGCGCCTTGCTGCGCGGCGCCCAGCCCGACGGGCAACCCTGGAGCGACGAGCAGATCGCCGCCGCCATCGGGCTCATCTGGGCCGGACGCGACGACCGCTACTCCGAGCTGCGCGGTGCGCGGCAGGCGCCTTCCGGTGGCGCAGAGCGCCGCGTCGAGATGCACTACATCGGCGGCTGATCGCCCGCCCTCACGAGAACCCCATGGAACCGACCCTGATCCGCATGCTGGCCACGGCCAGCGACGACGCCGTCGCCATTTCGGCCCCCGGACGGCCGCCGCTGGACTACCGCGGGCTGCGCGCGCTGGTCCAACGCACGCTGGACCAGCTCAACCGCTTGGGCATAGGGCGCAACGACCGTCTGGCCATCGTGCTGGCCAACGGCCCGGAGATGGCCACCTGCTTCATCTCGGCGGCCTGCGGCGTGGCCACGGCGCCGCTGAACCCGGCCTACCGCAGCGACGAATTCGAGTTCTATCTGGCCGACCTGCATGCCAAGGCCCTGGTCGTCGAGCACGACAGCCAATCGCCGGCCATCGCCGTGGCCACCAAGCTCGGCGTGCGCATCCTCGATCTCGTGCCCGGCGTGGCCGCCGGCGAATTCACGCTGCGCCCGCGCGATGGCGCAGCCGGTGCAGCCGCCGCCCAGGGGGGTGTTGCGCAACCCGACGACATCTCGATGGTGCTGCACACCTCGGGCACCACCTCGCGCCCGAAGATCGTGCCGCTGTCGCAGCGCAACCTGTGCGCCTCGGCGGCCCACATCGCGCGCACGCTGCAGTTCACGGCCGGCGACCGCGGCCTGAATATCATGCCGCTGTTCCACATCCACGGCCTCATCGCCGGCGTGCTCGCGCCGCTGGCTGCGGGCTCGCAGGTCTTCTGCACGCCGGGCTTCAACGCGCTGAAATTCTTCGGCTGGATGGACGAGGCCCGGCCCACCTGGTACACCGCCGTGCCGACCATGCACCAGGCCATCGTGGGCCGCGCGGGCAAGAACGCCGAGGTCATCAAGCGCCACCCGCTGCGCTTCATCCGAAGCTCCAGCAGCTCGATGCCGCCGCAGGTCATCAAAGAGCTCGAAGCCGTCTTCGGCGCGCCGCTGATCGAGGCCTATGGCATGACGGAGGCCACGCACCAGATGGCCTCCAACCCGCTGCCTCCGGCCGTGCGCAAGCCCGGCAGCGTGGGCCTGCCTGCCGGGCCCGAGATCGCCCTCATGGACGAGGCCGGCGCGCTGCTGCCACGCGGCAGCGTCGGCGAGATCGTGATCCGCGGCGCCAATATCACCGCCGGCTACGAGAACAACGCCAAGGCCAATGCCGAGGGCTTCACGAACGGCTGGTTCCGCACCGGCGACCAGGGCGTGATGGATGCCGAGGGCTACCTCAGCCTGACCGGGCGGCTCAAGGAAATCATCAACCGCGGTGGCGAAAAGATCAGCCCGCGCGAGGTCGACGAGATCCTCATGGACCACCCCGCCGTGGCGCAGGTGGTGTGCTTTGGCATGCCGCACGCCAAGCTCGGCGAAGAGGTGGCCGCGGCGGTCGTGCTGCGCGAAGGCCAACAGGCCAGCGAGCGCGAGCTGCAGGATTTCGTGGCCAAGCGCGTGGCCGACTTCAAGGTGCCGAAGAAGATCCTGCTGCTGGCCGAGATCCCCAAGGGTGCCACCGGCAAGCTGCAGCGCATCGGCCTGGCCGCCAAGCTCGGCCTGGCATGACGTTCGCCGCGGCGGGCGCAGGCAAGGCGCCATGAAGATCGCCGTCGTCGGCGCCGGTGCCATCGGGGGCTACCTGGGTGCGCGGCTGTCGCTGGCCGGTGAAGAAGTCACCTTCATCGCGCGCAACAAGAACCTGGCCGCTATTCGCGCGAATGGTTTTCGCCTGATCCAGCAAGACGGCAGCGAGGTGACCGCACCACACGTGCGCGCCGAGCAGCGCTGCCTGGAGGCCGGGCCGCAGGACGCGGTGTTGCTCACCGTGAAGGCACACCAGGTGCGCGACCTGCTGCCCGACCTGCGCAGCCTGTTCGGCCCGAAGACCCTGGTCGTGACGATGATCAACGGCGTGCCCTGGTGGTATTTCCACAAGCTGTCCGGCCCCTTCGAGGGCCGTTCCCTTCAGAGCCTGGACCCCGACGGCACCGTCGCCGCGCACATCGAGCCCGAGCGCCTCATTGGCAGCGTGGTCTACCCGGCCAGCGAGTTGGTAGCGCCCGGCGTGGTGCGCGTCATCGAAGGCAACCGCTTCAGCCTGGGCGAACTCGACGGCAGTCGCAGCGAGCGCATCGAGGTTTTGGCCAAGGCCATGATGAACGCCGGCTTCAAGAGCCCCATCAGCCGCGACATCCGCAGCGAAATCTGGGTCAAGTTGTGGGGCAACCTGAGCTTCAACCCGATCTCGGCGCTGACCCACGCCACGCTGCAGGACATCTGCCGCTTCCAGCCCACGCGCGAACTGGCCGCACAAATGATGCGCGAGGCGCAGGCGGTGGGCGAGAAGCTCAGCGTGGAATTCAAGATCAGCCTGGAGCAGCGCATCGCCGGCGCCGAGGCCGTGGGCGCGCACAAGACCTCGATGCTGCAGGACGTGGAAAACGGCCGTGCGCTCGAGCTCGAAGCCCTGGTGGGCGCGGTGCTGGAACTGGGCCACATCACGGCCACGCCCACGCCCACCATCGCCGCCATCTACGCCGCCACCCGCCTGCTGGCCAAGACGCTGGCGGCCCAGCACGGAAGGCTCGTGGTTCAGGGGGACTGAGCCCGGACTCAAGGGCGCGCCTGCGCGCGGCCTTGCGCCTGGCGAAGGCCCGGACCCTCTGTGGTCCGGGCTGAGGGGGCCGGCCTCGCGGCGATGTTCGAGGCGCGAGTCGAGGGCGCGGTCGGTCGCTATCGGCCAGTTCCTGCCGCTGGCCACCAGCGGCTTCAAAGCGTCTGACCTTCCCGTCCCCGCATTGCAGGCGTCAAGGGGCTAGCCACCAGAAGGTGGGCGCACGGAGACAGGCATTCGCATGGCGGCGCGCCACAGGGCGATCGCGACGGGTTGCTTGACTCGAGCCCGTCCGAGGTCACGACCTCGGGAGCAACGCCTGCAAGCCAAGGCCAAGCTTCCGGGCAAACCCCGCACGGGCTTGCCGCATCCGGTCGTGTCAGGCCGCCGTCCAGTTGGCCTGAGCGGGCTCTGCACGGCTCGGCCTCACCGCCAAGACCGCCAACAGCGGTCGCAGGGAAGGCGACGAGGGCGGCAGGATGGCGTTTGAATTCCCTGTGCGCCCTGTGCGCCGCTCTCTGCAGGGCGGCGGCGCCCTACGGTTTGCGCCCCTTCTTCTTTGTCTTCTCGTCTTCCGGGTTTGCATCGGCGTCGGTCTTCGGGTCCGACGCGCGCGACTCGGGCGGCGCCGCGGCGGCGGCGGGCGGCTTCTTGGCCGCGGCGGCATGGGCGGCTTCGGCTCTCGCCTGGCCGGCCCTCGCGGCGTCGGCGCGGGCTGCATCGGCCTTGGCGGCATCAGCCTTCGCAGTTTCGGCCTTGGCCGTTGCGATCTTGGCGGCGTCAGCCCGGGTCGCTTCGGCCTTCGCGGCCTCGGCCTTCGCCGATTCAGCCTTGGCCGTGGCAGCCTTGGCGGCGTCGGCTCGTGCGGCCTCTCCCTTCATGGCCTCGGCCTTTGCAGCCTCGCCTCGGGCCCGCTCGGCTCGGGCCTCGCCGGCCTTGCCGGCTTCGGCCTTGGCTGCTTCGGCTTTCGCGCTGGCCGCCTTGGCGGCATCCGCCCGTGCTGCTTCAGCCTGCGCGGCATCGGCCTTGGACGCGTCGGCCTTGATGGCTGCGGCCTTCGCCGCTTCGACTTTCGCTGCATTTGCCGCTGCCGCTGCCGCTGCCGCTTGCGTGGCGTCGGCTTTGGCTGCCTCGGCTTGCGCCGCCGCGGCCCTCGCTGCTTCGGCCTTCAAGGCCTCAGCCTTGGCGGCATCAGCCTTCGCAGTTTCGGCCTTGGCCATTGCGGCCTTGGCGGCGTGAGCCCGGGTCGCTTCGGCCTTCGCGGCCTCGGCCTTCGCCGATTCAGCCTTGGCCGTGGCAGCCTTGGCGGCGTCGGCTCGTGCGGCCTCTCCCTTCATGGTCTCGGCCTTTGCGGTCTCGCCTCGGGCCCGCTCGGCTCTGGCCTCGCCGGCCTTGCCAGCTTCGGCCTTGGCTGCCTCGGCTTTCGCGCTGGCCGCCTTGGCGGCATCCGCCCGTGCCGCTTCAGCCTGCGCGGCATCGGCCTTGGACGCGTCGGCCTTGGCCGCCTGGGCCTTGGTTCTTTCGGCGCTTGCCCCGTCGGCCTTGGCCTCGGCCGCCTTGGCGGCGTCGGCCCTGATGGCTGCGGCCTTCGCCGCTTCGGCTTTCGCTGCATTTGCCGTTGCCGCTGCCGCTTGCGTGGCGTCGGCTTTGGCTGCCTCGGCTTGCGCTGCCGCGGCCCGCGCTGCTTCGGCCTTCAAGGCCTCAGCCTTGGCGGCGCCAGACTTGGCCGCCTCGGCCTTCGCTGCGTCAGCCGCCGCTGCGTCGACGCTTGCACCCGTTGCCTTGTCGGCATCCGGCCTGCGGCCCTCGTCGCGGCGCCCAAGGGCCTTTGCCGACTCGGCCTTGCGCGCCTCCGGCGACTTGCCGCCCGGAGCCGTTGCCGGTGGCAATGCGGTCGCGGTCGGCGCGGGGGCCGCGGCCACCACGCTGACCTTGGGCGCCGGGGCAGCCGGCGCCGCTGGCTTGATCTGCGTGCGTTGCGCTTCGTCGATCGGCCTGCCCGGCCTGGCGGCCAGCTGTGTCTGTTGTGCGGCAAACGGCAGCGGTGCCGGCGGCGGGGCTGTACGGGCGATGACGGCGTGTTCACGCACCGGGGGTTTCGTGGCGGCCTCGTGGGCGCCGCCTTGCACGCTTTGCTGGACCGGTGCCACGCTGGCGACGCGCATGACTGGCGCGCTGACGAGCACATCGCGCGTCAACTGCACGGTGGCCTTGGCCACCGGCTGCGATTGCACGAAGGCCTGCGTCGGCACGGCGACCACGGCGCCCGTCACCCGCTGGTTGGCGTAGATCACATTCGTGACCTGGGTGACGTTGGTCGTGTTGTTGACGATGGTCGTGTTGTAGACGTTGGTGATCGTCGTGGGGGCGATCACCGCATTGCTGCGATTGATGCTGTCGAAATAGGTTCGGCTGACCGGGTAGGAAGGTTGATAGACCTCGCGCGGCGCGAGCGGGAACCAGCCGACATTGGCTGCGTTCGCACCGCCGACCGACACCGAGATCTGGAAGTTCTTGCCGCCGATGAACGCCACCAGTGCCGGTGCATACACCGCCCGCTCACGGCGCGGGCCCGGCACCCAGGCCCAGGTGTTGTTGATGTGGGCCCAGCGGCCGTAGTGCGACACGGCATAGCCCCAGGGTGCGTCGTCGACCCAGGTCCAGCCCCAGGGGTCGACCCAGGACCAATGGCCGTCGCGGTACGGCGTCCAGCCCGAGGCCACGTGCGTCGGCGTCCAGACTGACCCGTAAGTCGCATCGATACGCCAACTGCCGTTGGCGTCGAGGTCTTCATAGCCGACGACCTCGCTCGACACGTAACGTGCGGAGACCGAGTTGTCGCCGCGGCGGTCGCGCTCGCGCGACCAGCGGTCGAGGTCGTCGTCGCGCTGTGCCGACAAGGTCTCGTAGTCGGACAGGTCGGTGCCGTAGAAGCGGTAGGCGCGGCGCGAATTGACCGTGTACGACGCGCCTTCGCCATAGACCTCGGCTTCGCCGCTCTTGACCATCACGGCCGTCGCGTCGTCTTGGGGATCGACTTCGATCCGGTACTCGCCGGGACGGCGCAGCGTGAAAGCCAGATTGGGCGTCGCGACTTCAAAGGTCTGGCGCGGGCCCAGGCTGCGCACGCGGATCTTCAAAGTGCCTTGCGACAGTTGCACCTGTGCAATGCGGTTGTCGAGGTTGAGCAAGACCATGCTGGTGGACGGCCCCATGCGGATCGCCGCGCCGCCGATCTGCAACTCGGCGCGCGAACTGCTGCCAGTCCACAGGCGATCGCCGGTGGTCAGCGGCCGATTGACGGCGGCGCGCACCCAGTCAGGCTGGCCCGCCGGTGAGAAACTGACCGTGCCGCTGAGGTAGCCCAGACGCGCTGCACGCGATGGCGGCTCCGCCGCAACCAGGCCGCTGAAGCCCAGCAGCAGAACGCTGGCAAGTACCCACAGGGGGCGACGAAGCTTGGCGGTGTTCATCAGGGGCCTCTCTGGAGTCGCACGCTCTCCGGCGACCGGGCGTCGACTGAGTCGCAGGCGAATTCGCCCGCAAGGAACAGACTGCACGGAGGTGCCTCGACAGTATCCGGGCGCTGGCTTTCTGCCGTGTAGGACGATGCCGGGACACCAGGCCGGAGGACAGCGCGATCTGCGTTGAGTCCCCGCGCTATATCGGTGGCCATGGGGCGTCCGCGTGCAAGGGGGCTGACTGCGAGGTATCAGGTGCCCCGGCCGAACGCCGAACTGCTTGCGCCCGAGGCGATTGCCGGTGAGTCGGGGCTCTGCGTGGCTTTGCCCTACCGCCAAGTCCGCCATCCGGGTCGCAGGGAAGGCAAAGAGGGCGGCAGGTCATCAGTTCAGCAATGCAGCGATGCTCTGTGGCCAGTTGGCGACTATGGCGACCGCAATACAACCATCAACGGCGCCGCCCCGATTGTGATGGCCTCGTCACCCCAGATGACGGCGACTCGCCGGCCAGCAACGGGACGCGATGACCGCTTTGTAGCGATGAAGTTCGATGCGGCCACATCTGCAAGGGGCCAGCGACGGCCGAGCCCACGAACTCACCGCCGTACAGCGGACACCCAAGCTGCGCGGCCAGACAGCTGACTTCCGCGGCGGGCACTGCTCGGCCAGAAGGCGACATCCGGTTTGCAATCGTATTGCGGTCGTTCGGCTGACTGAGATGAGCCCTTACGCAGTCCAAAGCGCCAGCCCCAGCCACGCTTGCAGTGCCACCCTTCCCGTCGGCGTCACATCCACCGCACGCGACGATGCGCGGCGCTGGATCCACCCGCGCTGCACGCAAGCGTGGCAAATGTGAGTGGCCAGCCTGCCGGCGATGTGAAGGCGCCGCTCGCTCCAATCCAGGCAGGGCCGACATGACGACGAATCCATCCGCGACCCGCGCGCGGCGCCCGTCGGAATGTCGATGCCGAGATCAGCCAGCGCGCGCCGCCCCCGGTCGTTCAGGTTCGCCTGTTCTTCATCGAGGACGAGCCCACCGTCGATGACCAAGCGCTGTGTGATGGCCACGCCCAAGCGTCCGGCCAGGTGGTCGTAGCAGGTGCGCGCAGCCCGCAAGGCGGCGTCCTTGGGCCCGACGACGAGGCGCGGACCTGGGATGGTCGCCGTCTGGGCAGCCAATTGCATCAAGGTCTCGATCAATCGGGCGATCTCGGGCGATGCGAGCCTGAAGTAACGATGACGGCCCGACGACGTGAAGCGCAGCAACTGTGCATCCACCAGCTGCGCCAGGTGCGCGCTCGTCGTCGAGGCGCCGATGGCCGCTGCGCGTGCCAGTTCAGATGCGGTCAAGGCCCGCCCGCCCATGAGCTCGATCAACATCGCCGTACGGGCCGGTTCGCCAAGCAAACTGGCAATGTGGGCGATCTGATTGGTGTTCATGGCGATGTCTCTACTTGTAGGGACAGTATGCAGCCAGAG
This sequence comes from Rubrivivax sp., assembly GCA_030681795.1. Lineage (GTDB taxonomy): Bacteria > Pseudomonadota > Gammaproteobacteria > Burkholderiales > Burkholderiaceae_C > Rubrivivax. Next base: position 68,069 of record JAUXRG010000064.1, read on the forward strand.
GTGCAAGCCACACTTCGTTCGCCGCCGAAGTACATGGCTCTTTTCGGGCCTCAAGATGTTGGCATGAACCCACCCCGGCAGCCCCCCGTAGACACCCAACTCACTTTCTTCGGCCCCCGGGTGGTCCGTGCGACCTTCGTCATGGCCATGTTTGGTTGGGGAGTGGGCTTCTATGGCCCATCGATCTTTCTGCACACCGTCGTGCAACGCACCGGCTGGTCCCTGACGCTGGTGTCGGCCGCCGTCACACTGCACTATCTGTTCGGTGCGCTGGTGGTCACGCGGCTGCCCTCGCTGCATCGGCGCTATGGCGTCGGGCCGACGGCCGTGGTGGGCGCCACTTTCGCGGCCATGGGGGTGGTGGGCTGGTCCATTGCCAACGTGCCTTGGCAGTTGTTCCTCAGCGCATTCGTGAGCGGTGCCGGCTGGGTGACGATGGGTGCGGTGGCAGTCAACGCTGCTATCGCGCCTTGGTACGTGCGCGCGCGGCCGATGGCGCTGGCCAAGGCCTATAACGGGGCGAGCATTGGTGGCGTCCTGTTCTCGCCTCTGTGGGTACTGCTGATTGCGCAGTGGGGCTTCACCGCAGGCGCTTCCATCCTCGGGCTGGCGATGGTGGCGGTGATGACGCTGCTCTCGGCCGCAGTCTTCACCAAGACACCGGAGCAGTTGGGGCAACGACCAGACGGCGACGCCATCGGTGCGCTGGCGACCAGCCTGACGTCGCCCCAGGCGCGAGGGCTCCCCGGCCGCCTGCTGTGGCGCAACCACCGCTTCCTGAGCCTGGCACTGGGGATGTCGGCGGGCCTGTTCGCGCAAATCGGGTTGCTGGCGCATCTGTTCTCGGTGTTGGTCCCTGCGCTGGGTGCGCAGGCTGCGGGGCTGGCCATGGGTTTTGCAACGGCCTGCGCGATTGCCGGGCGCTTGATCGAGGCGCGACTGTTACCGGCAGGCGCCAACCGTCGCGCTGTTGCCGCGCTGGCCTACGGCGTGCAGCTGGCAGGTTCGATGGTCCTGCTGGGAGTCGATGAGCAGCAGACCGCGTGGATCCTGCTCGGCGTGGCGCTGTTCGGTTCGGGCATAGGCAACGCGACCTCGCTGCCGCCATTGATCGCGCAGGTGGAGTTCGTCAAGCAGGACGTGCCACGCGTGGTGGCGTTGACCGTGGCGATGGGGCAGGCCACCTATGCGTTTGCACCAGCGGTGTTCGGCTTCGTGCTGAGCACATCGGCCGCTGGTGGCTCGCATCTCGGCACGGACACGTCGGCCTTCTTCCTGGCTGTGGCCACGGTTCAAGTGATTGCAATCCTGAGCTTTGTCGCGGGCCGTCACTCGGCTTGAGATTGGATTGAATGGTCGCCCGGATGTCCGCTCTGGACATGAGCTTGAGGCTGCAACGGGTCGCGGTCTGCCGACCCGACGGAGAAATTCGGCGTCGGCAAGCCGTCATCGACACTCATGATGCGGGCCAGTCATTGCACGCCGTCTGGCCGTCCCGGCCAGTTCGTGCCGCTGACCGAGGAGACCGACGACGCGGGTTCCGGCCAGAGCGACCTGCTCCCGGGGGCCGAGGCCACGACGACCCCGGTATCGGGGATGGGTTGTGGCCTGCCATGCCAACATGCATTGAGGCTGAAGATCTTCGAGGACTTGTTCGACAACCCGCTGCCACTGGCGCCCGGCAGCCACCCTCAGACCGCCGAACACGCACTGCACCTGGCCAGCGCGGTGATGCGGGTGGAGGTGATGCGCGCCGACGGCACCTTCCACCCTGGCCAGCGCGTGGCCGATGCCGACGGCCACACGAGCGAAAACGAACGGCATGTGCGGTGGCGCGTCAGCAACCCGCCGCACGTGCCGCAGGGTGCCCGCGCGCACAGCGGGCTACGGGCGCAGTAGCCGACCGCCGCGTGCGCACGCCGCCACGAGCGCCACCAGCGCCGCTGCCAGCACGGCCCAGCCCTGCGCCGAACCCATCGTCCACAGCGTGGCGGTGCTGACCACGCACCAGGCCGTCGCCAGCGTCCACAACAGCCGCAGCAACCAACGCGTGACACGGCCCACGCTGCCCGCCCACAGCAAGAAGCCGAGCGTCGCGATCGCGGTCGGGTCGGGCGCCAGGCCGAAGAACTCGCCCTGCAGCCAGGGTCGGCCCAAGGCAGGCGCCAGCAGCGGGTGGCCCAGCAGGGCCCAGCCGCACAGCAGCGCAGCGATGCGCCGGCGCGGGCCCGGCGGCGCCGCATGCAGGTCGGCCCGCGTCGCCAGCGCGGCCAGCCCGAGCGCCTGCGCGAGGAAGACGATGGCAAAGCCCGACGCGGCCCAGTGGATCGGCGCGTAGCGCGGCAGCAGGAACGCCAAGGCCACGAAGGCCCAGGCCGCCGCCAGGCCCGCCGCGGTCGCACGCAGCGCCGCCGACCCGTGCCGCGGCCCCCACCACAGCCAGCCCAGGCCGGCCAGCACCAGCAGCGGCTGCGCCGGCCACCAGGCCTCGTTGTGCAACTCGAACAGGCGCCAATAGGTGCGCGGCGCAAACATCAGGAAGTCCGACGGGCGGTAGGTCCACCACTCGCTCATGGCGCGCTGCGATTCACAGCGCGGCGACCTCGGCGGCCATGCGCGCGCGCAGGGCCGCGTCGGGCAGGCGGCCGCGCGCCGCGCCCATGTTCTGGCGCACGTGCGCCACCTGGCTGGTGGCCGGGATGGCGCAGGTCACGGCCGGGTGCGAAACCACGAACTTCAGCGCCACCTGCGCCCAGCTGTCGCAGTCGATCTCGGCGGCCCAGCCCGGCAGCCGGTGACGCCGCAGCGCGTCGAGCAGCCGGCCTCCGCGGAACGGGCGGTTGACGATGACGGCGACGCGCCGCTCTCGCGTCAGCGGCAGGATGCGCTGCTCGACCTCGCGGTCCAGCAGGTTGTAGCTGAGCTGGACGAAGTCGATCGGCTGCGTGCGCAGGATCTGCTCGATCTCGGCATGGCGCCGGCCTTCGGAGGTGGTGATGCCGACGTAACGAAGCCGGCCGTCCGCCTTCAGCGCCAGCAGGCGCGGCAGGTGCTCCTGCCAGGCGAGCAGGTTGTGCACCTGCATCAGGTCAAAGCGCGGCACGCCCCAGAAGGCGCGCGACGCCTCCATCTGCGCCGCACCGCGTACGGCGTCGCCGATCCACACCTTCTCGGCCGAAAATAGCGCCGCCGGCCGGCCGAGCCGCGCCAGCGCATGGCCGATGGTCGGCTGCGACGAGCCGTACATCGGCGAACTGTCGATCAGCCGGCCGCCGGCGGCGAAAAACGCGCGCACGACCTCGGCACAGGCGTCACGCGCCGCGTCGTCGTTGCCGACGTTGAAGGTGATCCAGCTGCCCAGGCCGACCAGCGGCAGTTCTTCGCCACTGGCGGGAATGGGCCGGGTCAGTACCCGGGTGGCGTCGGGCGCCGCAGCGCCGGCGATCCACGGCCAGCCCGCCGCGATGGCCGCCGTGGCCGACGCGGCCAGCCAATGGCGGCGGCAGGTGTCGGCATCGGCGCGTGCGTTCCCGTCCTTCATGGTTCGCCATCCTGCACTAACCGCGGCGGAACGGGCGGTGAGCCCGAGAGAAACATCCGTGCAGGCTGTCGATCCGGCGTTTGCCAGATCGTCTTGGAGATGCGGGCGCTGCGGTTGCGGGTCTTGGGCAGACGATGGGCCCGAACGCAAGGTCACGCCGTTCCCAATGGCGGTGCAGCGCAAGCCGGATAGAAGGATGGAATTTTCGCGGCTCGTCTGATCCTCGCGCCAGGTGCGCGACGCCAGCATGGAGAAGGTCATTGCCGATCCGCGTGTGCAGCCCGGCGTCAACCCCGTGCCCCTCGACGGGATGCCGCTGATCTTCGATGGTCTCCAAGTCATCTTCGAGGCCCGAGCGAGTCGTCGGTTCAAGCTTGAATGGACTGCCATGGCCAATCCTCGGCGCTTTGGCCGCAAGGCGGCGCGACCACCGGAACGATGTCCTTGACAGGTTCGGCGAGCCCAGCGGCCTGGCCGGCTCGACCCTCTCGCCCACCCACACTCACCATTGCGCGAGCAGCGCCTCGGCGCCTTCTTCGAGTTGGGTCCAGACGGACCGCGACACCGTACCCGCGTCCGTGGAAGAGACCGCTCGCCTGCCGACCGCAGACACAGGCTACCTCAGCTACGGCCTACGATTCGCGGGGGGAGCCTGAACGACGGCTTGCCGATGGCGAGTTCTTGGAAGCGCGGCACAGCAGAGAGTCGCAAGCCGTCCTCGCCGGCCACTCACTCGCCGGTCGTCGTTTCGGTGCGCAGCAGATGCGCGATGGAATTGGCGTAGTAGCGCAGCAGCGGCTCTTCGCCCGCCCGCGGCGTGAACAGACCCTGCTGCTCGTCCACCAGATGCCGCTGCACCAGCATGCGCAGGCCGGCGCCGACGGCATAGTCCAGGTCCTGCCGCGGCACATACAGGCGGGCACCGCCGGCCTGCAGTTGCCGTACCAGGGCGCCCACTTCGGACTTGATCTCGAATTCGCTGCGCGTGCGCTTCATGTCGGCCACCATCAGCGTGGCCACGAGTGGCACCGGCAGCACCGGGATCAGACCGGCCACCTGCGCCATGAGATGCCGCCCCAGCGCGGCCACCTCGGCCTGGCGCGTCTCACGGGCCAGTTGCGGCCACGCGATGCCGCGCTCCGCGGTCCAGGCGCGCACCGACACCGGGGTGCCGAAGTTGACGCAGACGTAGCCGAAGCGGTGCCAGCGGCTGCGCAGCAGCAGCCCGAGCTGCGCGCCGACGAAGCGCAGCGTGCGCCACGCCGCCTGCCAGCGGCTCAGGCGCGCGGCCGTCGCGTCGGCGCTGCGCAGTTGCGTGCGGTCTTCCAGCACGCGGTCGTAGTTCAGACCCAGGGGCAGGAAGATCAGGTCGCGCTCGCCCTCGTGGTGATAGCCGCGCAGCATGTAGTCGATGACCCCGAAGCGCGGTTCGCGCAGCGCGCCGTCCTTGGTCAGGCCGCCTTCGGGGTAGACCGCCTGCGTCACGCCGGCTTCGGTCGCCATGGCGATGTAGCGTTCCAGCACCCGGCGGTACAGCTCGTCCTTGGAGTTGCGCCGCACGAAGTACGCCCCCATGGCGCGAATGAGTTGCTGCAACCCGATCACCCGCGCCCATTCGCCCACGGCGTAGCTCAGCGTCGCGCGCTCGGCCACCAGGTAGGACGCGACGATGTAGTCCATGTTGCTGCGGTGATTCATGACGAACACCACCGTGGCGTCGGCCGGGATGGCCTCCAGCGCCGCAGGGTCGGTGAGGCCGATGCGCACCCGGTACAGGGCCTGCGACACCCGTTTGCCGATCCAGTAGCCGATGCGGAAGTAGACATAGGCGTTGAAGGCCGGGACGATTTCTCGCGCATACCGCTGCACCTGGTCCAGCGCCACTTCGCGTGGCATCTGGCGCGCGTCGGCAAAGGCCTGCGCGGCCTGTTGCACCTTGTCGTCGAAGATCAGGCGGTCGATCAGCACCTGGCGGCGGATCTGCTGGAACGGCCGCACATGGATCTTCAGCCGCTGCCCGACCTCGGCCAGCACCTTGGCCGCGCGGCTGCGCACATACCAGCGCGCCGAAGGCAGCAGCAACCGGTCCAGCAACGCCCACAGCGCCAGTGCCGCGCCCGGCAGCAGCAGCCACAGCGGAATCTCGATGCTGCCGGACATGCGACCCGCGGCCTCAGGCCAGCACCGCGTCCACGCCCTTGTTGGCCAGGCGGTCGGCGCGCTCGTTGCCAGGGTCGCCGGCATGGCCCTTCACCCAGCGCCACTGCACGGCGTGCGCGGCGTTGAGCTCGTCCAGCCGCTGCCAGAGTTCGATATTCTTCACCGGCTGCTTGCTGGCGGTGCGCCAGCCGCGCGCCTTCCAGCCGTGGATCCAGGTGGTGATGCCGTTCTTCACATACTCGCTGTCGGTGTAGATCGTGACCTCGCAGCGCTGGTTCAACGAGGCCAGTGCCTGGATCACCGCCGTGAGCTCCATGCGGTTGTTGGTGGTGAGCTTCTCGCCACCGAAGATCTCTTTTTCGTGCTCGCCGCTGCGCAGCCAGGCGCCCCAGCCACCGGGCCCGGGGTTGCCGCGGCAGGCGCCGTCGGCGTAGATCACGACTTCGGACATCAGCGCTCCAGTTCGGCCGTCTCGCGGCGGCGGTTGGCCACCACGGCGGGGGCGGCCTGTGTCTTGCGGCGCTCGTTGCGCGCCAGGCCCACCAGGCGCATGCCGCGCACGCGCTTGACGGCCTCCAGGAAATACACCGCACCCAGCACCGGCCACCAACGCTCGCCCACGGCGTCCATCCATTCGAAGCGCGCCAGCCACTGGCCGGTGTGCAACGGCGGGCGCCAGCAGCCGAAGCGGCCGCCCTCGACCTCGAAGCCGAGCAGGCGCAACCAGTCGCGCAGCCGCCAGTAGCCGATGCATTCGCAGGCCAGCGGCAGGTACGGGCCCTGCCCGCGGCCCAGCCCCATGCCGCGCCGCAGCCGGCCCGCGCGCTGGCGCAGGCCCCACAGGCTGGCCGGGTTGAAGCCGGTGATGACCACACGGCCCTCGGGCACCAGCACCCGCTCGACCTCGCGCAGCGTGTGGTGCGGGTCGCGCGCCAGTTCCAGCGTGTGCGGCAGCACCACGAGGTCGATGCTGGCATTCGGGAAGGGCAGCGCGTCGAAATCGCAATGCAGCGCAATCGGCTCGTGCGGCGGCTGTGTGGTGAGCAGTGAATCGCGTGGTGGCGGCAGCACCAGCGCCTGCACCTCAGGCGCGATCAGGGTATCGCTGGCCACCCAGCGGTGCGGCATGCGGTTGGCACGCAGGCCGTCGAATTCAGGCAGGCCGAGCTGCAGGGCGTGGAAGCCGAAGACGTCCGTCACGGCCTGGTCCAGGCGGCGCTGCTCCCACTCGAGCATGTAGCGGCCCGGCGCGGTTCGCAGCCAGGACCCCAACTCTATAATCGAGTCATCTCGCGTCATGAATCTCTTAGCGCTTCCCGCCTTCGCCGACAACTACATCTGGATGCTTCACGACGGCGCGCGCGCCGCGGTGGTGGATCCGGGCGATGACGCACCGGTGCAAGAAGCGCTGGACCGCCTCGGTCTGGAGCTGGCGGCCATTCTAGTGACGCACCACCATCCGGATCATGTGGGCGGCGTCGATGCCTTGCGTTCGCGGCTGCGCGGCCCCGTCTTCGGGCCGGCCCGTGAGGCCATTCCAAAACCTTTTGAGCCCTTGTCCGAAGGCGACCTGATCGAGGTGCTCGGCCTGCGCTTTCGCGTGCTCGACGTGCCGGGCCACACCGCCGGGCATACCGCCTACGTGCAGCAAGATGCACCTGCCGAGCCACTGCTGTTCTGCGGCGACACGCTGTTTTCCGCCGGCTGCGGTCGGCTCTTCGAAGGCACGGCCGCACAGATGCAAGGCTCGCTGGCCAAGCTCATGGCGCTGCCCGACGACACGCGCATCTGCTGCACCCATGAGTACACCTTGGCCAACCTGCGTTTCGCCGCGGCGGTGGAGCCCGGCAACGCCGGGCGCGCGGCCTACGAGGGGCGCTGCCGGGCACGCCGTGCCGCAGGCCAACCGACCCTGCCCTCTTCGATCGGCCTGGAAAAAGAGATCAACCCCTTCCTGCGCTGCGCGGCACCCGAGGTGGTGGCGTCGGCACGGGCCGAAGGCGCCGCCAGCGGCGACGCGCTCGAAGTCTTTGCCGCGCTGCGCGAATGGAAGAACCGGTTTCGATGACAGCTCCTCAGCCTTGCACACCCGCGCGGGCCTTGCGCCTGGCGGCCGCCGCGGCAGCCTTCGCCTTGCTCACGCTGGCCGCCGGCTGCGCCAGCCTGCCGGCCCCGGAAGGGCCCGCCGAATCGGCGCCGGCCTTGCCCGCGGGCCTCGTGGTGCTGACCGAGCCCACACCCGAGTCGGCCCCTGCCACCGAAGCCGCGGCCACACCACCGGTCGAGCCGCTGACACTGGCGTCGGAGCTGCCGCGCACGCGGCTGGACCCGCTGCAGGATGCCAAGCGCGCAGACCTCTGGCCGCGCGTGCGTGACGGCTTCGCGATGGCCGATCTGGACGGGGATCTGGTCCGCAAGTGGGAACAGTGGTACGCCCGCGACCCCGCCTATGTGCAGCGCATGACCGAGCGCGGCGGGCGCTACCTGTTCCACATCGTCGAAGAGGTCCAGCGCCGCAACATGCCGGCCGAAATCGCCCTGCTGCCCTTCATCGAGAGCGCCTTCAACCCGCAGGCGCAGTCGCACGCCAAGGCGTCGGGCATGTGGCAGTTCATGCCGGCCACGGGCAAGGATTTCGAGTTGCGGCAGAACGTCTTCCGCGACGACCGCCGCGATGTGCTGGCCTCCACCCGCGCCGCGCTGGACTACCTGCAGCGCCTGTACACGCAGTTCGGCGACTGGCATCTGGCGCTGGCCGCCTACAACTGGGGCCAGGGCAACGTGCAGCGCGCCATCGACCGCAACCGCCGTGCGGGCCTGCCCACCGACTACCCGAGCCTGCGCATGCCGCAGGAGACACGCGAGTACGTGCCCAAGCTGCAGGCGGTGAAGAATATCGTTCGCCACCCCGAGGCCTTCGCGCTCACCCTGCCCGCGCTGGGCGACCACCCGTTCTTCCTCAGCGTATCGATCGATCGCGACATCGACGTGGCCCTGGCCGCACGCTTGGCGGGCCTGCCCCTGGACGAGTTCAAGCAGCTCAACCCGCAGATGAACAAGCCCGTCATCCTGGCCGCCGGCACGCCGCAGGTGCTGCTGCCCTACGACAACGCCAACCGCTTCCTGCGCGCGCTGAACGAACACCAGGGTGCGCTGGCCAGCTGGACAGCCTGGGTGGCGCCGCGCACCGTGAAGCCCTCCGAAGCCGCCCGGCTCACCGGCATGAACGAGACCGAGCTGCGCGAGATCAACCTGATCCCGCCGCGCATGCTCGTCAAGCTCGGCTCCACGCTGCTCGTGCCGCGCGCGGCGAACGGCAGCAAGGATGTCTCCGAGCACATCGCAGAGAACGCCGTGATGAACCTGGCGCCCGAAGGCCGGGCGCTGCGCAAGGTCGGTTTCAAGGCCGGCCGCCAGGGCGACAGCGTGGCTGCGGTGGCCAGGCGCTACCGCGTCAGCGCGGCGCAGGTGGCGCTGTGGAACGGCGTGTCGGCGCAAGCGCGTTTCAAGGCCGGGCAGGCCGTCGTGGTGATGCTGCCGGCCGGCAAGGGCAGCGCCAAGGCGGCGCCCGCCATGCGCCATGCCACCAAGGCGGCGCCCGCCACGCGTCATGCCGCCAAGGCCAGCGCTGCGCGCAAGCGCGCCGCCGTTCGAGTGCACCTGGCGCAGGGCTCCGCGGACTCCCAGATCGCACCGCGGTAGGCGCGCTGGCACGGCTCACCTTGCCGGAAGGGGCAGAATCCCACCCAGGGCTGCGCACTTCATGAACATCATCATCCTCGACGACTATCAGGACGCCGTGCGCAAGCTCAAGTGCGCCGCGCTGCTGGAGCCGCTCAACGCCAAGGTCTTCACCAACACCGTCAAGGGCATCGGCCAGCTCTCGGTGCGGCTGCGCGACGCCGAGGTGCTGGTGCTGATCCGCGAGCGCACGCAGTTTCCGCGCGCGCTGCTCGAGAAGCTGCCGCGCCTGCGGCTCATTTCGCAGACCGGCCGCGTCGGCTCGCACATCGACCTGCAGAGCTGCACCCGGCTGGGCATCGCCGTGGCCGAGGGTGCGGGCTCGCCGGTGGCGCCGGCGGAGCTGACCTGGGCGCTGATCATGGCCAGCATGCGGCGGCTGCCGCAGTACATCGGCAACCTCAAGCACGGGGCCTGGCAGCAGTCGGGGCTGAAGGCCGCGTCGATGCCGCCGAACTTCGGCGTGGGCATGGTGCTCCATGGCAAGACGCTGGGCATCTGGGGCTACGGCAAGATCGGCCAGTTGGTGGCCGGATACGGTCGCGCCTTCGGCATGCAGGTGCGGGTGTGGGGCAGCGAAGCGTCGCGCCAGCGTGCCGTGGCCGACGGCCACCAGGCGGCCACGGACTGCATGGGCTTCTTCGAGAGCGCCGACGTGCTCAGCCTGCACCTGCGCCTGAACGAGCAGACGCGCGGCATCGTGTGCCTGGATGCGCTGGCACGCATGAAGCCCACGGCGCTGCTGGTGAATACCTCGCGCGCCGAGCTTATCGAGGACGGCGCGCTGGTGGCCTCGCTCAACCGTGGCCGGCCCGGCATGGCCGCCGTGGACGTCTTCGAGAGCGAACCCATCCTGCAGGGCCATCCCTTGCTGAGGCTGGAAAACGCCGTCTGCACGCCGCACATCGGCTACGTGGAGCAGGACAACTACGAGTTGTATTTCGGTGCCGCTTTCCAGAACGTCGTCAACTTCATCCACAAGAACCCGACCCATATCGTCAACCCCGAAGCGCTCAAAGTGCTTCGCTGATGGGGCGGCTCCGATGCCGGGGGACGAGGGTGACGGGTTGATCGCTCTCCTCAGGGTGGCAACGCCCACGAGGCGGCTCCATGCCTGAAAGCCTGCCCCTGCGGGCACCGCGCTCGGCCACCGAGTTGTTCACGGCCTTCACGCGGCTGGCCCTGCAAGGCTTCGGCGGCGTGCTGCCGGTGGCTCAACGCGAGCTCGTCGAACGCCTGGGCTGGCTCAGCAGCGAGCAATTCCTCGCCATGCTGTCGGTGGCGCAGGTGCTGCCCGGGCCGAATATCGTCAACCTGGCGCTGATGATCGGCAACCGCTTCTTCGGCTGGCGCGGGGCCGCCGCCGCCACCACCGGCATCCTGCTCGCGCCGCTGGTGGTCGTGCTGGCGCTCGCGCTGCTCGCGCGACAACTGCAATCGGTGCCGGCCGTGACCGGCGCCCTGCGTGGCATGGGCGTCGTGGCGGCGGGCCTGGTGCTGTCCACCGCCATCAAGCTCAGCGCCGGCCTGCGAGGCAACGCGCTGGGCGGGTTGGTGTGCGTGGCGCTTGTGGCGGCCACCGCACTGGCCATAGGTTGGTTGCGCTGGCCCTTGGTGTGGGTGGTGCTGGGCCTGGGGCTCGCGTCCACGGCCCTGGCCTGGCGCAAGACATGACGGGCACGCTGCTTTTCGGCACGGGCATCCTGGGTGCGGGCGACTGGTTGGCCCTGTTCCTGCACTTCCTCACGCTGTCGCTGCTGGCCATCGGCGGCGCCATCACCACGGTGCCCGACATGCAGCGCTTCGTCGTCGGCCAGCATGGTTGGCTCAGCGACGCCCAGTTCAACGCCTCGGTGGCGCTGGCGCAGGCCGCACCGGGGCCGAATGTGCTCTTCGTCGCCGTGATCGGCTTCAACGTCGGTGGCCTGGCCGGCGTGCTGGCCACGATGACCGGCACGCTGCTGCCTTCCACCACGCTGGCGATGCTGGCCACGCGCTGGGGTGAACGCCACAGCGAGGCGCGCGCACTGCGCACCTTCACCACCGGCATGGCGCCCCTGACCATCGGGTTGCTGCTGGCCACCAGCTGGATCCTGCTCGAGCCCACGCGCACCCAGTGGGCCAGCGCGGCGCTCGTCGGGCTGACGCTGTGGGTGATGCTGCGCACGCGCTGGAGCCCTCTGTGGCCGATCTGCGTGGGCGCGCTGGCGGGCGCCATGGGCTGGGTCTGAAGGCGTCGGCGCGCCCGCCTCAACCGCTCCTCAACCGCTCCTCAACCGCGCCTCAACCGCGCCTCAGCAGCGCCGCTGCCGCGCCGCTGCCGCAGCGCCTCGAACAGGCACACGCCCGCTGCCACCGAGACGTTCAGGCTTTCCACCGCGCCCTGCATCGGAATCCTCACCAGTTCGTCGCAGCTCTTGCGCGTGAGCTGGCGCATGCCGGGCCCTTCGGCACCCAGCACCAGCGCCAACGGGCCGGTGAGGTCGGCATCAAAGAGTGTCACGCTGGCATCTTCGCTGGTGCCCACCACGCGCACACCACGGTCCTTGAGTTCGGCCAGCGTGCGCGCCAGGTTGGTGACCATCAGGTAGGGCACGGTCTCGGCGGCGCCACTGGCCACCTTGGCCACGGTGGCGTTCAGGCCCACGGCATGGTCCTTGGGGGCGACGACGGCATGCGCGCCGGCACCGTCGGCCACGCGCAGGCAGGCGCCCAGGTTGTGCGGGTCAGTCACGCCGTCGAGCACCAGCACCAGCGGCGGGCCCTGCACGTCGTCGAGCACCTCGTCCAGCGAGTGGCGCAGCGCCAGCGGCGTGACGCGCGCCACCACGCCCTGGTGGCGCGTGGTGCCGGCCAACCCGGCCAGGCGTTCGTCGTCGCTCTCGACCAGCCGCGCCCCGGCGGCGGTGGCGCGCTCGGTGAACTGGCGCATGCGGGCGTCGCGGCGCTGGCCATCGACGTGGATCTCGACGACGGACTGCGGCGCGGTCTTCAGCCGCACGGTGACGGCATGGAAGCCGAACAGGACTTTGGTGCTCATCGCCCGGATGCTAGCCCCAGCCGGCGTGCCCCGGCCTGCAAGGCGCAGGCCTGGCCGCGGCGCTCACCACAGCCCGAGTGCGCGGCCGCCCAGCAGCGCGCCCATGAGCACCGGCTGGTGCAGCATGTAGAAGGTGAGGCTCCAGCGCCCCAGGCCGGCCATCGGCCGCAGCGCCCGCGGCACGGCACCCACGAGCCAGTCGCGCCGGTGCCGCAGCAACCAGCGGCCCGCAGCCACGCCCCAGAGCATCACGCCCAGCCAGGGCAGCACGGGCACGTAGTCTTCGGTGATCGGCTTTCTCGTCACCAGCCCCAGCCAGTTGACGAACCGGCCATCGAAGAAGGGGTGCTGCACCCAGAACGGCAGGGCGATGGCCACGGCCCCCAGGGGCCACAGCCAGCCACCCAGGGGCGCGGCCAGGCGCGCCACGATGAGCATCACCGCCAAGCCATGCAGCACGCCGAAGAAGATCCAGCTGCGCGGGAACATCGCCGCCGAGCCCAGGCTGACGAGCAGCGCAGAACCTGCCACCTGCGCCCAGCGGCGCCAGAAGCGCGGCCAGCTCTGGTGCGCTTCGTAGGCCGCGGCCTGGCCGATCCCCGCGCAGAACAGGAACAGGCTGACGATGATGGTGCGCTGGGTGGTCCAGAACGGGTCGTGGTGGAAGTTCTGCACCGGTTGCATCAACCCGAAATGGTTGAGGTCGAACCCGAAGTGGAACAGCGCCATCCAGACGATGGCCAGGCCGCGCAGGGCATCGAGGCGATCGAAACGTTGGCCGGGGGGTCTGGGCAGAGGCACGCGCGGACGATAGCTCAGGGCCGAGGCGCCTTCACTCGGTCTTCTCGTAGACGTCGGTGAAGCGCTCGCCGTCCCAGGCGTAGAGCAGGTAGGCGGCGTGCAGGCAGGCGCTGGCACCACGGGGCCGGAACAGCCCCACGCACTGGCCGCGCGCCTGCCGCACGCTGCGGTAGGCCACGCCGGCCGAGCCTGCCGAGTGCAGCCCGGCGCCCAGTGCCTGCGCCGCGGCATAGCTCTCGGGGTGGTAGACCGCCGCGTCCACCACGCCGGCCGGTCGCAGGTCGTGCAGGCGGGCATCGACCACCAACTGGTACAGGCGCATGGGCAGGTGCATCGCGCCTTCGTTCGTGGCGGCCAGAAAGCGGCCATGGTGGTGCCGCGTCTCGGCCACCGCCGTGGCACGTTCACGGGCCGCGTAGAACACACCGTAGTGGCCCGCCGAGAAGCGGCTGCCCAGCGGGTTGACATGGGTGAAAGCGGCCATGATGGGCCCGCTGCCGGGCCCGAATGCGCGCTCGCCGCGCGGCACGCGTTCGATATGACCGAGCTCGTCGCGCACGCGCTCGTTGGTCAACGCTTCCAGGGCGTAGAGCGCGTCGAAGTCCGCCGCATCGGCCACGCGGTCGAATAGCGTGACGGCAGGGTAGCGCGTGGGCACGATGCGGCAGGCCTGCTGCCAGCGCACGCGGCGCAACGCCGGGCCGGCGGAAGGCTCGGCGCGCGCCAGGGCCAGCGGGTTCAAGACCAGCCGCCGCCGCGCACGCTGTCCAGGTAGCGGCGCACGAAGTGCAGATCACTCACGTTGCCGGCCAGCATGCGCTCCAGCGCGCTCTTGCCGCCGAAGGGCGTCGCGCGGTTGGGCTTGCGCACCCAGGCATCGGCGACCAGCGGGTCGGGCAGCAGGATCTGCAGGCTTTTGTAGATGCCCAGCAGGTTGGACAGACGCTCCAGCGTGTCGCGCGGCAACGCCGCCTTCTCGGGGTGCTTGCGCCAGGCAAAAAAGGTGGAGCGCGGCGGCTGGCCGAGCAGGCACAGCTGCTCGTCCACCGTGAGGCGCCAGGCGTCGGCGATGCGCGCGAAGGCCCTCAGGCCGGCGGCGGCCATCTGCTCGGCGTTGACGGGGGCCGGTGCGGAGGGTGCGAGAACGGCGCTCATGGCGGTCTCCAGCGGTTGATCCGAATCTGGATTCTACTCAAATGCTAATCCACATTGGGACTTTGTGGGCGCAGACTCGACTCGCTTCCAAGAGACGCGGCCAGCCCGCCGGCCCGCCGGCCGCCCCCGCGCCTCACGCATCGGTGAAGCGCCCACCTCCTTGCGCCTGCTGCACCACGATGGCCGCCGGTTCGAAGCGCGGCCCGAACTTTGCCGCCAGTTCCCGCGCGCGCGCCACGAAGGCCTTCGCGCCCATCGCGTTGATGAACTGCAGCGCCCCGCCCTGGAACGGCGCGAAGCCCCAGCCGAAGATCGAGCCGATATTCGCGTCGGCCACCGAGCGCAGCACGCCTTCCTGGACGCAGCGCGCCGCCTCGTTGGCCTGGGCGAACATCAAGCGGTCGATGAGCTCGCGCTGCCCGGGCTGCTGCGCCGCCACCGGGTAGAGCGTCGTCAATTCGGGCCAGAGCCGCTTGCCGTCATCGCTCCAGTCGTAGAAGCCTTTGCCAGCCTTCTTGCCGACCCGGCCCAGCCCGCACAGTTGCCGCACCACGCTCATGCCCGGGTGCTCGACATAGGCCTTGCCTTCAGCGGCCAGGTCCTTCGCCGTCTGCTCGGCCACGTGCAGGCCCAGCGACAGACTCACCTCGTCCTGCAGCGCCAGCGGCGGCATCGGCATGCCCGCTTGCAGGCCCGCCACTTCGACGGAACGCGGGTGCACGCCTTCGCCGAGCATGGCGATGCCTTCCATCACGTAGGTGGCGAAGACGCGGCTGGTGTAGAAGCCGCGGCTGTCGTTGACCACGATCGGCGTCTTGCCGATCTGCAGCACGTAGTCGAAGGCGCGCGCCAGCGTCTCGTCGCTGGTCTGCTGGCCGACGATGATCTCCACCAGCGGCATCTTGTCCACCGGGCTGAAGAAGTGCAGCCCGATGAAATTCGCCGGCCGGCGGCTCGCCTGCGCCAGCCCGCTGATGGGCAACGTGGACGTGTTGGAGGCGAAGATCGCCGTGGGTGCGATGCGGCCCTCGGCCTGCTTCGTGACCTCGGCCTTGATGGCGCGGTCTTCGAATACGGCTTCGATGACGAGCTCGCATTCGTGAAGCCGCGCGTCGTCGGTCGCGGGCGTGATGCGTGCCAGCAGCGCGTCTCGCTTCGCCGGCGTGCTGCGGCCCTTCTTCACCGCCTTGTCGAGCAGGCCCTGGGCATAGGCCTTGCCTCGCTCGGCAGCTTCCTGCGTGGTGTCGAGCAGCACCACCTCGATGCCGGCCTTGGCCGAGACGTAGGCGATGCCCGCGCCCATCATTCCCGCGCCCAGGATCCCCAGCTTGCCGAGCTGCGAGCGCGGCACGCCGGCCGGGCGCGAGGCGCCCTTCTTGATGGCACCCAGCTGGTACCACAGCGTGCCGATCATGTTGCGCGATTCCTGGCTCATGGCGCAGGCCGCGAAGTAGCGGCTCTCGACCGCGCTGGCAGCGTCGAAGCCAAGCAGGCCGCCTTCGAATATCGAGCTCATGACGTGCTGCACGGCCGGGTAGTTGCCCCAGCTCTTTTGCGCGGCGATCGAGGGCGCGATGGAGAAGATCTGCGCCACGGCGGGCGAGCGTGCATCGCCGCCGGGGAAGCGGAACCTCGGCGCGTCCCAGGGCTGCTGGGCCTTCGGGTGGGCCGCAACCCAGGCCCTGGCCTTGGACATCAGGTCGTCGCTGTCGGCCGCCAGCTCGGTCAGCAGGCCCATGGCCAGGGCCTTGGCCGGATTGAACTCCGCCCCCTCGGCGCAGATCTGCAATGCCTGCTGTATGCCCAACAGCCGCGGCAACCTCACCGTGCCGCCGCCGCCGGGCATGAGGCCGAGCTTCACTTCGGGCTGGCCGAGCTTGAGCCGCGGGTCGGCCAGGGCGATGCGTGCGTGGCAGGCCAGCGCGAGCTCGAGCCCGCCGCCCAGGGCGTGGCCGTTGATGGCCGCGACCACGGGCTTGCCCTGCAGCTCCATCTTGCGCAGCACGGCCTTCATGGCCAGGGTGGCCTCGAAGGGCTGCTCCGGCCGCGTCCACTGCGAGATGCGGTCGATATCGCCCCCGGCGCAGAAATCGCCCTTGGCCGAGGTCAGCACCAGGCCTTTCACCTCGGCCCCGGCAAGACGCTCCAGCGCCGTGGCCAGGCCGGCCATGAGTTCGTCGTCTACGACGTTCATGGGCCGGCCGGGCAGGTCCATGGTGGCGACGAGGATGCCGTCGTCGCCGAGTTGAAGATTCACCGCAGCCATATTCAGACCCTTTCGATGATGGTGGCGATGCCCATGCCGCCACCCACGCACAAGGTGGCGCAGCCGGTGGCCAGATCGCGGCGCTCCAACTCGTCGAGCAGGGTGCCCAGGATGACGCAGCCGGTGGCCCCCAGCGGGTGGCCCATGGCGATGGCGCCGCCGTTGACGTTGACACGCTCCAGATCCACCCCGAGGTCGCGCGCGGTCTTCATGGGCACCACGGCAAAGGCTTCGTTGATCTCCCACAGGTCGATATCGCCCGGCTGCATCCCGGCCTTGGCCAGCGCCTTGCGGCACGCCGGCGTGGGGCCGGTGAGCATGATGGTGGGCTCGCTGCCGACGACCGCTGCGGCACGCAGGCGTGCGCGCGGCTTGAGACCCGCCTTGATGCCGCCCGCCTTCGAGCCGACGAGCATCAACGCCGCGCCGTCGACGATGCCCGAGGAGTTGCCCGCGTGGTGCATGTGCACGATGCGCTCCACGGTGGTGTATTTGCGCAGCGCGGTGGCGTCGAAGCCCATGCCGCCCATGGCGGCGAAGCTGGGTTCGAGCCTGGCCATGGCCTGGGCACTGGCGTCGGGCCGGATCGTCTCGTCCTCGGCCAGCAGCAGGAGCCCGGCGATATCGTGCACCGGCACGAGGCTGCGGGCGAAGTGCCCGGCGGCGCGCGCCGCGGCGGCCTTTTGATGCGATCGCAACGCGAAGGCATCGACATCGGCGCGGCCCCAGCCCTCCAGCGTGGCGATGAGGTCGGCGCCCACACCCTGCGGCACGAAACCCAGCTTCTGGTTGATGCGCGGGTCCATGAACCAGGCGCCGCCGTCGCTGCCCATCACCCAGCGGCTCATGCTCTCCACGCCGCCGGCCACCACCAGGTCTTCGAAACCGCTGGCCACCTTGGCTGCGGCCAGGTTCACGGATTCGAGACCGCTGGCGCAGAAGCGGCTCTGCGTGACGCCGGGCACGCACTGCGCCCACTCGGCGTCGAGCACCGCCGTGCGCGCGATATCGGCGCCCTGCTCGCCCACCGGCGTGACGCAGCCCAGCACCACGTCGTCCACCAGCGCGGTATCCAGGCCCTGGCGCGCCTGCAGCGCCTTGAGCAGCGTGCGCAGCAGCCACACCGGGCTGGCCTGGTGCAGGCCGCCGTCCTTCTTGCCCTTGCCGCGCGGCGTGCGCACGTGGTCGAAGAGGTAGGCATCGATCATGGTTCGTCTCCCGGGCCCGCTTCAGGCGAGCCGCCCCTGGTTCACTTGCTGCGCGGTGGCCCGCGCACCGTCTGGTCTGGCGTGCGCCGCTCGGCCGGTATTCACTGGCGCCCGGCCGCGCGAGTTTGCCAGTTTGCCGGCGCGGCCCACGCCATGCGACGATCGCCGCGCCCGCGCTGACGGATGCGCGCGCACCCAGAGGACCCACCGCATGCAGTTCACCGCCGAACATCGCCAGCTCGAAGATACGGTCATCAGGTTCTGCGACAAGGAGCTCAACCCCCATGTCGCCGCGTGGGAGGCCCAGGGCCAGTTTCCTGCCCATGAAGTCTTCCGCAAGCTCGGCGACCTGGGCCTGCTGGGCCTGAAATACGCGCCGGAGTTCGGCGGCGCAGGGCTCGACTTCAGCTACAGCATGGTGATGGCCGAAGCCCTGGGTCAATGCACTTGCGCCGGCGTGCCCATGGCCATCGGCGTGCACACCGACATGGCCACGCCGTCGCTGGCGCGCTTCGGCAGCGACGAGCTGCGCCGCGAGTTCCTCACGCCCGCCCTCGCCGGCGAGCAGGTGGCTTGCCTGGGCGTGAGCGAGCCTGGCGGCGGCTCCGACGTCGCCGCCGTCAAGACCACGGCCAAGGCGGACGGCGGCGACTACCTCATCAACGGCAGCAAGATGTGGATCACCAACGGCCTGCAGGCGGACTGGTGCTGCCTGCTGGCCCACACCGGCGAGGGGCCGGCGCACAAGAACAAGAGCCTCATCCTGGTGCCCATGGACGCCAGCGGCATCACCCGCCAGAAGATCGACAAGGTCGGCATGCACAGCAGCGACACCGCCCAGCTCTTCTTCGACAACGTGCGCGTGCCCCGGCGCCACCTCATCGGCCAGGAGGGCTTGGGGTTCAGCTACCAGATGCTGCAATTCCAGGAGGAACGCCTGTGGGGTGCGGCAAATACCTTGCGCAGCCTGGACCGGGTCATCGACCAGACCATCGAGTACACCCGGCAGCGTCAGGCCTTCGGCCGCAGCATCCTGGACAACCAGGTGGTGCACTACCGCCTGGCCGAGCTGCGCACCGAAGTCGAAGCGCTGCGCGCGCTGACCTACCGCGCGGTGGAGATGTATATCGGCGGCCAGGACGTGAGCCGCCTGGCCAGCATGGCCAAGCTCAAGTGCGGGCGCCTGGCGCGCGAGGTCACCGATGCCTGCCTGCAGTACTGGGGCGGCATGGGCTTCACCGCCGACAACCCGGTCTCGCGGGCCTGGCGCGACAGCCGTGCACTGTCCATCGCCGGCGGGGCGGACGAGGTCATGCTCTCCATCATCTGCAAGCTCGAACACACCTTGCCGGGCAAGACACGGTGAGAGGCCACAATTCCGGTACATGACCACCACCAGCCTCCCCCCACGCAATGCGCAAGAACAAGCCCGGCTCGATGCGGCCCTGGTCGACCTCTTCGAGACGCGCATCACCTTCAACCAGATCCTGGGCTTGAAGGTGGCCTCGGTGAAGCCCGGCGATGTGCGAGCCCGCTTCGACATGCGGCCCGAACTGGTGGGCCACTACACCTACGGCCGCTTGCACGGCGGCGTGATCTCTTCGGTGCTCGACGCGATGGGCGGGCTGACGCTGATGGTGGCGATCGCCGAGCGCCACCCGCACGACGACACGCAGCAGGTGATGCACCGCTTCATCAAGATGGGCACCATCGATCTGCGCGTGGACTTCCTGCGCCAGGGGTTGGGCCGGCATTTCGTCGCGACGGCCGAGGTCACGCGGCTGGGCGGGCGGGTCGGCTCCACACAGATGCGGCTGGTGAACGACGAAGGCACGCTCATCGCCACCGCGGCTGCGGCCTACATGATCTCGTAGCCGGGGTGGCGGCGCGTCCCGGCCTTGACGCCGCACGGGTCGCCCTCATCTGGCACGATCGTGGCTGTTGCCGCCGCGGACCTTTGGCTCTTCGATCAAACATGAAATTCCTCGCCAAGCCGAGCACGATCACGCTCGTTCTCGCCGCGCTGGCCGGCGCCGTCGCGGCGTTCTTCGCCGTGCCCACGCTGGTGCAAAGCCGCTCCGAGGTGACGCCGCGCGTCGTTTCACAGCGCGGGCCGCTGGGCGCCGACGAGGTGGCGCATATCGAGCTCTTCCGCAAGGCCTCGCCCTCGGTGGTGCACATCACCTCGCTGGCCGCGCAGCGCGATCTCTTCTCGATGAACGTGCAACAGGTGCCGCGCGGCACCGGCACCGGCTTCGTCTGGGACGACCGCGGCCACATCGTGACCAACTTCCACGTCATCCAGGACGCCAACGGCGCCAAGGTGACGCTGGCCGACCAGAGCACCTACGATGCCACGCTCGTCGGCGCCTTCCCCGACCGCGACCTGGCCGTGCTGCGCATCGAAGCCCCCAAGGACAAGTTGCCGCCCATCGCCATTGGCGCCAGCCGCGACCTGCTGGTGGGCCAGCGCGTCTACGCCATCGGCAACCCCTTCGGCCTGGACCAGACACTGACCACCGGCATCATCAGCGCGCTGAACCGCGAAATCGAGTCCTTCAACCAGCGCACCATCCGCGGCGTGATCCAGACCGACGCGGCCATCAACCCCGGCAATTCCGGCGGCCCGCTGCTCGATTCGGCCGGGCGCCTGATCGGCGTCAATACACAGATCGCCAGCCCCAGCGGCGCCAGCGCCGGGATCGGCTTCGCCATCCCGGTGGACGAAGTCAACCGCATCGTGCCGCGGCTGATCCGCGACGGCCGCTTCACGCGGCCGGCGCTCGGCGTCTCCGCCGGGCCGCCGGGGCTGGCGGAGGCCCTCAAGCTGCCGCGCGGCGTGGTGCTCGTGCAGGTCCGGCCGAACAGCCCGGCCGCGCGGGCGGGCCTGCAAGCCTTCCGCCGTGGCAACCGCGGGGAAGTCATCGCCGGGGACGTCATCACCGCCATCAACGACGAGCCGGTGGCCGACCTGGACGACATGCTCGGCCAGCTCGAGCGCCGCACCCCGGGCGAGACCGTGACGCTGACGCTGTGGCGCGCCGGCAAGACGCGCAAGCAGGGGGCGGTCCTGGGCACCTCGGATTGACCTGGGCCGGGGCGGGTTTGCCCGCCTGCGCAAGTCCCGCCGGTGACAGGCAAGCTGCGCGGCTGCGACGATAACCGTCGCTTCCTTCCCCGGAGCTTGTCATGCCCGCTGCCCAAGACGCCCCTGACGCCCCTGACGCCAAAGACGCCTCGCACTACCGCATCTGCCCCCTGTGCGAGGCCTGTTGCGGCCTGGAAGTGCGCACGCGCGGCTCGCAGGTGCTGGGCATCCGCGGCGCCGAATACGACGTTTTCAGCGCCGGCTACCTCTGCCCCAAGGCGGTGGCGCTGAGAGACCTGCACGAAGACCCCGACCGCATCCGCACGCCGCTCATCCGCCGCGGCGCGCGCTTCCTGCCCGCCACCTGGGACGAGGCCTTCGCCGAGATCGAGCGGCGCCTGCCGCCGCTGCTGCAGCAGCATGGGCGAGACGCCGTGGCGGTGGCAGTGGGCAACCCCTCGGCGCACAAGATGGGGCTGCTGCTCTACTTCAGCCGCCTGGCCAAGGCGTTGGGCACGAAGAACGTCTTCTCGGCCTCGACGCTGGACCAGATGCCCAAGCAGCTGTCGAGTGGCTGGATGTTCGGCCACTGGCTGAGCATCCCGGTGCCGGACATCGCACGCAGCCACTATCTGCTGGTGATAGGCGCCAACCCCATGGCCAGCAACGGCAGCCTGTGGACGGTGCCCGATTTCCGCGGCAAGGCGCGGGCCCTGCGCGAGCGTGGCGGGCGCCTGGTGGTGATCGACCCGCGGCGCACCGAAACTGCTGCGGTGGCCGACGCCCACCATTTCATCCGCCCCGGAGCCGATATCTTCCTGCTCGCGGCCATGGTGCACACGCTGTTCGACGAGGGGCTGGTGCGCACGGGCCGCCTCGCCGAACACCTGAACGGCGTCGACGACCTCCGCCAGGCCATGCAGGCCTTCGCCCCTGAGCGCGTGGCGGCGCGCTGCGCGATCGACGCGCTCACCATCCGCCAACTGGCGCGCGAGCTGGCCGCGGCCGAGAGCGGCTGCGTCTATGGCCGCCTGGGGACCTGCACACAAAGCTACGGCACCCTGTGCTCGTGGCTGGTGGACGTGCTCAACGCGCTCACCGGCAAGCTCGACGAGCCCGGCGGCGCGATGTTCCCCCAGGCCGCGGCCTTTGCGCAGAACACCCAGGGCGCACCCGGTCGCGGCCGCGGCGTCGCCACCGGCCGCCACGCCAGCCGGGTGAGCGGCGCGCCCGAGATCTATGGCGAACTGCCGATGACCTGCCTGTCCGAGGAGATCGAGACCCCGGGGCCGGGGCAGGTGCGCGCGCTCTTCACCGTGGCCAGCAACCCGGTGCTCTCGTCGCCCGGCGGCCCGCGGCTGGCTCGCGCGCTGGACGAGCTCGATTTCATGGTCAGCATGGACCTCTACATCAACGAGACGACGCGCCACGCCGATGTCATCCTGCCCGGCCAGTCGCCGCTGGAGCACAGCCACTACGACGTCGCCTTCCCGCAGCTCTCGTGGCGCAACCACGCGCGCTTCAGCGAGGCGGTATTCGCGCCCGCGGCCGGCCACCTGCCGGAGTGGCAGCAACTGCTGCGCCTGGCGGCCATCGCCAAGGGGCTGGGCGCGCGTGCCGATGTGCTGGCCCTGGACGACGAGGCCGTGGCCCTTGAGGTGCGCAAGCTCGCGGGTGACCAGGCCCCCTGGGTGATGCAGGCCCTGGCCGGTTTGCAGGGGCCCGAGCGGCTGCTCGAACTGGCGCTGCGCAGCGGCCCCTACGGCGATGCCTTCGGCATGAAGCCCGGCGGCCTGAGCCTGGCCAAGGTGCGCGCGGCGGCCGGCGGCATCGACCTGGGCGAGCTGGCGCCGCGCGTGCCCGAGCTGCTGCGCACGCCCAGCGGCAAGGTCGAGCTCGCGCCAGCGCAACTGCTGGCCGACCTGCCGCGCGCCCTGGCCGATCTGGACACGCCGGCGCCGGCGCTGGTGGTCATCGGGCGTCGCGACGTGCGCAGCAACAACAGCTGGATGCACAACCTGCCGACGCTGGCCAAGGGGCCGTTCCGCGGCACGGCGCTCGTGCATCCGCAGGACGCGGCCCGGCAGGGCCTGGCCGACGGCGCGCGCGCACGCCTGGCCAGCGCCCAAGGCAGCGTCGAGGTGACGGTGGCACTCAGCGACAGCGTGATGCCCGGCGTCATCAGCCTGCCCCATGGCTGGGGCCACGACCTGCCCGGTGCGCAACTCGGTGTGGCGGCGCGCCAACCCGGCGCCAACCTCAATGCGCTGCTCGACGATGCCGAGCGCGACCCGCTCTCGGGCAATGCCGTGCTCAGCGGCGTGGCGGTGACTCTCGCGCCGGCCTGAGCGGCAACGCGTCCGGGCTACGATTTGGCCTTCGCCACGGAGCCCCCATGCATATCGTCTGCCTCGATCTCGAAGGCGTTCTCGTCCCCGAGATCTGGATCGCCTTCTCGCAGCGCACCGGCATCCCCGAGTTCGCGCGCACCACGCGCGACGAGCCCGACTACGACCGGCTGATGCGCTTTCGCCTGGGCCTGCTGCGCCAGCATGGGCTGAAGCTGGCCGACATCCAGGCCGTGATCAGCGGCATGGCGCCGATGGACGGCGCGCGCGAATTCCTCGATGGGCTGCGCGCGCGCTACCAGGTGGTGATCCTGTCGGACACCTTCTACGAATTTGCCGACCCCCTGATGCGCCAGCTCGGGCGCCCGACGCTGATGTGCCACCGGCTCGTCGTGGACGCCGAGGGCTTCGTCGCCGAGTACAGGCTGCGCCAGAGCGACCCCAAGCGACACGCGGTGAATGCGCTGAAGAGCCTGAACTTCCGCGTCATCGCGGCAGGCGACTCGTACAACGACACCGGCATGCTGGCCGCGGCCGATGTCGGCTTTTTCATTCACCCGCCGCCCGGCATCGCGGCGCAGTTCCCGCAGTTCCCGGTGAACCGCAGCTACGCCGAGCTCACGGCCGCCATAGACAGCGCCGCGGCGCGGCTGGGCGACTGACCCCCGGCCCGGGCCGGGCAGGCAGCCAGGCCGCCGAAGCGCTCAGCGCTTGGGCGGGCCGCCGCGGCCCGACGCCGGCCTGGGCACGCCGGAGCGCGTGCCGTGCGGCGCCGGTCCCTGCGGGCGGCCGCTGCCTGAGCGCGAAGGGGTGCCGCGACCGCCGCCGTGCGACGGGCGACCACCGCCACCGCCGTGGCGCTGCGTGCCGCCGATGCCGATGGTCATGCGCCCGAGCACGATGGGCTCGGCCTTCTCGCCCACCGGCGGCTCGAAGCCGGGCACGGGTTCGCGCGGGATGCTGCGCTTGATGAGGCGTTCGATATCCCTGACGAAGACCTCTTCGTCCAGGCACACCAGCGAGATGGCCTCGCCCTGGGCGCCGGCGCGGCCGGTGCGGCCGATGCGGTGCACGTAATCCTCGGGCACGTTGGGCATCTCGAAATTGACGACGTGCGGGAGCTGGTCGATGTCGATGCCGCGCGCGGCGATGTCGGTGGCCACCAACACCTGCAGCCCGCCGGCCTTGAAGTCAGCCAGCGCCTTGGTGCGCGCCGTCTGGCTCTTGTTGCCGTGGATCGCCATGGCGCTGATGCCCTGGTCGCAGAGGTAGTCGGTGAGCCGGTTGGCGCCATGCTTCATGCGCGTGAAGACCAGCACCTGGTGCCAGTCGCCGCTCTTGATGAGGTGCGCCAGCAACTCCTTCTTGCGCTCGCGGCCCACCGGGTGCATCTTTTGCGCGATGAGCTCCACCGTGGAGTTGCGGCGCGACACCTCGATGAGTGCGGGCTGGTTCAGCAACTTGTCGGCCAGGGCCTTGATCTCGTCGCTGAAGGTGGCGGAGAAGAGCAGGCTCTGCTTCTTCGCCGGCAGCACCGCGAGCACCTTCTTGATGTCGTGGATGAAGCCCATGTCGAGCATGCGGTCGGCTTCGTCGAGGACGAAGATCTCGACCTGGCTCAGGTCCAGCGTGCGCTGGCCGTGGTGGTCGAGCAGGCGGCCGGGCGTGGCCACCAGGATGTCCACGCCCTTCCTCAGGCGGTCGACCTGGGGCGACATGCCCACGCCGCCGAACATCACCATGCTCGTCAGCGGCACGTGCTTGCCGTAGGTGCGCACGCTTTCCTCGACCTGGGCCGCGAGTTCGCGCGTCGGGGTCAGGATCAGGCAGCGGATGGCGACGCGGCCGCGGGCGTCGCGCTTGCTCGGATGGGCCATCAGGCGCTGCAGCATGGGCAGCACGAAGCCTGCCGTCTTGCCGGTGCCGGTTTGTGCGCCGGCCAGCAGGTCGCCGCCCTGGAGCACGGCCGGAATGGCCTGGATCTGGATCGGCGTGGGGGTTTCGTAACCGTGTTCGCGCACAGCACGAAGCAGCGGCTCGGCGAGGCCGAGTTCGGTAAATTGCATTTGAAGGGGCTCCAGGGGAGCCGTGGTTCGCAGCCTGCTGACACCCGGGGCGGATGCACCAGTCGGGTAGGCGCGAGGGAAACAATGCGTCGGAATCGACCGCGCCGCGATGACTGGATGCCACGGCGCTGGGCCGCATTGTATCGGGCGCGCCGGATTCGCGCGCTGCGCCGCACCGCGGGCGTTCCTCATGCGGCGACGGTCGTCCGGGATAATCATCGGTTTTGCGTCAGCAACCGGACCCCCTTCCATGGCCCAGTACGTCTTCACCATGAACCGCGTCGGCAAGATCGTGCCGCCGAAGCGGCAGATCCTGAAGGACATCTCGCTGTCCTTTTTCCCGGGCGCCAAGATCGGCGTGCTCGGAGTCAACGGCTCGGGCAAAAGCACGCTGCTGAGAATCATGGCCGGCCTG
Organism: Rubrivivax sp.; assembly: GCA_030681795.1. Taxonomy (GTDB): domain Bacteria; phylum Pseudomonadota; class Gammaproteobacteria; order Burkholderiales; family Burkholderiaceae_C; genus Rubrivivax. Next base: position 93,898 of record JAUXRG010000064.1, read on the forward strand.
GACCGTGAGATCGAAGGCGAGGCCACTCCCATGCCCGGCCTGAATATCGGCTACCTGCCGCAGGAGCCGCTGCTCGATGCCGACCAGACCGTGCGCGAGGCGGTCGAACAAGGCATAGGCGGCGTGCTGGCAGCCAAGAAGCGCCTGGACGAGGTCTATGCCGAATATGGCCATGAGGATGCCGATTTCGACAAGCTCGCCCACGAGCAGGCCGAGCTCGAAGCCGTGATCGCCGCCGCGGGCAGCGGCAACACCGACCTGCAGCTCGAACTCGCCGCCGACGCCCTGCGGCTGCCCCCCTGGGACGCCAAGATCGGTGTGCTCTCGGGCGGCGAGAAGCGCCGCGTGGCGCTGTGCCGGCTGCTGCTCGCCAAGCCCGACATGCTGCTGCTCGACGAGCCCACCAACCACCTGGACGCCGAGAGCGTGGAGTGGCTGGAGCACTTCCTGCAGCGCTTCCCCGGCACCGTGGTGGCGATCACCCACGACCGCTACTTTCTCGACAACGCCGCCGAGTGGATCCTCGAACTCGACCGTGGCGCCGGCATCCCCTGGAAGGGCAATTACTCCGACTGGCTGGACCAGAAGGAAAAGCGCCTGGAACTCGAGCAAAAGAGCGAAGACGCGCGCATGAGGGCGATGAAGGAGGAGCTCAAGTGGGTGCGCTCCAACGCCAAGGCGCGGCAGACCAAGAGCAAGGCGCGGCTGGCGCGCTTCGAGGAGCTTTCGGACGTCGAATACCAGAAGCGCAACGAGACCAACGAGATCTTCATCCCGGTGGCCGAGCGCCTGGGCAACGAGGTCATCGAGTTCGTCGATGTCAGCAAGAGCTTCGGCGACCGGCTGCTCATCGACAAGCTCAGCTTCAAGGTGCCGCCGGGTGCCATCGTCGGCATCATCGGACCCAACGGCGCGGGCAAGTCCACCCTCTTCCGCATGCTGCAAGGCAAGGAAAAGCCCGATTCGGGCGAGGTGAAGATCGGCAAGACGGCGCAGCTGGCCTTCGTCGACCAGAGCCGCGAGAGCCTGGACAACGAAAAGACCGTCTGGCAAGACGTCTCCGGCGGGCTCGACAACATCATCGTCGGCAAGTTCGTGATGCCCAGCCGCGCCTACCTCGGCCGCTTCAACTTCAAGGGCAACGACCAGCAAAAGCAGGTCGGCAGCCTCTCGGGCGGCGAGCGCGGCCGCCTGCACCTGGCCAAGACGCTGGCCAAGGGCGGCAACGTGCTGATGCTCGACGAGCCGAGCAACGACCTCGACGTGGAAACCCTGCGCGCGCTGGAAGAAGCGCTGCTCGAATTCGCCGGCAGCGCCATGGTCATCAGCCACGACCGCTGGTTCCTGGACCGCATCTGCACGCATATCCTGGCCGCCGAGGGTGACTCGCAATGGGTCTTCTTCAACGGCAACTACCAGGAATACGAGGCCGACAAGCGGCGTCGCCTGGGCGAGGAAGGTGCGCGGCCCAAGCGCATGCGCTTCAAGCCGATTCATTGAGGCGAGGCCACGGCGTGGCACGATAGGCGTGGAGAACCCGCCATGCACCAGCCTGCCGTCGTCCTTGCGCTCGCCACAGCCCTGGCCTTGACCCTGGCCGGCTGCTCGGGGCCTTCGCCCGACGCGCCGCTGAGCGGCTACGCTGAAGCCGAGCTGGTCTACCTGGCGCCCAGCGCGGCCGGCGAGCTGCGCACGCTGGCGGTCAAGCGCGGTGACTCGGTGGCGAGCGGGCAGTTGCTGTACACGCTGGACAGCGATGCGGAGGCCCTCACCCGCGACGCCGCCCGCGCGCGCAGCGAGCAGGCGGCATCGCAGGAAGCCGACCTGCGCAAGGGCCGCCGGCCGCTGGAGCTGCAGCAGCTGGAGCAGCAGCTGGCCCAGGCCCGGGCCACGCTGAGCGCCTCGACGGCGACGCTGGAGCGCCACCGGCGGTTGGTCGAACAGGGTTTCATCGCCGCGCTGCAGCTCGACACGCTGGCGGCCACGCGCGACCGCGACGCTGCGCGCGTGGCTGAGTTGCAGGCCCAGCGTGCCTTTGCCGCCGAGGCCGCGCGGCGCGATGCGATCGCTGCGGCTGCGGCCGGCTCGCGCGGCGCGCAGGCCGACCTGGCACTGGCGCAGTGGCGCGAAGGCCAGAAGCAGCGCACCGCGCCGACCGCGGCGAGGGTCTATGAGGTGATGTACCGCGTCGGCGAATGGGTGCCGGCGGGCTCACCCGTGCTCGCCCTGCTGCCGCCGGGCGCGGTGAAGCTGCGCTTTTTCGTGCCTGAACCCGCCTTGCCGCGTGTCGCCGTGGGCGGCACGGTCGCCGTAGCCTGCGATGGCTGCCCTTCGGGCCTGACGGCACGCATCCGCTTCATCTCGCCGCAGGCCGAGTTCACGCCGCCGGTGATCTACAGCGTGGGCAGCCGCAGCAAGCTCGTCTTCATGGTCGAGGCCGAACCCATCGATCCCGGCGCGCTCAAGCCGGGGCAGCCGGTGGACGTGAGGCTGGCCAAGACCCCGTGATGGCCGACGAGTTCGCCATCGACGTGCGCGGGCTGACCAAGCGCTTCGATGGGCGCACCGTGGTCGACGGCCTCACCATCCGCGTGCGCCGGGGCGAGATCTGCGGCTTCCTCGGCCCCAACGGCAGCGGCAAGACGACGACCATCCGCATGCTCTGCGGCCTGCTCGATGCCGATGCGGGCGAAGGCACCTGCCTGGGCCACGATATCCGCCGCGAGGCGCGTCGCATCAAGCTGCGCGTGGGCTACATGACGCAGCGCTTCGGCCTGTACGAAGACCTGTCGATCGAAGAGAACCTGAGCTTCGTCGCCCGCGCCTACGGCATGCCCGACCGGCGCAAGGTCGTGCACGACGCGCTCGAACGGCTGGGGCTGGAAGGCCGGCGCGCGCAACTGGCGGGCGCCTTGTCGGGCGGCTGGAAGCAGCGCCTGGCGCTGGCCGCCTGCATGCTGCACCGGCCCGAGCTGCTGCTGCTGGACGAGCCCACTGCGGGCGTCGACCCCGCCGCGCGTCGCGACTTCTGGCAGCACATCCACGCCCTGGCGGCGCAGGGCCTGACAGTGCTGGTGTCCACGCACTACATGGACGAGGCCGAACGCTGCCACCGCCTGGCGTATATCTCCTACGGCAAGCTGCTCGCCGCCGGCACGGCCGAGGACGTGATCGCCCAGGCCGCCCTGCAGACCTGGGAGCTGCGCGGCGGGCAGCTCAGCGAAGCCGCCGCGCTGCTCAAGCGAGACGCGCGCTGGATGGTCGTGCCCTTCGGCAGCGCCGTGCACGTGAGCGCGGCGCAGGGTCATGACCTGCCGGGCTGGCTGGCCGAGCGCGCGCCCGGCCACGCCTGGCGCGTCACGCCCATCGCCACCGGCCTGGAAGACGTCTTCATTGCACTGACGCAGCATGCTTCGGACCATCTCGCGTAGCTGGGGCCGCATCTTCGCGGTGCTGCTGAAGGAGTTCGTGCAGCTCAGGCGCGAGCGGCTGACCTTCGCCATGCTGCTGGGCGTGCCGATCATGCAGCTGGTGCTCTTCGGCTACGCCATCAACGGCGACCCGCGCCAGCTGCCCACGGTGGTGGTCGCGCTGGACGACGGCCCGCTGGTGCGCAGCATCGTCCGCGCGGCGCAGAACACCGACTATTTCCACGTCGTCGGCAGCGTCTCGGACAGCGAGGCCGAGCAGTTGCTGGCCAGCGGCAAGGTGCAATTCGCGCTGCTCTTCCCGGCCGACTTTTCGCGCCGGCTGCTGCGCGGCGAGAGGCCGCCGCTGGTGGTTTACGCCGACGCCAGCGACCCCGCGGCCACCGGGCCGGCGGTGGCCGCGCTGCTGGCCCTGCCCGGCCTGGCGCTGGGGCACGACCTGCACGGCGCCGTGGCGCACTTGCGAGCGGGCACGACGCCGTTCGAGGTGCGGCTGCACCGGCGCTACAACCCCGAGGGCTTCACGGCCTACAACGTGGTGCCCGGCCTGATGGGCGTGATCCTGACCATGACGCTGGTGATGATGACCTCGATGGCCATGACCCGCGAGCGCGAGCGCGGCACGCTGGAAAACCTGCTCGCCACCCCGGTGCGCCCGCTGGAGATGATGGCCGGCAAGATCCTGCCCTACGTGCTCATCGGCTACGGGCAGGTGCTGCTGATCTACCTGGCCTCACGCCTGCTCTTCGACGTGCCCATGGTCGGCAGTTTTGCCCTGCTCACGGCCATGGTGCTGCTCTTCATCACGGCCACGCTGGCCGTGGGCTTCACCTTCTCCACCATCGCCCGCTCGCAGGCGCAAAGCATGCAGATGACGGTGTTCTACTTCCTGCCCAACGTGCTGCTCTCGGGCTTCATGTTCCCCTTCCGCGGCATGCCGCGCTGGGCGCAGATCATCGGCGAGGTGCTGCCGCTGACGCACTTCCTGCGCATCGTGCGCGCCATCATGCTCAAGGGCTCGGCGTTCAGCTCGCTGTGGCCCGAGGCGGCCGCCATAGGCGCCTTCATCGCGGTGATGGGCGTGATCGCCATGTTGCGCTACCGCCAGACCATCGATTGAGCCGCCCCGACGCGAGCCGCCCACCCACCGTCGAAACCCCACCGAGGAGACACCCCCCATGCATGCCTGGCTCTGCGAGACCCTGGAAGGCTTTGAATCCCTGCGCTGGACGGAGCTGCCCACGCCCGAACCGCGGCCGGGTGAAGTGCGCATCGCCGTGCAGGCCGCGAGCCTGAATTTCCCCGACTTGCTCGTCGTCGAGGGCAAATACCAGGTCAAGCCGCCTCTGCCCTTCGTGCCCGGCGCTGAATTTGCCGGCGTCGTCGATGCCCTGGGCGAAGGCGTCGCGCACCTGAAGTTGGGCGACCCGGTGGCCGCCATCGGCGTCACGGGCGGCTTCGCCACCCATGCCTGCGTGAGCGCCGCGCAGGTGCTGCCCTTGCCGGCGGGCTTCGCCATCACCGATGCGGCGGCTTTCACCTTCACCTACGGCACATCGCACCACGCGCTGATCGACCGCGGGCAGCTCCAGCCCGGCGAGACGGTGCTGGTGCTGGGCGCCGCCGGCGGCGTGGGCACCGCGGCGCTGCAGATCGCCAAGGCCGCCGGAGCGCGGGTCATCGCGGCGGCCTCGACCGACGAGAAGTGCGCCCGCTGCCGCGAGCTGGGCGCCGACGCGACGCTCAACTACCGTCGCGAAAACCTTCGCGAATCGCTCAAGGCGTTGACCGGGGGCAAGGGCCCGGACGTGGTCTACGACCCGGTGGGCGGCGAGCTGGCCGAACCCGTGCTGCGCTCCATCGCCTGGCGCGGGCGCTATCTGGTGGTGGGCTTTGCCGGCGGCGGCATCCCGGCGCTGCCCTGGAACCTGGCGCTGCTCAAGGGCGCCTCCATCGTCGGCGTGTTCTGGGGCGAGTTCGTCAAACGCGAACCGCAGGCCCATGCGGCGGCCCTGGCGCAACTCGCCCAGTGGTATGCGCAAGGGACCATCAAGCCGGTGATCGACCGCCAGCTGCCCATGGGCGAGCTCAAGGCGGCCTATGCCCGCATGGGATCGCGGCAAGTCGTCGGCAAGGTGCTTCTCGTCAACGCTTGATGGCCTGACGACCTGTTGCAGCGCGGCGTTCATTCCGCGCTAGCATCGCGGCCACTGCAAGGAGGCCTCTCCCGATGGCTGTCAAGGTGCTGATCCTCGAAGACAACCCGGTCGCGCGCAGCTTTTTGTGCCGCGTCGTGCGCGAGAGCTTCAGCGACGCCATCGTGATCACCGAGGCCGGCGACCTGGAGACGGCGCGCCGCCACATCTCGCTGACCGGGGGCTCGCAGGGGCTGCACGGTGTCGATCCGTTCAAGCTGGTCCTGGTCGACCTCGAACTGCCGGACGGCAACGGCATGGAGCTGCTGGCCGAGCTGAGCCATTACCCGGCCACCAAGATCGTCACCACGCTGTATTCGGACGACGACCACCTGTTCCCGGCGCTGCAATGCGGCGCCGACGGCTACCTGCTCAAGGAAGACCGCTTCGAAGTGCTGGTCGAGGAGCTGCAGAAGATCGTTCGAGGCCAGCCCCCGCTTTCGCCGGCCATCGCCAGACGCCTGCTCACCCACTTCAGGAATGGCAGCCACCGGGGCGACTCGCGGGTGCCCGACTCGGGGTTCATGCCCGCCACGAGTTTCACCACCCAGTTCAGCACCAGCAGGCCGGTGCCCATCGACAAGCCGCTGGACCACGAGCGCCTCACCCCGCGCGAGACCGAGGTGCTCACCTACCTGAGCAAGGGCTTCACGATCAAGGAGATCGCCAGCCTGATGGGCATCAAGTGGTTCACCGTCAACGACCACATCAAGTCCATCTACAAGAAGCTCAACGTCTCCAGCCGCGCCGAGGCGGCCGTGCTGGCCAGCAAGCAAGGGCTCGTCTGAGCGGCTGCTGAGACCCGCCGACGCGGCAATGACCGCCTCCAGCAAGCCACGCACCACCCCGCGAGCCGCCCCCCTGGAGGCCGGCAGCGGCGACTCGGCCTTCGAGGCCAGTGCATTCGAGCGCAGCCTGGGCGGCGAGGGTCCTACACCCCGGATCGGCTCGCGGCGCCCCGCGCTGGTGCTGGCGGCTCTGGTGGGTTGCATCGCCGTGTTCTCCTTCGTGCGCTGGCTTGCCACGACACCGCAGCTCGACGCCACCTGGGCCGCCGGCCCGCTCGGAGAGCTGATACTGGTGGCCAGCCCGGACGCCACGCTCGACGCCCACCGCGGCCAGGGGCTGGTGGCCCTCGGCACCCCAGCCCAGGAGGCCCGGCCAGTCGATGCCGCGCTGCTGCACCGATCTCCGCGCTGGCAGGTCGACGATGCGGCGCGGCGGCACCTGGTCGCGCAGCACGAGGCCCTGGCCGCGCAGCTGGCGCAAGGGCGGGTCGGATTGCAGTTCGACGACGGCACTGCGATCACGGTGCCCACCCCTGCGCGCGGTTTCGCCGGCCTGGGAGCGACCTTCTGGCCACTGGCGGGGCTGGCGTTGCTGCTCTACCTCTTCGGCGTCGTCGTCGTCATGGCCCGCCCGCGCCTGAGCAACGCGCTGTTCGCTGTCATGGCGCTGTGCCAGGCAGGCAACCTGTTGTTCATCGCCCTGGAGAACCTCCGTGGCCTGGGGTTGCCGCCAGGGATGCCGGCCGTGGACCTGCCGATCCGTGTGGCGCTCGACCTGTGCACGGGCGCGGCCGCCGTCCACGCTTTCGCGCTCCACCCCTTGCGCTTGCCGCGCGCCACCACGATGGCCGCCGCGGCCTGGGCTGGCGCCGCGCTGTGGCTGGTCGGCGTGCTGCTGGTCCAGCCGGCCCACCTGTGGTGGTGGGCCCAGGGCGCCTGCATCGCTTTGGCGGCGGCGGCGCTGGCCGTCATCGCCCGCTCCCAGCAGCGCCAGCCCAACCCCTACGCGCTGGTGATGCGCCGCTTTGCCGGCATCGCCCTGGCCACGCTGGTGTTGACCACGCTGGCCGTGGCCGTGATCGCGCGCATACCCGCGGCCACCCCCGGCGTGGCCACGGGCGCATCGGCGGCGTGGCACCTCTTCCTGGCCTCGCTGCTGTTGCTGGTGCCCTTCCTCGCGCGCAGCCGCCAGTTGCTGCGCGAGTTTGCGCTGCTGGCGGGCATCAGCACCGTGGCGACCTCGCTGGACCTGATGTTCGTGGCCCTGTTCTCCCTCGGGCCCTTCACCTCGCTGGCCGTGGCCGTGTTCGTCGCCCTGGGCCTGTATGCCGCAGGCCGGCAGTGGATCCTGAATCACCTCATCGGCAGCACCGTGCTTTCGACGGAGCGCACCTTCGACCAGCTCTACCGCGCCGCTCGCGAGGTGCAGGCGCGCCCTGAACGCTATCCGCAGATGCTGGGCCAGCTGCTGCGCGAACTTTTCGACCCGCTGGAGATGCGCTCGCTGGACCGCTTGCCGACGCGCTCGCTCGTCGTGGGCTCGGGATCGGCGCTGGTCGTGCCGCTGCGCCCCATGGATGCCGCCGGCACCCCGGCCTGCGCGCTGGCCCTGCGCTTCGCACAGCACGGGCGGCGCCTGTTCACGCTCGACGACGCGCGCCTGGCGGACCGCATCGTGGAGCAACTGCGGCGTGCCGTGGCTTACGACCAGGCGGTGGAACAGGGCCGGGTGGAGGAGCGGCTGCGCATCGCGCAGGACTTGCACGACGACATCGGCGCAAGGCTGCTGACACTGATGTACCAGGCCCAGTCACCCGAGATGGAAGACTACATCCGCCACACCCTGCAGGACCTGAAGACGCTGACGCGCGGGCTGGCCGCGGCCGAGCACCGCCTGTCGTACGCCGCGGCAGAATGGAAGGCCGACCTCACGCAGCGACTGACGGTCGCTCAGGTGGAGTTGGGCTGGTCCTTCAGCCACGACCGCGACCTTCGTCTGTCGGTCGTCCAATGGTCGGCGCTGACCCGGGTGCTCAGGGAACTCGTCACCAACGCGCTGTATCACGGTGCCGCCACGCGCATCGATGTGAGCCTGGTTTTCGAAGGCCCGCGCCTGACACTGGAGATCACCGACGACGGCCGCGGCCGCGCCCCGCAGGCCTGGGCACACGGCCTGGGCATGGGTGGCGTGCGCAAGCGCGTCAAGCTCATGGGTGGCGAAGTCCAATGGCGCGAGAACTCGCCTCGCGGCATCGTCTGCACGGTGCGGGTCGACACAACCCCGACAGTCGCACCATGAAGCGCGCCGGTGGCGGGTTCGATGCGAATGGGTGCCATGCAAGCGGCATGAGGGCAGCACGATGAGCCGATTCGATCCAATTGCCGTGCGTTCGGGGTCGCACTGGGGCGCTCCTGAGGCTCAAAATCACGGCTTCGGTCGACGCAACCGCCCGAATCGGCGCTCCGCGGCGTGACTCGGTCAGTTTCTTCGGCTCGGCAGCCTACTGCCGCCGACGCCCCTGGCCCATCTCCTGAACGACGACACCCCCCGATGACACAGCATCTGACCCTCCTCACCGGCGCCTCGCGCGGCCTGGGCCGCGCGGTGGCCGAACAACTTCTTGTGCGGGGCCACCGCGTGCTGGCCCTCTCGCGTAGCGAAGTCGATTTGCCCGTGCCCGCCGGCGCTTCGCTGGAGGCCTGGTCCGTGGACCTGGCCGAGCCCGCCGCCGTCGCCGCGCGGCTGGCCGCCTGGCTGGCCGCACAGGACAGCGGCGGGCTCGCCTCGGCCACGCTGATCAACAACGCCGGCGTCGTGTCGCGGCTGGCACCGCTGTCGGAGCTGGCCTCGGACGACCTCGCCAACGCCATTCGCGTGGGCCTGGAGGCGCCGCTGCTGCTGACCGCCGCCTTCCTGCGCGCCACGCAGTCGTGGAACGTGCCGCGCAAGGTGCTTCTCGTGTCTTCCGGCCTGGGCCGGCGTGCCATGGCCGGCAGCGTGTCGTACTGCGCGGCCAAGGCCGGGCTGGACCACCTGGCACGCGCCCTGGCGCTGGAGGAAGCCTCGAAGGTGAACGGCGCGCGCGTGGTGTCGCTGGCCCCGGGCGTCATCGATACCGACATGCAGGTGCAGCTGCGTGGCGCCGACCCGCGGTGGTTCCCCGAACGCCAACGCTTCGAGGCGCTCAAGACCGGCGGGGGTCTCGACAGCCCGGCCGCCGCTGCCGCCAAGCTGCTGGCTTACCTGGACCGGCCGGACTTCGGGGACCCGCCGGTGGGCGACGTGCGCGACCGCTGAGAAGGCGGCGCGCGGCGCGAGCCTGTCGCTACTGGTGAGTCGATCCCAGCTTCGCCGCCCGTGCAGCCGCTTCGTCGGCGCGCATGTTCCTGAGGAAGAAGCGCACGAAGAACACGCCCATGCCGAGCATGAATACGATCCCGGCCAGGCTCATGAGGCCGTAGTCGGTAGTGACAAAGTCGATCAACGCGTGCATTTGATCCTCCGGGTCAGTGGCCAGCCGGGCTGGATCAGACATTATGTTCGCCGCCCCTGCCTTGCGGTGCGTCAAGCCCGCGCCGCCGCGCACCCCGGGGTGGCGCCGAGGCGCCGCGGCGCCGCGGCGCCATCACTGCGTGAGCCAGGTCGCCAGGTCGGACTTCAACTGCGCCAAGTCCGGGCCCCGCGTATACATCATGTGGCCAGCGTCGTAGTAGTGGTGCTGCACGCGGGTCAGCACATCGGCCGGGGCGTCGAGTTGCGCCAGCGACCAGTCGCTGGCGCTGTACGGCGTGCCCAGGTCGTAGCGCCCGCTGGCGGCGAACACCTTGAGGTGCGGGTTGCGGCGCAGCGCGCGCGCCAGGTCGGGGCTGGTGCAGGCGAAACCGTCATGGCTGCTCTCGCCGCGGTTCCAGTTCCAGCCCTTGTTGACCTCGCGGGAGAGCACTTCGTAGCGCTGCTCCATGTCCAGGCCCAGCTGCTCGCTGAAGTAGGCCATCGCCGCCATCGTGTAGGGCATCGAAATGGCCTCGATCCCGGGGTCGAACTCCCACTCACGCGTGCGGCTCGCGGCCATCGGGCCCGTGACGCGCGCCTCCAGGCGGCCGACGATGCGGCCACGCGAGCGCAGCGCCTCGAAGAAGAAGGTCTGGTCGCTGATGCGCAGGTTCTTCTCTTCCACCAGTTCGCGCGGCAGGCCCGTGAGCTCGCTGAGACGGCGCGCGATGCGGCTGCGCTGCTTGTCGCCCAGGCGCGCGCCGGCGTGCAGCGCGGCCACGTAGTCCTCCTGCACGAAGGCCTCGGCCGCGGCGCGCGCGGCCGCGGGCGATGCGGCCAGGGGCCCGGCGAGCAGGCCGTGGTACTGCGCCACGTTGGCGAAGCCAGGCAGGAACAGCGCATAGGGCAGGTCGTTGGCGGGCGCGAAAACGATGCTCTGCAGGTCCATCGCGCAGGACACCAGGATCACGCCGCTGAGCGCCACACCCAGCGCCTGCAGCTTGTCGGCCAGGCCCGCACCGCGCGTCGTGCCGTAGCTCTCGCCGGCCAGGTATACCGGTGAGCCCCAGCGCTTGTGCCTGGTGAGCCACAAGCGCATGACCTCGGACAGCGCCGCGATATCGCCGTCCACCGAGAGCATCTTCTTGCGCGCGGCTTCGCTGGAGGTGGTCGACCAGCCGGTGTGCGGCGGGTCGATGAAGACCATGTCGAAGTGTTCGAACCAGCTGTGCGGGTTGTCCTCCACCGTGTAGGGCGGCAGCGGCATGCTGCCGTCGTCGGGCATGGGCACGCGCTTGGGGCCCAGCGCGCCCAGGTGCAACCAGATCGACGCCGAGCCCGGGCCGCCGTTGAAGGCGAAGCACACCGGCCGCCGCGCGGCGTCGGCACCCTTGAGCAAGTAGGCCGTGGCCAGGATCGCGGCCTCGGGCTCGCCGGGCACGCCGTCGAAACCCTGGGTCGCCACCGGCACGAAGGCGGCATTCACGTCGTACTCCAGGCGCTGCCCGCCCAGCGTCACCGCCCCGGTGCTCAGGGCCGCCGGTCGCGCCAGCAACTTCTCGACATGCGCTTTGAGCCGCTTGGCGGTGTCGGGCTCGGTATCGGCGGGGGTGGGGGTGGGCGTGGGCTTGGCGTCGGCCATGGTGTGGGCTCGAAGATGGCGAAGGCGCGACGTTAACGCAGCGTGCCGGCCAGGAAGCCGGCGTAGCGCTCGATGTCGACATTGCCGCCGCTGACGATGACGCCCACGCGCTGGCCGCGCGCCGCTTCCACCCCCTCCAGCAGCGCCGCGGCGCCCAGGCAACCGGTGGGCTCGACCACCATCTTCATGCGCTCGGCGAAGAAGCGCATGGTGCTCACCAGCTGCCCGTCGCTGACGGTGACGATGCGCTCGACCAGCCGCTGGATGACCGGGAAGGTGAGCCGCCCGCTGTGCTGCGTCTGCGCCCCGTCGGCGATGGTCTGGGGCGTATCGATGTGCACGATTTCGCCGCGCGCCAGGCTGAGCTGGGTGTCGTTGCCGGCCTCGGGCTCGACCCCGACGACCGTGATGCCCGGGCTGAGGTGGTGCGCCGCGACGGCGCAACCCGAGACCAGGCCGCCACCGCCCACGCACACGAGCAGGCGGTCCAGCGGCCCGGTCTCTTCGATCAGCTCCGCCGCCACCGTGCCCTGCCCGGCCATGACATGGGCATGGTCGTAGGGCGGAATCAGCGTCATGCCACGCTCACCGGCCAGCTTCGCGCCTATGGCCTCGCGGTCTTCGGTATAGCGGTCGTAGAGCACGATTTCGCTGCCGACCTGGCCGAGCTGGTACTCACGCGTGGCGGCGAGCTTGGCCGCGGGCGAATCCTGCGGCATGACGATCACCGAAGGCATGCCCAAGAGCCGCGCCGACAGCGCGATGGCCTGGGCGTGGTTGCCCGAGGAAAAGGCGATCACGCCGCGCCGGCGCTGCTCGGGCGTGAACTGCGCCAGCGCGTTGTACGCGCCACGGAACTTGAAGGCGCCCATGCGCTGGAAGTTCTCGCACTTGAAGAAAACGCGCGCTCCGGTCCGCTCGTCGGCTGTGCGCGAGGTGAACACCGGCGTGCGGTGGGCCACTCCCCGCAGGCGGATCGCCGCCGCCTGAATGTCGGCAGGCGTGATGGCGAGGTCGGGCATGGCGAGTTCGAGCATGGCTGGCGCCTTTCTGGCATTCGAGGCGATCAAGTATGCCCGCCACGTGCCGCAGGCCTGCGCCGCCGGCAGGCCTTTGCCCAGCCTTTGCCGAGCCGCGCACGAAGGAGCCCCGCGGCGTAGGATGTCCGTGCCCGCTCCGATGAGCCGGATCGCGGGTGGAGGTCTGCCATGAACGCATCGCCGACATCCCGGGCCTGGGTCGCCCTGCTGCTGTGTGCACTGCTGGCCGGCTGCGCCCACCGGCCGCCGCGCGAGGCCGCGGAGCAGCTGCTCCGCGACGGGCGATTCGCAGCGGCGAGCGAACCCATCGACAAGGCCAGCGTATTTGCGCTGAGCGACGCCATGCAGCGCTTCCTCGCATCGGAGTTCAGCACCCCCGCCGCATTGCGCGACCCGCGGCGCGCCCTCGTCGAGGCGCTGAACGACCCGCGACGACTGGCGCTCAGCTACGACGCGGGCCGCACGCGCACGGCAGCCCAGGCCTTCGATGCGCGGGCGGGCAACTGCCTGTCGCTGGTGGTCATGACCGCCGCACTGGCCAGGCAGCTGGGCCTGCCGGTGAGCTTTCGCAGCGTGCGCGTCGAAGAGCTCTACACGCGCAGCGGCGATCTCACGGTGGCCAGTGGACACATCAACCTGGTCCTGGGCCAGCCCAGCGCACGCAAGTGGCATGGCGCAAACGAAGCCACCGACCTGACCATCGATTTCCTGCCCCCCGAAGAGGTACGAGGTCAGTCGAGCGACCCGCTGCGCGAAGAAACCATCGTGGCGATGTACCTGAACAACCGCGCCGCCGAGGCGCTGGCCGACGGCCGCCTGAGCGACGCCTACTGGTGGGCGCGTGAGGCCCTGCTGCAAGACGCGGCCTTCGATGCCGCGGCCAACACGCTGGCCGTCGTCTACCTGCGCAGCGGCCTGCTGCCCGAGGCCGAGACCGCCTTGCGCCGTGTGCTGGCGCAAGACCCCGACCACACCAGCGCCCTGTCCAACCTGGTCGTCTCGTTGCAACGCGCGGGTCGTGCCACCGAGGCGGCCGCCACCGCGGAACGCCTGGCGCGGATTCAGCCCTACCCTCCATTTCACTTCTTCGAGCTCGGTCGCCAGGCCATGGCTGCCGGTGACTACGGCAGGGCACGCGACCTCTTCGCGCGTGAACTGCGCCGCCAGCCCTTCCAGCACGAAGTGCACTTCTGGGCCGCACTGGCCCATTGGCGGTTGGGCCACAACGAACGCGCCGCCGAGCACCTGCGCCTGGCGATGGAGAACAGCCTGACCCGCGGCGCCCACGACCTCTATGCCGCCAAGCTCGACCGCCTTCGCGCCCTGCGACTGCAATAGTCGACTGCGACTGGCCGCCGCGCCGCGGCAGGTTAGTCTTCGCCCCGCATGAAAACCGCCGCCAAGCCCAACCCGCTCGTCGAGATTGCCATCACGATCATCGTGCCGGCCCTCATTCTCATGAACCTCAGCAGCGACAAGCGCCTGGGCAACACCGGCGCCCTGCTGCTGGCCCTGGCCTTCCCGGTCGGCTGGGGCCTGTGGGACGGCTGGAAGCGGCGCAAGCTCAACTGGCTGTCGGTGCTGGGCGTGGTGAGCACGCTGCTGACCGGCGGCATCGGCCTGCTGGCGCTGGACGCCCAATGGCTGGCGGTGAAGGAGGCTGCGGTGCCTGCACTGATCGGCATCGTCATCCTCGGGTCGGCCTGGACGGAATCCCCGCTGATCCGCCTGCTCGTGTTCAACGCCACGCTGTTCGACATCGACCGCGTCCACAAGGCCCTGGACGAACGCCACAACACGCCCGCCTTCGAGAGGCAGCTGCGCACGGCCACGCTCCTGCTGGCCGGCACCTTCTTCTTCTCCGCCGTGGCCAACTACGTGCTCGCCCGCTGGGTCGTGCACAGCCCGGCGGGCACCGAAGCCTTCAACGAGGAACTCGGCCGCCTGACGCTGCTGAGCTACCCGATCATCGCCGTGCCATCGATGATCATGATGATGGCGCTGATGTTCTGGCTGGCGCACGGTGCCAAGGCCCTCACCGGGCTGACCCTGGGCGACATGCTGCAAGGGGGATGATTCCCCATGCGCGCGCGGCGGGCACCATAGAATCTGCCACTTCGCAATCCCTCACCTGCACATGCGCCAGCCTCTTGACCAGGGCCACGATGCGCAACCCACTCGCAGGGCCTGCCTTCGAGCTGCAGCCGGGCTGAGCCTGGCGACGCTGTTGCCAGCGTGGGCCCTGGACAAGCCCCTGGGCCAGCCGGTGCTCACCCTCACCGGCCGCGTGCGCAACACCAACGACGGCGCGCGCGCCCAGTTCGACATGGCCATGCTCGAGGCCCTGCCCCAGACCAGCTTCGCCACCCGCACGCCGTGGTACGCCCAGGCCCGGCGCTTTTCCGGGCCGCTGCTGCGCGATGTGCTGGCCGCCGCGGGCGCCCAGGGCACCGTGCTGCACCTGTCCGCACTCAACGACTATCGGGTCGACATGCCCTTCGACGACGCGCAGCGGCACGACGTCATCCTGGCCCGGCTGCTCGACGACCGCCCCATGGCGGTGCGCGACAAGGGCCCCCTGTTGGTGATCTACCCTTTCGATGCACGCCCTGAATTGCGCAACGCCGTCTACTACAGTCGCTCGGCATGGCAATTGCGAACGATCGAGGTCCAGTAACCCGGGCGCCGGGCAAGGCGACCCGCCTGTCCTGGCTGGGGCTGGTGGGCGTCGGCCTCATGCTCGTGCTGCTGGCCGCCGCACTGGTGCAGGCGCGACAGTTCTCGCTGCTGCGCGAAGCGCTGAAGTCGGGCGAAGAGTACAGCGTGCTCAACATCTACCGGGTCGAGACCGAGTACCTTCAGCTGCGCGAGCAATGGCATCGGGCCACCGACGAGCGCGTGCCCCTGGACCTGCCTGCGCTGCGCCTGCGCTACGAGATCTGGGTCAGTCGGGTGGACACGCTGCACGCCGCCAGGCCCCAGAAGCTCATCCGCGACATCGTTGGGCACGGGGGCACGCAGGAGCAGGTGGACGCCTTCGTCGCGGCGGCCGACCGGGTGCTGGGCACGCAGCCCGCGCAGCCCGCCACACGCAGTTCGCTCCAGGCCCTCGTGCCCGCCCTGGATGACCTGAGCCGACCCCTGCACGAGATGTCGCTCGCGGCGGCGCATCATGTGGCCGACCAGATGGCCAGGCGCGCGCAGACTGTACGCACACAGAACCTTCTGGGCCTGGGTCTGACGGTCTTCCTCTCGGTGCTGACCCTGGCCTTCGCCGCGATCTCGCTGCGCCAGGTGCGCCAACTGCGGGAACGCCGGCTGGTGCTCGAGGATCTGGCCACCCGTCTGCGCGAAGCGCGCCACGAGGCCGAAGCGGCCAGCCAGGCCAAGAGCGCCTTCCTGGCCAACATGAGCCACGAGATCCGCACGCCCTTCCATGGCCTGATGGGCATGCTCTCGCTGTTGCGCGAAACCGGCCTCGCACCCCGGCAGATCGACTACCTGCGCACGGCCACCGAATCGGCCGACCACCTGCTGGCGATCCTGAACGACATCCTGGACATGTCGCAGCTCGAAAGCGGCCGCATGACCCTGGCTCCGGCACCGGTTGAGCTCCGCGGCCTGTTGCGCGACGTCGAAGCCCTGATGCGACCACAGGCCAACGCCAAATCGCTGGCGCTGCATATCGACGCCGACCCGGCCGTGCCCGAGCGCGTGCTGGCCGACGCCACGCGGCTCAAGCAGATCCTCTTCAACCTGCTCTCCAACGCCATCAAGTTCTCGGACCACGGTGCCGTGGTGCTCGACGTGCGCAGCCAGGCCGACGCCAACGGCCATCCCGAGCTCGAATTCACCGTCAGCGACACCGGCGTGGGCATGGACGAAGCCACGCAGGCGCGGCTGTTCAACCGCTTCATGCAGGGCGACAGCTCGCGCTCGCGGCGCCATGGCGGCACCGGCCTGGGGCTGGAGATCTCGCGCAACCTGGCCCGGCTGATGGGTGGCGACATCACCGTGCGCAGCAAGCCCGGTGAAGGCAGCCGCTTCACGTTGCGCATGCCGGCGCATCCGTTGAACGACGCCGCCGCAGTGCCCACCGGCGACGTGGGCGCAGGCACGGCGCCCGCGCAAATGCTCAGTGTGCTGGTGGCCGAGGACCACCCCGTCAACCGCCAGTACCTGGCGGCGCTGCTCGAGAGCCTGGGCCACCAGGCGCACTTCACCGCCAATGGCGCGGAAGCGGTGCAAGCCGCGCGCCAACGCCGCTTCGACGTCGTGCTGATGGACCTGCACATGCCGGTGCTCGACGGCGTGGCCGCGACCCGGGCCATCCGCGCCTTGCCCGACCCGGCGCTGTCCACCGTGCCGATCGTGGCCCTGACCGCCGACGCCTTCGAGGAAACCCGCGAACGTTGCATGCTGGCCGGCATGAACGACTTCCTGACCAAGCCCGTCAGCCCGGACAAGCTGTCGGCTTCGTTGCGTCGGCTCTTCGGTGCCGGCGTCAATGCCGCACCCGCGAACCCCGAGGCGGCGACGCCACCGGTGGCGCCGGTGCGAACCGATGCGCAAGCGCTCCTGGACGAGGCGGCCATCGGCGTGTCGCTGCAGGCCATGTCGCGGCACAGGCTGGGCGGCATGATCGCTTCCTTCCTCGACCAGGCGCCCCAGACGGTTCAACGGCTGCGGGCGGCCGTGCGCGACGCACAGCCGCTGGAATTGCGCATCAACGCCCACGCCGCCAGGGGAGCGGCGCTGAACCTCGGCCTGACGGGTCTGGCCGCCACGGCGCAGGCGCTGCAGGAGGGCGCGGCCCACCTGCCCGCCCACGAGATCGCTCGCCTGGTGCAACGCTACGAGGAGCAGGTGCCGCGCACGCGTGAGGCCGCGCGCGCGCTGGGCCTGCTGGGGCCCGCCACCGCCGCGCCCTAGACGATCACTGGCTCGGGCTCCAACCGGATGCCGAAGCGGCCGTAGACACTCTCCTGGATGGCGCGGGCCAGGGTCACCACCTCGGCGCCGCTGGCGCCGCCCCGGTTGACCAGCACCAGCGCCTGCTTGTCATGGACGCCGGCGCGGCCCACGGTCTTGCCCTTCCAGCCACAGGCATCGATCAGCCACCCCGCGGCGAGCTTGCTGCTGCCGTCGGGCATCGCATAGTGGACGACCTCCGGCTCACGGCCGATGATGTCCCGGCACTGCTCGGCGCTGACCACCGGGTTCTTGAAGAAACTCCCGGCATTGCCGAGCACGGCCGGGTCGGGCAGCTTGGCCCGGCGGATGGCGCAGACCCACTCGAAGACGGTGCGCGCGTCGGGCGCGTGGTTGCCGGTGTCAAGCATCTTGCGCTCGAGGTCCAGGTAGCCCAGCACGGGCTGCCAGGGCTTGGGCAGGCGCAGTCGAACCTGCGTGATGACGGACTTGCCGGCCAGGCCACCGAAGCCCGAGCGCTTGAAGACACTGTCGCGGTAGCCGAAGCGGCAATCGGCGGCACCCAGCGTGACATTGCGTCCGGTGACGAGATCCACCGCGTCCAGCGAATCGAAGCGGTCCTGCAGCTCGATGCCGTAGGCGCCGATGTTCTGCACCGGTGCGCCGCCCACCGAGCCGGGAATCAACGCCAGGTTCTCCAGCCCCGGCCAGCCCTGCTCCAGGGTCCAGGCCACCAGGCCGTGCCAGGACTCACCGGCACCGGCCTCGACGATCCAGGCGTCGGCCTCCTCGCGCAGCAGGCGCCGGCCGAGGATCTCGACCTTGAGCACGACGCTGTCGACGTCGCGCGTCAGCACCAGGTTGCTGCCGCCGCCGAGAACGAGCTTGGGCGCCGGTCCCAACAAAGGGTGGTCGACCACCCGGCGCACGTCGGCCGCGCTGCCCAGGTGCACCAGCGTGCGGGCCACGGCCGGCAGGCCGAAGGTGTTGTGTTCGCGCAGGCTGGCGCGCTGCTCGACATGAAGTGGCCCGGAATTTGAGGACATGGCAGAATTTTCGTGCATATTCGCCAGGCGCCCCTGCCCCTTTGAACCGCTGCCCACCATGCCCAGTTTCGATGCCGTGATCGAGCCCGACCTCGTCGAGCTGCGCAATGCCGTGGAGCAGGCCTCCAAGGAGATCGCGACGCGCTTCGACTTCAAGGGCTCGAGCGCGCAGATCGAGCTCGTCGAAGCCAGCGCGAAGCAGCGCGAGCTCACGCTCTGGGCGGACAGCGATTTCCAGCTCCAGCAGGTGCGCGACGTGCTGCTCGCCCGGCTGTCCAAGCGCGGCGTGGATGCGCGCTTTCTCGACTTTTCGGCCACACCGCAGAAGATGAGCCACGACAAGCTCAAGCTTGCCGTGCCGGTGAAGAGCGGCATCGACGCCGACACGGCCAGAAAGATGCAGGCCGCATTGAAGGCCGCCAAGATGAAGGTCCAGGCGCAGTACCAGGGCGACGCGCTGCGCGTCACCGGGGCCAAGCGCGACGAGTTGCAAACCGCCATCGCGCTGCTGCGCAAGGAGCTGCACGAATGGCCGCTGGCCTTCAACAATTTCCGGCCCTGAGGCGCCGGGCCGTCCGCGGGGCCGTCTGCGCGGCCCTGTGCGCCACGCTGTGCGTGGCCGCCCAGGCGCAAGGCGTGGCTGCCGCCCGGGCGCAAGGTGTGGCGCTGGCCGGCCGCATGGGCGAGCGGGCGCTGCTCGTCATCGATGGCCAGCCCCACACGCTGTCCGTGGGCCAGACCGCAGCCGGTGTGCGCCTGCTGCGCTGGGCGGACGACAGCGCCGAGGTCGAACAGGCCGGTGTGCGCACGCTGCTGCGCGTGGGCGGCACACCGGCGCAACTCGGCAAGTCGGCCCCGCGCCCGTCGGCGCGCGAAGTCGTCCTGACCGCCGGACCGGGCGGCCACTTCACGGCCGCGGGGGCCATCAACGGCCGCGCGGCGCAGTTCATGGTCGACACCGGTGCGACGCTGGTGGCGCTGAGCCGCGACGATGCCCAGCGCATGGGCATCGACCTGAGCGGCGCACGCGACGCCGTCACGCACACGGCCAACGGCACCGTGCCGGTCAAGCTCGTCACGCTGGCCTCGGTGCGGGTGGGCGATCTCGAACTCAGCCAGGTGGGCGCGGCGATCCTGCCCATGCCCATGCCGGTGATCCTCCTGGGCAACAGCTTCCTCTCGCGGCTGCAGATGCGGCGCGAGAACGACGTGATGCGCCTGGAGCTGCGCTGAGCGGCCGCTGCGCTGCACCGCCTGTCTCACCCGAGACAAAGTCTCTTCGAACGATCGTGCTAAAAATGCACGCTCACACCCGCGCCCAGGAGAAACCGCGTCATGGACCTGAATTTCACCGCCGAAGAGCTCGCCTTTCGCAGCGAGGTCCGGCAATGGGTGGCCGAGAACCTGCCCGCAGCAACCGCCCACAAGGTGCGCCACGCACTGCGCCTGACGCGCGAGGACATGCAAGGCTGGGCCAAGATCCTGGGCAAGAAGGGCTGGCTGGGCTGGGGCTGGCCCAAGCAGTTCGGCGGCCCGGGCTGGAACGCCATCCAGAAACACCTTTTCGAAGAGGAATGCGCGCTGGCCTGCGCGCCGCGCGTGGCGCCCTTCGGCCCGATCATGGTGGCGCCGGTGATCATGACCTACGGCAACGCCGAGCAGCAGAAGCGCTTCCTGCCCGGCATCGCCAGCGGCGAGGTCTGGTGGAGCCAGGGCTACAGCGAGCCCGGCGCGGGCAGCGACCTGGCTTCGCTCAAGTGCAAGGCCGAACGTGTCTCCACAAGTGCGGGCGACAAATACATCGTCAACGGCCAGAAGGCCTGGACCACGCTGGGCCAGTACGGCGAGTGGATCTTCTGCCTGGTGCGCACCAGCAACGAAGGCAAGCCGCAGACCGGCATCAGCTTCCTGCTCATCGACATGAAGAGCCCCGGCGTAAGCGTGCGCCCGGTCTATCTGATGGACGGCGAGCCCGAGGTCAACGACGTCTTCTTCGACGACGTCGAGGTCCCCGTCGAGAACCTGGTGGGCGAGGAGAACAAGGGCTGGACCTACGCCAAGCTGCTGCTCGCGCACGAGCGCAGCAATATCGCCGATGTCAACCGCGCCAAGCGCGAGCTCGAACGCCTCAAACGCATCGCCAGGGCCGAGGGCATGTATGACGACGCGCGTTTCCGCGACCAGATCGCGCTGCTCGAAGTGGATGTGGTGGCGCTGGAGATGATGGTGCTGCGCGTGCTCTCGGCGGAGAAGAGCGGCAAGAAGAGCCTGGACATCGCGGCGCTGCTGAAGATCCGCGGCAGCGAGATCCAGCAGCGCTACACCGAACTCATGATGCTGGCCGCCGGGCCGCTGACGCGGGCCTACGTCCACGAGGCCATGGACGCCGGCTGGCAGGGCGACTTCGCTTTCCCCACGAGCATCCTGCCGCTGGCCGGAACCTACTTCAATTACCGCAAGACCACCATCTACGGTGGCAGCAACGAAGTGCAACGCAGCATCGTCGCTCAGACAGTCCTCGGGAGCTGACATGGACTTCGACTTCTCCGACGACCAGGAATCGCTGCGCGACGCCGTGCACCGCTGGGTGGAAAAGGGCTTCAGCTTCGAGCGCCGGCACCAGCTCGCCAAAGCCGGCGGCGCCTCGCGAGAGGTGTACACCGAACTGGCCGATCTCGGCCTGGCCGGCCTGGTCGTGCCCGAGGCCCACGGCGGCATGGGCATGGGCGCCATCGAGGCGATGGTGGTGAACGAGGAACTCGGCCGCGGCCTGGTCAACGCGCCCTACACCTACGCCGCGCTGATGGCGCCGCGGCTGCTGGCCGGCGCACCGCAAGCGCTGCAGGCCGAGTGGCTGCCGCGCATGGCCAGCGGTGTAGCCCTGGTCGTGCCGGCACTGCACGAGCGCCACACCCGCTACCGCCTGGCGCAGGTGAGCACGCGGGCGCTGGCCCAGGGCAACGCCTGGGTGCTCGACGGCACCCAATGCGTCGTGCCCGCGGGCGACGAGGCCGACGCCTTCATCGTGCCGGCACGCCTCTCCGGCGCCCCGGGTGATGAAGCCGGCATCGGCGTCTTCCTGGTCGAACGCGCCGCGGCCCAGGTCAGGGGCTACCCCACCTACGACGGCGCGCGCGCCGCCGACGTCGCCCTGGCCGCGGCCCCGGCGCAGCTCATCGCGGCCGATGGCCATGCGCTGCTCGAAGCGGCCGTGGACGCCGGCATCGCCGGCCAATGCGCCGAGGCCGTGGGGCTGATGGACGCCCTGGTGGCGCTGACCGTGGAGTACATGAATATGCGCAAGCAGTTCGGTACGACGATCGCCAGCTTCCAGGCCCTGCGCCACCGCATGGCCGATGTGAAGATGCAGCTCGAGCTCGGCCGCTCGATGAGCTACTACGCCAGCCTCAAGCTCGGCGAGGCGCCGGCGCTGCGCCGCCGGGCGCTGGCGCAGGCCGGCGTTCAGCTCGGCCAGAGCATGCGCTTCGTGAGCCAGAACTGCCTGCAGCTGCAGGGCGGCATCGGCTGCACCGACGAGTACATGGGCAGCCATTACTTCAAGCGTCTGACGATGCTCGAGGTAAGCCTGGGCGACACGATGCATCACCTGGGCGAGGTGTCCGCGCGGATGCAGGATACGGCCGGCGTCTTCGCCTGAGGCCGCCGGTGCCCTGCGCCGCCGCCACAATGACGGCATGAACATGCCAGGGCTCCAACCCGGAACGCTGACCGACGTCGCCGGCCTGCTTGTGGGCCACGCCGCCGTGGCTGGCCGGCCCACCGGCTGCACCGTCGTGCTGTGCCCGCAGGGCGTGGTCTGCGGCGTGGCCGTGCGCGGCGGTGCGCCGGGCACGCGCGAGACCGACTTGTTGCGCCCCGAGAACACCGTCGAGCGGGTGCACGCCGTGCTGCTCACCGGCGGCAGCGCCTTCGGGCTAGACGCCGCCGGCGGCGTGATGCGCTGGCTGGATGAGCGCGGGCATGGCTTGGCGGTGGGCGCCGCGCGCGTGCCCATCGTCCCCGCCGCCGTGCTCTTCGACTTGTGGGTGGGTGACGCGCGCCTACGGCCCGACGCCCACACCGGCTACGCGGCCTGCGAAGCCGCCACGGCCGGGCCCGTCGCGCAAGGCAACGCCGGTGCCGGGTTGGGCGCCACGGTGGGCAAGCTCTTCGGCTTCGAACGCGCCATGAAGGGCGGCATCGGCAGTGCCTCGTTGCGCCTGGGCGATCTCACCGTGGCCGCGCTGGTGGCCGTCAACGCGGTGGGCGACGTGCTCGACGAGACCGGCCAGCCCATCGCCGGCGCGCGCAGCGAGGACGGCCACAGCCTGGTGGGGGCCACCGCCGCCTTGCTGGCCGGTGCCGGAGCGGCGCACCTGCTCGCCGGTACGGCCACCACCATCGGCGTGGTGGCCACCGACGCGGTGCTCACCAAGGCGCAGGCGACGCAGCTCGCCCACCTCGCCCACCACGGCCTGGCACGCGCGGTGGACCCGATCACCGTCAACGATGGCGACACCTTCTTCGCCTTGGCCACCGGCGGCAGCGGCCGCAGTGGTGACCTCGTTGCGCTGGGCGCTCTGGCCGCCGAGGCCGTCTCGCGTGCCATCCGCAATGCCGTGCGCGCCGCCCGGGCGCTCGCCGATCCGCCCTTGCCGGCGGCGCTCGACCTGGCAGCCCTGCGGCACGGGCGATAGCCGCCATGCGCCTGTCGCAGATCCTCTTTTCGCAAGGCTTTGGCAGCCGCCGCGAATGCGCGGCGCTGATCGGACACGGTGAAGTGCAGTGGGCCGGGCGCACTGCGGACGATCCCGATGAAGAGGTGGCCACCGACGGCCTGGTGTTCAACGTGCAGGGAAGGGCCTGGGTCTACCAGGCCCATGCCCTGATCCTCATGCACAAGCCGGCGGGCTACGAGTGCTCACAGAAACCGCGCCACCACCCCAGCGTGATGAGCCTGCTGCCGCCCCCGCTGCGCCGGCGCGGCGTGCAGCCGGTGGGCCGGCTCGACGAAGACACCACCGGCCTCTTGCTGTTCACCGACGACGGCGCCCTGATCCACCGCCTGACCTCGCCCAAGCACCATGTCCCCAAGGTCTACGAGATCGAGGTCAAGCACCCCTTGGACGACGACCAGATCGCCCGGCTGCTTGGCGGCGTGGTGCTGGACGACGACCCGACCCCCGTGCGCGCCGCTGCCGTGCAACGCAGGACCTCGTTCACCCTGAGCCTGACGCTGACCGAGGGCAAGTACCACCAGGTCAAGCGCATGCTGGCGGCGGTGGGCAACCGCGTGGAGAAACTGCACCGCAGCACGTTCGGCGCACTGACCCTGCCGCCGGACTTGGCGCCGGGTGGCTGGTGCTGGGTTTCGGCGGACGAGGCCCGGGCGCTGGGCGGCGCATGAAGCGCATTGCCATCGTCATCCCACGCTATGGCGAGGCCATCAACGGCGGCGCCGAGGCCCACGCGCGTCTGCTGGCCGAGCATCTGGCCGAAGAATTCGAGGTCGAAGTCCTGACCAGCTGCGCGCGCGACTACACCGATTGGGCCATGCGCTTTCCGCCCGGGCCCTGCCGGGTGGGCGGGATTCGCGTGTGGCGCTTCCCGCACCCGCCGCGCAACGACCTGGGCCGTGCCCGCGTGCCGCTCAGGCACAAACTGCGCTTCAAACTGCGCCACCTGCTGAGGTGGCTGCCCGGTCCCCGGGTGGCGCGGCCGCGCGGCGAGCCGGCGTATGACGGCCTGACCTTCCTGCGCCGGCAGGGGCCGCATTGCGTCGATCTGTTCGAGCATTTGCGCGGCGCTGCCCCGCACTATGACGCGGTGATCTTTTTCGCCGCCCTGTATGAACTGACGGCGCTGGGCATCCAGCACTGGGGCCGGCGCAGCATCCTGGTGCCGCTGCTCCACGACGAGAAGCCGATATACCTGCCGGTGTTCCACCAGGTGATGCGCAGTGCGGGCGCCATCCTCTTCAACACCGACGCCGAACGCCGCCTGGCCGCGCGCCTGTACGGGCTGGACACCTCCAAAGCCGGGGTGGCAGGCCTGGGCATCAGCACCCGCCGACCCGGCGCAGGCGTCGTGCAAGCGGTGCTCGGGCGCTTCGGGCTCGCTCCGGGGTACATGATCTACGTCGGCCGCATCGAAGTCGCCAAGGGCTGCCGCGAGCTCGTCGAGGCCTTTCTGGAGCTCGCCCGCACCGACCCGAAGGCGCGCCTGGTGATGGTCGGCCAGGGTGTCATGCAGGTCCCCAGCCACCCGCAAATCGTGGTCACCGGTTATCTCGCCGAGAGCGACCGCGACGCGCTGGTCGCTGCGGCCGGCGCGCTGGTCATACCGTCGCGCTACGAGAGCTTGTCGATGGTGCTGCTCGAGGCCCTGTCGTTGCACACGCCGGTCATCGCCAACGGCCATTGCGAGGTGCTGGCCGACCATGTTCGCCTCAGCGGGGCGGGCGTGGTGTACCGCCGCAGGCGCGGCTTGGTGGCGGCGATGAGATCGATGATGAGCCTGCCGGCCCCCGAGCGCGAACGCATGGGCGCGCTCGGGGCGGCCTACGTCGAGCGACAGTACAGCTGGCCCAGGGTGATGGGGATCTTCGCTGCGGCCATAGCGCAGGTCAGCGCCTTGCCCCCCGACCCCGTCGACGCTCAGGCCTGGCCCAGCACCACCAGCTGATTCGCCGACAGGTCGAGCTCGCGCGGCAGGTGGTACATCTTGCGCAGCAGGCGTTCGAACACCTTGCGCAGGCTCCACCAGAACAAGGCGCCCAGCGCCCTCGAACGCGGCAGCGCCTGCCAGGGCAGGCCCTCGCCGCTGTGCAGCAACTGCAGCCCGCAGGCCGCGCTCAGCTGCTTGAACTTGCCCACGCCCAGGGCTTGTCGGTGGGTGAGGTCACCCTGCTGCATGGACAGGCCGAACGGCGATTCACCATTCGGAAAGCGAAGCAACATGCGGCCGCCGGGCTTCAAGCGGCTCGCCAGCTGGCGCAGGAATTCAGGCATCCGTTCGGCTTCGATGTGCTCCATCACGTCGAAGGCGGCGATCAGATCGAAGCGGCGCGTGGCCTCGAGCTCGTCGACCGACGCTGCGGCCTCGTAGCCCTGGGCGTAGGCGATCTCGCGCAGGCGCGGGTTGGTCTCGACACCCACGACGCCATGTCCGCTGTCGCGGCACCAGCCGAGGAAGCGCCCGTTGCCGAAGCCCAGTTCCAGCACCTGCAGCGCCTGCGCCGACGAGGGCAGGGCCCTTCCCACGTGCCAGCGGAAGTAGCGATCGTCGTGGACCGTGTGGCGCCCGAACTCCGCGGCGCTCCAGCCCTTCCATTCCGAGTAGTCGTCCAGCATGCGCGGCGTGGCCCCGAGGCGTGAGCGGCGGATTGTGCCAGCCGTGCTGGCTAAACTCCCTGCCGATGAACGCAAGCCGCATCGGCATCAGCCTGGGCAATATCGGGGCCTTGCACGACGGCCTGGGCGAGTTCTCGCTGCAGATCGGGCAGCGCGTGGCGGCCGCGGCGCCCGCCTGGCGCGAGCGCTACGGCATCGAGTTCGCCTTCCACTTGCGCGACAAGCTGCGCGGCCTGTTCGGCAGCGACGTGGCTTACCTGCCCGTGCACCGCTGGCAACGCGTGCGCCATGTGCAGCCGCTGCCCTACGCCCTGTGGCACTCGCTGCACCAGCTCAACAAGAACCTGCCCCCGCTGGGCTGCGGTCCGCGTGTGGTGACGGTGCACGACCTCAACTACCTCTACGGCCGCAACGCCTTCTCCGCCTGGCGCCACCAGCGCCGCACGCAGGCGCTGTTGCGGCGCACCGATGTCGTGGTGGCGATCAGCCACCACACCGCCGGCGACGTCGAGAAACACCTGGGCTGGGCCGGACCGCTGGAAGTCATTCACAACGGTGCACGCAGCTTCGTGGACTCGCCTCGCGACCCCTTGCCGGGCTGGACGGCCGACGACGCGCGGCCGTTCCTCTTCCACCTGAGCCGCATGTCGCCGTCGAAGAACCCGCGCTCGCTGATCGGCCTGGCCCAGGCCTGGCCCGCGATGACGTTCGTCCTCTGCGGCCCGCCCAGCGACGACGCGAAGCAGCTGTGCCAGCAGGTGCGCCTGCCCAACGTGCAGTTCCACCTGGGCATCAGCGACGCGCAAAAGGCCTGGGCCTACGCGAAGTGCAGCGGCTTCCTGTTCCCCTCGCTCACCGAGGGCTTCGGCCTGCCGCCCATCGAGGCCATGCATTTCGGCAAGCCGACCTTCCTGGCGCGGCGCACCTGCCTGCCCGAGATCGGTGGCGACGCGGCGGAGTACTTCGACGACTTCGAGCCGCTGTCCATGAAGGCCGTGGTCGAACGCGGGCTGGCCCGGCAGAGCCAGCCGGGGCGCACCGAGGCCATCCGCTGGCATGCGGCGCAATTCGACTGGGACCGCGCTGCCGCCGCCTACCTGAGTCTGTACCGCCGGCTGCTCGGCCTGCCGCCGGGATAATCGCGCGCCATGCGGGTTCATCGTGGGTTTCATGCCGAGGTCTTGCCGGGCCGCGCGATCGCCGGCCCGGACGGCGTGCCCGGCTGCGCCCTCACCATCGGCAACTTCGACGGCGTGCACCGCGGCCACCAGGCCATGCTGGCCCTCCTCATCAACGAAGCCCGCCACCGCGGCCTGCCTTCGTGCGTGCTGACCTTCGAGCCGCACCCGCGCGACCACTTCGCGCGCAAGGCGGGCAAGCCCGAGCTCGCGCCGCCGCGCATCGCCAATCTGCGCGACAAGCTCGGCGAGCTGGAACGTTGCGGCATCGATCACGTCGTGGTGGCCCGCTTCAACGACGCCTTCGCCAGCATGTCGCCGCAGGCCTTCATCACCGATGTGCTGCGGCAGCGGCTGCACGCGCGCTATGTGCTCGTCGGCGACGACTTCAGCTTCGGCGCCAAGCGCGCGGGCAACTACGCCATGCTTGACGAGGCCGGGGGCTCTTCCGACAAAGGCGAAGGCTTCGACGTGGCGCGCATGATGAGCTACGAGGTGCACGGGCTGCGTGTCTCGAGCTCCGAAGTGCGCGAAGCACTCGCCACAGGCGACATGCGCCGCACCGAGACCTTGCTGGGCCGGCCCTACAGCATCAGCGGCCACGTCATCCACGGCCGCGAGCTCGGGCGCGAGCTGGGGTTTCGCACCCTCAACCTGCGCTTCGCCCATGCGCGCTCGGCCGCCGCGGGGATCTTCGTCGTGCAGGTGCATGGCCTGGCGAACGCGCCCGTGCCCGGCGTGGCCAGCCTGGGCGTGCGGCCCACGGTGGAAGACGCCGGCCGCGTGCTGCTGGAAGTGCATTGCCTGGACTGGCCGGCCGAGCTCGGCCTCGACGGTGGTTACGGGCGCTGCGTGCGCGTGGAGCTGCTGCACAAGCTGCACGACGAGCGCAAGTACGAATCGCTGCAAGCGCTGCGCGAGGGCATCGCGCACGATGCGGCCCAGGCGCGGCAATGGTGGATCGTCCGCCGCGCGGGTCGCTAAAATCACCGCCATGCACCCGAGCAGGCCACGGTCCAGACAGCGTTCGATCCCCGCGCGTTGGCACGCTGCCACGCGCCGGCAGGCGACGCGCGACCGAATTATTCGTTCGGCCGCCTGAAGCGGGGCCGAGGCGCGCCGCGACGGTCGGCGCGCTCCCCCTGGAGGCAAATTCCAGGGCCCCCGTCAAACCCACACCCCGCGGGCCCTGAAGCCGACCCGCCCCCTGCCGGAACTCCCCAAGCCATGAGCACCACGCCCGACTACCGCAGCACCCTGAACCTGCCCGACACGCCCTTCCCGATGCGCGGCGACCTGCCCAAGCGCGAACCGGGCTGGGTCGAGGCGTGGAACGACACCCGCCATGAAGGCGGCCTGTACCAGCGCCTGCGCGCGGCACGCCGCGGCGCGCCGCTGTTCGTGCTGCACGACGGCCCCCCTTACGCCAACGGCGTGCTGCACATCGGGCACGCGGTCAACAACATCCTGAAGGACATGGTGGTCAAGTCCAAGCAGCTGGCCGGCTTCGACGCACGCTTCGTGCCGGGCTGGGACTGCCACGGCCTGCCCATCGAGAATGCGGTGGAGAAGGCGCACGGCCGCCACCTGAGCCGCGACGAGATGCAGGCGCGCAGCCGCGCCTACGCCACCGGGCAGATCGCGCAGCAGATGGGCGACCGCCAGCGCCTGGGCGTGATCGGCCAGTGGGACCACCCCTACCGCACGATGGATTTCGCCAACGAGGCGGGCGAAATCCGCGCCTTCAAACGCGTCGTCGAGCGCGGCTTCGTCTACCGGGGCCTGAAGCCGGTGTACTGGTGCTTCGACTGCGGCTCGTCGCTGGCCGAGTTCGAGATCGAATACGCCGACAAGAAGAGCCGGACGCTGGATGTCGGTTTCCTGTGCGCCGAGCCCGACAAGCTGGCGGCGGCCTTCGGCCTGCCCGAGATCGTGGGCGAGAGCTTCGCGGTGATCTGGACGACCACCGCCTGGACGATCCCGGCCAACCAGGCGCTCAACCTCCACCCGGAGCTCGAATACGCCCTCGTCCATACCGAGCGCGGGCAGCTGCTGCTCGCCGCCTCGCTGGTCGACCGGTGCCTGGAGCGCTACGGCCTGGCGGGCCGCGTCATTGCCACCACGCGGGGCGAGAAGCTGGGCGGCATCACCTTCCGCCACCCGCTGGCGCATGTGGACGCGGGGTTCGACCGCCTCGCCCCGGTCTACCTCGCCGACTACGCCACCGCCGAAGACGGCACCGGCATCGTGCACTCGTCACCCGCCTATGGCGTGGACGACTTCGTCTCGTGCACGGCGCACGGCATGAAGGTCGAGGAGATCCTCAACCCGGTGCAGGGCAACGGCCACTATGCGGCGGACTTCCCGCTCTTCGGCGGCCAGGAGATCTGGGCCGCGGTGCCTCGCATCATCGAGACGCTGCGCGACACCGGGCGGCTGTTCGCCAGCGGCCCGCTCACCCACAGCTACCCGCACTGCTGGCGCCACAAGACACCGGTGATCTACCGTGCCGCGGCGCAATGGTTCGTGCGCATGGACGCGGGCGAGGGTGTATTCACCAAAGACAAGGCGCCCGAGACCCTGCGCCAGATGGCCCTGGACGCCATCGCCGCCACCGCCTTTTACCCCGAGAACGGCCGGGCCCGGTTGCGCGACATGATCGCCAACCGGCCCGACTGGTGCATCAGCCGGCAACGCAGCTGGGGCGTGCCGCTGCCGTTTTTCCTGCACAGGGAAACGGGCGAACTGCACCCGCGCACGATGGAGATCCTCGACCAGGCGGCGGCCCTGGTGGAGCAAGGTGGCGTGGAAGCCTGGAGCCGCGCCACGGCCGAGGACATCCTGGGCAGCGCGGACGCGCCGCACTACAGCAAGAGCAGCGACATCCTGGAGGTCTGGTTCGACTCGGGCTCGACCTTCTTCCATGTGCTGCGCGGCTCGCACGCCGGCGGCGGCCACGCCAGCGGCCCCGAGGCCGATCTCTACCTCGAAGGCCACGACCAGCACCGCGGCTGGTTCCATTCCTCGCTGCTGCTGGGTTGCGCGCTCGAGGGCCGCGCGCCCTACCGCGGCCTGCTCACCCACGGCTTCACGGTCGACGGCCAGGGCCGCAAGATGAGCAAGTCGCTGGGCAACATCATCGAGATTCGCGAGTTCGCGAAGGACCCCGGCGCGGAAATCGCTCGCCTGTGGTGCGCCTCGACCGACTACGCCGGCGATCCGCCGATCGACAAGAAGATCCTCGCCCGCGTGGTCGACAGCTACCGCCGCATCCGCAACACGCTGCGCTTCCTGCTCGCCAACGTGAGCGACTTCGACGCCGCCCAGGACGCCGTGCCCTTGGGCGAGCTGCTCGAGATCGACCGCTGGGCGCTGGCGCACGCGGCGCGGCTGCAAGGCGAGATCCTCGCCCACTACGAGGCCTTCGAGTTCCACCCGGTGGTGGCCAAGCTGCAGCTCTTCTGCAGCGAGGACCTGGGGGCGTTCTACCTCGACGTGCTCAAGGACCGCCTCTACACCACCGCGCCCAGGAGCCACGCACGCCGCTCGGCGCAGACCGCGCTGTGGCATATCACGCACGCCATGCTGCGCTGGATGGCCCCCTTCCTCAGCTTCACCGCCGAAGAGGCCTGGAAGGTATTCACGGGCGGCGACTCGATCTTCACCGAGACCTACTGGACCTTCGAGGCGCCGGACACCGCACTGCTGGCCAAGTGGGCCCGCCTGCGCGAGCTGCGCGATGCGGTGAACAAGGAGATCGAGGCGTTGCGCAGCGCCGGTGGCGTGGGCTCGTCGCTGCAGGCGCATGTCCTGCTCACCGCGCCGGCGCAGGACCACGCCTTGCTCGCCGCGCTGGGCGAGGACCTGAAATTCGTGCTCATCACCTCGACCGTGGAGCTCGCCCTGGGTGAGACGCTGGCCATCGAGGTGCGCGCCAGCACGGCGCAGAAGTGCGAACGCTGCTGGCACTGGCGCGACGACGTCGGGCACGACCGCGCCCACCCGGGCCTGTGCGGCCGCTGCACCAGCAACCTGTATGGTGCTGGCGAACTGCGCCAGGTGGCCTGAGCATGGCTGCGCGTGGCAAGAACGGCGCCGTCAGCCCGTGGTTGTGGTTCGGCTTGGCCGCGGCCGTCGTGCTGGCCGACCAGTTCAGCAAGACACTCATCGTCGGCTGGCTGCAATACGGCGACGTGCGCCCGGTCACCGATTTCTTCAGCGTGGTGCGCGCCCACAACAAGGGCGCGGCGTTTTCGTTCCTCTCCGACGCCAGCGGCTGGCAACGCTGGTTCTTCACCGCCATGGGCCTGGGGGCGTCGGGCGCCATCGTCTGGATGATCCGCAGCCACCCGACGCAAAAGCTGTTCTGCTTCGCGGTGGCGCTGATCATGGGCGGCGCACTGGGCAACGTCGTCGATCGCCTGCTGCATGGCTACGTGGTCGACTTCCTGCAGTTTCGCTTCCGCGTCCTGGAGCCGCTGTTCCAGGGCGGCTATTTCCCCGCCTTCAACCTGGCCGACAGCGCCATTACGCTGGGCGCGATCTGCCTCGTGATCGACGAGCTGCTGCGGGTTCGCCGCGAGCGCTGAGCGACGGTCCGGGCCCCGCCCCGGCGGCCCCGATTCGGGTTCGGGATTGTCCGAGTAAGAGGCTGCGGCAATGCCGCATAGGCTCGCGCCATGAACGACATCGCCGAGCCCGCTGCGCCCGACTCCGGCGCAGCCCTGGAACTGCGCACCTTGACGCTGGCCGACCCCCTGCGCTGGCTGGCACTGGGCTGGCGCGATTTCATCCGCGCGCCGGGCATCGGGCTGTTCTACGGGGCTTGCTTCGTGGCCATGGGTTGGGCGCTGCTGTTCGTCTTCGAGAGCTCGCCGGCGTATGTGCTGGCGCTCTCGGGCGGCTTCCTGCTGATGGGGCCGTTCCTGTGCCTGGGCATGTACCGCGTCAGCCAGCGGCTGGAACTCGGCGACAAGCCCGGTTTCCGGGACTCCCTGCTGGCCTGGAAGGCGCGCACGGGTCAGCTCGGCATCTTCGGCATCGTGCTGCTGGTGCTCGAGATGCTCTGGGCGCGCACCACGCTGGTGGTGTTTGCCGTGACCTTCGACGGCATCCCTGACTTCAAGGGCTCGCTGCTGGCGCTGCTCTCGCCCGACAACTTCGTCTTCCTGGCCGTGTGGCTGGCGGTGGGGGCCATGTTCGCCACGCTGATCTTCGCCGTCAGCGTGGTCTCCATGCCGATGATCCTGCACCGCCGCGCCGATGCCATCAGCGCCGGGCTGACGAGCATGCGGCTGGTGCTGATGCAGACCGGCGTGATGATCACTTGGGGCGTGATCATCTCGCTGCTCGTGTTCCTGGCCATGCTGCCCGGCTTCGCCGGCCTGCTGGTGGTGGGGCCGGTGCTGGGGCACGCCTCCTGGCACGCGTATCGCGCTGCGGTCGCTGACTGAGAGCTCGAGAACGATTCGATTCGCGGCGTTCACGAGCTTGTGAGCGGATGGACGCCCAGCCGATGAGCCGCGGCGCACGAAGCCGCCGCCCGGAGGCGCTCAGAGGATCCGCTTGCGCGCCTGCGTCACCAGCACCTCGGCGGCGATGACCACCGCGAACACCGACACCAGCACCATGGCCACGCGCGGCCACTGGAAGAGGTTGAGCGCGGTGTCCAGCACCATGCCGATGCCGCCAGCGCCCACCAGGCCCAGCACGCCGGACTCGCGCACGTTGATGTCCCAGCCCTTGATGGCAAAAGGCACGGCACCGGCGATGTTCACCGCAAAGGCCGTGGGGCCGGTGGAAAAACCCGCCACATGCAGGCGGCCGGCGCGCATGGCTTCGATCTGCGCGGCGTTGCTCTGCACGGTTCGGGCGGGCGTTCTGCGTCAATGCGGCTTGGGCGCCGGCCAGCGCACTCAGGGTCAGCAGCAGCTTGAAGGTCGGGTTCTTCGTGGGGGGCCGCTCCGAGTCGGGTAACGGGTGTGCCGGCGGTTGCGGATGTGCAGCCGCCGCGCAGACACCAAGCATGAACCCCGGCATCGACGGCGATGAAGCGGCGCAGGGCGACGGCGTCGACGTGGTGGTGCGCCGCTGTCCAACCGCGAGGTGATGGCGCGCGCGCTGCTGTGGCAGACGCTGTCCCTCCAGCTGGCGCTGGTGCTGGCGGCAGCGGCGACTTCGCCGGGCCGCCCTGACGCCCTCCGGGCGCCCTGTTCTGCATGCACGGGAGTCCCCGGTGAGAGTCCCGAGTGCAGGGGGTTTGAATTTCAGAGGACAATACAGCATTCATGACTTCCAGGGCAGCTCACCCTGGCATCCGCCCGCCATGACGACCCGCCGCACGCCTCCTGCTTCAGAATCCACGCCCGGGCCCAAGCTGCGACAAACGCAGGCCGAGTACACCGCGGCGCGCCCCAACGCCGAACCCGGGGTCCGGCCGATGATGTCCAGCTCGAAGATGTACGTGTGCATCCGCTGCCACGCCAATTTCAAGACCGGTGATGGAAAACCCGATCCACGCCTGCGTGGCCTGGGACGTTGCAATGCCTGCCTGGGCATCACCGTCCCGGCGCCCTGATCGACCGCTTTCACTTCCCCGTCCATCCCACCCTACGGAGATCCTGTCCCATGTCGAAAACCAATCGTCGCACCTTCCTGTTCCGAGTGGCCGCCGCGGGCACGGCGTTGGCCGCCAGCCAGGTGCAGGCCCAGGCCGTCAAGCTCAGCGAAAAGGATCCCCAGGCCGTGGCCCTGGGTTACGTCGAAGCCACGGCCAAGGCCGACGCCAAGAAGTTCCCCAAGCACACGAATGACCAGAAGTGCAGCAACTGCGCGCTGTACCAGGGCAAGGCCACCGACGCCAGCGCCGGGTGCCCACTGTTCGGTACCAAGCAGGTCGTCGCGGGCGGCTGGTGCAGCGCCTGGGCCAAGAAGGCCTGACCGGGATCGGTTCGTGAACCAGGCGCACCCGGCGCCTGGTCTGGCAAGGGCCCCGCAAGGGGCCTTTTTCATTGGGCGAGCTCGCCCACTGCGGCACCCCTCAGGGGGCCAGCAGCGTCACCACATGTTCCCCGATGGCGAGCGCCGCGGTCAGGCCGGGTGACTCGATGCCGAACAGGTTGACGAGCCCGGGCACGCCATGGACCGCGGGGCCGTCGATGCGGAAGTCAGGCGCCGGCTCGTCCGGGCCGTGGATCTTGGGACGCACGCCGCTGTAGCCGGGTTGCAGCGCGCCGGCTGGCAAGCCAGGCCAGTAGCGTCGGATGGCCTCCTCGAAGCCCTGCGCGCGGGCCGGGTCGACGGCGTAGTCGATGTCCCGCGGCGACTCGGCCGCCAGCCACTCGAAATCGGGCCCGAACCGGGCCTGGCCCGCGAGGTCCAGCGTCAGGTGCACGCCGAGCCAGGCATCCGTGGGCGCCGGGTAGACCAGGCGTGCGAAGGGCGCTCGGCCGGTGAGCGTGAAATAGCTGCCCTTGGCGTAACGCGCCTGCGGCACGTGCCCAGGCGCCAGCCCCTGGAAGCGGCGCGCCAGAGGGCAGGCCTGCAAGCCGGCCGCATTGACGACACAGCCGGCTTCGATCTCCAGTTCACCGTCGGGCGAGGCCACGCTGACCACCGCGCCACGCCCACCGCGAAAACAGGCGGCCTGCACGGTCGACTGCACGGCCACCACGCCGCCGGCGCGTTCCAGATCGCCTTGCAGCGCCAGCATCAAGGCGTGGCTGTCGACAATGCCGGTGCTCGGCGACAAGAGCGCTGCCGTGCAGTGCAGCTCGGGCTCGAGCACCCGGGCTTGCGCAGCCGTCAAGGCTTGCACCGGAACGCCATTGGCGGCGGCGCGCTGCTGCAGCACGGCCAGGGCCGCATGCTGATCCGGCAGGGTCGCGACCACCAGCTTGCCGCAGACCGCATGCGGCACGCCGTGGCTGGCGGCAAAGGCGTACAGCCGTTCCTTGCCACGGACGCACAGCCTGGCCTTGAGCGAGCCCGGGGGGTAGTACAGCCCGGCGTGGACGACTTCGCTGTTGCGTGAGCTCACCCCTTGGCCGATGCCCTCCAGCGCCTCCACCACGATGGTCTCGCGGCCGGCCCTCGCCAGGGCCCGCCCGACGGCCAGGCCGACGACGCCGGCCCCGATCACCAGGCTATCGATGCGCTCCACGGTTTGTGCCTTGCTGGGCTTTCATGGCTTCAGCGCGGCACCACGAAGGTCGACTTTTCCTTTACCTTCGCCGCCTCGTGATGCCCCTGCAACGCCGTCCGCTCGATTTCGAAGTGAATGGGGTGGGCCCCAGGCCCCGCTTGCTGGGCCGCCTCGAAGGGGACGCGCACGCCCAGCGTGATCCAGCGCGCTTCGGCCGGCGCCACCGTCACCTCGACAGGGGACTCCATTGCGATGCGCGGCAGGCCCTCGACAGTCACACGGTAGGTCTGGGGCTGCTCCTGGTTGTTCATGAGCTGCAGCCGGTAGACGTTCTCGACCATGCCGCTCTCGACGACGCGCGCCAGCGCCCCACGGTCACGCACCACGTTGGCACGGAAGGGGTCGCGCAAGGCGACGCTGACCGCGAAGGCGGTGCAGATCAGCACGAGGATCGCGGTGTAGACGATCACGCGCGGGCGCAGGATGCGCGCGATCATCTGCTTGCGGTCGAAGTGCTGTGCCAGGCTGTTCTGCGTGGCGTAGCGGATCAGGCCCCGCGGGTAGTTCATCTTGTCCATCACGCCGTCGCAGACGTCGATGCAGGCGGCGCAACCTATGCATTCGTACTGCAGCCCCTCGCGGATATCGATGCCCGTGGGGCAAACGTGGATGCACAGATTGCAGTCGACGCAGGTACCCAGGCCGAGCTTGCCTGGATCGGCCTTGCGCGAGCGCGCACCGCGAGGCTCGCCACGTTCGGCGTCGTAGCTGATGATGAGGGTGTCCTTGTCGAACATCGCGCTCTGGAAGCGCGCGTACGGGCACATGTACTTGCAGACCTGCTCGCGCATGAACCCGGCGTTGCCGTAGGTGGCCAGGCCGTAGAACATCACCCAGAACCACTCCCAGGGGCCGAATCCCAGCGTCATGGCGGACTCGGTCAACGACCTGATCGGCGTGAAGTAGCCGACAAAGGTGAACCCGGTGAACAGCCCGAAGGCCAGCCAGACGAGCTGCTTGCAGCCCTTGCGCAAGATCTTGTTGCCATTCCACGGGCCGGCGTCGAGCTTTATGCGCTGGTTGCGATCGCCCTCGAGCTTGCGCTCGAACCACATGAAGATCTCCGTATACACGGTCTGCGGGCACGCGTAGCCACACCACAGCCGCCCGGCCACGGCGGTGAAGAGGAACAGCACATAGGCCGAGATCATCAGCAGGGCCGTGAGGTAGATCAGATCCTGCGGGTACAGGATCAGGCCGAAGACGTAGAAGCGCCTGGTGGTCAGGTCGAACAGCAACGCCTGACGGTCGTTCCACATCAGCCAGGGCAGCCCGTAGAACAGCAACTGCGTGGCCCAGACCAGTCCCCAACGCCAGGCGGCAAACGTGCCGGTGACGGCCCGCGCGTAGATCTTCCTGTGCTTCTGGTAGAGCGATATCACGGTGGCCGTGCTGTCGCCGTCAGTCGCAACGTCGCCCTCAGGCAGGGCCGGTGGTATAGGGGTACGGGTATTCATCGTGAGTCAGATTCTGCCTTGGCTGTGACGCCAAGACACTGCGCCGGCGCAAATTCAGGAGGCTTGCGCCCCGCTCCCGTGGCCGCGCCGGTCGCGGCTCGGCCCTGATTTCGTCAGAGCAGAATTCTGTGCGCGAGCAATGATCCAACGAAGCAGATCACCCGTTTGCGGAGGAGCGCCGCGGGCCACCCTGGGCGTGGCCGCCCTCACCTCGCTCACCGCTCGCCTTGCCGCTCCATCAACAGGTAGGTGTTGTAGGCGTTCATGCGGTTGGCCGCGCGGAACAAGGGCAGTGCCTCGAAGCGCGACCAGTCGGCCTTGGCATAGGCCTCGTCGAAAGGCTCCATGTTCCGTGCCGCCTCGCCCATGGTGCGGCGCAGGTGGACGAGGTAATCGCGGGTCAGCGTGAGGTCGGCGATCGGGTCGGTGGAGGCCGGCCCATGCCCAGGAATCACCAGCCGCGGGCCCAGTTCGATCACGCGCTCCAGCGAAGCAATCCACGATCGACTGTCGGCCTGCCCGACGAAGGGGATTCGGCCACGAAAGAAGAGGTCGCCCGCGAACAGGACGCCGAGCCGCGGCACATACACCATCACGTCTTCGGGCGTGTGCGCGGGCCCGACATGCCGAATCAGAATGTCGAACGAGCCCATGCGAAGGCGCGTCTCGTCGCCGGCCAGCCAACGGTCGGCGTTGACCAGGCGCGTATTCCGATCGACCCAGGGCGCCAGTTCCTGGCGGCTGGCTTCGAGACGGCGCTGCGCCGTCTCGGAGGCCAGGTACTCGCGCGCGGCCCGGTGGGCCAGGATCTTGGCGCCCGCGGCCTGAAAGACCTGCAGACCGTAGATGTGGTCGGCATGGTAGTGGGTGGCGACCACGTAGCGCACCGGCTGGCTCGTCACGCGTCGGATCTCGGCGAGCAACTCCCGGGCGAGCACCGGCGAGCCCAGGGCGTCGACCACCAGCACGCCGTCGTCGGTGACCACGAAAGCGGCATTCGAGATGAAGTTGCGGTTGGCGCTGCTGCCCAAAGCCGCGTCGCCCTGGGCCAACCAGACACCCGGTGCGAGCTCCTGCGCCGTGACCGGCTTTTGCGCCTGCGCGGCGACCGACAAGCTCAGGCCGACCAGCAGCACCCAGCCGAACTGGATCGCCCAATCCGCCCACGCACACAGCCGCTGAATTGCGGGTAAGCGCCTAATTGCCATGACTGAATCTAGACCAGAATGCCGCCGCTGGTGCTCGGGGCCAGCCCTAGGCTGCAGCAGTCACCCTGCCCTCGCGTCGCCAGGCGGAGGGATGCCTCAGCCGGGATCGCGCGGCGCCATGAATGGTCCATCGAACAGGAGACAAGACATGCATGCACCGCTCCACTGGCCCAGCGGCCTGGCGCTACTCGTGGCTGCGGCCGCCTGGCCTTCGACGGCCACGGCCCAGGACCCGCTTCAGGCACGCAACCTGGCCGCCACCTGTGCCAACTGCCACGGCACGAACGGCCAGGCCCGGGGCGACATGAAGCCGCTGGCGGGCATGTCAGCGGAAAAAATGTTTGCGCAGGTCGCGGATTTCAAGAGCGGCGCACAGCCCGCGACGGTCATGCACCAGATTGCCAAGGGTTATACCGACGAGCAGCTCAAGCTGATTGCCGGCTTTTTCGCCGTCCAGCAAGTCAAGCCATGAAGGAGCAGGCCATGTTCGAGCATCGCCCGAGTGAAGTTTCCCGGCGTCGTCTGCTCGGCGCCGGCGCCGCCCTGGGTGGGCTGGCGTTGGCTGGTTGCGCCAACCTGGGCGCAGGCCCCTCGATCGGCCGCGTCGTCGTGTGCGGCGGCGGCTTCGGGGGCAGCACGGCGGCGCGCTACCTGAAGCTTTGGGGTGGCAATGTCGACGTCACACTCGTCGAACGCAACGCCAGCTTTGTCTCCTGCCCGATTTCTAACCTCGTGCTCGGTGGCTACAAGCAGATCTCGGATCTGACCCGCGGCTACGACGGCCTGAAGGCCTTGGGCGTGAAGGTCGTCCAGGGCGAAGTGACTGCGATCGACGCCGCGGCCAAGAAGGTGCGCCTGGCCACCGGGCAGGAAATCGCCTACGACCGCCTGGTGCTGTCGCCGGGCATCGACTTCATGTTCGATCAAACCCCCGGCCTGCAGGCGGCCGTGGATTCCGGCCGCATCGCGCACGCCTGGAAGGCGGGAGCGCAGACCGTCGCGCTGCGCAAGCAGCTCGAGGCCATGCCCGACGGTGGCGTCTTTGCCATCTCGATCCCCAAGGCGCCCTATCGCTGCCCGCCCGGGCCCTACGAACGTGCCTGCATGGTGGCCAGCTACTTCAAGACAGCCAAGCCCAGGTCCAAGGTGATCGTGCTCGATGCGAACGCCGAAATCGTGTCGAAGAAGGCCTTGTTCGAAAAGGCCTTCGCCCAGCACTACGCCGGCATCCTCGAATACCGGCCGAACGCCGAACTGAAGGAGATCGCGGGCAACCTGGCCAAGCTCGAATTCGAGGATGTCAAACCCGACGTCCTGAATGTGGTGCCGCCACAGCGCGCCGGCGATATCGCCCGCAGCGCCGGTCTGGTGAATATGAACAACCGCTGGGTGGGCGTCGATTGGCTGACCATGGAGTCCACCGCCGCACCAGGCATCCATGTGCTCGGTGACGCCACGTTCTCGGCCCCGCTGATGCCCAAGTCGGGGCACATCGCCAACCAGCAGGCCAAGGTCGCTGCCGCGGCCATCCTCCAGTTGCTCCAGGGGCAGCCGGTCAACCCCGCGCCGGTGGTGATGAATACCTGCTACAGCTTCGTCACCCCGCGCGACGTGGTCCACGTGGCCTCGGTGCACCAGTACGCCGCCGCAGAGAAGACGTTCAAGACCGTGCCCGGTTCGGGTGGCGTATCGGTGGCTGCCAATCAGATCGAGGGGCGTTACGCCCTGTCCTGGGCAGACAACATCTGGCACGACATGCTGGCTTGACGCAACCGCCGCGGCGCACCCGCGCCGGGCCGCCTGCGCAGCTGCGCGGGCCCCGGTCCGGCGCTATTGCAGCCCGCTGAGGAAGGCCGAAACCGCCTTCACCTCGAGCACCGTGAGCTTGCCGGCGATGCC
Organism: Rubrivivax sp.; assembly: GCA_030681795.1. Lineage (GTDB taxonomy): Bacteria > Pseudomonadota > Gammaproteobacteria > Burkholderiales > Burkholderiaceae_C > Rubrivivax. The sequence goes on from JAUXRG010000064.1 coordinate 133,759, forward strand.
GTGCATCACGGCGTTGTCGTTGGTGCGCTCGCGCTTGTTGAAGAGCATGAGCTGGTTTTCGATGTATTGCGCATGCTGTCCCGCCAGGCGAGGCAGGTCTTCCGTGCCGTGACCGTTGGCGCCATGGCAACCGGCGCAAGCGGCCACGCCGGAGTACGGGTTGCCGCGCAGAAAGACGAAGCGGCCCATCTGGGCCAGATCGTTGTCGTCGGTGGGATGCCCCTGCGCTTGGCGCGAAGCGAAGTAGGCCCCCAGCGCCTTGAAGTCCTCCGCCGACAAGTCCTCGACCATGGGCTGCATGGTCGTGCTGCGCCGCTTGCCACTCTTGTAGTCGACCAGTTGACGCGCGACATAGGCCGCGTTCTGACCGGCCAGCCGAGGAAATACCGGGCTCGAACTCTCGCCGGCCGTGCCATGGCACAGGAAGCACTTGCCCTGCACGATATCTTCCGCCCGCCCGGCCTCCGCGGCCTGAAGGGCAAAGCTGAACAGGGACAGCGAGCAGGCCAATGCGGCCAGAACGGTGGTCTTGCGCATGGGTGGAATCCTCGGCGTTGCTCGGGCCCGCAGCGCGGGCCCGCGAGAGCGGCCCACGCCCGCAGGCCTGCCGCTGTCAGGGCTTGATGTAGGCCGAGCCCTGCTTCTGCAGCTTGGCCAGGCGGACCACGCCCGAGGGCGTGAACTCGGCCTCCTGGATGAACTGCTCCTTCTTCAGGTTGCGGTTCTTCAACGTGATCTCGCAGACTTCGAACTTCACACCGCGCGACACCAATGCGGACACGGGGCCGGCAAAGAGGCTGCCGTTCACGTCCTTGGCACCTTCGAGCAGGAAGTCCACACCCAGCGCGTGCGTCACCACGGTGATCTTGGCGCCCGGGTCCACGTCGAGGTGGTTGCGGATATTGCGCAGGCCCTTGAGCGCTTGCTGCGACATGTCGTCGATGTGGTACGCGACCATGTCCTGGGCCCAGGCCGGGGCGGCGCTTGCAGCAATCAGGAAGGCGGCGAGGATCTGACGGAAGGGGCGCATGTCTGTCTCCTGGGCGTGGCTGGGGGGCGGGGCGACTATGCCGAACCCGGGTTGCCCTGGGTGCCGACAAGGCGGGGCGTGTTGATGCGGCGCGGCTTCACGCGGCCACCGGGCTGCGATTTGAGCCAGGTCTCGATGACGTCCCACACCGGCTTGCTGCCCGGCGCGTTGCGCGCCTCCTCGGCCACCGGCGCCCAGCCCGCGACCTTGTAGGTCTTGCCGGCTTCGATGGCCTTGCCGGCCAGCCGCATGTCTGAGATACGCCCACCCATCTTTTCACCCGGCGTCATCGTGTACTGCAGGCCGCCCACGCGCACCATATCGCCGCCCTGCTGGTAGTACGGGTCGGGGTTGAAGAGGTTGTCGGCCACGTCTTCGAGGATGGTCTTGATCATCTCGCCGCTCATCGGCGTCAGCGTCGTATACGGGTAGGTGATCGCCAGCTGGTCCATCATCAGCTCGCGGGTGATCGCATCGCCCGGCAGCAGGGTCGTGCCCCAGCGGAAGCCGGGCGAGAAAGCGATCTCGGCGCCCTGCACGTCGATCAACGCGTCGCACACCAACTGGTCCCAGCTGCCATTGAAATTGCCGCGACGGTAGAGCAGGCCGTCGGTGACCGCCAGCTTCTCGGCGAGCTTGGCTTCATAGGGCGCGCGCACCTTGGTGATGAGTGCCGCCATGGCCGGGTCGGGCTGCAGCTGGTTGGCAAATATCGGCAACAACCGGTAGCGGAAGTCGGCGACCTTGCCGTCCTTGACGTCGAAGTCCATCACGCCCAGGAACTTGCTGTTGCTCCCGGCGTTGGTGACCAGCGTCTTGCCGCCGGCGTTGGCCACCGGCACCGCCACGGGCACGCCGTCGTGCGTGTGGCCGCCGAAGATGGCGTCGATGCCGCGCACGCGGCTGGCCATCTTCAGGTCCACATCCATGCCGTTGTGCGACAGCACCACCACCACCTGCGCGCCCTTGCCGCGCGCTTCATCGACCATGCGCTGCATGTTCTCGTCCTGGATGCCGAAGCTCCAGTCGGCCATCATGTAGCGCGGGTTGGCGATGGGTGTGTAGGGGAAGGCCTGGCCGATGATGGCCACCGGCACGCCGTTGATATTCTTCAGCACATAGGGCTTGAACACCGGGTCGCCGAAGTCGTGGGTCTTGATGTTCTGGGCAAGGAAATCGACCCGGCCCTTGAAGTCGCCGTCGACGATCTGCTTCACCCGCTCCATGCCATAGGTGAACTCCCAGTGACCGGTCATCACGTCCACGCCGAGCAGCAGGCAGGCGTCGACCATGTCCTGCGCGTTCGTCCACAGCGAGGTGGCCGAACCCTGCCAGGTGTCGCCGCCGTCGAGCAGCAAGGCGCCCGGCCGGCTGGCCTTGAGTTGCTTGACCAGCGTGGCCAGGTGCGCAAAGCCGCCGACACGGCCGTAGCGGCGAGCCGCCTTCTCGAAGTCGATGTAGGTGAAAGCGTGCGCCTGCGGCGAGCCCGGCTTCAGGCCGGCCGCCTTGAGCAGCGACTCGCCCACCAAGTGCGGCAACTGGCCCCGCATGGCGCCCACGCCCATGTTGACGCTGGGCTCGCGGAAATGGATGGGCAGCAGCTGCGCGTGGCAATCGGTCATGTGCAGCAGCGACACGTTGCCGAACCGCGGCAGCTCGTACAGACCCTGCTGGGCCGTGGCGGCGCTGGCGTCGGCATAGCGGCTCAGGCTCATGCCGGCGGCCGAAGCCGCTCCCAGCACCTGGAGGAACTCGCGCTTGGAAAGATTCATGGCCTACTGGTTGACCGGCGACTTCGGGTCGAGCAGCAGCGCCATCAGGTTCCTGAGCTGGGTCTCGTCGAGCACGCCCGCATGGCCGAAACGCGGCATGCCCGAGCAAGCGCTGAAGGCCCGAGCGTTGTACAGCTTGGTCCAGGTGTACTCGACGATGGGACGCGACAAGGGGCTTTCGGGGTCGGTGACGCCGCGCTGCCGGCCATAGTGGAGCAGGCTCGGGCCTATCGTGCCGAAGGAGATCTCGGCCGCCGTGATCTGATGGCAGTTGTAGCAATTTCCCCCGTTGGTGGCAGGGGCGGCTGACTTGTCGGTCCAGGTCATGCCGCGGCCGCTTTGCGCGAGCTTCTCGCCCTCGCGCCAGTCGCCCAGAAACTTGCCGTCGGAGGGCAGGCGCACGCTCTTGAGCGCCGCCTCCTGCAGGCTGCGCGCCAGCGCCTCCGGCAACGCCGAGCCGGCGGCGGCCTTGGAACAGGCCGCGTTGGCCGCATCCTGCTGCAAGCGATCGGCCTTGGCGATGCCTTCGTCGCGAAACGAGTCGCGCATCATCTGCGCCAGCAGGGCGTCGTAGTCCGGCCTGGGCTCGGGCGTGGCACAGCCGGCGAGCAGGAACGCGGCGAGCGGCACGGCAACGGTGGTGCGAATGTTCATGCGTCTGGGCTCCGCTCAGCGCTTGAGCGCCGGGGCGATGGATTCGGCGCCCTTGGCGTTGACGCCCATGTACACACCCAGGGCGATGGTCACGTCGGAGGCATAGCCCGGATAGGGAAAGCGCTGCTGGCGAAAGCAGTCGTTGAGGCGGCGCTGCATGCTCCACATCTCGCCGCTGCTCACGCGGTAGGCCGGCCAGGCGGCAAAGCCTATGCCGTCGCCCGGGTTCTTGGTGAGCTCAGGCAGGTCCTGCATGCGGATGCGCTTGCCCGACTCGCCGTGGCACGAAGCGCAGGAGAAATCGTGCGGACCGCTGCGGTAGAAGAACGCGCGCTTGCCGATCTCGAACATCGTGCGCTCGTCAGCGTGGACCTGCGAAAGGTTGAAGCGCTGGCCGCGCGACTCACCCGAAATCCAGGCCGTCAAGCCTTCGAGATGGACCTGCTCGCCCTTGCCGAACGGCGTCCTGGCGATCGCAGCGGCGTCGAAGCCCTGCAGCCTCTCCATGCAGCTGAGCAGGCGCGACTCCAGATCCTGCACCTTGCCCGTATCGGCAAACCAGCGTGGCAGTTCGACGAAGCTGCCCTTCACGACGCCCGGCCCCTTGCCCAGATCACAGCGCTCGAGCGATGCGTTCTTCGGCCCTCGCCGGGTCTTCCAGAGCTCTTCGCCCTTGGCCTCGAAGAGCTCGGCAGGGTTGCCGTCCGCCAGCATGGCGCGGTATTCGGCGATGCCCTCCAGGGCGCTCTTGGGCTGCGCCTGCGCGGCCCCGGCCGCGACCAGGAGGCAGCCCAGGGTCAAGATCAGTCGCATCGGCGTCCTCATGGGTTGGCAGCCCTGCACTCAGGCCACCGTGGCTTCATCGGTGCGCTTGTCGCCTTTGTTGTCCACCCAGGTGACGCTGACCTTGTCTCCGGCCTTCGCGCCCTTGAGGTTGAACTGCAGGAACGGATTCTTCGAAATCGACGGCCCCCACTGCGCGGTCATCACCGTCTTGCCGTTGAGCTGCGCCGTGACGGTCTGGATGAACCAGGCCGGGATCGCCTTGCCGGCAGAATCCTTGCGCTGCCCGGTCTCCATTTCGTGGCCCATCAGCACACGAACGGTGGCCTTGTCGCCGGCGACTTGAGCGCGAATGCGCATCGGATCTGCCATGGTGTATCTCCTTGAAGCTGGGAACGATTCGTGGCCGCGTGTTCAGCCGCCGCAGCCGCCGAGCGTGACCTTGACCTCTTTGACCGCGTAGAGCGCCTTGCCGTCGGCCATCAGCGCCACGGCGAAGACATTCGACGATTGGCCCATCTTGACGCGGGTGGCGAAGTTGGCCTCCACCGCGTCGGTGACGTCGAATATCGCCGAGAGCATCGAGGGGTTCTTCTCCACCAACAGGAGCAGCCGCTTGACGCCAGGCAGCGCCGTCGAGGCACCGACCGGCACCACGGCCCCGTTCTCGGCGATGTCCGGCCCGGTGACGATGACGCCCTTGCTTTCCGTGGGTGCCGCCGAACCCAGCGCCTTCATCAGGTCGGCCATGGTCTTGGCGTCGAAGGCCGCGGTGTGGTAGCCCGTGGCCTGGGCCTGGGCCTGGGCCAGCGCGGGCAGAAGGCCCAGCGCAGCGAGCATGCCCGCCACCTTGGCCGAGTGATTCAGAATTTCCCGACGAGTTTGCATGGGTATCTCCTTGGCCGGCGGATCGTATTGATCCAGAACAAATCTGGAATGCGTGCAATCCCTAGTTCCTGCGGTGGATCGACCTCATCGAGTCGATGGGCTCGAGGCCGCGGCCGCCGCCGATGCCGCCAGCGACGGCGGTGGCGGCCCGGCGGTGTCCGCGCCCCGCTGCGCGCCGAAGCGGCGGTTTTGCTCGGCCAGGTTGCCGTGCGAGTTGCGCGCAAACTCGGGCAGAGCGGAGATCACCCGCGGCTCCTTCACGCAGTCTTTCATGCAGGCCACGGCCTGGACATCGGGCTTGCCGCCGTTGCCCAGCCCCCTGCCCGGCCACAGGCCATGCGCCGTGGTCGTGCCGTTGCGGTTGGGCAGCTGCGCCTGCACCTGGGCCATGTGGCGGTCCGACAGTGTGAAATCGTCGGGCACGATGCCCCCCAGGTTGAGCAGGTAGGCCGTGACGGCGTAGACCTCATCGGGCGTCAGCGACTTCGGCGTGGTCCACGGCATGGCGCGCCGGATGTAGTCCCACAGCGTGGACAGCGTCGAGACTTTCATCAGCGTGCTGCGGCTGGGGAAGGCCGGGTCCTTGAGGCGCGCAACCCGGCCCGTTTCGAGGTCTTTCGCGGTGGTGCCGCCGGCCAGCGGCGAAGCCATCTCGTTGCTTTCACCGAATACGCCGTGGCAGCTCGCGCAGCGGGCCTCCCAAAGGGCCATGCCTGCGGCCACCGAACCCGAGCCCGGCACCAGGCCCTTGAAGTCGGGCCGCACGTCGATGTCCCAGGCCGCCACCTCGCGCGGCGTCGCCGGCCGGCCGATCCCGGGGAACGGCTGCGGCACCTGGGCTTGCGCGGTGCAGGCGAGCAGCCACGCCGCGGCGATCCAGGGCCTAGGCCAGCTGCACATTCCTCACCTCGCCGTTCTCCTGCACGAGCCAGGTCTGCAGCGCGTTGTGGTGATAGACCGAGCGCGTACCGCGCACGGCACGCAACTGCCGCAGCGTGGGCTGCACGTAGCCGGTGTCGTCGATGGCACGGCTCTGGATCAGCGCCGGCTGTCCGTTCCAGACCCAATCGAGGCTGAATCGGGTCAGGCACTTGCCGAGCACCGGCGTCTGCAGTCGCGCCCTGCGCCAGTTGCGCCCGCCGTCCACCGAAACGTCCACGCGAGCGATCTTGCCTCGGCCGGACCAGGCCAGGCCGTTGACGCTGTAGAAGCCTTTGTCCAGCAGCACCTGGCCCCCCGAGGGGGTGGTGACCACGCTCTTGCACTCCTGCGTGCTGGTGTATTGCCGCAGCAGGCCATCGGGCATGAGGTCCACGTAGGTGCTGACCTCGTCCTTGGTGCCATAGGGCTGGTCGCCGACTTCGATGCGGCGCAGGTATTTGACCCAGCTCACGCCCTGCACGCCCGGCACCACCAGGCGCAGCGGATAGCCGTTCTCGGGGCGCAGCATCTCGCCGTTCTGCCCGTAGGCCACCAGGACTTCGCCGCTCTCGACGAGCTCCATGGGCACGGTGCGGGTCAGCGACGAACCGTCGGCGCCCTCGGCGAGCACGTAGCGGCCGCGCCGCACGTCGGCGCCGGCCATATCGAGCAAGGTCTTCAGCGGCACCCCGGTGAATTCGCTGCAGCTCAGCATGCCATGCGTGTACTGACAGGTGGGCACGGCCACGTTGCCCCACTCCATGCCGGTATTGGCGCCGCACTCGATGAAGTGGAAGCGACTCACGGCGGGCAGGCGCATCAGCTCATCCATCGTGAAGACCATGGCCTTGCGCAGGATCTTCTCGTCGGAGCCATTGAGCATCAGCCGGTGACGCGTCGGGTCGACGTCCCACCAGCCCTGGTGATGGCGTTCGAAGTGCAAACCACTGGGCGTGACGATGCCGAACAGCGACTGCAGCGGAGCAAACGACACCGACGACTCGGCCGTCTGCGTCAACCCCGGGCTGGTGCGGCGTTGCACGTTGGCCTCGTGCCTGGAGGGCCTGCCATAGCCCTCGAAGGCCACCGGCCGGCCCAGGCCCCTGGAGTGTTCGGGCAGCTCCAGGAGGTTTGCGTCGCCGCCTGCCGCGGCCGATGCGCCCGTCTGCGCCACCGCCATCGGCGCGGTCACGGCCGCGCCGGCCGCGGCAAAGGCCTTGCGGATGAAGTCGCGCCGACCGGCGCCGGCCTGCACGAAGACCTCGCGTACACCGGCGGCGTCGATGAAATTCTCTGGCGCCTTCATGAGGCGGCCGGGTGCGGGGGGCTCGAAGTCCAAGGCTCTTCTTTCGTCTCGATCGGGGGGTGGGGCGGATGCGGCGGGCCCGAGGGGCCGCCGGACGGATGATCTGCAGGTACGCCAGATTTCGAATCTCGGGCTTCCATCGCGGGTTGGGCCCCGGGACAAACCCGAGCCCGGGTCGCCCCTTCGCAAACCCGTCAGTCCATACCCTGCACGGTATGTGATAGCATACCCAAATGGGTATCAAATATCGTTCCATTCTCTGGGCCACGCTGGCCTTCCTGCCTGCACTGGCCGTGGCCGCCGACGTCCCCGCGCTGACCGTTCAGCGAGGCGCCGGTTCAGGCGGTTTCGAGATCGACGGCACCTTGCAAGCCCTGCGCCAGGCCACGGTGGCCGCGCAGGTCGGCGGCAACGTGCTGCAGCTGGCGGTGAAGGCCGGCGACCGGGTCAAGGCCGGGCAGCTGCTCGCGCGCATCGACGAGCGCGACACCGCGGCGGGCCTGCAGCGCAGCGAGGCCGCCGTGGCCCAGGCGCAGGCCGAGGCCACCAACGCCCGTATCAACGCCGAGCGCACGCGCGAGCTGCGCGCACAGGGCTTCGTGAGCCAGGCCGCGCTGGACGTCGCGCAGACGCAATGGCAGGCCGTGCAGGCCGCCCTCCAGCAAGCCCAGGCGGGCCGCACCCAGGCGACGCTGGCGCGTGGCTTCGCCGCCGTGACGGCGCCGTTCGACGGCATCGTGCTCGCTACGCACCTGGACACCGGCGACCTGGCCACGCCAGGGCGTCCCGTGGCCACGGTCTATGCACCCGGCGCGCTGCGCGCCGTGGTGCTGGTGGGTGTCTCGCGCGCGGAGGCCGCCCGCACCGCCAAGAGCATCGACGTCGATCTACCCAACGGCAAATCCGTGACGCCGATTCGCCGCACCGAACTGGGCACCACCGACCCCGTCTCGCAGACCATCGAATGGCGGCTGGATCTGCCCCCCGTGGCGACCGAAGGCGCGATGCCCGGGCAGGTCGTGCGCGTGCGCTTCGTTAGCGCGGCATCCGCCAGCGCACCCGGTGCCGCCGAGGCGCCCCTGCTGGTGCCGGCCGCGGCGGTGCTGCGCCGCGGCGAACTCACTGCGGTGTATGTGGCGCAGGGCGATGCCTACGTGCTGCGCGCGGTGCGTCTGGGTGCCGACCGCGGCGCCCAGGGCGTCACGGTGCTGGCCGGCCTGAAGCCCGGTGAGCGCATTGCCGCCGACGCCATGAAGGCCGGGCTCGTCGATGCCCGGCCGGCCAAGTGAGCCTTCGGTGAACGACCCCCACGCATCCCCTGCCCCGCTCGGCATCTCGGGCCGTCTGGCTGCGGCCTTCCAGAACAGCCCGCTGACACCGCTGCTGGCCCTGGTGGCCCTGCTGCTAGGCGTATTTGCCGTGCTGGTGACCCCGCGCGAGGAAGAGCCGCAGATCAACGTCACGATGGCCAACGTGCTGATTCCCTTCCCGGGGGCCAGCAGTGCCGACGTGCAGAACATGGTGGCGCGCCCGGCCGAACAGGTGCTGGGCCAGATCGCCGGCATCGAGCACACCTATTCGGTCTCTCGCCCCGGCATGGCGGTGCTGACCGTGCAGTTCAAGGTGGGCGTGCCGCGCACCGAGGCGCTGGTTCGCGTGTTCGACGTGCTCAACGCCAACCAGAACTGGCTGCCCCGCAACGTGGGCACGCTGACGCCCATCGTCAAGCCCAAGGGCATCGACGACGTGCCGGTGCTCGGCGTCACGCTGTGGAGCCGCGACGGCACGGCGGCGGTCGATCTCGAGCGCGTGGCGCACACCGTGGAAGCCGAACTCAAGCGCGTGCCCGGTGCGCGTGAAGTGCAGACCATCGGCGGCCCGGGCCGCGTGGTGCAGGTCACCCTGGAGCCCGGCCGGCTGCGCGAGCGCGGCATCGACCTGCTGGGCCTGAAGCAGGTGCTGGCCGGCGCCAGCTTCGCCATGCCCGCGGGCCAGACCGCCGACCCGGCGGGTTCACAGATGCTCACCGTGGAGACGGGCGAGTTCCTGCGCAGCGCCGAGGACGTGGGCGATCTCGTCGTCGGCGTGCAGGCCGGCAAGCCCGTCTACCTGCGCGAAGTGGCGCGCGTCGAAGCCGGGGCCGCGCAGCCGCTGCAGTACGTCTGGTTTACGCCCGGTGCGGCCTCGCTGGCCGCCGCAGGTGCAGCCTCTGCGGCAGGCCGGGGCGGCGATGTCTACCCGGCCGTGACCCTCAGCCTGACCAAGAAGCCTGGCGAGAACGCCGTGGACGTGGCGCATGCGGCAAGCCAGCGCATCGAGGAGTTGCGCAACACCGTCATCCCGGCGGGCATGCAGGCCACCGTCACGCGCAACTACGGCCAGACCGCCGCGGAGAAGGCCAACAAGCTGATCCAGAAGCTGGCCTTCGCCACCGGCGCGGTGATCCTGCTCGTCGGCTTGGCGCTGGGCCGGCGCGAGGCGATCATCGTCGGCGGCGCGGTGATCCTCACGCTCACGGCCACGCTCTTCGCCTCCTGGGCCTGGGGCTTCACGCTCAACCGCGTCTCGCTGTTCGCGCTGATCTTCTCCATCGGCATCCTGGTCGACGACGCCATCGTGGTGGTGGAGAACATCCACCGCCACCAGTTGCTCGAGCCGGGCAAGCCGCTGTGGGAGATCATCCCGCGCGCCGTCGACGAAGTCGGCGGGCCCACCATCCTGGCCACCTTCACCGTCATCGCGGCGCTGCTGCCGATGGCCTTCGTCACCGGGCTGATGGGCCCTTACATGAGCCCCATCCCGATCAATTCCAGCCTGGGCATGGCCTTGTCGCTGGGCATCGCCTTCACGGTCACGCCCTGGCTGGCGCTCAAGCTGATGAAGCCGCATGACCTGCTGGGCGAGCACTCGCACGGCCAGCACGCGCCCAGCGCCATCAGCCGCTTCATGTCCCGGGGCTTCTCGCGCCTGCTGCTGCCGTTCCTGGACAGCGCTCGAGCCCGCTGGCTGCTCCTGGCCGGCATCATCGCCGCGTTGGCGATCTCGGTGGCGCTGGCGCTGGTTCCGACCTGGGCGGTGGGCGTGGTGCTGAAGATGCTGCCCTTCGACAACAAGAGCGAGTTCCAGCTCGTCGTCGATATGCCCGCGGGCACACCGCTGGAAGATACCGCCGCGGCGCTGCACGAGATGAGCGCCTTCCTGGCGCGCCAGCCAGAAGTGGAAAACCTGCAGGGCTACGCCGGCACGGCCAGCCCCATCACCTTCAACGGCCTGGTGCGCCAGTACTACCTGCGCGCCGATGCCGAGCAAGGCGACCTGCAGATCAACCTCGTGGACAAGGCGCACCGCGACGAGCAAAGCCATGCCATCGCGCAGCGGTTGCGGCCGGCGCTCGAGAAGATCGCGCTGCGCCACGGCGCCAAGCTGAAGGTGGTGGAAGTGCCTCCGGGCCCGCCCGTGATGAGCCCGCTGGTGGCCGAGATCTACGGCCCCGACGAAGCCGGCCGCCAGCAACTGGCCGGGCGCATCCAGGCCGCCTTCGCCGCCACGCCCGACATCGCGGCCATCGACAGCACGCTGCAGATCGACGCGCCGCGCGTCTTCCTGCGCGTGAAGCGCCAGCGCGCTGAATCGCTGGGGATCCCGGTGGCCGCCATCGCCCAAACCGTGCAGGGCGCCCTGTCGGGCATGGATGCCGCCTGGCTGCATGACGGCCACAGCAAGTACCCGGTGCCCGTGCGCCTGCAACTGGCGCGCGAGCAGCAAGTCGGCCTGGACGCCCTTCTGGCGTTGCCGATGCGCGCCGCCAATGGCGCCCTCGTGCCCCTGAGCGAACTCGTGCGCGTGGAGCGCGGCGTCATCGACAAGACGCTGTACACGAAGGATCTTCAAGGCGTGAGCTACGTGTTCGGCGACATCGGCCGCCGCGCAGGGGCCAAGGACCCGTTGCCCGACTCCCCCCTGTACGGCCTGTTCGCCATCCGCGGCCATCTGGACAAGGCCGCCCTGCCCGGCGCCGGCGCGGTCGGGGAATACTGGATCCACCAGCCGTCCGACCCCTTCCGCCAGTACTCGGTGAAGTGGGATGGCGAGTCGCAGATCACCTACGAGACCTTCCGCGACATGGGCGCGGCCTACGGCGTGGGCCTGATCCTGATCTACCTGCTGGTGGTGGCGCAGTTCAAGAGCTACAGCACGCCGCTGGTCATCATGGCGCCCATCCCCCTGACGATCATCGGCGTGATGCCGGGACATGCGCTGCTGGGCGCGCCCTTCACCGCCACCTCGATGATCGGCATGATCGCCCTGGCCGGCATCATCGTGCGCAACTCGATCCTGCTCGTGGACTTCATCGAACTGCAGGTCGCCCGCGGGATGGACTTCAAGCGCGCGGTGATCGATTCCGCCGCCGTGCGCGCACAGCCGATCGCGCTGACGGGGTTGGCCGCCATGATCGGTGCGCTCTTCATCCTCGATGACCCGATCTTCAACGGCCTGGCCATCGCGCTGATCTTCGGCATCGCCGTGTCCACGCTGCTCACTCTTGTCGTCATCCCCGTCCTGTACTACGCGCTGTACCGCAAGCGCTACCCCCCACCCGAAAGGAATACCCCATGACCGTCGACCGCCTCATCCACGTCTTTGCCGGCAGCTTCATCCTCATTTCTCTGGCCCTGGGCGTGCAGGCCAGCCCGGTCTTCCACAGCGCCTGGTGGCTGGCTTTCACCGCCTTCATCGGGGCCAACCTGCTGCAGTTCGGCTTCACCAACGTCTGCCCGCTGGGCTGGATGCTGCACAAGCTGGGCGTGCCCGACGCGGCGCCCTGCGCCGTGAAGTAATCATGGACACGCCCGACAGGCCTGCGGTCGAGCATTGCTCGATGTCCAAACTCACCGCCGAAGCGGACCGCACCGACTTGCTCAACCGCCTGCGGAGGGCCGAGGGGCAGTTGCGGGGCGTGCAACGCATGATCGAGGAAGACCAGGCCTGCGTGGATATCGCCAGCCAGATGGCCGCCGTGCGCAAGGCGCTGGACAGCACCTACGTGCAGATGACGGTGTGCTTCATGCAGCAGGAGCTGCAGTCGCGCCTGGGCGTGACCGAGGCCCAGCAGCAAGCGCTGGGAGCGGTGCTCGACGATGTGCAGACCCTGCTGGGCAAAGTGAGGTGATGGAATGAGTTCTCCCGTGCAAACCGTGCGCCTGACGCAGGCGCAGGACTTCCAGTTCGACGTCGATTTCGGCACTGGCCTGCCCGCGCTGCGCACCGACGAGCCGCCGCCACTGGGCCAGGGCGCGGGCCCGACCCCGACGCAGTTGCTCGCCTCGGCGGTGGGCAACTGCCTGAGTGCCTCGCTGCTGTTCGCGCTGCGCAAATTCAAGCAGAAGCCCGACCCCATCCACTGCGAAGTGCAGGCCGAGACCGGCCGCAACCCCGAAGGCCGCCTGCGCGTGCTGAAGATCACCGCCACGCTCACGCTGGGCGTGCCCGCCGAGTCGCTGGAGCATCTGGAGCGCGTGCTGAGCACCTTCGAGGCCTATTGCACCGTCACGCAAAGCGTGGGCAGCGCCATCGCCGTCGAGGTGCAGGTCTTCGACTCGCTGGGCGCACGCCTGAAGTGACGCACCCCTGACCCTGGTCGACGCGCCAGCACCCCCTTTCCACTTGAGAGCGCCCACCATGAGCACTGAGAGTTTTCGCGAACTGACCAAACAGACCTCGGCCCGCCTGACCACGCTGCGGGCGAACATTCCCGACACGATGAAGGGCTTCGGCGACCTGAGCCGCCATGCCATGGCCCATGGCGCGCTCGACATGAAGACCAAGGAACTCATCGCCACGGCGCTGAGCGTGGCAACGCAATGCGACCCCTGCATCGGCTATCACACCCATGCGCTAGTCAAGCTCGGCGCGACCCGCCAGGAACTCGACGAGACCCTGGGCATTGCGATCTACATGGGCGGCGGCCCCTCGCTCATGTACGCCGCCAGCGCGGTGGCATCGTTCGACGAGTTCGCCGCCCTGGCCGAAGCCAAGTAAACCCGCAGCGGCAAGAAAGAGGGCCGATCCCCCGCAAACTGCGGTGGATCGGCCCTTCCATTTATTGGGCCTTGCGCGCGGCCTGGCCGCGCGCCGGATCAGAGCCCGCCCGCCGAAGCGATGATGTGGCTGGCCTGGCCCGCGTTGACCATCACCCAGCGCAGCGTAAAGCCGCCCAGCAGCACCAGCAGCGCCGGCGCCACGGTGTGCGGGATGCGGTGGCTCAGCTCCAGGGCCTGCAGCGCCAGCGGCAGCAGCACGCCCAGGCAGACGATCACGCCCCAGAACGCCCAGGCGTAGGTGCCGCTCATGAGCAGCGAGAGCGCCGCCGCATGCGAAGCCGAGCTGGTGCTGAGGTTGATCACCAGCAGCACGATGAGCACGAGCTCGACGGCCAGGAAGATCATGTCGGCGCGGATCAAGCCGTCGACCGTGCGCTTCTCGGGCATTTCGCGGCCCAGCGGCTGCAGCATCGCCGAGAACGCACCGCCCACCATGCCCTGCGGTGCGGCGCCCTGCCCGCGCACCACGCTCACCAAGTGCAGCATGGCCGCGCCCGCCGAGAGGCCCGAGAACAGGAACAAGGGACCCAGGATCGAGCTGTTCCACAGCGGCCGCGCGACCATCGTATTGAGCAGGATGCCGGTGTAGATGCCCAGGATCACGCCCAGGACGATGTTGGCCCAGCCCAGACCGGTGATCCACGACGGGCGGGCGAGGATCTTGTCGGAGAGGCCCTGCAGCTGCGGCACCCGCCGGCCCAGCCAGGGCCAGGCCTGGGGCAGGCGGATCAGCGCCGAGAGCACCAGCACACCGTAGACGATGATCAGCACCCACGAGCCCCAGGACATCGGCGAGGCGATCTCGAAGGTCAGGAATACGCGCCAGACGTAGAGCTTGTGCGCCAAGTCGAGAAGCAGCGCGCCCATGCCCAGGTTGATGAGCACGAAGCCCAGCAGCGGCGCCTGCATCGAGAAGAAGCCGCGGCTGTCGTCGCCTCGGGCGACGCGCAGCATCGCCATGCCCCCCAGGATCATCATGCCGGCGACCAGGCCGCCGAAGAAGAGGTAGACGGGGATCTCCCAGCTCCAGACTGCCAGGAGCGGGTCGATCAGGGGGTTGTGTCGGGTATTGGTGATTTCAAGCATCGCGGTCACACCATCAGGTCATGTAGAAGATGCGCGGCTTGGTGCCGGCTTCGGGCAGCAGCGTGTGGTGCTGCCGGCTGTTCAGCAGCTTGCTCACCGTGCTGGCGGGATCGTCGAGGTCACCGAAGTACATGCAATTCGTGGGGCACACCGAGACACAAGCCGGATCCTTGCCGTCCTTGGTTCGGTGGTTGCAGAACGTGCACTTGTCGACGTAGCCGTCCGGGTGCACGTAGCGCGCGTCGTAGGGGCACGCGGCGATGCAGGCCTTGCAGCCTATGCACATGTTGGCGGTGACGAGCACGACCTTGCCGAACTCTTCGACATGGCTGGCCCCGGTGGGGCAGCACTGCACGCAGGGCGGGTTGTCGCAGTGGTTGCAGCGCTCCGAGCGGATCTCCATGCTGAGGTTCGGGAACTCGCCGCGAATCTCGGTCTTGATCCAGTCGCGGCAGAAACCCACCGGCACGTCGTTCTCGGTCTGGCAGGCGACCACACAGTCCATGCATCCCACGCATTTGCGCGTGTCGATGACCATTCCAAAGCGTGGCATCTCAGGCCTCCTTCACAAGGGTGACGAAGTTGGCATGGATGCTCGTGCTACCCATGATCGGGTCGGTGCGGTACTTCGTATTGAGCTGGCCGGTGCTGGCGCCCTTGAGGTAAGCAGACTTGAGCATTTTGTTGGTATTTCCGAAGCCGTGGACCATGTAGACACAGTCCGGGCGGATGCGCTGCGTCACCTTGACGCGAATGCGGTTGCTGGTGATGCCGTCCTGGTTCTTCAGCTTCACGTACTGACCCGCCTTGACGCCGGACTGCGCCGCCGTGGCGCCGTTGATCCAGAGCTCGTTCTCCGACATCAGATCCTTGAGCAGCGGGTTGCTCTGCGTGCGGGTGAATGTGTGCACCGGGGCGCGGCCGGTGATGAGCGGGAAATAACCTGGCGGCGCCTTCTCCGGTGGCGTGTATTTGGGCACCGGATCGAAGCCCTTTTCCTTGAGCTGTTCGGAATAGAACTCGACCTTGCCCGAAGGCGTGTCGAACTTGAGCTCGGCGCCCTCGTCGACATAGATCGGCTGCTTCTTGCCCATCTTCACGCCATCGCGCTTGAGCTCCTCCCAGTTCATGCCCGACTTTTCGACGCGGAACTTCAGGTATTCGTCCATATCCTTGAAGGGCATGCTCTCGGGGATGCCGAGCTTTTCGGCCAGCTGCTTGGCAATCCACCAGCTCGGCTTCTGGTCGTGCGGCGAGGCCACCACGGGCTGGCGCAGCGAGACCCAGCCCTGCCGCCCGAAGCCGGCCAGCAGATCGTCGTGGCGCTCCAGGAAGATCGATTCCGGCAGCAGCACGTCGGCGTAGCCGGCGATCTCGCTGGGCACGGTCTCGACCACCACCAGCAGGTCGAGCTTGTCGATGGCCGCCAGCGTTTCGGCCTGGTTCGGCAAGGCCTGCATGATGTTCGTCGAGTAGACGAACCAGCCCTTGATCGGGTAGGGCTTGCCCGTCAGCGTGGCCTCGCGGATGCCGGTGGTCACGGCCTCGTCGGCGAAGGGGTACTTCTCGCCGTTGGGGTTGTCGGCCTTGGGCTTTTCCGATTTCGGGTACTTGGGCAACGGGAAGGGCGCGACGCCCGTGCCCGCCGCCAGGAACAGGCCGCCCTTGCGACCCCAGTTGCCCAGCAGCGCCGACAACAGCGCGATGGCGCGGCTGCGCTGGGTATCGTCGCCATTCCAGTTGACGCGCCGACCGGGGTGGATGAGGGTCGCCGGCTTGTGGCTCGCGAACTCGCGCGCCGTGGTGCGGATCATCTCCGCGTCGATACCGGTTTCGCCGGCGGCCCATTCGGGCGTGTAGCCCTTGATCTCTTCGACGAACAGCTCGAAGCCGTGGCCGTGCTCCTTGACGAAGGCGGCGTCGTACAGCCCCTCGGTCACGAGGATGTTGCACCAGGCCAGCAGCAGCGCCAGATCGGTGCCGGGGCGAATCGGCAGCCAATACTTGGCCTTGCTCGCCGCCACCGAGTAGCGCGGGTCGACGACGATGATGGGGATGCGCCGCTCGACGGCCTGGGCGAATTCCTGCACCTGCGAGTTGTGCATGTTCTCGCCCAGGTGCGAGCCGATGAGCACCAGGCAGTCGGTATTCTTGATGTCGGTGGCTTCGGGCGAGCCGATGCCGGCACCGAAGGTCAATTGGAAGCCAGCGTCGCGCGCGCCGCGGCACTGCGCATAGGAGGCCCCGGCATAGTTGATCAGACCCCAGCTCTTGAGCACATGCTGGAAGAAGCGCTGGCCGAAACCGTGGTTGAACATTGCCACCGACTCGGGCCCGTGTTCGGCCTTGATCTTGTTCATGCGCTCGGCGATGTAGCTCAGGGCTTCGTCCCAGCTCGCCGTCTTCCACTCCTCCTTGCCGCGCGGGCCAACGCGGATCAAGGGCTGGCGCAGGCGATCGGGGTCGTAGTGCGCGCCCACGGCGCCGGTGCCGCGCGGGCACAGGCGGCCGTTGCTTTGCGGGTCGAGCGGGTTGCCCTCAAACTTCCACAGCTTGCCGTCGCGCAGGTGGGCGATGCCACCGCAGCGCCAGAAGCACATTTCGCAGAACGTGGGAATCGTGGTGACGCCCTTGGCCGGCGCATCTGCAGCGGCGGTGGCCTCTGGCAGCCATCCCTCCCAGCTGACTGCGGCCGTGCTCGCGCCGAATGTGGCGGCAGAAATCTTGATAAATCGTCTTCTGGAGACTTCACTGGTCATGGTTTGCCTGTCCAAATGAGTGTGCGTGGTTTCAGAACGAGTTGGCCTGCGCCGGCCGCAGCCGGGCAAAGCGTTTTTCCAGTCGGCCCATGCCCCAGCCCGCAAAGGCCAGGAAGGCGACGAAGGCGAGGGCCCACCAGCCCATGCCGATGCCCGTCAACGTCGGCAGCGTGAGCTCGCCACGGCTGCCGGCCTTGATCCAGGTTTCGATGCCGGGCGTGAATTCGGCATAGCCCCATACGCCGGCGAACATGCCCAGCGCGAAGACCATGCCATCCTTGCGGCCGCTGGCCATCGCAACCACCGAAGTTCCGGGGCAGTGGCCTCCGACGATGAAGCCCGCGCCGAATACCAGGCCGCCGAGAATCTGGGCCGCGTAATTCGTGGGTTCGATGTAGAGCTCGCCGAGGTCCATCCAGCCCGCCGCCGAGAGCACGAACAAGCCCACCATCGCCGTGACGATGGCCGTGAACATGACCTTCACGACGGCCATGTCGTAGAGGTAGAACACCGCGGTGAGCTTGCGGGCGCCACCGAAACCGGCACGCTCCAGCACCCCGCCGAAACCGATGCCCAGCAAGACGGCGATGGCCAGGTCGGCAAAGAGGCCGAACTCGATGTGCGACGACAGCGGCCACATCACAGCCACTGCTTTCTGACCAGGTACGCCAGCGCGTACGCCGAAGCAAACACCGACACCATGAATACCAGGCTGCCGACGTTGAGCATCGAGCCCCCGGAGAGCGCCTGGCCGCTGGTGCAGCCCTTGGCAATCTTCGCGCCCAAGGCAACGATCAGGCCGCCCACGAAGGCGAGCAGCAGGCGTGTGCCGTCGGAGACCTTGGGCCCGCGCTCGACGCTGAAGGACAGCCGGCGCCCTTGCCAACCCGAGAGAAACGCTCCCAGCGCCGCACCGAGCAGCAGGAAGACCGTCCACGACAGCAGTGGCGCCGCCCCGTTCCAGTAGCGCGCGTGGATCGGGTTGGCCTCGACATGAGCGACCGAGCCCAGCGAGGCCAGCCACGCAGCCGCCGCGGCGAACGCGGACGATGCACCCAGGCCGCGACCCGTGACCATGAAAGTGACCAGCAGCACCAGCCCGAGCGCCAAGCCCGCGAGGTAGGGGTTCCAGTAGGGCAACGGCTTCGGTTGGACAGCCGTGCCCGCCTGCGCCATGGGCGCGTGACGGCTAAGCGATTTGGACATCAACGATCCTTCAAGACTTTGCCGGGACAGGCCTGGCAATGTCGCTATTGGATACCCGCCTGGGCATTGCCTGTTGATCTGACTCAAGCTATGTGTGCGCCGCACCAAATTCGTCGAGCTCGGCTTGGCGTTATCCTTGCGCTCGGTCCCATTTGTACCTATCGACTTGAAGGATGACTCCGATGATCAAATTGCTTTCCGTTCTGATCCTGGGTGCTTTTGTTGTCGCGCAGGCCCAGGCTGCGACTCCGGCGGCGCCGGCTGCGGCTTCGGCGGCCTCCGCTGCCAAGAAGGATGCGAAAAAGGATATGAAGAAGGACATGAAGGCAGAAGCGACGAAGCCGAAGAAGGAAAAGAAGGGCGGCTGCTGATCCCTCAGCGCTTTCCCCTTGACACGGCCGCCTCTTCAGGCGGCCGTTTTGCTTCCTGGCTTGCGATGCGTGAAGACCCTTGTGATGGATCAAGCCACGCGCCTGGATGCAAGTGTTCAATCGGCCTGACCGTGCCGAGCCACGGCACCCGTTGGCGGTCACCCCTCGGCAGGCATTCATGATGGAGTCGCGATGAAATTGAGGATCAAAGGTCTCGCGTTGGCCGGCGTCTTGCTGGCGGCATGGCTGCCCGGCGCGCAGGCTCAACCCGCGGGCGGCAAGCCCAACGCCAGCATGCCGGCGGTGTGCACGAGTTGCCACAAGCCCATGGAAAGCGCCGTGCGCGGCTATTTCGAGGGCGCGGCGTTCAAGTCGCAGTCGATCCAGCTCGAGCTCGGCACGAGCAAGGAGATCGTGCGTTTCGATCCCAAGGCGCTGAAGGTTCGCGCAGACCGCAATGACACAACGGTCGACCATCTGAAAGAGGCCAAGAAGGGCCACGAGGCGCTGATCGTCTTCACCGAGAAAGACGGCATCAAGACGGCCAAGTCGATCGAGTTCAAGCCGCCCCTGAAGATCGCCCAGGAGAAGCTGATCTTCTACCCGGAGATCGAGAAACTCGTGGCGCAAGGGCCCGAGCGCGGCGGCTACACCCTGATCGACTCGCGGCCGCTGCTGCGCTTCCAGATGGGCACCATTCCGACCTCGGTGAACCTGCCCTTCCCGACCTTCGACAAGTTCCTCGACCGCCTGCCCAAGGACAAGAACAAGCTGCTCATCTTCTATTGCCAGGGCGAGACCTGCATGATGAGCCCGAGTTCGCTGCAGCGCGCCGAAGCCATGGGCTACACCAAGGTCCGCGTATACCGCGAAGGCTGGCCCGAGTGGACGCAGAAGAAGGTCAGCGAGTTGTCCGCGCAAGGCCTCAAGGCGGCCTGGATCGACAAGGATGTCCCGCACGTGCTGATCGACGCGCGGGCCCCTCTGGACGTGGCACGCGGCCACATTCCGGGCGCCGTATCGATGACGCCCGATCGGGTCAAGGCGGCGCTGAAGAATTTCCCCGACAAGTCGCTCAAGGCACCGTTCATGGTCTACGACGCGGGGGACGACAAGGCGGCGATGGCGGTCGCCAGCCAGATCACCGCGGCGGGCTACCCCTTCGTCTCCGTGGTACCCGGCGGCCTGGCCGCCTGGACCAAGGCCGGCTACGCGGCACCTGGCGGCGTGCCCGTCCATGCGGTGGCCTACACGCCCAAGCCGCTGCCGGGTGAGATTCCGCTCGCCGAGTTCAAGAAGTACGCCGCCGCCACGCCCGCCGAGGTACTGATTCTCGACGTGCGCAGCAAGAGCGAGGCCAACCTCGGGATGATCCCCGGCGCAATGCTGATTCCCGACGAAGAGCTCGCGGCACGCCTGGCCGAAGTGCCCAAGGGCAAGCGCATCATCGCCCACTGCTCGACCGGCGTGCGCGCCGAGATGGCGTACCACAAGCTGAAGGCCGCGGGCTTCAATGCTGGTTTCGTCAAGGCCGACATCGAGTTCGACAAGAAGGGCAAGGTCACGATCAACTGACCCCCAGGCACTTTGTGCCAGCGGCGGGCGCCAGGTGCGCCCGCCGCTTTTTTTGTCAGAACCGACGTGGACATCAGCTGCGCGTTGGTCTGTTTGTGCATGGTGGCCACGCCCGTGCGGTGGGTCTCCGTGGCGGTGAACCACCTGGATCAACCCCTCGATGGGGCCGCCGTCCGTGAGGTCGCCGGTGGCAGCCGGTCTCCAGCCCGCATCGGTGAAAGCACTTGGGCTCCAGTACCGTCGTGCCTATAATCTAATGACCCTTGGCATATTGGTTTGTCGACGGGGCTCTCACTCGGGGAAGCACGCCATGACGAAGTTCTCGCTGGTCGACTTTTCCATTCGCCGCCCGCGACTGGTGCTGCTGCTGACCGGGCTGCTCACGCTGCTGTTCCTGACCCAGTTTCCGCGCATCAGCACGGATACCAACCCGAAGCACATGCTGCCCGAGACCTCGGACGTGCGGGTCTGGAACGACCGGGTGGACAAGACCTTCGCACTCTACGAGGACACCATCGTCGTCGGCGTGGAAAACGATGCGGGGGTGCTGAACCGTGACACGCTGGCCCGCATCGCCCGCATCAGCGAGGCGATTCTCGGCCTCGATGGAGTGGCCACCCGCGACGTCAACGGTTTCACCACCATCACCAACGTGACCGCCGACGAGGGCACCCTCAAGGTCGGGCCGCTCATGCCGGCCGCACCCAAAACCGACGCCGAGGTGGAAGAGCTCAGGAAGGCGTTGTTCGGCAACCCGCTGTTCATCGACCGCGTCATCTCGCGCGACGGCAAGACCACCGCCATCTACGTGCCCCTGGAGAAGGGCGCCAACGGCGCCGAGATCGCCGACAAGATGCGCGCGATCGTGGCCAGGGAGAAGGGCCCCGAGCGCTACTACATCGCCGGCGACCCGGTGGCGCGCGACACCTTCGGCGCCGAGATGTTCAAGCTGATGGCGATCTTCTCGCCCATCGCCGGCCTGATCATGTTCGCGGCGATCCAGTTCATGTTCCGCAATCTCGCCCTCTCGGCAGCGATGATGGGTGTGTCGATGGTGGCGATCATCTGGAGCATCGGACTGCTCATCGGCGTCGGTTTCCCGGTGCACATCATGAGTTCCATGGCGCCGGTGTTCCTGATGGCCATCGCCACCGACAGCATCCACATCTTCAACGAGTTCTATTTCCGCTACCGGGAGCGCGGCGACAAGCTCGTGGCGATCCGCGAGACGATGGCGGCGGTGAGCCGGCCGGTGCGCTTCACGGCGCTGGCCACCGCCGCGGGATTCGCCGTGATGCTCTTCATGAACATCGTTCCGGTGCAGGTATTCGGCGGCCTGATCGCCTTCGGCACGGTGGTGCTGCGCCTGCTCTCCTTCAGCTTCATCCCGGCGGTGCTCACCTTCCTGCGCGAGGACAAGCTCGCGGGCAAGGCCGAGGACGCCACCGGGGACCGCACGTCGCGAAACCTCGGGCGACTGGCCCACTTCGGTGCCACCCGACCGGGGCTGACGGTGGTGATGACCGCCGTGCTGGTAGCCGTCTCCGCCTGGGGGGTGACGAAGATCCACGTCAACAACAACCTTGTCGCCTGGTTCAAGGCGGACAGCGAGATCCGCGTCGCCGATACGGCCATCAACCGCGCCTTGGGCGGCACCTCGCTCGGCTACGTGGTCGTCGAGTCGAAAGAGGCCGACTTCATGAAGCGTCCCGAGGCCATGCGCTGGATCGAGGGCTTGCAGCGCCACCTGGAAACCCTGCCGGTGGTGGGCAAGACCTTCTCGGTGGCCGACTACGTGAAGCGCATCAACCGCGTGCTGCACGATGACGATGCCAAGTTCGACACCGTGCCGGACACGCAGGCGGGCGTCGGGCAATACCTGTTCCTGTTCAGCATGTCGGCCAAGCCCTCGGACCTGGACAACGTGATCGATCCGACCTCGACCAAGGCCAACGTGTGGGTGCAGATGAAGACCTGGGACGCGGATGCGATGCGCAGCGTGATCGCCGCCACGCAGGACTACCACCAGTCGCATCCGCTGGCGGCGACGGTGAAGCCGGCGGGAATCGCCTACTTCAACCTGGTGTGGAACGAGGAGGTGCTGGGTGACCTGGTGCTGGGATTCAGCCTGGCCCTGGTGGTGGTATTCATCATCCTGGCGCTGGATTTCCGCTCCTTCAAATGGGCGCTGGTCGCCTATGTGCCGCTGCTGTTCACCATCCTGCTCATCTACGGCGTCGTCGGCTTCGTCGGCAAGGACTTCGACATGCCGCTGTCGGTGATGAGTACCCTCTCGCTGGGCATGGCGGTGGACTTCGCCATCCACTTCGTGAGCCGTTTCCGCCAGCGGCGCGAGGAGGCCGGCGCCCACGAGACGGTGGAGCAAAGCCTCGCCTGGACGGCGGCGCGGCCGGGCAAGGGGATCATGCGCAACGCCTTGCTGTTTGCCGCCGCCTTCTCGGTGATGATGTTTGCGCCGCTGACGCCCTATGTGGCCGTCGGCGCCTTCATCGTCGCCATGATGCTGCTTTCGGCCCTGCTTACCTTGTTGCTGCTGCCGGCGCTGGTGAGCCTGGGGCGGCGCTGGCTGCTCGACCCACCCCTGCCGGCGGCCGCGCCGGCCCCGAAACAAGCGACTGGAGCTTGATATGAAAACGAAACTTCAGAGCCGGCCCATGCTTGATGCGCGCCATGCAGGAACCAAACGATGGTTTGCACTGCTCGCATTGCTGATGCCACTGGTGGCCTGGGCGCTCGCCGGCGAAGAGGTGATCAGAAAGTCCCAGGCCGCTTTCCTCTATCCGGGCAAGGACTTCAAGGCACGCGTGGTCATGAAGCTCATCAACCGCGACGGCCAGGAGCGGGTGCGCGAGATGACCATGCTGCGCAAGAACACGGGAGAGGTCGGCGGCGAGCAGAAATATTTCATGTACTTCTTCCAGCCGGCCGACGTCAAGGACATGGCCTTCATGACCTACAAGTACCCGGCCAAGGACGACGACCGCTGGCTCTTCATCCCGGCGCTGAACCTGGTCAAGCGCATCGCCGCCCAGGACAAGCGCTCCAGTTTCGTGGGCTCGGACTTCACCTACGAGGACGTTTCGGGACGCGATGTCGAGGACGACACCCATGCCGTCGAGCGCGAAGAGAAGCTGGGCGGCCGCGACTGCTACGTGGTGAAGAGCACGCCCAAGGCCGGCGATGCCGATTTCGGCCACAAGTTCACCTGGATAGACAAGGCGAACTTCCTGCCCCTCAAGGAAGAGCAGTACGACAAGAAAGGCGCCCGCTACAAGCTGTTCAGCGCCGACGAGGTGGCCGACGTCAAGGGCTTGCCCACCGTGGTCAAACGCACGATGAAAAACCTGCAGACCGGACACCGGACCGAGGTCACTTACCTCAAGTCCGATTACGACCTGGGACTCGAGGACAGCCTGTTTTCCGAGCGCTTCCTGCGCCAGCCGCCACGCAAGTGGATCGAGTGATGCCGCGGCGCACGCGCTGTGCCGCGTTGCTCGCTTCGCTGCTGGCCGCCGCGCCGGCTGCGGCCGAGTTGAGCGTCGCGGGTTTCCTGCAGCAGAACACCGCCTTCAATACCGCCGGCGCCAACCCGGATGGGCGCCCACACAAGTGGCTGGAAGAGCGCGCGCAGTTGAAACTCGACGCGGCCACCGGTGCCTGGCGCGGATTCCTGAAGGGCGATGCCTACCATGACCACCTGGGCCGGGGCGGCGGCACCGAGGTGCGCGAAGCCTATGTGGACTACTCCACCGGCGCCTTCGACCTGCGAATCGGCCGCCAGGTCATCACCTGGGGCCTGGGCGACCTCGTCTTCGTCAACGACGTCTTCCCCAAGGATCACGAGGCGCTATTCGCGGGCCGGCCGCTGGAGTATCTGAAGCGCGGCGTGGATGCGCTGAAGCTCGGCGCCTACCCGGATTTCGCTTCGTTCGAGTTGGTGCTCGTCCCTTCCTTCCGCGAGAGCCGCATCCCGGACGCTCGCCGTTTCTGGCTCTTCGATCCGATGCCGGGCGTGACCAGGCGCGAGACCGCCAAGCCCGGGCAAGGGGATTGGGCCCTGCGCGCCTACCGCGACGTGGCCGGCTACGACGCCGCGCTCTACCTGTACCGCGGTTTTCAGCGCACACCTTCGATGCGGCCCGACGACCTGAGCGCGCCGACGCGGATCAGCTACTTCTATCCCGAACTTTCGGTCTATGGGGCCAGCTTGTCTGGCCGAGCCGGCGCTGGGGTGCTGAGCCTGGAGGCGGCTTACTACGATTCGCGCCGCGACCGGGCCGGCACCGACTTCGCCGTACCCAACTCGCAGACACGCCTGTTGGCCGCGTATCAGCTTCAGCCTTGGGAAGATATGTCGCTCAATCTGCAGTATTACGCCGAGCGCATGCGTGGCTGGGGCAGCTACCTGGCCGCGCTGCCGGCGGGTTTCCCGGCGGACAAGCGCTGGCAACACACCATCGGCCTGCGCGCCACCCAGTTCTACCTGCATCAGACGCTGCGGTTTTCCGTCTATGCCTCGTACAACACGAGCAACGGCGACTACTTCCTCAACCCGGAACTGCGCTACAGCTTCACCGACCGCATCTGGGGCGCGCTGGGCATGAACCTGTTTGGCGGCGAGCCCTGGGGGCAATTCGGGCAACTCGAGCGGGACGACAATCTATACCTTCAACTCCGCCACGAGTTCTGAGCCCGCGCGCGCAACGCCTTGCGGCGTTGCGCGGCGGGTCGATCAGAACTTCACGCCGTAGGCGATGCCGAGGGCGTTCTGGGACATCTTCAGCGTTTCCGTGCCGCCCACGCCGAGCAGAGCGGTGGCTGAGGGGCCGGTGACGGACTTGGTAAAGGCGTGCATGTACGAGAACGTCAATTCCGCCTTGCTGGCCAGCGTCCAGGTCGCGCCCAGAGTCAGGTGTTTCTCCACCACCCCCGGAGCGATGATGTTGAAGCTGATGTCAGCCATGTCGCCATCGCGGATCGGTGAGCGCCCGTAGTTGAAACCTCCGCGCAGGACGACGCCCTTGGCGTACTCGTACTCGGCGCCCAGCTTGTAGACCGTCTGGTCACGCCAGTTGAACCCCGAGCCGTTGGCGTCGCCCAGCCGGTTCGGCGCCACCGGCGGCAGGCTCAGCAGCGTATTGGCCACACCGTTGGCGATCGATGCCACCTTCGAGTAATTGATCTGCTGGACGTCGAAGGCCACCATCAGCGTCGGCATGGCCTTCACCGCAATGCCGAAGTTGTAATTCTCCGGGATGTCGAAACCCCCCTGTTCGGCAAAAAGACCCTTGTACTTCTCGAACTTGTCCATGCGAATCTTCGATGAATAGGCCGCGCCCAGCGTCACCGTATCGCTGATCTTGCCCATCCAGCCCACGCGCACACCAAAACCCGTGGCGCCGTCATAGCCGCGGTTGGTGGTATTGCCCTGGCTGCTGGTAAAGGTAAACGGCCCGAAGCCCATATTGAGCGTCTCGTCAAAGGCTTGCAGCCCTTCCACCTTGAAACGCTGGTAGCCGAGCAGCGGCGATATCCCGATGGAGTGCGCCTCGCTGATCTTGTACGACGCCGTCGGCGCAATGATCAGCTGCATCAGGTCCACCCCCAGCCTCCCGCAACCGAACAGCAGGTTCGACGGTGCGCCCTGGCACGAGGGCGCAAATGAGGGATTCGCCGATTTGGAATCGTAGTTGGTATTCATT
This sequence comes from Rubrivivax sp., assembly GCA_030681795.1. Classification (GTDB taxonomy): domain Bacteria; phylum Pseudomonadota; class Gammaproteobacteria; order Burkholderiales; family Burkholderiaceae_C; genus Rubrivivax. Next base: position 159,934 of record JAUXRG010000064.1, read on the forward strand.
CCGCCATTGCCATACACGCTGACACCGAGAGTCAGCTTGGAATTGACAACTTTGTTGTAACCGAACTCGGGCACGAAAAAGTAATTCGAATCGCTGTCGGCGTAGCCGTCATAACCACCGCCAAACCCGGTGCTGCCCTGCCGGCTGGCCGAGCGGCGCGGGCTGAAGACGTCGAGTCCGACGTCGAGGCGCTCACCTGCAAAGACCATCGCCGCCGGGTTCACCGCTCCGCCGAAGCTGTCGGATGCGGTTGCCGTGGCCGCCCCTCCCATGCCCTTGGCCTTCATGCCGTAGCCATGCGAGAAATAGCCGTTGGTGGCCAGCGCTGGCAGGGTCACACAGAGTGCCGCCAGCGGGGTGAGCTTGAAAAACCGGTTCAGTCTGCGCATCTGATGTCTCCTCGTTGAAAGAATAAAACCGCTACCACAACCGCTGCCCTGGTGTCACCACAAGGCCAGCAACCTGCCCTTCACGACCTTGCTCGGCCACAGCTTGAGCGGGCTGTTGCCTTTTTTGATGCAGTCACCGCTGCGCAGGTCGAACTGCCACTCGTGCTTGGGGCAGGTCAGCGTGCAGCCATCCAACGCCAGATGCGGGATATTGGTGGTCTGGTGCGGGCAGCGGCTGTCGTAGACGCGCCACTCCTTGTCGGCGCGGTGGACGAACAGGCCACGCCCATCGCATTCCACGCGCTGCGTGTCGCCCGCCTTGAATCCCTTGGTGGCCATGACGTCGTGCCACTCCCCCTGCGCGCCCATCGCACCGGGCTGGAATTCGGGCAGGTCCATCGCCAGGATGATGTCCACCGCCCAGACGATCTTGGCCAGGCCCAGTGTGGGGAAAGCCATCAGCAGCGCGTCCAGCACTTCCATCGGCGTGCAGCCCTCGCGCAGGGCGCGCCCGAGGTATTGGCGGAATCCGCGCTCGGTCTGCGAGTCCACCTTGGTGATGACGCTGATGAGGTTGCGCGTCTTCGGGTCCAGGTGCTTGCCGCAGTCCTTGAGGAAGGCGAAGTAGTGGCCCAGGGCATCGGGGCGGGCCTTGAGCAGGTAGTTGAGTGCGTCGCTCATATCGTTGCGGTCTCCCGTGGTGGGTGGTTGACGTGGATGAGGACCGGGCAATGGGCCAAGCCGGTGACCTTCTGCGCGGTGCCGCCGATCCAGACCCGCCCGAGTGGACCGGCACCATGGCGGGCGACGACCAGCAGGTCCGCGCCGCAGGCCTGGGCCGCAGCCACCAGCTCCTCGTGCGCGCGCCCGATGCGCAGCTCGCCCAGCGCCTGGCCGCCGTGCCGGCGCGCCTGAAGCAATGCACGGTCCAAGACCTGCTGAGCCGCCGCTTGCGCGTCGCGGTTGGCAGCGACGCACACCAGTCGCAGCGGCAAGGCGCTTTCAACGGCAATCGCCGCCGCTTCGTCGAGCAGGGCCATGTCTGGCGCCTGCGGGTCCAGGCCCACCAGCACGCCGCGCGACCACATCTGCGCACCGCGCAGCGCCACCAGCACGCTGCAGGGTGCGTGCGCCACGACCTTGCTGACCATCTCGCCGATCAGCAGGTTGGCCAGCAGGCCGCGCCGGCCGCGCCGGCGGATCACGATCAGGTCGCTCGCACGCCCACGCGCTTCTTCGACGATCTCCGCATACGGCTCCGGGCCATGGCGCACGCACAGCTCCAAGGCCACGCCTGCGGCCTGTGCCTGCGCGACCAGGTGCTCGCGCTTGACCGAGGCCTCGGCATCGGCTCGGGCCGCCAACTGTGGCGCCACCGCTTCGAACTCGGGATTGCCCAGCACGGGCAGCACGCCGGCCAGCGGCAACCCGCAGCGCCGCGCCAAGGCAAAGGCCACGGCTTCGGCACCGGTGTCGAATTCACCGTGCTCGGTGGCCAGCAGCGGGCGCGTGAAGGTGATCGGCATCGTCAATGCCCTCCGGACAGCACGCCCGACGCCGCCAGCGCCACGACCGCCACCTCGGCCAGGCAGATCGCGACAAAGGCCTTGTCCTTGCGCGCCATGTACAGCGGCACCAGTGCCAGCAGGCACAGCACGGAGCTGCCCGCCAGGATGGCGATGCCGAGCAGGCCGGCGATATCGCCGCGGTGCACCAGGGCCAGCCAGCCCCAGCCGGTGGGCGTGCCCGTCAGCTCGAGGAAGCGGCCCACCGGGTGCCCCCACAGTTCGGGCAGCTGCTGCGGCGGCACATGCGATTCGGCCAACCCCAGCACATAGGCCGCGAAGCTCAGCAGCAGGATGACCAGGCCCACGCGCGTGCCCCAGTCCAGCAGCCTCGCGTAACGCAGTTGCTCGGGCGGTTGCACCACCACTTCGGTCGCCTTCGTCATGGCCACAACCCCGTGCCCTTGAGCAGTGCACGCATGCCCGCGAAGAACAGCACACCGATCACCATGCGCCGAATCACCGAGCCCTTCAGCACGTTCAGCAGCCGCGCCCCGATGCGGGCGCCCAGCATCATACCCACCACGGAGGGCACGGCCACCATCGGCAGCACCGCCCCTTTGTTGATGTAGACCCAGGCCGCGGAAGAGTCCACCAGCGACAGCACCACGCTGGAGGTGCCCGCGGCCACCTTCAAAGGCGCGCCCATCAACAGGTTGAGCGCCGGCACGTTGGCCCAGCCGGCACCGATGCCGAACATGCCGGCCAGCACACCGATGGCCAGGAAAGTGATCAGCCCCGGCACGGTGCGGTGCACCTGCCAATGCACGGCCTGGCCCGAGGCGCGGTCCATGAAGACGCCGTGCAGCGCGAGCGACTGCGCCAGTGCGTCGGGCTGCGCGACCACCGGGAACTCCGACTTCTTGGAAACGAACATCAGCACCACGATGCCCAGCACCACGCCGCCCAGCAACATCTGCACCAGGTTGGCGGGCATGGCCAGACCGATCATCGCGCCGGCAATCGAACTGGCCGAGGCCAGCACCGCCAGAGGCAGCGCCAGGCGCAGGCTGCCCAGGCCTCCGCGCATCAAGGTCGGCCCGGCCGACAGCGCACTGGCCAGGGCCACCAGCAGCCCGGCACCCCGAACGAAGTCGAGATGGAAGGGAAAGAAGCTGCCGACGATGGGCACGAACAGCGTGCCGCCCCCGATGCCAGCCGGCACGGCCACGATGCCCATCAGGAAGCAGGCCACGAACAGGCCGATGGGCCAGACCCACCAGGCCACCGCATCGCCGGCCCCTGAGGATGCCGCGTGGGCCGAGAGCGCGAGCAGCAGCAGGCCCGTGCCGAGCGCCGCGCCGCGCAGCCCCCGCATCAGGACACCGCCTGGTAGTAGAGGTTCTGCGGGTGGTTGGCCTGCGCCAGGAAGAACCAGCGTTCGGCCAGCAGCCCAAGGTACTGCACCCCGAAGGCCAGCGCCAGCAGGCCGGCCGACGCCGAGGACAGGCCCAGCGCCAGCAGCACGAGCGGCAGCACGAAGGCCCCGAGCAGGAAGACCCACTTCACACTGCGCAGCGCGGCGGCCGTCTTGCCGTGGAAGAACTCGCGCGTGTTGAACGAGCCCCCCATGAAGCCCATCGCGCGCTGCACGATCTGCGGGTGGCGGATGCCGATGGCGGTCTGCAGCGTGGACTTGGGCTTGAGCCGCGCATTGCGTCGCAACGACAGGACGCGGCTGAGCCCGGCCAGCGCGGTGAGCAGCAGCGCCGCGCTGCCAAAAGCCGGCGCCAGCGCCGGTGCGCCGTAAGCCGCCAGCACGGTGGCCAGCGTGCAGCCCGAGGCCAGGCCGAGCAGCGCGTAGTTGACGAGCGTGTAGGCGCTGGCCCACTCCTGCAGGAAGCGCACCGAGGCATAGACCATCGCCGTGCAGACGAAGAGCGCGATGCAGGCCAGGGCCGCCGCCACGCCCAGCGCCAGCGTCCCGCCCGTGGCGAGCGCATGAGCCAGGGTCCACATGAAGACACCGCCCATGAACAGCGGCAAGGCGATGACTTCTCGCGACAGCCAAGACGTGCGCCACATGGCGGCCGAGCGCCAGGCGCGCTCGGGCCGGCCGAGGTGGAAGAACGAGGCGATCAGGCCACCACCCGCCAGCGCCAGGGCGATGGCGCCTCCGAGGACGAGAAAACGGCCGTCGGCCTGACCCGAAATCTGGGCCGCGAAGAGCGCCAGGTACAGGCCCTGCCCGGCCCCGATGAGGGTGGTGAGGAAGATGACGGAAAACGCCGGATTCATGGCTTGCGGTGCTCGGTCGGGGTCAGGTGGCGAAATCTTCGCGGCCGGCGCCCTGCTGCGGCAACTCGGGCTGCTTGCCGTCGATCTTCAGCGGGTTGTCGGCGCGCACCAGGTCTTCGGCGTGGATCGTCATGCCCGTGCGTCGGCGCGGCAGGTAATGGTTCGCCGGGCGCGTATTCCACTCGGGCATCAGCGCGTAGCCGCCGCGCTCGCGGATCGCGATCGAGACTTCCGACTCGGTGTCGTGCACGTCGCCGAACAGCCGCGCGCTGGCGGGGCAGGCCAGCACGCAGGCCGGCTTGCGCTCGGCCACGGGCAGCGTCGTGCTGGTGACACGGTCCACGCACAGCGTGCACTTGCTCATCACGCGGCGCTCTTCGTCGAACTCGCGTGCGCCGTAGGGGCAGGCCCAGCTGCAGTATTTGCAGCCGATGCACTTGTCGTAGTCGACGAGGACGATGCCGTCCTCCTTGCGCTTGTAGCTGGCGCCGGTGGGGCACACCGGCACGCAGGGCGGGTCTTCGCAGTGCAGGCAGCTCTTGGGGAAATGCACCGTCTGCGTGTTCGGGTACTCGCCCACCTCGAAGGTCTGCACGCGGTTGAAGAAGGTGCCGCTGGGGTCGGCGCCATAGGGGTTGTCGTCGACCAGCGGGCCCGCCGCGCCCGAGGTGTTCCACTGCTTGCAGCTCGTCACGCAAGCATGGCAGCCGACGCAGACATTGAGGTCGATGACCAACGCGAGCTGTGTCACAGCTTGCACTCCTGATGCGCGAGTTGGGTCATGGCTTGACCTTCTTGTTGCTGCCCAGGCCCGCCATCCAGCCGCGCCGCCTGGGCGCTTCGGCCATGCCCGGCACCGCCTGCATGGGCGCAGCGGCTTGCGGCCAGGTCTGCTCGGGCTCGTCGGCGCCGGCGGGGTAGATGCGCACACGCACGTCGTACCAGGCCGCCTGGCCGGTAATCGGGTCGCTGTTGGAGATGGTGCCTCCGCTGGCGGTGGGCAGCTCCTCGCGGATCAGGTGGTTGAGCAGGAAGCCGCGCTGCGACTCGTTGGCCTGCGGCGTCAGGTTCCAGGCACCGGCGGCCTTGCCGATGGCGTTCCAGGTCCACACCGTGCCCGGCTCCACCGCCTCGGAATAGCGGCACATGCAGCGCACTTTGCCCCAGGGCGACTCGACCCACATCCAGCCACCGTCGGCGATGCCCTGGGCCGCCGCGGTCTTCGGGTTGACCATCAGGTAGTTGTGGGTGTGGATCTGGCGCAGCCAGGCGTTCTGCGAGTCCCACGAGTGGTACATCGCCATCGGGCGCTGCGTCACCGCGTTGAGCGGGAACTTCGCCAGGTCGGTGGCCTGCTCCTCGAGGGGTGCGTAGTAGAACGGCAGCGGGTCGAAGTAGGTCTGCACGCGCTGGCGCAGGCGCTGGGGTGGCTGCTTTCCCTTGTGCTTGCCTTGGGCCGCCAGCCTGAAGCGCTGCATGAATTCGGAATAGATATGGATGACGATGGGGTCGCGGTCGCGCCGCAGGCCCGCGCCCTGCGCCCAGCGCATGTAGTCGTCGTTCCAGTTGCGCATGTACTGCAACTGCGGCGGCAGGTGATGCTGGAAGACGCAGTTGTTCTTCTCGTACATCTCCCACTGCTTGGGATTGGGCTCGCCGCGCATCGACTTCTCGCCGCCCTTGCCGCGCCAGCCGGCCAGGAAGCCGATGCCCGAGCCGGGCGCGGTTTCGTAGTTGACGACGAAGTCCGGGTAGTCGCGGAATTTGCGGTTGCCGTCGGCCGTGGTGAAGGCGGGGAACTTGAGCCGCCCGGCGAGTTCCACCAGCACTTCCTGGAAAGGCTTGCACTGGCCGGTGGGCGGCAGCACCGGGATGCGCACCGAATCCACCGGGCCGTCGAACTCGGAGATCGGCCGGTCGAGCATCGACATGCAGTCGTGCCGCTCGAGGTAGGTGGTGTCGGGGAGGATGAGGTCGGCGAAGGCCGTCATCTCCGACTGGAAGGCGTCGCAGACCACCAGGAACGGAATCTTGTACTCGCCGTCCGCCCCCTTGTCGTTGAGCATCTTGCGGACCTCGGACGTATTCATCGTCGAGTTCCAGGCCATGTTGGCCATGAAGATGAGCAAGGTGTCGATCGGGTAGGGGTCGCCGCGCCAGGCGTTGGTGATGACGTTGTGCATCAGCCCATGCGCCGACAGCGGGTGCTCCCAGGAGAAGCCCTTGTCGATGCGCACCGGCTCACCGGCCGCGTCGACGAACAGGTCATCCGGGCTCTCGGGCCAGCCCAGCGGCGCGCCATTCAGCGGCGTATCGGGCTGCACCGCCTCGGGCCCCTTGGGCGGGCGCGCATTGGGCGGCACGGCGCGCGGGTAGGGCGCCTTGTGGCGGAAGCCGCCGGGGCGGTCGATGGTGCCCAGCAGGCTCATCAATATCGCCAGCGTGCGGATGGTGTGGAAGCCGTTGCTGTGCGCGGCCAGCCCGCGCATGGCGTGGAAGGCCACCGGGTTGCCGGTGACCGACTCGTGCTTCTTGCCCCAGGAGTCCGTCCACGCAATCGGCAGCTCGATTTTCTGGTCGCGCGCGGTGATCCCCATCTCGTGCGCCAGGCGCCGGATGGTGGCCGCCGGGATGCCGGTGATGCCGCTGGCCCATTCGGCCGTGTAGGGCTTGACGCGCGCTTCCAACAGCTGGAAGGCCGGCACCGCGGGCGTGCCCTTCAGCGGACCGTCCGGCATCTGGAACCGGCCCAGCAGCGCCGGGTCGGTGCCCTCGGCGTGGTCGGCCACCGGCCTCTGGCTGTGGCGGTCCCACCAGTAGAAGTTGGCCGGCCGCAGCGGGTTGACGATATCGCCTTCGGCGTTGCGCAGCATGAGCCCGAAGTCGTCGCTGGCCGCGTCCTGGTTCACCAATTGCCCGGCATTCGTGTAGCGGGCCAGGAAGTCGCGGTCGTACAGGCCCAGGGCGATGAGCTCGTGCACCAGGGCCAGCAGCAGCGCGCCGTCGGTGCCGGGCTTGATGGGAATCCACTCGTCGGCGATGGCCGAATAGCCCGTGCGCACCGGGTTGATGGTGATGAAGCGGCCGCCCGCGCGCTTGAACTTGGCCAGCGCGATCTTCATCGGGTTGGAGTGGTGGTCCTCCGCCGTGCCGATCATGACGAAGAGCTTGGCGCGATCCAGGTCCGGCCCGCCGAATTCCCAGAAGCTGCCGCCGATGGTGTAGATCATGCCGGCGGCCATGTTCACCGAGCAGAAGCCGCCGTGCGCGGCGTAGTTGGGCGTGCCGAACTGGCGCGCGAACAGGCCCGTCAACGCCTGCATCTGGTCGCGGCCGGTGAAGAGCGCGAACTTCTTCGGGTCGGTGGCGCGCAGGTGGCGCAGCCGGTCCTCGAGCATCTTGAAGGCCGTGTCCCAGTCGATCGGAACGAACTCGTTCGCGCCGCGCTCACTGCCGGGCTTGCGCATCAGCGGCTGCGTCAGGCGCGCCGGCGAGTACTGTTTCATGATCCCCGACGAGCCCTTGGCGCAGATCACGCCCTGGTTCAACGGGTGCTCGGGGTTGCCCTCGATGTAGCGCACTTCGCCGTTGCGCAGGTGCACGCGGATGCCGCAGCGGCAGGCGCACATGTAGCACGTGGTGTTGCGGGTCTCGGTGGCGGCGCCGGGCAGGGGCGATGCCGTGGGGTCGTGCAGCGGTGTGGCCGGCATCGGGTGGCTTTGGTGCGCGGCCGCGGGGAGCAGCCTGACGTGTCTTCGGGCGTTATTAGGCGCAACGCACCCCGGTGGCGTCTATCACCGGGACGGGTAATGACCATCTAATCCCTATGGGGGAGTCGCGATTTCGCGAGGTCCACAATCGTCCGTGCCTTTGCCCTCCATGCGTCCGCCCTGTGCCAGCGCGTCATATACCCCGCCCTGTATCAGGGTGACGGCCTATGGCGCTTCGATCACGAAGAGGATCCAATCCAGGTTGGCTGGACATGGAGTCCTTCCCGCTCGCCAGGCCCACTGAGAAATGCGCATCGAACCGCTTGGACCGCCCTCGCAGCCGCTGCACCCGGGCGACGCGCAACCGGCGGACACCCGCATCCTGGCGGAGATCACGGCCGAGCTGGCCAGCGGGGATGACCTGGACGCGCTGCTGCAGCGCCTGCTCGCGCCCATCGTGCGCCAGGCAGGCGCCCAGGCCGGTGCGGTTCGCCTGCTCTCGGAGAGTGGCAAGGAATTTCAGGTGGTCAGCACCCTGGGCCTGCCACGCGGCGCCTGCGCAAGCGGGCACTCGGTGGACCGGCACTGCGGCCACTGTGGCGCGGCGGCCGATGGACACAAGGTGGTCTGGGCCGCGGACCTGCTGACCTGCTCGCGACTGTGCAGCGGCGTATTCCAAATGGGCGGCTACAAGCGCCTGCTGGTCGTGCCGCTGCAACACCACGGCCGCGTGCTCGGGGTCTGCAACCTTCTCTTCGCCAGCGAGCAGGAACCACCCCCCGAGGTGATCGCGCTGCTGCGTTCAGTAGGCGAACTGCTGGGCCTGGCTCTGAACAACGCGCGGCTCGAACAGGCGCAGCTGCAAGCCACGCTCTTGCATGAGCGGCAGATGATGGCCGCCGAGGTGCACGACTCGCTGGCCCAGTCGCTGGCCTTCGTGAAGATGCGCCTGCCCTTGCTCAGCGACGCGGTGAAGGCACATGACGACGTCCGGGCGCTGGGCTATTGCGACGACCTGCGCGGCGCGGTCAACCAGGCCCACAGCAGCCTGCGCGGCATCATCACGCACTTCCGCTCGCCCATGGATCCCCAGGGGCTGGCGCACGCGCTGGACGCGACAGTGGCAAACTTCCGCCACGTCAGCAGCGCGGAACTGGACTTTGCCAACGGCTTGCCCGGTCTGAGGCTGGCCCCCGAGCAGGAATCCCAGGTCTTCCACATCGTGCAAGAGGCATTGAACAACGTGGCAAAGCATGCCGCAGCCCGCCATGCGCGGCTGCACCTCGCCGCCGCGCGTGCGGGCGAGGTCGAGATCGTGGTCGAGGACGACGGCGCCGGACTGCCGGCCGGAGCCACCGCTGGCGGCTCGCACTATGGGCTGGAGATCATGAGGGAACGCGCACGCCGCATCGGCGGTACGCTGGACATCGGTGCCCGCGAAGGCGGCGGCACCCGGGTGCGACTGGCCTTCCCGCTGCAAGCCGCTGCCCTGGCCCCCGCACCGGAGGCTCGCTGATGGCGGCACCACGCATCGTGCTCGTGGACGACCACGCGCTATGTCGCAACGGGCTGTCCGACCTGCTCACCCACCGCGGCGGCATGGAAGTGGTGGCCGCATTGGTCGATCCGGACCAGTTGCTCAACGTGCTGCGTGAGAGCAAGCCCGACCTGGTGGTGCTCGACCTGCGCATGCCGACCACCGACGGCCTGACGCTGCTGCGGCGCTTGCGCGCCGAGGGCATAGACACCCCCGCACTGATCCTGACGATGAGCGACTCCGAACACGACCTCTCGGCGGCGCTGCGCGCCGGCGTGCGCGGCTACCTGCTCAAGGACATGGAACCCGAGGATTTGGTTTCGGCGATCGGCCACGCCGCGCGCGGCGAGCTCACGGTGGCACCCGCGATGACGCTCAAGCTGGCCCAACTGCTGCAGTCGGGTTCGAAGGAAAGCGACCGCCGCGGCATGCTGGCCTCGCTGACCGAGCGCGAGCGCCAGATACTCGAACACCTGGCGCGCGGCGAGAGCAACAAGACCATCGGGCGGGCGCTGGACATCAGCCACGACACGGTCAAGCTGCACGTCAGGCACATCCTCACCAAGCTCAACCTCAGTTCGCGCGTGGAGGCCGCCGTCATGGCGGTGGAACAGCGCGTCAACGCCCAAGGCAGCGGTCGACGCTGAACCCTCAGGCCGGCGGCTGCTGCTTCCTCCAGGCCTGGAACCCCCCCGCCACCGACAACGCCTTGCGATAACCCATCGAACGCAACAGCTGGGCCGCGTACAGGCTGCGCCGGCCACTGTTGCACAGGCACAGCACGATGTTGTCGTGCACATGGTGCAGGCGGTTCAAGGTGGTGAAGAAGCCCTGCACGTCGATCTCCGAGGGCTTGCCGGCGTCGAGGATGTCCTGCTCGTCTTCGGAGAGCGAGTGGCCCAGCAGCAGCTTGACCTCGAACAGGGGAATGTGCACGGCACCCGGAACGGCCCCCTTGAGCTCGATCTCGAAGGCCTGCCGGATATCCACCATCGTGCCCAGGCCCAGGCGGCACAGCTCGGTGGCGCTGGCCAGGCTGATCTCGAGATCGCCCTCGCCCGCTTCGTCGGCGCCGGGTCCGGCGGCCGGTTCTGTGGTGTCCATCGCGCTCCTCGGCAGCAGGCCGGTGTGGGGCGCCATTGTGCCGCCAGCGGCAAACCCCTATCTCAGGGGCAGGCGCTCCATTCGCCGGGCACCTTGCCGACGAGCAGCAGGAAGCCGCCGAAGGGGCCCATATTGCCCATCGCCTCCATTTTCGGGCCCTCGAAATTCAGGCGGCCGAACATCATCGCCTTCATCGGACCGTACTCGCCGGCACCCATCTCACGCCAGCGCGGTGTCTCGGCCCACATCAGGTAGTCGGCGCCGCTGTCGAGCTTCTCGGTGCGCGCCACGCCGCCATAGACGCATTGCGCCTTGTTGTCCTTGATGGCGATCTGCAACTCGATGCGCGGGCTCTTCGGGCAATCGGCACGGTAGATCTGCATGGCCTTGAAGCCGCGCCCCCCGTCGTTCTTTGCCCAGCCCGACTCGACCAGCTTGTCGGTCAGCGTCGCGTCGGCATTCCAGGCCTCGCACATGGCCTGCGCCCACGGCGCCGACATGGCGGGGGTGAGTGCCTGTGCCCAGGCAGAGGGGACCGCCGCGAGGGCAGCGATGGCGAGAGCGGATTTGCAGCAGTTCATGGTTCAGGCCTGGGCAGTGGACAAAAGGGCGGGGGCGCCATCGGCGGCGTGCTGTCGTTCGAACCACGCGAGCTCGTCGCGCAGCCGAACGACCTCGCCGACGATGGTCAGGCAGGGTGACTCCAGGCCCGCGCGGGCGACGGCCTCGGCCAGCGTATCCAGCGTGGCGCAGACCACCTGTTGCGAAGCCTGGGTGCCATGCGACACGACGGCCGCCGGCCAGTCGTGCGGCAGGCCGTGCGCCACGAGCTGGGCGCAGATCGAGGCCAGCCCGGACAGGCCCATGTAGATCACCACGGTCTGGCGCGGTCGGGCCAGCGCGGGCCAGTCGAGGTTGCAGCTTCCGTCCTTGAGGTGCCCGGTGACGAAGGTGCAGCTTTGCGCGTAGTCGCGATGGGTCAGCGGAATGCCGGCGTAGCTGGACACCCCACAGGCGGCGGTGATGCCGGGCACGACCTCGAAGGGCACGCCTTCGGCGGCCAGCACCTGCAGCTCCTCGCCGCCGCGGCCGAAGACGAAGGGGTCCCCTCCCTTCAGGCGCACCACCTGCCGGCCCTCGCGGGCGAGGCGAACAAGCAGCGAGTTGATATCTTCCTGCGCCATGCTGTGGTGGCTGCGCTCCTTGCCGACATACAGGCGCTCAACGTCCGGCCCGATGAGATCGAGCACGCCCGGGCCGACCAGGTTGTCGTAGACGACCACATCGGCCTGGGCCAGCAGCCGCGCGGCGCGCAGCGTCAGCAGATCCGGGTCGCCGGGGCCGGCCCCGACCAGGTGCACCGTGCCGCAACGGGCACGGTAGGCCGCCAGCATGGCGGGTACATCGACAAAGGAATTCATGCTTGGCTCCAACGCGGGATCGGACGGAAGGTCAGCCACCGCAGCCGCCGCAGCCGCCGCTGCCGCAACCACCCCGGGCCGCAGGCCCCGCCGTGGCACCACCAGCCGACACGGCATCGGGCGCGGGGACGAAGACGAACTCGAAGCGGCCGGGCTCCACTTCCGCGTAGTCGAGCACGGTGCCTTCCAGCAAGGGCTTGCTGGGCGAACCGATGAGCACCTTCAGGCCCTCGACAGTGACCGGCTCGTCGTCGGCGCGCTCGTCGTCGAAGCCCATGCCGTATTCGATCGAGCCGTCGGCCACCTGGCGTGCCGCCACGCGCAGGGCCATGCCGGCGGCGTCGCTGCGGGCGGCGGCGGCCAGGACTTCGCTCGCTGCGCTGGTGGTGATCATGAAACTCATCTTCATCCTCTCAGTGTTCGCCTTTGGTGCGCAGCAGGCCGGCGAGGCGGTTGCCCTGCTTTTGCGGTCCACCCACCGGAAACAGGTCGTGCAGGTGGTGGTTGTTGCCCCGCTGCGGCCCCCAGGCCACCGCGAAGTGCTTGATCATCACGCGCACCTGGGCCTGCACGCCGCGCTCCTGGAAATACGCGCGCAAGAAGCGGATCACCTCCCAGTGCTCCGGGGTCAGCACCAGGCCTTCCTCGCGCGCCAGGGCCTGCGCAAAGGCCACCGACCAATCGCCCAGGTGCTGCAGGTAGCCCTCGCTGTCGGTGGGCACCGCGCGGCCCTCGACCTGCACCGTGCGCTGCAGCGTGGCCATCACGGCAAAGCCCCTGCAAACCGCAGCGAGGCGGTGGCGCTGTCTCGCGCACATTGCCCCGCGCCCTGCCAGGCGCTCGACAGGCGGTGCTCGCGTTGGCGGCGCACGAAGGCGACGAAGCGCGCCGCCCATCCCGAGCCGGCGTCGTTGCGCAGGTGCGCATAGGAGGCCAGCAGGTTGTGCACCCGCACGCCGTCGTTGAGCCCGTCCACGCCGTGGCCGCGCTGCACTCGGTAGGCAAAGGCGACACCGGGGTCCAGGTTCTCCAGGCTCGAGTGGTGGAACTCGTGACCGCACAACGCCGCCGCGCCGCTGCCGGCCCAGGGCATGTGCGCGGTCTCCTGCAACCGCACGTAGCCGCGGCCCACCGGGCGGGCATGCATGACCGTATCGCCCGGGATGGCGCCCACCATCGCCGCCGTGCGCCCCTGCCAGGTGATGCTGCGCGACAGGTACATCAGCCCGCCGCACTCGGCATAGGTCGGCAGCCCGCCCTGGATGGCTTCGCGGATGGCGCCACGCAGGGCCGCATTCGCCTCCAGCGCGTCCAGGCAGGCCTCGGGAAAGCCGCCGCCGATGAACAGGCCGTCGATGGCCGGCAGGCCCGTGTCGTGCAGGGTGTCGATGGCCACCAGCTCGGCGCCGGCGGCTTCGAGCGCAGCGAGGTCATCCGGGTAGTAGAAGCCGAAGGCGCGGTCACGCGCGATGCCGATGCGCAGGTCGGGCTGACGCCGCGGCGTCACAGGCTCCACGGGCACCGCGGGCCCCGGATCCAGCGGCCCGGCCGAAGCCGCGAGCGAGCGAACGCGAGTCAAATCCACCTGTGCCGCCACGATGCGGCCTATGGCCTGCACGCGCGCGGCGGCATCTTCCACTTCGGCGCAGGGCATCAGGCCGAGGTGGCGCTCCATCACCGCCAGGCGCTCGTCCTCGGCCACCGCGCCCAGCACCGGCACGTCGGTGTAATGCTCGATCACGGCGCGCAGCTTGGCTTCGTGGCGCGAACCGCCCACGCGGTTGAGGATCACGCCACCGATGCGCAAATCGCGGTCGAAGGCCTGGTAGCCCAGGATCAGCGGCGCGATGCCGCGGGTCATGCCGCGCGCATCGATCACCAGCAGCACGGGCAGGCCCAGCTCGTGCGCGAGGGCGGCGTTGCTGTTGCTGCCGTCCAGCGCCAGGCCGTCGTACAGGCCCTTGTTGCCTTCGACGATGGCCAGGTCGGCGCCGCGCAGGCCGGCGCTGAAGCAGCCCCGCAGCGCCGCCGGGTCCATCAGGTGCGCGTCGAGGTTGAAGCAGGGTCGCCCCGCCGCCTGGGCCAGCCACATGGGGTCGATGTAGTCGGGGCCCTTCTTGAAAGGCTGCACGGCCAGGCCCTGCCCTGTGAAGGCGGCACACAGGCCGAGCGAGACCGTGGTCTTGCCCGAGGACTTGTGCGCGGCCGAGACGAGCAGGCGGTCCATGCTCAAGGTTTGCCGAGGGCGAAGTCGTCTTGCGGCATGAAGTCGAGCACGCGCACACCCACCGTCGTGAGCAGGAAGGCAGCACCCAGGCCACCGATACCCAGCAGCAGCTCAGGCAGCGAAGGCACGTAGGTCGCCACCCCGCCGTCGCCGAAGCTGCTGCTCACCACATGGCCGGGAAAGAGGTCCAGCGGGAACACCTGCCCGCCGATGATGAAGACGAACAGCCACGCGAAAGCGCCCAGCACGACCAGCGTGGCGGCGGCCAGCGTGCCGCGCTCGCCCGCGAACTTCGGGTGGAAAAGGAGCACCAGCGGCGCCACCGAGCCCAGCAGCACGTAGCCGCCCCAGAAGAGCAAGGGGAAGATCCCTCCCCCACCACGACCCAGCAGGATGAAGGCCTCGAAAGCCCCCTGGCGCGCGAAGTACAGGTGGGTCAGGTGGTAGACGGCCACCAGGAACATCGAGGCGGCGATGAACACGCCCAGCAGCCGTGCCATGCGGCGCTGGATCTCGGGCGTCAGGTGGCGGTCGTTCCAGGCGTACATCGTGGCCTGCACGATGAGAAATACCGCCAGCCCCCAGCCGAACGAGAGCACGATGAATAGCGGTGCCAGCAGCGCCGACCCGTAGGCCTGGCGTGCCACGAGAAAACCGAAGATCGACCCCGTGCCCGTGGTGAGCACGAAACGCCAGACCAGCGCGGCCAACCCGGCCGGCTTGGACCAGGCGTTGTAGCGGCGCTCGAACATCGTCCACAGATAGACCGCGACGATGCCGGTCATGCCCGAATACAGGAAGACGTTCCAGGCAAAGACCGACTTGAAGTTGTAGTGCGTGGCCGCGACGACGAGCCGCTCGGGGCGACCGAGATCGAGCATCAGCACCATCAGGCCGCCCATCAGCAGCGCCACGCACAGCAAGCCCGACAGCGGCGCGCGCGGCTTGTAGGCCGGCTGGCCGAAGACCGAGCCGATGGACGCCACGTTAAGCACGCCCGAGGCGGCGACGACCATGAAGATGGCGAACACGTGCGGCAGACCCCAGACCACCTGGTTGTTCATGCCGGTGACGATGTGGCCGTGCAGTTCCATGTAGTGCGCCGCAGCCAGGCCCACCGCCGTGACGATGCCGGCCAGCGCGACGAGGAGCCAGAACTGGCGGGTTTCTGCGGGTGCATTCATGGGCTACAGGCCTTGGTAGCGCACGCCGGGGTCGAGCATCAGGTCGGGACGCAACTGCGTGCTGCGCACCGCCCTCACCCGCTGCGAGATCTCGCTGTTGGCGTCGTTCAGGTCACCGAAAACGATGGCACCGTGCCCGGCCTTGGTGCAGGCCTCGGCGCAGGCGGTGGTCTTCTCGCCCTTGTCGATGCGGTGCACGCACATCGTGCAGGACTCGACGCAGCCTTTGCCGCGCGGCACGTCGGGTTTCTGATCGGTCAGCTCTTCGTGCACGAAGGAACGCGCCTTGTAGGGGCAGGCCATCATGCAGTAGCGGCAGCCGATGCAGATGTGACGGTCCACCAGCACGATGCCGTCGGCGCGCTTGAACGAGGCCCCGGTCGGGCAGACGTCCACGCAGGGCGGCTCGGCGCAGTGCTGGCACATCACCGGCGCGGAAGCCGTGCGGCCGGTCCTGACTTCCTTGATCTCGATCTTGCGGATCCACTGCGCGCGCGTGGCGTCGGGGCCGCCGGCCAGGCCGTTCTCGGTGTTGCAGGCGGTGACGCAATCGGTGCAGCCGTTGGCGCACTTTGTGGTGTCGATGAGCATGCCCCAACGCACCTTGGGGTTGGCCCCCGCGCCGGGTGTGCCGGCGCTCGCCGCCTGAGCGATTTCGATGAGCTGGATGCCGGGGGCCAGCATGATGCCGCCGATCGCAGCGGCGGCCACGCCGAGGAAGCCGCGGCGGCTCACTTCGGCGCCCCTTGCCGGGCCACGGCCCGCGGCTGGCTGCTGTGGCACTCGAAGCAGTCGATCTTCACCGCCGCGTAGCTGTGGCAGCTGATGCAGAAATTCGTCTCGGCCTTGGCCACGCTCAGGGTCGTGCGGCTGGCATGGCAGTCAATGCAGTCCTTCAGGCTGTGCTTGGCGCCACGGATGCCACCCTGCACGGTGTCGTCGCGCTGGTGGCGGAGCAGATCCATGTGCGTTCGGCGCATCACCTCAGGTGTTTCCACACATTGCGTGCCCGCCAGGGCGCGCTCGATCGGCGGCCGGGGCGTGCGGCCCTCGGCCGCGCCGGCCTGCTGCACGGAACCCGCCAGCACCAGCCCGAGCAACGCACAGCCCAGCCAAGCAGACGCCGCGGATCCGGCTTCGCCGGTCCGCTGGGGTCGCCCCCCCGGGGGGGGAGCGCCGCAGGCGCTCCGGGGGGGGGCCATCTACTCCCCCAGCCCCATCTGGATGTAGCCCGTGGGGCAGACATCCTTGCAGATGTGGCAGCCGATGCACTTTGCGTAGTCGGTGTCGACATAGCGCCCGGTGGTCGATTTGGCCTTCGACACCTTGAACACCGCCGTCTGCGGGCAGTAGACGACGCAGTTGTCGCACTCGAAGCATTGGCCGCAGCTCATGCAGCGCTTGGCCTCGGCTTGCGCCTGCGTCTCCAGCAGGGGCAGCAGCCGCTCCTCGAAGTTGTTCAGCGCCTCCTGGGCATTGAGCGTGACGATATTGCGGCGGTTGCGCGGCGTGTAGTTGAAGTGGCCGAGGAAGAGCTCGGTGTGCGGGATGATGTAGCGGTCGGAGCGGTTGTCGTAGTTATGCACCGCGCCGGCGCTGCTGTCGGTGCCGTGCACGGCGCCCTGGATCGTCGTGACCTTGAGGCCCTTCTCGACCATCTTGCGCATCAGGTCGAAGCTGTGCACATCGACCTTGGGCCGCTTGTCCAGCGCCTCGCTGCGCAGGTGGCGGTCGATGCCGTCGGCGGCGATCGCGCCGTGGCCGATGGCGGTGGTCAGCAGGTGCGGGCGCACCACGTCGCCACCCACGAACATGCCTTGCTGGCCCTGCACCTGGTAGTTCTTGTCGGCGGTGATACCCCCCTTGCCGTTGTTCAGCACTTCAAGCCCGGTGAAATCCACCGCCTGGCCGATGGCCGAGACGATGAGGTCGGCGGCGATGTCTTCCTCGGTGCCGGGGATCTGCTTGATCTCGAGCCGCGTGCCGATGAACTTGGCCTCGCAGCGCACGACACGCAGCCCGGTGGCGCGGCCGCTGGCATCGCGCAGCACGGCCACCGGTGCCATACCGCCGCGAATGGCGATGCCTTCGGCCACCGCCTGCTCGATCTCATGCTTGTTGGCCTGCATCTTGTCGATGCCGAAGACCGAGGTCAGCGTCACTTCGGCGCCCATGCGTGCCGAAAGCGAGGCCGCGTCGTGCGCGGCGAAGCCGGCGATGACATGCTCGGGCCGGTCGCTCTCATGCACCTGGTCGATGTGGCCCAGGCGCCGCGCCACGGTGGCCACGTCGATCGAGGTATCGCCACCGCCGACGACGACGACGCGCTTGCCCACATGCTGCATGCGGCCGTCGTTGAAGGCCTTCAGGAACGCGGTGGCGGTGACGACGTTGGGCGCGTCGCTGCCTTCCACCGGCAGCGGCCGACCGCCCTGCGCGCCCAGCCCCAGGAAGACGGCGTCGAATTCGCTCTGGATTTGTTCCAGCGTGATGTCGGTGCCGATGCGGCAGTTCATGCGCGTGGTCACGCCCAGGTCGAGGATGCGCTGGATCTCGGCGTCGAGTACTTCACGCGGGGTGCGGAAGCCCGGGATGCCGTAGCGCATCATGCCGCCGGTCTCGGCGCGCTCGTCGAAGATCGTCACCGCATGGCCCTTGCGCGCCAGCTGGTAGGCCGCCGACAAGCCGGCGGGTCCGGCGCCGATGACGGCCACCTTCTTGCCGGTCTGCTGCGTGGGCTTGGGGAAGGCGAGCTTGTGCTCGATGGCCCACTCGCCGAGGAAATGCTCGACCGAATTGATGCCGACGTAATCTTCCACCTGGTTGCGGTTGCAGCCCGATTCGCAAGGCGCCGGGCAGACCCGGCCCATCACCGAGGGCAGCGGGTTGGCTTCGGTCAGGCGGCGCCAGGCGTATTCCTGCCAGGGCACGCCCGCTGGCGGCTTCTCCACGCCGCGCACGATATTCAGGTAGCCGCGGATGTCCTCGCCCGAAGGGCAGCTGCCTTGGCAGGGCGGCGTGCTCTGGATGTAGGTCGGGCACTTGTGTGTATGGTCAGCGTCGAAAATCTCTTGCTGCCAGGCCAGCGGCTTGTCGTCGCCGTCCTTGTAGCGGCGGAAGGTCAGCGGCTGCGGGCTTGCAGCGATGGTGGCGTCGGACATCGGGGATCCCTTTCTGGCGGTGAACTGCTGTGCGCGTCGGGCGGGTTACTTGACCAGGCGTTCGATGCCCAGCGCCTTCAGCACGTATTTCTCGAACACCGGCTCGGCGGTGCCGTTTTTCATCTTGCGCATGAAGTACTTCTCGAAGGCGATCTTGGCCAGGTGCACCCACTTGCCCTTCTTGAACCAGTTCACGTTGCGCGGCGGAATCTGCGGCAGCGCCACGAAGGCCGCGCCGGTATCGCCGAAATCGGCCAGGCAGATCGCGTTCCAGGTCGCCTTGGCCGTCACGGGCTTGCCCGCAAGTTCATCGGCAATGTTGTGCACGATGGCGCTGACCATGGTCTCTATCATGTAGCCGGTCTTGGGCGCGCCGGTGGGCACCGGGGTGACCTCCACCGGCGGGATCGCCACGCACACGCCGGCCGAGAAGATGTTCTTGTAAGCCTTGCTGCGCTGGAATTCGTCGATCAGCACGAAGCCGCGCGGGTTGCACAGCTTGGGCACTGCGGCCACGGCGTCCACGCCTTTGAAGGCGGGCAGCATCATGGCCATCTTGAAGGGCACTTCGTGCTCCTTGAAGGGTTGGCCGAGGTCGTCGATCTGGGTCACGAACATCTTGCCGGCCTCGACCTTGGTGGTCTTGGCGTTGGTGATCCACTTGATGTCGTGGCCGCGCATGTCGGATTCGAGCATCGACTTGCTGTCGCCCACGCCGCCCAGGCCCAGGTGGCCGATGTAGGGCTCGCTGGTGACGAAGGTGATGGGCACCTTGTTGCGAATCTTGCGCTTGCGCAGATCGGTGTCGAGAATGAACGCGAACTCGTAGGCCGGGCCGAAGCAGCTGGCCATGGGCATGGCGCCGATGACCAGCGGGCCGGGGTTCTTCACGAACTCCTGGTACTCGGCCCAGAAGGATTCGGCGTGGCCCACGCTGCAGACCGAGTGCGTGTGGCCCCCTCCCCCTGAAGCGGCCGGGCCGGCGCCCGGCACTTCGTCAAAACTCAGCTTGGGGCCGGTGGCGATGACGAGGTAGTCGTAGGCCAGCTCATCGCCGCCGTCGAGCACGAGCCTGCTGCGCTCGGCAACGATCTGCGTCACCGCCTTGGCGATGAAGGCAATGCCCTTGCGCTCCAGCGGTTGCGCGACGGGAAGGATCACCTCTTCGCGCTTGCGCCAGCCCACGGCCACCCAGGGGTTGGAGGGCACGAACTGGAAATAGTCCGTGGCGCTGACCACGGTCACCTTGTGTTCCTTGCCGAGCTTCTCGCGCGCCTCGTAGGCGGCAGGCATGCCGCCGAGGCCGGCGCCCATGATGACAATGTGGGCCATGGTGGCTTTCCTTGTGAACTACTGAGGCTCGCCGAGCCGGATGGCTTTGCTCACGAGTTGGTGCACACCCCCCACCATGCTCATGTCGAAGCCGTAGTACGGCAGCACCTTGGAGAACTGCGCCTTGCAGATGGCGCAGATGGTGGCCATGAAGTTGACGCCATGGGTGTCGACCACGCCCTTGAGCGCTTCCATGCGTGGCAGCGCGCCCTTGACTCGCAGCTCGATCAGGTCGTCGGTGAGCAACCCGCCCCCGCCGCCGCAGCAGAACGTGGCCTCATGAGT
Source organism: Rubrivivax sp. (assembly GCA_030681795.1). GTDB lineage: Bacteria > Pseudomonadota > Gammaproteobacteria > Burkholderiales > Burkholderiaceae_C > Rubrivivax. Next base: position 180,087 of record JAUXRG010000064.1, read on the forward strand.
GGTTCCCGCAGCCATGTCGTGGAAGTTGTTGGCCACGGCCTTGATGATCTCGCGCGGAATGACGAACTGGCCGCCGGGCATGGAGCCCATGCGCGAGGCGCGCGCGACGTTGCACGAATCGTGGAAGGTGATGATGCGGTCGTCGTTCTTTTCCTTGTCGAACTTCAGCACGCCGCGCTGGATCAGGTCGTAGGTGAACTCGCAGATATGCTGCGGCACCGGGTAGCGCGAATCGAGCCAGTCGAAGGGTCCGATCAGCGTATTCCAGAAGCTGTAGGCGACGCGCCAGGCATGGCCGCACTCGCCGACGACGATGCGCTTCACACCCAGGCGCTGCGCCTCTTCCTTGACGCGCAACGAGATCGTGCGCATCTGCTCGTAGTTGCCGATGAAGAGACCGAAATTGCCGGCCTCGCTGGCCTTGCTGGACAGCGTCCAGCTGATGCCCGCGGCATGGAAGACCTTGGCGTAGCCGATCAGGCTCTCGACATGCGGCTCGGAGAAAAAATCGGCCGAGGGCGTGACCAGCAGCACTTCGGCACCCTCGACATCGAGCGGGAAACGCACGTCCAGTCCGGTCTCTTCCTTGGTGTCTTCCTCCAGGCCGAGCAGCGTGTCTTCCAGCGCCGGCCCGGGGATGCCCAGGTTGTTGCCGATGCGGTGCACCTTGCCGATGATCTCGTTGGCGTATTTCTGGCCCAGGCCCACCGAGCCCATGATCTCGCGCGCGGCCATGGTGACTTCGGCGGTGTCTATGCCGTAGGGACAGAAGACGCTGCAGCGGCGGCACTCGGAACACTGGTTGAAGTAGCTCCACCAGTCGTCGAGCACTTCCTTGGACATGTCCACCGCGCCGACGAGCTTGGGAAAATGTTTGCCGGCGAAGGTGAAGTAGCGGCGGTAGACCGCACGCATCAGATCCTGGCGTGCCACCGGCATATTCTTCGGGTCGCCGGTGCCCAGGAAGTAGTGGCACTTGTCCGAGCAGGCACCGCAGTGCACGCAGGCGTCCATGTAGACGCGCAGCGAGCGGTACTTGCCGAGCAAATCGCCCATCTTGGCCACGGCGCGCTGCTCCCAGCCTTCGGTCAGCTCGCCAGGGAATCCGACATTGGCCTGGATGGCGGGCGAAGCGATATAGGGCTTGAGGTGCGCTGTCGCGCCTGCGGCCACCAGCGGGATCACCGGGTAGGGCTTGAGCTTGGGCGTGGTGAAGGCGGCGGTGGCCATGGTGTGCCTGGCGTCCTATTTCTTCTCGAGCGCGGAAGCCCAGGCAGTCACGTGCCTGGCCTCGCGCGAGGTGTCGGCCTGGTTGCGGGTGGGGCTGAAGAACAGGCCCGGGGCGTGCAGCAGCTTGCTGATGGGGAAGACGATCATGAGCAGCGCCACCAGCGCCAGATGCAACAGCAGCAGGGGGTCGGCCGGCAGCGGCTGGATGTCCAGCCGCATCAGGCCCAGCATGAAGGCCTTGACCGCCACGATATCGGTGGGGCTGACGAAGCGCATGCCCATCCCCGACAGGGCGATGGCCAGCAGCAGCGCCAGGTGCAGATGGTCCGAAGGCGTGGAGATGTAGCGCACGCGGTCGACCAGAAAGCGTCGCGCCCACAGCCCGGCAAGGCCCGCCACCATGCCAAAAGCCGCGTAGGTACCGAAGGGCTGGACGAAGGCAATGACCGCCCACACCGGTTGCTGGAAATAGCGCACGTGACGCAGCAGCACCAGCAAGAGCGTGGCGTGGAACAGCCAGCCGAAGAGCCAGGTCCACTTGTTGGCCTTGAACAGGCTTTCGAAGAACACCACTTCGCGCGTCAGGCGCAGGGCGACGCCGGTGGTGGTGGTCGGCGCCGGCGTCGTGGGAATCTTCAGCGGCGCGGGCGTGCCGGCATAGCTGCGGATCTTCTGCGCCAGACCCACCACGAAGATCGCGGTGGCGGCATAGAAGAGCGCCGCGTAGGCGATCGACAGCGCGGTCATGGCGCCGGGGCTCGTGAAACGCAGCCCTTAGACGCAGCCGGTCGGTTTCGGCAAGCCCGCAATCTTGCAGGCCTGCTTGGCCGGGCCATAGGGGAACAGCTCGTACAGGTACTTGCTGTTGCCCTTCTCCGGGCCGAGCTGCTTGCCGATGGCCTTGGTGAGCACGCGCACGGCGGGGGCGATCTGGTACTCGTTGTAGTAGTCGCGCAGAAAGTTCACCACTTCCCAATGGCTGGGCGTCATCTCGACGTTTTCGCCCTGGGCGAGCACCTTGCCGATGTCTTCGTTCCACTCGGCCAGGTTGAGCAGATAGCCCTCTTCGTCGGTCTCAAAAACGGTGCCGTTGACTTCGATACCCATGGTCTTGTCTCCTTCGGGGGAATAGGGGCGGGGTGCCGGCTCTAGAGCCAGCTCTGGTTGTTGGGGTGTTCGGTGACCAGGTCGACGAAGCCGGCATAGTCCACCGCCGTGACGCCTTCGACCAGCTTGCCGGCCACGCCGCGGGCCTCGGCGTCGGGCTGCAGCACATAGACCTTGAGCTGCTGCATCGCATCGGCCATGCTGCAGGACGCAGACCCGGCGCGGGTGGCGGCATACACCGCATCTTCGATCAGCAGCAGCGCGCTGCCGGGCTTGGCCAGACGCAGGCAACTCTGCAGCGAGTTGGTCTGCATGTGGGACTTGTTGACGATGTGCAGCATGTCGGGTTCGCCTTAGAAGGAAAGCACCACGTCCTGCTCGGCCATCAGCTCGGCCATCTCGGCGCTGGACAGCACCTCCACGGGCACCAGCAGGTCGGCTTCGGTCAGGCCACGCTCTTCCATCGACTCGCGCTCGACAAAGAGCTTTTCCACGTCGTAGCCATCCAGCGCACGGTAGGTGGGCGCGCAGCTTTTGATGCCGATGCCCTTGCTGTTCTGACCCTTGACCAGTTCGTAGACACCGTCGTCGACGAAGACGAGGCTCACGTCCTGGTCGAAGGTGGCGGCGATCAGCACGGTCTCCAGGCTTTCCAGCGCGTAGATCGTGCCGTAAGGGGCCTTGCGGTTGACAAACATGAACTTCTTGACGGTGGCCATCATGCCTCCTGCCGGGCCGTCCCAAGGGAGGCATGCGCCCCCTCGGGGGGCAGCGAATGAAATGAGCTTGGGGGCATCATGACTAATCCCCAAACGTGACCATGCGGTCGGCCTTGATGCCGCTGTCGATCAACTGGCCCAGGCCCGAGATGCGGAAGCCCGGGGCCAGCACCTCGTCCTTGATGCCCCTGCGCAGCGCGGCGGCCACGCACACCACCAGATCCACGTCGTGCTCGGCCTTCAGCGCCGACCAGCGGTTGACCACGTGGCGGTCGTCCTGTGGCGGCTCGGTGAGCCGGGTCGAGTTGTAGACGCCATCGTGATAGAAGAACACGCGCTGCACCTCGTGCCCCTTGGCGATCGCGGCCACGGCAAACTGGTACGCCGTGTCGCTGGCCTGGTGCGTGTACGGCCCTTCGCTGACCATCATGCCGATCTTCATGGCTGCAATCTCAGAAGCGGATGTGCGTGGAGGCGTTGAGGCTGGCGCGCGAACCGCGCCAGTCGTCGATCAGGTACTTGGTGAAGGGCAGATCGCACTTCTCAAAGAAGCGCGGCCAGCCGATGCGCTCGACCCAGTCGGCCAGGCGCTCCCAGGAACGCGCGTCTTCCTTGTAGGTGTAGAGGATCTTCTTCACCACCGCCGACACTTCCGGCCAGCGCGGCGGGTTGTTCGGCAGCCCCGACATGACCATCTTCATGAAGGTCGGCTTGCCGCGCGCATTGGAGTTCTTGCCGCCGACCCAGATCGCCAGTTTGGAGTATTCGGGGTCGTTGATCTGCATCGGCGGGCACGGCGGGTAGCAGGCGCCACAGCAGATGCATTTCTTCTCGTCGACTTCCAGCGAAGGCTTGCCGTTGACCAACGCCGGGCGGATGGCCGCCACCGGGCAGCGCGCCACCACGGCGGGGCGCTCGCAGACGTTGGCCACCAGGTCATGGTTGATTTTCGGCGGCTTGGTGTGCTGCACGATGATGGCGATGTCGGCCTGGCCGCCGCAGTTGATCTCGCAGCAGCTTGTCGAGAGGTGCACCCGGTTGGGCATTTCCTCCTTGATGAACTCGGCGTGCAGGTCGTCCATCAGCGCCTTCACCGCGCCCGAGGCATCGGTGCCCGGGATGTCGCAATGCAGCCAGCCCTGGGTGTGCGCGATCATCGACACCGAGTTGCCGGTGCCGCCCACCGGGAAGCCGCTCTCGCCCAAGGCCGAGATCAGCGGTGCGACCTTGTTGGGATCGCTGACCATGAACTCGATATTGCTGCGGATCGTGAACCGCACATGCCCGTCGGCATAGGTGTCGGCGATGTCGCACAGCTTGCGGATGGTGTAGACGTCCATCTGGCGCTGGGTGCCGGCGCGCACGCTCCAGACCTCGTCGCCGCTGTGCGAGACGTGGTGCAGCACGCCCGGCCGCGGCCGGTCGTGGTACTTCCAGTTGCCGTAGTTCTTCAGCAGCGTCGGGTGCAGATAGGGCTTGTTGTCCGGCACGCCGCTTTCGATGGGTTGACGCATGGCCATGGTGGTCTATTCCTTGTTCAAGCTGCGGCTTTTTTGGCGTTGATGCGGGCCACTTCCTCGTCCCAACCGATGGTGTTCACATACGGGTTGGTGCGCGGCGTGGAGACCATGTTGGCGTCGATCTCCACGCCGATGCCTTCGAGGAAGTTGACCAGCCCGATGCGCTCGATCATCTCGCCCGTGCGCTCGTGCTCGAGCGCGTTCTCGGCGAAGAAATCGATCACCTTCTGGCCCAGATCGACCAGCCCCTGGTAGTCCTCTTCGGTCTTCAGCGGCATGAAGGGCACGACCACGGTGCCCATCAGGTCACCGATCTTCAGCGTGCGCTTGCCACCGATGAGGATGGTGGCGCCGGTGTCGGTGCCATGTGCCAGCGCGCCGGTCATGACGTTGATGCAATGCATGCAACGCACGCAGTTGCTGTTGTCGATCTCCAGCGCGTGGGTGTCGCTGACCTTGACGCTGGTGATCTTGGCGCCGGTATCGACGTCCTTGATCTCCTTGAGCATGATGGTCTTGGTCGGGCAACGCGTGATGACGTCGTTGACCAGCTCGTTCATGCCGTGCTTGTCGAACCACTTGCGCGCCAGGGCTTCGTCGCTGCGCATGTTGTCGCGCCAGGTGCCGATGACGGCCATGTCCGAGCGCTGGATCGAGTTCATGCAATCGTTGGCGCAGCCGCTGAACTTGAACTTGAACTTGTAGGGCAGCGCCGGGCGGTGGATGTCGTCCAGGAAGGTATTGAGCACCTGGCGGTGGGCACGCGCCTCGTCGTAGCAGCTCTGCTCGCAGCGCGCCGCGCCGACGCAGCTCATCGAGGTGCGCACGGCCGGCCCGGCACCGCCGAGGTCGAAGCCGAGTTCGTTGAGCGCGTCGAAGGCGTCCTGCACCTTGTCGGTCTTGGCACCCTGGAACATGATGTCGCCGCTTTGGCCGTGGAAGGCGATCAGGCCCGAGCCGTGCTCTTCCCAGATGTCGCACATCTTGCGCAGCACGTCGCTGGTGTAGTGCATGCCGGCCGGCGGCTGGATGCGCAGGGTGTGGAACTCGGCGGCGTCGGGGAATACCGGCGCACCATGCTCGTCCTTGAGCTCGGTGAAGCGCGGGATCACGCCCCCGCCGTAGCCGAACACGCCGACCGTGCCACCCTTCCAGTAGCCCTTCTTGGTGCGGTAGGAGGTCTCCAGCTGACCCATCAGGTCGACCATGTAGTCCTTGTCCTTCGCCAGCCGCTTGAGGCCGGTGACGAAGCTGGGCCACGGCCCGGACTCGAGCTGGTCGAGCATCGGGGTGTCATGGGGTTTCTTGGCCATCTCGTTTTCTCCTGGTTCGGGCCCGGTTGCAACCGGTAGCCACGGGCCGAATTGGGGCGAATCGTCGCTGCGGCGTGGCACGCCGGCTATCCCTCTGGTTGGGTACGCGAAGATAGACCGTTGCGGGGGCTGCGCCACTACCCGAATGGGTTATCCAGCGGCCACCCGTACCGGGTATGGACGCCACCGCGGCGTGGCGTGCTCAATGCCGCTTTGCGAGAACGCCCCCCGATGACCCGCCTGACACCGCTGGCCAAGCTGCACGCGCCCCTGGGCAAGCAAGAGATCGAATTGCAGCAGATCGACTTCGATGGCGGCGGCATGAGCCTGCTGCGCACGCGCATCCGCGAGGGTTCGCGCTTCACCATCTTCGACATCGATCCGCAGACCGCCGAGCAATGGGGCCAGGCGCTGCTGCAGTGGGCCAGCCAGCAGCCCAAGGAGTGACCGGTTTGATGCCCATGCCCTCCACCATGGTCGAGCTGTCCTTCGCTGTCGAGGCCACGGCAGGCGAGCAACTGCCTCGCGACCACCGCCAGCAGCTGGCCGACGCGCTGGAGCGTGCCCTGCCCTGGCTGGCCGAAGTGCCGCTCGCTGGCGTGCACCGCCTGAATGTCTCGGCCGGTGCGGGGCCGCTGGTGCTTCTGTCGCGCCGCACCCGGCTGACGCTGCGCGTGCCGCGCGAACGCAGTGCGCAAGCCGCGGCGCTGGCCGGCACCGAATTGAAGCTCGGCGTGCATCGCCTGCGGCTGGGCTCGGCGCAGGAACGCGAACTGCAGCCCTACAGCACGCTGTATGCGCACTTCGTGGCCGCCGACGATGCCGACGAGATCGCCTTCCTGCGCAGCGCACAGGACGCCATGACGGCGCTGGGCGTGCCTTGCCGCGTCATCTGCGGCCGCCATCAGGTGCTCGAAGACGGCGCGCTGCAGGGCTTCAGCCTGATGCTCGACGGGCTGTCACCGGCCACCGCCTTGCGCGTGCTGGAAACCGGCCTGGGCCGCCACCGCCGCCTGGGCTGCGGCCTGTTCGTGGGCCACAAGTCCGCGGCCGCGGTCGGCACGCCCTTCTGACGCCGCGGCGCGCCACACCCCCCAATCCCCACCCGAAACCCAGGAGACCTTCAAGATGGGCTACACCGTCAACGGCAACGAAATCGACACCGACGACCAGGGCTTCGTGCTCGAAGCGGACTACAGCGACGAGATCGTGCACGCCATCGCCGCGGCCGAGAACATCACCCTCGTCGACGACCACTGGAAAGTCGTGAACTACCTGCGCGACGAGTACCGCGAGCACGGCCACACGCCGAACTTCCGCAACATGCTCAAGGGCTTGGCCGACATCCTGCCCGGCTGCGACAGCAAGTCGCTTTACGAGCTGTTCCCCATCGGCCCGGCCAAGCAGGGCTGCAAGGTCGCCGGCCTGCCGCAACCGCTGGGCAAGGGTGGCTATTGATGAAGCCGATCGGAGCGACACGGGCCGAGCGCCGGGCCGCTCCCAAGCCGGCCCGCACCCCCACGGGGGGTCGGCCGCTGTACGCAGCGGACGGGGGGCTCCAATGACGACCCCGGCGATGCGCATCAAGAGCCACTGGTTCAAGCCCGGGGCAGGCAAGAGTGCGGCCGAGCAGGCCAGCGCCATGGCCTTCATCGTATTTCGAGTGGCGCAGAACATGCTCAAGCGCATGCGCGGCGCGCACTTCGACATCGACGCCGGCCCGCTGTACTTCGCCTTCCTGCGCGAGGTGCTGGTGTTCCTGGTGACCGTCACCGACCGCATCGCCCATGCCCGTCTCGATGCCCAAGCCCGCAGCGAATTCACGGTGGCGCTGGTGCGGCACCTGGCGCGCACGTTGCAGGAAAACGAACACGACCTGCTGGGCCCGGTGGCCGCGGGCGCGCCCTCCTACGCCGACACCTTCGTCGACCTCGTCAATGAAGTCACCCAGCACTACGCGGAGTTCGGCGCCGACCCGGGACCGGCCGATGCCACGGCCGGCTTCCAGCCCGACTTCGCCTTCGTGCGCTACCTGGGCCACCGGCTCGAGCCCACGCTGCCCGAGAAGGACCGGCTCTGGGTGATCGAGCAGGTCATGGCCGCCGAGGCGCCGGAGGCGGTTTCGGTCGTGCAGCGCTCCATGCGCGACCTCTTCGACCCGGCACCGCGGCCCGCCCGGCGCGCGGGCGTCAGCGGCGAATAGCGCGATGGGGTCCACCATGCTCCATTCGCCACTGGGCGCCCAGGCCGGCCCCTTCGACCTGGACGACGACGCCACGTACCCGCGCTGGCGCGCCTGGAAACTGGCCTGCGCGCCGGCCGATGCCCAAGCATTGACCGTCGACCTGACCGACCCCCGCGCCCTCAGCGCCGGCGAACGCGAGGCCCTGCTGCAGCGCATTGCACAGAGCAACACCGCGCTGTACCGCTCCAGCGTGGTGGCCGAAGACAAGGACCTGCCGCGCGCCCTCGCCGCCCAGCTCGGCCTGCGCCAGCTCGACGCCAACTGGCTGGCCGACGAAGACGGCGTCTCGCAGATTCGTGTCAGCGCCGAGAGCGACGGCCGCGGCGGCTTCATCCCCTACACCGATCGCCCCATCCGCTGGCACACCGACGGCTACTACCACCCGGCCGAGCGCCGCATCCGCGGCATGGTGTTGCATTGCGTACGACCGGCCCGCCACGGCGGTGTCAACGGGCTGCTCGATCACGAGCTGGCCTATATCGCGCTGCGCGACGCCTCGCCCGAGCATGTGCGCGCGCTGATGCAGCCCGACGCCATGACCATTCCGGCGCGCGCCGACGACGATGGCGTGGCCCGGCCGGCGCAGTCCGGCCCGGTGTTTTCGGTGGACGCGGCCGACGGCCAGCTGCACATGCGCTACACCGCGCGAACGCGCAGCATCGAGTGGAAGGCCGACGCCGCCACCCGCGCCGCCGTGGCCTGCCTGGAAGCCCTGCTCGCCGGCCCGATGCCGGGCCTGTTGCACGTGCAACTGCAGGCCGGCATGGGCCTCGTCGGACACAACGTGCTGCACGAGCGCAGCGCTTTCGAAGACGACCCCGCGCAGCCGCGCCTGCTCTACCGCGCCCGCTTCCTGGACCGTGCCCAGCTTCCGGCGGAGCCCCCATGGCGATGACCAGGAGGCGCGCATGGCGCAATGGGTGACCGTGTGGCGCGCAGCGCAACTCGTGGGCGTGCCGCGTGGCGTGCTGCAGCAGCGTGTGCGTTCGGGCGAGATCGAACTTGCCGACGGCCTGGTGGCCACCGAGACGCTGCTCAAGCTCTACCCACAGGCGCAGATCGAAACCGCCGGCATGCTCGAGCGCGTGGTGCAGATCCGCGACGAATCCTTCGGCCGCCGCCTGCGCGAGCGACTGCTGCCGAGCCAGGAAGTGCTGGCGCAGCGCCTGTTCCACCAAAGCCAGGAACTCGCCGACACGCAGCGCCACTTGCAGCGCTACCACGCGCTGGTGATCGCGCTGAGCGAGAGCCTGAGCGAGCTGGAAGCGCAGGCCCGCGGCAACGACCCCCGGCTGCTCGAATTGCAACGCCAGCTGAACGACGGGCTGGCTCGGGCACTGGCCACTGAACCCGTCGATGTATTGGATGTGATGGACGACATGCTCAAGGTGGTCTCGGCGCAGGTCACCGTGCGGCCGAGCGGACACCAGTTCAGCGTGGAGGGGCACGAGACGGTGCTGCAGGCGGGCATGCGCGCGGGCCTGAAACTCAACTACGGTTGCGGCAACGGCACCTGCGGCATGTGCAAGGTGCGCGTCACCTCGGGCCAGGTCGTTCGCACCATGGCCACCGACTACCCCATGAGCGAGCCCGAGAAGGCCCACGGCTACGTGCTGGCGTGCGCCCACACCTCGGCCAGCAGCGAGCTCACCATCGAGACGCTGGAGGCCAGCGGCCCGGCAGACATCCCCCACCAGCAGATCGTCACCAGCGTGCGCGCTGTCCGTGCCCTGGCCCCCGACACCATGCTGCTGCACCTGCAGACGCCGCGCAGCCACCGGCTGCGCTTCCTGGCCGGCCAATGGGTCACGCTGGGCCTGGCCGCGGGCGAGGACGTGCACGCGCAATACCCCATCGCGAGCTGCCCCTGCGACGACCGCAACCTGCACTTCTTCATCCCGCGCGACGCTGCCGACCCGCTGGCCGCACGCCTCTTTGACGGTGCCCTGAAAGCCGGCGATGCCGTCACGGTGTGGGGCCCGAGCGGCGAATTCGTTCTCGCCGACGGCCCGCAGCCCCTGGTCTTCGCCGCCTGCGACACCGGTTTCGCACCGGTGAAGAGCCTGATCGAGCACGCGCTCTCGCTCGACACGGCGCCTTCGATCACGCTGTTCTGGCTGGCCACACGGCCCGACGGGCACTTCATGGCCAACCAGTGCCGGGCCTGGTCGGAGGCGCTGGACCCCTTCGAATACACCCTGTCCTCGCACACCGATGTCGCCACCGGCGCCAGCCAGATGGCCGCGGCCGTGCGTGCCGACTTGTTCGACATCGACTGCGCCTTCTACATCGCGGGCCCGGCGGCCTTCGCCGACACCTTGCGCGCCGAGCTCGCCGCCGCGGGCGTGCCGGCCGCCCAATTGAGAACGGAGATCACCTCGTGAGTTGTGCCTGCAAGACCACGCCCGCCATGGGCGCCGACGAGGAAGATGCCGGCTGCAGCGGCGGCGAATCCTTTGCGCTGCAAGTCCTGGGCGACGACATGGCGCCGGAATTCATGGACGGCGAGATCATCATCATCGAACCCGACGGCGCGCTGAAGGACGGCTCGTTCGTGCTCGCACGCCATGCCGAGGAATGGGTATTTCGTCAGCTGTGCCGGCGCGGCGAATCCTGGGTGTTGCACGCGCTGAACCCGGCCCGTTCGGATTTGCCCGACCTGCCGCTGCCGAGCCTGGACGCCGTGCGCGGCCTGGTCATCCAGAAGGCCGTGCCGGGCCGTCGCAAGCTCAGCAAGTTCTACGTCTGACACCGCCGCCCCATGCCCTACTACGTCTTTGCCGTCAAACCCTTCGCGCAGCTGGAGATGCTGGCCGAGTTCAGCGCCTTCAAGGAAGCTTCCACGCATGCCAAGGCCCTGCGCTCGGCGCAGCCGGCGGGTGACGCGGCGCGCATCAAGGTCATGTTTGCCGACAGCCCGCTCGCGGCCGAAGACCTGCTGCTGCAGGTGCGCCAGGCCGCGCCCACGGGCGACGAGTAGGCCGCCCCGGCCATGGACGAGCCGCCGCTCCCCGCAGCCCTGTGCTGCGACAGCGATCGCGGCTGCGTCTTCGCCAAGGCCCTGCTCTCGCACACCGCCAGCTGCGCGTTGGCGCAGCGCCGCGCCGTGGCCGAACGGGTACTGGTGGAGTGCCCCTCTCCGGTGTCGCGCACCAACTGCAGCACGCTGCGGGCCTTGATGCACGAGCGCGCGCGGTTCGCCTTGCGCCTGAGTGGGCCGGGCCGGCCGCTGATGCACATGCAGGCGCTGCGCCTGCAGTGCGGCGGCCTGGTGGCCATGCAGCAGGTGCTGGCCAGCCCCGACCGCGATGTCCACGCCATGGTGGGCGCCGCGCAGCAGCGGCACGGCAGCCTCACCGAGCTGCCCTGGGAGACGTTGGTGCCGGCCCTGGTCGCCTGGCAGCCGGCGCGACGCGGCCGCGCACGCGAGTGAACGCCGACGCGCGCGACCGCCTGGTCCAGGCGGTGCAGACCAACTGCCACATCGCCGATGCGCGTCACGCCGCCGACATGCCGCTGTGCACCTACCTGCTCCAGATGCGCGAGTTCTTCCGCTGGGAGCGTGGCCTGGCCTGGGGCGCCACACTGGGCCGCGAGCAGCTGGGCCATTGGATCGCCGAGCGCGAGGCGCTGTGGTCGGCGCTGGAAGTACAAGCCTTCGCCACCCTGCCGGGTGCGGCACCCGGGGGCGGCCTGGACCCCTTCGACGTGGCTGCCGTCAACGAGCAACTGCGCCCGTCAGGCCTGCTCTACGGCGCCGGCCTGGTGGGTGCTGCACGGCCGGTATTCTTTCTCGCCGAGCGCCACGGCGAAGGCCGACGCGACGGTGTCCACGTGGTCAGCGCAGGCCGCGAACTCGCCCGCGGCCTGCTGGCACCCCCCGCGGCTCTGGGCCGGGCCGGGGAGCAACCGCTCATCGTGCTGCGGCGTGAATCGCTGGCGCGCTGGTGCTGGGAAAAGTACGAGGCCTTCTCCTTGCGGCGCACGCCCGGCACGGCCTTTCATGCCGTGGTGCAGGCTTACGGCCTGGACGACGACTTCGCTGCCGCGCTGCCGCGCTGCGTGGACGAGCAGACCGAGACGCTGGTGCTGCACGAGCTGGGAGAGCACCGCGCCGGCCGCGGTGTGCCCGGCCTGACGCCCGCAGCCGGGCCCTGGCGCCGGGCTGCCGCGCCCGCTACGGTGCGGGCCTACTGCGGTGCGGGCCGGCGCAGCGTGATGGCACCGCGAAGTTCGCCCACGCGGTAGCCCGTGGCGCGGTCGTCCGGGTAGAGCGCCTTCAGGCGTTCGACCACGGCGGGCTTGAGCTTGTCGGCCGTGCCGTGGCACTGGGTGCACAACTCCATCGTGGGCAGGGCGCGGATATAGCGCTGCACCGGCTGGCCGTTCTCCTGCACGGTGTCGGCCCGCTGCAGCGTGGCCGGCGACTCGTGCGCGGCCGCGCGGCGGTCGAAGTCTTCCAGCGCGGCGCGCTCCCAGGCGTCGGGCACGGCCTTGGGATTTCGGTTGCGCAGGCTCACGCGGCGGATTGACCAACCCGATTGCTGCGAGGCCGTGCGTGCCATTTCAGGGGCCATGACGCGGCAGGCTTCGACGGCGCTTTCGGGGCCCCCGCGGGCGATTTCCGCCTGCAGCACGGCGAGCAACTTGGGCGGCACGGCGGCGGCCACGGCACTGGCTTGGGCCACCCACGCCGGCGGCGGCGCGGGCGCCGGTGGTGGCGCGGGCTCGGGGGTGGCGCAAGCGGCCAGCAACGCGGCCAGCGGGGCGAGAAGCGTCCACGACTTGTTCATTCCTGCTCCATCTTCCAAAGCATGACCTTCAGCGTGGCCACCGATCCGGCCACGATGCCTGCCACCGCGATCATCGAACCGATCGCCAGCGTGGACAGGCCACTCATCCCCTGCCCGATGGTGCAGCCCAGCGCCGTGACACCACCGAAGCCCATCAGCACCGCACCGATGAGATGGTTGCGCAGGTCGGTCAGCGAAGCGAAGCCCTCCCAACGGAACTTCCCCGCCACCAGGGAGTAGACCGCCGCGCCGGCGACCACGCCCAAGGCGCTGGCCACGCCGAAGCTGAGATGCAGCGACTTGTCGGTCCACAGCATCAGCAACTCCAGCCCGTAGGCCAGCGGGGCCACGAAGCTCAGCGATTCGAGCGTGCGCGTGTTGGTGGCGAAATAGACCGTCTCCAGCGTCTCGGGGTTCTCGCCATGGCCGATGTGCCCGGTGAGATACCAGGCCAGCACCACCAGCAGGCCGAGCGCGGTGGCGCCCAGCACCTGTTGCGGGTGGCTGCGAAAACGCTTCTCCTTGAAGACAAATACCGCCAAGGCCAGCGCACACACCGCGGCGGCCAGTGCCAGCGCGAGTTTGGCGTCCAGGCCGGTCGCCCGGGCCAGCGCCGTGGCCAGGCTCTGGTCTGGCCAGCCCCGCTCGCCCAGGTTGATCGCCCAGGGGTCGAGAAAACTGGCGCGCCACTGGCCGAACAGACCCTTGAGTGTCATATAGGAGGCAATGGCGGTGAACACCAGCACCACCAGCGAACGCACGCTGCCCCCGCCCAGGCGCAACAGGTTCTTGTTGGCGCAGCCGCCGGCCAGCGTCATGCCGACGCCGAAGACCAGCCCCCCGGACAGCAGCGACAACCAGGGCAGCAGCGGGCGCTGCGGCACCGATTTCGCCAGGTCCACCAGGCCGAGGTAAGACAGCGCACTGGTGCCGACCACGGCCACGGCCACGGCCAGCATCCACATGCGCATGCGGCCCCAGTGGCCCATGTTCACGATGTCCGACAGCGCACCCATGGTGCAGAAGTTGGTCTTCGCGGCCACCAGGCCGAATACGAACGCCAGAGCAAAGCCCCCCGCGGTGACCATCGTGCCGAGGTCGGCGGTGATCTGACTCATGCAAGCTCCTTGCGGCCCCGACAGCAGCAGCGCGTGGCCGCGACGCCGGGGCGAACCCGCCTCAGATGAACAGGCAGACGTCGGTCTCGCCGGCGAAGGCCATGAACATCGCCGCGCCGCCGTACTCGACGTTGTCGATGAATTCGCTCTTGTCGAACTCGAACAGGTCCACCGTCATCTGGCAGGCGATGAACTTGACGTCGGCCTCCAGGCACAGGTCGCGCAGCTCTTCGAGCGAGGCCACGCCCTTCTTCTTCATCTTGGCCTTCATCATGCTGGTGGCCATGGCCTGCATGCCCGGCAGCACGGAGACGATGACGGGCATGGGCACCGGCATCGGCATGGCCGGGTTGGCCAGCGGGCTGATGGCGATGCCGCTCAGATCCTTGCGCAGCAGCTGCAGACCATAGAAGGTGAAGAAGATCTGCACATCCCAGCCCAGCGCGGCGGCCGTGGACGCCAGGATCAGCGGGGGGTACGCCATGTCGAGCGCGCCCTTGGTGGCGATGATCGCCATTTTCTTGGTAGCCATGGGGTCCTTCGGTGGTGGGCGGGTGCCGTTCAGGCTTTCTTCAGGAAGAAGACGTACTTGCCGCCTTCCTCGCCCGAAGACAGCAGCGCATTGCCGGTCTGTTCGGCAAACGCCACCATGTCGCACACCGAGCCCGGATCGGTGGACACCACGCGCAGCACCTGGCCCGAAGCCATGTCGACGAGCGACTTCTTGGTCTTCACGATGGGCAGGGGGCAGGCAAGGCCAGAAGCGTCGAATTCTTTGTCGTAGTTCATGCTCATCTCCACGCCTTCAGTGGCGTCTTTCAGCCTGTGCATTAGCGTCGCTACCCCTGGCCACCGTCTATTCCCGCGACGGGGGATAGGAGAATAGCCCAAGCGGGTATTAGGGTTGTGACGCAGGAGCCGCCCGGCGCCGCTGAAGCGCCGCTCAGCGGTGGCGTGCCACCAGGCCAATCAGCGCCGAGTGGCCCCGGTGCCCCGTGCCTTCGGTCACTTCGGCCTCGTATTCGCGCAACTCGGTGATCTCCAGATCGGCAAAGGCCTCGCGCAGCAGGCTCTCGGTGTACAGATGGGAAACCAGCGGCGGGCCACCGGTCCCGTACTCGAGTTGCCTGGGCGTGTAGCCCTGCAGCACCAGCGTGCCGCCGGGCTTGAGGCAGCGCCGGATGCGGGCGAACAGGCGCTCGCGCATGGCGGGGTCGGCGAACTGCACGAAGATCGCCAGGACGCCGTCGTAGGCGCCCTTCGGCCACCGGTAGGCATCGCAGTCGCTGACCTCGAAGTTCACCTGCACGCCGCGCTCTGCGGCCAGCTTGCGCGCCTTGGCCACGCCCACTTCGGCGATGTCGAAGGTATCGACCACCAGGCCGCGGCCGGCCAGCCACACGCTGTTGCGGCCCTCGCCGTCGGCGACGCTCAAGATGCGCTGGCCGGGCTGCCACAGGCCGGCATGCTCGCGCAGCCAGGCATTGGGCTCGGTGCCGAACAGGTAGGCCCCGTCTGCGAATCGACGGTTCCAGGTGCCTGCGGCGTCGGCAAACGGGGGCGGGGCAGATGAATTCATTCGCCGATCATCGGTGACGCGCCGGGGTCGGCCCCCCCTGCGCTAAGCCACTTCGCGAGCCTGGCTGTGCACCAGGCGCCCGGCCTCGATGCTCAGCTGACGGTCGCAGCGCGCGGCAATGGCGTTGTCGTGGGTGACCAGCACCAGCGTCGTGCCGACCTCGCGGTTGAGCTCGAACATCAGCGCCATCACCGTCTCGCCGGTGGCGAAATCCAGGCTGCCCGTGGGTTCGTCGGCGAGCAGCAGCGCCGGCCTCACGACGAAGGCGCGCGCCAGCGCCACGCGTTGCTGTTCGCCGCCCGAGAGCACCTTGGGGTAGTGGCCCAGCCGTTCGCCCAGGCCCACGCGGCGCAGCATTTCAGTGGCCGCCACCCGGGCGTCGGGGCGGCCCATCAGCTCCAGCGGCAGCATCACGTTCTCCAGCGCCGTCAGGTTGCCCAGCAACTGGAAACTTTGAAAGACGAATCCCATGTGCTGCGAGCGCAACCCGGCTCGGGCGTCTTCGTCGAGCTTGAACAGATCGACGCCAGCGACGATGACGGTGCCGGCGCTGGGCACATCCAGCCCGGCCAGGATCGACAACAAGGTGCTCTTGCCCGAGCCCGAGGCACCGACAATGGCCACCGACTCGCGCGGCCAGAGCTGAAATTCGATCTCATGGAGAATGGTCAGCGTCCCGGTGGAATCGGCCACCTGCTTGCTGACCCGCCGTACATCAATGAGGGGTTCCGACATCGAGTTTTCTTCTGCGGCGCGGCGCGCCTTCCTGGCGCACTGTAGCGCGCTGGCCTCGTTGGCCAGTTCGGTCGGCCTGGCCAGCCTGGCCGGCCCCGCGCGCGCCGCCCCCCAGCCGCCTGGCCGCAAGCTGCTGGTGCTGGGTGACAGCCTGTCCGCCGAATACGGCCTGGCCCGTGGCACCGGCTGGGTGGCGTTGCTGGAGGCGCGGCTGGCCAAGACCAAGCCGGGCTACGAAGTGATCAACGCCAGCAGCAGCGGCGACACGACATCCGGCGGGCGTTCGCGCCTGCCCACGCTGCTGGCGCAGCACAAACCGCAGGTGGTGGTGATCGAACTCGGTGGCAACGACGCGCTGCGCGGACTGCCCCTGGCCATGACGCGTGGCAACCTCACGGCCATGGCGCGTGCCGCCAAGGCCGGCGGCGCGCGCGTGCTCATCGTCGGCGTGGCCGTGCCACCCAATTACGGGCGCCAGTACGGCGCCGAGTTCTTCGCGCTCTTCGACGAGGTGGCGCGCGCCGAAGGCGCTGGCCGCGCGCCCTTCCTGCTCGCCGGCGTGGCCGATGCCCGAAACGCCGACGAGTTGTTCCAGACCGACCGCATCCACCCCAAGGCGCAGGCCCACCCCAGGATGCTCGACAACGTCTGGCCCGCCCTCGCCCCCTTGCTGCGCTGAGCGGCCGAGCCGGGCCGAGCCCGGCACGGCCAGCCCCCGGCCAGGTCAGCGCAAGTTGTCGCGGTCGCGGTCGCGCACGTCGGGGTGCCGCTTGCGCTCGTCGTCGCGCTCGCGCGCTCGCTCGGGTGCCGGCTTGGGGCCAGGCGCTGGGGCCACCACAGGTGCCGGTGCCGGGCTCGGTGCCGGTTCGGCCGCCGGAGGTGGCCTGGGCAAGGTCGGGCGCACAGGTGGCGCCGCGGCGGGCGTCGGCGCCGGACCCACCGGCGCCACCGCAGGCGGCGCTGCAGGACGCGGACGCTCCGCACGCTCGGGCGCCGGCACGGGCGCGGGAGCGGGCCCTGGCATGGCCCGGGGTGGATCCGCCGGCGCGGCCGTGGGGGCCGGTGCCCGCGTCGCCGGCGGCCCCGAGCGGCGCAGGTCGATGACCTCACGCGGCTCGCCGCGGTAGGGCTGACCGGGCTGCACGGGCTGCGCAGAGGGCATGGTCGGCGCGGGTCGACGCGGCTCTTCGGGCCGGCCGTCGCGTGGCGGGTCGACACGCCGGTGCCCGTTCGGCGGGCCCGAAGGTGGCGCCACCCTGGCCGGCGGCGCAGGCGGCGGCACGGCGGCCACGGGCTGGGGCGCACGCCCGCCCGCACCTGGCCGGAGATCCACCGCCCCTCGCGCCACGGGCTGGCGCTGCACCAGCACGTCGCGGGGCACCACGGTCACTGCGTTGGGCACGCCCTGGTTGCCGTACATCACCGGCCCGGTCGGCACATGGCCGGGCGGATGCTTCCAGCGGTACGGCGGCGGTACATTGATGCGTTCCACGTAGCGCGGCGAGGCACGATAGTGCGGCACATAGGGCTCGCGCGGCGCCAGCGGCACCCAGCCCACATGGGGCCCGCCGATCTGCAGCGAGAGGCCCCAGCTTCCGCCACCGATCCACGCCACCAGCGCCGGGGCGAAGACCGGCCTGGCCACGTAGGCGCCCGGCACCCAACCCCAGCCGCCGCGCCACGAGACCCAGCGGCCGTAGTGGAAGGGCGCGAAGCCCCAGGGCGCTGCATCCACCCAGGTCCAGCCCCAGGGCGCCACCCAGGCCCAGCGGCCGTCGCGGTAGGGCGCCCAATCCGCCCCCACGCCGTCAGGCAGCCACACCGCACCGTATTCGGGGTGACGGTCCCAGCGGCCGTAACGGTCGAGGTCTTCGGCGCCCGTCATCTCGGGCGAGACGAAGCGCGACGCGGCACTGCGGTCGTCGCGCTGGTCGTCGCGCATCACCCATTCGCTGAAGCCGTCGTCCGCCATGGCGATCCAGGCCTGGCGCAGCTCTCGCGTGCGCGCCTGGCGGTACAACTCGATGCGTTGACCGGCGCCGACGACGAAGCCACCGGCCTCGTCGACGCGCAACTCACCGCGCCAGCTGCCGGCTTGCGTGGTGTCATCGATGCGGTCGAGGCGGTAGTGGCCGGCACGCAGCGGCACGAAGCGCGCCTCGTCGGTGAGCAGCTCCAGCTCGTCCGCGGTCTCGCGCGTGCGCACGCGCACCGCCAGCTTGCCGGTGTGGAGCCGGAAGACGATTCGCTCGTCGTCCAGGCGCTGGATGTCCAGTTCGCTGCGGCTGCCCAGGCGCAGCACGGTGGAGCCGACGCGCAACTCGGCGCGCCCGCCCTCGGCCGTGGCGATGCGGTCACCCCCTGTCAGCGGGCGGTTGCGCTCGGCCGGGGCCCATTGGCCTGCTTCGTCGTCCCACCAGGAAACGCTGCCTTGCATGTCGGCCAGGCGGCCGACACGGCCGGGCGGGTCGTCCTGCGCGGCCGCCGCCAGGGCGGCCAGGGCCATGAACGCGCCCAAGGCGGCGCGGACGAACCACGCCTGAGCGCGGCCAGGGAGCGTTGCTGTACTCATGCTTGCTCAACGGCGCGGCGTGGCCGCGCGCTGACCTTTCGGTTTGTAAAGGCACGTGTCTGCCACCCGCATCGGGCGCAAGCGCCTCTCGTGAAGCTCAGTCGTCGGCGGCTGCATCCATCTCGGGGAACAGCACGCTGGTGAATCCGAACTTGCTCAGATCCGCCATGCGGGTGGGGTAAAGGCGGCCGATGAGGTGATCGCACTCGTGTTGCACCACGCGGGCATGGAAGCCCTCGGCCTCGCGTTCCATGGGCTCGCCCAGCGGGTCAACGCCGCAGTAGCGGATGCGTGCCAGCCGGGGCACCACGCCGCGCAGCCCGGGCACCGACAGGCAGCCCTCCCAGCCTTCGACCCACTCCTCGCCCTGCGGCGTGATCACGGGGTTGATGAGCACGGTGCGCGGCACCGGCGGCGCCTCGGGGTAGCGCTCGTTGTGGCTGAAGCCAAAGATCACCAGCTGCAGGTCGACGCCGATCTGCGGCGCGGCCAGGCCGGCACCGCCGGCGGCTTCCATGGTCTCGAACATGTCGGCGATGAGGCTGCGCAGTTCGGCGGTATTGAACTCGCGCACCGGCTGCGCCACACGCAGCAAGCGCGCATCGCCCATCTTCAGGATTTCACGCACCGTCATTTATTGGCCCCTTCCAGCCGATTGTCAGGCCGCTTGCTCGACCGCTTGCCCGACCGCCTGCTCGACCGCAGAGACGCCCCGCGGCGCCCGGCGGCGTGCTCGGGCCCCCTGCGCGGCGGCCGCCGCTTCAGCGCGCCGCATCGAGCAGCCCCTTCAGACCGGCTTCGTCGAGCACCGCCACGCCCAGCTCTCGCGCCTTGTCGAGCTTGCTGCCGGCCTCGCTGCCGGCCACCACGTAGTCGGTCTTCTTCGACACCGAACCCGCGACCTTGCCGCCGGCGGCTTCCACGAGCGCCTTGGCCTCGTCACGGGTCAGCGTGGGCAGCGTCCCGGTGAGCACCAGTGTCTTGCCGGCCAGCGGCCTGGATGCCGTGTCGGCCACCGCTGCGTCGTGCTCGGGCCAGGTGATGCCGGCGCCGCGCAGTTGCTGCACGACCTCGCGGTTGTGCACCTGGCGGAAGAAACTGTGGATGCTGCGCGCCACCACCGGGCCCACGTCGCCCACTTCCAGCAGTTGCTCGACGCTCGCGTCGATCAGCCTTTCGATGCCGCCGAAGTGGCGTGCCAGGTCCCTGGCGGTGGCCTCGCCCACGTGGCGGATGCCCATCGCGTAGAGAAAACGCGCCAGCGTCGTGTGCTTGCTCTTCTCCAGGCCGTCCACCAGGTTGGCCGCGCTCTTCTCGGCCATGCGTTCCAGCGCCGAGAGCCTGGCCCTGCCCGCGTCGCTCGCCAGCGTGTAGAGATCGGGAAGGATCCGGATCAGGCCGCTGTCCACCAGCTGGTCGACGAGCTTGTCGCCCAGGCCTTCGATATCCATCGCGCGGCGGCCCGCGAAGTGCAGCAGGGCCTGCTTGCGCTGCGCGGCGCAGAACAGGCCGCCGCTGCAGCGGTGGTCGATGCCGCCCTTCTCGCGCAGCACCTGGCTGCCGCACACGGGGCAAGCTGCTGGCATGCGGAAGTTGGGCACGTAGCTCGCACGCACGCCCGGCACGCGGCCCACCACCTCGGGTATGACATCGCCGGCACGGCGCACGATCACCCTGTCGCCCGGGCGCACACCTTTGCGGCGCAGTTCGAAGACGTTGTGCAGCGTGGCATTGCTCACCGTCGTGCCGCCCACGAAGACGGGTTCGAGCCTGGCCACCGGCGTGAGCTTGCCGGTGCGCCCGACCTGGATCTCGATGCCGTTCAGGCGCGTCATCTGCTCCTGCGCCGGGTATTTGTGCGCCACGGCCCAGCGCGGTTCGCGGGTCACGAAACCCAGCCGCTTCTGCAGGGCAACCGAGTTGACCTTGTAGACCACGCCGTCGATGTCGAAGGGCAGCGCGTCGCGCCTGGCGCCCATGGCCTGATGGAAGGCCACCAGCCCGGCCGCGCCCTGCACCACCTGACGGTCGGCGCACACCGGCACACCCATCGCGGACAGCGCGTCCAGCGTGGCGCTGTGCGTTTCGGGTGGCGTCCAGCCCTCCGTCTCACCCAGCCCGTAGGCGAAAAAGCTCAGCGGCCGCTGCGCCGCAATCGCCGGGTCGAGCTGGCGCACGGCACCCGCGGCGGCGTTGCGCGGGTTGACGAAGGTCTTCTCGCCGCGCTCGCGCTGGCGCTGGTTCAGGCGCTCGAACGCGTCGCGGCGCATGTAGACCTCGCCCCGCACTTCCAGCACCGCCGGGGCTGCGCCGTCCAGGTGCTGGGGAACCTGGCCGCCGGCCCCCGGCCAGCCGCGGACCGTGCGGATGTTCTGCGTCACGTCCTCGCCGGTCTCGCCGTCGCCCCGCGTGGCTGCCTGGACCAGCACACCCGCCTCGTAGCGCAGGTTGATGGCCAGGCCGTCGAATTTGAGCTCGGCCGCATATTCAACGGGCGGTGCGTCCTCGCCCAGCCCGAGCTCGCGGCGCACGCGCTCGTCGAAGGCCATGGCTCCTGCCGCCGTGGTGTCGGTCTCGGTGCGGATGCTCAGCATGGCCACCGCGTGGCGCACCGGCGCAAAGCCGTCGAGCACGCGGCCGATGACGCGCCGCGTCGGCGAGTCGGGCGTCAGCAGCTCGGGGTGGGCGGCCTCCAGCGCCTGCAACTCGCGGAACAGGCGGTCGTACTCGGTATCCGGAATCTCCGGCTCGTCGAGCACGTAGTAGCGGTGGGCATGGTGGAGCAGCTGCGCGCGCAGGGCTGCAGCCCGCGTGGCTGGGTCTTGGTCGGCCATGAACGGCATTGTGTGGCACGCCATCCGGGGCGGATTGAGGCTCGCCCCTCGCAGCCCCTGCCGCTGCGGCGAGTGCCTGAAGGACAAAGGGCCTGACCGAAGCCAAGCCCTTATTCCCACTGCAGTCTTCTGGTGCCGGCGAGAAGAGTCGAACTCCCGACCTTCGCATTACGAATGCGCTGCTCTACCAACTGAGCTACGCCGGCCTGGCGCGCCCGCCCCTTTCGGGAACGGACTCCGCCGAACAACTGGCCATTTTAGCACCCCCTCCCGCGCTCCAGCCCCGTGGGCGCAGTGCCGCGCGGGCAGAATCGACGGCGCCATGTCACGACTCCGAACGCTGTTGCACGATCCGGGCCTTCGCCCCCGATGGCGCGCCTTGCTCGCCTTGCTGCTGGTGGTGATCTCCTGGCTGGCCTTCACACCCCAACCGCCGACACCCGGTTTCGATGGCGCCGACAAGATCAACCACCTGATGGCGTTTGCCGCGTTGGCCGTCGTGGCCGGACTCGCGTCGGCGCCGGGTCGGTTTGTCGCCTGGCGGATCGGCGCCGGCCTGCTCGGCTACGGCGGGTTCATCGAATCGGTGCAGACCCTCCTGCCGCCGCGGCAGGGTGAATGGGCCGACTTGCTGGCCGACGCCGCCGGCATTGCAGCCGGCCTGGCGGTGCTGGCCCTGCTGCGGCGCCGCGGACACGCCGGTTTGCACTGAGTTCGTTGGTAGCTCACGCTGTGAGCTACTTGGCCGCGACACTGTCTCCACACCCCGGGCGCTCCCCCGGGGCTCACCTTGGAGACCCAGATGAACCAGACCACGCTCGAACTCGCAACCGGACCGCACGCCCAGCTCGCCGATCCCGTCGAACGCACAGGTTTCGACATCGGCTGGGACCATGCCCACCACGGCCTCGTGCCGCCGGCCGAACTGCTGCTCGACGGCACCCCGGTGGGTCAGGGCTGGCGCGCCGGCAGGGCCGTATTCGGCAGCCGCACCCTGCCCGGCGGGCGCACCACTCGGCTGTGGCTGCAGTTGCGTACACAGGCCTGGCGGCGTGGCCTGGCTTTCGAATGCCAGCAGGTGACACCGCACTTCCTGGCGCAAATCGAGGTCGAGCGCTGCCCGGTGCTGCGCCTGCCACTGGGCGGCGCCGCGGGCCAGCCCCATGCCACCGTCGTCGACCGACTCAATCCGCAAGCCGGCTACGCGGCGGGCAACCTGGCGGTGCTGAGCCAGCGCGCGGTGCAGGCGTGGGAACACGTCGATGGGGTGGAGGCCCTGCGCCGCGCGCAGCGCGCCCAGGTGGGCGACGACGCGGTCGCCGGCCTCGACGGCCCCGCCTGGACGCGCCTGGCCGTGCTGCGCTCGTTCGCCACGCCACTGCCTTTCCACGAAGCGGCGCGCATGCCGCTGGCCGTGCTGCCGCCCAACCGCGTGCGTCTGCTCAATGCGCCCCAGGGCTTGCAGGCGCTCGTCACGCTGCAGTTCACCACCGCGGGCTGGAGCCAGCGCGCCCGCGCCCTGGCCGCTTTGTTGCCCGCGGACGATGTGCGCCACGACTTCAATCTCTTCATCGGGGCGTTGGCGCCGCGCGTGCTGGAAGCCGGCCATCAGCCGCGTGCGGTGCGCCTGGCGCTCGAGGATGCCTGGTTGCACGAACGCGTGCAGCGGCGCTGGCAGCACTTCGTGTTCAGCCTGGGCGAAGCCGCCACGGCCAGCCTGCTGCAACGCGCCGCCGCCCTCGGGCTGGCTGGCGTGCGCACGCTGCACCACGCCCCCGAGCAGGCCATCGAGGGCTGGGCGCTGGGCGACCACGGCCAGATGCCGCGCATTGCGCGCAGCCTGCCGCCAGCACCCTGGCGCGCGGCGCGTCCCGCTCCCGGCAGGTACCCCGGCAACGGCGCAAAAGGCAACTCCCCCGCCGAGAAAGCCCCGACGAGGGAGTGTTGAAGACTTCAGGCGCCGGGTACGGGTTCCGGTGCTCCGCCCAGTGTTGCGGTCGGTTGTCGCCTGTCGCAAGCGGATTGTGGCACCGGTGGCCACCGCCCTGACGCGGAAGAGCCGGGCAAACAGACCCCATTCAGGCCCCATTCGTCTGCACCACCGCACCCCGATGCGGCCCGGCCCGCGCCGTGCAGAATCGACCACCCGTGGACCGCATCGAACGCCTCAACCACCGCGACCCCGTCGTCGCCCGCCGCATCCACCTCGTGCTGGGCCTGGCGCATGCCCAGGAAGCCGAGCTGCTGCAGGTCAGGCACTTCACCCCGCTGGAGCGCAGCGCAGCGGACATCCAGGCCAGCACCGACGACCATCTGGGCGCGCTGCGGGGTGACCAGCTGCTCGGCGTGGTGGCGCTGGGGCCCGACGACGAACCCGGGCAACTCAGCGTCGCCACGCTGGTCGTGCACCCTGCACACCAGAGGCAGGGCGTCGCGCGTGCGCTGCTGACCCATGTGCTGCAAGCGGCCCCGGACACCGTCTTCGCGGTGGCCACCGGCGCCCGCAATGCCCCTGCGCTGGCGCTGTACCGATCGCTGGGCTTTGTCGAATACCGCCGCGGCAGCATAGGCCCCGAAGCCCTGCCCCTGGTGAAGCTGCGCCGCGCCGCGGCGGGCGCGAAGCCATGCCGCGGTTGATCCTGCTCGCGCCCATGGAGGGTGTGCTCGACCACAGCCTGCGCGACGCCATCACCCGGGTCGGCGGCATCGATCGCTGTGTCTCGGAGTTCATCCGCATCACCGACCAACTGTTGCCCACAAGGGTGTTCACGCGTGTCGTTCCCGAGTTGCTCAGCGGCGGGCGCACCGCCGCGGGCACGCCCGTGCGCCCGCAATTGCTGGGCAGCGACCCGGCCTGCCTGGCCGACAACGCCGCGCAGCTGGCCACGCTCGCGCCCGAGGGCATCGACCTGAACTTCGGCTGCCCGGCACCCACCGTCAACCGCCACCGTGGCGGCGCGGTGCTGCTCGACGAGCCCGAGCTCGTGCACGCCATCGTCGCTGCCGTGCGCCGCGCCGTGCCGGCCGCGCTGCCGGTGTCGGCCAAGATGCGCCTGGGCCACCGCGACGAAGCCCGCATGCTGGACTGCGCACACGCCATCGCCGCCGGTGGCGCGGGTGAGCTGGTGGTCCACGGCCGCACCAAGCTGCACGGCTACCGGCCGCCGGCCTATTGGGACCGCATCGCGCAGATCCGCGCCGCGCTGGCGATCCCGGTGGTGGCCAATGGCGAGGTCTGGACGGTGGCCGATGCCCGGCGCTGCCTGGCTGAGAGCGGCTGCGACGCACTCATGCTCGGCCGCGGCCTCGTCGCCGACCCCGGTCTGGCGCTGGCGTTGCGCGGTGCGGCGGCCACCCGCTGGGAAGAGTTGCTGCCCTTGGTGGCGCATTTCTGGCAACGCATCGCCGGCCATGTCGCGCCGCGGCACCGCGCCGGGCGCCTGAAGCAGTGGCTCAACCTGCTGCGCCTACGCTTCCCGCAGGCCCAGGAAGCCTGGGATGCCGTGCGCAGCGTCAACGACCCGGCGGCGGTGGGCGAGCGCTTGTTCGGCCCGCAGCGGCCCGCGCGCGGGGCGGCTCCGTTTCAGCCCGCGGCGTAGCGGGCCTGCAGGTAGGCCAGCAGCGTGC
The DNA here is from genome assembly GCA_030681795.1 of Rubrivivax sp. Lineage (GTDB taxonomy): Bacteria > Pseudomonadota > Gammaproteobacteria > Burkholderiales > Burkholderiaceae_C > Rubrivivax. The sequence goes on from JAUXRG010000064.1 coordinate 205,479, forward strand.
GCAGCGTCTGCGCCTCGCCACCCACCGGGCGGCCGGGGCGGGCAATGTCGTTCCAGGCGAAGAGGTCGATGTGCAGCCACGCCTGCCCGGCCGGCACGAAATCTTCCAGGAAGAGGGCCGCGTTGATGGCCCCGGCCAGGGTGCTCTTGCCGGTATTGACGATATCGGCGATCTCGCTTTCGATGCCGACGTGATAGTCGCGCCACAGCGGCATGTGCCACAGCGGGTCGCGCATTTCCAGGCCGCGGTCCACGAGATCGCGCGCCAGCGTCATGTCGCGGCAGAACAGCGCCGGCAGTTGCGCACCCAGCGCCACGCGCGCCGCACCGGTGAGCGTGGCCATGTCGATCAGCAACTCGGGCTGGCTCTCGGCCCCATAGGCCAGCGCATCGCACAGGATGACGCGGCCTTCGGCGTCGGTATTGCCAATTTCGATGTGCAGACCTTTTCGCGTCTTGAACACATCGCCCGGCCGGTAGGCATTGCCGGCGATGGCGTTCTCCACCGCCGGGATCAGCAGTTGCAGCCGCACGGGCAGCTGCAACGCCATGATCAGCTGCGCCAGACCCAGCGCGTTGGCCGCGCCGCCCATGTCCTTCTTCATCAGGCGCATGCCCTCGGCACCCTTGATGTCCAGGCCGCCGCTGTCGAAGCACACGCCCTTGCCCACCAGCGTGACACGCGGATGCCTGGGCTTGCCCCAGTTGAGCTCGATCAGCCGGGGTTCTCGCGCGGCCGCGCGGCCCACGGCATGGATGGCCGGGAATCCCGCGGCCAGCAGCTTGTCGCCCACCGTCTGCTTGAAGGTCGCGCCATGCTGGCGCGCCACCAGGCGCACGGCTTCGGCCAGCTCGGCCGGGCCCATGTGTTCGGCCGGCGTATTCACGAGGTCGCGCGTGGAGGCGATGGCCGCGGCCACGATGAGGCCGCGCTGCGCGGCGTCGCTGGACGGCAGGTGCAGCTGCGCCGGCTCGCGCCGCACCGGTTTGTAGAGGTCGAAGCTGTAGCTGCCGAGCTCCCATGACATCGCAGCGGCCGCCGCGTCCAGCGCCAGGGCGCCCTGGCCCAGGTGGTAGTGCCCCGGCGGCAAGGCCTTGGGCAGGGCCGCCAGCGCCCAGGGGTGGGCGGCGCCGTGCACGCCGGCCCAGACGGCCTGCAGCGAGCCGTCGGGCGCCGGCAGCAGCGCATGGGTATCGGGCTCGCCGCTAAAACCCACCGCACCGAGCCAGCGCCGTGCCGCGGGCTCGAGCGCCGCCGTGAGCGCGCTGAACTGCGCGCTGTCGACGGCATGGATGGGCACGCTGGCGCGGCCGGGCTTGGCAAGTTGGACGGTCATGGTGGTGGTTGGCCTTTCGGGACCGATTGTCGGCGCAAGACAGCGGCTGCGCCTCGCGCCGTATGCCGGGCTGCGCTATGCGGCCGGCGCCGGCGCGGTGGCGTCGCGCTGCACATGCCACTCCACCAGGCGGCGCATGTTGCCCAGCGACACCCAGTGCAGATGCACCAGGCCGAGCATGCCGTTGCGGTGCAGTTCGACCACGACCTCGGGCGGCAGTTCGGTCATCTTCTTGTCGTCCACCGTCAGGAAGCCGTCCACCGTGTGCTGGCGGCCGTCGGGCAACTGGGCATCGAAGCGCATCTCGCGCAGCACACCGAGCTCGAGCAGGCGCTTGCCCACGAGCCGGGTGCGCTGGATCTCGGTCTCAAGCGTCTCCAGGTGCGCGGTCATATTCTTCAGCAGCTCGGCCGGCTGGCCGTCGGCCGTGAATACCGGCTCGCCGTCGTCTTCGTTGGCGCCCTTAAAGGCCATGTCCACGCAGATCGCATAACGCGTGTCATCCATCCGGGCGATGCAGAACGGGTAGGCGCGCAGCACCGCCGGCATGTACTGGGCACGCCAGCGCTCGCCGTCCAGATACAGGTTTTCCGTCTGCGCCAAACCGAAGACCGCGATCGGCGCAATCGCATCGGTGCCGTCGGCCTCCTTGCCGGCCTTGACGAAGACGATGGGGTACTCGCGGCAGGCGTCGCCGAACTCCGCCGCGGCCACGAACATGGCGTTGAGCTTGCTGGCCACCGTCCAGTCGGTGATGGGCACGCGCAGTTTCAGCTTGCGGTGCTGCGCGCTGTCCAGCCCGGCGGGCTGCAGGTGCAGGTTCTGATTGATCAAGAGTCTTCTCCAGGGGTTTCGGTGCGCGTTACGAGCACCTTGTCGACGCGCTTGCCGTCCATATCCATGACTTCGAAACGCCAGCCTTCCCACTCCACCGCATCGGTGACGTGCGGCAGGCGCCCGAGCAAAAGCATGATCATGCCAGCCAGTGTGTTGTAGCGGCCGCGCTCTTCCTCGGGGAGCTCCTTCAGGTCCAGGCGGTCCTTGAATTCGGGCACCGGGATCAGCCCATCCATCAGCCAGCTGCCGTCGGGCCGCCGCACCGCCCAGGCGTCTTCGTCGCTGGGTGCGCCGAACTCGCCGGCGATGGCTTCGAGCAGGTCGCGCTCGGTGATCACGCCCTGCACGGCGCCGTATTCGTCCACCACGAACACCAGGTCGGTGCCCGAGAGGCGGAAGTGCTCCAGCAGCTCCATGCCCGAGAGCGTCTCGGGAACGAATACCGGCGGCTGCAGATGGTCGGCCACCGAGGGCCTCTCCCCGCGAGCCAGCGGCTGCAGCAGGCTGGCCACGCCGAGCACGCCTTGCACGTCGTCGAGCGAACCGCGACACACCGGGTAGCGCGTGTGGCCGTTGTCGGCGATGCGCTGCAAAAGCGCCTCCAGCGGGTCGGCCGCGTCGAGCCAGACGATCTCCGCGCGCGGAATCATCATCGACCCGATCTGGCGGTCGTCCAGGCGGAAGACGTTGCGCACCATCTGGTGTTCCTGCGCCTCGATGACCCCGGCATCCACGCCCTCTTCCAGGCTGGCGGCGATTTCCTCTTCAGTCACCGTGCGCGAGGGCCCGCCACGGATGCCCATCAGCCGCAGGATGGCGTGCGTGCTCATGCTCAGCAGCGCCACCAGCGGCCGCGCGGCCGCGGACAGCCAGTTCATCGGCCGCGCCACCATGCGCGCCACCGTCTCGGGGTACATCTGCCCCAGGCGCTTGGGCACCAGTTCGCCGAAGATGATGGTCAGCACCGTGATCATCACGACCACCAGCCCCGTGGCAGCGATGGCGGCGCTGCGCTGCGACACCGCCACCAGCCCCACCAGCCAATGCGTCAGGGGTTCGCTGAATGCCGCCTCGCCGACGATGCCGTTGAGCACGCCGATGGACGTGATGCCGATCTGCACCGTCGAAAGGAATTTGGTCGGGTTGTCGTGCAGGTCCATCGCGGCCTGCGCGCCGGGCTCGCCCGCCTCCACCATGACTTGCAGGCGGGCCTTGCGGCTGGCACTCAGCGCCATCTCCGACATGGCGAAGAGACCGTTGAGCGCAATGAGAAAGACGAGGAGGCTGAATTCCATGCGCGCCGCCGGACGAGCCGGCGGTGGCGAAAGCAAGAGCGGGCAGCGTAGCAGAATCGCCGCATGCTTCATTTCATCGGTGATGTCCAAGGCTGCGCGACGGCACTCGAGCGGCTGCTCGCCGAGATCGGCTTCTCGCCCTCGCGCGACAGGCTGGTGCTGCTGGGCGACCTGGTCAACCGCGGGCCGGCCTCACTGGCGGTGCTGAAGAGGCTGGCGGCGCTGGACGGTGCGGCCACCTGCCTGCTGGGCAACCACGACCTGCACCTGCTGGCCGCCGCCCACGGCGTGCGCCCGCTCAAGCGCGGCGACACCTTCGGCGACGTGCTGCAGGCCCCCGACGCTGCACGCTGGATCGGCTGGTTGCGCCAGCAGCCGCTGGCACACGAGGAAGCCGGCTGGCTGTGCGTGCACGCCGGCGTGGTGCCGCAGTGGGACCGAGCACAGACCCTGTCGCTGGCCGCCGAAGTGCACGCACTGCTGCGCGGGCCGGAACTGGCGGCCTTCCTGCCCCGCATGTACGGCAACGAGCCAGGGCGCTGGGACGAAGCCCTCAGCGGCCCGGACCGCTGGCGCTTCGTCATCAACACTCTCACGCGGGCCCGCTTCTGCACCGACGAAGGCCTGCTCGACTTCAGCTCCACCGAGACGGCAGGCGCGGGGCCGCCGGGCTTTCGTCCCTGGTTCGACGTGCCCGGGCGGCGCACGGCAGGCCAGCCCATCGCCTTCGGCCACTGGAGCACGCTGGGCCTGGTCAACCGCCCCGACCTGCTGGCCCTGGATACCGGCTGCGTCTGGGGCGGGGCCCTGACCGCCGTGCGCGTGGACGGCGGCCGCCGCGAGGCCGTGCAAGTCCAGTGCGAGCAGGCGCGCAGGCCCGGGCCCTAGACGGCGCCGGACAAGCGCACGCCCTGCAAGGTGCGCTCAAACAAGGCCAGTTCCTGGATCGTCGGCGGCCAAGTGGCGCCGGTCGCCCGGGTGTAGTCGGCAATCGCGCGCGCCACCACTTGGCGCATGTCGTCGTCGCCCCGTGGCTCGGCGTCGGTGGCGTCGGCTTCGGCAGCCGTCGCCAGGGCGATCTGGGCGCGCCAGGCGGGGCCGAAAACGGATTGCAGGGCGCCCAGCGCGACCAGGCGGTGCTCGGCCAGCGCGGTGTGACGCCGGCCCATCGCCCGCCGTGCTTGCGCCAGCCGGGCCCGGCCGCGGCGCGTCAGGCCCTGCCAGCGCTGCTGCAGCTCGTCGAGCAGCGACAGGTCCAGCGTTTCCGCCTGCTGCAGCATCGACAGGTAGCGCAGGCGGTTGCCGAAACGCTTGATCAGCCGCGGCGTCGCGCGCCGGCGCGCCACCAGCGGCAGCCAGGTGCGCAGCGCATCGGCGAACTCCTGGGTGTCCTCCACATGGCGCTGGGTGTTGCGCACACGATAGATCAGCACGCCGCTGGCCGCGGCAGCGAAGGCCGCGAAGATGGCTGCGATCATCCAGCGCGCGGAACGACTGTCGATGCCCGTCAGGTTGACCTTGCCAGGTTGCACGGTGGGGGTCGCGTTGGGCGGTGGCCCCTTCGCGTCGTCCAGTGGGGCACTGCCCTCCGCAAGGCTCGGGCCTGTGCCCTCGGTCTCGCTTTCAGCGGCCAGGCCCACGCGCTGGGACTTCGCCGCCGCGGCCACGGACTGCGCGCCGCCCCCGGCGACATCCTTGCCCACGACGACCATCTTGCCCAGCCCCAGCCCGATCACCACCGCTGCCGCGCCCACCAACAGGGGCCAGAGGGCCAGTGCCTGCCGGAGCAAGGCGCTGTGGTCGGACGGCGCCGATGTATCGAGCAAGTCCTGCGGCGGCAGATCGCTGCGCTGCGGCACCGTGATCTCCAGGTTGATCAACTTTTCCAGGTAGTCGCGCACATAGGCGCGGCGGCGGTCACGCTCGGCGCGCTCCTTCTGCTCGTTGGTGGGGTTGGACGGCAGCGTGACATCGAGCTCCACCAGTTCCTTGGCGATCTTCTCGAAGGCCAGCGCCAGCGCCGCCTCCACGCGCGGCGTGGACATGCCGAAGATCACGAAGCAGCGGCCCGAAGAGACGAGGAAGTTCACCGCCTCCATCACGCTCATCACGGCCTCGGGCCGGCAACGGTCGAGGTCGTCGATGACGATCACCAGTCGGTACGGCAGCGCTTGCGTGACCTCGCTGAATTGCTCGGCATAGCGCGCGCGAAAGCCGGTCGGCGCCGAACGCCGTGAGTGCACGCATCGTCGCGAACCCGGCCGTGGCCAGCGCCAGCAACTGGCCCCCCAGGCGGCCGAAATCGGCGCCGGTGAGCCCCAGCTTGCTCGCATCGCCCTTGCGCAGACCGTCAATGACCGGCAAGAAGTCGCTGAGCGCACGCGCGAGCCGTGTCCATTCGGTCGGGTCACCCTTGACCCGGGCCAGATAGCCCACGAGGATTGAAATCGCCAGCAAGGCCGCCAGCGTGATCACGAAGTGCTTGTGCGAGCGCACCCAAAGCAGGCGCAGCCGGAAGACCCAACCGTCGGGCGTGCGCAGCGAGGGCAGGCCGCGCTCGCGGATGCCCGTCAGCAGCGCGGCGAGCATCTGCTCCTCGCTCTGGTGGTGCCAGGCGTTGAACCACACCGGCCGGCTGCCGTAGCGGCGCAAGTCGGCGCACACCAAGGCCATGAGGCTGCTCTTGCCCGAACCCCAGTCGCCTGAAATCGCCATCGTCAGCGGCGGCTCCGTGCGGGTGTTGCGCAGGAAGCGCGAAATGCCCCGCGCCAGCGGGCCGAACTGCAGGCGGTCGCGTTCGAAGTCTTCGGTGGGTGCGTCGGTGGTGCCCATGGCCTCGGCGCCCCGCACAGCCGTCACGCGCACGGGCCGCAAGGCCTGCCACAGCGCCCCACCCACCAGCATCAGCGCCAGCCAGAACCAGGGCGCGGGATAGCGTTCAGGGCTCCAAGGCCACGGGTGCTCGGTCCATTTCATGCCGTAGTTCTTGGTTTCCAGCAGCGCCGGCGGGTAACCCACCGCCCAGCCGGTCTTGCCGGTCTTGTCCATCATCAGCGCGGTGCGGGCCGAGCCCACGCTCTCTGCGGGCTTCCAGTGCTTGCCACCATCCTGGGTGATGCGCATCACGCCGCCTTCGCCCGCGGCCCATCCCGTCTTGCCGTCTTGCGCGAATCGGACCGCCAGCAGCGAAGTGCGGGTGTCGCCGTTCTGCCGGGTCCACTCGTCGCCACCGTTGGTGGTGGCCAGGATCGTGCCGCCGTCGCCGACCAGCCAGCCGTTGATGCCATCCTTCGTGAAATGGATGTCACGCAACGCTGAAGTCACCGGCTCGTCCTCGCCTGTCGGCTGCACCTGCCTGGCGCTCCAGCTCTGGCCGCGGTCCGTGGTACCGAGCAGCCAGCCCCTGCCGCCGAGCACCCAGCCGCGCTGCGCGTCGTCGAGGAACAGCACACGCGTCAGGTAGCGGGCCTTCTTCTCGTGTTCCTGAAACTTCCAGTGCTCGCCGCGATCGCTGGAGTGCCACAGCGCGCCAGCCTCGCCCACCGCCCACAGCAGTTCGCCGTTCGGGGCCGCGTGGATCGACTTCAGGCGTTCCTGGCCGACGTCCACCGCGGCACTCCAGTGCTCGCCCCCGTCGGTCGTCGCGATCACGTCGCCGGCGCCGGTGACCGCCCAGCCGCGCCGGTTGTCGCTGAGGAACGTGACGTCGTAGAGGGCATCCTGGACCCCCGTTTCCTGCTGCGCCCAGCTGCGGCCGGCATCGGTCGAGGCCAGCATGAAGCCGGCATGGCCGGCCACCCACAGGAGCCTCCCGTCGGCACTGCCGTGCGCCGCCAGCATCACGGCGTTCGCGCCGCTGGTGCGCCCGGCCCAAGTCTGGCCTTCATCCTCGGTGCTGAGGATCACGCCGTCGGCACCCACCGCCCATCCGCGGCGACCGCTGTCGTCCATCACGATGCGACGCAGCAGGGTGCGGGTCTTGTTGGCTTCGTCCTTCTCCCAGTTCAACCCGCCGTCGGCACTGCGCCAGATGGAGCCGTCAGCGGCGGTGGCCCACAGACGCTTGCCGTCGGCATGGACCGCCAGCCCGCGCAGGGCCACCGCCCTGCGGGCCGCGGGAGGCTTGGCCGTGGCTGCGGGCCGGGCCGCCTTCGAAGGGTCGCCCGACTTGGGCGTCACGCCCACCTCGGTCGTCGCCTCGGGCGCGTGGGTCAGCTCGGCCAGCAAGCGCCAGTTCTTGCCGCCGTCTTCGGTGTAGAGCACGGCGCCCGTGTGCGAGGTCACCCAGCCGCGCTGGCCATCGTCGAGAAAACGCGGGCCCTCGAGCCCGACTGCCGCGCCGCTGCGCGTCAGGCTTTCGGGCAGCCCTTGGGCTGCATTCCAATGCGCTCCGCCATCATCGGTCCAGCGAATCACACCTTGGCCGACGGCCCAGCCGCGCTGCCCGTCGCGGTGGAATCGGATGCCCGCCAGCGGCACCGGACTGCGGGTGCCCGTCTGCTCCTGCCAAGTGCTGCCACCGTCGCTGGACATCAGCGCTCGGCCGTTGTTGCTGGCCACCCACAAGGCCTTGGCATCGGGCAGCGCGAATACCGAAACCAAGGTACCTACGGCGGGCGGCTTGCCCTCGTACTGAATCGGCGCAAGTGCGACTTCAACTTTTCTCCAGTTCGAGCCGCCGTCGTGGGTCAGCACGACGGTGCCGCGGGCGCCCACCGCCCAGCCGTTCAAGCCTCTGTCGTCGAAGGTGACATCGAACAGATCGGCCTGGGTGGCACTGAGCTGTCCCTCCCAGGCCTTGCCGCCGTTGCGGGTGTGCATGATGCTGCCGCCGCGGCCCACCACCCACACCCGCTGGCCGTCGGCATCCATGTGCACGGCCAGCATCGTGGCCGGGGCGCCCGGCAGGCGCAGCAGCGGCCGGGTCTCGATCGGGTAGCGCAGCCACTCCAGCCAGGTTGGGGAGTTCAGCCGGCCGGGCAAGGGATCGGGTTGCTGCAGCCAGGCCACCGACACCGCCAGCAGCAGCCCCACCAGCGCCGCCAGCGCCCAGCCCGGTCGTGCCAGCGCACTCTGGCGGTCCGCTGCCGATGGGTCGATGGCGTTGTCCAGCGTGTCGTCAGCTTGCATCGCGACCTCCGAAGTCGGCGCATGGTGTCACGCCGGGAGTGCCACATGGAAGTGGGTGCATTCACGCAGACCGACGGGTGCGCGAGACGGTGGACCACGGCGACATCACGAGAGCGATTCAGCGGAGCCACAGGGGATTGCCCTGAACAGGGCCGATGCCGAACTCGCGCCCCGCCAAGACCGTAGGAGCGTTCACCATGATCACACTCGGTTGCTTCGAGCTGGTCCGAAGGCTGCCAGACCATCAACGGCAGCGTCTATGTCAATGCCGACAACCAGTTCGTGAGCTGCGCGGCCTTCACCGCCAACGACCCCAACGAAGCGTCGACCAACCCAGAGAAGACACGCGGCGCCTACAACATGCGGCTCGACCTGGTCACGGCACTCGGCAGCGACCTGCCGGGCAACGCCCTCAAATACACCCTGCTCACCGAGCCCGACCTGGCGCCGGGGCCGGACCTGTTTCAAAGCCTGGCCGACGCCCGCCGGCAATTGCTGGAACTGGCGCTGGCCTGAGGGCAAACCGCGTGCGCGATGGCTGCGGCCCGCTGCGGCGGCCGCACCTTGGCGCGAAAGCGCGGGACATAGAATCAACCCGCATCGGAAGCGTGGCAGAGTGGTCGATTGCACCGGTCTTGAAAACCGGCGGCCCGCAAGGGCCCGTGAGTTCGAATCTCACCGCTTCCGCCACAACGACGGCACCGCGCAGCCGCTGTGCGGCCTACCCGGAGCGCCGCGGGTCAAGTCAAGCCCGGCCTCGGGTTGTGGCGCGCGGGAGCGCGTGGGGTGGGCGATGGCGCGCGTGAGCCGGCGCGGCTTGATCCAGATCACGAAAAACTTACCGGTCGTTTCCCTCGCTGCCGGAGTCTTACGGGCACGCCGCCTAGAGTGGCCTCACCGTCCCTGCCACTGGCTGCGGACGGCCACCCAGGAGGATTCCCATGACCGTACGACGCACGCCCAAGCGGGCAACGCTATTGGCGCTGGTGCTGACAGGTGCCGCGACCGTGGCTTCAGCGCAGACCGTGCCCGCGGGCCGCCTGCTGGCGTCCAACTGCTTCCAGTGCCACGGCACGAACGGGCGCGGCCCGGGCTTCGACCAGATCGCCGGCGAGTCGGCTGCGGAAATGTTCGAGAAGCTCAAGGAGTTCCAGAGCGGCAAGGAAGGCGACGGGATCATGGCCAAGCACGCCAGGGGCTTCACTGACGCCCAGATCCGCCAACTGGCCGAGTGGCTTTCCAAGCAACGCTGAAGGGTGGCTGAGATGAACCACAGACGACAACTCCTTTTGGCCGGCGGCGCAGGCCTTCTTTCCAGCGCGTTGCCGGGTTGCGGCGGCGGCGACTCCAGCCCCGACGCACAGGGCGCCGATGCGATGGAGAGCCCGCTTGCGGTGACGAGCAATGCGGCGCCGCTGGCGCGCGTGATCGTGATCGGCGCCGGCATGGCCGGCACGGCGGTGGCCAAGTACCTGCGGCTGTGGGGCGGCAATATCGAAGTCACGCTCATCGAGCGCAACTCGACGTACACGTCCAACATCATGAGCAGTCTGGTGCTGACGGGCCAGCGCACGATCAGCAGCCTGCGCTTCGGCTACACGGCACTGCGCGACCGCTACGGCGTCAAGACGATCTTCGACGAGGTGCTCGCCATCGACCCGGTGGCGGTCCAGGTCAAGCTGAAGTCCGGCGCCACGCTCACCGCCGACCGCATCGTGCTTGCACCAGGCATCGAGTTCGATGCCGTGCCCGGGCTGAGCAACCCCGACGCCATGCCGCACGCCTGGAAGGCGGGCACCCAGACCACGCTGCTGGCGCAGCAGCTCTCGGCCATGCCGGCCGGCGGCACGGTCGTGCTGACGATTCCGAAGACGCCGTACCGCTGCCCCCCCGGGCCGTACGAGCGCGCCTGTCTGCTCGCCGACTGGCTGAAGCAGCGCAAGCCCCGCTCCAAGCTGATCGTGCTCGACGCGAACCCGGATTTCGTCACCGAGAAGGACAACTTCGGCCAGGCCTTCTTCGGCCTGCACGCCAGCGTGATCGAGTATCGGACCGGTGTCGAGATCTTGAGCGTCGACCCCTCAAGCCGGACGCTGCAAACCACCACGGCCGGCACCGTCCGGGGCGACGTCGTCAACCTGATTCCGCGCCAGCGCGCCGGTGGGCTGGTGGCCGCCACCGGACTCGCCAATGCGACCGAGGGCCGGTTTGCGGCGGTCGACGTGCTGAGCTACGCCAGCACCTTGGCTCCGCGGGTGCACGTCATCGGCGACTCGAGCGCCACCACGCAGCCCAAGGCCGGCCACATCGCGAACCAGGAAGCCAAGGTCTGCGCCGATGCGCTGGTGCGGATCTTCAACGGCGGCCAGCCCGACCCGGCGCCGGTCACCAACTCGGCGTGCTATTCGACGATCACGATGAAGCAGGCGTCGTGGCTGATCGCGGTCTACCAGTACGACGCGCTCGCCAAGGCGATGGCCCCGGTGGCGAATGCGAGCGGGGCCTCGGCAGGATGGAACTCGGATGGCTTCGAGGAGATGAATATCTGGTTCAAGGCGCTGATGGGAGATACCTTCGCCTGAAATCCCCTGGCGTGGGCGCCGTGGGCGGCCGGCCCCGTCGGCCGCCCTCAGGCGCCCATTCCCTCAGGCGCCCATTTCGCGCAGCTTGCGGTACAGCGATCGTTCGCTGATCCCCAGCTTTCGAGCCAGTTCCGCCCGGTTGCCGCGGTGCGCCTGGAGCTGGGCACGCAAGGTGGCGCGCGCCACGCCGCGCAAGGACTGATCCGCGCCCTCGCGGTCGGCGGGCGGTGACGCCGGCTTCGCGGCGAATGCGCTGGCGGCCCGCGTGCCTGCTTGCACATCGACGTCGAGTGCGCGCTCCACATGGGCGCGCTCTATCGTCGTCCCGTCGGTCAGCAACGCGGCCCTCTCGAGCACATTGCGCAGTTCGCGCACATTGCCGGGAAACGCGTGGTCGTGCAGGCAGGCCAGCGCGTCGGCCGACAACGCCAGGCGCCGCTGCGGCGCCACGCGGGCGAGCAGCGCCACGGCCAACAACGGGATGTCGTCGGCGCGTTCACGCAGCGCCGGCAGGCGGATCGGAAAGGTGCTCAGGCGGTAATAGAGGTCTTCGCGAAAGCGCCCCTCGGCCACCATGCCCTTCAGGTGGCGGTGCGTGGCCGAGACCACGCGCACATCGGTGCGGCGCAATTCCGTGCTGCCCACCCGGCGGTAGGTGCCGCTTTCCAGCAGCCGCAGCAACTTGACCTGCATCGGCAGCGGGATGTCGCCGACTTCGTCGAGGAACAGCGTGCCGCCGCTGGCCGCCTCCACGAGGCCGGGCTTGCTGGTGTTGGCCCCCGTGAAGGCACCGCGCTCGTGACCGAAGAGTTCGCTTTCGAACAGCGTCTCGGGCAGGCTCGCGCAGTCCACCACCACCAGCGGTGCAGCCGTTCTCGGGCTGGCCTCGTGGACGGCCCGGGCCACGAGCTCCTTGCCGGTTCCGGATTCCCCGAGCAGCAGCACGCTGGCTTGTGAAGGCCCCACGCGCGCCACCAGTTCCAGCATCTGCTGGAAGGTGGCCGAGCGGCCGATCAGCCCTTGCGCTGCGGCCTGGCCCTGGGCCACGCGCAGCGGCTCCATCTTCTCGATGAAGTAGGCCTGGTCCCCCGCGGCGCTGCGCAGGGGCACGAGTTCGATATTGACGTAGGCCTCGCCCTGCTGCGTGTGGTGCAGGTGCAGCACGCGTTCGCGCTGGCCGGACTCGCGGGAACGGGCCAGCGGACAGCTTTCGCCAGCCTGGTCGCAGGGCACGCTGAAGTGGTGCGAGACCTCGTAGCAGGTGCGCCCGATGGCCGAGGCCACGGGGCTGAACTGGCGCCGGTAGGCCGCGTTGGCCGCGATGATGCGGTACTGGTTGTCGAACAGGATGTGCGGCTCGGGCAGGCCCTCCAGGTAGGACACGAGTTCGGGCAGCACACTGGCCATGGGGCAATTCGCTATGCCGCCGGGCGCTCGGACCCTTCAGCGTCTTCGGCCTGCAGCGCCTGGCGCAGCGCCGTGGTGTCCACCCTTGCGGTTCGCATGGCGGTGAGCTCGAGGATCCCTTCGCGGCGCAGCTGGCTGACCAGCCGGCTCGCCGTCTCGAACGTGAGGTCCAGCATGGCACCAATCTTTTCCCGGCGTGGCAACCAGATGGTGCCATCCTGCGGCCCCAGGTCGGCCAGGCGCAGGAGCAGCCGCAACATGCGCCTGCGGGCGGGTCCGGTGGCCAGATTGGCCACCCAGGCCTCGGCATTCTCCAAGTCCGTCTGCCATCTCAGCATCAGCTCGCGCTGCAACGAGCCTTCGTGCTGACCGAGCTTGTCGACCAGCTCGCACGGAATGCGGCACAGTTGAACGGGCCCGCAGCACAGCGCCTCGTCACGGTAGGGGCGCTGCAGCAGGGCCTCCAGACCGATGAGGTCGCCAGGACCCGCCAAGCGCACGATGCGGAGGTCACCCCGTTCGGTGAACCGTTCGAAGCGCACCATGCCGGATCGAACGGTGTAAACGGCATCGCTGTCACTGCCTGGGCCGTAAATGCGCGTATTTGCCGTCAGCTCAAGGTTGTCGATGTCGGCTTTGATGCGCTCCAACCCCTGGGCATCCAGCGCGCCGAACAGCGCCGAGCAGCGAACCTCGCAGGCCACGCAAACTTGAACCTGCGCATGACGTGCCTTTTGACGGTAGATCGGGGTGACGGGCATGGCAACAACCTCCGGGCTCAGGCGCCGGGCATGACCATGGGCCAGCCGCGCCGGGCCCACTCGCTCATGCCACCTTGAACGTAGCGCACATTTTCGTAGCCGCGTTCACGCAGGGCGCGCAGCACGGCGCTGGAGCGGTTCTGCGTATTGCAGATCAGCAGGACGGGCCGGCTCGGGTCTGCGGGAATCTCGGCAAGCCGCTGACCCAGCTGGCGCATGGGCAGCAATTTGGCGCCTGCCGCCACGCCTGTGGCGTGCTCGCCGGGTTCGCGGATGTCGATGAGGATCGCGCGCCCCGCTTCCAACTCGGCACGCGCCGCATCCAGGCTGACCGCATCGACGGGGGCCCCGGCCTGGGCCTGGCTGCGGCCGCTGGCCGCAACGCCCAGGCCCGCTGCCACGGCGGCCAGCACGGCCTGTCGCCGCACCGGATCTTGCGGAGTGTCATCTTCGGATCGAGGGTGGCCAGGGAAGGCGTCAGATGACATGGGCAGAGGGCTTTCAGTGGCAAGACTCTATGTGGCGGGCGAGGCGGGCATCCGTCGCCGCCTCGGGCATTCAGCCACGATTTTGCCTCGATGTGAATACCCATGCAGGTATCTACGCCGACAAGTGGCGCCCATATGCGCCAAGCTTGATGTTCGTCATGTCATATAACTGCCATTTAGGCAGCACAACATATGCCAGTTTGGCATTGACTTCCATCGACACAGTCCAAGTCCTTGTTTTTGAAGGAAATGGCGCTGGCGCCGCAGTGGCACGATTCTTGATACCACTGAGCCATGACATGTGACGAACAGCGCCTCGTGCGCCACTTGGTGACTGCCGTGCTGGTGAAGCTGGTGGTGCTCACCGCGCTGTGGTGGGTGTTCGTGCGTGATGCCCGCGTCCCGGTGGACGCCGAGCAGACGGCCGCACAAATCGGCACACCCCCGTCGCCCCAAGGAGCAAGCCGGTGATCTCTGAACAACTCGTCGACCTTTCGCGGCTGCAATTTGCGGCCACCGCGATGTACCACTTCCTGTTTGTGCCGCTGACCATCGGCATGGTCTGGTTGCTGGTGATCATGGAAAGCGTCTACGTGATGACGGGCAACGTCATCTGGAAGGACATGACGCGCTTCTGGGGCAAGCTCTTCGGCATCAACTTCGCGCTGGGTGTCACCACCGGCATCACGCTCGAGTTCCAGTTCGGCACCAACTGGGCCTACTACTCGCACTACGTGGGCGACATCTTCGGCGCGCCGCTGGCCATCGAAGGCCTGATGGCGTTCTTTCTCGAATCCACCTTCATCGGCCTGTTCTTCTTCGGCTGGGACCGCCTGACCAAGACACAGCATTTGATGGTCACGCTGCTGATGGCGGTGGGCACCAACCTCTCGGCGCTGTGGATCCTGATCGCCAACGGCTGGATGCAGAGCCCCGTGGGCGCCGAGTTCAGCTACCAGACCATGCGCATGGAGATGACCGACTTCTGGGCCATCGTCTTCAACCCGGACGCCCAGGCCAAATTCGTGCACACCGTATCGGCCGGCTACCTGACCGGCGCGATGTTCGTGCTCTCCATCTCGAGCTGGTACCTGCTCAAGGGCCGGGACGTGGAGTTCGCCAAGCGCAGCTTCCGCGTCGCCGCCGCCTTCGGCCTGGCCTCGGCGATGAGCGTGATCGTGCTCGGCGACGAATCGGGCTACACCGTCGGCGAGGCGCAGCAGACCAAGATGGCCGCGATCGAGGCGATGTGGGAGACCGAACCCGCCCCCGCCGGCCTCAAGCTCATCGCCGGCATCAACGAAGCCCAAAGCAAGAACGACTGGGAAGTCGAAGTGCCCTGGGTCATGGGCCTGATCGGCACGCGCTCGATCAGCAAGCAGATTCCGGGCATCCACGAGATCAAGGCCAAGAATCGCGAACGCATCATCAACGGCATCGTCGCCGTCACCGCGCTCGAGACCCTGCGCAAGAACCGGGGCGACGCGGTGGCCAAACAGGTCTTCGAGCGCACCAAGGCCGACCTCGGCTTCGGCTTGCTGTTGAAGAAGTACGTGGTCGAGGTGCGCCAGGCCACGCCCGAGATCATCGAGAAGGCCGTCAACGACACCGTGCCGCGCGTGGCGCCGATGTTCTGGAGCTTCCGCCTCATGGTCGGCCTGGGCTTCGCCATGCTGCTGCTCTTCGGCCTGGCGTTCTGGAGCACCCTCAGGAGCGAATGCAAGGCCCGCCCCTGGCTGCTCAGGTCGGCACTGTGGATGCTGCCCGCACCCTGGATCGCCTGCGAGCTGGGATGGTTTGTCGCTGAATATGGCCGCCAGCCCTGGACGATCTACGGCGTGCTGCCCACGCACCTGAGCGTCTCCACGCTCTCGGTGGGTAGCCTGTACGGCTCGCTGGCCGGCTTCGTCGGCTTCTACACCGTGCTCCTCGTCGTCGAGATCTACTTGATGGTGAAGTTCGCCCGCATGGGCCCGGGCAGCCTGGGCACAGGACGCTACCAATCCGAACCCGCCCACGCCTGAGGAGAACACCATGCTCGACTATCCGACCCTCAAGGTGATCTGGTGGCTGCTCGTCGGCGTGCTGCTGGTGGGTTTCGCCATCATGGACGGCCACGACATGGGCGTGGGCACGCTGCTGCCCTTCGTCGGCAAGGGCGATGCGGAGCGCCGCGTCGTCATCAATACCGTCGGCGCGCATTGGGAGGGAAACCAGGTCTGGTTCGTCACCGGGGGCGGGGCCATCTTTGCGGCCTGGCCGCTGGTCTACGCCACCGCATTCAGCGGCTTTTACTGGGCCATGATGGCTGCACTGTGGGCCCTGTTCTTCCGCCCGGTGGGCTTCACCTACCGCAGCAAGATCCACAACGCCACCTGGCGCAGCACCTGGGACTGGGGCTTGTTCATCGGCGGTTTCGTGCCCCCGGTCATCTTCGGCGTGGCTTTCGGCAACTTGCTGCAAGGCGTGCCCTTCGGCTTCGACGACTACCTGGTGTCCACCTACACCGGCAGCTTCTGGCAGCTCCTCAACCCCTTCGCCCTGCTCGCCGGCGTGGTGAGCAGCGCGATGATCACCATGCAAGGCGGCATGTACCTGGCGCATCGCACCGAGGGCGCGATCCAGCAGCGCGCGGTGCGCGGCGCGGTGGGTGCGGCGCTGGTGATGGTGGCGGCCTTCATAGGCGCTGGCCTGTGGCTGCGCTTCGGCGGCATCGAGGGCTACGTGATCACCTCGGCGATCGACCCCGCCGGCCTGCCCGACCCGCTGGCCAAGACCGTGGCACGCAGTGCGGATGGCTGGTGGCTCAACTACGGCAGGCAGCCGCTGATCTGGCTGCTGCCGGCGCTGGGCATAGCCGGTGCGCTGCTGGCGGCCTGGCTGGTGACCGCGCGTCGCACGCTGAGCGCATTCGTCGCCTCGTCGCTGGCCATCGTGGGGGTCATCGGCACGGCCGGGGCCGCGATGTTCCCGTTCCTGATGCCTTCGTCGACCCAGCCCAACGCCAGCCTCACGGTGTGGGACAGCGTCTCCAGCCACCTCAGCCTGGGCCTGATGTTCTGGGCCACGATGATCTTCATGCCGCTCATCGTCGTCTATACCTCCTGGGCCTACCGCGTGATGCGTGGCAAGGTCACGCTGGCGCACATCCGCGCCAATGAACACACCGCGTACTGAACGCCCCGATCGCAACCAAGGACCACCATGACCCTGATCGCCCTGACCTGCCAGAACCGTCGCGAGATCACAGAGCACGCCGGCCAGTGCCGCAAGTTCCTGATCTACGAAGTGGATGGCACCCGGATCGGCGAGCCTCGCCTGCTTGAACTGCCGCAGGGCGCCAGCTTCCACGAAACGCCTGGAGACCAGCCCCATGCCCTGGACGGCGTGGACCTGCTGATCAGCGCCAGCATGGGCGACGGCCTGCGCCGCAAGCTCGCGCTGCGCGGCATCCGCACCCTCCTCACCACCGAGCGTGACCCCCTGGTCGCTGTGCAGCGCCTGGTGCAGGGTGCCCTGCCCGATGAGGGCGCCACGCACACCCACACCCACGACCACGGCGCCGAGCCGCACCCCCACGAGGCTGGCGAAGGCCACGCCCATGGGGGCTGCGGCCATTGCGGCTGCCATGGCCGTGCCCATTCGACGCCTGCCGCGCACTGAAGCCGTACGCCTCGCACTGCCCGCCCGCCTACCCTGCGCCCCGCGCGCCCGACAAGACGCCACCCCTGCACGGAGCCGACCATGAATAGCACCCTCCCGAACCCGACCTGCCCCGCCCAGCCCGGCGACCCCGAACGCCGCTTCTGGCTGGTGGCCACCGGCGCGGCCGGCGGCGTGGCCGCCGTGGCCACGGCGATTCCGTTCGTCTCGACGCTGGCCCCCAGCGAGCGCGCCAAGGCCGCCGGTGGCCCCGTCGAGGTGGACATCTCCGGCATCCCGCCCGGCGGCATGAAAACGGTGGAGTGGCGCGGCAAGCCCGTCTGGGTGGTGCGGCGCACACCGGAGATGCTGGCCTCGCTGCAGGGCCACGACGGCGAACTCGTCGACCCGCAATCCGCCGTGGAGCAGCAACCCGCCTACGCCAAGAACGTGGCGCGGGCGATCAAGCCCGAGGTCTTCGTCGCCATTGGCATCTGCACGCACCTGGGCTGCTCGCCCAGCGAGGTGCCCAAGGGCACCGCCAACCCGAGCCTGCCCGCCGATTGGCCGGGCGGTTTCTTCTGCCCCTGCCACGGCTCCACTTTCGATGGCGCCGGCCGCGTCTACAAGAACAAGCCCGCGCCGACGAATCTCGAGATCCCGCCGCACCGCTACGCGAGCGACACGCGTATCCTCATCGGCGACGACGCCGCAGCCTGAAGGGGCCTGGTCATGTGGTATTTCGCCTGGATGCTTGGAGTCGGTTTTGCCGTGCTGCTGGCGATCATGAACGCCATGTGGGGCGAGACCGAGGTCGCCCGGGATGAAGCCGCGAAGGCCGGCGATGACGGCGCCCGGCAATGACCAGCGCCGTGCAGCCGCCCCCGCGGGTCCACCTGCCCAGCCTCGCGGTGGGGCTGGCCACCATGCTGGGCGGCACGCTGTATCCGCCCATGATGGTGGATGCTGCAGGCAAGGCCGACCACGGCCTGGCCATGGCACTGTTCTGGGCCATGAGCGCGGGCTTCGTGCGCGGCGTGGGTTTCGTGCCGCGCGCCTTCGTCTGGCGCTGGCTGTTCTCCGGCTGGGCATGTGCCCTCGGGCTGGGGCTGGCTGGCGCGCTGAAGCTGTTGCACTGAAAGAAAGTCATGTATTTCCGGCTGTTGCACGATGAATCCAGCGGGTGCGTGAGCTACCTGCTGGGCGACCTGGAGGCCGCGGAGGCCGTGCTCATCGACCCGCGCGGTGCCGACGTCCCGGTGCTCGCCGCCATGCTCGACGAACACCGGCTGCGCCTGCGCTGGGTGCTGCGCACCCACGAGCACGACGATATGGCGCCCGAGGAACCGGCGGCTCTGGATGCGCTGGGCGCGCCGCGCATCCAGCACCACCCGCCTGAAGCCGGGCAGGGCGTGCTCGTCTTCGGCAACGAACACCTGCGCGTGCTCGCCACGCCGGGCCACACGGCCGGCTGCCTGAGCTACCTGTGGCGCGATCGCCTCTTCTGCGGCGGCCTGCTGGCCGTCGACGCCTGCACCTACCAGCCGCGCCCGGCGCTGCCCGAAGCGCTGTGGGACAGCGTCATGCGCGAGGTCTTCACGCTGCCCTCCGAGACGCTGCTGTTCAACGGCCACGCACCACGCGCGCGTGCCGTGACCACCGTGCTCGAACAGCGTCGCTGGCACCCCTGGTTCGGCAACGCCAGTCGCGACGAGTTTCTGGCGCGCGTTCGAGCATTGCCGCCGGCATGACGACGCCCGCCCGCCCGTCGCGCATCGCCGTGCTCGGCGCCGGCTTCGCCGGGCTGTCGACGATCCGCGAGCTGCGCCGGCGCGACGCGCAGTCCGAGATCACGCTGGTCGCGCCGCGGGCCGAACTGCACTACCTGCCGGGCATCATCTGGATTCCCAGCGGGCTGAGGAAGCGCGAGGATCTGGTGATCCCGCTGGACCACTTCCTGCGCCGCCAGCGCGTGCGCTTCGTGGCCGCCGAAGTCACCGGACTGAGCGAAGCGGGCCGCATGGTGCACACGACCGCGGGCGAGGTGGCCAACGACGCGCTGGTCATCGCCACCGGGGGTCGCTTCATCAAGAAGCTGCCGGGCATGGAGCACGCCATCACGCCCTGCGAAGGCATCGCCGCGGCCGAACGCATCCGCGACCGCCTGCGCGAGATGTCCGGCGGCACCATCGCCGTCGGCTTTGCGGGCAACCCGAACGAACCCACCGCGGTGCGCGGCGGGCCGATGTTCGAGTTTCTCTTCGGCATCGATGAACAACTCAAACGCGAAGGCCGGCGCGAGCGCTTCGAGATCGTCTTCTTCAACCCCTCCACCGAGCCCGGCAACCGGCTGGGCCCGAAAGCGGTCAAGCACCTGCTGGACGAGATGGCCCGTCGCGGCATTCGCACGCACCTGGGCCACAAGCTCAAGTGCTTGGCCGCCGACAGGGTGGTCACCGAAGGCGGCGAGTTCGCCGCCGACCTGATCCTCTTCATGCCCGGCATGACGGGCAACGCCTGGTTCGACGCCACCGACCTGCCGCGCTCGCCCGGCGGCCTGCTGCAGGCCGATGCGCATTGCCGCGTGCCGGGACGCGAACGCACCTACGTGGTCGGCGACTCGGGCAGTTTCCCCGGCCCCGACTGGATGCCCAAGCAGGCGCACATGGCCGACCTGCAGGCGGCCGCGGCGGCCGCCAATCTGCTGGCTGATCTGCAAGGCCGGCCGGGACAAGCCACCTTCAAGGTCGAGCTGATCTGCATCGTCGACGCCATCGACCGCGGCACCCTGATCTGGCGCTCGCCCCAGCGCAACTGGCTGCTGCCGTCGTCGCGGCTGTTCCATTGGGCCAAGCGTGCCTACGAGTGGAAATACCTGCGCCAATACCGCTGAGCGATTCACGATGACAGAACCCCAGGAAAATCCGGCCGTCGCGGCCGACAGCGTCTACGCCCGCCTCGGCGGCGAGCCCGCCATCCATGCCCTGGTCGATCGCTTCTACGCACTCATGGACGAGCTGCCCGAGGCCTACACCGTGCGCAGGATGCACCCCGAGAACCTGGCCGGCAGCGCCGACAGCCTGTTCAAATTTCTCAGCGGCTGGTTCGGCGGGCCACCGCTGTACATCCGCGAGCGCGGCCACCCGCGGCTGCGCATGCGCCACGCCCCGTATGCCGTGGGCGCCGTCGAGCGCGACGAATGGATGCTGTGCATGACCCAGGCCTTGCAGGAGCAGGTGGCCGACCCGGCGCTGCGCGCCGCCGTGCACCGCGCCTTTGCCGAGATGGCCCAGCATATGGTCAATACTGGCACGCGGATCACCGGCCCTTGAAGCCCTCCTCTTCCTCATACCCCCTCACAGACCCATGACCACACCGAATGCGCCAGCCCAGGGACCACAACCCGAGTCGAGGCTGCGGCACTTCCCGATCTCGTTCTTCGCCGTCGTCATGGGCCTGGCCGGGTTCAGCATCGCCTGGAGTCGTGCGGAGTCCATCCTGCACCTGCCCTTTGCCATCGGCGGGGCGCTGGGGTGGCTGGCGGCGGTAGCGTTTGCGCTCATCGCCTTGACCTACCTGCTCAAGTTCACGCGCTATCCCGGCGAGGTGGCCAAGGAGTTCCGCCACCCGATCCGGGTCAACTTCTTTCCCGCCGCCTCGATCGGGCTGATCCTGCTCTCCATCGTCGCCTTCGAGCCGGCACCTGGCGCGGCCCGGGTGCTGTGGAGCGTCGGCACGGCCCTGCATCTGGTCCTCACGCTGGTGGTCATGAACCGCTGGATCCACCACCCCGGCATCGAGATGATCCACGTCAACCCGGCCTGGTTCATCCCCGTGGTCGGCAACATCCTGGTGCCCATCGTCGGCGTGCGCCTCTTCCCGGCCGAAGTGTCGTGGTTCTTCTTCAGCATCGGCCTGGTCCTTTGGCCCGTGTTGCTGACCATCGTGCTGAACCGCTTGTTCTTTCACGCGCCCCTGCCCCCGCGGTTGACGCCCACGCTGTTCATCCTGGTCGCCCCGCCGGCGGTGGCGTGCATCGCCTACGTCGCCCTCACCGACAGGGTCGACGCGATGGCGCATGTGCTGTATTCGGCGGCGCTGTTCTTCACGCTGCTGCTGTCCACCAGCGCGGCGCGCTTCCTGCGCACGCCTTTTTTCCTGTCGGCCTGGGCGTACTCGTTCCCGCTGGCGGCGATGACCATCGCCAGCTTGATGATGCTGCACCGGGTCGGGGGCAGCGGCTACGCCTGGATCGCCATCGGCCTGCTGGTGGTGCTGACCCTCGTCATTGCGCTGCTGCTCGTGCGCACCGCCGTGGCCATGGCGCGCCACCAGGTCTGCGTCGAGGAATGATGAACTTGCCCAAGCCAGGAGAAAAGAATGAAGTCCCATCCTGTCCCTCGCTGCGAGTCCACCGCGAGCCCTGAGCCCACGCGCCGGCGCTGGCTGCAGGCCCTGGCCGCCACGCCCGTGCTGGCGGCGGCCGCCGGCACCGCCACGCCGGCCCGGGCGGCGCTCAAGACCAGCGCACACATCGTGATCGCCGGCGGTGGCCTGGGCGGCGTTGCGGTGGCCAACCGGCTGAGCCAGCTGCTCGATGGCGCGAAGATCACGATCATCGACCGCAAGGAAGAGCACAACTACCAGCCCGGCTACACCTTGGTGGCCAGCGGTGTGTGGCCGGTGGAAAAGGTGCGCAACCGCAATGCCGACTTCCACCCCCCGGGCATGGAATGGATCAAGGACATGGCCGCCGGCTTCGACCCGGCATCCAACACCGTGGTCACCGCGGGCGGGCAACGCGTGCGCTACGACTTCCTGGTGGTGGCCACCGGCCTGCACCTGGACTACGCGCAGATCGAAGGCATGGACGTGAGCGCCATCGGCACCCACGGCCTGGCCAGCGTCTACCCGGGCCCGCAGGCCGCGGTGGCCACCTGGGCGGCGATGCAGGCCTACACCGCGAAGGGTGGCAACGCGGTCATGACGCTGCCGGCCACGCCGCTGAAGTGCGCCGGTGCCCCGCTGAAGGTGAGCTTCATGCTGCGCGACCGGCTGCTCAAGGCCGGCACGCTGGGGCAATCGAAGATCAGCTTCCAGTCGGCGCTGGGCAACATCTTCGGCGTCAAGGTGGTCAACGACAACGTGCTGCAGCGCTGGAAGGAGCTCGGCATCGATGTCGAATTCACGCGCAAGCTCACGGCCATCGATATCGGCGCCCGCCGGGCCACCTTCACCACGCCCGAAGGCGAGAAGGTGGAGATGCCCTACGACTTCATCCATGTGGTGCCGCCGATGCGCGCACCTGATTCCGTCAAGAAGAGCGATCTGTCCTGGAAGGAAGGCCCGTTTGCCGCCGGCGGCTGGCTGGAGGTGGACAAGACCACGCTGCAGCACCGCCGCTACCCCAACGTATTCGGCATCGGCGACATCAACGGCACGCCGCGCGGCAAGACCGCCGCCACGGTGAAGAAGAGCGCGCCCATCGTGGCGCACAACCTGGTCGAGACCATCGCCGGGCGCAAACCCGACGAGACTTTCGACGGCTACACCTCGTGCCCGCTGATCACGCGCGAGGGCTCGGCCATGCTCATCGAGTTCGACTACGAAGGCCGGCTCACGCCTTCGCTGCCGATGATCGAGCCGCTGCAGGACAGCTTCTTTGCCTGGCTGATGAAGGTGCACATGCTCAAGCCCGCCTACCTGGCGGTGCTCAAGGGTCGCGTTTGATCGGGCAGTCTGATCGGAGACGAAGATGTACGAAATCTGGTTGATGCTGAACATCGTCTGGGAGAACGCGCTGCTCCTGTGGCCCGTGCTGCTGGGCGCCGCCGTGCTGTGGGCGGTGGCCATGGCGCTGGCGTGGCGCCGGCCGGGCCGTGCCTGGCGTGCCGGCCTGCCCCACGCGCTGGCCGCTGGCGTGGTGGTGGCTGTCCTGGCCACCCTTCTCATGCCGGGCTGGGTGGGCTCGTCGCTGTCCGACATGGGCTACTGGGTCGACTGGGCCATCCTGCTCACCCTGGCCGCGGGCTGCGGCGCTGCGGCGGCGGCTCTCGCCTGGCCCTTGGCGGCGCTGCGCCACGCCAGATAACCGGGTTGGGGCACGCGCCCGGCGCTGCCCGACGGCCGGCTATCGCGGCCATTTGTGAAAGTCATCCACATACCCACCTACGTATTGGATACTGCTTGGGTGGCTTCATATCCCTGAAGTCGATCCCACTACCTCTTTCTCACCAGCAAGGACTTTAAGTGACCGAAGTCGTTTCATCATTTCCCCACCTCAACGAGCCCGCACCCGCGTTCAAGGCCAAGACCACGCACGGCGACCGCACCCTGGCCGACTACAAGGGAAAGTGGCTGATCCTGTTCTCGCACCCGGCCGATTTCACCCCCGTGTGCACGACCGAGTTCATCGCCTTCGCCAAGGCCGCAGACACCTTCAAGGGCATGAACTGCGAGTTGCTCGGCCTGTCGATCGACAGCCTGTTCTCGCACCTGGCCTGGACGCGCAACATCCAGGAAAAGTTCGGCGTGAAGATCCCGTTCCCGATCATCGAAGATATCAAGATGGAAGTGGCCCACGCCTACGGCATGGTGCACCCGGGTGCGGCCGACACGCAGGCGGTGCGCGCCACGTTCTTCATCGACCCGAACGGCGTGCTGCGCGCCATGGTGTACTACCCGATGAGCAACGGCCGCTCCATCGACGAGTTCGTGCGCCTGCTGCGCGCCATGCAGACCAGCGACAAGCACGCCGTGGCCACGCCCGAAGGCTGGACACCGGGCTGCGACGTGATCGTGCCGCCGCCCAAGACCTCCGACGCCGCCGACAAGCGCGCCAGCGAAGGCTACAAGACCACGGACTGGTACTACTCGACCAAGTCGCTCTGATCACACCGCGCTGATCGGTGCTCACGGGCGGGCCACCCAGGCCCGCCCTTTTTGTTTGCCCTGCCAACGCACGCTGCGCGCCATGAATATCAAAGCCTTGCTCGTCGAGTCCGTTCGCTCCGGCGTGATTGCCTCGCTGGTGATCGTGCCGCTGGCGCCGCTGTTCAAGGCGCTGGGTCTGCGGATCGGCCACTACGGGCCGAAGTTCGCCGCCCTGTTCTTCGACAACCCGCAGCCCTGGCTGCTCTTCGTGCAGCACCTGGTCGTGGGCTGCGTCTCGGCGCTGCCGCTGCTGCTGATCCTGCTGCGCACGCGCGCCGCGGCCTGGCCCCTCGCCGCGGGCGCGGCCTATGGCGCCGCGTACTACGTGGCGGTCAATTCGCTGGCCTTGCCGATCTACTTCGGCGACCTCACGCCCTGGCAGATCGGCTGGAGCACGATCTACCCCAGCCTCATCGGGCACATGGTCTTCGGCGGGGCCATCGGCCTGAGCTCGAGGCGCTTCGTCGCCGACGCCAGGCGCGGATCTACACCCACGCACATTCACAAGTGAAGTGACGCAGGACCCTGGGCTGCTTGGTGATGCGCACGCCGCGAATGCCGGCGGCCATCTGCTTGACTTCGGCGATCACCTCGGCGGCGTAGTCGAAGTGCGATTGCGTATACATGCGGCGCGGGAAGGCCAGGCGCACCAGTTCCATCGAGTGGTAGGTCTCGGTGCCGTCGTCCAGCCGACGGCCGAACATCACCGAACCGATTTCCACGCCGCGCACCCCACCTTGCAGGTACAGCGCATTGCACAGCGCCCAGGCCGGGTAGTGCGCCACGGGCATCTGCGGCAGCACGGTCTTGGCGTCGATATACACCGCGTGCCCACCGGTGGGCCTCACGAAGCCCACCCCGGCCTGCTCGAGCCGTTCGCCCAGGTACTCCGCGGTGCGCAAGCGGTAGCGCAGGTAGTCCTCGTCCATGCCCTCTTCGAGACCGACGGCCAGCGCCTCCAGGTCGCGCCCGGCCAGGCCACCATAGGTCGGGAAGCCCTCGGTGAGGATCAGCATATTGCGCACCGCATCCATCCACTCGTCGCTGCGCAGCACGATGAAGCCGCCGATGTTGACCATGCCGTCTTTCTTCGCACTCATGGTGCAGCCATCGGCCAGCGCGAACATCTCCTGGACGATGGACTTGATCGAAGCGCTTTCATAGCCGGCCTCGCGCATCTTGATGAACATGGCGTTCTCCGAGAACCGGCACACGTCCATGATCAGCGGCTTGCCGTACTTCTTCAGCAGCGCCGCATAGGCGCGCATGTTGGCCATCGAAACGGGTTGCCCGCCACCGGTGTTGTTGGTCACGGTGATCATGCCGAACGGGATGCGATCGCCCTGGGTCTGCAACAAGTGCTCGACGCGCGCCAGATCGATATTGCCCTTGAACGGATGCACCAGCGCCGGCTGCAAGCCTTCGGGGATGACCAGATCCACGGCCTCCACGCCCAGGTATTCGAGGTTGGCGCGCGTGGTGTCGAAGTGGCTGTTGTTGGGCACCAGGTCGCCCTTCTTGCACACCGCGGTGAAGAGCACCTTCTCGGCCGCGCGGCCCTGGTGCGTGGGGATGAAGTGCGACATGCCGGTGATCTCGCGGATGACACGCTCCAGCCGGTAGAAGCTGCGCGCTCCGGCGTAGCTCTCGTCACCTTCCATGATGGCGCCCCATTGGCGCGAGGACATCGCGCCGGTGCCGGAATCGGTGAGCCAGTCGATCAGCACGTCGGCGGCGTGGAGCTTGAAGACATTCAGCCTGGCCTCCTCGAGAAGCTGTTCGCGCTCGCCTCGGGTGGTCATGCGAATCGGCTCCACGCTCTTGATGCGGAATGGCTCGATCAGGGTCTTGGGCATGGGAGGGTCCTGCGCGGGTGTCGGAAGCGCGCAAAGTTATCACCGCGCAAAATCGCGTGGTGTCGGTTAATTCCAACAAGCACGGGAAGTCCCATGAAGCACCGAGTCCCACCCCCATGATCGTCGAGGCGACCGCTGCCGCGGGCGGCGTTTGGGCGCTGCGCAGCCTGGCCCACCGGGCCATCCTGCGCGGCCTGCGCGCGCCGCGCCTGCGGCACATGCAGGGCCCGGCCGGCCTGGGTTTCGCGCCCGGCACGGTGCGCGAAGTGCGCATCCCCGGGCCGCGCGGCCGGCAGCTCTTCGGCTGGCTGGTGTCGCCGCCGCCGGCCGCGCCCCAGCCCGCCCCGGCGGTGCTGGTGATGCACGGCTGGGGTGCCAACGCGGCCACGATGTGGCCGGTGGCGCCGCCGCTGCACGCGGCCGGATTCGCAGTGCTGCTCATCGACGCGCGCGGCCACGGGCGCAGCGACGACGAGGCCTTCACGTCGATGCCGCGTTTTGCCGAAGACATTGCCGCCGGCCTGGGCTGGCTGCGCGAGCAGCCCGCCATCGCCGCCGGGCGCCTGGCGCTGTTGGGGCATTCGGTGGGTGCGGCCGCGGCCCTGCTGCATGCCTCGCGGCACGACGATGTGCGCGCGGTGGTCAGCCTGGCGGCCTTTGCCCACCCCCGCGAGGTGATGCGCCGCATGCTGGCCGAAAAGCGCGTGCCCTACCCGCTGATGGGCTGGTACGTGCTGCGCCATGTGCAACGGGTGATCGGCGCGTCGTTCGACGAGATCGCGCCACTCGCCACCCTGGCGCGCCTGCGCTGCCCGGTCCTGCTCGTGCACGGCCGGGCCGACACCACGGTGCCGGTCGGCGACGCCCGGCGTCTGCTCGCCACCTCCGGCCGCGCGAGCTTGCTGCTCGTGGACGGCGACCACGACCTGCGCGACGCATTGGCGCCGCATGCCGACACCCTGGTGGACTTCCTGCGTGCGGCCTGTGCGGCGCCGGCGGCCACCACGACACCTGCCGAGGCCTGAAATCATGCTGTCGATCTCGTTGGGACCCATCGCCTTGCCGCTGGCGCCCGTGCTCTTGCTGCTCGCGGTGTGGGCGGCGTCGTGGCTGGCTTCGCGTCTGGCCTCCAGGGCCGGCGACAAGGGCGGCGCTGCGGCGGCCGGCAATGCCGTGATCCATGCCGCGCTGCTGGGTCTGCTGGCGGCGCGCCTGGTGCACCTGGCGCTGAACGCCGATCTGTACCTGGACGCGCCTTGGTTTGCCCTGGATTTGCGCGACGGCGGCTGGCATGCCCTCAGCGGCGCGATCACCGGCGCGGCCTGGCTGGCCTGGCGTGGCCTGCGCGCGCCCGCGCTGCGGCGTCCCCTGGCGGGCGGCGTGCTGGCGGGCACCGCGATCTGGTCTGCCGCCTTCCTGGCAGCGGGCCTGCAGGGCAAGCCCGAAATGCCTGCGCTGACGCTCACCGATTTCGCCAGCGGCGCGCCGGTGGACCTGCGCCAGGCCGCCGGCGGCCGCCCGGTGGTGGTCAACCTGTGGGCCAGCTGGTGCGGGCCCTGCCGCACAGAGATGCCCACGCTGGCCGCCGCGCAGCAGCGCGAATCGACAATCGGCTTCCTCTTCGTCAACCAGGGCGAATCCAGCAGCGCCGTGCGCGCCTACCTGACCGATCAGAACCTGCCCTTGCGCGAGGTCCTGCTGGACGCCGGATCGCGCCTCGGGCCGGCCGTGGGTTCGCGCGGCTTGCCCACCACGCTGTTCTACGATGCCCGCGGTCGCCAGGTCGGCGTGCACTTCGGCATGCTCAATTCCGCGGCCCTGCAAGCCCGGCTGCGTGCGCTGCGAGCGGCGCCCTGAGATCCACACGATGAAGACCGACCCCCCGATGCCGTCGAACGAAGCCATGAACCCTGCCCAGCAGGCACTGCCCCTTTTTGACGACGAAGAGGCCGTGCTGGCCAGCCTGGTGCCGCTGGACGGGCAGGAGATCATCGAGCTCGGTTGCGGCGCGGCCCGGCTGGCGCGTGCGCTCTTGCTGCGCCACCCCGGCAGCCGCGTGACCGGCCTGGAAGTCGATGAACGGCAGCATGCCAAGAATGTCGCCACGCCCCAGGATAGGCTGAGCTTTGTCGCTGGCGGCGCCCAGGCCATCCCATCCGCCGACGCCCGCTTCGACCTGGCGCTGATGCTCAAGTCGCTGCACCATGTGCCGCTGGCCGCGATGGACCTCGCATTGGCCGAGACGGCCCGCGTGCTGCGGCCCGGCGGACACCTCTACGTGTCCGAGCCGGTGTACGAAGGCGCGCTGAATGAGATCACCCGCCTGTTCAACGACGAAGGCATCGTGCGCGCCGCGGCCCAAGCCGCATTGGACGCAGCCTTGCGCACCGGGGCCTGGGCGCCGGCGGGCGAGCGGCGCTTCGCGATGCCCGCGCGCTTCAAGGACTTCGCCGAGTTCGAGCAGCGCATGATGCGCCCCACCTATGCCGACCACCGCATCGATGCCGCCAAGCTTGACGCGGTGCGCGCGGCCTTCGAGCCGCACTGCAGCGCCGACGGCGCCCGCTTCACGCGGCCCATGCATGTGCGCCTGCTGCGCCGGGTGGGTTGACCGGCGCTGCACGGGAGAGGCGCCGCAAGGGACCGCCCGCTACGGGTGCCTGCCCGTCGGGCACAGCAGGTTCTTCGGTTCCTCTCCCCGCAGGTATTGAAGCTCTTCCACGTCGGTCGCCTGGCGCACCGCCACGAGTTGCGCCCGCCCCTCGTACAGGTCATGCAGGAGTGAGCTGGCCTGCGCCTGCGCGTCGGCTTGGGCGTCGAAGACCTTGAACCAGCGCCGAGGCCGGCCTTCGTAGCGAAAGTCGATCACCCAGACCGTCGAGGCCCTGAAGAATTCGGCCACGAGGGCTCCGCTGGCTTGAGGGGGATCCCGGGGCTCACTCCTCGAGCAGCGAGCGCAGCATCCATGCCGTCTGCTCGTGCACCGTCAGGCGTTGCGTGAGCAGGTCGGCGGTCGGTTCGTCGCTGGCCTTGTCGGCCAGCGGGAAGATGCTGCGCGCGGTACGCGCCACGGCCTCGTGGCCCTCGGCGAGGATCGCCACCATCGCCATCGCCTTGGGCGGCGTGGCGGGTGCGTCCTTCAGCGAGCTCAGCTTGCCGAACTGCGCATAGGAACCCGGCGCCGGGTGGCCAAGCGAGCGGATGCGCTCGGCGATCGGGTCCACGGCGTTCCACAGCTCGGTGTACTGCGCCATGAACATGGCGTGCAGCGAATTGAACATCGGCCCGGTGACGTTCCAGTGGAAGTTGTGCGTCGTCAGGTACAGCGTGTAGGTATCGGCGAGCAACCTGGACAGGCCGCCGACGATGGCCGCGCGGTCTTGCGCACTGATGCCGATATCCATCACCGACGATTTCTTGCTGCTGTTCTTGGCCATTGCGTTTTCTCCATTCAAAGGGGTGCGAATTCGGACTCTACGCCTGCAGCATCTTGTCAGTGTCCGTCTCGGGCATGACCTGCACCTGCCGGGTCCGCTGCGGATTCTCGCCGCGGGCGATGGCATGGGGCACGGCGGTAGACTGGTGAGGATGAATACCGCCGCATTGCCCCGCGTGCTCGTCGTCGACGACGACCCTGCCCTGCGCGAATTGCTGACCGACTACCTGGGCGCCAGCGGCTTCATCGTCGATGCCGCGGCCGATGGCGTGCAGATGCGCCAGCGCCTGGCGGATGCCACGCCCGACCTCGTGGTGCTGGACATCATGCTGCCCGGCGAAGACGGCCTGAGCCTGGCGCGCCAGTTGCGGCGCGACTCCGACATCCCCATCCTGATGCTCTCGGCGCGCGGCGAGGAGATCGACCGCGTCGTGGGTCTCGAAGTCGGCGCCGACGACTACCTCGCCAAGCCCTTCAGCCCGCGGGAGTTGCTGGCGCGCGTGCGCGCGCTGCTGCGCCGGGCGAATACCGCCACCCGGCCGTCGCAGGGCGCTGCCCTGGCGGCGCAGCGGTTCGAGTTCGGTCCGTTCACGCTCGACGACGCGGTGCGCCGCCTGTTGCGCGACGGTGCCGAGGTCCCGACCACCGGCGCGGAATTCGACCTGCTCAGCGTATTCGTCAAGCACCCCAACCGCGTGCTCTCGCGCGACGACCTGATCAATCGGCTCAAGGGCTACGAGCGCGACGCGTTCGATCGCAGCATCGACGTGCGGGTGACGCGCATCCGCCGCAAGATCGAAACCGATCCTGCGCATCCGCAGTACATCCGCACCGTGCGCGGAGAAGGCTACCTGTTCAATCCGCGCGGCCAAGCCCAGTGACACAGTGACACCTTCTTCCGGCCAGCGCCCCACCCTGGCGCAGCAGTACCTGCGCCGGCTGTTGTCGCTGTTCGTGGCCTTCGCGGCGGTCATCTTCGCGTCGGAGTTCGGCTTCGTGATGCTGCCGCTGGCCGAGCGCTCCGCAGATGACCTGGCCGGGCTGATGGTGCTTTCGGCGCAGACCTGGGCCGAACTGCCGCCGCAGACACGCCCGGTATTCGAGGCCGAGCTGCTGCGCACCTACGAGCTGGCCCTGCGCCCGGGCATGGCCCCGCCCGCCGATACCCACCTGGCCCACGGCTTCTATGTCCGCTTCCTGGAGCAGTCGCTGGCACAGCGCAGCGGCGCACCCGTATTCCTCGCCAAGGGCCCCGGCCCTCAGGGTGGCAACTGGCTGTGGACCACGGTGACGGCCGGTGGGCAACCGATGGGCGTGGGCTTTGCCGAGGAACGCACCAATACCCGCCCGCTGTGGAGCCTGGCGGTGGTGCTGCTCGCGGGCACCGGGCTGGCCGCCGCAGCCGCCGTCTGGCTGGCCAGGCGCATCGCGCAACCGGTGGCCCGCCTCGAACAGGCGGCCGCCGAACTGGCCACCGGGGCCAGCCCGGCCTTGCTGCCGGTGACCGGGTCGCGCGAGCTGGCTGACCTGGCCAGCCACTTCAACCTGATGACGCTGCAGGTGCGCGAACTGCTCGACGCGCGAACGACATTGCTGGCCGGCATCTCGCACGATCTGCGCACGCCCTTGGCCCGCATGCGGCTGGCGCTGGAGTTGCTCACCCTCAAGCCCAGCCCGTCGCTCATCGCCCGGCTCGAGCACGACATCGAGGAGATGAATGCCTTGATCGGGCAGTTGCTCGACCTGGCCAAGGGGCTGGACCACGAGGCACAGCAGACCTTCGAACTCGGACCCTGGCTGGCCGAGCGGGCCCTCTTGCACTCGAACTCGCACTCGCACGCGGCACAGGCCGCCGGCACAGGCATCACCGTGGTCTGCCCCACGGGCCTGCGCGTGCAGGCCGCGCGAGGCATGCTGGGCCGCCTGGTGGACAACCTGCTGGGCAACGCGCTGCGCTACGCGCCGGGGGCTGTCGAACTCGTGGTGCAGCCGGCGCCGCAGCCGCCTCCGGGCCGCGTTCGCCTGAGCGTGCTGGACCGCGGCCCCGGCATCCCGGCCGAGCAGATGGGCGCCGTGTGGCGGCCCTTCCAGCGCGTTGAAACCTCGCGCAGCCCGCAGACCGGCGGCTACGGGCTGGGCCTGGCCATCGTGGGGCAATTGGCCAAGGCGCAGGGCTGGCCGGTGGGGCTGGAGGCGCGCAGCGGCGGCGGCCTCGTCGCCTGGGTCGAATTGCCCGGCGCGGAGCCACCCACCCACTGACGCGCGCCCCCGTTCGTGCGCCCCCGTTCGTTCGCCCCGATTCGCGCGCCGACTCGCGGCGCCCTGCCGGCCTACAGGGTCAGGCCTTCGCCGGCCTCCTCGTACGTCCGGCCGTCGCGGATGTGGTAGATGCGCTTGAAGGTCGGAATGATCTTCTCGTCGTGCGTGACCACGATGATGGCGGTGTGGTACTGGGTGGCCATCTGGTTGAGGATGCGCATCACGGCCAGTGCACGCTCGCTGTCCAGCGGTGCCGTGGGCTCGTCGGCCAGGATCACCGGCGGCCGATTCGCCAGCGCGCGCGCGATCGATACGCGCTGCTGCTCGCCGCCGGAAAGCTCCGAGGGCTGCGCCTTGGCGCGGTGGCCGACATCCAGCGCCTTCAGCAACTCGACCGCCCGGGCGCGGGATTCGCCGTTGGGGTGCCCGGCCAGCATGGGCAGCAAGGCGACGTTGTCGGTCACATCGAGGAAGGGGATGAGATACGGCGCCTGGAAGACGAAGCCGATGCTGTCGCGCCGCAAGGCGCGCAGGTCGGCGATCTTCCAGCCTTCGTCATAGATGACCTGCCCGCCCAGGGTCATGCGGCCGGCCGTCGGCTCGATCACCGCGCCCAGACATTTCAGAAAGGTGCTCTTGCCCGAACCCGAGGGGCCGATCAGCCCGACGACCTCGCCGGGCGCCACCGTCATATTGACGTCCTTCAACGCCTCGACCGCGGTGTCGCCCTGGCCATACCGCTTGCGCAGGCCTTCGATGTGGATGCCGGTGGCGGTCATGGCTAGCCTCCGATCGCCGCGGCCGGGTCGACCTTCAGCGCCACGCGAATGGCCAGCGTGCTGGCCAGCGCGCAGATCACCATCACGGCCAGCAGGCCGAGCACGGCGTCGCCCGATTCGAGCAGCACGTATTTCGGGAAGATCGGTGCCCACAGCGTGGCCGCCACCTTGCCCACGACGAAGCCGATCAGCCCCAGCCCCAGCGACTGCTGCAGGATCATGCCGGCGATGGTGCGGTTGCGCGTGCCGATGAGCTTGAGCACGGCGATCTCGCGGATCTTGCCCAGCGTCATGGTGTAGATGATGAAGGCCACGATGGCCGCGCTGACGACGGCCAGGATGACCAGGAACATGCCGATCTGCTTGGCCGAGGTGGCGATCAGCTTGGCCACCAGGATGTCGTCCATCTGCGCCAGCGTGTAGGCCTGCAGATGCTTCCAGCGGCGCACCGTCTGCGCCACGATCTCGACCGCCACGCCGGGTTGCAGCTGCACGAGCACGGCATTGACGTTGCGGTTGTTGGTCTGCGAAGCCTGCACGGCTTCCAGCAGCCCGGGCACGCCGGGGCGGTTGAAGGCCGGGTTGGCCGCGGTGCGGGCACGCTCGTTGACGATGGCGTCGTTGTCCTTCAGGAATTGCGCTTCCTGCGCGTCTTTCAGCGGGATGAAGACCATCGGGTCGCCGCCCGAGGAGACCATGCGCTGCGTCAGGCCCACCACGGTGTAGTCGTGCCGGCGGATGCGGATGCGATCGCCCAGCGCAAAGCCGGTCTTCAGGTCGGCCACGGCTTCGTAGTGGCTGCGCGTGAGCTGCCGCCCGGCCACCAGGTAGGTGGGTTCACCGGGTTGGCCGGGCTCGATGCCCACGACCATGGTGCGCACATCGGCGCCCTCGCCGACGTCGCCGCGCAGCGCGCGCACCTGCATCGTCAGGTAGGTGACGTTGGCCGCACGCGCCACGCCGGGCAGGCCGAGCACGCTGCGCACCACGTCGTCGCGCAGGCTGGACGACTCGGCATAGGGGCCCTGCGTCTCCTGCTGCACCACCCACAGGTCGGCGCCGCTGTTGGCGAGCAGCGCACGGGCGTCGTCGACCATGCCGCGGTAGATGCCGGCCATGCTCAAGGTGGCGCCGATGAGCAGGCCCAGGCCGATGCCCGTGAATACGAACTTGCTCCACGAGTGCAGGATGTCGCGGCCAGCCAGGCTGATCATGGCGCGCGCTTGACGAGTTGGTCGACGACATCGATGCGGCTGTCGGCGGACAGATCCTTCTCGCTGTAGACCACGATGCGTTCGCCGGCGCGCAGGCCTTCGAGCACCTGCACCTGGCCGTCCAGGCTGGTCGCGCCGATGCGCACGGGCACGAATCGCAGGGTGTCCTGCTCCAGGCGCCACACGCCGGTCTGCCCGTCCCGGCGCTTGACGCTGGCGTTGGGCAGCAGGACCGCCTTGGCCGTGGCCGGCAGCTGCAGCGTGACTTCAGCCATCTCACCCACCGACAGGTCCGGCGGCACGGCATCGAAGGCCACGCTGGCGATGCGCTCTTCAGTCACGCTGTCGCTCAGCGCCTCGATGCGTGCCACCTTGCCCGGCAAGGCCCGGGCGGGATCGGAACGCCGCACGACGCGCGCGCTCAACCCGACCGCCAGCCCTGCCGAGCGGCCCTGGTCGAAGCGCGTCTTGACCCACAGCGAAGCCGGCTCGATCAAACGCAGCACCGCCTGCCCGGCCACCACCGTGGAGCCGGGCTCGGCCTCGCGGCTGACCACCACGCCATCGCTGGGCGCGAGCAGGCGCACGTTGTCGCGCTGCTGGCGCAGCCCGGCCTTCTCGGCCGCCAGGCGCTGCAGATCCTGCCGTGCCGCGGCCACGTTCGCGTCGGTCGCGCCGAGCGCCGCGTCGGCCGAGGCCTGCTCCTGCAGCTTGGCCTCGACCGCGCCGGTGCTCATGAAATTCTTCTCGCCGAGGTCGACATAGCGCCGCGCGTTGATCACGGCCAGCTCCTTCTTGGCCAGGGCGTCCTGGCGCTGCGCCTGCGCCGCGGCAACCGCACTGCCGGCGCGCGCGATGGACGCATCCAGGGCCGCCAGGCGCTCGTCGAGATCCACGGGATCCATCTCGGCCAGCAATTGCCCGGCCTTGACCGCATCGCCCACATCGACGGCGACCTGGCGCACCCGCCCGGCGACGGTCGGGCCGATCAGGTACGAACGCCGCGCCTCGACCGTGCCGATGCCGAACAGCGCCGGCGTCAAGCTGCCCTCGGACGCCGTGATCACGGTGACCCGTGTCGGCGCCAGCGGGCCCGAGCGCATGAAGACGAACCCCAGGCTGACGAGCACCAGCACGCCCAGCGCCACCAGGCCGATCCGGATGAAGAAGATTTTCGAGAATTTCATGCTGCCTCACCCAAACCACGAAGGAAGATTGCGAATACCCGCCCGGCCTGCGCACGCATCGCCGCCGGCTTGCCGGTCAATATCGATTGCATGACCAGCCCCTGCACGATGCCGACGAAGAGTGTCGCTGCCGCCTCCTGGTCGAGATCGGCCGGAAGCTGACCCTGCGCCACCGCGGCACCCAGCAGGCTCATCAGCAGCTTGCGGTAGCCCTGCAACGTCGCCCGGACCTCCTGCTTGGCCACGGAATCCGCAGGCTGCTGCAGTTCATAGAAGATGAACCTCGGCACGCCGGGGTGGGCGACGACAAAATTCACATGCGCCTGGAAGACCGCACCGAGCGCGTCCAGCGGCGTGGGCGACGCCACAGCGGCGCCTTCGAGGGCCTCCAGCATGTGACCACGAACCCACTTCACCACGGCCAGCCAGATCGCGTCCTTGGTGGCGAAGTGCTTGAACAGCGCGCCCTGGGTCACACCCACGGCCGCGGCGATGTCGCTGGTGGTGATCAGCGCCGGGCTGAGTTCCCGCGCCAGGTGCAGCGCCGCGGCGACGATGGCCGCCTGGCGCTCCTCGGTGGGCAGTCTGGTTTGCATGAAGAAGGGGCGGTGTCCTTGCAGGTAAGTACCTGAACACTTACCAGTCTACACGCATCGCCACGACCCTGCCGGGAGCCGGTGAAGTGCCCTCCACCACGGCGGGTTCTGTCCGGCGCGATCTGTGGCCCAATCCCGGGGTCGCGGCCAGGCCGCCAAGTCCAGGCCAAGCACGGCGGGCACCGGCGGCCGCCCGTTCGCTGCACTGGCCTGGCAAAGCGCAAACCGTTGGAACCCCCCGATGTCGTACCTCGATGACCCCCGCGTGCTCTTCGCCGCCGAACGCACCTTGCTCGCCTGGCAGCGAACCGCCATTGCCCTGATGGGCTTCGGCTTCGTCGTCGAGCGCTTCGGGCTCTTCCTGCGCATGGTCGGCAACCAACCCCTGTCCACGTCGCAACGCGGCTTCTCGCTGTGGCTGGGGGTCGGTCTGCTGTTGATAGGCGCCGGCGTGGCCGTGGTCTCGGCGCTGCAATTCCGCACCGTCCTGCGCGGCCTGGGCGAGAAGGAAATCCCTCGCGGCTATTGGACCAATCTGGGCGTGTGGCTCAACTTCGTGTTGGCCCTGGTCGCACTCGCGCTGGCCGTGCACTTCGTGGCCAGTGCCTGACGACTGGCCGCCCGGGCGCCTGACCCTGCCACACCGCGTCGCGGCACCCACCGAGCGAGAACCGCATGTGTGAACTGTTTGCGATGTCTGCGAAGTACCCGAGCACGGTCCAGCTGTCGCTCGAGGAGTTCTCGCGGCACGGCGGCCTGTCCGGCCCGCACAAGGACGGCTGGGGCATCGCCTGGTACGAAGACCGCGATGTGAGCCTCGTCAAGGAGGCCTCTCCCGCCGCCCGCAGCGCCTGCGTGCGCTTCATCCAGGGCCAGCCCTTCGTCACGACGTTCGCACTCAGCCATGTGCGCAAGGCCACGCGTGGCGCCGTGGCCCTGCGCAACTGCCAGCCTTTCGTGCGCGAACTGGGCGGCGCCTGGCACAGCTTTGCCCACAACGGTGACCTGCCGGGCATCGAGGCCGACGCGTGCCTGCAGCCGCGGGATTTCCGGCCCATCGGCGAGACCGACTCCGAGCGGGCCTTCTGTGCACTGCTGGATCGGCTGCGCCCCCTGTGGCTTGCCGATCGGGCGCCGGATCTGCAAGCGCGACGGCGTGTGGTCGAGGCCTTTGCCCGCGAACTGCGCGAGCGCGGCCCGGCCAACTTTCTCTACTGCGACGGCGATGCCCTGTTCGCGCATGCCGATCGACGCCACCACGACGACGGCACGATCCGACCGCCCGGCCTGTGGCGCCTGACCCGGCACTGTCCGCAAGGTGGTGAGGTGTCGGCCGCGGGCCTGCACATCGAGGCCCAGGGCGGTGAACAGAACGTCGTGCTCTTCGCCAGCGTTCCGCTCACTTCGGAGGGCTGGGTGCCCCTGGCGCGTGGCGAGATCCTGATGGCCCGCTGCGGTTTGCTCCAACCAAGCGAAGGCGCCTGAGCCCCGGGGCCGGTGACTCAGTCGGACAAGACCCGCAGTTCGATCTCGCCGCCTCTCTCGCCGCCTCTCTCGCCGCCACTCTCGCCGACCCGGGGCGCCGGGGGGGCCAGCGCGCGCGCCGAGGGCGACCCCAACTCGGCCTGGACCTCCACCTCTTCGCTCGCCGCCGCGCCCTGCCCCATGGCGGCATAGGCCGCCGCGAGCGCCTCGTCGTCCGAGCTTGGCTGCACCTCCGCCAGCTCGGGGTCTTGGGTGTTGTCGAACACCGCGGCGGTGCGGTAGGCGTCGACCTCGGCGTCCGGGTCCATGTGCTCGCGGTCGATGATGGATACCGCCATCCTCGAGCGCAGGCTGGCCAGCCCCACCGGTGACCAGTTGGTCACCAGGCCTTCGAGTTGTTCCAGGGCTCGCTCCAGCACCTCCAGCGGCAGCTTGCGCAGCGCCTTGAGCCCCTTCTTGGCGAGCGCCTGCTCGACGAACACCAGGTGGCGCATGGTCTGCCGCGTCTCGGGCAACTCGCCAAGCAACTCGGCGAGCTGTAGTCGCATGACGTCGAGTTCCTGGCGTTCCTTGCGGGCATTGAGCTCGGCGCGGCTGGCCGGCTTGGTCTTGCCCGGCCGGTCGGCGCGCTCTTCAAGAACGATGTGCACACCATCGTCGGCGCGGCGCAAGGCGATGTCGTGCCTGAAGAAGGCGGCCACCGCCTGCCGCAGGGGTTGGAAGAATTGGGCCATGGCGCTCATTGAAGGTCTAAGGGCTGGGCGGGTCACGGGCGGCGGCGCCGTGGTCGGCGTCGCTTCTTCACGGTATTTCGGCCGCGCCCGGTTGCGCTTGAGTCGCCTTTGTCACCAAAGGCGTCGGCGTTCTCACCTGCGGCGGGCGACGACGAGCGCCCCCACGCAGGGCCTAGGCCACGCAGCTGCGGTTTTTCCCCGTGCGCTTGGCCTCGTAGAGCGCCTCGTCGGCGCGCTCCAGCGCGGACTGCAGCGGCTCGCCCGCGCGCCAGGCCGTGACCCCTGCGGAGAATGTCACAAACACCTCCCGCCCTTCGTGCAGGAACAGGGCTTCGGTGAGGCTGCGCTGCAGCCGGGTGAGCGCCTGCTGCGCTTCGCCGATCTCGCTGCCGGGCAGCAGCACGACGAATTCCTCGCCGCCGAAACGCGCCACATGGTCGGCCGGGCGCAGCCGCTCGCGCACCGCGGCGGCCAGCATCCTGAGCGCCTGGTCGCCGGCCGCATGGCCCAGCGTGTCGTTGAGCTTCTTGAAATTGTCGATGTCGATCAGCCCCACGGCCAGCAGCGCCGCAG
The DNA here is from genome assembly GCA_030681795.1 of Rubrivivax sp. Lineage (GTDB taxonomy): Bacteria > Pseudomonadota > Gammaproteobacteria > Burkholderiales > Burkholderiaceae_C > Rubrivivax. Next base: position 244,009 of record JAUXRG010000064.1, read on the forward strand.
GCCCGGCGCCACGCTGGCAGCGCGCGCTTTCGACATCGAAGGCCTGGGCCAGCCCGCGGCGGTTGGCCACCTGCGTGAGCGCATCGGTGGAAACCTCTTCCGACAGGCGGCGCAGTTCACCCTCGAGCTCGCGCACCTTGTCCTCGAGCCCGGTGGCGCGCGCGCGGTCGGCCTGCAACCTCTCGTGTGAAAGACTCACTGCGGACTGCACCGTGCGTGCGTCTTCGAGCAGGGTCTTCACGACCTCGGCGAGGCTCTCCAGCGACTCGGCACGCTCGATCGCCTCGGCATGGCGCACGGTGGCGAGCTGGAAGCGCCCGGTGTGCTCACCCAGGTCGCCCACTTCGACGAGCATGTCGTGGATGAGCTGCTTGAGCGCGTCCCGCGCGGCCTGGCGCTCGCCGCGCACCTGTTGGTGGCGCTGGCGCGTCTCGGCCAGCACCGCCGAGGCGGCGCGCACGCCGCGCACCGAAGTGCCGTCGGCCAGACGGCTCTGCAGGCTCTGGCACTGGCCACGGGCCCAGCTGTCGTCCTCGGCCAGCTCGGTGAGGCCTGCGCTCAATTCACGGCACAGGGCCGAGAGTTCATCGACCAGCCGGTGGCGGTGGGCGAACAGCCGCCGCGCCTGCTCGCAGACGGCTTCGATGCCCGCCACGGCGGCCGGCGTGGCCCCTTCGCGCGCCACCGCATCGGCCAGCATGGCGAGTTGCGCCGCCAATTCCGCCGCCCTGGCCTCCCCGGGCGGCATGCCGGCCTGCACCGTGCCCTCCAGCGTGGCCACCAGCGCAGGCCAGGCGCCGAGGTCGGTCGAGTGGCTGGCCGCCGCTTCGACCGGCGGATCGTCGACGCCGGTCTCCTCGGGGTTGGAAGCCTGGTCGCTTTCCCAGGCGCCCATCAACGATTGCAGACGCTGCAGCAGCCGCTGCCCGTCGCTGCGGCTGCTGTCGAGCACGCGGTGCAGGCTCTCCTTGCGCCGCGCGGCCGTCCACAGGCGACCGCGGCGCTCCAGGTTCTTGGCCAGGCGCTCTACCAAGGTCGCCCACGCGGCGCCCTGGGCACGGGTGTCGGGGCCGGCAGCCGCAGCGGGCTGGCCGGATTCCTCGGCAAACGCCCGCGCGTAGTTCTCGGGCGTGGGTTCGAGTTGCGCCTGCGCCAGCCGGCGCAAGGCGCCCTTGGCCACGGTGGCCGGCGGCACGGCGTTGCGGGCCGTATCCATCAGCGGTAAGGCCGCCCGCCGACGGCGCGCACGCCTTCCTCGACGGCGGCACTTTCGACGGCAGTGCCTATCCACGGTGCCCGGCGCGGCAGCAGGGTCTGCTCGAGCCAGCGCTGCAATTCGTCGGGGGCCACGGCGCGGCTGAACAGGAAGCCCTGCATCACGCCACAGCCCAGGCGGTGCAGCACTTCCATCTGGCGCAGCGTCTCCACGCCCTCGGCCACCACGCGCAGGCCCAGCGAACGTGCCAGCGCGATGATCGCCGTGACCACGGCTGAGCTTTGCGGTGTGATGCCGAGTTCGCGAACGAACGAGCGGTCGATCTTCAACTCGGAAATAGGCAAGGTCGTGAGGTAGGCGAGCGACGAATAGCCGGTGCCGAAATCATCGATCGAAATCTCGACACCGATCTCGTTGAGACGATGCAGCGACGGGATCACGCTCTGCAATTCCTTCATCAGGTTGTCTTCGGTGATCTCGAGCTGGATCACCCGGTGCGCCACACCCACGGCCGTGACGCACTGGTGGATGTGCTCGACCAGATCACTGCGTTCGAACAGCCGGCTGGGCAGGTTGACCGCCACCGACTCGGCATAGCCAAAGGCCTGCTGCCAGAGCCGGGCCTGGCGCGCCGCCTCGCGCAAGGCCCACTCCGACAGCGGCACGATGACGCCGGTTTCCTCGGCCAGTGGAATGAACTCGCGGGGCGGCACCAGCCGGCCGTCGCGCTGCCAGCGCATCAGCGCCTCGACCCCCACCATGCGCGCGGCGCGCACGTCGACCTTGGGCTGGTAGTGCAGCACCAGCTCCTCGCGTTCGATGGCTTTGTGCAAGGCCGTCTCGAGCTCGAGCTTTTCGCGGCCCCGCCCGGCCAGCAGCGGGCTGTAGATCGCCGAGGCGTTCTTGCCCTGGGCCTTGGCCGAGTACATGGCCACGTCGGAGTTGCGCAGCAGATCGACCACCGTGCTGCCGTCGCGCGGAAAGATGGCCACGCCCACGCTGGCGGTGACGAAGCATTCCTGCCCGCTCACGAAGATGGGCTCGCGCAGCGCATCGAGCACGCGCTGGGCCACGCGCTCGGCATCGCCCTCGACCGCGACCTCGGGCAGCAGCGCGACAAACTCGTCGCCGCCCAGGCGGCCCACCGCTTCCAGCGAACGGTGCGAGCGCGCACCGACGGACTCCAGCGCGCCTTCCGTGACCTGGTCGCTGTGGCGAACGCAGGCGCGCAGCCGGCGCCCGACCTCGACCAGCAGCTCGTCCCCGGCGCCGTGGCCCAGGGTGTCGTTGATGATCTTGAAGCGGTCGAGGTCGATCAACAGCAGGGCGCATTGGTGGTGCATGCGCCGCGCGTGCTCCAGCGCACGTTCGGCGCGCTGGAGCAGCTGGCGCCGGTTCGGCAGGCCGGTCAGCGCGTCGAAATTCGCCAGCTGGCGGATCTTGTCCTCGGCCACGCGGCGCTCGGTCACGTCCTGCACGATGCCGGTGTAGCCCACGCCCTGGCCATGCTCGTTGAACTCCGGCTCGGCCTCGGCGTGGATGATGCGCTGGCGTCCATCGAGCAGCACGATGGGCAGGTCGGTGGCCACGACCGCGGCATGCCGCAGCGCCTGGTGGAGCAGCCGCAGCAAGGCGCGCCGCTCGTCCGGCGGCACCATGCGCAGCAGCTCGCGCAGGCCCACATGTTCGTTCGGGCCCATGCCGAATACGCGCAGCGCTTCGGTGGACATCAACCAGCCGGGCAATTCGCGCCCGCTGCGTCGCCAGTCGAAGCTGCCCATGCGGGCCAGGTCCTGGGCGCGCGCGAGCTTGGACTTGCTGCGTTCGAGCTCGATGCGCGTGCGTGACGAGCGCAGCAGGTAGTGCAGGCGCCCGGCCAGAAGGCCCCAGTGCGTGGACTTGACGAAGAAGTCGGTGGCGCCGGCCTGGTAGGCGCGCGTGATCGACGCGTCGTCTTCCAGGCCGGTGAGCATCAGCACCGGCACGTTCTCGTAGCCCGTGAGGCCGCGCAGGCGGCGGCAGGTCTCGAAGCCGTCCAGCCCGGGCATGAGGGCATCCAGCACGACGAGGTCGGGCGTCCAGTCGCGCAGCAGCGCCAGGGCCTGCTCGCCGCTGCTGGTTTCGGTGATGTGGAAACCCCGTTCGCGCAGTGCCAGCGAGGTCAGCAGCAGGTTGACCTCGTCGTCATCGACCAGCAGCACCTCCGGCTGCGCCGGGTGGCTTGCGTCGGCGAAGGCGTGAGGCGGGTTCATGCGTGCGCGGGGATCAAGGGGCCAGCATAGCCCGAACCGCCGCCAGCGCGGCCTCGCCTTCGGCGATCAGGCGCTGCACATCCTGCCCGAGAACCGCCGGCTCGCCGGCAGGCGCGGCGCGCTGCCGGCGTTCGATCTCGGCGCAGGCCGCGGCCAGCGACAGCGCACCCACGCTGGCCGCAGAAGACTTGAACGCGTGCGCCAGGCCGGCCACCCCAGCCGCATCGCCGGCCTCGCGCTGGGCCGCCCACTGGACCAGCGCCTGCGCCAGCGAGGTCTCGAAGGCGCCGAGCACGCGCATGAGAACACCGTGACGGCCGTCGGGGTCGAGCTCGCGCAGGCGCTCGAGCGCCTGCGCGTCGAGCACGACCGCCGCCGCGGCGCGGGGGTCTGAATGGCCGCTCTGGAGCTCTTGTGTCATGGCAGTGGAGGGTGCGATGGGCATCGAGCCCGGCGCAGGCGCGGGCTCGCGGGTGGATGGGAGGGCGTGGCCAGGGGCCGGCGTCGACGCGGCTGGATGTGCAGCCTGCGGGCCGCCGTCAAGCGGGGCATTATCGGGCGGCAATCGATCTCGGGCATCGTCATGGGAATCGCGGCAATGACGCGGCGCCGTGTCGCGCGCCGCGTGCGACCCGGGGGCCGTGTCTGACGTTTCGGCCCCGGGCCGCGGAACTTGAGGCCGGGTCTGGAGACCGGGCCCGGCGCACGCTCCGTACAATTCGGTCCATGCTTGCACTGCCCGAGGGCCCACCACGCCAGGCTGCCGGCTGGCGACTGGCGATGCTCCCGGCACCGCTGCTGGCCGGCTGCGCTGACGCGCCCGTCGCCGGCGGCGCATGGGCCTTCCTGTCGCTGGCCCTGGTGGGGGCGGCGCTGGGCGGCTATGCCATCGGCGCGGCGCGGCAACGACAACGCTACGAGCGCGAACTGCGCCAGGCCCATGCGGCGCTTCGCCACCAGGCCCAGTTGCAGACCGCGTGGGTCTGGCAAACGGACGCCAGCCACCGGCTCCTGTCGTGGCAGGGCCCGGGGCGCGCGGCCACCCAGGCGAGCGCACTGTTCGCCGAGGCCATGGACGAGAGCCTGGCCGCCCGGCTGCGCGCCGAGCAGTCTTTCGCCGGGCTGCGTGTGCGCTGCGCGCCCGCCCAGGACGACAGCCAGGGCTGGGAACTGAGCGGTGTGCCGCGCCACGACGACCTCGGCCGTTTCGCCGGTTTCGTGGGCCATGCGCGGCCCACCGATGGCGAGGATCGGGTGCAGGCTGAGGCCGCCGCCCCGCCGCCCTTGTTGGCCGCTGGCGCCGAATCGGCCCGGGTGGCCAACGACGCCACACGCGAGAGCGAGGCCTTCAGCTTCACCGTCTCGCACGACCTGCGCGCGCCGATTCGCGTCGTCGAAGGCTTCACGCGCATCGTCAAGGAAGATTACGGCCGCTTGCTCGACCGCGTCGGCAACGACCACCTCGACCGCGTGCTGGGGGCGGCGGCGCGCATGAACCTGATGATCGACGCGCTGCTGACGCTGGCGCGCCTGTCCTCGCAGCCCTTGGCGAGCCAGCCCGTCAACCTGTCGCAGCTGGCCTCCTTCGTCGTCGACGACCTGCGCCGCACGGCACCCGAGCGCGAGGCCGACATCGAGATCGAACCGGGGCTCACCGCCCAGGGCGACCCCACGCTGCTGCGCCTGGTGCTGGAGAACCTGTTGGGCAATGCCTGGAAGTACAGCGCCCGCACGCCGCGCGCGCAGATTTCCTTGCGCCTGGTAAACCATGGCGGGCGCCCTGCCTATGCCGTGCGGGACAACGGCGCGGGCTTCGACATGCGCTCGGCCGACCGCCTCTTCGGCCTGTTCCAGCGCCTGCACAGCGCCAGCGAATTCCCTGGCCACGGGGTCGGCCTGGCCTCGGTGCGGCGCATCGTGCAGCGGCACGGCGGGGACATCTGGGCCGAAGCCGAGCCCGGCCGCGGCGCGGTGTTCTATTTCACGCTGGCGGGTTGATCCGGCGCTCAGCTGCCGCTGCGCGAGAGTTCCTCGACGGCAGCCAGCAGCCTCTCGGCCTGGGCCGCAGGCTCGAGCCGCTGTTCGGCGGCCAGCTGCCGCAGGCGCTGCAAGGCTTGCCCACGCGGCAACGAATGGCGGTGCATGAGCACGCCCACGGCCAGCGGCACGGGGTCGGCCAGCGCGTCGCCCAGGGCCGCGGCCCCTGGCGCCACGGCCGCGGGGCGCGCCGGCTCGGCCGTGCGCAGCCGCGCGAATGCAGCTTCCACGCTGGGCACGATCTGCCCGACCTCGAGCGGCTTGATCAGGTAGGCCAGCGCGCCCAGCTGCTGCACCTTGGCCAGCGTGGCCTCGTCGGAGAAAGCCGACAGGAACATGAAGGGAATGCCGTAGGCGTCGCGCAGTGTCTCGGCGACGTCGAAGCCGCTCTTGCCTTCCATGCGGATGTCCAGCAGCGCCAGTTGCGGCCGGTGCTCGCGGGCCAGCAGGATGGCGTCGTCACCGTTGTCGGCGTCGATGACCTCGTAGCCGGCCTGCGCCAGCCCGTGGGTCACCGTGGCGAGCACCAGCCGGTCGTCGTCGACGACGAGGATCCTGCCCTTGCTGGCCATCGCCGGGTTCGCCACTGCGTTCATCCGGGGGATTGTGGCGCATCCCCCGGCGCCGGCACGCGCACGCTGGGCGGGCGCAGCTCGATCTCGGCCACCACGTCCTCGCCCGCCTGCGCGAGCGAAAAGGTGGCGCTGCGCCGCGGCAGCAGGGCGCGCACCAGGCCGAGTCCGGCGACGCCGCCCCGCACCTGGGCCAGGTCGAAGTCGCTGGCCAGCTGGCCGCGGTTGGCGATGCGGATGTGCACCACCTCGCCCTGGGCGGAAAGGCCGCAGCGCACCTCGGCGCCCTGCCCGTGCTTGATGGCGTTGGTGAGCAACTCGTTGACCGTGAGCGCCACCGGGATCGACTCGACCTCGGGCAGCAGGTGCGGCACCTCGCCCTCGACGACCACGGCAATCGTGCGCGCGAAGGTGCGCTGCACCGATTGCGCGATGGCCCGCAGCAGGGCGGCCAAGCCCAGCGGCCCGGTGGCGCCCACCTGCAAGCCATAGACCTGTGCGATGGCCTGCACCTGGCTCACCGCTTCGGAGAGCATGGCCGCCATCTCGGGGTGGCGCGTCGCGTTTTGCTGCAGCAGGCCGGCCACCCCCTGCAGGTTGTTCTTGATGCGGTGGTGCACTTCCCTGACCAGCACCTCGCGCTGGGCGATGGCGGCCTGCAGGCGGGCCTGCTCGGCCTCGCGCTGCCCGGTCACGTCGCTGGCCACCAGCAGCAGCTGTGCCGGTGAGGGCCCGTCGTCGGCCAGCGGGGTGATGCGGCAGTCCCAGACCTGCACGCCGCCCTGGCGCCCGGCGGGGTCGCGCCATTCGTGCTGGAGCACGGGCCCGCCCACGCGGGCCTGGGTCAACCAGGTCTCGAGCGCCGCTGCCTTGGGCCCCGGGCAGGCTTGTGCCAGTGCCTGGCCGAGCATCTCGGCCACCGGCCGCTCGAGGAACAGTGCGGCCGTCTGGTTGAGTTGCTGGACCCGCAGCGTGCCGGCATCGAACAGCGCGATGGCCAGCGGCGCGGTCTCGATGACGCGCTGCAGCGAGGCGCGCGCCTGTGCCGTGGCCACCTCGGCCTGGCGGCGGCGCTCGATGTCCAGCAGCGCGATCGTCAGCTCGGGCCCGCCGCCCGAGCCATGTTCGGTGAGCACGGCGTTGCCCACGACCCAGAACTCGCGCCCGTCGCGGCCCCTGAGACGGCATTCGAAGGTCTCGGTCTGACCCTCGCTCAGGCGGCGCATGAAGCCCGCGCTGCGCAGCGGGTGGTCGGGCTCGGAGGTCGCGACGATGCTCATGGGCTCGCCGACGAAATCGGCCAGCTCGCCGGCAAACATGCGGCGTGCCGAGCGGTTCATCCACTGGATGCCGTCCTCCGAGACGGTGACGATGCCCACCAGCACCGAGTTCAGGATGGCGCGGGTGCGCTCGGCCTGCTGGGCCAGGGTTTCGCGCGCACGGCGCCGGTCGTCGATATCAACGAAGGAGCAGATCACCCCGGACCCGTCATCATCGGCGCCCACCGGTCGAACCGCCACCTGGACCCAGAGCAGGCTGCCGTCGCGTCGGCGCAAGCGCCGCTCGCCGGCGAAGCGGCCGTGGTCGCGCAGGCCCTGGGCGATGCGGGCTTCGAATTCGACGCAGGCGCGCGTGTCTTCGTAGAGCTCGGCGGCATCCAGCGTGGTCAGCTCCGGGCCGGCCCAGCCGGTGAGCGTGGTCATGGCCTGGTTGGCGCGCTCGATGCGCGCGCCGCGCTGGTAGACGATGCCCACCTCCGACAGGCTGAACATCAGCTCGCGGTCGCGCAGGATCTGCTCGAGCTCGGCCTGCTGCGTCTTCAGTCGCGTGATGTCGGTGAGCACGGCCACGGCCTCGACCTGATGGCCCGTGGTCTGGGCGCGCCGCACCGACAGCGAATACCACTGCGGCCGCCCCTCGGCATTGGCCAGCGGCAGCTCGGCCTCGAACGGGTGCCCCTGGGCCACCGCCTCCATCGCCTCACGCGCACCCTGCAAGGCGCCCATGCTGCGCGCGAAGATCTCTTCCAGCGACGCCCCGGCCGCGGCCCCGGCCTCGAAACCCAGCATGCGCTCGAAGCGCTGGTTGCAGCGCACCAGCGCCGGCCCGCGCAGATAGGCGATGCCCGCGGTGGAGCTGTCGAGGATGGTCGTGAGCTCGCGCAGCAGCTGCTCGTTGCGGCGCAGCGCGCGCTCCTGGTCGGTGACGTCCAGCGTCACCACCGAGATGGTGGTGCGGCCGCCGGCCAGCGCGCCGGGCTCCACGCGCGTGAGCAGCCAGCGCGAGCCGAGTTCCGGGTGGCGCACGGCGTACCGCACTTCGGTGCGCTCGCCCTGGCGCAAGGCGTGCTGCAGGCGCTCGAACTCGGGCAGGGATTCGGGCTCCACGAGTTCGCGGCCTATGCCCAGCAGCGCACCCGAGGCGCGCCGCTCGGCCGCCGGCGCCGCGCGATCCGCGGGCGCGGCCCGGGCCGGTGCACTCTGGCGCGGCGCCAGCCAGCCGCGCGTGGGGTCGTAGGTCGCCACGCCGATGCTCGCGGTATCCATCAGCATGCCCATCTCGAGCTGCGCCAGGTCGCGCTCGTCTTCGGCGCTGCGGTCCTGGACCACGGCCATCACGCGGCACCCGCCATCGTCGGCCAGGTGGCAGGCCAGCCGCGCACTCAGGCGCCGGCGCCGGCCATCGGCCAGCGGCATCATGGCCTGGCACTCGATCGGCGTCGCGCCCGGGGCCAGCGCGGGGGCCGGCACGCCGCCCTGCCAGCCCAGCAGCGCCTGCAGCTCGGGCGTGGCGTCGGCCAGCACTTCGGGGACCCGCTCGACGAGGCTCTCGAAGGCCGCATTGCAGCGCAGGATCAACCCCGTGTCGTCGTACACGAGCATGCCCGTGCCGCTGAGATCGAACCACTGCGCGAGCTCATCCTGGGCGCGGCGGGCTTGTTCGCGCGCCGTCACTTCGGCGGTCGTGTCGTGCCACAGTGTCAGCCACAGCGGCGCGGCGCCTGCGGCGGCCACGTCCACGCGGGTCACGGAGAACCAGCGCTCCCGGCCATGCGCGTCGTACAGCCGCCTGGACGCCGCCGGCAGGCCCGGGCCCTGCCGGGGTGCCCTGGCCAGTTCGCTGCGTTCGGCGATGCGGCCCTCGCGATCTTCGGGCGGCTCCAGCTCGACCGGGTCGCGGCCGATCAGCGCCGGGGGCGTCAGCCCGACCCCGGCGGCGAAGGCATCGTTGACGTCGACCAGGCGGAAGTCCGCCCCTTGCAGCGTGGCCGGCGTGGGCGAAGCCCAGAGGGTGCGAAACAGCACACCGCCCTGCGGCGCCGGCCGCGCGCCCATGCGCAAGCGTTCAGCCGTCAAGTTGGCGCGCCGCACGCAGCGCCGTGAGCACCGCCCGGTTGACCGCGGTCGTGCTGAGGAACAGCCGCTCGGCCTGTTCGCGGATGTCGAGCACCGATTCGCTTTCTACGGCGCGCACCAGATTCAGGTACGGCTGGTACGGTCCGCCTTCGTCGCGCAAGGCCTGCTGCACGCGCTCGGGCACCGGCACGCTGGACAAGAGCTCGGAAAACGGCTGATGCAGCAACTTGTCGAGCAGCGAGAAGACGCCGCAGATGAACATTTCGCCGCGCATCTCGGCGTCGGCCTGGTCACGGCAGAACTCTTCCATCAGGAGGCCGCGGCGCAGGGCCGAGTACATCACCGGCCGCGCGTTCACGCCCTTGGACGATGAAGCCAGCAGCAGGGACAGCCAGCGCTTGAGCCGCTGGTAGCCCAGCAACATCAGCGCCTGGGAGAAGGAGTTGATTTCCACCGACAGGCCGAAGGCCGGCGAATTGAGATAGCGCAGAAGCCGGAAGGCCAGCGTCGGGTCGCGCCTGAGCACGCCCTCCAGCACGGCCATCGGCGCCTCTGCCTCGACGCCATTGATGAGCTCCATGACGATCTTCACATCGCTGGGCACCACCGCGCGGCCACTGGGTGGCGGCGGCGCATCGTCGGCCGGCCAGCCCAGCACCGCCACCGAGCCGCGCTGGAATGCGGCCTCGATGTCGGCCGAGGTGCGGGCACCGGCCTGCACGGTGGTGACCTGGCGCACGCCGGGGGGCGCCGGCGTGGCGCCGCGGCGGTCGTCACCGGCCTCGACGATCGAATGACCGAACAGCACCAGCACTTCGGGGGTCAGCGGCACCAGGGGCCGGCCCTTGATGAGCAGCACCGTGCCCGCCTCGCGCAGTTGCCTGAGCCGGGCGCTGCGCGCCGCATCGCTGGTCATGAAGGCCGGCACTTCGAGCATCAGATGGGTGCCGGGCGAGGCGGCCACCACGGCGTCGAGCAGTTGCTCGCCGGCGAGGTTCAGCGAGACCCCCGGCCGCAGGCCCGCCGCCCCGGGGTCGAACGGGCGCGGCGCCGGCCTGGCTTCGCCCTCGGGTGCCGGCCAGACTTCGTCCAATGCCTGCAACAGCGCGTGCGCATCGGGCACGACATCCGGGCGTTCGGGGAAGATCGTCAACCGCGTGGCCACCACCGCACGCTGGCGGTCGATGATGGGGCTGTAGCCCAGGGCCACCTGGCCCAGCACAGGGTGATCTTGCATGCAGTGCGCCCGCTGCCGGGCCGCGGTCACTTGAGGTAATCGAACAGCGACATGCGCTGCACCATCGCGTAGGTCTTCAGGGCCGCATCGTAGCCGGTCTGCTGGTTCTGGAAGTCAGACAAAGCCTGCACCAGGTCCAGGTCCTCGGCCTGCGAGCGTTCGGTCTGGGCCTGTAGTTTGGACTGGCTCAAGCGCGAGCCGATGGCATCGATGCGGTTGAGCGCCTCGCCGGCGCGCGAGCGCCAGGCCGAGAGGTTGCCCGCCACCGCGTCGATGCCGGCCAGCCCCTCGCTCACCGTCTGCGCCACCTGGACGCTCGTGCGCCCCGCCGTCTGCAGCTCGGTGATGGTCTTGTCCAGCGTGTCGAAGACCGACAGCGTGCCGCCGGGGTTGGCCGGGTCGGCCGCCCCCAGCCAGGCCGCGCGGCCGTCCATCGACAGCGGCGAGACCTCGCCCGATGCGGCCTGGAGCTGGCCGGGCGTGCCGTTGAAGACCACGCCGCCGGGAGCGTCCACCAGCGGCGGCCCGTCGCTGCCCTGGCCGCCGAAGAGATAGCGGCCGGCGCCGTCGCTGCGGTTGGCCAGGGCCAGCAGATCGTTGCGCAAGCCGCTCAAGGCATCGGCCAGGGTCTGGCGCTCGCTGTCGGTGTAGCTGCCGTTGCCGGCCTGGACCACGAGCTCGCGCGCCTGCTGCAGCAGATCCCCGGCGTCGCCCAGGGCGCTTTCGCCAAGCTGCATGGCGGTGCGGCTGGCGTCCAGCGCGCGCTGTTGGGCGTCGCAGCGCGAGGCGGCGGCCATCGCGCGCTCGGCCTGCGCCGCCGCGGCCGGGTCGTCGCTGGCCTTGAGCACGCGCTTGCCGCTGGTGAGTTGCTGCTGCGCTTCGCTGAGCGTCTGCTGGCGTCGCTGCAGGGTGGCCACCGAGGTTTCGACGGCCGAGGCGGAGGTGATGCGCATGGGGTTCCTTGGGCTAGCGGGCGGCCGTCTGCAACAGGGTGTCGAAGATGGCCTGTGCGACCTGCAACACCTTTGCTGCGGCCTGGTAGCTCTGTTGGTACTGGATCAGCCGGGCGGCCTCTTCGTCGAGGTTGATGCCGGCCTGCGAGCTGCGTGAGAGCTCGGCCTGGTCGGCCACGGCCGTGGAGATCTCGGAAGAGGCCTGGGCGCTTTGCGTGCGCACCCCCACATCGGCCATGGCCTGGGCCCAGGCGTCGGTGAGGGTGCGGCCACCGACCAGGGCGGCGTCGCGCAGCGCCGCCAGGGACAGCGCGTTGCCGTTGTTGGAGGCCAGTGCGCTGGCCGGGGTCGGGTCCACCGCGATGACGTCGCCCGCGGCGGGCACGCCGCTGATCTGCAGCGTGAAGCCGTTGGCGCCCTGCAGCGCCTGCCCCGGCACCCAGGGCAACGCCACGCCGGTCAACGAGGACGTGTAGGTGAAGCCCGTGGCGGGCGCCACCGCGTCGGCGAAGGTGAAGGTCTCGCTGACCCCGGGGAACGGCAACGGTGCGGCGGTGACCCGCAGCTCGGCGACGGCCGCCGTGCCGAGGTTGGTGGCGGCCGTGGTGGCCACCAGCGGGGAAGCCGCGGCGAGGTCCTTGGGGTCCGCGAGCAGGACGGTCATGCCGATGCCATTGGCCGGATCCAGGGCGAACAGCGCCGGCCCTGCGGCCTGCCCCAGCGTCAGGCCTCGCGCCTGCTGGTCGTTGACGGCGGTGGTGACTTCGGACGCCAGCTCGCCGAGAAGGTCGCGCGCAGCCGCCAGGTCGTTGTTCTGGAAGCGCAGCAGCCCGGCCACCTTGCCGCCGCCCAGCACGCTCTCGTCCAGCGTGCGTGGATTGCTGCCGTCCATGACGGCCACGGCGCTGCGCGTCGGGTCGCTGGCATCGGGCACCAGTTTGAGCTCGGCGGCGTTGGAGCCCAGCACCAGGCGCTGCCCGCCGCCGATGAATACGCCCACCGACCCGTCGGGGGCGTCGATGCGGGTGACCTGCAACTGCTCCGAGAGCTTGCCGATGAGGCGGTCGCGCTCGTCGAGCAGGTCGTTGGCCGGCTGCCCGAGACCGCGCAATTCGACGATGCGCTGGTTGGCATTGGCAATGCTCCTGGCCAGCGAATTCACCTGGGCCACGGAAACGCCGAGGTCGGCGTCGACCCCGTCCTGGATGGATTTCAGTGCGCTGGCGGACTCGTTGAAACGCGAAGCCAGGTCCGCGGCACGCGCCAGAGCGACCTGCCGCGCGGACAAGTCATTGGGCTGGCTGGCCATGTCGACGAACGCGTTGAAGAGCTGCGTCGTGGCGTCGCCCAGGCCGCCCTCGCCGGGTTTGAAGATCGTCTCGAGCTGCTGCAGCTTGGCCAGGCGCGCACTGTCCATCGACGCCATGGCCTTGGTCGCTGCGGCCTCGCGGGTCAGGAACTCGTCGTGCGATCGCGTCACCGAGGCCACGTCGACGCCGCGGCCGAAGAAGCCGGCGCCGGTGAACTGGCCCGGCGAGGTCGACAGCTCCACCTGCTGGCGCGAATAGCCCACCACGCTGGCGTTGGCGATGTTGTTGCCGGTGGTCTGCAGCGCCGCGTAGTTGGCGGCCAGGGCCTTCATGCCCAGGGACATCAGCGGTGAAAGGCTCATGGCATGACCTCGGGTTCAGGCCACCGAGCGCTGCAGCCGCAGCGTGGTGTTGATGACGCGCGTGAGCTTGTCGGCGTAGGCCGGGTCGGTGGCGTAGCCGGCGCGCTGCAGGCCCTGCGCGAAGCCGGCGGCCGCATCGGCGCCGGTCTGTGCCTGGGCCACCACGCCCTGGTAGCGCGGGCTGTCCTTCATCAGCCGGGCGTAGTCGGCAAACGACTCGGCATAGCTGCCGTAGGCGCGGAACCTGGCCACCCCCTTTTGGGCCTTGCCGTCGACATATTCGGTGGTCGTGACCTCGGCGGTGGGGCCCTTCCAGTTCGCGCCGGCCTTGATGCCGAAGAGGTTGAACGAAGGCGTGCCGTCGCTGTGGCGGATTTCCTTGCGCCCCCAGCCGGTCTCGTGCGCCGCCTGCGCCACCATGAAGGCCGCGGGGATGCCCGTGCGGGCCTCGGCCTGGCGCGCCGCGGCGTCGTGCTGCTGCACGAAGCCGGCGGCCCCGGCCTGCGGCAGCCGCGTGGCGGCGGGCGTGGCCGCGAGAGACGCGGGCGTATTGTTGGCCGAGCCGGTGACGGGAATCGGGCCCGGCGCCAGACCCATCTGGCGCTCGAGCTGCTTCATGATCGCTTCCGACAGCCCGCCCGGCCGGCCCGCAAGCTGGGTGGCAAATTGCGTATCCAGCATCTCGGTGCCCATGCTTGTGCCACCGTTGTCGAGCAGCCCGCTGGGCAGCGTGGTCGCGCGCATGCTCTTCATGAGCTCGTTCATGAACAGCGCTTCGAACTGGCGCGCCGTTTCCCGCACCGCGCCCTTGGGGTCCAGCGCGGCACGCGACTTCAGGCCCTCCAACGAACGCGAATCGCTGGCCAGGCCTTGCATCGGTGAGCTCGGCAGCACGGCCGCCATCTAGATCACCTCGATCTCGGCGTGCAGCGCACCGGCGCTCTTCATGGCCTGCAGGATGGCCAGCAGGTCCAGCGGCGTGGCGCCCATGGCGTTGAGCGCCTTGACCACGTCGGTGAGCTTGGTGCCGGCGGCCATGTGGATGAGCGCGCCCGAGCCCTGGGTGACGGAGATGTCGGACTTCTGCGCCTGCACCGTCTGCCCCTGGCCGAAGGGAGCGGGCTGGCTGATGACGGGCGTGGTGGTGATCGTCACCGAGAGGTTGCCGTGGGCCACCGCGCAGGCACCCAGCGTCACCGCCTCGTTCATCACCACCGAGCCGGTGCGGGCGTTGAGCACGACGCGCGCGGCCGGGCGCTCCAGCTCGAGCGAGAGGTTCTCGATTTCGGCCAGGAAGGTCACGCGGGCGTCGCCCGCCACCGGCACGCGCACGCGCACGGTGCGGCCGTCCAGCGCCGAGGCCGTGCCGGCGCCGCGGGCGCCGTTGATCGCGCCGGCCACCGCACGCGCCGTGGCGTAGTCGTTGGCGGTCAGGCCCAGGGTCAGCGTGTCGCCCTCGCCCAGCGGCGTGGGCACGCTGCGCTCGACACTCGCGCCGTCGGGGATGCGCCCGGCCGAGAGGTGGTTGATTTGTACCTTGGAGCCACCCGCCGAGGCGCCCGCGCCACCGACGATGAGGTTGCCCTGGGCCAGGGCATAGACCTGGCCGTCGGCCCCCTTGAGCGGCGCGGCGATGAGCGTACCGCCGCGCAGGCTCTTGGCGTTGCCCACCGAGGAGACGTTGACGTCGATGGTCTGCCCGGGTTGCGCGAAGGGCGGCAGTTGCGCCGTCACCAGCACCGCCGCGACGTTGCGCAGCTGCATGGTCGTGCCCGCCGGCACCGTGATGCCCATCTGCTGCAGCATCGCCGTCAGGCTTTGCGTGGTGAAGGGTGTCTGCGTGGTCTGGTCGCCCGTGCCGTCCAGGCCCACGACCAGGCCGTAGCCCACCAGCTGGTTGCTGCGCACGCCTTGCACGGCGGCGACTTCCTTGATGCGCACCGAGGCCGCCGCCGGCAGCGGCCACCACAGCGCGCTGCTGGCCGCGAAGAGGCCCAGGCCGATGATCCAGCGCACAAGACGTTCGGGCGGGATATTCATGGCATCAGATGGGCAGGACACTGAGGAAGACACGGCCCAGCCAGCCTATGGCCTGGGCCTCGGACTGCTGGCCGCGGCCGCGCTGCTCCAGCCTCACGTTGGCGATCTGCGCACTGGGCACGCTGTTGCCGGGCTGGATGGCGCGCGGGTCGACCTGGCCGGAAAAGCGCAGCACATCGACGTTCTCGTTGACGCCGATCTGCTTCTCGCCGGCAATCAGCAGGTGGCCGTTGGGCAGCACCTGGCGCACGATCACGGTGATGGTGCCGCTGAAGTCGTTGCTGCTCGCCGTGGCACCCTTGCCGGCGAAGGTATTGCTGCCCGTGCCTTCGGCCGAGGCGCGCGCGAAGCTCGTCGGCTTGACGCCCGGCAGCGCCGTGATGCCGGCCGAGATGGCGCCGCTCTTGTCGATAGAACTGGTGGAGCTTTGCGTGGCGCTCACCCGCTCGACGATCTGCACGGTGAGCGAGTCGCCGACCAGGCGGGCGCGGTGGTCCTCGAAAAGCGGCCGGTAGTTCGACGACCTGAAGATCGAGCCGTCCGCCGGACCGGCCGCGGCCACGGGGGCGGGCAGCGGCGGGGTGGTGTCGGCCACTTCCACGCGCGGCCAGATGGTGCTGCAGCCCCCCAGGACCGCCGTGGTGGCGAAGATCAGCAAAGCGCGGGTGAACATGGCGCGTCCCGTCAGAGTTGGGCCAGGCGCTGCAGCATCTGGTCGGAAGTCTGGATGGCCTTCGAGTTGAGCTCGTAGGCACGCTGCGTGGCGATCATCGCCACCAGCTCTTCGACGACGTTGACATTGCTGCCCTCGACGAAGCCCTGTTGCAGCGTGCCGTGGCCCGAGCTGCCGGGGGCCCCGGCGTTGGGCGTGCCCGAAGCCGCGGTCTCGCCGAAGAGGTTGCCGCCCTTGGGGTCCAGGCCGGCCGGGTTGATGAACGATGCGAGCTGGATCGTGCCCAGGGTCTGCGGTGCCGTCTGGCCGGCGATGGTGGCGGTGACGATGCCGGTCTCGCTGACCGTCACGCCGCTGGCCCCGGCCGGGATGGTGATGCCCGGTTGCACGGCATAGCCGGCGTTGGTGACGAGCTGGCCGTTGGCGTCGACCTGGAAGCTGCCGTCGCGGGTGTAGCCGGTGGTGCCGTCGGGCAGCTGGATCTGGAAGAAACCCTGACCCTTGACGGCGAGGTCGAAGTTGTTGCCCGTCTGCTGCAGGCTGCCCTGGTTGAAGTTGCGCGTGGTGGCCGCGGCGCGTGAACCCAGGCCGATCTGCAGGCCGGTGGGCAGCTGGCTTTGCTCGGAGCTGGCGGCGCCGGCCGAGCGCAGGTTCTGGTACATCAGGTCCTCGAACACGACGCCGGCGCGCTTGTAGCCGTTGGTGCCGACGTTGGCGAGGTTGTTGGAGATGGCGTCCAGCTTGGTCTGCTGACCTTCCATCCCGGTCTTGGCAATCCACAGCGAGCGGATCATGTGCAGGCCCTCTTTTCACGTTTGCACGAAGGGCCCCATATTCGTCGCTTCAGGTCGCGGGCGGCGGGCCGATAAGGGCGCCAATCCTGCGTCTTCTCTGCATCTTCTCTGCATCTTCTCTGCGGCTCGATCGGGTGCACAAACAACGAAGCCCGGCCGCGGGCGCGGGCCGGGCTTTGCCACGGCGGGTACACGGCGGCGGGGCTGGGGGCCTATTGCGTCCCGAGCAGCTTGGCCGCGCCCTGCTCGCGCTGCTCGGCGCCTTGCAGCATCTTCATCTGCTGCTCGAACTGGCGCGCCGCGGCGATCATCGCCACCATCGTCTCCACCGGGCTGACGTTGGAGCCTTCGAGCGCGCCGCTCTGCACGCGCGCCGTGGTGTCGTTCGGCAGGTCGGCGCCGTCGGCGGCGCGAAACAGCCCATCGCTGCCGCGCTGCAGCGGCGCCTCGGGGGTGACGAGCTTGAGCCGGCCCACCTGCTGCGGGCGGCCGCTGCCCACGGTGGCGGTGATATTGCCGTCGGCGGCCACCTCGATGGCGGCATTCGCCGGCACGGTGATCGCGCCGCCGTCGCCCAGCACCGGCAGGCCCGCGGGCGTGACCAGCTGGCCTTCGGTGCTGACCTGCAGCGAGCCGGCACGGGTGTAGGCCTCGGTGCCGTCCAGGGACTGCACCGCCAGCCACGAGCTGCCCTGCACGGCCACGTCCAGCGGCCGACCGGTGCTCGCCACCGGGCCGGCCTGGTCGCTGTGGCCGATGGTCGACTCCAGCGTGTAGACGCGGGTGCTGGCGCCGTCGCCGCGCACCGGCACGGCGCGGAAGGCCTGCAGTTCGGCGCGAAAACCCGCGGTCGAGGCGTTGGCCAGGTTGTTGGCCAGCGAGTCCTGGCGCTGCAAGGTGGCCTTGGCGCCGGCCATC
This sequence comes from Rubrivivax sp., assembly GCA_030681795.1. GTDB lineage: Bacteria > Pseudomonadota > Gammaproteobacteria > Burkholderiales > Burkholderiaceae_C > Rubrivivax. The sequence goes on from JAUXRG010000064.1 coordinate 261,729, forward strand.
GAGAGGTAGATGAGACGATCCATGTCTTAGCGCTCCATCAAGCGGACGCCGCGGAACCGGCTTTGCCGGGCCGCTGGCGTCGCCCCCTTGAGGGGGAGCGGCGAAGCCACTTCGGAGGTGGTCATTACCGCAGGTTGACCAGGGTCTGGAGCACCTGGTCCTGCGTCTTGATGGTCTGCGCGTTGGCCTGGTAGACGCGCTGCGCGGTGATCATGTTGACGAGCTCGCCGGTGAGATCGACGTTGCTCTCTTCCAGCGCGCCGGCCTGCAGCGCACCGAGGTTGCCTTCGCCAGGGGCCCCCATCACCGGATCGCCGGCGGCGTAGGTGCTGGCCCAGGCGTTGTCGCCGACCGGCTTGAGGCCCTGGGGGTTGCGGAAATTGGCGATCTGGATCTGGCCCGCCGGCTTGGACTGGCCGTTCGAGTAGCGCGCCATGACGATGCCGTTTGCTTCCACCGAGACCGAGGTCAGCTGGCCCGCGGTGAAGCCGTCCTGGGTCAGGTTGGTGACGCCGTAGGGCGCGCCGAACTGGGTGGCCGCCCCGACGTCGAACTGCAGGCCGGCAATGGCCAAGGTATCGGCCCCCGCCGCGGTGACGGTGACCGGGATGTCGATGGCCACCGCGCCCACGGGCGCCGTCGGGGCGCTGCCGTCGGCGGCGAAGGTGATGGTGGTGATGGGCGCCGGGGCCGCCGCGTTGCCCCCCACGGTGACGCCGTTGGCGGTGGCGAAGACGTTCCAGGTATCGCTGGCCGACTTCTGGAAATAGTAGGTCAGCGCGACCTCCTGTCCCTTGGCGTCGTAGACCGTCAGCGAGGTGGCGTTGTTGTAGGTGGCGGCGTCGTTGTAGTCGATGGCCGGAGCCACCGCAGGCGCCGTGGCGGGAAGCCGCGCGTCCAGGTTCATCTCCAGCTGGACCTCGCTGGTGGCCGCGGGGCTGATGCCGCCGGTGGGCAATTGCAGCGCGACGGTCTGGCCGGGCTGGACCACGCCCTGGGCGTCGGCGGCATAGCCCATGAGCTGCTGCTGCGCGTTGTTGACGATGAAGCCGTCGCGGTCCAGCTTGAACTGGCCGTTGCGGGTATAGACGGGGGGATTCAGCCCGTCGGTGACCTGGAAGAAACCGGCGCCGTTGATCGCCAGATCCAGGGGGTTCTGCGTGGTCGAGATGTTGCCCTGGGTGAACTGCTGCGCCACCGCGGTCAGGTTGGTGCCTATGCCGACGTTGTTGGTGCCCGAGCCGTTGAGCGCCGCGGCATAGACGTCGGCGAACTCGGCCCGCGAGACCTTGGCGCCGTAGGTGTTGGCGTTGGCGATGTTGTTGCCGATGACTTCGAGGTTCTTGCTCGATGCGTTGAGCCCGGAAAGGCCTTGCTGGAAGCTCATGGTCGTGGTCCTTGGAAGAGGTTCAGTTGAAGGCCTTGACGTCGCTGTAGGCGATGTCGCCGGAGTGCTCGGTCTGCAGCACCAGCCCGCTGGCGCTGGAGCTCACGGCCTGCACGCGGTCGCGCATCAGGGGCGTGGTGGGCACGGTGGCGGCGCCCGAGGTCGCCGTCACGCGGAAGGTGTAGGCGTTGCCGTCGGCGGCCAGGGCGGAGTCCCAGGTGAAGGCATGACGGCCGGCGCTTTCGGCGCCCAGGTCCAGCGTTTCCACCACGCGGCCCGAGGCGCTCAGGATCTCGATCTTGACCTTGTCGGCCGCGCCCGCCATCTCGAAGCCACCGACACCGGTGCTGCCGTCGACGGCCACGCGGTTGCCCTGCAAGGTGATGTCGTGCCCCACCAGCGCGGCCCCCTGCAGGGCCTGCATCTGCACGAACTGGGTGTTCATGCCCAGCACCGTCGTATTCAGATTCGCTATCCCTTCGACCGTGCTGAGCTGCGCCATCTGGCTGGTGATCTCCGCGTTGTCCATGGGGTTGAGCGGATCCTGGTTCTGCATCTGCGTCACCAGGAGCTTGAGGAAGCGGTCGGTCTCGGCGCTCGTGGCCGACGTCGCCGCGGTGCTGCTGGCGGTGCTGCTGGCCAGCGTGGCGTAGGGGTCGACGGCGGCGGTGCTGGTGATCATGGTGGGGGGCTCCGGGTGGCTCAGGACTGGCCGATTTGCAGGGTCTTGAGCAACAGGCTGCGCGCCGTGTTCATGACTTCGATGTTGTTCTGGTAGGAACGCGAGGCCGAGATCATGTTGACCATCTCCTCCACCGCGTTGACGTTGCTGAAGGTCACGTAGCCCTGGTCGTCGGCGCTGGGGTGCTTGGGGTCGTGCACGCGGCGCCCGGGGCTCTGGTCTTCGGTGACGGTGGATACGCGCACCCCGGCCGACGCATCACCCTGGCCGGCCGCGCCCATCAGCGTGGTCTGGAAGACCACCTGGCGCGCCTTGTAGGCCGCGCCGTCGGGCCCGGCCACGGTATCGGCATTGGCCAGGTTGGAGGCCACGACGTTCAGGCGCTGGCTCTGGGCGCTCACCGCGCTGCCAGAGACATCGAAGATGCGGAACATGCTCATGACAACTCCCGGTGCGGTTCAGGCTCAGGCCTGGTTGTGGCTCTTCATCGCGTCCAGCGCGGTGCGCACGCTGGAATTGATGAAGCGCAGCGTGGACTCGTACTTGACCGAGTTCTCGGCGAAGGCGGCGCGCTCGCGGTCCATGTCGACGCTGTTGCTGTCGAGGTTGGTCTGGCTGGGCACGGCGTAGCGCAGCACGGGGGCCGGCGCGCTGCCCTGGCCCATCACGCCCTGGGCGATGCCGCTGCCTGCACCCCCTTGGCCGCTGGCAGAGCGCAGCGCCGAGGCGAAGTCGAAGTCGCGCGCCTGGTAGCCGGGCGTATCCGCGTTGGCGATATTGCTGGCGATCAGGCGCTGGCGCTCGGCGCGCAGGACCAGTGCCTGGCTGTGGAAGTCGAACGACTGGGTGAGACGGGGAACCATGGCGCACTCCTTGCGGCCCGAGCTCCGGGGCCAGAGGCACCGGGGGCATGCTGGGCATTCTGGGCAGCCCCGGACGTTCCATGAGTGCAAATAGAAGGCGCAAACGCAGCCATTTCCGGGCCTTGCGCCGCCGCCTGGCTGGCTAAAGTCTGCCGCATGAACATCCCGTTCGTGCGTCCATCCCTGCCCCCGCGCGCGGCCCCGGGCCGGCGCGCCCGGGCTGGGGCGCGTTCCCTGGCCATGCGCCTGGCCTTGCTCCTGGCCGCGGCGCCGGTGGCGGCGCAGATCGCGACGCAGACGACGACGCCTCCATCCGCAGCGGCGGCCGCACCGGCGGGACCCCAGGTGCCGCCCGATGTCCTGGCGCGCGCGCTGGCCCTGGCGGCCGAGGCGGCCCGCGCGGTGGCCCCGCGCGAAGCCCGCGTCGAGGTCGAACCGGGCCGGCTGGATGCCCGGCTGACCCTGGCGCCCTGCGCCCGCATCGAGCCCTACCTGCCTTCGGGCGTGCCGGCCTGGGGCCGCACGCGCGTGGGCCTGCGCTGCACCGAGGGCGCCAAGCGCTGGAATGTCTTCCTGCCGGTGGCCGTGCAGGTCTGGGCGCCGGCCCGCGTCACTGCCGCCGCACTGCCCGCGGGGGCGAGGCTCAGCGAGAGCCAGCTCTCGCTCGCCGTGGTCGACTGGGCGGCGGCGAGCACCCCTCCGGTCGGCCCCAACGAAGATCTGGCGGGCCGCACGCTGGCCCGCGCCGTAGCCAGCGGGCAGCCGCTGCGCGCCGCGGACGTGCAGCCGCGTCAGTGGTTCGCACTGGGCGACCACGTCCGCATCCAGGCCTCGGGCTCGGGTTTTTCCATCGTGGCCGAAGGCCGGGCGCTGGCCACCGGCGTCGAGGGCCAGGCCGTTCGAGTGCGCGTCCTGACCGAACGCAGCGACGGGGGCCCGGTTCTGGTGGCCTGGCCGGTGGGTGACCACCGTGTCGAGGTCAGCCTGTGAACCCCCGGCCGGCGCCGCACCCCCGCGTTTGCGGGGGTGAAGCAAAATCCTCCAACCCAGGGCTAAAGTTCGTGGGTCCGTCGTCCGATAGAGCATCTATGTCGTTGGGTCAGTACCTCAGCGGTGCCCCTGACAGGAGTTCAATATGAAAATCGGTCCTCTCGAATCCAAGCCCGTCGCCACGACGCCCGCCGAGCGCAAGGCCCAGCCCGCCCAGGGGCCCGCACAGCCGCAGGCCAGCACGCAGGTCGATCTCTCGCCGGCGGCCACGGCACTGACGAGCACGGCCACCGATCCCGCCTTCGACGGCGCCAAGGTCGACCGCATCGCCCAGGCCATCCGCGACGGCAAGTTCGAGGTCAACCCGGAAGCCATTGCCGACAAGTTGATCGCCAACGCCACGGAACTGCTCGCCCGCAAGCCCAGCTGACGCCGGCGAGCCCGTGGCCATGATGACTACAAGCCAAGAACAAGGAGCCGTGCAGCAGGTGAGCGAGCTCGAGCGCCCGCTGCTGCACGTGGAAGAACGGCTGGCCGCCCTGGGCCTGGCCCTGCACCGCCAGGACGCCCAGGCGGTGGACCGCACGGCGGCCGAGCTGCACGCGGCGCTGGCCGCGGCCATCGATCAATTCACCCGCGCGGCGCGCCGCGGCAGCGTGCCGCCGGGTTTGCGCCGGCGCCTCGCGCTGGCCAGCGGCCAGGTGGCCGCCCAGCGCGAGGCGCTGGCGCGGGCCACCGCTTCGCTGGACCGCGCCATCGATGTCCTGTTGCCGCACCAAGCGAGCGTCGGGGTGTATTCCGCCGTGGGCGGCAGCGAGCGCGCACCCGGGCAAACCGGCAGCCTGCTGGCCTGACGCAAAAACGCCGCGTCTGGCGCGGCGCCCTCTACCCGTACCGGCCTGCGCGCCGGCCCCAGCCTCACCACTCGCGCAGCCGCGTGCGCAGCCGCGCAATGCTCTGGCTGTGCAGCTGGCAGACACGGCTCTCGGTGACGCCCAGCACGGCAGCGATCTCCTTGAGGTTCATGTCGTGCTCGTAGTACATGCTCATCACGTACTGCTCGCGTTCGGGCAGCTTCTTGATGGCCTCGACCAGGGCCTCGCGCATGCGCTGGTCCTGCAGCCGGTCGATGGGGTTGGAGTCGTTGTCCACCACATGGCGGTCGAGGTAGTCGTCGTCGCCCTCGTCCCCGCTCATGTCTTCCAGGCAGATGAGCTGGGTGCCGCGCACCTTGCCCAGCAATTCCTGGTAGGCCTGCAGTGTCAGGCCCATCTCGCGCGCGATCTCGCTTTCGCTGGGCGCGCGGCCGTGGCGCTGCTCGAGCTTGTGCACGGCAGACTCGATGCTGCGCTGGTGGCGGCGGTCGCCGCGGCTCATCCAGTCGTTGCCGCGCAGCTCGTCGAGCATGGCGCCGCGGATGCGCTGGGTGGCGAAAGTCTCGAACTGCACGCCCTGGCCCGCGTCGAAGCGCGAGAGCGCATCCGACAGGCCGATCATGCCGACCTGGATCAGGTCGTCGAGCTCCACGTTGGCCGGCAGCTTGGCGATCATCTGGTGAGCCAGGCGGCGCACCAGCGGGCTGTACTGCTTGAGCATGGCGCTGGCGTCGAGTTGTCCCTTGGCGGTATACATGTGTCGGCCTCTACGGATAAGCGGGGCGGTTCGGGTTCGCATCGGCGAAGAACGGGTCTGCAGACCGGGGCTCGGGCCCGCGGGCCTTCGGGCCCGCACTGGCCAGGGACCGCGGGCCGGCAGGGTCGGTCGGCGTGAATTGCGCCGCCAGCAGCGCGACGAGTGCGGCGTCGGCCGGTGCGGCGGGGTCGCACGCCGGGTCGACGAGTGCCGATGAGCGCAGCACCGCGCCCATGAAGTTCTCGATGCAGCTGCCCAGGCTGGCCTGGATGCCGCTCAGGCGCGGGGACTGCGGGGACGCGGCCAGCAGCAGGTCGAAGCTCATGAGGCCGCAGCGCTGCACCAGCAGCTTGGCGTTGGCGTAGGCGTGCTTGATGCTCTCGGGGTGGTCGGCCCCGAGCAGCAGCGGCCGCACCGCGCGGTGCTTGAGCAGACGCGCCAGGTCGACGCCATCGGCGTGCATCAGGATCACCTCGGCCTGCGGGGCGGCGGCCAGCGCGGCGTCGATGAAGCCGGCGGCCGAGCCGCGGGTATCGACATAGCTCAGCGGCAGGCCCCGCGCCGGCAGGTAGGAGACCCGGGGCGCGATCGTCTCGACGCAGGCGGCCAGGTCCACGCCGGCGAGTTCGTGCGGCAGCGGCGAGGCGGCGCCGGCGTCCACCACCAGCACTTCGCGGCCCTGCCCGGCCAGCACGGCGGCCAGGCGGTCGAGCACGACGCCGCTGAAGGCCACATGCGGGTTGGCCGCTAGCGCCAGCAGGTGGCGGCGCCGCCCGGCAAAGAGCCGCCGCAGGCCGTCGGCCTGGTCCAGCGGCATGGGGGACGAGTGGGCGTAGAAGTCGCGCATGAAGGGCTTCAGGCGTGCAGGGCCGCGGCGGCGGGCGTGGGCACGGGTGCACCGGCGAAGATCAGGCTCACGTCGGCGTCGTCCAGACGCCAGGCCGGGGCACCGCCCCCCTTGAGCGCACGCTGCACCAGGGCGTTGGCCGACAGGCGGTGCCAGTCCTCGGGCACGCGCTGGCCGTTGGCCACGGCCAGCACCTTGAGGCGGTGGCGGATCATCGAATCCAGCGCCGGGCCGAGCTTGACGGCTTCGTCCAGCTTCGACAGCACCAGGCCGCAGCAGCCCTGGGCGGCGTAGGCGCCGAGCTGGTCCTCGATGGTTTCGCCCTGCGCCGAGGCGCTGACGACGAGCAGGCGGTTGATCGAACGGTGCGAGAGCATCTCCAGCAGCTCGCGGGTGCGGCTGTCGCGCTGGGCCATGCCTGCGGTGTCGATGAGCACCATGCGCTTGCCCGCCAGCAACTCCAGCAGGTCTTCCAGCGACGCCCGGTCGTGCGCGGTGTGCACCGGCACGCCCAGGATGCGGCCATAGGTGCGCAGCTGTTCATGCGCGCCCACGCGGTAGGCGTCCAGCGTGATCAGGCCCAGATCGGTCGCGCCATGCCGGGTGGCGAAGGCCGCCGCGAGCTTGGCCGTGCTGGTGGTCTTGCCCACGCCGGTGGCACCGATGAGCGCGTAGACCCCGCCCACGTCCTCGAGCGGGCTTTCGCGCTCGCCGGTGGCCAGGTTGCGCTCCAGGACACTCGCGGCCCAGGCCGCTTCGTCGCCTTCGGCCGGCAGGCTGGCGAGCAGCTTGCGGACCAGGGCCGGCGAGAAGCCGGCGTCGAGCAGGCGCTGCGCCAGGTGGGCCTGGCGCGGTTGGCGCTGCAGCTTTTCCATGAAGGCCAGGGCACCAAAGCGCTGCTCGATGAGGCCGCGCATCGAGCGCAGCTCGCTCATCATCTCGATCTGGTCGCCCCGCGCCGCCAGCAGGGCGGCGCTCGACTGATTCGCCGCCAGCAGGGCGGCGTTCGACTGATTCGATGCGAGCGTGGCGGCGGCCGCGGCGGCGGCGGCACCGGGCTCGGGCGCCTGCACCTCTTCGCGCAGCACCGGCACTTCGTGGCGCGCCGCATGGCGCGCACGCGCTGCCTCGACGGGTGCCACCGCCGGCGGTGGCGCCACAGGCTGTGGTGGAACCGCGACCTCGGCGGCACGCTCGGCGGCGCGGCGCTTGAGCATGCGCTGGCGCACATATTCCTGGAACGACAGCGTGCTCATCTGCAGCTGTTCCACGTCGTGCTCGACCTCGGGGTTGAACCGGGGTTCGATGCGCTCGTTTGTGCGATCGTTTGTGCGATCGTTTGTGCGCTCGTTTGTGCGTTCGCCCATGCGCTCGCTGGCCCGCACTGCGGGAGCGGGCGGCGCGCTCTCGCGGACGAGCTCGGCGCCCACGCGCTCGAGCTGCTGCACGCTCTCGGGTGCCATGGCCAGCACCTCCACGCCTTCGGCGCAGGGCCGCGTGGACATCACGACGGCATCGTCACCAAAGGCCAGTCTTACCAGGGCCAGGGCGTCGCGCGAGGTGCGGGCGGTGAAACGCTTGAGGTTCATGCCGGGCTTCCGATGATCGAGCCGATGCGGATCGAATGGGTTTCAGGGATCTCGCTGTGGCCCAGCACCTTCAGGCGCGGGGCGGCACGCTTGAGCAGCCGCGCCATCGGGGCGCGGATGAGGTCGGGCACCAGCAGGCAGGCCGGGTGACCCAGGTCTTCCTGGCGCCGCGCGGTGTCGGCCGCGCTGCGGCTCAGCGTATCGGCCACGCCGGGGTCCAGCGCCGCGCCGTGCGGCGAGGTCAGGGCCTGGGTGACCAGGCGTTCGAGATCGGGGTCCAGGGCGATCACGTCCAACTCCTTCACCGCACCGTAGATCTGCTGCACGATGGCCGGGGCCAGGTGCACGCGGATGCGCCGGGCCAGCTCGGCGGGGTCGGTGACGGTGCTGGCGTGCTCGGCCAGGCATTCGACGATGGAGCGCATGTCGCGGATGTGCACACCTTCTTCCAGCAGCAGTTGCAGCACGCGCTGGAGGGAGGCGATTCCGACCATCTTGGGCACGACATCCTCGATCAGTTTGGGGGCCAGTTTGGTGACATGCTCGACGAGCTGCTGGGTCTCGACGCGGCCCAGCAAACGTGCGGCATTCACCTGCATCAAGTGTGAGAGATGGGTGGCCACCACGGTCGCGCAATCAACCACCGTAAACCCCGCCATTTGGGCCATCTCCTTGTGGCGCTCCTCGATCCACACCGCCGGCAGGCCGAAGGCCGGGTCGGTGGTGCGCGCACCGGGGAGCTGCTGCTGGGTGGAAGGAGACACGCCGCCCGGGTTGATGGCCAGCAGCTGGCCCGGCATGGCCTCGCCCTCGCCCACCACCGCGCCGCGCAGCGTCACGCGGTACATGCTGGGCTTGAGTTCGACGAGGTTGTCGCGGATGTGCACCGGCGGCGGCAGGAAGCCCACGTCCTGCGCGAACTTCTTGCGCACGCCCTTGATGCGCGTGAGCAGGTCGCCCTGGCGCGCCTTGTCGACCAGCGCGATGAGCCGGTAGCCGACCTCCAGGCCCAGCGTATCCACGGGCGTGAGGTCGTCCCAGCTGGCTTCGGCGTTGGCGGGCTGCACGTCGGCGCCGATGGCGCGCTCGGGCTGCGAGGCCGCGCGGCGGCGTTGCTTGGTGAGCTGCCAGGCCAGCAGCGCCAGGCCCGAGGCGACGATGAGGAACACCAGGTGCGGCATGCCCGGCACCAGGCCGAGCAGGCCGACCACACCCGCAGCCACGCCCAGGGCCTGCGGCGAATCGAAGACCTGGCCGCGGATCTGCGTGCCGATGTCCTGTTCCTTGCCCACGCGCGAGACCACCATCGCCGAAGCCACCGAGATGAGCAGCGCCGGGATCTGCGCCACCAGCGCGTCGCCCACCGCCAGCGTGACATAGGAGCTGGCGGCCTCGCCGGCGCTCATGCCGTGCATGGCCATGCCGATGATGAAGCCGCCGACGACGGTGATGAAGAGGATCAGCAACCCGGCCATGGCGTCGCCGCGAACGAACTTGCTCGCGCCGTCCATGCTGCCGAAGAAATCGGCCTCCTCGGCGACTTCGGCGCGGCGCTGGCGCGCCACCTTCTCGTCGATCAGGCCGGCATTCAGGTCGGCGTCGATGGCCATCTGCTTGCCCGGCATGGCGTCCAGCGCAAAGCGCGCGCCGACCTCGGCGATGCGCTCCGCGCCCTTGGTGACGACGACGAAATTGATCACCACCAGGATCGCGAAGACGATCAGGCCGACGGCGAAATTGCCGCCGATCAGGAAGTGCCCGAAGGCCTCGATCACCTTGCCCGCCGCGCCCGGGCCGGTGTGGCCTTCCATCAGCACCACGCGGGTGGAGGCGACGTTGAGCGACAGGCGCAACAGCGTCGTCACCAGCAGCACCGTGGGCAGCGCCGCGAAGTCCAGCGGCTTGACCATCTGCGCGCTGACCATCATCACCACCAGCGCCAGCGCGATGTTGAAGGTGAAGAGCAGGTCCAGCACGAACGACGGCAGCGGCAGCACCATCATCGACAGCATCATCACGACGAAGCCGGGCAGCACCAGGTTCTTCAAGGCCGCGGCGCGTGCGCCCGAGCGTGGGCCCAGCAGTTCGTTGAGGCGCAGCATCAGGGCATTCAAAGTTCAGGCTCCTTGCGCGGCGTCAGGGGGTCGAGGTCGGCGGGTACTTCGGGCATGGGCGGCTCGGCGGCCAGCGTGCGGCCGGCCGCCATGGCGTCGCGCAACTGGTACACCCAGGCCAGCACCTGCGCCACGGCGCCGAACAGCCGCGCCGGGATCTCCTGGTCGACTTCGGTATGCGTGTACAGGGCGCGCGCCAGCGGCGGCGCCTGCAGCACCGGCACCTTGGCTTCACGCGCCAGGTCGCGGATGCGCAGCGCCAGCAGGTCGGCACCCTTGGCCACCACCCGTGGCGCGGCCATGGCGGATTCGTCGTACTTCAGTGCCACCGCGTAGTGGGTCGGGTTCATCACCACCAGGTCAGCGCGCGGCACGGCGGCGAGCATGCGGCGGTTGGCCATTTCGCGCATGCGCAGCCGCACCTTGGCCTTGACCTCGGCGTTGCCCTCGACTTCCTTGAATTCCTGCTTCATCTCCTGCGCGCTCATGCGCAGCCGGCGCTCCAGCATGAAGCGCTGCAGCGGCACGTCGACCAGCGCGAAGGCGGCCAGCACACCACACAGCAGCAGCAGGCCCCCCTGCAGCAGCCCGGCGCCGGCGGCCAGCGCCGCGGGCAGCGGCATGGCCAGCAGCTCGGCGTGGCGCAGCCACTGCTGCCAGAGGTAGAGCGCGGCCACCCCGCCCAGCAGCAGCGCCAGCAGGCAGGCCTTGAGCGTTTGCGTGAGCTGCTGGCCCGAGAACACCCGCCCCAGGCCGCTGAGCGGGTCGATCTTGGTGAAATTCGGCGTCAGCGGCTTGAGCGTGAAATTCCAGCCGCCGGCCAGCACACCCGTGCCGAGTGCCACGGCCAGCATGACGCCGAACAGCGGCAGCAGCACGGCCAGCATCTGCAGCGCCAGCTGCCCCACCCGCTGGGCCATCGCCTCGGGGTGGACCATCAGCGTGGCGTCGAAGCGCAGCCCTTCGGCGAGCAGCCGGCCCAGCCAGGCCGACATCTCGGGGGCCAGGGCGGCCATCAGCAGCACCACCGCCCCGACGGCGCCGAAGTGCCCGAGGTCACGCGAGCGCGCCACCTGGCCCTCGGTGCGGGCCTTCTCGATCTTGCGCTGTGAGGCGGGTAGTTGGCGGTCTTGTGCGTTGTCGGCCATGGCGGCAAGGGAATGGGCAAGAGCCCAGGCCCCAGGGAATCAGGCTCCTGATCGAAGCCTTGCCATGGTGCCGCCGTGGCCGGCGGACTTGAGCGCGATAAGCGGGGTAAAGCCGAAGGTGTTCGGCCGACCCGACATGGCGCGCCGCTGTGACGCGGAGAGCTAGAAGCCGAGGCTGGCGAGCAGGTCGTCCACTTCGCCCTGGTTGGTCACCACGTCGGTGCGGCCTTCGGCGTCGACCACCGGGCCGTGCAGCACGCCGGGGTCGACCTTCTCGCGCTGGTCCGGCGGCACCACCGATAGCAGCAACTGCACCAGGCTGTCCTCGAGGTCATTGGCCAGCGTCACCACCTTGGCCACCACCTGGCCGGTGAGGTCGTGGAAATCCTGCGCCAGCATGATGTCGGTCAGGTGGCCGTCGATGCGTGCGGTGCGCTGCTCGACGTCGCGCACGAAGTTCAGCACCGCGCCGCTGGCCACCGCCCGCACGGGGTCGGCCACGATGGCGCCCGCCATCGCGCGCGTGGCGGCGGTGATGGCGGCATGGTCGGTCTTGGCCTCGTCGACCGAGTTCAACACCTTGTGCGCCGCCTCGGCGGTCTTGTGGGCGATGTAGCTGAGGCGGCTGCGCGCGTCGGGCAGGCCCTGGGCGGCCATTTGCAGCCTGGGCATCACGCCGAGCTGCTGCATGGTGTCGTGCAGCAGCCGCGTGATCGAGCCGATCTGCTGGAACACTTCCGGCGAAACGACGAGCGAGTCCGCGGGCTTGAGCCGGGCAAGGTCTTCCATATTCATTTCGATGTCCCCTTCAGGCCGTCGCCGCGATCTTTTGCATGATCTTCTGCACCTTCTCCTCGAGCGTGGCCTTGGTGAAGGGCTTGACGATGTAGCCCGCCGCACCGCTCTGCGCCGCCAGCACGATGTCCTCCTTGCGCGCCTCGGCGGTGACCATCAGGACCGGCAGGTGGCGCAGCGATTCATCGGCCTTCACCGCCTTGAGCAGGTCGAAGCCATTCATGTTGGGCATGTTGATGTCCGACACGACGAAATCGAATTTGCTGCTCCGCAGCTTGGTCAACGCCACCACGCCGTCCTCGGCCTCGTCGACGTTGTTGCAGCCCATCTCCTTGAGCAGGCCGCGGACGATGCGGCGCATCGTGGCGAAGTCGTCGACGACCAGGAATTTCAGCTCGGTGGACATGCTCATGGGAAACCTCGGGGCAGGGGCTGTCTGGTCTATCGGTGAGCGGGCACCGGACTTGGGCGGGGCAGCGGGGTCGGCTCCTGGCCCGGTGCCGCAAGTGGCACGGCCGGCGCCTCGGCGCGGGGCTCCGCCGGCGGCTCGGGCGTGGCGCGGAAGACGCGCTCCTCGGCCTCGCGGGTCATCACGACGATGCTGATGCGGCGGTTGGTGGGTGCGGCCGGGTCGCGGCGGTCGAAGGGGTTGGCCGAGGCCAGGCCCTGCACGCGCAGCACCTGCTCATCGGGCAGGCCACCGGCCAGCAATTCGCGGCGCGACGCGTTGGCGCGGTCGGCGCTGAGCTCCCAGTTGCTGTAGCCACGCTCGCTGCCTGCCGCGTTGCCGAAGGGCAGCGCGTCGGTGTGGCCTTCCAGCGTCAAGCGGTTGGGCACGTCGGCGAGCACGCCGCCGAGCTCGCGCAGCAGCTCGCGCATGGCGGGCTGCACCATCGCGCTGCCGCTGTTGAACATCGGGCGGTTGTCCTGGTCGACGATCTGGATGCGCAGTCCGTCGTCGGTCATTTCCAGCAGCATCTGCCCGGCCATGCCGGCGAGCTTGCCGTTGCCGGCGATCTTCTGCTCGATCTTGGACTTCAGGTCTTCCAGGCGGGCCACTTCGGCGCGCGCCTGCTCGGCCTTGAGCTGGTGGACGTTGATGGTGGAGCGTTCGGCCTTGACCTCGCCGCGCTTGACCTGGCCGGTGCTGCGCGTGAAGTCCTGGCCGCCGCCCTTGATCACATGCGAGGAATCGCCCGAACCCGAGCCGCTGGACAGCAAGGCGAGCTTGAGCGGCGCGCTGAAATAGTCGGCCAGGCCCTTCTTGTCGCCTTCGGAGGTGGAGCCCAGCAGCCACATCAGCAGGAAGAACGCCATCATGGCGGTCACGAAGTCGGCGTAGGCGATCTTCCAGGCGCCGCCATGCACCGCATGGCCGGCCTTCTTGATCCGCTTGACGATGATCGGCTGGAGCTTCTTCGAGTCACCGGCCATGGCACACCTCGGTCACTTCTTGCCCTTCACATGGCCTTCGAGCTCGGTGAAGGTCGGCCGGTCGCCCGAGTACAGCACCTTGCGGCCGAACTCGATCGCCACCTGGGGCGCATAGCCCTGCATGCTGGCCAGCAGCGTGGTCTTGATGCACTGCAGTTCCTTGCCGGCATCCTCGACCTTCTGTTCGAGCAGCCCGCCCAGGGGCTCGACGAACCCATAGGCCAGCAGGATGCCCAGGAAGGTGCCGACCAGGGCCGAACCGATCATGCCGCCCAGCACGGCCGGCGGCTGGCCCACCGAGCCCATGGTATTGACCACCCCGAGCACGGCCGCCACGATGCCGAACGCCGGCAAGCCACCGGCCAGCCGGGCGATGGCCGCCACCGCGGCGTACTCCTCGGCATGGTGGGTGTCGATCTCGTTGTCCATCAGGCTTTCGATCTCGTGGGCGTTGAGGTTGCCCGAGACCATCATGCGCAGGTAGTCGGTGATGAATTCCGTCACGTGGTGGTCGCCGCCCACGGTGGGGTATTTCTGGAACAGCGGCGAGCTGTGCGGCTCCTCGACGTCCTTCTCGATCGACATCAGGCCCTCCTTGCGGGCCTTTTGCAGGATGTCGTAGAGCAGCGCCATGAGCTCCATGTAGCGCGCCTTGCTGTACTTGCTGCCCTTGAAGCAGCGGGCGACGCCGGCCGCCGAGGCCTTCAGGACCTTCATCTGGTTGTTGGCCAGGAAGGCGCCGCCGGCCGCACCGCAGATGGTGATCAGCTCGAAGGGCAGCGCCTTCAAGATCACGCCGATGTTGCCGCCGTGCACGATGTACACACCGAAGATGCAACTCAGGGCGACGACCCAACCGATGATGACGAACATGTGGCTTGATCCGCAGTGACACCCTCTTCCGACTCAGGCGGAGCGGGCCTTGCGTGGGTTATCGGCCGTGCCGGCCGTCGATTGAGGGCGGCGCGGCCTGCGCCGGCCGATAGATCCACAGCGGGCGCCGACCCGGCCCTTGCAGGCAGGCCCAGGCTTCGCGATCCGCCACGGCGAACTCGAGGCTCACCAGCCAGGCGCCCGGCGCCAGCTCGCGGGCGGCCTTGGCGTACGCACGGGCCATGCTCTCCGGGCGCTGGAAGAGGTAGACCAGGTCGTAGCCGGTCCAGGAGGCCGCCCACATGTCGCCGCGCCGAACCCGGGCGTAGCGACAGCGCCGTGCCGCCAGCCAGGCCAGTGGCCTGCTCCATTCCAGGCCGTGCAGTTCGGCCAGCGGCCACTGATCGCGCAGCTCGGCCAGGCCATGCCCCAGGCCGCAGCCGGCGTCGAGCACGCGAGCAGGCGCGCCGCCGAGCGAGGCCGCCAGGCCCGTCAGGCCTTGCCGCGGCGTGGGGAAGAACGGCGCGTCACGCCAGGCGCGCAGCGGGTAGGCGAGCAGGAGCGGCAGCGCCAGCGCCAGCCACATCCAGGGCGACAGGCTCGCCGCCCCCAGGGCCAGCGCCGACAACGGGAAACCCGCCGCGGCGATGAACTGCCGCCGGCGCCCCACGATACGGGTCGCAAGTGCCGAGCCGGCGAGCAGCCCGGCGCCCAGGGCCAGCGCAGGTGCCGCGGCCCAGGCGCTGGCCAGCCCCCACGCCGCCCATGCGCACGCCCATGTCAGCAGCGCGGGCAGGGGCCAGGGCAGACCGGCGACGAACGAGCGAGTTGGAATCTGCAGGGAGGGCGGCATCGAAGCAAGGAGGTCTCAGCGCGAGTTTCGGCGCCGGGCGTCAAACCCAGGCCTGGAATAGAGCTGAACATTGCGGCGTATTCGCCGAGACCGGCGGCCGCGCGACCGTCCGCGTTCAGCGCAGCGCCATCAGGCATTCGTGCGGTGGCCTGACCTTGACGGAGCCCGCCGGTACCGCCCCCTTGACGGCGTGGCGCTGATTTAGCGAGTCGCGCAGCACGGGTTCGCCAAGCGGGTTGCCGTTGGCCGAAACGAGCGCGGCGACATAGGGCAAGTTCGCCCGCCGTCCCCGCGCGACCACGATGCCCACCTCGCCGTTGACCAGCTCGACGAAGCTGCCTGGCGGATACAGGCCCACGGCCTTGAGCAGGGCGGCGCCGATCTCGTCGGGCGTACCACCGGGTCCCAGGCAGGCCTTGCGTGCGGCCTGCAGGGGCGACATGGCCTCGCGTGTGGCGCGCCGGCTGAGCAGGGCGCAGAAGACATCCACGCGGTGCAGCAGCTGCGACAACCGGTGCTCCAGCGGCCACTCGGCCAGGCTGCCCTCGGGCGGGCTGGCCGCATGGTGCAGGCGCACCACTTCCAGGCAAAGGCGATCGACCAGGCCGGCTTGCTCCAGCATGCGAGCACCCTTCTCGGCGTGGGCGTCGATCTCGGCACGGGCCTCCGGTGTGGGCGGCAACTCGCTCAGGGCCAGTTGTCCCTGCAGGCGCAGCATCGCCACATTCATCGTCAGCGCCGCGCGGCCCAGGCTGTCGACCCAGTCCTGCGGCCACGCCATCCGGGTGGCCGTTTCTTCGCAGATCAGCAGCGTCAGCAGCGCGTGGTGGCAGCTGTACTTCTCACTCGAATGCCCGGCTTCGTAGACCAGTTGGTACAGCGAGGCATCGGGCCGACGCAGGTAGATCTGTCGCGCCTGGCCGTGAACCGCGAACACGCGGGCGCGCCAGTCGCTGCCGGAGCGCACCTCGCGCAGGGCGCCCTCCAATCGCGTCACCAACTCGCGCCACTGCTCGGCCAGGGGAAAGGCTGCAGCGGCCGTGGCCTGGCGCGCTCGCGGCTGGGGCCGTGCAGCGGCCACCTGACCCAGTGTGGCTTCCTGGCGAATCATGACCTCCATGGCCGCCGTCAGCCGGCGGTTCCAGTCGGCGGACTCCCCTTCGTCGGCGAACAGCTCTTGCCGCGTCAGTTCGGCCAGCCGCGCGGGACTCTCGATGCGCAGACCTGCATCCAGCAACAGTCGGCCGGTGGCGTCGCGCAGCCCGAAGGGCAGCGGCTCGTCCAGGCGCAGGTATTGATGTGAGAACGGAACCAGCTTCACGGCAATGGCCGGGCAGGCGCACGGCAAGGGAGTGGTCCCCTCTTATCGGCCTGGTGCTGCGCCTCCTGAAGACCCAGCCTGCCCATGCCGCACGCAAATCGGGATAGGGGCCGATCATCGCTGATCGGACCCCTCCCACACCACCCGGCATGCGGGTCCGCACCGGGCGGTTCGAGAAGTTGAGGTCAGGAGAACTTGGGGACTCCGAGGCGGTCGAAGTGGGCGACGGTCAACACCAGGTTCGCCACACCGCCGCTGGTGCGCCACCAGCGGCGCGCACCTCCGGCAATGATGGCGGCTTGATCCACGCTGGCTCCCAGCTTGCGCAGTTCACGGAACATCGTCGTGCCGCGCTTCCACTGCCTGAGCTGTACAGCCCGCAGTCGGTGTCGAAGCCACCCGTCCAGATCGCGCATGACGTTGGGCGTCTGCGCTAGCCGGAAGTAAGCCTTCCAACCCGGCACATAGCGCCTCAAGTCCTCGGCCATCTGTTCGAGGCTTCTCCCCCTCGTGCGACTCGTGAGCTGCCGGATTCGATCCCGCAGCTTGTCCAGCGCCTGTGGCGCCACCGCCCGTTTGACTTCCCCTTGCGGGGACGCCATCAGACAGTAGCCCAGGAACTTGCGTCCCCACACTGGACCGACCGCCGTCTTGCCCTCGTTGACCCTCAGCGCCAGCCTTGCGTAGCCGTTGCGCAGGGCTTGCAGCACCCGCTCTCCCGCCTTGCGGCTCCTGACGTAGACGTTGCAGTCGTCGGCGTAGCGCACGAACTTGTGGCCCCTGCGCTCCAGCTCCCGATCCACTTCGTCCAGCAGCACGTTGCCCAGCAAGGGGCTCAGCGGCCCGCCCTGCGGCGTGCCCTCGAACCGCTCGCTGTGCACCCCGTGTGCCAGGATGCCCGCTTGCAGGTAGCGGCGGATCAGCCTCAGCACCCGCTTGTCCGCAATCCGCTTGGCCAGCCGGTCCATCAGGATGTCGTGGTTGACACGGTCGAAGAATTTCTCCAGGTCCACGTCCACCACCACCCTGTAGCCGGCCTGCACGTACTGCTGCGCTTGCAACACCGCGCCATGCGCGCTGCGCCCCGGCCTGAAGCCGTGGCTGTGCTCGCTGAACGTCGGGTCAATGAGCGGCGTCAGCACCTGCAGCAGCGCCTGCTGGATCAACCTGTCCACCACGGTCGGTATCCCCAGCTCGCGTGTCCCGCCTCCCGGCTTGGGGATGCCCACGCGGCGCACCGGACTGGGCCGGTAGCTGCCGCCCTGCAACCTGGCTCGGATGTCGGGCCACGCCTGCTTGAGATATTGCGCCGTGTCTTGCACCGTGCGTCCATCGACGCCGGCACTTCCCTTGTTGGCCTTCACGCGCTTCCACGCGCGGGCCATGTTCTCTCTGGCCAGCGCCTGCCCCAGCAGGTCACCGGCCCCGCAGTCCGTTCGTGCATGACGCGCCAGCGTCGCTTCATCGCTCACGGCTTCGCTCGCGGCTTCACCGCGCCCTTCGGCCGTACGCCCCGTTCGACCTCGCGGCCTCCCAGGCTTCTGATGCATTGCGCCGCCAAGCCTCATGTCTCGTGACTGTCCTTCTCGTTCGGCCCTTCGCCTCGGCCTACAGCCTCTGCGGCCTACCTCGGCTACTACGACCTCTGCTGACTTCTCGCTCCGGTTCTCCACCGTCGCCCTTTCAGGCGCGAGGCGAGATCTCCCCAGGTAAGAACGCACTCCTTCGCTGCACAGCCGCCGGATTTACACCACCTCGCCTTGATCACGAGAGCTTCGCGGTCTTTTGCCCGCTCGCCCTGCTTGGCAGCGCCTCAGATCCGGTTCTTGTCCATCGGCTTACAGCTTCGCTCCACGCTTCCTTCCCACACTCGGTCGCCCTCATGCAGTTGCGCTTCGCTTCGTTCGTCGTGACCAACTTACGGCGGGACTTGCACCCGCAAGAGTGCGCCCATGCTGGGCGCACAAAAAACGGGCCCCGAAGGACCCGCTGGAAAGCACAGTGAACTGTGCCAGGAGGAGACAAGCAATGAACTGGAACTCTCAATCAGGATTTCGGCACGCCCTCCAGGCGCTTGAGCCCCGCAAGCGTGATCAATGCCCGCTTTGGACGGCCTGGACGCGGGCGGCCTCGGCGACGAAGCTGCCGGCCAGCTTGCCCTTGCCGGCGCGGGCCGGCGGGTTGCACATGCCGCACACATAGTGGCGCGCGATCTCGTGCGGGTGGGTGACGAAATGGCCGCCGCACTTGCTGCACGGCGTCATGGTGAGCATGCCGTTGTCGACGAACTTCACCAGGCGCCAGGCGCGCGTCACGCTCAGCAGCGGGTCCAGGCCCTGGGCCTGCATCTGCTCGGCATAGAGCTGGTAGGCCTTGATGACCGTATCGATCTCGTCGAGCGCAGCGGCCTTGTTGAGGTACTCGTGGATGTTGAGGAACAGGCTCGCGTGGATGTTGGGCTGCCAGGTCATGAACCAGTCGGTGGAGAACGGCAACTGGCCCTTGCTCGGGCTCTTGCCCGCCACTTCCTTGTACAAGCGCAGCAGGCGTTCGTAACTCAGGTCGGTCTCGCTTTCGAGGACCTGCAGGCGCGCGCCCAGGTTGATGAGGGTGACGGCGCGCTCGATCTGGCGGGCCTCGGTCAGGATGCTCTTGTTGCGGGCCATGGGTTCTCTCCGTCCTGTGGGTGTTCTTGATCAAGGCCTTGCGCGGATCCGGCTCTGCCGGGCCGCTGCAAGAGCCCCCTCGGGGGGCAGCGAGCGCCAGCGAGCGTGGGGGCCGTTGCTATGCCGCTTCCTGATGGCGCCCGGCCATCAGGATGGAGGCGTGCAGGCGGGACATGCCGTCGTTGGCGGCGCCCTTGCCGTGGCAGGTCAGCAGGTTCCAGACGATGTCGTCGTCCATGCGCAAACGGCACAGCAAGGTGTTGCCGGTGGAGATCTTCATCATCTGCGCGGGCGTCAGCGTGCCGATGAGCGTGGCCGTGTCTTCACTGACACCCAGGCGGAACAGCGCCTGTTCGCGGTCCTGGCGGATCAGGCTCTGGGCCAGCATCAGGTACGAGAGATTGGCTTCACGGATTTCGGCAAGAATTTGTTCCGAGGTCATTTCGTGTGCTCCAGCAGTTGTTCGGGGCCCTGAGGCGATGAAACGAACTGTAGGCATCCGAAATGGACTGCGACATCAGGCCAGTTCCGTGGCTTGAGTCCCGGTTCTTCCAGTCGATTTGTCAGGCAAATTCCTACACGCGGCCGCTTTCGTGACGGGCGTCACGGTGCGGGCAAGCCGGCCCTACACGCGCTCGATGCGGGCGTAGGCGGAATGGTTGTGTATCGACTCGAAGTTCTCGACGTCCACGCGGTAGCGCCCGATGCGGGCGTCGGCGTTGAGCGCCAGGGCGACGTCGCGCACCAGGTCTTCGACGAACTTGGGATTTTCGTAGGCGCGCTCGGTCACCCACTTCTCGTCGGGCCGCTTGAGCAGCGGCCAGATTTCGCTCGAGGCCGCGTCCTCTGCAAAGCGCACGAGTTCGTGCCACTGCACGGGCCCGAGCGCGGGCTCCAGCACTTCGATGCGTATCGTGACCAGCGAGCGCTGGTTGTGCGCGCCGTAGTCGGAGATCTCCTTCGAGCAGGGGCACAGGCTCTTCACCGGCACCGCCACCTCGGCGTGCACCGCCGTCACGCCGCCTCTCGTTTCGGCAATCCAGCGGCCCCGGTAGTCGAGCAGGCTCTGCACGCCGGATACCGGCGCGCGCTTGCGCAGGAAGAAGCTGAAGGCGGCCTCGATGCGGCCCTCGGTGGCGCCGAGCTTGGCCAGCATCACGCCATGGCGCTCGCGCAGCGCGGCGGCATCCAGCGGTGCGTCCAGCGCATCCAGCCAGGCCACGAAACGCGACATGTGCGTGCCCTTCTTCTCGGCCGGCAGCGCCACGTCGAGCGACCACAGCGCCGCCGTCGACTGCACGACCCCTGCCACGGTCAGCCGCAGCGGGTAGCGAACGTCCTTCACGCCCACGCGCTGAATCGCCAGGTGGCGGTCATCGCGCGCGCTTTGCGTGTCGGGAATGTGGAGGGCGTCGGTGAGGTTGGTCATCGCGGGCACAAGGATGACATCGTTTTCCCGCCGACACGCTCACGCGGGTTCCACGACGCCGTTCGAAAGGCTGGGATCAGCTGTTGACGGCGGCCAGCGCAGGCCGGCTGCCAAAGCGTTGCAGGATGGAGCGCTCGATGCCGGGGGCATCCAGGCCACACTGCGCGTGCAGCTTGGCCACCTCGCCATGTTCGACGAAGCGGTCGGGCAAGCCGAGCTGCAACACGGGCACGGTCACCGCGGCGGCGGCGAGGCATTCGAGTACCGCGCTGCCCGCACCACCCATCAGGCAGCCTTCCTCGATGGTGACGAGTCCGTCGTGGCTGCGCGCCAGCTCGAGCACGAGCTCGGTGTCCAGCGGCTTGGCGAAGCGCATGTCGGCCACGGTGGCGCCCAGCCTCTCGGCGGCTTCCAGCGCCGGGTGCAGCAGCGTGCCAAAGGCCAGGATGGCCAGGCGCCTGCCCCCACGGGCGTCGGCGCGCACGGGGGCTTGCTTGCGCACGACACCCTTGCCCCAGGGCCATACGGTGAGCGCCGGGTCGATCGCCGCGCCCACTCCGGCACCCCGCGGGTAGCGCACCGCCACCGGGTGGTTCTGGCGGAAAGCCGTGGTCAGCGCCTGACGGCATTCGTTTTCGTCGCTGGGCGTGAGCATGCTGCAGTTGGGAATGCAGCGCACGAAGGCGATGTCGTAGGCGCCGGCGTGCGTGGGACCGTCGGCCCCCACGAGCCCGGCACGGTCGAGCGCAAACACCATGGGCAGGTTCTGCAACGCGACGTCGTGGATGAGTTGGTCGTAGCCGCGCTGCAAGAAGGTGCTGTAGATCGCCACCACCGGCTTGAGGCCCTCGCAGGCCATGCCGGCCGCAAAGGTCACCGCATGCTGCTCGGCGATGCCCACGTCGTAATAGCGCTGGGGAAACCGCTTGTGGAACTCGACCATGCCCGAGCCTTCACGCATCGCCGGGGTGACGGCCACCAGTCGAGCGTCGGCTTCGGCCATGTCGCACAGCCACTGGCCGAAGACCTGGGTGAAGGTCGGCTTGCTGGGCAGGCTCTTGGGGAAGCCTTCGGCCGGGTCGAATTTGCCGCTGGCGGCGTGGTACTTCACCGGGTCGGCCTCGGCCAGCTTGTAGCCGTAGCCCTTCTTGGTGACCACGTGCAGGAACTGCGGGCCGCGCCGGCTGCGCAGGTTCTCCAGCGTGGGGATCAGCGAGTCGAGGTCGTGGCCATCGATCGGGCCGACGTAGTTGAAGCCGAATTCCTCGAAGATGGTGCCCGGCACGACCATGCCCTTGGCGTGCTCCTCCAGGCGCCGCGCCAGTTCCAACAGCGGCGGCGCCGCCTTCAGCACGCCCTTCACGCCCTCGCGCGCGGCGGCGTAGAACTGGCCGCTCATGAGCCGCGCCAGATATTTGTTGAGCGCCCCCACCGGCGGGCTGATCGACATGTCGTTGTCGTTGAGCACCACCAGCAGGTCGGCCAGGACGCCGGCGTGCGAGACACCGGCGTTGTTCAGCGCCTCGAAGGCCATGCCGGCGCTCATCGCGCCATCGCCGATCACGGCCACCGCCTTGCGGTCTTCGCCCTTGAGCTTGGCAGCCAGCGCCATGCCCAGCGCGGCGCTGATCGAGGTCGAGCTGTGCGCCGTGCCGAAGCTGTCGTACTCGCTCTCTTCGCGCCGCGGGAAGCCGCCGACGCCGCCGAGCTGGCGCAGCGTGTGCATGCGGTCGCGCCGACCGGTGAGGACCTTGTGGGGGTAGGTCTGGTGCCCCACGTCCCACACCAGGCGGTCGTGAGGTGTATTGAAGACGTAGTGCAGCGCCACCGTGAGCTCCACGGTGCCCAGGTTGCTGCTCAGGTGGCCCCCGGTCTGGCTCACGGTATTGAGCACGAACTGGCGCAACTCGGCGGCCAGCGCGGGCAATTCAGCGCGGCTCAGGCGGCGCAAGTCGGCCGGGCTGTCGATCTTGTCGAGCAGGGTTTTCATGCTAGTTTTCGCGTTCCACCACCTTGTCGGCCAGCACGGCCAGCCACGTGGCCGCAGCGCCCAGCCCGCTGCGGGCCAGGGCCGAAAGCGCCTGCTCGCGCAACTCGTCGGCCTGGCGCCTTGCCGCGGCAAGGCCGAGCACCGACACGTAGGTGGGCTTGTTGTGATGCTGGTCCTTGCCCGCCGTCTTGCCCAGGGTTTCCGAAGCCTGGGTGACATCGAGGATGTCGTCCACGACCTGGAAGGCCACGCCGATGGCCGCGCCGTATTCGGAGAGCGACTGCAAGGCCACGGCGTCGGCGTGGCCGCAGGCCGCGCCCATCAGCACGCTGGCCTGCAGCAGCGCGCCGGTCTTGCGGCGGTGCATGTCGCGCAGCGCCCGCTCGTCGAGCGCGTGCCCGATGCTGGCCAGGTCGATGGCCTGGCCGCCCGCCATGCCGGCGTGCCCGGCGGCGCGCGCGAGCAGGCCGGTCAGTCGTGCCTGCAGCGCGGGCGCCATCCCCTGCTCGGGCGTCAACACCTCGAAGGCCAGGGCCTGCATGGCATCCCCGGCCAGCATGGCCTGCGCCTCACCGAACTGCACATGCACCGTGGGCTTGCCCCGGCGCAGCACGTCGTTGTCCATGCAGGGCATGTCGTCATGAACCAGCGAGTAGGCATGGATCAGCTCCACGGCCACCGCCGCACGCAGCGCCGCCGGCTCGTCGCCCGCCACGGCGCGGCTGCTGGCCAGCGCCAGCAGCGGGCGCAGGCGCTTGCCGCCGTCGAGCACCCCGTAGCGCATGGCCAGGCCCAGGCCGGCCGGCGCCTCCAGGGGCACCCAGGCCTCGAGCGCGGCCTCGACCGAGGCCAGGGCGCTGCGCGCCCAGCGGTCGAAATCCTCGCCGTTCATGCGTCGACCCAGGGCTTGAGCTGCCCTTCTTCGAGAATCTTCACCTGCTGCTCCACCACCTCCAGGCGAGAGCGGCAATAGGTCAGCAACTCGGCGCCGCGTCGGTAGCCTTCGAGCAACTGGTCCAGCGGCATTTGGCCCCCTTCCATCTGTGCCACCAGCCGGTCCAGTTCGGCCAGCGCCTGCTCATAGGTGGCGGGCTCCTTGGGGGGGTGGGCAGCGGTTCGGGCCATTTCGGGAGATGAAATCAAGAGGGGGATTCTAGACAAAGGTGCGCCTGGTCCCGCCTGTGCCGGCGGCTAGAATCCCGGCCGCACCATCGTGACCATGGGATCACGCGAATTGAACCATTTGCCGCCTGCAGGGCCACCAGGCGGCGGGTCGATGTCCTTGCCAAGGAGGATCCTGTCGGATCATGTCGGACCTGAGCGCCAGTCTCCAAGCTCTTGAGTGCAGTCGTTCTCAACTCCCGGTTACCAGCTATTTCGACGAGGGCCTGTTCCAACACGAACAGTCACTCATCTTTCAGCGCGCGCCGCGCTACCTCGGGCACGAGCTTGCGCTGCCCGAGGTGGGCGACTATCTCGCGCTGGCGCAAGAGGCCGAAGGCCGGGCGCTGGTGCGCACGGCGCAAGGCGTGGAGCTGGTGTCCAACATCTGCCGCCACCGCCAGGCCCTCATGCTCAAGGGCCGGGGGCGCACCAGCGGCCACATCGTCTGCCCGCTGCACCGCTGGACCTACGGCCTGGACGGCCGCCTGCTCGGTGCCCCGCATTTCGCCGAAGACCCCTGCCTGAATCTGCGCAACTACCCTGTGCAGAGCTGGCACGGCCTGTTGTTCGAGGAAAACGGGCGTTCCGTTTCGACCGATCTGGCCCGGCTCGGTGCGGCCGCCGATCTCGATTTCAGCGGCTTCGTCTTCCACCGCGCCCAGGTCCACGCCTGCGACTACAACTGGAAGACCTTCATCGAGGTCTACCTCGAGGATTACCACGTCGGCCCCTTCCACCCCGGGCTGGGCAGCTTCGTGACCTGCGACGACCTGCGCTGGGAGTTCGGAGTGCATCACTCGGTGCAGACGGTGGGCGTGCACCAGTCGCTGAGCAAGGCGGGCTCCGAGGTCTACCGGCGTTGGCAGGACGCCGTGCTGAGATACCGCAACGGCGTGGCCCCCACCCGGGGCGCCATCTGGCTGACTTACTACCCCACGGTGATGGTGGAGTGGTACCCGCATGTGCTGGTGGTCTCCACGCTGTTTCCGCAGGGCCCGCAGAAGACGCTCAACCTGGTGGAGTTTTTCTACCCGGAGGAAATCGCGGCTTTCGAGCCCGAATTCATGGAGGCGCAGCAGGCCGCCTACATGGAGACCTGCATCGAGGACGACGAGATTGCCCTGCGCATGGACGCCGGGCGCCGCGCGCTGATGCGGCGCGGCGACGACGAAGCCGGCCCCTACCAGAGCCCGATGGAAGACGGCATGCAGCACTTCCACGAGTGGTATCGGCGTGAGATGGATTTCCGGGGCTGAACACACCCCGAGGGCCGGCCTGCCCCGGGCCTCGCGCCTACGATTCGCCCATGTCCCCGCCCTTGCTCATGGTGTGCGCCGCGTTCCTGTTCGCCGTGATGGGCGTGTGCGTGAAATTCGCTTCGGCGCAATACGGGACCGGGGAGATCGTGCTCTACCGCTCGCTCGTCGGCCTGGCCGTGATGGCGGGGGTGCTGCGCTGGCGCGCCATCGCCTGGCGCACCCGCGTGCCGGCAATGCACTTCTGGCGCAGCGCCAGCGGCACCGCGGCACTGTGCCTGTGGTTCTACGCCATAGGACACCTGCCGCTGGCCACGGCGATGACGCTGAACTACATGTCGCCGGTGTGGGTGGCGCTGTTTCTCCTGGGCGGCAGCGTGCTGCTGGGGCCGGCCGGCCGGGTCGTCGACGGACGGTTGGCGGCCGCGGTGCTGGCCGGTTTCGCCGGCGTGGCCATGGTGCTGCGGCCCACCATGGCACAGGACCAGCTCTGGTACGGCCTGCTCGGGCTGCTCTCGGGCATGCTGTCGGCCATGGCCTATCTGCAGTTGACGGCGCTGGGCCGCGTGGGTGAACCCGTGGAGCGCGTGGTGTTCTATTTCTCGCTCAGCGGCGTACTCGCCGGCGCCGGCCTGACCGCCGCCGCCGGTGGCGGCCGCGGCCATAGCGCGGGCGGCGTGGCGCTGCTCCTGGCCATCGGCCTGCTGGCCACCCTCGCGCAGTGGCTGTTGACGCAGGCCTATGCCCGCGGCGCCACGCTGGGCATCGCCTCGCTGCAGTACCTCGGCATCGTCTTCTCCTTCGCCTTCGGCGTGTGGTTGTTCCAAGACGCCGTCACCCCCCTGTCCCTGGCCGGCATGGCGCTCATCATCGCTGCCGGCGTGGCCGCCACGCTGTTGCGCGGCCGCTCAGCACCCCCTTCTGCCATTCCAACCGAGACCTGAACGAGGCCCCCTCATGAGTCAAGCCGTACTGATTTCCCCCGAACAACTGAAGCAGCTGCAGGCTGGCGCGGAGCCTTTCGTGCTGCTGGACTGCGGCTTCGACCTCTTCGACCCCACCGTGGGCGAGGCCGCCTACCGGGTGGCGCACCTGCCCGGCGCCCTGTATGCCCACCTGGACCGCGACCTCTCCGGGCCCAAGACGGGCCGCAACGGCCGTCACCCCTTGCCCGACCCCGCCGAATTCGCCATCACCGCGGGCCGTTGGGGCATCGCTCCGGGGGTCCAGGTCGTCGCTTACGACGCCCAGGGCGGCCTCTTCGCGGCCCGCGCGTGGTGGCTCCTGCGCTGGCTGGGTCACCGGGACGTGCGCCTGCTCGACGGTGGCGTGGCGGCCTGGTGCGCCGGCGGCGGCACGATGACCGATGTGCCGGGGCAGGCCCGAGCGCGGCCGCCCTACCCCTGCACCCAGCCGGCCATGCCGACGATCGACGCCGACACCCTGCTCGCCCGTCTGGGCCAGGTCACGCTGTTCGATGCGCGCGCCGCGGAACGCTTTCGCGGCGAGGTCGAGCCCATCGACCCGGTGGCCGGCCGCATCCCCGGGGCCCGGCTGCGTTTCGTCAAGGACAACCTGCGGCCCGATGGCCGCCTCAAGCCCGCCGCGCAATTGCGCGAGGAGTTCACTGCCCTGGGGGCCGCGGGTGGGCAGATCGTGCACCAGTGCGGCTCCGGAGCCGCGAGCTGCTTCAACCTGATGGCGATGATGCATGCGGGCTTCGACGCGCCCACGCTGTACCCGGGTTCGTGGAGCGAATGGTGCAGCGACCCGGCACGGCCGATCGCCCGCGGTTGAGCGCCGTCAAGCGCCGCGCGCTTGATCCCAGTCAATTTGCGGCAGCCGATTCCGGGAACACTGGCGCCGAGCGCCGCTCAAACTTCGACTTGTGACTGAGGAGCTTCCATGTACAAGCGCATCCTGTTCCCCACCGACGGTTCCGATATCGCTGTCAAGGCCATGCAGGCGGCCATCGGCATGGCCAAGCTGGCGGGTGCCGAGCTCTACGTCCTGTCCGTGAAGGAGCCGTTCCCTTATAGCGCCATCTCCGAGATGCAACCCGTGCCGCCGCAGGAGTTCTTCGACGCCCAGGAGCGCATGGCTGCAGCGCGGGTCAAGGTCGTGACCAGCGCCGCCATCGACGCGGGGATTCCCTGCAAGGGTCACACGGTGGAAGCGCTGCACCCCTGGGAAGCGATGCTAGACCACGCCAAGGCGCAGGGTTGCGACCTCATCGTGATGGCCTCGCATGGCCGCCGCGGCGTGAGCGCCCTCTTGCTGGGCAGCGAGACCCAGAAGGTGCTCACGCACGGCACCTTGCCGGTGCTGGTCGTTCGCTGAGGCGGCCTTTCAGCCCAGGCCGTTGGCCTTGAACCAGGCCAGGCAGCGCCGCCAGCCGTCTTCGGCGGCCTCCTTGCGGAAGCTGGGCCGGTAGTCGGCGTGGAAGGCGTGCGGCGCGTCGGGGTAGACGACGATCTCGCTCTTGCGGGCGGCGGCATTGCCGGCGGCCAGCGCGGACTTCATCTTCTCCACGCCGTCCAGCGGAATGCCCGTATCCTGCCCGCCGTACAAGCCCAGCACCGGGCCGTTCAGCGCCCCGGCCACGTCCAGTGGATGCTTCGGGTTGAGCACCGAGGTGGCCCCCAGCAAGCGCCCGTACCAGGCCACGCCGGCCTTCACGGCCGGGTGGTGCGCCGCATACAGCCAGGTGATGCGGCCGCCCCAGCAAAAGCCCGTGACCCCGGCGCGGCCGGCGTCGGCGCCCTGCCCCTTGGCCCAGGCCAGGGAGGCGTCCAGATCGCCCATGACCTGCGCGTCGGGCACCTTGGCGATGACCTCGGCCAGCAGCTTGGCGATCTCGCCATAGGCGCCGGCGTCGCCCTGTCTCACGAAGAGCTCGGGCGCGATGGCGAAGTAGCCGGCGCGGGCGAAGCGCCGGGCCACATCGGCGATGTGCTCGTGCACGCCGAAGATTTCGCTGACCACCAGCACCACCGGCAACCCGCTGCGGCCGGCCGGCGCGGCACGGTAGGCCGGCATCTGGAAGTTGCCCACGGGGATCATCACTTCGCCGGCCAGCAGGCCGTCGGCGCTGGTCTTGACCACGGTCTGCGCCGCCACCGGCAGGACCGCTGCGGCGAAGCCCGTGCCCACGGCACCGCGCACGAACTCGCGCCGGTTGAAATCGCCGCTGGCCGGCACGAGGGTATCGAATTCTTCCTTCAGCATGGCTGTCTCCTGGCGGGGTTGGAAAGCGGCGCATTGTAGGAATCCCGGCAGGTACGATCGCCGCATGGATTCAAGCGTAAACCCGGGCGGCGCGCTCGCCGCGGTGGATATCGGGTCGAACAGCTTCCGGCTGGAAATCGGGGCCATGCCCCAGGGCCGCTACCGGCGCATCGACTACCTCAAGGAGACCGTGCGCCTGGGCGCCGGGCTCGACGCCAACGGCATGCTTTCCGAGGAAGCCGCGCAACGCGGGCTGGTCTGCCTGCGCCGCTTTTCGGCCAGGCTGGCCGGCTTCGCGCCGGGCCAGGTGCGCGCCGTGGCCACGCAGACGCTGCGCGAGGCGCGCAACCGCAATGCCTTCCTGCTGCGGGCCCAAGAGGCGCTGGGCTTCCCCATCGAGGTCATCTCGGGCCGCGAAGAGGCACGCATGATCTACGCCGGCGTGGCCCACCTGCAACCCAGCGACGAACCCCGCCTTGTCGTCGACATCGGCGGGCGCTCCACCGAACTCATCCTCGGCCAGGGCGCCACGCCGCGGGTGACCGAGTCCTTCGGGGTCGGCTGCGTGAGCCTGTCGCTGCGCTTCTTCGAAGACGGCCGGCTGAGCGAGGCCGCCTTCCGCGCCGCCCAGGTGGCCGCCGGCGCCGAGTTCGAGGAGGCGCTGCACACCTTCGCGCCCACGCACTGGCGCCAGGCGCTCGGCTCTTCGGGCACCGCCGGCGCGGTCTCGCAGGTGCTCAGGGAGGCCGGCCTCACCGACGGCCGCATCACGCCGGCTGCGCTGCGCTGGTGCATCGAGCACTGCCTGGAGGCCGGCCATGTCGATCGCATCGACCTGCCGAGCCTGCGGCCGGACCGCCGTGCGGTACTGCCCGGCGGCCTGGCCATCCTCTACACGCTGGCCGCGCATTTCCAGATCGATGCCCTGTGGCCGGCCAAGGGGGCTCTGCGCCAGGGCGTGATCGTCGACTTGCACGAGAGGCTGCGTGCCCTGCACGGGACGCCGGCTGCGGACGTGCGTGAGCAGACGGTCACGGAACTGCAGCGTCGCTTCGCCGTGGCCCGCCCTCAGGCTGGCCGCGTGGCCCGCGTGGCCCTGGTCCTCTTCGACGCGGCCATGCCCGATGCCGAAGCCGAAACCCGACGCGAACTGGCCTGGGCCTGCGCGCTGCACGAGATGGGCCTGATGGTCTCGCACCACGACCACCACCGCCACAGTGCCTACCTGCTGGCCCATGTCGACGCGCCGGGGTTCTCGCAGAGCCAGCAGCGCCGCGTGGGCGAACTGGTGCTCGGGCAACGCGGCGGCCTGCGCAAGGTCGAGCCGCAACTGGCCAGCGAGACTTTTGCCTGGCAGGTGCTGTGCCTGCGGCTGGCGGTCATCAAGTGCCACGCCCGCGGCGAGGTCGATGCCAGTGCGCTCGCACTGCGTTCGCGCGGCCGCGATGCGGCCATCGGCTTTGCTGCCCACTGGGCCGAGGCGAACCCGCGCACCCTGTTCCTGTTGCGCGAAGAGGCCGCCGCCTGGACGCGCAGCGGCCCGCTGCGGCTGGTGCTGCCGCCCTAGCCCGAGTTTGTCAACTTCCCGCTGATTTCCGATCCCGGTCAAGCGCAAGTCCTTGTCAGCATTGAGTTTCAGTTCTGCGACGAAATGTAGTGCCATAATCTTTTTATGATTGCGATCGCGCACGCGGTTTTTCGTGC
>JAUXRG010000067.1 GCA_030681795.1 Rubrivivax sp.
CTTGCTACCCGTTTTGTCGGTCATGTCGGTCATGTCGGTCTTGTCGGTCTTTTCGGCCTTTTCGGCCATTTCGGCCTTGTCCGTCAGCTTGCTGATCGGCAGCTGCGCTTCGCGCCAGGCGGCCGTGCCGCCGGACACCGCCACGGCCTGTTCGAAGCCCGCCTTGCGCAACAAGCCGGCCGCGCGGCCGGCACGTGCGCCGGTGGGGCACATCAGCAGCAGCGGCAAGGTCTTGTTGGTGGGCAGGTCCCTGGATCCTTCGAGCTTGCCCAGCGGCACGTTGCGTGCGCCCGAGGCATGGCCTTCGGCGTATTCCGCCGGCTCGCTGACGTCGATCAGCACGCCCTTTTCGCGGTTGATCTGCCGCACGGCTTCGTTGGGGCCGACCGAACCTGCGCCGCCCCCGCCCTTGCGCAGCACCGGCCACAGCAGCAGGCCGCCGGAAACCACGGCCACCAGGAAGAGATGCCAGTTGTCGATGAAAAAGTTCAAGGGGTGCCGCCGCAGATGTGCAAAACCGCGAATTATAGAATCCGGGCCATGTACAAACTTGTCCTCATCCGCCACGGTGAATCGACGTGGAACCTGGAGAACCGCTTCACCGGCTGGACCGACGTGCCGCTCACGGCCACCGGCGTGGCACAGGCGCGGCAGGCCGGCAAGCTGCTGCGCGAAGCCGGCTTCGAATTCGACGTGGCCTACACCTCGGTGCTGAAGCGCGCGGTGTGGACGCTGTGGCATGCGCTGGACGAGATGGACCGCACCTGGCTGCCGGTGCAAAACGACTGGCGCCTGAACGAACGCCACTACGGCGGGCTGCAGGGGCTGAACAAGGCCGACATGGCCCGGCAATACGGTGCCGAGCAGGTGCTGGTCTGGCGCCGCAGCTACGACACGCCGCCGCCGGCGCTGGCGCCGGATGACCCGCGCAGCGAGCGTGGCGACCGCCGCTACGCCACGCTCGACCCCGACCAGGTGCCGCTGACCGAGTGCCTGAAGGACACCGTGGCGCGCGTCATGCCCTGCTGGACCGAGCGCCTGGCCCCGGCCATCCGCAGCGGCCAGCGCATCGTCGTCGCCGCGCACGGCAACAGCATCCGCGCGCTGGTGAAGTACCTCGACCACATCGGCGACGACGACATCGTCGGCGTCAACATCCCCAACGGCATCCCGCTCGTCTACGAACTCGACGACCAGCTGAAGCCGCTGCGCAGCTACTACCTCGGCGACCCCGAAGCCGCCGCCCGTGCGGCCGCCGCGGTGGCCGCGCAGGGCACGGCCAAACCGGCGTGATCGCTCAGCCTTCCAGCAAGCCGTAGACCTGCTCGGGCAGCACACGCGGCAGGCCGGGGCGCTCGCCCAGCGGGCCGGTGATCGTAAATTCGGCCTGCGCGGTGTCGCGCCTTGGTGTGCCGGGCACGACCTTGCCGTTGGCGCCGATCAGCGCCACCACCAGCGCCCCGCGGCCGGGCACGGCGCGCTGCACGACGATGCCGGCCTCGCCACTCTTCAGCCACACCCAATCGCCCGGCGGGTAGACGCCCACGGCGCGGATGAGCGCGGCGGCAAAGGGCCCGCCCTGCTCTTCCTGGAACAGCTGGCGCGCGGCCATCTGCGGCGACAGCGGCGCGCGCAAGGCCCGCGGGCTGATCTTGGCGGTGAAGACATCGGCGGCACGCAGCAGGTGCGCAACATCGCCGACCTCGGCCACGCCGCGCGGATAACCGGCACCGCCACCCCGTTCGTGGTGGTCCTCGACGGCGGCCAGCCAGTCGGCGTCGTCGACACCGCAGTCGCGCAGCATCTGCGCCGACTGCAGCGGGTGGGCGCGGATCTGCTCCAGCTGCTTCTTGCTCGGCGGCTCGTTCTGCTCGGCCATGCGCGCCTGCAGTTCGACGATGGAGGCGTTCATGGTCAGCGCCGCCCGCACCACGCATTGCTGGCGGGCCGTGTCCCAGGCAAGCTGGCGCGCGGTGAGCAGGCACACCGTGGCCGTGTGCAGCGCGTGCGTCAGGGCGTAAAGCGCGAAGCGGCGGTCCTGCTGGCGCACGACGAGGTAGAGCGCGGCATCGGGGTGGCGCTCGACGAGCGCGATGTACTCGTCGGCGAAGGCCGTGATGCGCGGCGCCAGCGCGGGCAGGCGCTCGCGGCCCATCACGCGCAGCAGGTCGTCCAAGGCCCACACCTGCTGCTCGACGCGGTCGAACCAGGTGCGCTGGCGCGTGTCGGGCGGCGACACCGCCCCGCCGGCCGCGGCACGGGCCTGGCGCACCGCCTGCACTTCCGAGGCATCGGCGCAGGCTTCGCGTTCGAGCAGCGCGGCCATCTGCCGCGGGTCGAGCCCGCGGTGGCCGGCGGCCAGCAGCAGCCGCCCGTGGCTGTCCATCAACTTGAAGGGCAGCGGCCCGCCTGCCGCCAGCAGGTCGGCCAGTTCGGCCAGCGGCACGCGCGGCGAATCGGTAGCGCTCATCGGGCCAGCTCCTCGAGGCTCTGCAGCGCCGCCGCCAGCACCGGCACCACCGACACGGCGTTGCTGGCGTGAGGCACGCAGTCGCTGCTCCAGACCTGGCGCACGCCGGCGGCACGCACCTGCGCCAGCGCGTCGCCGACAAACAGCGCGTGCGTCACCGCCACGTCGACACTGGCCGCGCCGCCGGCCCGTGCACCGCGCGCCGCGGCCGCCAGCGTGCGGCCGGTACTGGCCACGTCATCGAGCAGCACCACCGCGCGCCCGGCCACCGAAGTGCCGGGCAACGCGACGTCGACCTCGTGGTCGCCGTGGCGCTGCTTGTGGCAGACGGCGTAGTCCAGCCCATGGGCCTGCGCCGCGGCACGCACCCACTGGCCGGCCTCTTCGTCGGGCGCCAGCAGCAGCGCGCCGGGCAGGTGCCGTGCCACATGGGCGCCGAGCAGCGGTGCGGCCGACAGCGCCAGCCCGCGCCGGCCGGGCAGCACCTCGTCCAGCGTGGCGACGCGGTGCAGGTGGGGGTCGACGGTGACCACGGCATCGAAGGCCGCGGCCAGCAGGCGGCCCAGGTGGCGCTGGCTGACAACCTCGCCAGGGCTGAACTCGATGTCCTGGCGCATGTAGGCCAGGTAGGGGCTGACGAGCGTGAGGTGGCGCGCGCCCAGTTCCCGCGCGCCGGCGGCCGCGAGCAGCAGCTCCGTCAGCTTGGCGTTCGGGTCCTGCAAGCCACGCAGCAGCACCACACGCGCAGGCAAGGCCGGCGGCAGACGCAGGCGGGTTTCGCCGTCGGGAAAGCGGTGGCGTTGCACCAGCGCCATCGGCCAGCCGAGCGCGGCCGCCAGGCCTCGCGCCAGCAGCGCTTCGTCGTCGAAGGCCAGCAGCATCATGGGGCCGGCACCGGTTGCTTTGCGCCCGGCTCGCGGGACCGCAGTTGCTGCGCGATCAGTTCGCGCAGGTGCTCGGCCAGCGCGCGGCGGTCGGCATGTTCGCTGCGCACCGGCGGCATCAACTGCACATGGGCGCACAGGCCCTGCGCACTGACAACACGCCAGATGCTCTGCAGCAAGGTCGTCTCCCCCAGGAACTGCACCGCGTCGCTGAAGGGCGCGCCGGCGTCGGCAAAACGCAGCACCAAGGCCTGCACCGGCGTGCCGGTGGCCACTGCGGCCTGCAGCAGGTTGGCGTGGAAGGGCAGCGGCGCTTCGCCCGGGCCGGTAGTGCCTTCAGGGAATACCGCCACGGTGTCACCGGCCTGCAGGGCTTCGGCCATCGCATGCACCACACGCACGGCGTCGCGCTTGCGTTCGCGTTCGATGAACAGCGTGCCGGCACTGCGGATCAACCAACCCAGCAGCGGCCACTCCAGCACGTCGGCCTTGCTGACGAAGCGGGCGTGCGGCGCCGCGGCGTGGATGACCGCGATGTCCAGCCACGAGATGTGGTTGGCGACGATCAGCGTGGCGCCCGGCCGCGGCTGCACGCCACTCACCTGCAGCGTCAGGCCGACGGCGCGCAGCAGCCCGGCCGACCACCAGCGGATGCGCTCGTGGCGCGCGGCGGCGTCCAGCGCCGGGAAGCGTGTCATCAACACCATGCCGTGCAGCACGTGCAGCACGGCGCGGCACAGCCGCCATGCGGCCCGAAGGCTGCGCAGCAGCCCGGCCCCCTGCGCTCCCGACATCAGGCGCTGCCACTTTCGGCTGCCCGCTCGGCGGGCAACTCGTAGGCCAAGGTGCCGGCGACCAGCGTCGCGCGCACGCGGCCGGGCATGGCCATGCCGGTGGAAGCGTAGGAAAACGGTGTGTGCTTGCCCTGGCTGGCCAGTTGCTGCGGTGTGACCATCCAGTCGACGGCAGGATCGAAGACGCAGATGTCGGCGACACCACCCTCGACCAGCCGCCCGGCGCTGCTGGCCAGCGAGCCCAGCGCGTCACCCAGCACGCGCACCGGGCCCCGCGTCACGCGCGCCAGCGTGGTGGCCAGCGGCAGCCCGCTGTCGCCGCCCCAGCGCAGCGCCAGGCTGAGCAGCAGCTCCAGCCCGGTGGCGCCGGGCTCGGCCTCACCGAAGGGCAGGTTCTTCATGTCCTCGGCCACCGGATTGTGGTCGGAGACCAGCGCGTCGATGGTGCCGTCGGCCAGCCCCTGGCGCAGCGCGTCGCGGTCGGGGCCCTGGCGCAGCGGCGGCGTCAGGCGCATGTCGGCGTTGAAGTAGCCGATGTCCAGGTCGGTCAGGTGCAGCGAATTGATGCTCACATCCGCCGTCACCGGCAGGCCCTCGGCCTTGGCGGCGCGAACCAGTTGCACGCCCGCGGCGCTGGACAGGCGGCACAGGTGCACCCGCGCGCCGGTGGCCCGCACGAGGTCGAGCAGGGTGAGCAGCGCCACGGTCTCGGCCTGCACGGGCACGCCACTCAGGCCCAGCCGGGTGGCCACGGCCCCGCTGGCCGCCACGCCCCCGCCGAGCCAGGCGTCCTGCGGCCGCAGCCACACCGTGTAGCCGAAGGTGGCGGCGTACTGCAGCGCGCGCAGCAGCACCAGGGTGTCGCGCACCGGCGCGTCGACCTGCGAGAAACCGACGCAGCCGGCCTCGGTGAGTTCGGCCATTTCGGTGAGCGCCTGGCCCTCGAGCTTGCGCGTCATGGCGCCGAGCGGGAAGACACGGCAGCGCGAGAGCTTGCGGGCGCGGAACTTGAGCATCTCCACCAGGCCCGGCTCGTCGAGCACGGGGTCGGTGTCGGGCAGGCAGACCAGGCTGGTGACGCCACCGGCGGCCGCCGCGGCGAGCTCGCTCTCGAGCATGCCTTCGTGCTCCTGCCCGGGTTCGCGCAAGCGCGCCGCCAGATCCACCAGGCCCGGCGCCACGACCAGGCCGGTGGCATCGATGGTGCGCTCGGGGTTGAAGTCGGCGGCGCTGCCGATGGCCACGATGCGCCCCGAGGCGATGGCCACGTCGGCCACTTCGTCGCGGCCTGAAGCCGGGTCAATCACACGGCCGTTGCGAATCAGGATCTTCATGCGCCCACTCCTCGTACCGCATCAAGCGGACGCCGTGGAACCGGCTCCGCCGGGCCACTGGCGTCGCCCCCTTGAGGGGGAGCGGCGGAGCCGCTTCGGGGGTGGGCCGTGTTACCCGCGATGGTGCTCATCACCGCCATGCGCACCGCGATGCCGAAAGTGACCTGCGGCAGGATCACGCTGTGCGTGCCGTCGGCCACGGCCGAGTCGATTTCGACGCCGCGGTTGATGGGCCCCGGGTGCATCACGATGGCATCGCTCTTGGCCAGCGCCAGCTTCTCCGGCGTCAGTCCGTAGCTCTTGAAATACTCCCCGGCGCTGGGCAGCATGGCGCCGCTCATGCGCTCGTTCTGCAGGCGCAGCATGATGATCACGTCGGCGCCGCGGATGCCCTCGGCCATGTCGTGACACACCCGCACGCCCATGCCCGCCAGGTCGCCCGGCACCAGCGTCTTGGGGCCGACGGCGCGGATCTCGGGCACGCCCAGCGTGGTCAGCGCATGGATGTCGGAGCGCGCCACGCGCGAATGCACGATGTCGCCGACGATGGCCACCGTGAGCTGCGAGAAGTCGCGCTTGTAGTGACGGATGGTGTACATGTCCAGCAACCCCTGCGTGGGGTGGGCATGGCGGCCGTCGCCGGCATTCACCACGTGCACATGCGGCGCCACATGCTGGGCAATCAGGAAGGGGGCACCGCTTTCGGCGTGGCGCACGATGAACATGTCGGCGTGCATCGCCGAGAGGTTGGCGATGGTGTCGAGCAGGCTCTCGCCCTTGGCCGTGCTGCTGCGCGCGATGTCGAGGTTGATGACGTCGGCCGAGAGGCGCTTGGCGGCGATCTCGAAGGTCGTGCGGGTGCGCGTGCTGTTCTCGAAAAACAGGTTGAAGACACTTTTGCCGCGCAGCAGCGGCACCTTCTTCACGTCGCGGTCGTTGACGCTGAGGAAGGTGCCCGCGGTGTCGAGGATCTGCGTCAGCACGGCCTTGGGCAGGCCCTCGATGGTGAGCAGGTGGATGAGCTCGCCCTGGGCGTTGAGCTGGGGGTTGCGGCGGGAGAGCATCAGATGTTCTCCGTGACGACGAAACTGAACCGGCCATCGGCCTCGCGTTCCAGCGAAAGCTTCTTGGTGGCGGGCAACGCGATGCGTGCCGCCGAGTACGCGGCGGCGATGGGCAGCTCGCGACCGCCGCGGTCCACCAGCACGGCCAGAGTCACGCTGGCCGGGCGGCCGAAGTCGAAGAGCTCGTTGACCACCGCGCGAATGGTGCGCCCGGTGTAGAGCACGTCGTCGATGAGCACGATATGCCGGCCGTCGATGGCGAAGGGCAGTTGCGTCACGTCGGTGCCCGAGGCCAGTCCGCGCTCGGAGAAATCGTCGCGGTGCAAGGTGCTGGAGATCACGCCGTGCGCGCCGCTCAAACCAAGATCGCGTTGCAGGCGCTCGGCGAGCCAGGCACCGCCGGACCAGATTCCCACCAGCACGGAGTCCTCGTGCAGGAAATCGCCGGGCCGCCCCAAGATTTCCTGACCCCCACGGGGGGCGGACACCGCTGGCGGTGTCCTGGGGGCAGCAAGCAGGGCGCGCACACCCTGGCGCAGTTCGGCATACAGCGCTTCGGCATCAAGCTGCAGGTTCATCGGAGTCTTCGGGTAGGTTGCGGAGGTATTGCTCGAGGATGATCGCCGCGGCGGCCGCATCGGCATCGGCCGCGCCCCTGCGGCCAGAGGCCGCGTTCGCGGCCTGTGCAAGCGCCTCGGTGGTGGTGTAACGCTCGTCCACCTCGTGAACCGGCAGCCGGTAGCGGCCATGCAACTGGCGGGCGAAGCGCCTGGCGCGCTGGGTATTCTCGTGCTCGGCCCCGTCGGGGTGGAAGGGCACACCCACCACCAGCGCGTCGGGCTGCCATTCCTCGATGAGCTGCGCGATGGCCGCAAAGCGCGCATCGCCCTCGGCCGCCACGGTCTTCAGCGGCTGGGCCCGGCGCAGCAGGCTGCCGCCCTGGGCGACGCCGACGCGGCGGGTGCCGAAATCGAAGGAAAGAAAGGTCTGCGGGCGGGACATGGGCCGGGAGCAAGGCTCATGCCCTTCAAGCATGTCCGGCTTCCTGGGAGAGCATGCGCGGGTCGAAGCCCAGCAGCGACATCGCGCGGTCGTAGCGTTCGTCGACGGGGGTATCGAAGATCACCTTGTGGTCGGCGTCCACGGTGAGCCAGCCGTTGCGGCCGAGTTCGTCTTCCAGCTGCCCGGCCTGCCAGCCGCTGTAGCCCAGCGTGACCAGCACCTTGGCCGGGCCGGCCCCTTCGGCCAGGGCTTCCAGGACGTCCTTGCTGGTGGTCATCTCCAGGCCGCCGCGAATCGACAGCGTGGAGTTGTAGGGGCCCTGGCCCTCGCCGAGTTTCTCGTGGAGCACAAAACCGCGCTCGGTCTGCACCGGCCCGCCGAAGAACACCGGCTGCTCGGCGAGTTCGGGGCGTTCGAGCTTGAGCTCGATCTTCTCGAACAGGTTGCGCAGCTTGATATCGATGGGCTTGTTGATGACCAGGCCCAGCGCGCCCTTCTCGTTGTGCTCGCACAGGTAGACCACCGTGCCGCCAAAGGTCTCGTCGGCCATGCCGGGCATGGCGATCAGGAACTGATTCGTCAGATCGATGCGGGCGCCGCTGGGCATGGAAATCATTCTATGCCGCGGTCACACTCCACACTGTGCACAAACCCCTGGACAAGGCGCTGGTCTGGCTGCGCCGCGACCTGCGCGTGGAAGACCATGCGGCGCTGTACCACGCGCTGCGCGGCGCGCGGCAGGTCTGGTGTGCGTTCGTATTCGACCGCAGCATCCTGGACCCCTTGCTGGCCCAGGGGCGGGCCGCCGACCGGCGCGTCGAGTTCATCCGCGACAGCCTGGTCGGCGTCGATGCCGAATTGCGTGCGCTGGCCGCCTCGCATGGCATCGAAGGCGTCGGGCTCATCGTGCGGCACGGCTGGGCGCACGAGGAAATCCCGGCACTGGCAGCGGCACTCGGCGTGCAGAGCGTGCACGCCAGCCACGACGAAGAACCCGCCGCCCTGGCGCGCGACGCCCGCGTGCGCGGCCTGCTGGCCGACCAGGGCGTGGCCCTGCACACCGCCAAGGACCATGTGGTATTCGAGCGCAGCGAAGTGCTCACGCTGGCCGGCGGGCCGTTCACCGTCTTCACGCCGTACAAGAACGCCTGGCTGAAGAAGCTCGATGCGTTCTACCTCTCGGCCTACCCGGTGGCGCGCCACGCCTCGGGCCTGGCGCCCAGGCCGGCTGCCGAAGCCGGCGTGCCCGCGCTGGAGAGCCTGGGCTTCGCGCGCACCAACCTGCACCAGCTGCGCCTGCCCAGCGGCCCGGCGGGAGCTCACGAAATGCTGGAGGACTTCATGGGCCGCATCGCCCGCTACCACGAGACGCGCGACTTCCCCGCCGTCAAGGGTCCGAGCTACCTCGGCCCGCACCTGCGCTTCGGCACGGTCTCCATCCGCCGCCTGGCGCGCGAAGCCCACGCACGCCGCCAGCGGGGTTGCCGCGGCGCCGAGGCGTGGCTCTCGGAGCTGATCTGGCGCGAGTTCTATCAGCAGCTCCTGCACCACCACCCGCACGTGGCCGAGCGGGCTTTCAAGCCGGAATTCGAGCGCATCAAGTGGGAGCATGGCAAGCTGGCCGACGGGCTCTTCGCCGCCTGGTGCGAAGGCCGCACGGGCTACCCGCTGGTCGACGCCGCCATGCACCAGCTCAGCCAGACCGGCTACATGCACAACCGGCTGCGCATGGTGGTGGCGAGCTTCCTGGCCAAGGACCTGGGCCTGGACTGGCGGCGCGGCGAGGCCTGGTTCGCGCTGCACCTCAACGACTTCGACCTCGCGGCCAACAACGGCGGCTGGCAATGGGCGGCGTCTTCAGGCTGCGACGCGCCACCCTACTTCCGCATCTTCAATCCGGTCCACCAGAGCGAGAAGTTCGACCCCGAAGGCAAATTCATCCGCCGCTACCTGCCGGCGCTGGCCCTGCTGCCCGACGGGCTGATCCACGCGCCCTGGCTGGCGCGGCCCGTGGACCTGGCGGCCGCCGGCGTGAAGCTCGGCGTGGACTACCCGCAGCCGGTGGTGGACCACGACGCGGCGCGCGAGAAGACGCTGCTGCGCTACGCGGTGGTGAAAGGCGGCTCGGGCTGAGGGCGGATGCTCAGGCCTGCGTTCAACGACCCGCTCAGAACAGCTCCACGTCACTGTCGCGCGATTCGTCGGCCAGTTCGCCGGCCGCGACCAGCGTGGCGTGGTGGCGGACCTGGTTGCGGCCATGCTGCTTGGCGTAGTAGATCGCCTTGTCCGCTCGGTCGAAGGCGCCCGAAGGCGAATCGCCCGCACGCAGCTCGGTGAAGCCCGCGCTGACGGTGATTCTCCCGACCTGCGGGAATACATAGCGCTCCACGTTGCCGCGCAGGCGCTCGAAGGCGGCGGCGGCATCGATTTCGCTGCCGCATCGCATCAACGCCACGAATTCCTCACCGCCGAAACGGTAGAGGTGGTCATGGATTCGAAACGTGGTGCGCATCAGCCTGGAGAGCAGCAGCAGCACCTCGTCGCCCATCAGATGCCCGAAGTTGTCGTTGACCCGCTTGAAGTGGTCGATATCGATCACGCCCAGCCACCAGGTCGTGGCCTGGACGGCCCGGCGTGCCTCGACGTTGCCGGGTGACGCGCCGGCCGCGACCGGCTGGTGGGCGATGCGCAGGAAGCTCTCGTCGAAGGTCTTGCGGTTGAGCAGCCCGGTGAGCGTGTCGCGCTCGCTGTAGTCGAGCAGACCCTGGAAGTTGCGGTAAATGCGCAGGATGTTGGACACCATGCGAACGTCTTCGGTGGACAGCGGCTGCGCGCTGTCGAATTCGAGCACGCCCACGACCTCGTGTTCGGTGGTCAGGGGGAAGTAGGTCTTGGCCGGCGGGCCCGGCACGCAGAAGGCCTCCTGGCGACTCAGGCAGGTGAAACGGTCGGGGATGGACTCCACCGCCGGCAGATTCTCGAGGTCGGACCACAGCGGGTCCGCCGTGGCCGTGACATCGCCCGGGCCCAGGCGTGCGCGAGTGATCCAGTGCTGCGCTTGCGGCATCTCTCCGACACAGCGGTAGATGGCCACCGCCTGCGGTTGCAGCAGGTCTTTCAAGGACTCGACCAAGCTCACGTCGAGCAGATCGCGATCGCGATAGCCCGTGAGCTCGGCCAGGTGTTCGACGACTCGGGTCATGGTTCCTGGACCGGCGCAACGCTTGTGCTGCTCCCTGGGTCGACGCGGATTGTCGCCCAGACGGGGCGTGCCTCAGGAAGGAATGTCCGCCCCGGCGTAACGCGCCACCAGGGTGAGCAGCTCTTCTTCGGAGTACGGTTTGCCCAGGTAATGGTCCACACCCAGCTCGATCGCGTAGTCGCGGTGCTTCTGTGCGATGCGCGAGGTGATCATGACCACCGGCAAGCCCGCCAGCCGCGAATCGGCGCGCACGTTGCGCAGCAGGTCGAAGCCGTCCATGCGCGGCATCTCGATGTCCGACAGCAGCACCACGGGCCGCTCCTCGGCCAGGCGCTCCAGGGCCTCCAGGCCGTCCTTGGCCGTGACGACCCGGTAGCCTTCGCGCACCAGCAGGCGCTGCGTGACCCGGCGCACGGTGAGCGAATCGTCCACCACCAGCACCATCGGCACCCGTGTGGGCGCCGGCGGTGGGAGCAGGGGCTGCGCCGCAACCTGGGCCAGGGGCACCGGTCCGCGCGCGCTCTCGCCGTACAGGCTGGCCAGTGCGACGGGGTTGTAGATCAGGGCCACCGTGCCCGAAGGCAGCAGCGTCACCCCGGCCAGGCCGGGCAGGTGCGACAGCTGTGGCCCGACATTTTTGACCACCACCTCCTGGTTGCCCACCACTTCGTCGACATGCACCGCCACGCGCTGCGATGCGCTGCGCACGATGACGATGAACTGCGTATTGCCGATCACATCGCCGCGGGTGCCTGGCTGCAGCAGCGCGGCCAGCCAATGGAAGGGCACGGCCTCGCCGCCGTACTCGAGTTTGCCTTCGCCATAGGCGCGCGTCACCTCGGCGCTGGGCACGCGGCGCACGATCTCGATCAGCGGCGAGGGCACGGCCACCTGCAGGTCACCGCATCGCATCATCACCACCTGCGTGACCGCCGTGGTCAAGGGCAGCAGCAGACGGAACTGCGTGCCCTGGCCGGGCTGGCTGCCGGTCTCGATGCGGCCGCCCATGGCGGCGACCTCGGCCCGGACCACGTCCAGGCCGACGCCCCGGCCGGCGAGTTCGGTCACCGCGTCGGTGGTGCTGAAGCCCGGCGCGAAGACCAGCTGCGCCAGCTCGGCCTCGCCGATGGGCACATCGGCCTGCAGCAGGCCGCGCTCCAATCCGCGTTCGCGGATGCGTGGCAGATCCAGGCCGGCGCCGTTGTCGGCGATCTCCACGGCCACTTCGTTGCCCGCCTGCGCCACGGTGACCGTGACCAGGCCGGTGGCGTCCTTGCCCGCGCTTTCGCGCTGCGACGGCGTCTCCACGCCATGCACCACGGCGTTGCGCAGAAGGTGTTCGAAGGGGCCGCCCATGCGCTCGAGCACGCCGCGGTCGATCTCGATGGCGCCCCCCACGATCTCCAGGCGGACCAGCTTGCCGGTCTCCTTGGCCGCCTGGCGGACCGTGCGGTGCAGACGATCGGCCA
This sequence comes from Rubrivivax sp., assembly GCA_030681795.1. Lineage (GTDB taxonomy): Bacteria > Pseudomonadota > Gammaproteobacteria > Burkholderiales > Burkholderiaceae_C > Rubrivivax. The sequence continues at coordinate 12,220 of JAUXRG010000067.1, forward strand.
GGCTCTCGAACTCGACCATGCGCGTGCGCAGCAGGTCGTCCTGCAGCTCGCGCGTCAACCGGGCCTGCGCCGCCAGTTCGTCTTCGGCGGACTGCAAGGTGCGCTGCAGGCTGCGCTGCAGCGTGGCCACGTCGTTCACCGACTCGGCCATGAAACGCGTGAGCTCCTGGAAGCGCGTGAAGCGGTCCATCTCCAGCGGGTCGAAGGCCTCGGCGGCGGCTTTGGCGGCCTCCATGCGCGTGCTGATCTGGGTTTCGGCCTGCAACTCGATGTCGCGCAACTGCCGGCGCAGCCGCTCCAGGCTGTCGGTGAGGTCGCCGAGCGACCCCTGCATCTGCTTCACGTCGCTGTCGATGCGGGCGCGGGTGATGCTCACTTCGCCGGCCTGATTGACCATGCGGTCGAGCAGGCCGGAGCGCACGCGCACGACCGCCCCAGCCGCCGCCGGGCGCTCGACCTCCACGGCCTCGGTGCTCTCGTCGGCGGTGAAACGCCGCCAATCGATGGCCAGCGGCGGGGTCGGCATGGGCGCGACGGGCGCGGGCTCGGCGGCCACCTCGGTGCCACCCTCGGCCGGCAGCGCCGCCGCCTCCTCGGGCGCGGCCTCGGCAGAAGGCGCCGCGGCTTGGACAGCGGGCTCCGGCACGGGCTCGGGAGCGGGCTCCGGCACGGGCTCCGGCACGGGAACGGGAACGGGAACGGGCTCGACCCACGGCGCCCGCACCCTGCGCTTGCGCAGGGCCTCGAATACCGCGCTCATGGCGTCGGCATGGGCCAGCAGCGGCTCGACATCGCCCAAGCGCGCCTGGCCACTGGCGGCCAGGCGTTCGATGGTGGTCTCCAGACGGTGGGCCAATTCACCCAGGCGCATCGCGCCGGCCAGGCGCGCCCCGCCCTTGAGCGTGTGCAGCGTGCGCATGCAGGCCATGGCGGGGTCGTGCGCCGCCGGGTGGTCCAGCCAGTCGCGCAACCGGCTCTGCAACTGCGGCAGCAGCTCGTCGGCCTCTTCCTCGAAGATCGGGAAGAGCTCGCCGTCGATGGCATCCTGTGCCTCGATCTCGCCGGCTTCGGCCAGGGCCAGGGCCGCGTCCTCGAGGCTGGGCACAGGCGAGCCTGCCGTCGCGGGCTGGAGGGGCGCCAGCTCGGAATCGGGCTCCGCCGCGGGCTCCGCCGCAGGCAGCAGCTCCTGGGGCAGGCGCTCGTGCGCCGCCAGCCGCTCCATCAACTCGGGCACCACGGGGCGCAGGAATCCGGCGGCGAACTGGTGCAACAGGCGGCGAATCTCGTCGGCGGCGTCGTTGAACAAGGCCGGCTCGCCGGCGCGGCTGTGACCGGTGGTATGCGAGCGCATCAGCGCGTGCTCGAGCGCGCGGGCCAGCGCGGAGAGGTCGCCGTAACCCACGGTGGCCGAGCTTCCTGCCAGCGAGTGGGCCAAGGCCACGCTGGCCTCGGGCACCGGGTGGCGTTCGTGCTCCAGCGCCCATTCGGCGAGTTCGGTGCTGAGCCGCCGCGACAACTCGTCGGCCTCGTTGAGGTAGATATTGAACAGCGGGATGCCGATGCGCAGCGGGCCGATGACCTTGACCTGTTCTTCCTCTTGCGCCTCGGGTTCGGGCGCGGGTACAGGTTCTTCCACCGCCGCGGGTGGCACCGCCGGGGGAGTGATCTGCCCCACCACGTGGGCCACCGCCGCGGCCAGGGCAGCAACTTCGGCCGACACATCGACGGCAGCCGGCGGGGCCGGCATCGGTTCGATCTCGCCCAGGTCGGGCAGGAAGTCGGGCGCTGGGCCGTCCAGCGGCGCGGCGGCTGCGGCCGGCCACAGCACATCGATTTCAGGGGCCAGGGCGCGATCCAGCTCGTCGAGGTCGATCTCCAGGGCCTCGCCCTCGGGCAGCGGCACGGCCTCGGGTTCGGTCAGTGGCGCTTCCAGCGGCAGCTCGAAGAGGCTGGGCAGCTCGGCCATCGGCGCCGCCGCGGGCGGCGGCAGGGGCTCGCCAAAGCTGCTCAGGTCGAGGTCGAATTCGACTTCCTCGTCCTGCGGCGCGCCGGAGGGCGCGGGGGCCAGTTCCGCCAGTTCCGCCAGTTCCGGCAGGCCGAACTCGAGCTCGGCCGCGCTGGGCAGATCGGGCACCCGGTCGGTCAGCGGCGGCAGCACCAGGGTCGTCGACGGGGTCGTGGCTTCGGCGGTGAGTGGCGCCTCGGCCGACGGTTCGAAGTCGAAGTCGAAATCGAGCACACCCTCGGGCTCCTGAGCGGGCAACGCGCTCGGCGCGGGCGCTGCGGGCAGGGGCGCGGGCAGGGGCGGGGAGAGCGGCAGGCGCACGCCGTCCAGGCGCAACGCGTCGGCGGCGCGGGCCACGTCCGCCGAGTGGTGGCCGCGGGCCTGGCCTTCGGCGATGGCCTCGGTCCAGTCGGCCATATAGGCCAGGGCTTCGGTCGTGAACTGACGCAAGAGGCCGTCCATGCCGGCGGCCTGTGCCAGACGCGAGTTGTACAGCTGCTCGCAGGCCCAGGCGGCCTCGCCGTATTCCCGCAGCCCGACCATGCGCGAGCTGCCCTTGAGCGTGTGGAAACCTCGGCGCACCACCGTCATGTCGGTGCTGTCGTCGGGCTCCTCGAGGAGCCGCTCGAGCGCGGCCCGGGTATCGCGGGTGACTTCGCGCGCTTCCTCGATGAAGATCTCGCGCATCTCGGCGTCGTCTTCGAGGCCGGTGCCGCCAGGGGCGGCGGGCCGCTCGGGCGGGATCGGCGCGGAAGGCGGCACCTCGGGCGCGCTCGGCGGCGAGAGCACCGCCACCGCCTGAGCCAGCTCGCTGCGCGCGGCGTGGCGAGCGGCCTCGTCGGCGGCGCCGCGCAAGGTGGACTGGGCGCTCCTGAGCAGCCGCGCGAGCTCGGGTTGGTCTGCGGCCAGCGCCTGCTGCGCCAGCGGTTCGAGACGGCGGGCAATCTCCGCGTCGGAGGTCTGAGGCCTTGCGGCGTCGGCGGCCACGGCCTGCAATTGCTCCAGCAGCGATACCGCCTCGGGTGCCGCCTCCAGGGTCTGCGTATCGTCGAAGGCGGCGAAGGCCGAGACGCGTTCGCTTTGACCCATCACGGCGCTCAGGCTGCCCGTCTCGGGGTCGTAGCGGAACAGCGACTTGGCGAGCTGCGGCTGCACGCTGAGCATGTCGATGAGGAAGCTCAGCGCACCCAGGTTGTCGGCCAGGCGGTCGAAGGTGCCGGCCTGCACGGCCTGCTGCGGGTCGACTTCGGTCTGCGCCAGTGCATCGACTTCATCGCGCATGTGCAGCGCCGCCGCCGAGGCCTGGTCCATGCCCAGCACCGAGAGCACACCGCGCATGGACGAAAGCTGCGCCGGCACCGGGATCAGCAGCTGACGTTGCGAGGGGTCGCGGAAATACTGGTCGATCTGCTTTTCGATCTCCGACAGCGAGGCACGCAGCTCCTGCACGACGCTGCCCATGGTCTGGCGGTCGGAGACGCGGCGGTACAGCTCCTCCATCCAGGCGTCCAGCGGCTGCGGCTCGGCGCCGGTGCGCACCTCGTCGATGCGCCTGGCCAGCCGCTGCACGCGCTCGGCCAGCGCCGGGTGGTCGAGGTCGCCATCCTCGAGGCAGGCATCGAGGTACAGGATGCCGGTGGCGACCTCCATCGCCAGCGCCGCCGGGGGCGGCGCGCCGGACGCCACGGTCTGCATCGCCGCGGCCTGCAGCGATTGCGCCAGGACCTCGCCGGTGGGGAACAGGCGCTGCAGGGATTCACCCACCAGCGAGAACTGTTCGGCCAGGCCCGTCATGCGGTGAAGTTCGTCGCCGGCCACCGCCGACCAGGAGTCCTTGGCCGCCGCCACGCGCTTGCGCGCCAGAGCCATCACGGAGGGGTCGAAGCGCCCCAGGCGCGGTGTCTCGTAGTCGCCCGTGGGCTGCTCGGCCAGGCTCCAGGCCTGGCGCACCGCGGCCAGCCGTGGCGACACCTTGGCGCCATCGGGTGCCTGGGCGTGGCTGCAGAAGAAGAGCAGGTCCTGCGCGAGGCGGTCGGAGATCTCGTCCTGGCCGCGCACACGCATGCGCAGCTGCGCCAGCAAGCGAGAAGCAATGCGCTTGGAGTAGAGGTCGGCGCTCAGCAGGCCCTGGGCCTGGGCCTCGAAGACGGCCGCGGCCAGTTGCCAGAAGGTGCCCAGGTGGGCGCCCCCGGCCTCGCCGCGCGCCCCTGCGGCCAGATCCGCGCAAAGGTCGCTCATGCGCGCCACGGGGCCACGGCCGGGGTCGCGCATCAGGGCGAGCACCAGCGTTTCCATGTCGCCGCGGGCCTGGTCGTCGGCACGGCGGGGCGTGGCCGAAGCGTCCTGCGGCAACTCGCGCCAGCTCCAGTCGATCTTCCACAGGTCGGCCGGGTGAATGCGGTCGGCCGCCGCCAGCTGCAGTGCGGCGCGGTACTGCGGGAACAGCATCACCGGCGAAACCGGTTTGCCCGCCAGCTGGCGGCCGAGGAAGTCGAGCAGCGCAAAGGAGACGCGCTCCACGGTCGCCACCGCCGCGGCGTCGATGATGGCGGGCCGCGCGGCCATGCGCTGCACGGCGGCCTCGCTGGCGCGCAGCACATCGGCCACGGCCGGCATGCCCACCAGTTCGAGCGCACCCACCCCCTGGTGCAGCTGCGTGCGCGCGGTGCGCAGCACGGCCGGGTCCACCGCGTCGACGTCCGAGCCGCGGGCCGCGTCGGCTTCCTTCAGGTAGCGGCGCAGGGCCTTGTGTGCGGTCTCCAGCGAGCGGCGCAGCTCGCCGTGGACCCACGCCAGCGGGCTGAGATCGTTGGGAGGAGCCATCTCGTTCATGTCACAGACTCCCGCCAGTCACCGACCAAGGCCTTGCGCGGGGCCGGCTTTGCCGGACCGCAGCAAGAGCCCCCTCGGGGGGCAGCGACCGAAGGGAGCGTGGGGGCTTCATGCAATCTTGAACCGGGCCACCGAGGCCCTTAGTTCCTCGGCGGTGCGCGACAGTTCGCGCACCATTTGCGCGGTCGAACGCGTGCCTTCGGAGGTCTGCTCGGTCACCGCGAAGATGTGCTGGATGTTGGTCGCCACGACGTTGGCCGACTGCGCTTCGCGCAGGGCCTCGTCGGAGATGCGGCCGATGAGGTCGCTCAGCTCGCGCGTCACGCGGTCGATGTCGACCAGCGCGGTGCCCGCGGCGTCGGACAGCCGCGCGCCTTCCACCACGCCCTGCGTCGAGCGCTCCATGGCGCCCACGGCGTCCTGCGTGTCGGTCTGGATCGTGCGCACGATGGCGGCGATCTGCCGCGTGGCGTCGCCCGAGCGTTCGGCCAGGCGCTGCACTTCCTCGGCCACCACGCTGAACCCGCGGCCGGCCTCGCCGGCGCTCGCCGCCTGGATGGCGGCGTTCAGCGCCAGCACGTTGGTCTGCTCGGTGATGTCCGAGATGAGCTCGGTGATCTCGCCGATTTCCTGCGAGCTTTCGCCCAGCCGCTTGATGCGCTTGGAGGTTTCCTGGATCTGGTCGCGGATGGCGTTCATGCCGCCGATGGTGTCCTGCACCGCGGTGAGCCCGGTCTCGGCCGCGCGCAGCGACTGCCGCGCCACCTGGGCGGTTTCCTGCGCCTGCGCGCTCACGTCGTTGATGCGGCCGGCCATCAGCAGCACCGATTCGCCGGTCTCGCGGATCTCGCGCAGCTGCTCGGTGGAGGTCGCCAGCAGCTCGGTGGAGGTCTGCTCCACCTGTTGCGTGGTGTCGGTCACGCGGCCCACCGTGCTCTGCACCTGGGCGACCAGCGAGCGCAACTCCTCGACCGTGTAGTTCACCGAGTCGGCGATGGCCCCGGTGATGTCTTCGGTCACCGTGGCCTGCTGCGTGAGGTCGCCTTCGGCCACCGTCTGCAGCTCGTTCATGAGCCGCAGGATCGCCGCCTGATTCGCGTCGTTCACGCGCTTGGCTTCCTGCTCCTGGCGCTCGGCTTCCAGGCGCTGCGCGTCGGCCACGCGCGACCGGCTCGTCTGGTCGAGCACGAACAGGCGCAGCAGGCCGGCGGCGCCCGCGGCCAGCAACAGCCCCGACAGCACGCCGGCCAGCAGGCGCAGGCCGCCGAAGCCGCTCTCGCCGGTGAGGCCCGTTTGCAGGCCGTCCAGGCCGCGGCGCAGGGGTTCGGAGTCGGTCACGATGGCGGTCTGCGCTTCGCGCGCGGCCACCAGGCCCTGCAGATTGCCCAGGATCGCGCCGGCCTCGGTGCGTGTCTGCTCGTACTGCTGCAGCAGTTGCTGCAGCTTCTCGCGCGCCTGCGGCTCCTTGGTGCCAGGCAGGCGCAGGTCGGCGTTGCCGTTCATCACGCCCAGGCCGATCTCGCGGAACGAGTTCAGGTCCTTGCCGAGCAGGAACACCGCTTCGGCGCTGACGCCTTCGGTGGTCAGGAACTCGTTGGCGCTCTTGCCGATGCGCTGCGTCAGCATCACCAGCTGGCCCACGGCCGAGAGCTCGGCGGCCGAGGCGCCGGCCTGCAGCTTGAGCGAGGAGACCGTCTCGGCCGTCTCGAGCAGGTCGGCACTCTGGCGATTGATCGCCCGCAGCGCCTGGCCCACCTGGGTCAGCGTCTTCTGCTGGCCGAGCACGGCGGCGGCATTCTTCTCGGCGCGGTCCACCAGCGGCAGCAATGCCGTGATCTGGTCCTGCAGCCCGGCCGGCGCCGCGGCGATGCCCCCTTCGCCGGTCTTCAGGCTGCGCACGTTGCGCGCCAGGATGTCTATGCTTTCCTTGACTTCGGGGAAGGATGCCGCGTTGCCGACCAGGGCCTGCGAGACCGATTTGGCCAGCCGCTGCGACTGCGTCGTGGCCTGGCCTGCGGCGGCCACCTGCCCGGCACTGCGGCTGGCGCTGTTGACCGCCACCGCGGTGGTGAGCAACACGCCGATCAGGCCGGCGGCGAACAGGGCCATCATCGCGCGCTGTTGGCGCAGGATCGGCCAGTCGCCGATCACGGGCAGGCCGCTGTGGACGGCGTCGCTGTCGGCGGGGGCCCCGGACAGGCGGATTTCGTCATATTCCGCCGCCAGCTCCGAAGGCGCGGCCTCCGAGATGATCGACGAATCGCCATCGCTGTGGCCGGCCGGCGGGCTGAGCGTGCTCTGACCCAGGCGGATGGTGGCCTCCATCGGGTTGGCCGGCGAGGCCAGCTCGTCGAAGGGCATCGACGCCGAGGGCTCGTGGGTCGCGGCCCCGAGCTTGGCGCGGCTCGCGCCTTTGATCCTGTCAAGGAAGCTCATGTCGTCCTCTTGGTGTGTGCTGTCTGTGCGGATCGTTCACGCGGCGCAGGGCCGGCGTGCTCATGCCGCAATCGCCAGGAACTGCTCGTTCCGGGACAGGGCTGCGAGATCGATTTCCTGCCAAAGCCGCCCTTCGCTGTCGCGCCACTGCGCGCTGGCGAAAGCGGGCCTGGGTTCGCCGGCTGGCGGCGCGAGCGTCAGCTGATCCGCCCTGCGCAGGCCCGCCAGGCGGTCCACCAGCACCGCGCAATGCGAACCGAGCGCGCCATTGAAGGCCACCAGGCGCGACTGTTCGCGCACCGCCTCGAGCCCCAGCGGCGCGCGCAGCCCGAGAAAGGCGGCCAGATCGGCCACGCCGTGCAGGCCGCCGCGCAGGTTGGCCACGCCCATGAACCAGGGCTGTGTGTGCGACACCGGCAGCATGGCGCCGACGGAGAAGATCTCGCCCGCCGTGGTCAGGGGAATCAGGAACCCGTGGCCGGCGCATTCCACCGCCAGCCAAGAGAGCATGCGGACCTCGGTGCGGGCCTGCTGCAGCCGCTGGGCCAGCCGGCCCTGGAGTTCGCGCAACGCTTCGCGGTTGCTCATGCGGGTTCAGTCGAAAGCCTTGATCTTGGCGATCAGGTCGTCGCTGTTCACCGGCTTGACGATGTAGTCGCGCGCGCCCTGGCGCATGCCCCAGACCTTGTCGGTCTCCTGGCTCTTGCTCGTGCACATGATGACCGGCACATCGGCGAAGCGCGGGTCGCGCGTGATCGACCTCGTGAGCTGGAACCCGTTTTGCCCCGGCATGACCACGTCCATCAGGATGAGATCGGGCTTTTCCTCGGCGAGGCGGCGCATGGCCTCTTCGCCGTTCTCGGCGGTGCGCACGACATAGCCGCGCTTGCCCAGCACGTCCGAGAGGTGGTGCAGTTCGGTCTTCGAGTCGTCGACGACCAGGATCTTGCGGATCGGCATCACTAGTTTCCTTGGGACGTCATGCTTGGGACGTCATGCTTGGGCGGCTTCGGGCGGGCGCTGCGGGCGCGGCATCAGGCCGCGGCGCGGCGAAAGGTCTGCACCGCACGCAGCAGCTGTTCCTTGGTGAAGGGCTTGGTGAGGTATTCCTCCGAGCCGACCATGCGGCCGCGGGCCTTGTCGAAGAGCCCGTCCTTGGAGGACAACATGATCACGGGCACATGCGCGAAGCGCGGGTTGCGCTTGATGATGGCGCAGGTCTGGTAGCCGTCCAGCCGCGGCATCAGGATGTCGCAGAAGACGAGCTCCGGGTCATGATCGTTGACCTTGGCCAGGGCATCGAAGCCGTCCTCGGCCAGGATCACTTCGTGGCCGCCCTGGCGCAGAAAGATCTCGGCACTGCGGCGAATCGTGTTGCTGTCGTCGATGACCAGCACCTTGGCGCCGACCGGTGCCGCTGCCGCACCCCCTGCGCCCGTTTCAGGACCCTGAATCTCCAAGTGCTGCTCTCCTCAGCGACTCCGGTTCGTGCATTCGGCGCACGACCACGGAATCAGATCTGGACCATCTCGAAGTCTTCCTTGCGTGCGCCACACTCGGGGCATGTCCAGTTCATCGAGACATCGGCCCACGCCGTACCCGGCGCGATACCGTGCTCGGGGTCGCCGGCGGCTTCGCTGTAAATCCAGCCGCAGATCAGGCACATCCAAGTACTTGGTTCACTCACAGTCAGGCGGTCACGTCACTACAATGGACCGCGATTGTAGCCAGGCAACTCCGGCGAATTATTAGGAATTGTGAGGACCTACACATCGTTTCTCAGATTTTGCTAGAGGTTCGGCCGACCCGCCGCACCGCTGCCGCCCCGACCCGCGCCAAGGCCTGCCCATGACTCCCGACCCCACCCCGGCCACGGCCATTGAAGAACCCGGCACCGAGCCGCCCCCGCCGGCCTGCGTGATGTGCTTCAACGCCAGCGACCCCAGCGGCGCCGGCGGCATGGCCGGTGACGTGGCCACGATCTCGGCGATGGGCGCGCACGCGTTGCCGGTGGTGACGAGCATCGTCATGCGCGACACCGCCGACACCTTCGACCAGCACGAGATCGATGCCGACGCCGTCGCCGAACAGGCCCGCACCATCCTCGAAGACGTCACCATTTCGGGCTGGAAGGTGGGCTTCCTGGGCAGCGCCGACAACGTCAGCGCGGTGGCCGAAATCCTGAGCGACTACACCGAGATCCCGCTGGTGTCCTACCTGCCCAGCCTGTCCTGGCTGGAGGATGACCAGCTCCAGCCCTACCTGGACGCCTTCCGCGAACTCATCCTGCCGGCCACCGAGGTGCTGGTGGGCAACCACAAGACGCTGCAGGATTTTCTCCTGCCCGATTGGGACAGCGAGCGCCCGCCCTCGGCGCGCGAACTGGCGGTGGCCGCTGGCGAACATGGCACGCGCTACGTGCTCGTCACCGGCGTGATGCTCGCCGGCAAGGCCTCCACGAAGGGCCCGGAGCAGTACATCGACAACGTGCTCGCCTCGCCGCAGGGGGCCATCACGGGCGAGAAATTCGAGCGCTTCGATGCCGCGTTCATCGGCGCCGGCGACACGCTGGCGGCGGCGCTGGCCGCGCTGCTGGCCGCCGGCAGCGAACTCGAGCCCGCCGTGAGCGAGGCGCTGTCGTTCCTGGATCAGAGCCTGGACGCGGGTTTCCGCCCGGGCATGGGCCAGATCGTGCCCGACCGCTTCTTCTGGGCCCTGCCCCCGCCCGAGGAGGGCGAGGATGCAGACGGCGCGATGCCCGAACCCGAGCCGGCCGACCCGAAGGGCAAGGGCGCCCCCCGACGTGTCCACTGAGCGCCGCGCCATGCAGACCAACGAAGCCCTCTTCGCACGCGCCCAGCGCGTCATCCCTGGCGGCGTGAATTCACCGGTGCGGGCCTTCCGCGCGGTGGGCGGCACGCCGCGCTTCATCGCCCGCGCCGAAGGCGCCTACCTGTGGGACGCCGAAGGCACGCAGTACATCGATTACATCGGCTCCTGGGGCCCGATGATCCTCGGCCATGGCCACCCCGCCGTGCTCGAGGCGGTGCACAAGGCCGCCATCGACGGCCTGAGCTTCGGCGCGCCCACCGAGCGCGAGATCGAGCTCGCCGAGGCCATCATCGCGCTGGTGCCCAGCGTCGAGCAGGTGCGCCTGGTGAGCAGCGGCACCGAGGCCGGCATGAGCGCCATCCGCCTGGCGCGCGGCTACACCGGCCGCGCCAAGATCGTCAAGTTCGAGGGCTGCTACCACGGCCACGCCGACGCGCTGCTGGTCAAGGCCGGCTCGGGCCTGGCCACCTTCGGCCACCCCACCAGCGCCGGCGTGCCGCCCGAAGTGGTGCAGCACACGCTGGTGCTCGAGTACAACCACCTGGCGCAGATCGAGGAGGCCTTCGCCGCGCAGGGCCGTGAGATCGCCTGCGTGATCATCGAGCCGATCGCCGGCAACATGAATTTCGTGCGCGCTTCGGTGCCCTTCATGAAACGCCTGCGCGAGCTGTGCACCGAATACGGTGCGCTGCTGGTCTTCGACGAGGTGATGACGGGTTTTCGCGTCGCCCTGGGCGGGGCGCAGAGCGTTTACGCCCGGGCTATCCCCGGCTTCAAGCCCGACATGAGCGTATTCGGCAAGGTCATCGGCGGCGGCATGCCGCTGGCGGCCTTCGGCAGCACGCGCGAGGTCATGAGCCAGCTCGCGCCGCTGGGGCCCGTGTACCAGGCCGGCACGCTGAGCGGCAACCCGGTGGCCACGGCCTGCGGGCTGGCCACGCTCAAGGAGATCGCCAAGCCCGGGTTCTTCGAGGCCTTGTCCGCCAAGACGCGCTCGCTGGTGCAGGGCCTGCAGGGCGCCGCGCAGGAGGCCGGCGTGGCGCTGGTGGGCGACAGCGAAGGCGGCATGTTCGGCTTCTTCTTCGCCAGCACGCTGCCGCAGAACTACGGCGTGGTGATGGCCACCGACAAGGAGCGCTTCAACCGCTTCTTCCACGGCATGCTCGACCGCGGCGTGTACCTGGCGCCCGCGCTGTACGAAGCGGCTTTCGTCAGTGCAGCGCACTCGGCCGACGACATTGCCATGACCGTGCGCGCTGCCCGCGACACCTTGCGCGCCTGAGCCCGCCGCGCCATGCATCTTCACATCCTGGGCATCTGCGGCACCTTCATGGGGGGGTTGGCCGCACTGGCCCGCGAAGCGGGCCACCGGGTCACCGGCTGCGACGCCGGCGTCTACCCGCCGATGAGCGACCAGCTGCGCGCACTGGGCATCGACCTCATCGAGGGCTTTGGCGCGGATCAGTTGGCGCTCGCGCCCGATGTCTTCGTGATCGGCAACGTGGTGGTGCGCGGCAACCCGCTGATGGAGGCCGTTCTCGACGCGGGTGTGCCCTATACCAGCGGCCCGCAGTGGCTCGCGGAGCATGTGCTGCAGGGCCGCCATGTGCTGGCGGTGGCGGGCACGCACGGCAAGACCACCACCACGGCGATGCTGGCGTGGATCCTGGAGGCGGCCGGGCTGCAGCCGGGCTTTCTGGTGGGCGGGGTGCCGATGAACTTCGGCGTCTCGGCGCGGCTGGGCTCCCTGAAGGCCACCGTCGCGGGCGGCCCGCGCAGCGCCTTCGTCATCGAAGCCGACGAGTACGACACCGCGCTCTTCGACAAGCGCAGCAAGTTCGTGCACTACCGGCCGCGCACCGCCATCCTGAACAACCTCGAGCACGACCACGCCGACATCTTCCCGGACCTGGCGGCCATCGAGACGCAGTTCCACCACCTCGTGCGCACCGTGCCGTCGCAGGGCCGGCTCGTCGTGAATGCCCGCGACGAGGCCCTCAAGCGCGTGCTCTCGCGCGGCTGCTGGAGCGAGGTGCAGCGTTTCGGCACCAAGCGCGAGGAACCCGGCGGCCTGTGCGCGCGCGGCGAGCCGCAGGCCTTCGACGTGCTGCGCGGCAGCCTCAAGCTCGGCCAGGTGCAATGGGACCTGCTGGGCGAACACAACCAGATGAACGCCCTGGCCGCCATAGCCGCGGCCGAGCATGTGGGCGTGGCGCCCGAGGTGGCCTGTGCGGCATTGGGCAGCTTCCAGAACGTGCGTCGCAGGCTGGAGCTGCGTGGCGAGGCGGGCGGCGTGAAGGTCTACGACGACTTCGCCCATCACCCGACGGCCATGCGCACCACGCTGGCGGGCCTGCGGCGCAAGCTCGGACATGGCCAGCGCATCCTGGCCGTCTTCGAGCCGCGTTCGAACACCATGAAGCTGGGCGCCATGAAGGCCCAGTTGCCGTGGGCGCTGGAAGAAGCCGACCTCAGCTTCTGCCTGCAGGGCCCCTACGGCTGGAGTGCGCTCGAGGCGCTGGCCCCCCTGGGCACACAGGCCGTGGTGCACGACTCGGTGGAGGCCCTGGTCGCGGCCATCGCCCGGGCCGCGCAGCCCGGTGACCATGTGCTGTGCATGAGCAACGGCGGCTTCGGCGGCATCCACGACAAGCTGCTGGCGGCGCTGGGCGCGCGCATCTAGCCGCTTTGCGCGGCGCCTGACCGAGCCGGGGGCAGCGAAAAGCGGGTTTGAATTCCCTCTCCCCCCGCACGGCCTGCGCGTAGAGGTCGAACAACGACTGGCGTGGCCAGCGCGAGCAGGCTGTCGGTGTCCCGGGACAAGCTCGGCAGGGTGGTCACGGGCGGGCTCCATCGCGCGTGGACCAACGCGTTTTCCGGGATGTCGGGTTTGACAAGTCGGCGTTGTGGCAGGCGCACAGCAAGTGGCACAGCCCGCAGGGGCCTGCGCTGCGGCGCGCATGATGCTCATCGGCCGGGACCCCCCTGGGCCGGGCCCTGGAGTCGATGCGAGGTGGCGCTGAAACTGAATTAGGATCGGCAGGAGCGGATGCGTCGATGCTTGGAACTCGCGCGAATTCGCCTGCCTGTTTGAGGCGCATTGCGGCGACGAAGCACCGGAGATTCGGTCTTTCGTCTCCTGGCTGCGGCGCCGCGGGCCTGGGCGCCGGGGGGCGCGATCAACGACTGAGGTCTATCGGTGCAGCAGTCCCGTTGGCAGAGCTTCGAAGGTCCGGCTGAGCGCGATGCGCCGGCCGGGCCCGAGCCTGCCGCACCGGCCCCATCGCCTGTGATCCAGGCGGCGCGCGCTGCCGCCCTGGCCCTGGCTTATTTCCTGTTGGCACTGCCGGTGCTGTGGTTCTCCGCCGCGCCGGGCCAGGCCTTGCCGCTGTGGCCGCCGGCCGGCCTGGCGCTGGCGGCGCTCGCGGTGCTGGGCTGGCGGCTGTGGCCGGGCGTGTGGCTGGGCGCCTTCGCCGCCGCGTCGCTGCACTTCGTGCTGCTCGACCGCAGCGCCACCCTGTCCGGCACACCGGCGCCTGCGGCGCTGCTCAGCTTGCTGGCACCGGCAGCGCTGGCGGCCAGCGGCATCGCGCTGCAGGCGCTGCTGGGCGCGTGGCTGGTGCGCCGCTGGCTGCTTGCCGACGAACCGCTGGCGCGCCAGCGCGACGCCTTCGCCTTTCTCGCCCTAGGCGGGCCGGTCGCCTGTCTGGTGGCGGCCACGGTCGGCGTGGCCGCCGGCCACTGGTCCGGACACCTGGGTCGCGACGCGCTGGGCAGCACCTGGCTGACCTGGTGGGCCGGCGACAGCCTGGGCGTGCTGCTGTTCGCCCCGCTCGCGCTGCTGGCCTTGCCGAAGTCGCGCCGGCACTGGCGCGGCCAGGCGGCGGCTATCGCGCTGCCGCTGGTCATCGTCGGCGCGCTGCTGGCGGCCGGATTCGTGCTGCTGGTGCGCGCGGAAAACGCACGCGAGGGCGAACGCATCGCCACCCGCGCCGGCGACTTGCAGAACCGCCTGGAAAACCTGCTCTACCAGCGCCGCGAGCGCCTGCACGCGATCGAGGGGCTGTTCGAAGCCAGCGAACATGTCAGCGCGGCCGAGTTCATCGCCTTCAACCGCGTGGCGGCGCAGCGCAGCGGCGTCGAGGTCATCGAATGGGCGCCGCGTGTGGCACACACCGAGCGCGCCGGGCTGGCCGCGGCCGCGCGGCGCGACGGCGTGCACGGCTTCGCGCTCACCGAGATCGGCGCCGGCGACACCCTGGTCGCCGCCGGCGAGCGCAACGAGTACTACCCGCTGTGGTTCGCCACCGGGGCGAACGAAGACCTGCCGCCCGGCTTCGACCTCGGCGCCGGCGCCGGCACCGGCGCCCGCGGCCGCGCCGCGATGCAGCGCGCAGCCGAAACCACGCGGCCGGCGCTGCTGATCGCCGAGCTGCGTCCCAGCCGGCACCAGCCGAGCGGCGACTGGCGGCTGCTGGTGCCCATCTACCGCCCCGGCTTCGATGCCCGCAGCGCTACCGAGCGCGCCCGGCACGAGGCCCTGCGCGGATTCGCCATAGCGGTGCTCGACCCGCGGCGGCTGTGGGCGGCGGAGATCGCGCATGCCGCCGGCGAGAGCCTCACCTTCCGCATCACCGGTCTCGCCGACTGGAATCCGAGTGCGGCCTGGTTCGCCGGCAGCGTGCCCGCCGCTCGCGAGGCGCGCCCCGACTGGAGCGGGCACATCACCGGCTTCGCCGGCCCAGGCCTGCAGCTCGATCTGTGGTCGCTCAACGCAGCGCGGCCGGCGCAGTCGCTAGGCGCACGGCTGTACCTGGGCGGCGCGCTGTTGATCACGCTGCTGGCCGGCGGCTTCGCCTTCACCAGCGCCGGCTACAACCGGCGCATGGCACGCGAGATCGTCCGCCGCACGGCCGGCGAGGCGCGCCTGTCGGCGCTGATCGACAACGTGCAGGTCGGGGTCATGATCCATGACCGGCGATCGGCGCTGCTGAGCGCCAATTCCACCGCCCAGCGCCTGCTGCACGCCCCCGCCGCCGAGCTCTTCGGATCGAAGGCCAATGACCCCGGCTGGCGCTTCCTGCGCGATGACGGCAGCCCGTTGCCGGTGGACGAATACCCGGTCAACCAGGTTCTCGCTGGCGGCAAGGAAGTGAAGAACATCGTCATCGGCGTCGCGTCACCGCGCTCGCCGCGCACGCTCTGGATCCTGGTCAGTGCCGCACCGATCCGGGACGCACAGCGCGAATTGACTGAGGTCGCCGTGACCTTCATGGACATCACCGAGCGCCGCCGCCTCGAACAGCGCGAGCGCGACCGGGTGCGCATCATGGCCGCGCTCGGCGGCGAGGCGCCGCTGGGTGAGGTCCTTTCGATGATCGCCCGCGCCGTCGAGGCCGACGATGCGCACTCGCTGTGCTCGATCCTGCTGCTAGACGAGAGCGGCCAGCGTCTGCGGCTGGGCGCCGCGCCCAGCCTGCCGGACTTCTACAACCAGGCGACCGACAGCCTGGAAATCGGCCCCAGCGTCGGCTCCTGTGGCAGCGCAGCTTTCACCGGGCAGCGGGTGATCACCGCAGACCTGCAAACCGATCCTTGCTGGCTGCCGTTCCGCGATCTGGCGCGGCAGGCCGGGCTGGGCGCCTGCTGGTCGGAGCCGATCGTCGCTGCCGGCGGCCGCGTCCTGGGCACCTTCGCCATCTACCACCGCGAGCCCAGCCAACCCGATGCCGAAGACATTGAACGCATCGCCGCGGCCGCCGACCTGGCGCGCCTGGCGATCGAGCGCAGGGCGGTGCAGGCGGCGCTCGAACTCGCGCGCGCCAAGCTGGAAGCGGCCTTCGACAACGCCAGCATGGGCCTGCTGCTGGCCAACCCGCAGGGCGGCGAGATCACGATGAACGCCGCCGCGCTGCGCTTCCACGGCTACGCCTCGGCCGACGAAATGCACACGCGGATCGCCGACTACGCTGATGAGTGGGAACTGCGCCAGGCGGGCGGCGGCCTGATCCCCTTCGAGGACTGGCCGCTGGCGCGTGCGATGCGCGGCGACTTCGTGCGCGACCTCGAAGTCCACTACCGGCAGCTGCCGACCGGCCACCGCTGGGTGGGCAGCCTGAGCAGCGTGCCGGTGCGCGACCGCGATGGCCGCACCACCCTCATCGTCTTCACGCTGCTCGATATCACCACGCGAGTGCAGGCCGAAGCGCGGGTGCTCGAGCTCAACGCCGATCTCGAGCAGCGCGTCGCCGAGCGCACCGCCGACCTGGCCGCGACCGGCGAGCGCCTGGCGGCGATTCTCGACACCGTCGTCGACGGCATCCTCACCATCGACGAACACGGCAGCCTCGAGACCCTCAACCCGGCCGCCGAACGCCTGTTCGGCTACGCCGCGGCCGAGGTCATTGGCCGCAACGTCAAGCTGCTGATGCCCGAGCCCTACCACAGCGAGCACGACGGCTATCTGGCGAGCTACCGCGCCACTGGCCGCAAGCGCATCATCGGCATCGGCCGCGAGGTCGAGGGCCGGCGCCGGGACGGCAGCGCCTTCCCGCTGGAGCTGGCGGTCAGCGAGATGCGGCTGGGCGCGGTGCGCCGCTTCACCGGCGTCGTGCGCGACATCAGCGAGCGCCGCGCCGGCGAGCGCGCGGCGCGCTACCTGCGTGAGGCGGTGCAGGCCATTCCCGAGGGCTTCGTGCTCTACGACTCCGACGACCGCCTGCTGCTGTGCAACAGCACTTATCTGGACATCTATGGCCTGGGCGACGTCGTGGGCATCGAGGGCCGGACCTTCGAGGACTTGCTGCGCATCGGCCTGGCGCGTGGCAACTTCCCCGCCGCCGTCGGGCGCGAGCCGGAATGGCTGGCCGGGCGGCTGCACAGCCACCGCAACCCGGGGCCGCCGTTCGAGCAAGTCCTGCCCGGCGGGCGCTGGTTGCGCATTTCGGAGTGCCAGCTGTCGGACGGCTCGATCGCCGGGCTGCGCACCGACATCACCGAACTCAAGCGCGCCCAGCAAGCCTCGGAAGAGGCACGCCGCGCCGCCGAGGCCGCCACGCGCGCCAAGTCCGATTTCCTGGCCGCCATGAGCCACGAGATCCGCACGCCGATGAACGGCGTCATCGGCATGGTCGACGTGCTGCACCAGACCAGCCTCAAGGGCTACCAGGTGGAGATGGTCGACACCATCCGCGAATCGGCGTTCTCGCTGCTCGCCATCATCGACGACGTGCTCGACTTCTCGAAGATCGAGGCCGGCAAGCTGGAGATCGAAGCCGCGCCGATGGCGCTGGCCGAGGTGGTCGAGGGTGTCTGCGGCATGCTTGACCTGCTGGCCGCGCGCAAGGGCGTGGAGCTGACGCTGTTCACCGATCCGGCGCTGCCGGCGCAGCTGCTGGGTGACGCCCCGCGCCTGCGCCAGGTGGTGGTCAACCTGGCCAACAACGCGATCAAGTTCTCCAGCGGCCCCGGCCGGCCGGCCCGCGTCGCGGTGCGCGCCACGCTGGTCGAACAGGATTCGCAGCGCGCGCTGGTGGAAATCCGCGTCATCGACAACGGCATCGGCATCGACCCCGCGACCCAGGCGCGCCTGTTCACCGCCTTCACCCAGGCCGATGTCTCGACCACCCGGCGCTTCGGCGGCACCGGCCTGGGCCTGGCGATCGCGCACAAGCTGGTGCAGCTGATGGGCGGCGAGATCACGGTGGCCAGCGTGCCCGGCGAAGGCGCGACCTTTGCCGTGCGCCTGCCCTGCCTGCGGCTGCTGCAGCCGCCCGCGCTGCCCTTGCCGCTGGCGGGCCTGGCGTGCCTGGTCATCGCCGGCGCCCACAGCCAGGGCGACGACTGGGCCGCCTACCTGGCCGCCGCGGGGGCGGCGGTGGCGCGCGCGCCGGACCTGGAGGCGGCGCGCCACCTGGGCGAGCCCGTCGCTGGCGGAGCGTGGCTGTGGCTGGTCGACGGTGATACGCCGCCGCCCACCGCCGAGGCATTGCGGGCCCTGGCCGCGCCATGGCCGGGACGCGAGATCCGATTCATCGTCGTCGGTCGCGGCAAGCGCCGCAGGCTGCGGCGGCTGGACGACCACGCGGTGCCCATCTTCACCATCGACGGCAATGCGCTGACGCGGCAAGGTTTTCTCGACGCCGTTGCGGTGGCGGCCGGTCGGGCGCCCGAGCGGGACAGCGAGGCCGCGCCGCGCGGCGGCGGGGCAGCACCATTCGTCGCGCCCAAGCGCGAGGACGCCCTGCGACAGGGGCGGCTGATCCTGGTGACCGAAGACAACGAGACCAACCAGCGGGTGATCGTGCAGCAGCTCGCGCTGCTGGGCTACGCCGCCGACGTCGCCGGCGATGGCCGCGAGGCGCTGGCGCGCTGGCGCCAGGAGGACTACGCGCTGCTGCTGACCGACCTGCACATGCCCGGCATGGACGGCTACGAACTGGCCGCGGCGATCCGCGCCGGCGAAGGCGGGCACCACCGCGCAGCCCCGATCGTCGCGCTGAGCGCCAATGCGCTGCAGGGCGAGGCCCAGCGCTGCCGCGACGCCGGCATGGACGACTACCTGGCCAAGCCCGCGCCGCTGGCCGATCTGGGAGCCCTGCTCGAGAAGTGGCTGCCGGCGCAGGCCGCAGCACAGGCCGGCCACGCGCCGGCGGTGGCGGCGCCCGCCGGCCAGGGGCCGGTGGACGTGTCGGTGCTGGCGGCACTGGTCGGCGACGACAAGGCGACGATCCGCCGCCTGCTGCTCAATTTCCGCCGCAGCGCGAACGAGATCGCACTCGCGCTCGGCGCGGCCAGCGCGGCGGGCAACGCGGCGCAGGTCGGCGCGCTGGCGCACAAGCTCAGGTCGGCGGCCTATTCGGCCGGCGCGCTGGCCCTGGGCGACCTCTGCACCGCGCTGGAGGCCGCCGGCAAGGCGGGCGAGGTGGGCACCATCGCCGCACTCCAGGCGCGCTTCGCGACCGAAGTGGAGGCCGTCGACAAGGCGCTGGCGGGCTTGACGGCGCTGGCGCGGGGGTGAAGCGGGAGAGGACCGCGCAGTGAGCCAGGAACACGCAGTCAGGACCATGCTGGTCGACGGCGACCCGTTCATGCTCGAGTTGCTCGAACTGGACCTGGCCCAGATCGGCTTCGGCGTGGCGTGCTCGCACACCTGCGGCGGCGCCGCACTGGCCGCGCTCGATGCCCCGCCAGGGCCGCCGGACCTGATCCTGCTGGACCTCAACATGCCCGGCATGGACGGCCTCGAGTTCGTCCGCCACCTGGTCGAGCAGCACTACCGCGGCAGCCTGGTGCTGATCAGCGGCGAGAACGGGCGCATGCTGCAAGCGGCGGCGACGCTGGTGCGGGCGCACCACATCAGCGTGCTCGGCCAGTTGCGCAAGCCGGTGTCGTCGCAGGGGCTGGCGCACTGATCTCTCGGGGGTAGGTGGCGCAGGTCATCCTGGCGCGGGGGGGGTGTGCGCCATGCCCGCCGGGCGTTGCCGTTCAGCTGCGCTGCAGCGTGGCGCGCAACGCCTCGGTGAGCAGCGCCAGTGCGTCGTCCAGGTGGGCCCGGTTTTCCACCGCCAGGCCGCGCCGCGCCAAGGCCGTGCGCAATTGCCCCTGCAACTCGACGGCGTGCAGGCGCGCCAGGCTGATGGCGTCGGCGGGCAGCGCCGGCGAGGGCCGGGTGAGCAGCGCCTGCAAGCGCTTGAGGTGCTCGCGCTGCAGGTTGCGGCGCAGCGGGTCGATGGCCTTGCCGGTCTTGAGCTCGCTCCACACCGCGCCCTGCAAGGTCGCAAAGACCTCGTTGAGCGAGATCGCGCCATGGCGCTGGCCCTCGGGCAGGTAGTTGGGCAGATCGAGCAGTCGCCGCGCGGTGCCGGCATCGAGCAACCTGTCCAGCGCCTGGGTCTGCAATTGCAGCACGGCCTGGCCCACCGATAGCGGCCCGGCGCGGTTGAACTCGATGTAATCGGGTGCCAGGCTGGCCAGGAACTCGGGCTTGAAACGGAAGCTTTCGATGCCGAATACCGCATCGGTGAGGAAGCGCAGGGCCTGACGCTGGTGCGCCGGATCGACCGGGCGGAACGTCGGCTTGCCGCTGCCCGGCAGGTCGCGCTCGGTGTACATGCCCCCCACGTATTTGGCGGCCAGCGCCGGCAGGCTGCCGAGCTGGCGGAACCCGGCGAGCACGCTGCGGCGGGCCCGCTGCGGGTCGTCGCCGGCCTGCGGCGGGCGCTGCTGCACCCGCGTCCACAGCTCCCTGGACAGGGCCAGGCGGCGCTGGTACCAGGCCAGCGGGTCGTCGCCGAGGTCGAAGCGGTTGACCAGCGGGTCCAGGCCCTCGTTGCCGCCGAAACCGCCGGCATCCGCATCGTCGCCAAAAGCCAGCGCCGGATCGCTGCCGCTGCGCGCGGCCATCGCCTGCAGTTCCTGCTCCTGCCGTGCAGGGTCTAGCGGCCTGTAGGCGTACTCGATGGCCCAGTAGTCGTAAGCACCCAGCGTGACCATGTGGGGTTCGCCCTTGGCTTCGCCTTGCAGTGCCAGGTTGAACGCGTTGTAGTCCATCACCGAGCCCGAGATCCCGCGCGTGGCGCCCCAGGCCTTGTCCTTGAGCTGTTCACGGTGGACCGTCGTCGAGGCCTTGAAGTTGTGGCGCAGGCCCAGCGTGTGGCCGACTTCGTGGGTGATGGTGTCCTTGACATAGGCCTGGACGAAGGCCTCGGCCTCGGGGCTGTCGGGGTCGAGCTCGCCGCGCTCGGCCAGCAGGTCGAGCGCGAAGCCTATCTGCTCGGCGCCTTCGGCGGCATAGCTGCACTGGGCGGCTGCGGCGTCCTGGCCGCCGAGGCTGAAGGGGGCCGCCAGGTCATCGCGCACGGTGCGCCGCGCGCTGCGGCTGAAGGCGTCGCTCATGCCGATATCGGCATCCAGGATTTCACCGGTCCGCGGGTCGCTGTGGCTGGGCCCGATGGCAAAACCGACATCGGCGCCGACGAACCAGCGGATCGATGCGTGGGCAGCGTCCATGTCGTTGAAATCGGCGTCGTCGGCCTGCTGGCGCACGACGATGGCATTCTTGAAGCCGATGCGCTCGAAAGCCTTGTTCCACTCCAGGACGCCGGCCTCGACACTGGCGCGGTAACGCGCGGGGATATTGCGGTCCAGCCAGTAGGTGATGGGCCGGACCGGCTCGGATAGCGCCGCCTGCGGATCTGCCTTCTCGAGCCGCCAGCGGCGGACCTGGTGCACGCGCGTGTTGGCGCGCAGGTCGTCCGACAGATCGGTGTAGCTGTCGGTGAAGTAACCCACGCGCGGGTCGGCACGGCGCGGCGTCATCGGCTGCGCCGGCAGCTCGCGCAGGTTGAAGACATAGCCGACGAACAGGCTGCGTGCATCGGGCGTGGTCGACGGCGGCGGGGGCGTCAGCGGCGCCGGGGCGCCGGGTGGCAGCAAGGGCGGCGCGGCGATGCGCGGCACGGCGTAGTGCACCTTGGCCGCCAGCGTCGTCAATCCGGCCTCGGCGCGCACCTGTTCGAAATAGGAGTTGGCGCGGTCGGGGGTGAACGGCAGGCGATAGGCCTGCTCCAGCGCCGTGCTGTAGCCGGCGATGTCGCCGAGCAGGAAGCTGGCATCGATGAGCACCGACTTGCGTTCGGGGTGTTCGGCGCTGGCCACCGGCGCCGCGCCGACCAGGCTGTCGCTGAAGCCTTCGCCCACCGCGCGCTGCGTGGCCTTGTCGCGGTCGCCGCGAAAGGCCAGCTGCTTGGCCACCAGCTGCATCTGGTTGCCGATGCGGCGAAATTCGACCAACCAGCGTGGCCCCATCTGGCTGGCGTAGAGGCCACGCTCGCCCACCGACGAGGCGATATTGACCGAGAACAGCAAGGGCTTGCCCAGCCGCTGCGGCCCGATTTCGAGCCAGACCTTTTCGTCCTTGCGCCAGACCGGCACGAAACCGTCCTGCAGGGTGGCGCCCTTGGCCACTTCGGTGAAGGGCTTGGGCACGCCGGGCTCGGCCGGCCGGGCGACAGCGCCGGGTCCATTGGCCGCCGCCGACGCCGGCGCCGCGGCCGCCGAAGCCTGGGGCGCGGCGGTCGGAGCCGGTGCGACGGCCGCCTGCGCTGGAGGCGCCGCATGGGGTGGCGTCGCACAGCCGGCACACAGGGCGGCCGCCGCCGCAACGACGGTCAGGCGGCGCGGCCACCTGCGGCGGGGGTCGAGAAGCGTGGAGCGGGAGGGCATAGGGCACACCGAAACAGGAAGAGATGCGCGATTCTGCCCGGCCAGGCGGGTGAGCCCGGCGGCGGGTTCGGCGCGCCAAAAAGTGCCGGCCCCATGACATCGCGCAAGTCCGTGGGCTCGAAGAGGGCGAACATGTGCGGTCTGGTTTCGACGACTCCACTCCACTCTCCTGAAACTCCTCCAGCCATGCGACTGAAAGACAAGATCTGCATCGTCACCGGCGCCGCCCAGGGCATAGGCGCAGCCACGGTGCTCAAGTTCGCCTCCGAGGGCGCCATCGTCATCGCCTGCGACCGCCGCGCGGCACCTGTGGCGGGCGCTGCCGAGTTCTTCGAGGTCGATGTGACCCAGCGCCCCCAGGTCGACGCCATGGTGGCGGCGGTGCGCGCCAAGTACGGCCGCATCGACGTGCTCGTCAACAACGCCGGCATCACCCGGGACGCGCGGCTGGTGAAGATGACGCTGGAGCAGTTCGACGCCGTGATCGACGTCAACCTGCGCGGCGTCTTCCACTGCTCGCAGGCCGTGGCCGACACCATGGTGGCCCAGGGCGCGGGGGTGATCCTCAACGCCAGCAGCGTGGTCGGCATCTACGGCAATTTCGGCCAGACCAACTACTCCGCCACCAAGTTCGGCGTGATCGGCTTCACCAAGACCTGGAGCCGCGAGCTCGGGCCCAAGGGCGTGCGCGTGAACGCCGTGGCACCGGGCTTCGTGGACACGCCCATCCTCGCCACCATCCCGGACAAGGTGCTGGCGCAGATGCGCGAGCAGGTACCGCTGGGTCGGCTGGGGCGGCCCGAGGAGATCGCCAACGTCTACGCCTTCCTGGCCAGCGACGAGGCGAGCTACATCAACGGCGCGGTGATCGAGGTGGCCGGGGGCATGACGGTCTGAGGCCTGCGCGGGTGGCTGCGCGGCACCACCTCTCAAGGAAACGCCGGGCCGCTCCCAAGTTTCCTTGACCCCCTCGGGGGGCCTGACGCGAAGCGACAGGTCTGGGGGCGCTCAGAAGTACAGGCGGGCGCGCAGCTCGGCGCGTGTCCGGGAGGCCCGTTCACCGTATTCGCTGCCAGCGCCCCCGCGGTTCAGCGCCAGGCGCGCCCGAAGCTCGAGGTTCTTGATGCCCGTGTACAGCACCTCGGGAATCAGCGACCCGCTGCGGTCGCCGGTGTTGGCGATCAGGGTCAGCGACGGCGTGAAGTCGAGGATGTCGAAGGGCTCCTTCTGGCTCACGCGCAGGTAGGCGTAGCGCTGCGCCGCATTCGGCCGGTTGTAGCCCTGAAGCGCCGCCTGGCTGGCCAGCTGCGCCAGCGCCGGGTTGCCGGCCGATGCGTGCACCAGGTCATAGAACGCCCCCAGTTCGTCGGTGCGGTAGCCACCGCCGTTGCGGTAGAGCTCGAAGATGAAGGTGGTGTCGCGTTCCGTCAGGTAGCGCAGCCCGACGAGTGCACTGGTGTAGCTGCGCGTCTGCGTTTGCAGGGTGTTGCCTGCCGTCAGCACGACGCGCGGGGCGTCGGTGATGCGGGCCCATTCGCCGTGCAACTCCCACTGGCTGCCGAGATTGCGCGAGAAGTCGATCCCGAAGCGCGGGCCGCGGCTGCCGCGGGTGGCCCAGATGAGATCGATGTCGGTGTCGTAGAGCAGGCCGTAGAGCTTGAAGGCCGCATTGCTGTGCCCCGCGTTCGTGGCACCGCCGCCGAAGTCGGTGTTGAGACCGTCCCTGGTCGGCACCACGGCGGCCGTCAGCGCCAGCGTCTGCAGCGGCCCTTCGAAGCTGCGCACGTAGGATCCGGTGGTCATCACGAAACCCTCGCGTGCGAGTTCCGGGTCGGTCGGGTCCTTGGCGCGCTCCAGGAAGGCCACCGGGCTCCAGGCGTAGCCCTTGCCCCAGCGCAACGCGCGTTTGCCGAGTTCGACGTTGCTGCGCTCATCGATCTGCCAGCCGGCGTAGGCCTCGTACAGGCGGCTGTCGCTGTCCGACCCACGCGGCTCGTCGATCCAGCTCGCGTGGCCAGTGAAGTTGAAGCTCAGCGACTGGCGGCGCAGCACGCCGGAGAGCTCTGCGGCCCCACCCAGACGGTTGGCCGTTCGCCGCGTCTCGCCCGGGTACTGCAGCAGGTAGCCGGCAGAGTCCTGGCGCAGCCACTGCCGCTCGGGCCGGGCTTCGACGAAGCCGGTCCACTCGAAGGCCTTCTTCTCGTAGGCCGCGGCATCGAAGCTCTCGTCGGCCCATGCGCAGGACGCCGCGGCCAGCAGCACCAGCCAGGCCGCAGCGGCGCGCGTCACCGCAGTTCCTTGAGCCGCGGCAGGTACTCCAGCGTGAAGGCTTCGTCGGGCACCTTGCGCGCCTTGATGCTGCCGTAGAGCATGAGCGACTTGTAGCCCTTGTGCAGCGGGCTCACCGTCTCCAGCGTCGCCGGGCGCTTGAGGCCACCACCGAAGTCCTTGATGTCCTTGTACGCCAGCGTCTTGATCAGTAGCCCGCTGGCGGCGTAGGCCTCGATCACGGTGGGCAGCGTGGTCTTCTTGTCCACCTTCATCGTCAGCCGGTCGTAGGCCACGTCGTTGGTGCGCGCCTTGAGCGACAGGGTGTAGCCGGCCGCGTCCTCGACCACCTTGTCCACCGCATATTCGACCGAATACTCCAGGCTCAGGATGTCCGAGTTATTGAAGATGCCTCCCGTGATCGACTGCAGGCTGGTGATGCGCACCGGCTTGCCCACGCTGGGGATGTACAGCCACATGTTCTCGCCCAGGCGCAGTGTGGCGCGGTCGCGCTCGCTGGCCGGGTCGAGGAACAGCGCGGCGATCTTGTCCTTGCCCTTCTTCACCGAATACAGCACGAACTCCTTGCGCGTGCCGTCGGGCTCGATATTGACGAGCTTGCGCACCATCTCGTAGGACTCGGGCTCGAGCTTGCGGTCCACCTGCAGCAGCAGCGCGGTGCCGTCGACGGCGAACGCAGGCGTGGCCAGCAGCCACGTCATCGACAACAGGGTCATCAGTTTCTTCATCGTGTTCTCCAGCAGGCGCTCAGACATGCCGCAGGGCATCTATCGGGTCCAGGCGCGACGCTTTCCAGGCCGGCTGCAGGCTGGCCAGCACGGCCACGCCCACCACCAGCAGCGCCACGGTGACCACCTGCAGCGTGGCGATGGTCGGCGCCATCACCAGGTCCTGCTGCTGGCCGAACGCGAAGTGCGGTTGCCAGAGGTTGAGGGCGTAGATCGCCGCCAGGCTGATCAGCGTGCCCAGCGCGGTGCCGATGACACCCAGCAGCAGCCCCTCGGCGAGGAACAGCGAGAGGATGCGCGAAGGCCGCGTGCCGATGGCGGCGATGGTGCCGATCTCGCGGATGCGCTCATAGACCGCCATCACCATCACGTTCATCACGCTGACCAGCACGATGGATACCAGCACCACCTTGATGAACACCGTCATCAGGTCGATCATGCTGGCCAGGCTGGCAAACGGTGACAGGTCGGCCCAGGTGTGCACCTCCAGCGCGGGCTTGCCGTCACCGGCGCCGGCGCCGCCTGGCGTCTTGCCCGGCGTCGGCTCCGGCGCCTTGCCCGAAGTGGCACCCAGCGCTTCCTTGAGCGCCGCCGTCACGCGCGGGAGCTGCGCCGGGTCCTTCAGGCGGATGGCGATTTCGCTGACCTCGGCGTCCTTCATGCGCAGCAGCTCGCGCGCGTCGTCGATGTGGATGTAGCCGTCGCGCCCGCCCGGGCCCGAGATGGCCTCGGTGATTGCCCGGATGACGAAGGTCTTGCCGTTGACCGAACCGTCGCGGTTGGTGGCCACCACAACCACCGTGTCGCCCAGAGCCACCTTCATGCCACGCGAGAGCAGCATGGGGATGACGATCTGGCCCTTCTCGACCAGCGGCCCGGTCTTGGGCCCTTCGAGCATGCGGCCGGGCAGCAAGGGCACGGTCGCCGCTTCGCGCACCGGGTCCACCCCGTTGATGCGGATGCTGGTGGTCTCGCTGAAGTTGCTGAACATGCCACCGAACTTGACGCGCGGCGACCAGGTCTCGACGGCCCTGTCCTGCTTGAGCACCTCTTCCACCTTGGCCACCGCGCCGGGCTTCACATTCAGGTTCAGCGGCAGCGTGTCGATGGAGGCGACGTAGCCCTTGCGATGCACCTGCACATGGCCGAGCACCGAGTCGGTGATCTGCCCGACCATCATGGTCTTGAACGAGCCGGTGACGGCGATGAACAGCAGCACGGCGACCATGCCGATGATGATCAGCAGCAGCGTCAGCAGCGTGCGGCGGCGGTAGCGCGAGAGGTTGCGCCCGGCGATCTTGAGCACGTCAAGCATGAGCGGCCTCCTGGTGGGTGCGAGACAGCACGCGGCCGTCTTCCAGCGTGTAGGTGGTCTCGGCCTCGGCCATGACCTTGGGGTCGTGCGTCGAGAAGATGAAGGTGGTGCCGAACTCGTCGCGCATCCTGCGCATCAGTTCGATGATGCGGTAGGCGGTGTCGTGGTCGAGGTTGGCGGTGGGCTCGTCGGCCAGCACCATCTTGGCGTTGCTGACCAGCGCGCGCGCCACTGCCACACGCTGCTTCTGGCCGCCCGACATCTGGTCGGGGCGCTTGTTCGCCTGGCTCTCCATGTCCACCGCCTTGAGCAGGCGCATCACCTGTTCGCGGCGCTTTGCGGCGGGCCACTGCTGCACCATGATGAGCGGGTACTCGATATTCTCGTAGGCGGTGAGCACCGGCACGAGGTTGAAGTCCTGGAAGATGAAGCCGATGTTCCTGCCACGGAAGTCAGCGGCTGCGCGCCGGTCCAGCGTGGCGATGTCGGTATCCAGCACCGTCAGCTTGCCCGAGCTCGGGTGGTCCAGGCAGCCGATCAGGTTCAGCAGCGTGCTCTTGCCACTGCCCGAGGGTCCGACGAAGGCGACGAAGGACGCCGGCTCGATGACGAAGTCGGCACCCTTGATGGCAGGCACGTCGATGTCGCCGGTGCGGTAGGTCTTGCTCAGACCCTGTGCGATGACAAGACTCATGAATTCTCCTTGGGGTGTTCGATTCACGCCAGCCGGTTGCGCGTGCGGCGGTGGAAGAAGTGCGCTGCGGCCATGAAGACCCCGCTGAAACCCGCCAGCGCCAGCACGTCGGTCGTCACCGAGAAGTACGCGGTGCCTCCGAAGCCGATGCGGATCAGGTCGGCGCAGTACGACAGCGGTGACAAGGGCGACAACCACTGGCCCCAGACGGGCATTTGCGCATGCGGCACGAAAACGCCGCTGATGAAGACCAAAGGCAGCCGCACCAGGTTGGACAGCATCATCACTTGCGAGGGCCCTTCGGTGGCCGGCGCGGCCATCAACACGCCCAGCGCCGAGAACGCCGTGGCACCCAGCAGCCAGCCCGCCAGCAGCGGCCACGTCGCGCTGACCTGCGCGCTGGTCAGCAGCAAGGCCGCGGCCAGCGGCAGCAGGGCCAGCAGCGCACCAAACGCGGCGCCCGCGCTCATATCGCCGGCCAGGATGGCCGACAGCGAAGCCGGCGAGGTGACCAGCCGCTCGAAGGTGCGGGCCTGGCGCTCCCACGGCGTGATCAGCGGGCCGACGGCCGAGGCGGTGAAGAACAGCGCCATCGCCGCGATGCCCGGCACCATCACCGACACCGGCGCGTCGTGCCCGGCCGCGAACGAGAGGTAGAAGAACAGCGGGAAGACGATGCCGAAGGTGACCACCGGCCCCTTCAGGTAATAGACGCGGGCGTTCTTCTTCGCGATCACCCAGGCGCAGCGCAACTGGCGCAGCAACTCGGCCATGCCGCCGTCCTCAGGCGTGCTCACTGGACTATCCTGCGCACTGCGCGCTCCGGGATGAGCGCTTTGGAGCGGCCATGCGCGCTGCACTGGACTACCCTGCGCACTGCGCGCTCCGGGATGAGCGCTTTGGAGCGGCCATGCGCGCTCATGGGCATCTCCGGTGATCGACACGAACACCTCTTCGAGCGTCGGCGCCAGCGTGTTCAGGCTCTCCAGGCGCAGGCCCAACTCAGTGCTGCGCGCAGCGATGTGCTGGGCCAGCGGCCCCGGCTCGGGGCTGAAGACGCGCCAGCCATCGACCAGCGTCTCCACCTCCATGCCCGTCCGCGGCAGCAGTTCGTCGGGCTTGGCAGCACGGCCGGCGAACTTCACGACCACCGAACGCCGGGACTCGACCCGGCCCCGAAGTGCCGCGGGGGTGTCGATGGCCGCCATGCAGCCGCGGTCGATGATGGCCACGCGGTGGCACAACTGGTCGGCCTCGTCCATGTTGTGCGTGGTGATGAAGACCGTCATGCCCCGCTCGCGGTTCAGGCGCGCGATCACGTCCCGGATCATGTGGGCGCTGGCCACGTCCAGCCCCGAGGTCGGCTCGTCCAGGAACAGGATCTGCGGTGCGCTGACCAGCGCCATGCACAGCATCAGCCGCTGGCGCAGGCCCTTGGACAACTGACGGCCCTTCTGCGTGGCGCGTGCGGTGAGGTCGAAGGTCTGCAGCAACTCAGTGCAGCGCCGCTCGCGCTCAGCGCGGCCCACGCCATGCAGCTCGGCCATCAGCAGCACGTTCTGCTGCACCGTCAGGTCGGCATAGACGTTGGCCTCTTCCGGCACCACACCGATATGGCGCCGCGCGGCGCTGGGGTGTCGGTTGACGTCGATGCCATCCACCCGCGCGCGGCCTTCGGTGGGCGGCAGGAAGCCCGTCAGCATGCGCGCTGTCGTGCTCTTGCCCGCGCCATTGGGGCCCAGGAAGCCGAAGATCTCTCCGCGGGCCACCGTGAAGCTGACCTTGTCGACGGCGACGCGCTCGCCGAAGCGGCGTGTCAGGCTTTCGGCAACGAGCGCCGGAGGCACCGTGGGCGCGCCGGCTGCGTCGGCCTTCACTCGCGTTCCAGTTCCAGGTAGACCCGGCTGGCGTTGCCCGGCATCAGCTCGGCCGCATTGAGCAGCCGCATGAAGGGGCGTGCATCGAAGGACTTGACCGCTGCGCTGATGTCGGTGCCGTCGTCGACGGCCTTCTTCATGTGCGCACGCAGGGCTTGCAGGTAGTCGCGTGTATCGGCCCGAGCCGTGGCCAGATCGGTGACCCGGCCATGGCCGGGGACGAGCTTCTGGGGCTGCAGCCGCTCGATCTCGGCGAAGGTGGCCAACCAGGGCAAGGTCCGGCTGACCGGCAGCACGCCCAGCAAGCGGTCGACGTAGACCGCGTCTCCGCTGAACAGCACGCGCTGCTGCGGCAACCACACCAGCAGTTCGCCGGGCGTGTGCGCGCCGCCGCGGTGCTTGAATTCGAACACCACACCGCCGAGCTCCAGGCGCTCGTCAGGCTGCTTCAGCCAGCGGTCCGGCAGGGTCGGCACGGTGCCGTCGGCCTTGGCGCCCAGCGCGGCACGCAGGGCTTCGACATGGTCGTTGCCGCGGCTGCGCATGTCGGCCTCGCCGGCGGTGTGGGCGATGAGCTCCGCGCCTTGCGCCCGGAAGTAGCCGTTGCCCAGCCAGCGGTGGTCCTGACCTCCGGTGTTGACGACCCAGCGCACCGGCTGCGAAGTCACGCGCCTGACCGCCTCGTGAATCTGGCGGGCGCCCTGCAGCGTGGCGCCGCTGTCGATCAGCACCGCCCCGGCTGGCGTGACGACGAGGCCGAGGTTGGCGTTCAGACCCTCGTTGACCGCGGTGCGGCCGCCAAGTTCGCCGACGAAGGCGTACACGCCCTCGGCCACCGGTTCGAAGCGCACTTCCACGGCGTGGGCGGTGGCGGCGAACAGGCCAGCGGCCAGCAAGGCAACAGGGGCCAGGGCGAGTAGCAGCCGCGCCCGCTGTGCGGCAAGGGATGGACGAGACACGTCAGCGTACCTTGAGTTGGAGAGAGCCCGCATCATCGGGCCGTCAGCCCGAGCGTGGCACCGCGCGCCACAGAATGGGCATCAACGTAGCCCGAAGCGCTCAGGCCGGCGGCGGTGGAGCGTTGCATGTCATGGTCGATGTTCTCACTTGCAGTTGTTGTGGAGCTTCCACTTGTCTTCGTGGCCCATGGCCTTGGCGAAGTCGGGCACCTTGCAGCGTTCGGCCTCGGTCGGGTCGATGGGGGCTCGTGCGGTTGCGGCAGTCATCGCGGTGGGTGCCGCCGCAGCGGGAGCCACGGCCTTGGCATACGGATCATTGGCGACCACGTGGGATGTCCAGGCTGCGATGACCCCGACGAAGGCCAGCACCACCGCAGCATGACCCCAGTTGCCACCGGCGCTGCGCGCCGGTTCGACCTCGCACACACCGCCCGGGCACAGTTGCGCCTTGTCCTTGTTGAACCCGTTGTAGACCTTGCAGCCGATGCAGATGCCGAAGGCCGTCTCGAAGAACAGCAGCACCAGGCAGGCGCCGCAGACCAGCAGGTTGATCGGGCCGATGACCTGCTTGATGACCAGCAGGTAGAGCATCACCAGCGCCAGCACGAAGCCGATGGCCCAGGCAAAACGCTTCTGCGGCGCGCCGACGTATTCAGGTTGCTGCTTGCGCACCATCCACTGGCCCAGGATCATGCTCGGCGCGAAGCGCGGGTTGACGAAGATGCGCAGCGCGAAGTCGATCAGGAAGGCGACCACGAAGACCCGCGTGGGCTGGAAGTTGCCCACCAGCCAGGCGTTCATGAACGACGCCATGGCGAAGAAGAAAACGATACCGGCGGCGGCGCGCACGGCGCGTTCGTTGAGCACGGGCACGGCATAGCCGTCGATGCGCTCTCCGAAGGAAAAAACGGTTGACATGGTGTGCAGGCCCGAAGCTTGTGATGCGATGGGCGCATTGAAACTGCAACGCCCGGCGCGTGCATGGCGGACCTGCCCCGATTTGCATCGCCAGCTTGCACCCTGCGACCATGCAACACTGCGATACAAAACTCCACGCAACCCGGCACGACGCCCGGCGACGCTCGCTCCATGGACACGAAAGACAGCATCCTCATCGTCGATGACGACCCCGAGATCCGCCAGTTGCTGGTGGACTACCTGGCCCGCAACGGCTTTGACGCGGTGCCTGCCGCCAGCGGCCGCCAGATGTGGCAGGTGCTGGACAAGCACGCCATCGACCTGGTGGTGCTGGACCTGATGCTGCCCGACACCGACGGCCTGGTGCTGTGCCGCGACCTGCGCGCCAAGTCGAATCTGCCGGTGCTGATGCTCACGGCACGCGGCGAAGAGACCGACCGCATCCTGGGCATCGAGATGGGCGCCGACGACTACCTCGTCAAGCCTTTCAGCCCGCGCGAGCTGCTGGCGCGCATCAAGGGCATCCTGCGGCGCACGCGCTCGCTGCCGCCCAACCTCAAGCCCGACACCCAACGCTGCCTGGCCTTCGCCGGGTGGAAGCTCGACACCGCCACGCGCGTGCTGACCGGACCCGACGGCGTGGCGACGCCGCTGTCGGGGGCCGAATACCGGCTGCTGCGCATCCTGCTCGACCACCCGAACCGCGTGCTCAACCGGGATCAACTGGTCGAGCTGATCCACGGCCGCGAGGCCGAGCCCTACGACCGCGCCATCGATGTGCAGGTGAGTCGCTTGCGTCAGCGCCTGCAGGACGCGGGGCGCGAGTCGGGGTTGATCAAGACGGTGCGCGGCGAAGGCTACGTGCTGGCCGCGGCGGTGCAGGGGATGCCGTCATGCGATTGAAGTGGGCCAAGCTGCTGCCACGCTCGCTGTCCGGGCGCATGACGCTGATCCTGGTGCTCGGCCTGCTGGCGGCGCAGGTAGCGAGCCTGCTGCTCCACCTGCAGGACCGCGCGGCCATGATGGCCGCCGGGCACCTGCCGCCGGGCATGCCGGCGCTCGACGCGCTGCCGCTGCGCTTCATCTGGCATGTGTCCTTGACGCTGGTCGCGGTCATCGTGGTGTCGCTGGTGGCCGTGCGCTGGGTGACCAAGCCGCTACAGCAGATGGCGTCGGCGGCGACGGCCTTTGCCCACGATCTGGATGCCGCGCCCTTGAAAGAGGCCGGACCGACCGAGGTGCGCCGCGCGGCCGAGGCCTTCAACTTCATGCAGACGCGGCTGCGGCGCTTGGTGGTCGAGCGCGGTCGCGCGCTGGCCGCCGTCTCGCACGACCTGCGCACGCCGCTCACGCGCATGCGCCTGCGTGCCGAGCTGGTCGACGACCCCGTGCTGCAGGACAAACTGAACGCCGACATCGACGCCATGCAGGGCATGGTCAACAGCGTGCTGGCCTACCTGCGCGGGCTGGAGGATGCTGAACGCATACAGCCGATCAACATGGAGGCGCTGCTGTCGAGCGTCGTCGAAGACGAGCAGGCCCTCGGGCGGCAGGTCAGGCTCACGGAGTCAGCGCCGGGGCAGGCTGCACCTGTGCCCTACGCCGGCAAGCTGTCGGTCCTGAGTCGCGCCATCACCAACCTGATCGATAACGCGGTGGCACATGGGCAGACTGTCTCGGTGCACTTCGAGGATGCGGCGCACGAACTGCGCGTGGTGATAGACGACGACGGCCCCGGCATCCCGGAGGCGGACCTGACCCGGGTCACCGAGCCCTTCGTCCGTCTGGACGCATCGCGCAATCTGGACACCGGCGGCGTGGGCCTGGGCCTGGCCATCGTGCGCGACGCTGCGGCTTACCACGCCGGGCATCTGACCTTGGAGAACCGCCAGGGCGGCGGATTGCGAGCGATCCTGGTGCTCCCGAGGAATCGATCCATCACGGCCTGACTTCGATCGAGCACCGACGAAATCGGGCTGGCCATCGCGTGGCCCGTGCGCGGCACTCCAGCGGCGACAATCCGCCCCATGTACGCATTGTTCGACGACGCCGGCAAATTCCACGCCGGCCGTGTGATGTCCGAGGCCGAGGCCTCGGTGCAGGTGGAGCTCGATTCGGGCAAGCGCGTCAAGGTCAAGTCGGCCAACGTGATGTTGCGCTTCGACAAGCCCGCCCCCGCGGAGCTGATGGCGCAGGCGCAGGCGCTGGCTGAAGGGATCGACCTCGACCTGGCCTGGGAATTCGCCCCGCACGGCGATTTCGGTTTTGCCGAACTGGCGCGCGAGTATTTCGAAGCCCCTTTCGGGCCCGAGAAACAGGCCGCGGCGCTGCTGTGCCTGTTCGACGCACCGCACTACTTCCGCCGCCTGGGCAAGGGCGTGTTTCGCAAGGCGCCGGAAGAGATCGTCAAGGCGGCGCTGCTGGGCATCGCGCGCAAGAAGCAAGTGGCCGAGCAGATCGAGGCCTGGGCCGAAGAACTCGCACGGGGTCGTTGTCCGGCGCCCGTGCGCGAGCAGCTCTACCGCATCCTCTTCCGGCCCGACAAGAACGCGCCGGAATACAAGGCCGTGGTCGAAGCCACGAAGCGCGCGCAGCGCGCCCCGCTGGACCTGCTGACCGCGGCCGGCGCGATCGAGAGCCCCTACCAGTTCCACTGGCAGCGCTTCCTCTTCGAGCAGTTCCCGAAGGGCTACAAGTTCGGCCCGGCCGCCCCCGCACTCGCCGCGCCGCCCATCCTGGAAGCCTTGCCCACGGCGGCGGTGCAGGCGTTCTCCATCGACGACTCGGCCACCACCGAGATCGACGACGCGCTCTCGGTGCAGGGCCTGGGCACGGGCACCGTGGTCCTGGGCATCCACATCGCGGCGCCGGGGCTGGCCATCGCGCCCGACTCGGCGCTGGACAAGGTGGCGCGCGAGCGGCTTTCCACGGTGTATATGCCGGGCTGGAAGATCACCATGCTGCCCGACGAAGTGGTGAGCGCCTACACGCTGGCCGAAGGCCGCGACTGCCCGGCGGTGAGCCTGTACGTGACGCTGGACGAGGCCTCGCTGGAGTTGCGCGGCAGCGAGACGCGCCTGGAACGCGTGCCCATCGCTGCCAACCTGCGCCATGACCAGCTCGACGGCGTCGTCACCGAAGCCGCGCTGACGGGCGCGGCACCGGCCGACTTCCCCTTCGCCAGCGAACTGGCCTTCGCCTGGCGCCTGGCGCGCGAGCTCAAGCTGCGGCGCGAGGCCGTGCGCGGCAAGCCCGAGACCTTCAACCGGCCGGACTACAACTTCCGCCTCGAGGGCCACCCGGTGGCGCCCACGGGCGACCCGGCGGCCAAGCTCGCGGGCGAGCCCACCGGCGTGGAGCGCGTGCAGATCAGCACCCGCCAGCGCGGCGCGCCGCTGGACCTCATCGTCGCCGAGGCCATGATCCTGGCCAACAGCACCTGGGGCGGCTGGCTGGCCGAGCTCGGCGTGCCCGGCATCTACCGCAGCCAGGCGAGCCTGGCGCCGGGCATCAAGGTGCGCATGGGCACCAAGCCCGCGCCGCACGCCGGCATGGGCGTGCCGCAGTACGCGTGGTCCACCTCGCCGCTGCGGCGCTATGTGGACCTGGCCAACCAGTGGCAGATCATCGCCTGCGCCCGCCACGGCCGCACCGCCGCACTGGCCGCGCCCTTCCGGCCCAAGGACGCCGCGCTGTTCTCGGTGATCTCGGGTTTCGATGCCGCGTACAGCGCTTACAACGCCTTCCAGCAAGGCATCGAGCGTTTCTGGGCACTGCGCTACGTGGAACAGAACGCCCTGGTCGAGCTCGACGCCGCGGTCATGAAGGACGGCCTGGTGCGCGCCGAGGCCTTGCCGCTGGTCTTTCGCCTGCCCGGCACCGAGAGCCTGCCGCGCGGCAGCCGCGTGCGCGCCCGCGTCACCGGCATCGACCTGCTCACCTTGGACCTGCACGCCACGCTGGCGGCGCGGCTGGACGTGCCGGCCGTGGCCGTGGAAGACGACAGCGGCGAAGAAGACACCGAGCCCGCCGGCGTGCTGGAGCTCGCCATCGAGCTCGATGACGCAGCCGCCCCCGCCCCACCCTCGGCCGACGCGGCCGAGGACACCGCCGCCGCCTGAGCCCGGCCGATGAACTGGCGCGACCTGTCCACGCTGCAATGGGCGCTGGTGGCCTCGGCCACGCTCCATGGCGGGCTGCTGACCGTGCGTTTTGTCGACCCCGAAGCGCTGAACCGCGTCTTTCGCGACATGCCGCTGGAGGTGATCCTCGTCAACGCCCGTTCCAACGAGGCGCCCGTGCAGGCCCAGGCCATTGCGCAGGCCCATCTGGCCGGCGGCGGCGAGGCCGCGAAGGGCCGCGCCACTTCGCCGCTGCCCATGGCGCCGACCATGCAGATCGGCGACGCGGCTGAGGACGCCCACCGCCGCATCGACCAGTTGCAGCAGGAACAGCAGCAGCTGCTGGCGCAGATCCGGCGCGAGGTCGCGGCCCTGCCACCGCCCGACCCGCGGCGCGAGGGCGGTACGCCACGCGAGAGCGACGCGCAAGACCGCCGCCGGCAGCTCCTGCGCCTGCTCGCCGAAATCGAGAAACGCGTCAACGACGAGAACGCGCGCCCCAAGAAGCGCTATATCAGCCCGGCCACGCGGGAAGAGGTGTACGCGCTGTACTACGACGCCCTGCGCCGCCGCGTGGAAGAGCGGGGCACGCGCGACTTCCCCGAATTCAACGGCAGGAAGCTCTATGGCGAGCTGACGATGAACGTCACCGTCGACGCCGCCGGCCGCGTCGTGGAAGCCGAGATCATTCGCCCCTCCAAATCGCGCCGGCTGGACCAGCAGGCGGTGGCCATCGTGCGTGCCGCCGCACCCTTCGGCGCCTTCAGCGCGGCCATGCTGGCGGGAGCCGAGCAGATCGTCGTCACCTCGCGCTTTCGCTTCACGCGCGAAGACGGCCTGGAAACTTCATTGAGCGCTCGATGACCAATCGCTACGCCGTGCTGGGCAACCCGGTCGCGCACAGCCGCAGCCCTTTCATCCATGCCGAGTTCGCGCGGCAGACCGGCGAGAGCGTGGCCTACGCGCGCGTGCTGTGCCCGCTGGAGGGCTTCGCGGATTGCGCGCACGCGTTCGCGGCCGCCGGTGGGCGCGGCTGCAACGTGACCGTGCCGTTCAAGTTCGAGGCCCGGCAACTCGCCGCGCGCTGCAGCCCGCGCGCCGCGCTGGCCGGTGCGGCCAATCTGCTGCGTTTCGACCCCGAGGGCTGGTTCGCCGATAACACCGACGGCATCGGCCTGGTGCGCGACATCGAAGCAGGGGCCCGGGTGCCTCTGGTGGGCCGTCGCGTGCTGCTGGTGGGCGCCGGCGGCGCCGCGGCCGGCGTGCTCGGGCCGCTGCTGGCCGCGCGGCCCGCCGCGGTGGTGGTGGCCAATCGCACGGTGGCCAAGGCGCAGCAGCTCGTGGCCTCGCATGCCGCGTGGGCCCGGGAGCATGGCGCCGAGCTCGCCGCGGCGGGGCTGGGCGCCCCCGGCGAGCGCTTCGATGTCGTGCTCAACGCCAGCGCCAGCAGCCTGCAAGGCGCGGCCTCGCCGGTGCCGGCCTCGGTGCTCGGGCCCGGCACGTTGGCCGTCGACCTGATGTACGGCCCGGCGGCCGAACCCTTCCTGGCCTGGGCGCGCGCCGCCGGCGCCGTGCCGCGCGACGGCCTGGGCATGTTGGTGGAACAGGCGGCCGAGGCCTTTTTCGTCTGGCGCGGCGTGCGCCCGCAGCCCGCACCGGTGCTGCGGGCGCTGCGCGCCCAGCTGGCCGCGGGCGCATGAAGGCCACCGCTGCCCTGCGCGGCCATGCGCTGCGCCTGCTGGCCCTGCTGCTGCTGTGCGCGGTGGCCCTGCAAGTCGTGTTTGCGCTGCGCATCGCGCTGATGGCGGCGGTTGACCCACAGTCCACCACCTTCCAGCGCAGCGAGGCCTGGCGGCTGCTGGTGGAGAAACACCAGCTCGACTGGAGCCAGCGCTGGGTGGACATGGCCCGCATCTCGCCGAACCTGCAGCGTGCCGTGATCGCCAGCGAGGACGCCAGCTTTGCCGAGCACGCGGGCGTGGATTGGGACGCCATCGAAGGCGCCTGGCAGAAGAACCTGCGCGCCGAGCAGCGGGCGGAAAAGCGCGCCGAGCGCCCGCGTGACACCGGGCGCGTCCCCATGGCCAAGGTGATCGGTGGCTCCACCATCACGCAGCAGCTGGCCAAGAACCTCTTCCTCTCCGGCGAACGAACCGTGCTGCGCAAGGGCCAGGAGCTGGTGCTGACGCTGCTGCTCGAGACCACGCTATCCAAGCGCCGCATCCTGGAGATTTACCTGAACAACGTGGAGTGGGGCGAAGGCCTCTTCGGTGCGCAGGCCGCGGCACGCCACTATTTCCAGGCCGACGCGGCCAGGCTGGGCGCCGAGCAGGCCGCCCGGCTGGCGGTGATGCTGCCGGCGCCCAAGCGTTTCGAGAAGCGACCGTCCTCGCCCTACGTGGTGGGCCGGGCCGCGACCATCGTCGCGCGCATGGGATCGGTGGAGTTGCCGAAATGAGCCGCAGCGAAGAGATCGCCGCCATCGCCGCGCGCCTGGTGGTCGAGGAGGGCATGGAATACGCCGCGGCCAAGCGCAAGGCGGTCAAGTCGACGGGCGAGTCGGGGCGGCGCATCGAACTGCCGAGCAACGAAGAGGTGGAAGACGCGGTTCGCGAGCACATCACGCTCTTCTGCGCCGACACGCAACCCGGCGAGTTGCAGGCGCTGCGCGAGGTGGCGGCGCTGTGGATGCAGCGCCTGGCGGAGTTTCGGCCGCACCTGTCGGGCGCTGCCTGGCGCGGCACGGCCACGCGCTGGTCGGCCGTGCACCTGGACTTGTACTGCGACGACCCCAAGGCCGTCGAGATCATGCTCATCAATGCCGGCGTGAACTACGACGCGGGCGCGCTGGCCCGCCCGGGCCGCGGCGGCGGCGAGCCGCTGAACGTGCTGACCCTGGCTTCACCCAGCCAGGCGCTGGGCGAGCCGGTGACGGTGCACCTGCTGCTGCACGACCGCGACGACCAGCGCGGCGCGCTCAAGCCCGATACGCGCGGCCGCAGCTGGCGCGGCGATCTGGCGGCGCTGCAGCGTCTGATGGAGACCCCCGCATGAACCGCCGTGAATTGAATCTTCTGCTGGTCGGCGCCGGCGCCGTGGCCGCGGGCGCCGGGTTGGGCTGGCAGCTCTGGCGCGGCTCGTCGGGCTTGCCAGCGGGCACCGAAGAGGGTCAAGCCAGCCTCTGGCAGGCCCGCTTCACGCAGCCCGACGGCGGGGTCCTGGAGATGGCCGCCTTGCGCGGCGTGCCGCTGGTGCTGAACTTCTGGGCCACCTGGTGCCCACCCTGCGTGCGCGAAATGCCGGAGCTCGATCGCTTCGCGCGGCAGTTCGCTGCCCAAGGTGTGCGGGTGGTCGGCCTGGCTGTCGACAGCCCCGCCGCCGTCCGCGAGTTCCTGGCGCGCTCGCCCGTGAGCTATACCATCGGCTTGGCCGGTTTCGCCGGCACCGACCTCAGCCGCAAGCTGGGCAACGAGAGCGGCGCCCTGCCCTTCACCGTGGTGCTCGACCGCGGCGGGCGCGTGGTGCAGCGCAGGTTGGGTGAAACCAGCTTCGAGCAGCTCTCGCGCTGGGTTGCGCCACTCTGACCGGGCATGTCCGCCTGAAATCGTAGCGGTCAGGCGTTTTCCTCTTGAATTGAGGCCAGATTCGTTTATCAGACTGCAAAACGCGTAAAGTCCACCTCCGCAAATCCGTTACTGCTTGCATTCGTTTGCATGACCGCCATGAACGGAGCGAAGCGGACTCCACCTGGTCTGCACCGGCCCAGCCGCTTCAATCAGGCTGAATTGATGCAGATCGAGGCAAAGTTCGTTCAGATCAACACCGATACCAGCGCTCAGGCCGAGGCCTGGAAGCATCACCCCTGGAGGGCACTGCCACCATGGACCTACGAAAACTCAAGACGCTGATCGACCTCGTCTCCGAATCCAATATCTCCGAGCTGGAGATCACCGAAGCCGAAGGCAAGGTTCGCATCGTGAAGGCCGGTGCGCCCGCCGTGGCTGCTCATGCGCCTTCGCCGGTGGTCTCGGCAGCCGTCGCGGAGTCGGCGCGCATGGCCGAAGCCACCGCGGCCGCCGCAGCCAGCGAGGCCGCCGGGCCCGTCTGCAGGATCATCAAATCCCCGATGGTGGGCACTTTCTATCGCGCTTCCGGCCCGTCGGCCAAGCCGTTCGTCGAACTCGGCGATGCCGTCAAGGAAGGCCAGCCGGTGTGCATCATCGAGGCCATGAAGATCATGAACGAGATCGAGGCCGACTGCGACGGCAAGGTGATCCGCATCCTGTGCGAGAACGGTCAGGCGGTCGAATTCGGGCAACCGCTGTTCAGCGTCGAGTAGGCGCCGCGCCGTGTTCAAGAAAATCCTCATCGCCAACCGAGGCGAAATCGCCCTTCGCATACAGCGCGCCTGTCGCGAGATGGGCATCAAGGCGGTCATCGTCTATTCCGAGGCCGACCGCGAGGCCAAATATGTCAAGCTGGCCGACGAGGCGGTGTGCATAGGCCCGCCGGCGTCCAACCTGAGCTACCTCAACATGCCGGCCATCATCGCCGCGGCCGAGGTCACCGACGCCGAGGCCATCCACCCCGGCTACGGTTTCCTCAGCGAGAACGCCGACTTCGCCGAGCGCGTCGAGCGAAGCGGCTTCACCTTCATCGGGCCCACGCCGGAGTCCATCCGCACGATGGGCGACAAGGTCGCCGCCAAGCAGACCATGATCAAGTCGGGCGTGCCCTGCGTGCCCGGCTCGGAAGGCGCACTGCCGGACGATTCCAAGGAGATCATCCGCCAGGCCCGCGCCCTGGGCTACCCGGTCATCATCAAGGCCGCCGGCGGCGGCGGCGGGCGCGGCATGCGCGTGGTGCACACCGAAGCGGCATTGATCAACGCCGTGGCGACCACCCGCACCGAGGCCGGTGCGGCCTTCGGCAACCCGGCCGTGTATATGGAGAAATTTCTCGAGAACCCGAGGCATATCGAGATCCAGATCCTGGCCGACACCTTCAAGAACGCGGTCTGGCTGGGCGAGCGCGACTGCTCCATGCAGCGGCGTCACCAGAAGATCATCGAGGAAGCGCCTGCGCCGGGCATCCCGCGGCGGGTGATCGAAAGAATAGGCGAGCGTTGCGCCGCAGCCTGCAAGAAGATGGGCTACCGCGGCGCCGGCACCTTCGAGTTCCTGTACGAGAACGGCGAGTTCTTCTTCATCGAAATGAATACCCGCGTCCAGGTCGAGCACCCGGTGACGGAACTGGTGACGGGGATCGACATCGTGCAGATGCAGATCCGCGTGGCGGCCGGCGAAAAGCTGCCCTTCACGCAGCGCAACATCCAGATTCGCGGCCACGCGCTGGAGTGCCGCATCAACGCCGAAGACCCGTACAAATTCACCCCCTCGCCCGGGCGCATCACCTTGTGGCACGCGCCGGGCGGACCCGGCGTGCGGGTGGATTCGCACGCCTACACCAACTACTACGTGCCGCCCAACTACGATTCGATGATCGGCAAGATCATCGTCCACGGCGACACCCGGGAGCAGGCCCTGGCGCGCATGCGCACCGCCCTTTCGGAGACGGTGGTCGAAGGCATCCAGACCAACATCGCGCTGCACCGCGACTTGATGATCGACGCCCAGTTCGTCGCTGGCGGCACCAGCATCCATTACCTCGAAGGCTGGCTCGCCCAGCGCAGACGATGAGCCCCCACGCTCCCTGTGGTCGCTGCCCCCCTAGGGGGCTCATGCTGCGGCCCGGCAAAGCCGGATCCGCGCATGGCCTTGATCGCTGGGCCGTCTCGTGATCGAACTTGTCCTGCTCGCCCCCCAGGCTTTGGTGGAGCAGGTGTCGGACGCGCTGATGGACGAGCTGGCCGCGCTGTCGGTCTCGGTGGAAGACGCTGACGCGGGCACCGAGGGCGAGCGCGCGCTGTTCGGCGAGCCCGGCCTGCCCGCGCCCGCGGCGGGCTGGGAGCGCTCGACCCTGGCTGCCCTTTTCGAGACCGCGCCCGCCGCCGAGCGTGCCGCCACCTGGCTGCTGGCGCAGCCCTGGGCGCAGGAACTGCACGTGCAGGCGCTGCGCGCGGTGGCCGAGCAGGACTGGGTGCGTCTGACGCAGTCGCAGTTCGCCCCCGTGGAGATCACACCGGAGTTCTGGGTCGTGCCGAGCTGGCACGAACCCCCCGCCGGCGCGCGCCACGTCATCCGGCTGGACCCCGGCCTGGCCTTCGGCACGGGCACCCACCCCACCACGCGAATGTGCCTGCGCTGGCTGGCCGGCCATGGCGCGGTGCGGGGCCGGGTGCTCGACTACGGCTGCGGCTCGGGCATCCTGGCCATAGGCGCGGCCAAGCTCGGCGCCACGCAAGTCGACGCCGTGGACATCGACCCGGCGGCCGTTCAGTCCACCCTCGATAACGCCGCGCGCAACGGCGTGGTGCTGTCGCCCGGCCTGCCCGAGACAGCGCGCGGCGAGTACGAGGTGGTGCTGGCCAACATCCTGGCCACGCCGCTCAAGCTGCTGGCGCCTCTGCTGGCCGCGCATGTGGCGCCCGGCGGTTGGCTGGTCCTGGCCGGCATCCTGGAACGCCAGGCCGAAGAGCTCACGGCCGCCTACGCCGCGTGGCTGACGTTGACGGTGGCTGACCGCGAGGAAGGCTGGATCCTGATGTGCGCCCGGCGCCCGCAGGCCTGCTGATGGCCGACGGCCTGGCCACCCGCTGCCCGGCCTGCGGCACCGTTTTTCGCGTCGTGCCCGATCAGTTGCGGGTCTCCGAGGGCTGGGTGCGCTGCGGGCGCTGCGCCAATGTCTTCAACGCCTCGGAAGCGCTGGTCGACCTGGACACCGGCACGCCGCGCCGGGCCGCGGACGAGGCGACCGGGCGGATGGTCGCGGCGCCGATTTCCGAGCCGGCGCCGCCCGCAGCCGATGACGATCTGGCGCCCCGGAGCGTAGCGCCGGGCCCCGTGGCGGCGGCTCAGGCCCCGGAGCGGCAAGCGCGGCAAGAACCCGAAGAACCCCAAGACCGACAAGAGCCCGAGTCGGTGCCCGAGCCGGCCGAGGATCGGCCTTCGACACAAGAAGAGTCAGGCATCGCAGACCGGGCCGACCCGCCCTTCGGCGACGAGCCTGCCCCGGCCCCCTCGGCCGGTGGCGAAGCCCTGCCTTCGTTCGTGAGGCGGGCCGACCGTGCGGCGCGCTGGAAGCAGCCGCGCGTGCGCGCCGCCTTGCTGGGTGCCACGGTGCTGGGCGCCCTGGCGCTGGCCGGCCAGGTGGGCTACGAAACCCGCGACCTGCTGGCGGCCCGTCTGCCGGCCACGCGGTCTGCGCTGGAACAGGCCTGCCGATGGCTGGGCTGCAGCGTGGGCGCCGCCCGCTCCCTCGAAGGCCTGACCGTCGAAAGCAGCGGCCTGGTGCGTGTGGAGCAGTCCAACATCTACCGGCTGACCGTGGCGCTGCGCAACCGCAGCGCCCTCGAGCTGGCGTTGCCGGCGCTGGACCTCTCGCTCACCGACAGCCAGGGCCGGCTGCTGGCGCGGCGCGTCATGCACGCGGCGGAGCTCGGCGTCAACCAGGCCACGCTCGCCGCCGGCCGCGACCTGGCCCTGCAGGCGACACTCCAGACCGGCCCCGACGGGGTCGCCGGCTACACGATCGAACTCTTCTACCCCTGACGGCGCAGCCGCGCCAACGACCCTTTGGAGCTGCCATGCCCGCGCTGATCTGCGGATCCCTCGCCTTCGACACCATCACCACCTTCCCCGGCCGCTTTGCCGACCAGATCATGGCCGAGCAGGTGCACATCCTGAACGTGTCGTTCCTGGTGCCCACGCTGCGGCGCGAGTTCGGTGGTTGCGCCGGCAATATCGCCTACACGCTGCAGCTCCTGGGCGGTGAGCCCGTGGTCATGGCGGCGCTGGGCAACGACGGCGCCGACTACCTGGCGCGGCTGAAGAAGTGGGGGGTGGACGCCTCGCTGGTGCGCAACGACACCAGCACCTACACCGCGCAGGCCATCATCATCACCGACCGCGACAACAACCAGATCACCGCCTTCCACCCCGGCGCGATGCAGAACGCTCACCTCATGCCGGTGCCCGCGCGCGGGCAGCGCAGCGACCTGGCCGTCGGCATCATCGCCCCTGACGGGCGCGAGGCGATGTGGCAGCACGCCAGCCAGATGCACGAGGCCGGCATCCCCTTCGTCTTCGACCCCGGCCAGGGCCTGCCGATGTTCGACGGCACCGAGCTGCAGCGCTTCGTCGACCTGGCCACCTGGGTGGCGGTGAACGACTATGAGGGCCGCATGCTGTGCGAGCGCACGGGCAAGACGCTGGAGGGCCTATCGCGCTCGCACCTGAAGGGCGTCGTCGTGACGCTGGGCGCGCAGGGTTGCGACGTCTGGGTGCAGGGCCAGCGCACGCATGTGCCGGGCATGGTGGCCGAAGAAGTGCTCGACCCCACGGGCTGCGGCGACGCCTTCCGCGGGGGCCTGCTCTACGGGCTGGAGCGCGGCTGGACGCTGGCGCGCAGCGTGGCCCTGGGCAACCGGCTGGGCGCGCTGAAGATCGCCTGCCGCGGCGGGCAGAACCACCGGCTCGACGAGGTGGTGCTCGCCGAGCTGGAAGACTGACCGGACCCTCCGCGGTCCGGGCTGAACGGCCGCGCCTACCGCACCATTTGCGCCAGCGTGCCGCCGGCGTAGCGCACCGCCATGTCGATCAGCGTCACGGGCTTGATCTTGGCGGCCTGGCCTTCGCAGCCGAACTCCAGGTAGCGCTGCTTGCAGATCGCCTTGGCCGCCTCGCGGGCGGGCTTGAGCCACTCGCGGGCGTCGAACTTCTCGGGGTTCTCGGCCAGGAACTTGCGCACCGCCGCGGTCATGGCCAAGCGGATGTCGGTATCGATATTGATCTTGCGCACGCCGAACTTGATGGCTTCCTGGATCTCGCTCACCGGCACGCCGTAGGTCTCGCGCATCTTGCCACCGTACTGGTTGATGATGGCCAGCAGCTCCTGCGGCACCGACGACGAACCGTGCATCACCAGGTGCGTATTCGGGATGC
The DNA here is from genome assembly GCA_030681795.1 of Rubrivivax sp. Taxonomy (GTDB): domain Bacteria; phylum Pseudomonadota; class Gammaproteobacteria; order Burkholderiales; family Burkholderiaceae_C; genus Rubrivivax. Next base: position 56,513 of record JAUXRG010000067.1, read on the forward strand.
GGGCGTTGATCTCCTTCACGCGCGAGATGGCCAGGATGTCGCCGGTGGGCTTGCGCGTGAATTTGTACGCGCCGTGGCTGGTGCCGATGGCGATGGCCAGGGCGTCGAGCTGCGTCGCCTTGACGAACTGCGCCGCCTCCTCGGGGTCGGTGAGCAGCGACGAATGCTCGAGCTTGCCGACCGCGCCGTGGCCGTCTTCCTCGCCGGCCTCGCCGGTCTCCAGCGAGCCCAGGCAACCCAGCTCGCCTTCGACGGTGACGCCCACCTTGTGGGCCATCTCGACGACCTTGCGCGTGACATCGACGTTGTAGTCGAACGAAGCCGGCGTCTTGCCGTCCTCGCGCAGCGAGCCATCCATCATCACCGAGCCGAAACCGAGGTCGATCGCACCCTGGCAGATCTCCGGGGTCTGGCCGTGGTCCTGGTGCATCACCAGCGGGATCTGCGGATAGGCCTCGACGGCGGCCTGGATGAGGTGCTTGATGAAGGCCTCGCCGGCGTACTTGCGCGCGCCGGCACTGGCTTGCAGGATCACCGGCGCGCCGACCTCGGCGGCCGCCGACATGACGGCCTGCACCTGTTCGAGGTTGTTGACGTTGAAGGCCGGGATGCCATAGGTGTGCTCGGCGGCATGGTCGAGCAGTTGGCGCATCGAAACGAGAGGCATGAGAGGCTCCGGAAGTGGCGGGTGATGGGCGACAGGAGAAGCGGGGACGCTGGCGGCGCACGCACGGCTGTGCACCGAAACCACGCTGATTTTAGGTGCCCGCATGGATGCCGCAGCCGGATTGTCGCCCCCACGGGGCACAAGGGGAATCGACGCGGCGAGAGGCCCTTCAGGCCCAGCCGCTGTGGTTGGCGCGCACCTCGCACACCTTGAGCATATTGGTCCCGCCCGGCGTGCCCATGGGCTCGCCGCAGGTGATGGCATAGGTGTCGCCCGGCATCAGCACGCCCATCTCCACCAGCATCGCTTCGGCCTTGGCCAGCGCCTCCTCGCGCTCGACCAGGGGCAGCATCAACAAGGGCTGCACATTGCGGTACAGCGCCATACGGCGCTGGCTCTGCACCTGCGAGGTCAGGCCGTAGATCGGCACCTTGATGTTGTGCCGGCTCATCCACAGCGGCGTCGAGCCCGATTCGGTGAGCGCCACGATGGCCTTGCAGCCCAGGTGGTGCGCGGTGAAGAGCGCGCCCATGGCAATGCTCTGGTCGATGCGGCCAAAGCGCTTGTTGGTGAAGTCGGTCTCGATCGAGACATCTTCGGCCCGCTCGGCCTCCAGCGCGATCTGGTGCATCTGCTCCACCGTCTCCACCGGGTACTTGCCGGTGGCGGTCTCGGCGCTCAGCATCACGGCGTCGGTGCCGTCGAGCACGGCATTGGCCACGTCGCTGACCTCGGCGCGCGTGGGCACCGGGGCCAGGATCATGCTTTCCATCATCTGCGTGGCGGTGATGACGACCTTGTCCATCTCGCGCGCCATGCGGATCATCTTCTTCTGCAGCGCCGGCACGGCGGCGTTGCCGACTTCGACAGCCAGGTCGCCACGCGCGACCATGATGCCGTCGCTGGCCCTGAGGATCTCTGCCAGGTGCGGGATGGCCTCGCTGCGCTCGATCTTGGCGATCATCGCCGGCCGGTGGCGCGTGGCTTCACCGGCCACATTGGCCAGCTGGCGCGCCATTTCCATGTCGGTGGCGTTCTTCGGGAAGCTCACCGCCAGGTATTCGCACTGGAAGGCCACCGCGGTCTTGATGTCCTCCATATCCTTGGCGGTCAGCGCCGGCGCCGTGAGACCACCGCCGGCCTTGTTGATGCCCTTGTTGTTCGAGAGCTCGCCGCCAAGCACCACGCGCGTATGCACCTGTTCGCCACGCACCGCCTCCACGGTGAGCTTGATCAGGCCGTCGTTGAGCAGCAAGGTGTCACCGGGGCGCACGTCGCGCGGCAGTTCCTTGTAGTCCAGCCCCACGCCATGGATGTCGCCGGGCTCGCTGCGTCGCGCGTCGAGGATGAAGTCCGCGCCCGGCTCGAGCATCACCTTGCCCGCGACGAACTTGCCCACCCGGATCTTCGGGCCCTGCAGGTCGGCCATCAGCGCGACGGTCTTGCCCAACTTCTCGGCCACCGAACGCACGAGCCTGGCCCGGGCGATGTGGTCCTCGGCACTGCCGTGGCTGAAGTTCAGCCGCACCACGTCGACGCCGGCGCGCAACAGGCGCTCGAGCACGTCGGGGTCGCTCGACGCGGGGCCGAGGGTGGCGACGATCTTGGTGGCACGGGTCATGGGGTCGGGCTTTCGGGGCAACACAGCCGATGATTATGGGCGCCGCGCGAGCGCCGCATTTCCGCCGGCAACCCCCCGGCTACCCCCGGCTGCCCCCGCCTTGCACCGGCGTCACGGCGCGGCAGGTCGCCCGGCCCCAGCGCGGGATCAGCCGGCCAGGGCCGCCTGCGCCGCCGCCAGCCGCGCGATCGGCACCCGGAACGGCGAGCAGCTCACGTAGTCCAGCGCGGCGCGGTGGAAGAAGGCCACCGAGGCCGGGTCGCCGCCGTGCTCGCCGCAGACACCGACCTCGATGTCGGGCCGCACCGCCCTGCCCTTGGCCACCGCCATCTCGACCAGCGCGCCCACCCCCTTGGCGTCGATGGAGCGGAAGGGGTCCCGCTCGTAGATGCCCTTCTTCAGGTATTCGGGCAGGAATTTGCCGGCATCGTCGCGCGAGAAGCCCATCGTCATCTGCGTCAGGTCGTTGGTGCCGAACGAGAAGAATTCGGCCTGGCGGGCGATGCTGTCGGCGATCAGGGCGGCGCGCGGCGTCTCGATCATCGTGCCGAGCAGATAGTCGATTTGCTCGCCGCGCTCGGCGAAGACCTTCGCCGCCGTCGCGCGGATCACCGTGGCCTGCGCGTTGAACTCGCGCACGGTGCCGACCAGCGGCACCATGATTTCGGCCTTCACCACCGCGCCCTTGGCGCGTGCATCCAGCGCGGCCTCGAAGATCGCGCGGGCCTGCATCTCGGTGATCTCGGGGTGCACGATGCCCAGCCGGCAGCCGCGCAGGCCCATCATCGGATTGAATTCGTGCAGCTCCTCCACGCGCATGCGGATCTTGCCCACGGAGACCTTCATCTCGGCCGCCATCACGCGCTGGCCCGCCTCGTCGTGCGGCAGGAACTCGTGCAGCGGCGGGTCGAGCAGCCGGATCGTCACCGGCAGCCCGCTCATTTCGCGGAACAGGCCTTCGAAGTCGCCTCGCTGCATCGGCAGCAGCTTGGCCAGCGCCTTGCGGCGCCCGGCCTCGTTGTCGGCGAGGATCATCTCGCGCACGGCATTGATGCGTTCGCCCTCGAAGAACATATGCTCGGTGCGGGCCAGGCCGATGCCGGTGGCGCCGAACTTGCGCGCCACCGCCGCTTCCTCGGGCGTATCGGCATTGGCGCGCACCTCCAGCCGCCGGTAGCGGTCGGCCAGCGCCATCAGCGTGCCGAAGTCGCCGCTGAGCTCGGCGTCGCGGGTGGCGATGCGCCCGGCGTAGACCTCGCCGGTGGAGCCATCGAGCGAGATCCAGTCGCCTTCGTCGTAGCGATGGTCGGCGATCGTCATGACGCGGGCCTTGGGGTCGACATGCACCGCGCCGGCCCCGCTGACGCAGCACTTGCCCATGCCGCGCGCCACCACCGCCGCGTGCGAGGTCATGCCGCCGCGCGCCGTGAGGATGCCGTGGGCCACGCTCATGCCGCGCAGGTCTTCGGGCGATGTCTCCTGGCGCACCAGGATCACGGCACGGCCCTGCCTGGCCCATTCCTCGGCTTCATCGGCGAAGAAGACGATCTGCCCGCTGGCCGCACCCGGTGAAGCCGGCAGGCCACGCGCGATGGCCGTCGCGTCCTGCAACGCCTGGGCGTCGAAGATCGGGTGCAGCAACTCGTTGAGCCGGTCCGGGCTCACGCGCTGCAGCGCGGTCTTCTCGTCGATCATGCCCTGCTGCAGCATCTCCATCGCGATGCGCACCATGGCCGCGCCGGTGCGCTTGCCGTTGCGCGTCTGCAGCATCCACAGCTGGCCTTCCTGGATCGTAAATTCCAGGTCCTGCATGTCCTTGAAATGGTTCTCCAGCGTGGTCTCGGCGTGCAGCAGTTGCTGGTAGATCTGCGGCATCAGCTCTTCCAGCGACGGATATTTCTCGCGCCGCTCGTCCTCGCCGACGAGCGCCAGCTGCGCCCAGCGCCGCGAGCCCACCAGCGACACCTGCTGCGGCGTGCGGATGCCGGCCACCACGTCCTCGCCCTGGGCGTTGACGAGGAACTCGCCGTTGAAGAGGTCCTCGCCGGTGCCCGCGTCGCGCGTGAAGGCCACGCCCGTGGCGCTGCTGTCGCCGAGGTTGCCGAAGACCATGGCCTGCACGTTGACCGCCGTGCCCCAGCTCTGCGGAATGTCGTTGAGCTCGCGGTAGACCCGCGCGCGCTCGTTGTTCCAGCTCTCGAACACCGCCGCCAGGGCACCCCAGAGCTGTTCCCAGGGGTCGGTGGGGAAGTCGCGCCCGATGCGGGCACGGATCAGCGCCCTGAAGCGCGCCACCAGTTCCTTCAGGTCGGCGGCGTCGAGCTCGGTATCGAGCTTCACGCCCCGGTGTTCCTTGACCATATCGATGATCACTTCGAACGGGTCGTGGTCTTCCTTGGACACCGGCTTCAGGCCCATCACCACGTCGCCGTACATCTGCACGAAGCGGCGGTAGGAGTCCCAGGCGAAACGCTCGTTGCCGGTCTTGGCGGCCAGCCCGAGCACCGCCTCGTCGTTGAGCCCGAGGTTGAGGATGGTGTCCATCATCCCGGGCATCGAGGCGCGCGCGCCCGAGCGCACCGACAGCAGCAACGGGTCGGCGGCGTCGCCGAAGCGCCGGCCCATCTGCTGCTCGACGAAGGCCACGCCCTGCAGCACCTCGGCCTTGATGAGCTCGAGCGCGCTCGCCCGGCCCTGCTCGGTGTAGACCGTGCAGGCCTCGGTGCTGATGGTGAAGCCCGAGGGCACGGTGATGCCCAGGCGGCACATCTCGGCCAGGTTGGCGCCCTTGCCCCCCAGCAGGTTCTTCATCGAAGCGGCCCCTTCGGTGCGGGTGCCGCCGAACAGATAGATGAACTTGGCCGGGGTGCTCATCAGGGCTCCTTCGTGCTGCGCACTCCGGTATTCGCCCTTGGGGCGGCCGGGCGCGCTCATGCGCCACTCCCGCCGGCGCCGCGTCGGGCGCCGGGGGTTCACCGGGCTAGCGTATGCCGGCCCTGCAGCCGCGCTTTGTCGAAGGTCAAGTCCGCGTTGCAGCGGCGCCCGAGACCTCGGCCGCATCGGCCACCGCCAGCGCCGTCATATTGACGATGCGCCGCACCGTCGCCGAAGGCGTGAGGATGTGCACCGGCTGCGCCGCGCCGAGCAGGATCGGGCCCACCGTGACGCCATGCCCACCCGTGGCCTTGAGCACGTTGAACAGGATATTGGCGGCGTCCAGGTTGGGCAGCACCAGCAAATTGGCCTCCCCGCTGAGCGTGGTCTCGGGCAGGTAGCCGCGGCGCACGCTTTCCGAGAGCGCGGCGTCGCCATGCATCTCGCCGTCGCATTCGATCTCGGGCGCCTGCGCGCGGAACAGCGCGTTCGCGGCGCGCATGCGCTGCGCCGAGGGCCGCGACGACGAGCCGAAGATCGAGTGCGAGAGGAAGGCCACCTTGGGCGGCAGGCCGAAGCGCTGCACTTCCGCCGCCGCCATCTTCGCGATATCGGCCAGCTCCTGTGCGCTGGGCTCTTCGTTGACGAAGGTGTCGGCGATGAACAGCGTGTGCTGGTCGAGCATCAGCGCGTTCATCGCGGCCATGGTGCGCTCGCCCGGCTTGGCGCCGATGACCTGGCGCACGTGGTCGAGGTGCGCATCGAAGCGGCCGACCAGGCCGCAGATCAGCGCGTCGGCCTCGCCGCGGCGCAGCATCAGCGCGGAGATCAGCGTATTGGAACGCCGCACCGCGGCCTTGGCCACATCGGGCGTGACGCCCTCGCGCGCCATCAGGCTGCGGTAGAGCTCCCAATACTCGCGGAAGCGCGGGTCGTTCTCCGGGTCACAGATCTCGAAATCGCGCCCGACCTCCAGGCGCAGCCCGGCGCGCGCGATGCGCATCTTCACCACCTCGGGCCGTCCGACCAGGATGGGCTTGGCCAGGCCTTCGTCGAGCACCACCTGCACGGCGCGCAGCACGCGCTCGTCTTCACCTTCGGCGTAGACCACGCGCGCCGGCCGCGCCTTGGCCGCGGCGAACACCGGGCGCATGAACATGCCCGTCTGGTAGACGAAACGGGTCAGGCTCTGGCGGTAGGCCTCGAGGTCGGCGATCGGCCTTGTCGCCACGCCGGACTCGGCCGCGGCCTTGGCCACGGCGGGGGCGATGCGCAGGATCAGCCGCACATCGAAGGGCGTAGGGATGATGTACTCGGGCCCGAAGGTGAGCTCCTTGCCCTGGTAGGCGGCGGCCACTTCGTCGCTGGCCTCGGCCTTGGCCAGGTCGGCGATCTCGCGCACGCAGGCCAGCTTCATGGCTTCGGTGATCTTGGTGGCGCCGCAATCCAGCGCGCCACGGAAGATATACGGGAAGCACAGGACGTTGTTGACCTGGTTGGGGTAGTCGCTGCGCCCGGTGGCGATGATGCAATCGGGCCGCGCGGCCTTGGCCAGCTCGGGCCGGATCTCGGGCTCGGGGTTGGCCAGCGCCAGGATGATGGGCCGCACGGCCATGGTGGTGACCATCTCGGCGCTCATCACCCCGGCGGTGGAGCAGCCGAGGAAAACGTCGGCGCCCTTGACCACGTCGGCCAGGTTGCGCGCGTCGGTGCGCTGGCAGTAGCGCTGCTTGGATTCGTCGAGCTTGCCGGGGCGGCCTTCGTAGATCACGCCCTTGCTGTCGCAGACGAAGACGTTCTCGCGCTTGACGCCCAGGCCCACCATCACATCCAGGCAGGCGATGGCCGCCGCACCGGCACCGGAGACGGCCACCTTGACGTCGCCGATCTTCTTGCCCACCAGTTCCAGCCCGTTGAGCAGCGCCGCCGAACTGATGATGGCGGTGCCATGCTGGTCGTCGTGGAAGACCGGGATATTCATGCGCTCGCTGAGCTTCTTCTCGATATAGAAGCACTCGGGCGCCTTGATGTCCTCGAGGTTCACGCCGCCCAGCGTGGGCTCCAGCGCGGCGATGATCTCGATGAGCTTGTCGGGGTCATGCTCGGCCAGCTCGATGTCGAAGACGTCGACACCGGCGAATTTCTTGAACAGGCAGCCCTTGCCTTCCATCACCGGCTTGCCGGCCAGCGGGCCGATGTCGCCCAGGCCCAGGACGGCCGTGCCGTTGGTGACCACGCCCACCAGGTTGCCGCGGCTGGTGTATTCGGCCGCCAGCGTCGGGTCTTGCTGGATGGCCAGGCAGGCATAGGCCACACCGGGCGAGTAAGCCAGGGAGAGGTCGCGCTGGTTGGACAGCGGCTTGGTCGGCGTGACCGAAATCTTGCCGCGCGTGGGCGAGCGGTGGTATTCGAGCGCCGCTTCGCGCAGCGCCTGCTCCGCGTCGGAAAGTTTTTGGGTCAAGGCAGTCTCCTCGTTCCGGGTAGAAGCTGCCAAGCGTACTGCGGATCGGCGGGCGGATTAGCCCAGTCAAGTCAACATCAGCCTTGCGCGCGCCGCTCCAAGATTTCGAAGGCCGGCAGGGTTTTGCCCTCCAGCACCTCCAGGAAAGCGCCGCCGCCGGTGGAGATATAGCCGATGTCTTTTTCGATGCCGTACTTGGCAATCGCGGCCAGCGTGTCGCCGCCGCCGGCGATGCTGAAGGCCGGGCTGGCCGCGATGGCGCGGGCCACGGTCTCGGTGCCGTGGGCGAAGGCGTCGAACTCGAATACGCCCACCGGGCCGTTCCAGACGATGGTGCCGGCGGCCTTGAGCTGCGCGGCCAGCCCCTGGGCGGTCTGCGGGCCGATGTCCAGGATCAGGTCGTCGGCCGCCACGTCGGCCACGGCCTTCACGGTGGCCGGCGCATCGGCGGCAAAGGTCTTGGCGGTGACCACGTCCACCGGGATTGGCACCGCGGCGCCGCGCGCCTTCATCGCGTCGATCACGGCCTTGGCCTGGCCCACCAGGTCGGCTTCGGCCAGGCTCTTGCCGATGGGGAAACCGGCGGCCAGCAAGAAGGTGTTGGCGATGCCACCGCCCACGATCAGGCCGTCCACCTTGCTCGCCAGGGCCTGCAGGATGGTCAGCTTGGTGCTGACCTTGCTGCCCGCGACGATGGCCACGAGCGGCCGCCGCGGGTGGGCCAGTGCCTTGGTGACGGCGTCGATCTCGGCAGCCAGCAAAGGCCCCGCGCAAGCCACGGGCGCGAATTGCGCGATGCCGTAGGTCGATGCCTCCGCGCGGTGCGCGGTGCCGAACGCGTCATGCACGAAGATGTCGCACAGCGCGGCCATCTTTTTGGCGAGCGCGGGATCGTTCTTCTTCTCGCCCTTGTTGACACGGCAGTTTTCCAGCAGCACCACCTCGCCGGGCGCGACCTGCACGCCGTCGATCCAGTTGGCCCGCAGGGGCACGTCACGGCCCAGCAGTTCGGACAGGCGCTTTGCGACCGGCGCCAGCGAATCCTGCGGCTTGAACTCGCCCTCCGTGGGCCGGCCCAGGTGCGAGGTGACCATCAC
>JAUXRG010000088.1 GCA_030681795.1 Rubrivivax sp.
GGCACGCCTGCCCCCGGAGCAGCGCCAGATCGTGCTGCTGCGCGAAGTGGAGGGATTGAGTTATGACGAACTGGCGACCACGCTGGGGATCGACGAGGGCACCGTGAAATCCAGGCTGGCCCGGGCGCGTGCCGCCCTGGCGGCGCATTACGACGGAATAGGCAAATGAACGATCGGACCCCGGCGGGATGCCCGCGCACCGAAGCCATCTCGGCGCTGATCGATGGCGAGATCGGCGAATCCGCCGCTCAGGAACTGAGGCTGCACGCTGTGGGGTGCGCGCAATGCGGGTCGGCCCTGCTTGCGTTCACCGGCATGCGCACGGATCTGCGGGCGCTGCGCGAGATCCGCAGCGACGTCGACATCGCTGCGCTGGTCCTGCCACAACTGCCCAGGCCGGCCGCGCTCCGGCGCAAACCTGCGCGCCCATGGGGCGACCTGTGGCACATCGGACCGCGCGCCCTGGGAGGGGCGGCGGCGCTGGGCGTCGGCGCCTATCTCGGACTGATGCTCGTCGCGGGCGGCGGGGTCGCCCTGCGGCCCGCGTCGATGTCCGTCTTCTCCGGCGAGCCGCCCGGCGCCTACTGCGCGGGGCTGCCGTCGTGTTCCGCGCGAGGAAGGTGACATGCAACATCGTGGACTCGTCACGGCCCTGATCCTGTCGGTGCTGCTCAATCTGGGCGCGGTGGGCGCCGCCGGCTACCGCGCGCTGGTCCGGGATCGCCCGGCTGCGTCCGATCTTGCCTCCCGGCTCGCGCTGGACGCTGCGCAACGCTCGCGCTGGCATGGCCTGGAGCAGAACTTCGTGCGCGAGCTCGACGCCGGCTGGCAGGAGATTGCCCGCCAGCGGGAGACGCTGGTGCGCGAGGTGTTCTCCGAACAGCCCGATCCGGCGCGCATCGAAGCCGCACGCGCCCGCATCGCTGAAGTGCAGATGCAGCAGCAGCAACGCGTGATCGCCCAATTCCTGCAGGAGCGGGAAATCCTGAACGCCAAGCAGAGACAAGAACTGGTCGACCTCTTGCTTCGCGAGGAGCCGGTAGCGCCGCGCGAGCGGCAATTGCACGGCGGGAAGTGACTCACCGGAGATTCGGTCGGCGGTGGCTGGAACATTCTGTTCTTCCAATCGTTAAAGCATGCAGGAGGGTGGCGATGGTGCCGGCTTCCAACCGCTGAACCGGAGAAACCCGAAATGTTGACCGTAAAACGCAATACCTTCCGCCGCTACCTCACCCTCGTCGCCGGCGCCGTGGCCCTCTCGTGGGGCGCCGCGGCCCAGGCCCACTGCGACACCCTGGACGGCCCCGTCGTCATCGATGCGCGCAAGGCGCTCGACACCGGCAATGTCAACCTGGTGCTGGGCTGGGTGCAGAAGAAGGACGAGGCGGAGATCCGCGATGCCTTCCAGAAGTCCGTCAGCGTGCGCAAGACCGGTGTCGCGGGCAAGGACCTGGCCGACCGGTACTTCTTCGAGACCTTGGTGCGCGTCCACCGCGCGGGCGAGGGAGCGCCGTACACAGGGCTGAAGCCCGCGGGCGAGATCGAGCCGGCCATCGCCGCCGCCGACAAGTCGATCGAGACGGGCAAGCTCGAACCCGTGGCCAAGCTCGTCAAGGAACAGATGGAGCAAGGACTGCACAAGCAGTTCGCGGCGGTCACCTCGAAAAAGAAGTTCAACCCGAACGACGTGGAGGCAGCGCGCTCCTTCGTCGGCGCCTATGTCGAGTACGTGCACTTTGTCGAGGGGCTGTACAACGCGGCTGGCGCCGCGAAGGCCGAGCATGCGGGTCATGCGTCGGTGGCTGCAACGGCGACGGCTGCCGCTAAGCCGACCGAACATCGACACTGACGCGCAGGCCAGCGCCGCGGCCCGACCCGCCCGGCGCTGGCGGGCCACCCGCCCACCGCGGCTCAGGAATTTTGACCCGCCGCCTATTTCGACCGCGCAGTTCCTCGGTTACTCGGCTCGCAGTCCGCGCACACGCGCCTTCAGTTGGGGCAGCACCTCGGCTTCGAACCAGGGGTTGTGTTGCAGCCAGCCGTTGTTGCGCGGGCTCGGGTGCGGCAGCGGCATGACCGATGCCCCATGCTCGCGCCAAGCCCTGACGGTCGCGGTCAGTGTCGCGCCGGAGCCTGGCTTCAAATGCCAGGCCTGCGCGTGCGTGCCGATCACCAGCGTCAGCTGGATCGACGGCAGTTGTGCCAGAAGACGGGACCGCCACGTTGCAGCGCACTCGGGCCGCGGCGCAATGTCGCCCGATCGCCCTTTGCCGGGATAGCACAAGCCCATCGGCACGATGGCAATGAAGTCGGGGTCGTAGAACGCGGCCTTGTCGATGCCCATCCAGGCGCGAAGCCGGTCGCCGCTGGCGTCGTCGAACGGGACACCGCTGGCCGCGACCTTGCGCCCGGGTGCCTGACCTGCAATCAGAATGCGCGCCGCAACTCCGGCCTGCAGCACCGGACGCGGTGGCATGGGCAAATGCGCCGCACAGATCGTACAGGCACACACCTCCTGCAGCAGGCAGTGAAGAGCCGTGCTCGACGGGATGGCAGGCTGGCCCTCTGCCTTTACGGTCGCGATGGCGGGCTCCCGCGGCAGACCGGCGTCTGGTTCTCTTGTTGTAGGCAGGCCATCAGATCGGCGCGATCCTTATGGGCGAAGACACCGTCGTAGGGGATCCTGGTGCCTGGAATCGCCTTCGTCTGCGAGGCCAGGAAGGACGGCGGCTGTTGCCAAAGCTGCGCCGTGCATGCTGGGCTCCATGAGGATGCAACTACGACCTGCTGGATGCGGGCTGAGATATTTTCACTCCCGCGTCGGCTGCTGACACAGCCCGGTCGCCCGCGCGATGCATTGCTCGGTTTCTTCGCTGATGCGCTTCACGAGAGTGCCCGCCGGCGCCACGGCGTCGATCAGGTCGACACCTTCGCCAGCCCAGACCATGGCGGTGTCGAAGTCCTCCGCTCGCACCGCCGCCTGGAAGGCGGCCGATTCGGTGTCGAGCACTGCGGCCAGTTTACGTTCGTGCCCGTGCCAGCGCGCCATGAACGGGTTGCGCAGCGCGCGGCCGGTGGTGCCGGCTGGCCAGTCCAAGCTGCGGACGATGTCGAACACTGTCGTGCGCTGCGTACCGTCGGCGCTGCCTTCCACGATGGACTGCTTTGCCCGCGGTGAGCCCAGGGCCTCGTCGCTGGCATAAAAGCGCGTGCCGATGAGGACGCCTTGCGCACCAAGGGCAAGCGCAGCGGCCAGGCCCCGGCCGTCGGCAATGCCACCTGCAGCCAGGACAGGGATCAGATTGACCGCGTCCACCACCGCCGGCACCAGCGGCAGCGTGGCGCATGTCCCGCCATGCCCGCCGGCCTCGGTGCCCTGGGCGACGATGAGATCGGCACCGGCTTCGCGCGCCAACCGTGCGCCGGCCAGGTCCTGCACCTGGCAAATCAGCCGATAGCCGGCCGCCTTGATGACCGCTGCATGTGGCCGCGGGTCGCCGAACGACAGCATCACCGCGTGCGGGCGTTGTGCGAGCACCAGGTCGACGATGCTGCGGTCGCAGGACCAGGTGATCAACCCGACGCCCCATGGCCGGGAGGTGAGCTGGCTGACCAGATCCAGTTCCCTGTTCAGCCAAGCGCGGTCACCGTAGCCACCGCCAACCAGACCGAGGCCGCCGGCGTTGGACACTGCGGCTGCCAGACGGCCGCCGGAGACACCCCCCATCGGAGCCAGGACGATAGGGTGCTCGAGCTCGAACAAGCGGGTGAGTGCGGTCGCGATCATGGGGCGCTCCCCGGGCCGTGGAATTCAGGTTGCGGTGTCCGTGCGGTGACGCCGTCTTCGTTCACCTCGACGATGAAGTTCGGATCAAACAGCGGGTTCTCGTTGACACCGCCGCGGGCATAGCCACGCGGGTTGCAGACGACGCGGCAGCCGTTGACGCGGTAGTCGAAGCTGTCGTGCGTGTGCCCGTGAATCCACAGTGACACGCGATCTGCCCGCAGCAGGTGCCCAGCGTCCGACACGAAGCAGGCATTCAGCAGTGAATCGGCAAAGCGCGGGTGGATGCTGTGGCGCGACGGTGCATGGTGCGTGATCACCACCGTGGGCCCGGCATGGACGGCGGCCAGGCGATCCTCCAGCCATGCCGCGTGCCGCCTGAACAGACTCGCCGAGTCATCCGGCGTGAAGATCTCGGCCGCGGACTCACGGGCACGGATGCGACTGAAGTCCCGCATCAGACGCCGGGCCTCGTCCTTGGCCGCGCTGCGCTGCCGCGGGTCGTCGAAGAGCTCGAAATCGGTCCACAGGGTGGTGCCCAGGAAGCGCACACCGTCCATCACCACCTCACGCTCGTCCAGCACCTGAACCTGGGTGCCCCTGGACAAGCGCTGAAGTTCTTCAATTGCACCGTCGATGCTGCCGCCATAGAACTCGTGGTTGCCGGCAACGTAGAGCACGGGCCTTTCGAACTTCAGCGCCCAGGCGATGGCTTCGCGGGGGCGCGAGATGTCGCCGGCCAGCACGACCACGTCGGCATCGTTGACCGGCGGATCCATCGCACCGAATCCCAGGTGAAGGTCCGAGAGGATGTTCAGTTTCATGCTTGGGTCGCGATCAATGGCAGGAACGAAGGGCTCCCTGGCGTGAAGGTCGCATCGCGATGGTGCGACCTGGCCGAGCTGCGAACGGCGATGAATTCCGCCACCCTTCTGGTTCGGACCAGCCCCTGTTTCCGATTCGTGTGACCATGGCAATGGGCCTCATGTCGGCGAAATCGGTGGATGCGTGTCCAAGGCGCCGCCCGCTTCCCCGGCTCCAATCATCTTCAGACGGATCTTCTCTATCGCGTGGACCGGCTCGAGCCCTTTCGGACAGACCTCGGCGCAATTCATGATCGTGCGGCAGCGAAACAACCGATAGGCGCCGCTCAAGTCGTCGAGACGCTCCTCGGTGGCGCGATCGCGCCAGTCGACGATGAAGCGATAGGCTTGGATCAAACCGGCGGGGCCGACGAACCTGTCGGGGTTCAACCAGTAAGATGGGCACTGGCTGCTGCAGCATGCGCGGAGAATGCACTCGTACGAGCCGTTCAACCGTTCACGCTCGGCAGGCGACTGAAGCCGTTCCTTTTCCGGCGGCGGCTCGGCGTTGACGAGGTAGGGCTTGATCGAGTGATACTGTTTGGACGACCCGCAGCGGCGCCGACATCATCCGCTCACAGGCCGCACGCCTGTTGGCCAGCGCGAGTCACGCCGCGGCACAACTCCGCTGGCGTGTGATTCGAGCGCGATGCCCGTCGCTGGCGATGTGGCACGAGGACTTGAAGTGCTTATGTCGAACGGCTGGAATCTGGAGCCGCTCCAAACGGTCCGATGCTGAACTGGCTCGATCGCAGCCTTGGGCTCGGCAGTTCTGTTCGGCCGATCGAACTGCGGACGCACCGGTCGCATCGGTCCGTTGACTGGCCGTGGGCGCCTCGAGGCCGCGAGCGACCGCTTCAGAGAATGAGCCTCGAGATGCCGCCCGGCATAGGGCGGCTGCACTTTGGAACCGGTCATTGGCGTGACTACTTCCTGCCTGGTCGGATGTCCGAAAGTGGCCGGCCTCCGACGGCCGGCTCTCGGAACTGTTCGCCTCGAAGCGGCCATTCAGTGCGCGGTCTTGAACGTCAGCAAAGTGGTGTCGAACTCGTCTGACGGAGGACCCGGCATCGGCCATAAACCGAAGCTGACCAATGTCGGCAATGCTGCCGGCTGCCGAAATGCATCGGGTTGGAGTGTTGCTGCTCCAGGGAGCCCGGTGCAGGCCGGTTGCTTCGAGGTGGTCCTGGCGGCGAAGTCAACGAGCTTGGCAATCGGCCTGTTTGCCCAACGGCATCAAGACTGTTGATTTGTCGGATCCAGTCGCAGCGCCGTTGAACCGCTTCGCACCTTGCTGGAGTCCCTATCCCGCCTCAGCCTTGTGGAGACGCAACAGCAGGTACTGCAGCAGCACGCCCGCCGCCAGGCCGATGGCCACGTTCCACACGCTCAGGGCCGCCGTGACCAGCAGCAGCAGCCACTCGCCTGCAACCCTCGGTTGCCGGACCTGCCCGGCGCCCAGTTGCCAGCCCGTGACGACGAGGATCGTTCCCAGCAACGCCATCGGCACGAGGCCGAACAACGTCATGACCGAGCCGCTGAAGCCGAGCGCCAGTACCAGCAGCAGCGTGCCCAGGATGATGACCGAGCCGCCCGTGCGCGCGCCAAAGGCGACGTGCCCGGCCATGCCGCCGGCACCGTGGCACATCGGCACGCCGCCGACCGCCGAGCCGAACAGGTTCATGCAGCCGGTGGACAGCGCGACGCCGCGATCCGAGACGCTGCGGTGCGGAAACAGTCGGTTGTTCTCGGCACGGATGCCGATGATGGCGTTACCCAGCGTCAGCGGCGCCTGCGGCAGCGCCAGCAGCACGGTGCCCAGCATCAGGTCGTGTGCCGAGATCGCTGGCCAGGTGAACGCGGGCCATCGCCAATCGAGGCCGATGCCGGACAGCGCGGATAGCGCCTCCGGGCGCTCGAACGCGGTCCAACCCACCCCCAGCAGCAGCACTACGAACAGGCTGGGACATCGCCGCACGCGCGCCAGCAGGACCACCAGCGCCAGGCCCAGCAGGGCCAGCAGCCAGTGCTGCCGCATCAGCAGGGCCCCTTGCCACGCCAGCGCCACGCCCAGCCCCAGCATCACGCCTTGCACCACGGGCCGGCTCACCCAGCGTCCGAGCCGTTCGGCCAGGCCGGTGGCGCCGACCAGCAGCCAGATCAGCCCCGTCGCCAGACCGGCGCCAAAGACGACGCCTGGCGTGATCGCAATCTGGGTGGCCTGGGCGGTGGCCACCGCCCCGACGGCCTTCATCGGCTGCACCGGGAATGGCGTCTTGTAGATCCACCCGCACAGGATCATCGAAACGCCGAACCCGAACAGCACCCCTGCCGCATCGAGCTTCAGGATGCCCAGGTAGGCGATGACGAACGGCAGCAGCGTGCCCAGGTCGCCGAAGGCACCAGCCCATTCGGCGGCGTCGTAGCGGTTACCGACCGGTCGGGATAGGGTCATGGACAGGGGGTGCGCGTCGTGAGGGGCACGCCCGGACCGCCGCCAGCCAGGCCTCGAATTCGCCGCACCTGGCCAGGATCTATCGCGCGGCGTTCGGGAAGAAGAGCTGCTCGCCGTCGATCTTGTAGCTGGCGATCGCGGCCTGCCCGGCGCCCGACACCACCCAGTCGGCGAACTGCCGTGCCAGGTCGGCCTTCACGTGCGGGAACTTGGCGGGATTGACCACCATCACGCCGTACTGGTTGAACAGGCTCTTGTCGCCTTCGACCACGATGGCCAGATCACCACGATTCTTGAACGACAGCCAGGTGCCGCGGTCGGCCAGCACGTAGCCGTTGAGCGACGAGGCCATGTTCAGCGCCGGGCCCATGCCGCAGCCGCATTCCTTGTAGCCTGCCGGCTTGGCAGTGGCGAGGTCGATGCCGGCTGCCTTCCACAGCCGCAGTTCGGCGGCGTGGGTACCGCTCTTGTCGCCGCGCGAGACGATCGGCTGCGAGCTGCCGGCCAGCTTCTTCAGTGCCGCGGCGATGTCGTTGCCCTTAACGCCCGCGGGGTCGGCCTTGGGGCCGACGAGCACGAAGTCGTTGTACATGACGTCGCGGCGCTGTGTGGAAAAGCCCTCGGAGACGAACTTCTGCTCGGCCACCAGATCGTGCACGAAGACCACGTCGGCGTCGCCGCGCCGGCCGGTGTCCAGCGCCTGGCCGGTGCCCACGGCCACCACGCGCACGTCGATGCCGGTGGCCTGCTTGAAGGCGGGCAGCAGGTGCTTGAACAGCCCCGACTGTTCGGTCGAGGTCGTCGAGGCCATGACGATGAAGCGATCCTGCGCCGTCGCCAGCGTGGGCAAGGCCAGCGTGGCCAGCAGGGCCAGGGCGGCGACGCCGCGACGCAGGATGGGTGGGGTGTTCAGGTATGCCATGGCAGTTCTCCTTTGAGGAATTGGCGGGCGGGATCCGGCAGGTCGTCGCCCGAAAAGTAATCTTCAGCCCGTCGGTCCACGACCAAGGTGCCGGCTTCCAGATAGGCCACGCGGGTGCCCAGGCGTCGGGCCTGACCCAGGTTGTGGGTGCTCATCACCAGGGTGACGCCATCGGCGGCAAAGTCTTGCACCAGCGCTTCGACCTCGCGCTTTGCGCCTGGGTCCAGGCTGGCCGTGGGTTCATCCAGGAACAGGATGTCGGGCTGCAGCGCCCACGCGCGTGCCAGCGCCAGGCGCCGGCCGTCAGGCCGACGGCGGCACCGATCAGGCATCCCGTGCCGCTGACCCGCAGCGACAGGGCCACCACCGACCACAGATCGGAATCGACGCCCAGCATCAAGCGGGCCGCACTGCTCAGTCCTTGCGCAAAATCGCTCATCCGGGGGGCGGATTGTCGCGACGGGGTCGTGCTCTGGCGATATGTTCAGCAATGCATACGTCGCCGAAGCCAGGGTCCTCAGGAAGCGATCTGCATCGGCACGAAAAGGCCACGAGGATTGCCTTCGCCAAGGCTGAAGCTCGCCAAGCCTGCAGCGTGGCCTGGCCGATAATCCTTCGACCCAATCGGAGGAATTGTCATGAAGTCCAGTGCCCGCAACCAGTTTTCGGGGATCGTCGCCGCCGTGCACGACGGGGCAATCAATGACGAGATCGAACTCGAGATCGCACCCGGTCAGAGGCTGGTGTCGACGGTCACCCGCGAGAGTCGGCAGGCCTTGAAGCTGGAAGTCGGAGCCAAGGCCTTGGCGCTCGTCAAGGCATCGTCGGTCATGCTCGTGAGCGACAGCGCCGGCACGCGCTTTTCGGCTCGCAACCAGTTGACCGGCAAGGTGGATGCAGTAACGCACGGCGCGGTCAATTCGGAGGTGCTGGTTCGCTTGCCGGGAGGTGGGATCGTCGTCGCGACCATCACCAATGCCAGCGTCAGCGGCATGGGCCTGCGCCAGGGCGACGACGTCACGGCCATGTTCAAGGCGTCGAGCGTCTTTCTCGCGGCCCAGGCATAGCCAGACATCGGGCCGGAACGCGGAACACCTGGAGCCGCGACGCGGCCTCAGCAAGAGGACAGCAAGCCGCGTACATCGGCATCGGCACACTTGTCGATATGAACGGACCGGCATAGGTAGGGACGCAACAGCGGGGACGCCGGGTTCCTGTGGCCGGCTTACGCTCGTGGCGACATCGCCGCTGCCCATTTGCGGCGGCGTGGTCGCTTCCCAGTGTCAACCCCAGAGTCCCCTGCAATGTCGAATTACGCCCACCTGACGGCGGCCCTCCTTGTGTGCCTGGCCATCCCGACCATGACCTCTGCACAGACAACGCCGCGCGACGTGCGTGTGCATGCCGCTGGCAGCCTGCGCTCGGCATTGAACGACAGTGCGGCCGCATTCGAGGCCACCCAACCGGGCGTCAAGGTCAGGCTCACTTACGGGCCTTCGGGCCTGCTGAAGGACCGCATCGCCAGCGGCGAGCCCAGTGACGTGTTTGCCTCGGCAAACATGACCCATCCCGAGGCCCTGACCGCGGCCGGCAAGGCCGGCCCGGTGCAGCGCTTTGCGCGCAACGCCATGTGCGCGCTGGTGCGACCTGGCCTCGACGTGACACCGGACAACCTGGTGCAGCGCATGTTGGACCCGACGCTGAAGCTGGGCGTATCGACGCCGCGCGCCGACCCGGCCGGTGACTATGCGGTGCAGGTGTTCGAGCGCATCGAGAAGAGCGGCGTCGCTGGAGCGGTCGGTGCCCTGTCGGCCAAGGCCCTGCAGCTGACGGGTGGGCCGAATTCGCCGCCACCCCCGGCCGATCGCAGCGTCTATGGCGTGCTTGTCGCGCAGGGTGCGGCCGACCTGTTCATCACCTATTGCACGAATGCCGTGGCCGCTGTGCGCGAGCAGCCGGGCCAGCGCAGCGTGCCGGTGCCCGAAGCGATCAACGTGAGCGCCAGCTACGGGGTCACGGTGCTGAACGGCGCACCCGACGAAGGACGTCGCTTCGTCGACTTCCTGCTGTCGCCGGCCGGCCAGGCGGTACTGGCGCGACACGGGTTTGCGCCGCGCTGAGATGGCCTGATCCCGCATGAACCCGGCAAATCAATCGAGCAGGATGGTCGCAAGGTCGCTTTGCGGTGTGGCAGTTGCGTTGGCGATGAACCCATCGGCGTGGGCCTGCCCCACCGAGGCCGAACCCCGTGTTGCGGGGACCGTGCTGACCGTGCAGCTTCCCGGTCAGAAGGCTCAGTCCTTGAGCATCACGGCCTTGGCTGCCCTGCCACCGACCACCCTGACCCAGAGGCAAACGGTCGCGTCCAGCGGCAGCAGCTCGACCGACCGCGCCGTGGTGTACACGGGCGTTCTGCTGCGGGACGTCCTCACGAACGCCGGGTTCGCTTCGGCAACCGATCGCAGTGCTCGGACGAGCATCGTCGAGGCAGTTGCCAGCGATGGCTATCGAGCGGTCTTCAGCTGGGGGGAGTTGTTCAACGGCCTGGCTGGGGAGCAGGCAATGGTCATCACAGCGCAGGACGGGAAGACCCTGGACGTGGCCGTCGGTCCGTTGGCGCTGCGCTCCTTGGCCGACTTGCGCCCGGGCCCGAGACATGTGCGCAACCTCTGTGCGCTGATCGTGCGTGGTCCTTGAGGGAGCGCTGCTGCACCTGATCGTGCAAGAGCTGCAGGAGCCAGACACCGCCTTGTCCGGCAATCGACTGTAGCTCCCACCCTGGCTGTGGTCGATCCTCGAATGTCGGGTTCCAGGGCTGCCGTTTCGAGCCAGCGACTTCTGCTTTGGGTCGGCCTGCGACAGCAGGACGTGCGATGTCATGGCCACAGAGCTGACGCCTGCGCGGCGGCGCCAGACAGCTGACTGCCGCGGCTGGCGTTGGACGGCCATCAGCCGCCATTGGCGAAATGCAGCTATCTGGATCCTCAACGAAGGAGGCGCACGCCGCCTTTGAGCAACATGCCGGCTCGACGCGACGAGACTCAGGGTCACCCCTGATGGCAGGGCCGGAACACTCTGAGCTGTATACCGTCACGTGCTTGCTGAAGCAGGTCAGCGTGGCGGCGCTGTCACCCGGCACAGGGACTCCAGTTCGCTGCCGCCCCGCCCTCGGACCTATGTTGAAACTTGATGGAAGCAATTGAGACTTCTATAGTGAGCCCCGCCGGACCGCTTCCTCTTTGCCTCTAAGGAGCGCACTTGAACAAGCATCGACTTCGACTGTGCTGGGCTGCAGCGCTGCTGGCGTTGAGTTGCGCTGGGCATGCGCAGACCTCGTTGAAGAACCCCTGCGACTCACTGCAAGGGCAAGCCGGCATCGAGTGCCGGGTGAATCGAATCAGTGAGGCTAACCGCAATCTTGGCAAATCGCAGGGCGGTGGCAATGAATGCCTGGCCTGCCCCGCAGCCTGTGAGACGGTTTGTAGTTCGAACGATCCCAATCTCGCCAAGTGCCAGGCCAACTTGCGCGAGTACCGCAAGAAGATGTTTGCGGCTTGCCGCGCCAAAGGGAAGCCCTGACAGTGCGCCTACTGTCTTGCTCGGCCTCTGCCAAGTGATGATTGATGGCTGAAGCAATCACGCTGAACCTGGCGAGGTGGCTGATCGCTCTGCTTATGCTGCCGCAATGGGCAGGCGCGGGCACGTATGGAAGCAATGCAGACAATATGGAGAGCGTGCGAGCACAAAAGGCTCGCCAAACGCATGCCGAGGCCAAAGCGGCGGAGTTCAAAACTCGGTGGCCGTTGGGCTATAACCCCTTTGCTACAGTCGTGTCGAGACCGTACACGCCGCTTGCACCCACATCAATAGCCGAGTGCAATCGCTACCGCGATGCTTACAAGGAGATCATCAGGGACGTGTCAGACCACCACTGGGCCTGCATTGCCTCCACGAAGCCAAGGAGCGAGCCGTATTCGCTCGAGCACGTCAATGCCGGCTTCAGGAACTTCGGCAGAACCCAACCCAGCGTCTGCTCCAATCCGGACTGCGAAACGCTACACAAGGCCATGATCGATATGACGGATTCCGCTAACGCAGGCAACGAGAAGTGCATGAGCGCCTTCTATCGTTACGAAAAATCAGCGGCCGACAAGGCCGCGCGATGGAAATCGAAGCGGGAATGATGCGCGCATCCATCCTGACGTACTGCGGGTGCTTCTCTTTGCCTTCGTCAGCTAGGTCATCCTGGCGTTGATACTCAACATCCGAACGCGATTCGTCGCGCCTGTGCAGGCGCAGCACGGAAATCGGGTTGCTCAGGCCGAACACCCTAGAAACTGGCAGATACCCGAGAAGATCAACACTTATGGTTTGAGAACATGTATGAAATACTTTTCAATCACTAATTCGCACAGATTGCTGCATTGTTTTCGATCGGCTTGCTTGATGGCTATCTTGTTTGCTTGTCAAGCAAGTCATTCCCAAACCCTGGAAGAAACCCTGCATGCCATAGGCGAGATTTATACAAAACAAGCCGATTGCAGCTTAGACGGCATCCTTAGCAAGGAATTTATATTCTTGCATAGATACAATAAAGACGAGGCAACATTGGTTTTTGGTAATACTTCCGAAAGCAGAGGAAAGTACAGTAGCGGACCACTTGAATTTCATATCAAGTTCGACTTGCGGAGAATTACTTCGATTCGGCCTTTAGATAAGGATGGAGACTTGCCAAAGCTGTCATTTGAATGCAAGACAGACGACGGCTGCGTGTTCTTCAGCGGCTGGGGAAACAACAGCCCAAGAGGTTTTGCGCATTTTTGCAGTAGGGAAGCCCGCACTCGGGTGAGTAACGCACTACGTCACCTTCAAAGCATCACGCCGCCATTGCCCCCCTTGAAGTTCTAGTTTGGGTTGTCGACTTAGTCGGCTTTGAAGCAGCCCCTGATCCCGCGCGAATGCCAGTGATTCCGGGTAAACGAGGTGCGCTGAATCGCTCGAGAATCGTTTTTGGGGAGTTGATTTCTGAGGGATTTCGGTGATTGGCACGCCAGAGGAAGGCGTCGAACTCGTCCTTGATGTACTGCGGTAGGTCGGCGCCTGCGGCGTCTTTGGCCTGCGCGATAAAGGTCGCAGCGTGCTGCTGCACCAGGCGGTACGGCGTGGTCTGTTCCGGGCGGTGGCGCTCGTAGTGAACACTAGAGCCATCGGGCGCCCGGTGGGTCTGCCGGCCGATTGCTTGCACGCGAGGCTCCCGCGGTGGTGAGCCAGCACAGTCTCAAGCCGCGCGCTGCGCCTCAATCGCCGAGAGTGCCGCCTACCTGTATGGGCCCGCTGCCGCGGGACCACCTTCGGGGGCCTCGGCACGGATTTGACCGGCCGCTTCGGTGCGACGAGTTCAGGGCCGCAGATGTCGGTTCAGGGTCGTGATGACCAAGTCCTGGTCCGACGAAGCTGACATTCGGAAGAGTGCCACTCACTGCCCGTCTGGTCTCTCCGCGTGCGACCTCGTGGGCGCCACGCCCTGTAGCTTGCCGTGCCCTCGTGAAAGCCGCAACATCCCCGGGTGCACCTCGACGTCCAGCTCGCGCGCTCAGAAGGGTTTGCTGCGCTCGAGCCGCTGCTGGAGCGCAGACCCGCGTTCATAAAGAGCCAACTTCACCTGACCGTACCCGGCCGTCATGCAACCTGTGGAGCTCTTCATGCCCAGAGACATCGTCTTCACGCCCAACGCCGCCAAGCCGCCGCCGATGTACAGCCAGGCTGTGCGTGCTGCAGGACTCGTATTCGTCTCGGGCACGGCGCCGACGGATCCGGCCACGGGCGCCTTCAAGGGCGACACGATCCAGGAGCAGACACGCCAGTGCCTGACCAACATCGCAGCCATCCTCGAAGCAGCCGGCAGCTCGATGGACAAGCTCGTCAGCGTGACCATCGTGATAGCCGACGAAGAAGAGTTTGCGGGCATGAACGAGGAATGGATGCGCTGGTTCCCCAGCCACCCGCCGGCGCGGCAGGGCGCAAAGCTGCCGGCGCGCATTCCCGGGTTGAAAGTTTCGATTGCAGCCATCGCTGAAGCGTGAGCTGGCTGGCTGCTAACGATCCGCCGAACTTCAGGGACCTGAACTTCGAGCTCGGACGACAGGTTCGTGCAGATCAGAGGGCGGTGCCGCAGTCGAGTGATCGGTGCCTGTCGGCCAGGAGCGGATGCCGGTGACCGCCAGCTACGGGACGGCCCTCCTTGCGCTGGAAAGGTGATGCAGACCAACTCTTCGCCTGCGGCGTGCCTCGCAGCTAGACTTCCCGCCAGCATCGTTGCGCTTTCATCGCAGGGCTGATTCATGGCCTCTTGTGGCCTCGCACATTTGCCTGTCTTGATAACTGAGCGGGCGGGCGATCTTTAAGGTGGGGAGGGAGCATGTCGCTGGAGGAGACCAAGGAGCATTTGCTCACCCTGTTGGGTGATCCCGAGAACAAGGTGATCGCGCTATCTGGAAAGTGGGGAACCGGCAAGACCCACCTGTGGGGCGAGGTGATCAAGGAGTCCAGAGACGAGACGGTCAACGGTGCGCTTTACGTCTCCCTTTTCGGTCTGTCCAGCATCGATCAGGTGAAGAGAAAACTCATCGAGTCGGTGGCACCAGGAGCAGAGGCTCACCCCAAGATTTGGGAAGCCGCCAAGCAAGCGGTGAACTCTGGCCTCAAAGTCCTGGAGGGCTTCCACAAAGGCTTCGCCGCGCTGAGCGACTTGAACCTTCTGTTGCTTGCCCCTGTGATGCTTCGGGAGAAGGTTATTGTCATCGACGATATCGAGCGCAAACACGAGAAGCTCGGCATCGACGAGATATTGGGCTTCATTGACGAATACACCCAAAGGCACAAGGCCCGCTTTGTCTTAGTGCTTAACAGCGATCAGTTGGCCAAACGGGAAGTCTGGGACACCCTGCGCGAAAAAGTCATCGATCAAGAGTTGAGGCTGCTGACCACGCCAGAGGAGGCTTTCTCCATCGCGGTGCGGCTGTTTCAGTCTCGCCATGCCGATTCCATCAAGCGCGCGTCGGTGGCCTGCGGGCTTACCAACATCCGCATCATTGGGAAGGTTATCAAGGCTTCTAATCGAATCCTCGGTGATCGGTCGCTGGAAGATGCGCTCTTGGCTAGGGTGGTTCCATCGATAGTCTTGTTCGCTGCGATCCACTACAGGGGGCTTGAGGACGGGCCAGACTTTCAGTTTGCATTGAAGATTGGCTCGCCCGATGACTGGGGAGACTTCATAAAGGACGAGAACGAGGAACCCACGGAGGAAGAGAAGCGCCGGGCTAAGTGGCGACTATTGATGAACGAGCTGGGCATAAACGGGTGCGACGAGTTCGAAGGCTTGGTGGTGGAGTTTCTGGAATCGGGCTTGTTTGACGCAAGCAAGGTGACGCCGATTATCGATCGATACGTTGCAGAAAAGCAGAAGGTCGAAGCTCACGAAAAGGCCAACCAGTTCATGTACAAGGTGATGTGGGATCACCGCCTCAACAACGCGCAATTGCTGGAAATGGCCACAGAGCTTGCTGCCGTTGCTGGCCTGCTGGATCCCTACGTGTGCTCCGAGCTTGTCATTGCGTTGGCCGAAATCCCAGGTGGCGCGCATATTGGCCAAGCGATCGTCGACGGATGGATTGCGAACTTTAGAGCCCAGAAGCTTGAATATGTCAACGACTACAACCCATTCAACCGTCCGCTACACAACGCCATCGCTGCAGAGTTCGCCACCGTAAATGCGCAGGCTCAGGCACGGACTACCGTGCTCGATGCTTGCATGCACATTATTGAAGAGCGAGGTTGGGGAACAGCGCAGGAGGTGGCCATGAAGGGAGCCACGGCTGCTGACTTCGAATTGGCCATCCGGACCATGGAAATCGAGACGCTGCGTCGGTTCATGCGGCGCATGATCGAGATGCGTCTTCAAAGGCAGTCCTACGATCCGCACTTCGGAATGGCCACCGAGCGCTTTGTGGAGGCATGCAGGACCATCGCCAATGACCCGACATCCAGCCGACTGGCTGGGTTGGTCACGTTCCTGTTTGCCAGGACGGCACTTGCTTCGGAATTGGCTTTGCCTCCGGCCCAGGGCTCCCCAGCAACCGCTCAAGCGGCGCATGCTGCAGTTGCTCCTGGCTCATAGGATTCCTTAGTCGGAATCGCTTGAGTGTCTGCTGTCGGGCCACGATGTTCCGGAGCGCTATGCCGGCTGTCGGTCGGGATGACTCGTCCGCGAGCGGCAGCTTCCGAGCATCGAACTTCGGACGTCAGCTTTCCGGCGGTGAGCCCGACGGGTCGGACGTCACAGCCCGACCCTCAGCTGACCTTCCGGATTCTCGGTAGCTGCCGGACAGCCAAACCTCAGCTCTACGCGTTTCGCATCCACGAAGCGGCCGCTCGCGGCCACCGGGAGCCTCTCTGCATAGCCGCCCGGAAAGGCGCAGGCAAC
>JAUXRG010000091.1 GCA_030681795.1 Rubrivivax sp.
CTCGAAGCCCGGCGTGATCGGCGTGGCAAGCTCGACGCTCAAGGCCTTGGCGCGGGCAATCACTTCCTGCGGATCGGAAATGTCGGCCGGGGTGATCTTGTTGACCACATCCACCGCCGCATAGCCCAGCATGCGCTCGGCGCCGACGTTGAAGATCTGGATCACACCCGTCGCGTCAGTGGCGATGCTGGAGAAATTGGCGCTGTTGAAAATCGCGCTCTGCAAGGCCCCTGTCTTGAGCAAGGCCTCCTGGCGTTGCACTTCGGTGACGCGGTCCGCCCCGCCGGCATCGTCGGAAACGCGGGCATCGCTTCCGGCATCGGGCATGGCAGATCTCCGTGGACAGCGAACAACGGCCCTGACAGCGACCTGCGCCTGTCGAGCCGGCGGGACAACGGCGCGACCCTCGGTTTCGGGTCGGCACGCGCTGTTCTGCGAGGCAAGTCCTCGATGCTCTCGGACTTGCCGCCTGGCGTCTGTACGTTGGCGCACACAAGGCGCGAGGCGCTTGCCCACCCCATCGAGCGCGGTGAACGGCGCCTGCGTGTACGCCCGCGCACTCCCTGAGCGCAGGCCTGAGGGCCTCACACGCTCGCCGGTGCTGCGACGTTCGCGCCGCCGAGGAACAGGCGCTCGATGTTCGGGTCGGCCAGCTGACCTTGCCCCTGGAGTGCCTGCGGAAGTTCCTGCGCAGGTCCGACAAGCTGGCGGCGTCACGGCTGCTTACCCTGATCGGCCAGCGATTCCCCTTGCATCAAGCAAGCTCGACGGCCTAATCGTGCACCCACATCGTGCACCCACGGGAGTTGAAAGTCGTGGATCTATGAGGGGTTTCAGAACTGGGGTGGCTGATGGGACTCAAAGTGGCGGCGTAAGTTCTTGTCTCCATTGAGAAAACAGACTGGGCACACGGCGCTGTTCCCCCGCCTGTTCCCCCACTCTGCACACGCAACAAAGAGACATCGAACCCATGACATTCTGCGCCGTCCCAGGCCATGCGGCAACGTCTCATCCAGCACTACCTTGCACGGGAGACAGTTTGCCCTCGTCATGCTAAGCTCACCATATTGACCATTACGGTCATGGGAGTTCACCATGATCACCGAAACCAGCGCCGTCGCCTTCCGTCAGAACCTGGGCGAGATGCTCAACATCGTCCAGTACCGCAACGACAGCGTCCTGATCAAGAAGGACGGCAAGCCCGTCGCGGCCCTCATCGACGCGCGTCTGTTCGAACGCATCCGGCGCATGCAGGAGCGCTTCGATGCGCTGTGCGATCGCCTCGAGCAGACCTACGTCGGTGTGCCTGCAGACGAAGCGCAGGCCGAGATCGAGCGTGCGACCTCCCGCGCGCGCGTTGAGACCGCCCAGGCCTGGCGCGCTGCCGGCCGCCTGCCCACCGAGCGCACCAAGCGCGTGGCAAAGCCGGCAAGCCCTGCCACGAAGGCCACCCATGCCAGCCGCTCGAAGGTGGTGGCAAAGACCAAGACAGCGCGCTGAGCACCGGCATGCGACTGGTGCTCGACACCAATGTGCTGGTTTCGGGCCTGCTGTTTCCGGGCGGCCCGCCTTCGCGCCTGGTCAAGGCGTGGCGCGCCGGAGCCTTCGACCTGGTGATCTCCGACTTCGTGATCGACGAACTGACGCGAACCTGGGCGCACCTGGCTCCCAGGCTGAAGGCATCACCCGACGATCTGGCCGACTTCGTCGACACGATTGGCGTGCGGGCCGAGTTGATGCGCATTGATGCGGCCATGCTCGCGCAGGCCAGCACGGCCGGGTTGCGTGACCCGAACGATTTGCCCGTCCTGGCACTGCTCATCGGCTCGGGCGCCGACCACCTTGTCACCGGTGACAAGGACCTGCTGGCCCTGGCCGACACCTACCCCATCCTGACGCCCGCGGAATTCGCGGAGCGGTTCGTGCCATGAGCTGACACGACCGGTCCGTGGGCGCCGGCACCGAGGCACGGGCACCCACGTCAAAATCGGGCCATGTCACCCACGCCCCCACACACGAACATCTCGCCCCTGCGCCCGCGCGACCACGAAGACGCCGCGCGCGTGGCGATCTCCTGGCTTGCAGAACGCCATCGCAAGGGTTGGCGAAAGGCCTTCGAGGACCTGCTGGACGATTGGCGGCCCGAAGGGCCCGAAGACGGCTGGCAGCTGGACGAAGACGGCATGACCATGGTCTCGATCAACGCCGGCGAGTGGCTGATCGCCCGCGGACAGATCCACGCCCGCGGCGGGCTGCGAGAGATCAACAGCTACCTGCTCGGCCACGACGGCCCCTACCTGACCCCGGGTCAGAAGGCCTGGATCACTCAGCTGCGCGAGCGGCCGCTGTGCCTGTACCGGGTGACCGACGTCCGATCTGGCGAAGGACTGACGCTGGTCGATGAGTTGGACGCCCAGGCCGAGCCGCAGGCGGTGCGCGAACGCAGCGGCAGCCTCAGCGCCAAGCCGGGCATGTTGATGGGCGCGCGCATCATGCAGGTGGGTGATGCCGCGGACGGGCACCAGGAACTCTCGGGCGCGATCTACCCTTTCGGCAAGCTGCGCGAGACGCAGGTGCTCGCGCAGGTGCGCCAGGCGCTGGCCGGTGCCGCGGCCTTGAAGCTCCATGCCGAGAACACGCGGGACCTGGCCGAGATCGAAGTCGCCCGCGCCTGGATGGCTCAATGGTTCGAGCCGGCACCGCTGCCGCAGATCCGCGACGCGGCCACCGGCGACGCGATGCTGCTGGTGACCGACCACTACCGCGTTCGCGATGCGGTGGCGCTCGCCGCCGCGCTGGCGGCGCAGCCCGACGTCAGCGGCGACGCGCAGCAGAGCTGGCACCGCGAGACGCGGGGCGGCGACGGCCAGCTGCGCAGTCTGGCTGCCATCAACCCCGGCCGCGAGGCCGACCGCATCGAGGTGTTCTACCGCACGCAGCGGCTGGCCGACGAGGGCCGCACCTGGTTCGAGGCACTGGCCAGGTCGGCGGTGCAGCACCTGACGCGGGAGATCACCGACCCGGCCGGCAGCCTGGCGCGCGCGAGCGCGGCCAGCGACGTCGACGCGCCGACGTCAGCAGCATCGCCCGCCTCCGGCCTGCCGCCCGAAGTGCTGGCACAAGCCCTCGAGCAGTTCATCCATCGCCACTACGCCCACTGGTGTGACGAAACCATCCCGGCGCTGGGCGGGCTCACGCCGCGCCAGGCCATCACCACGTCCACAGGGCTCGAGCGCGTCAAGGGCTTGTTGCGCGAGTACGAGGACGGCGAACGCCGCCAGTGCGCCGCACAGGGCCGGCCGGCGGTGTCCTACCAGTTCCTGTGGGACGCGCTGGGGATCTCGAGATGAATCCACCCGATGGCCATGAAGGCGACGGCGGCACCGCACTCCGCGCGCTGGTCATCGACCTGGACGAACTCTGCTGGGCCCTGAACTCGCGTGACCCACTGGGGCAGAGCAGCCACTGGCTGAACCTCGAATCCGGCGAGCTGTTGTTCGTGGCCGAATCGGATACGCTGGACGAAGCCATCGAGGATCCGCGCGACGACGAGCGCTGGCTGCGCATCGAGGCCGTCGAGTCGTCGGACGCCTTCCGCATCATGGAGGACTTCGTCGACCAGTGCGACGACCTGCGGCTGGGCCGGGCCCTGGCGCAGGCGCTGCAGCAGCGCAAGCCCTTCCGTCGCTTCAAGGACACGCTGGCCGAGCACCCTGCGCAGCGCGAGGCCTGGTTCGCCTTCGAGGGCCAGGCGATGGAGGCCATCGCGCGACGATGGTGCGAAGACCACGGCATCACGCCCACGTGGGTGATACATCGACTGCCGCCTTCGTCCTGAGCCATGCACCGGCAACTCGACATCTTCGACGACAGCCGTGACGTGGCTCTGCGCAACGACCTGGCGCAGGCCCTGCTCGACGGCGACCAAGTCACTGCGCGAAGCATCGCCAACACGCTGCAGGCCGAGTTCGGCGCCGACCCCGTGCTGGCACCGGCCGCCGCGCTGATCGAACACCATCATTGGCGGCAGTCCCTGGACGCAAACGGCCACCTCGACGTGGCCACGGTTCTCGACGCACGCCATCGCCTCGACGGCCCCGTGGCACCGGCGGCTATCGCTGTATTCGGCGCGCACGCGGCTCCGGCCTGGCTGGCCGGCCAGTGGCGCTGGCTGGCCGGGCAGGCAAGTGCCATCGGCTGGCATCCGGCCCATGCCGAAGCTCACGCCGCTGCGCTGTACCTTCGCGGCCAAGCCTGGCCGCAGGCGGCCGAAGCGGTGGCGCGCATCGACTCGTGGCGCCGCATCCCGGTGCCGCTGCTGTGGATGACACAGGCACGCTGGCGCGGCGACGGTGCGGATGCGGCGTGGCCGCTGCTGGCCGAAGCGCTCTGGCTGGCCCCGGCCCGGGCCGCAGCGTTGCTGCCGGCGCTGGCCGACACGCACCTCGACCGACTCGTCGCGCGCTTCGAGGAACGCTTCGACCCGACCGCCGCATCCGGTGCCGACTGGGCCTGGCTGCCTGCCTTCGCGCTGGTCGACCAGCCGCTGCTGGCCGGCCCGCTCTCGCCCGCCACTCCATCCACGGAGACAGCATCGGGCGAGGGTTTCACAGTCGTGATGGCGTTGCTGCGGCTGGAGCGCCAAGGGCGGCACCACGAGATCGTCGCGCACCGCGCCCGCTTGCGGACACTTTCGGCGACTCTCTTTGCAGCCTACATGGCCACGCGCTGAACGCCGGCGACTTGGCGGGTTAGAGAACAGCGGCCAGCGCTTCAGTTGTGCAGCGACTTCAATGCCACCTCGGGCGCCGTGGACACGATCTCGAGCAGCGCCGCCGACGGGCCCGTGGGGTTGCGCCGGTGCTGCTCCCAGTTCTGCAGCGTCTTCACGCTCACCCGCATGAGCTTGGCGAAGTCGCCTTGCGACAAGCCCGTCTGCTCTCTCACGGCCTTGGCATCCCGGGCCGTCAACTCGAAGCGCCTGGACGGCTTGGCGCGCCCCTTCGAGATGGCCTTCGCTTCTTTGAGGCTGCCCACGAGTTCTTCAAACAACGTCTTGTCCATGTTCACAGCTCCTTGGTCAGGCGGCGCTTGCGCCTGCCCTGCGCCGCATGGCGAACCTTGCGGATACCGCCACCTCCCTTGATGAGATTCCCGCTCTCGGGATCTTCGGCCAGCTTGTTCTGAAGTCCGAGGTACTCCTCGTCACTCAGGAACTCCTACACCTGGCGCGTAGACGGTGGTGTCTCGATGAACTCCATTGACCAACAGTATCCGCCAATGGCGGATAGATCGAGGCAACCTCTCCGCCTGGCGCCCCACCCGGGCGGATCGAGTCGGCATGACAAGGCCGTCAACCTGGCTCATCCTGAAGGCTTCAGCAGTCACACGCAGGGAGGACCGCATGGCCAGACAGGGTTCAGGCATCGAGGTGCGAGGCAATGCCATCCGCATCCAGTTCAGTATCAACGGTGACGTGGTACGACGCACGTTCAAGCGCGATGGCAGGCCGCAGGCGCCCACGCCCGAGAACCTCGCCGATGCGCACCGCCTGGCCGTGGAGATCCGCGAACGAATCAAGTCAGGCACGTTTCGCCAGTCAGAGTACTTCCCGGCCACCGGCAAGGATGGCAACGCATTGACCGTTGGCGAGCAACTCGATTCATGGATGGCTGTGCAACGCATCGAGCCGTCGACCGCTGCGAGCTACAGGTCGGCCATCCGCTTCTGGAAAGACGCGCCGTGCGACGACGACGGCGCCAAGCTTGGCGACCGTGCGCTTCACCGGCTGAAGCCCGGCCAGGTGTTGAAGGCGTTGACATTCCGCCCGGGCATCAATGCCAAGACCGTCAACAACTACGTGACGGTTCTTCGGCGCGCCATGGACCTGGCCGTTGCCAACCACGCGATCGAAGACAACCTCGTGCGATTCGTCCGGCATCGCCGGCAACAACTGCCCTTCCCCGACCCGTTTTCACGCGACGAGGTCGAGGCCATCGTCGATTACATGGCCAGGGGGTTCCCGCCGGGTGTGGCGAACTTCGTCGAGTTCAAGTTCTTCACCGGTCTGCGGCCGTCCGAGGTCGCAGCGCTGCGCTGGAGCGATGTCGACCTTATGGCCGAGCGTGTTCACGTGCATCGAGCCATCGTGCAGGGCCAGGAGAAGAACACGACGAAGACAAACACCGCGCGCATGGTGCTGCTTAACAGCCGATCACTCGGCGCCCTGATGCGGCAACGCTCGTTGACCCAGCTCGCCGGCGACTTCGTGTTCGTCGATCCTCGCTACCGCACCCCGTGGCTCGACGAACGCGCTTTCCGGCGCAGCTACTGGACGCCGACGCTGACGGCGCTGGGGTTCCGGTACCGCAAGCCCTACAACACCCGCCACAGCTACGCGACGATGATGCTGATGGCCAGCATGACGCCGGCCTTCTGCGCAGCGCAGCTCGGGCACTCGGTGGGGATGCTGCTGAGCACCTACGCGAAGTGGCTCGATGGCGCGCACAACGCGATGGAGATGAAGCGCCTGGAGGTAACGCTCGAACGGGATTTGTCCCCGAATTTGTCCCAAGATCAGCTACGCCGAAATAGCCCAACCGGGCTCGAACGGCGAGGGAAGAGCCCGCTCGCGAGCATCAAATGAGTCGGCGGGAGCGCGCCGGCGAATTGTCCCAGGCGCCTCAATCAACAACGGTAAGTTATTGATTTAATTGAAGTTTTCTTGGGGTGGCTGATGGGACTCGAACCCACGACGACCAGAATCACAATCTGGGACTCTACCAACTGAGCTACAGCCACCGCCGAACTGGCAATTATAGGCGCTGGCTCAACGCACTGGCGCGGAGGCGGCCTCCGCCGCAACGGCTGCCGCAGGTTTGATCTCTGCTTTGAAACGCTTCTTCAGCGCGGCCAGGTAGGCGTCGGATTCGGCCGCGGCCCAGGCCTGCGCGTACTGCGCGCGCAAGGTGTCCTGACTGCCCGGGGGCATTTCGGGCGGCAGCACCTGCGTCACCAGGAGCACGACATAACCTTGCGCGCCCAGATCGACGCCACTGACCGCCGGTTGCTTGTGGACGTCCGCGCGCAGTGCCGCGTCCAGCACCGGCTTGGGCAAGCCTTGCGTTTGCCCGCGCGACACCGTCAGCGTGGTCGGCAAGGGCTCCTTGCTGCCGGCCTGCAGCGCCGCCAGGCGAGCCCGGCCCTCCTTGCCTGCCAGCTCGGCCGCCTGCTCCTCGACCAGGCGCTGGCGCACCGTGTCCTTCACCTCGGCCAGCGGCAGGGTGCGCGCCGGGGAGTGTTGAACGATGCGGGCTGAAACCAGTTGGTTCGGCCCCACTTCCACGGCGTCGGTGTTGCGCTTGTTGCGCAAGGTGTCGTTGGCGAAGATGGCGTCGAGCAGCTTGGTCGAAGCCAACGGCCCGGCGGCCTCCGGTGCCGGCGTGCGCAGCACGGTGGCCGTCTTCTTCTCGAGTTTGAGCTTCTCGATCACCGGCTTGAGGCTGTCGCTCTGCTCGTACGCGGTGTTGGTGAACTGCTCGGCCGCTTCGGCCCAGCGCTGTTGCGCCTGCGACTTGCGCAACCCACTCTCGACCTCGGCGCGCACGGCCTCGAAGGGTTGCACCTGCCCGCCGCGCACACCGGTGAGCATGATGATGTGATAGCCGAAGTCGCTCTGCACCAGGCCGCTGACCTCGCCGCTCTTGAGCGTGAACGCCGCGTCCTCGAAGGGCTTGACCATGGCGCCGCGAGCGAAGAAGTCGAGGTCGCCGCCCTTGGCTGCCGAGCCCGGATCTTCGGAATTCTTGCGCGCCAGATCGCCGAATCCCGCGGGGTTCTTGCGAACTTCGGCCAGCAGCGCTTCGGCGCGAGCCTTGGCTTTGGCACGGTCGGCCGCGGAGGCACCCTGCTCGGCCTTGATGAGAATGTGGCTGGCACGGCGTTCTTCGGGGGCGGTGTAGCGGCTGACGTTGTCGGCGTAGGCCTTGCGCAGCGCCTCGTCTGTCAGGCTCGCGCCTTTGCCCAGGGTCTCGAGATCAAGCACCACGTACTCGATGGCAGCCTGCTCGGGAGCCCTGAACTGCACCTCGTGGGCCTTGAAGTAGGTCTCGATCTCCGTATCGCTGGGGTTGACCTTGGCGCGGTAGGCCGTGGCGTCGAAGATCTGCAGCTGCACCTGGCGGCGTTGCAGGAAGGCATCGAGTGCGGCCGATGCGGCAAAGCCCGGCGCGGTGGCCGTCTGCGTCAAGCCAGCCAATACCTGCCTGACCGCAAGGTCCTGCCGCAGGCGCTGGTCGAACATTTCCGGCGTCATGCCCTGCGCGGCGAGCAAATCACGGCTGATCTTGCCGTCCGGGCCACGCAGGCCGGCGAACTGCGGGTCGCTATCGAACAGCCGACTCATTCGCGCCACGGTGGGATACAGATGCAGCTGGTTCGCCGCGGCTTGCAGCAGCCTCTCGCGCACCAGGCCATCGAGCGTCTCCTGGCGCAGTTGGGGCGTGTCGAACAGGGCCGCGTCGAGCGTGGGCGACTGGCGGCGCGCCATATCGACATTGCGCTTGTGCGCCGCATCCCATTCGGCCCGGCTGATGCTCACGCCGTCGACCTTGGCCACCGTGGCGTTGGTGGGGTCGCTGAAACGCGAGTAACCCTGCACCCCGAAGAAGACGAACGACGGAATGATCAGCAGCAGCATGAAGCCGAGCGCCAACCGGGTGTGGGTGCGAACGAAATCGAACATCGGGGGAGACCTGAAGAGGCAAAGGCAAGCGCGCAGAAAACGCCGAAAGGCCCGACGCGCGGACCGTGGATTCTATCCGGGGTGGTGGGTGCTGACGGGCTCGAACCGCCGACCTACGCCTTGTAAGGGCGCCGCTCTACCGGCTGAGCTAAGCACCCCGGTCGGGAGCGGCTACAGCGCTTCGCGCAGGCCCTTGCCCGGGCGGAACTTGGGCACCTTGGCGGCCTTGATCTTGATCGCTGCGCCGGTGCGCGGATTGCGCCCGACACGCGCGGCGCGCTTGGGAGCGGTAAACGTGCCGAAACCGGTGATGGTGACGCTGCCCCCCTTCTTGAGGGTGACCTTCACCGCGCCGATCAGCGCCTCGAGCGAGCGGGACGCTGCCGCCTTGGAGATGTCGGCCTGCTTGGCGATGTGCTCGATCAGTTCACTCTTGTTCACGTCGCGTTTCCCTCTCAAGGTGCTTGGTATTCGGATCCGGCTGTGCCTTCAGTGCCTGAAAGCCACCCCTGCCAGGCCGCTTCGGGCCATTACATCCCGCTCGATTCGGCAGTGTCAAGCGAAGGTCGGATTCTAGGCTCAAGTCCCCCACGGGCCGGGGCCATCGAGGCCACAGTTCGAGCGTGATTCCACGCTTGACAAGCGCTTTGTGCACTTCTACGCGCGGGCCACCCCTTGCGCCAGCGCGCGGCCCAGCTCGACTGTGTTGGCGGTGCCGCCCAGGTCCGGCGTGCGCGGCGCCTGCGGGTCGGCCAGCACGGCCTCGATGGCCGCGAGCACCGCGTCGTGCGCGTCGCGGTGGCCCAGGAAGTCCAGCATCATGGCCACTGACCAGACCTGTCCGATCGGATTGGCAATGCCCTTGCCTGCGATGTCGGGCGCCGAGCCGTGCACGGGCTCGAACAGGCTCGGCCACTGGCGCGTCGGGTTGAGGTTGGCCGAGGGGGCGATGCCGATGGTGCCGGTGCACGCCGGGCCCAGGTCCGACAGGATGTCGCCGAAAAGGTTGCTGGCGACCACCACGTCGAATTGCTGCGGCCGCTGCACGAAGTGCGCCGTGAGGATGTCGATATGGAAACGGTCGACCGCCACCTGCGGGTAGGCGCGGGCCATCGCTTCGACGCGCTCGTCCCAGTAGGGCATGGTGAGGGCGATGCCGTTGCTCTTGGTCGCCGAGGTCAGCTTGCGCCGCGGCCGCGAGGCGGCCAGCTCGAAGGCGAACTTCAGCACGCGGTCCACGCCGATGCGCGTCATCACCGTCTCCTGCACCACGAACTCGCGCTCGCTGCCTTCGAACATGCGCCCGCCGATGCTCGAGTACTCACCTTCGGTGTTCTCGCGCACGATCCACATGTCGATCTCGCCGGGCTGCAGCGCCTGGCCCTGCCGGTTGACCAAGGGCGAGCGGATGCCCGGCATGAGCCGCGCCGGGCGCAGGTTGACGTACTGGTCGAACTCGCGGCGGAACTTCAGCAGCGAGCCCCACAGCGAGACATGGTCCGGCACCGTGGCCGGCCAACCGGCGGCGCCGAAGAGGATGGCGTGGTGGCCACCGATGCGGTCCTTCCAATCCGCCGGCATCATTTCGCCGTGCCGGGCGTAGTAGTCGCAGTTGGCGAAGTCGAATTCGTCGACCTGCAGCGCGATGCCGAAGCGGCGCGCGGCCGCATCCAGCACCGCCAGGCCGGCGGGCATCACTTCGTTGCCGATGCCGTCGCCGGCAATGACTGCGATGCGGTGGGGGGTCATGCGGTCTCCTTCGGGATGGGGGTGGTGGCAGGGCGCGCATCGCGCACGACCAGTGCCACGCCCAGGGCAGTGAAAGCCAGCCCGGCCAGGACCAGCATCGTGAGTGTCTCGTCGAACAGCCACCAGGCGAGCAGCGCGGTGCACGGCGGCACCAGGTACATCAGGCTGGTCACGGCAGTGGCCGCGCCGCGCTGCAGCAGCAGGTACAGCAGCGAGCTGCCGCCCAGCGTGAGCACCAGCACCGACCAGGCCAGGGCCCCGATCAACTCGGGGTGCCAGTCGAAGCGCCCTTCTTCCAGCAGCGCCAGCGGCGCCGTGACGGCCAACGCAGCCAGCAACTGCACGGTGTTGGCGGTGCGCACATCGCAGGGCCGCACCCAGCGCTTCTGGTATAGCGCGCCCGCGGTGATGCTGGCCAGGGCGAACGCCGCCAGCGACAAGTTCCCCGCCTGGGCCTGGCCCAGCTGCAACTTGTGCCAGACCACCAGCACCAGCCCCGCCAGGCCCAGCACCAGGCCCAGCCATTGGCGCGGTGCCACGCGGTGCGACTGGCCGGTGGCACTGACCCACAGGGCGGTCAGCAGCGGCTGCAAACCAACGACCAGGGCCACGAAGCCCGCGCCCAGACCGGCCTTCACCGCGGCCCAGACACCGCCCAGGTAGCCCGCATGGATCAGCACACCCGTGACGCCCAGGTGCAGCCATTGCGAACGCGTGCTCGGCCAGGCCGCGTGCACCCAGCGGATCCATACCAGGAAGGCCAGCACCGACAGCACATAGCGAATCGAGAGGAACGACAGCGGCGGCGCGTGGGGCATGCCGTAGCGCGCCACCACGAATCCCGTGCTCCAGATCAGTACGAAGAACACCGGCATCGCGCGCAACCACGCGCCAGGCCGGTTCATCGCGCCTTGGCCCGGATCTCCGGGATGGCCTTGCGCAGGTAGTACACCATCGACCAGATGGTGAGCACCGCAGCCACGTACATCAGCCAGGTACCCCAAAAGCGAGTATCGATCCAGCCCAGGAGCCTGCCGTCATAGAGCAGGAACGGGATCGCCACCATCTGCGCCACCGTCTTGAGCTTGCCCAGCATGTGCACCGCCACGCTGCGCGAGGCACCGATGTGCGCCATCCACTCGCGCAGCGCCGAGATGGCGATCTCGCGCCCGATGATGATCAGCGCCACCACGGCATCCACCCGGCCCTGCTCGAGCAACACCAGTAGCGAGGCGCAGATGAGGATCTTGTCGGCCACCGGGTCGAGGAAGGCGCCGAAAGCCGAGGTCTGGTTGAGTTTGCGCGCGAGCCAGCCATCGAGCCAATCGGTGGCCGCGAAGAGCACGAACATCACCGCGGCCACCAGGTTCTTGGCAGGCATGTCCCAGGGCAGGTAGTACACGCCCACGATGAGCGGGATGGACGCAATGCGAGCCCAGGTCAGCAGCGTGGGGATGGTCAGGAACATCGTCCGATTGTGCCCAAGCTCAGCGGTCCAGCGTGGCGGGTTTGAAACGCCCTTCGTAGTCGAAGAGGAAGACCTCGACGAACTTCCAGGGCTTGGGCAGCTGTGAGACGTCGCCGTAGGGTGCCGCGCGGTGCACGATAGCTATGGCCGTCTGAATCGTCTCCTTGGCCTCGCGCGGTTCGCGCACCACCCGGGTAGCCCGCACGCTGCCGTCGGCGTGGAGCTCCACCTCGATCACCGGGATGCCCATCAGCGGCTCCGGCGGCGTGCCCATGTAGCTCAGCGCGGGATGCGCGGCGACCATGCGGCGCGCCGCCTGCTCCTTGTATTCGTCCCAGTTGCTCGACCGCGCCGGCGGCGGGAGGCGCACGGCCGGGGCCGGCGCTGCAAGGGCCACCGGGGGCACACGCTCAGACGGCGCGGACGGCACCGACGCGCAGCCGCCCAGCACCAGCATGCCAGCGGCCAGCATGCCGCCGGCCCTGCCTGCCCAGGGGGCATGGCGCCACCAGCGCCCGTCGTGGTGACTAATGCAATGCACGGTAGATCTCCTCGGCCAGGTCCTTCGAAATGCCGTCCACGCTCGCCAGGTCATCGACGCCCGCGCTGGCCACCCCGCGCAGGCCGCCGAAACGCTGCAGCAGCCGCGCGCGCTTGCGCGGGCCCACGCCGGGGATGTCCTCGAGCTTGCTGCCCCCCGTGCGCACGCTGGCCCGCCGTGCGCGCATGCCGGTGATGGCGAAGCGGTGCGCTTCGTCACGGATCTGCGCCACCAGCATCAGCGCGGCGCTGCCGTGCCCAAGATGAACCTTTTCGCGGCCGTCGGCGAATACGAGTTCCTCGAGCCCCACCTTGCGCCCCTCGCCCTTTTCCACGCCGACGATCAGCGCCAGGTCCAGGCCCAGTTCCTCGAACACTTCGCGCGCCACCGCCACCTGGCTGCGGCCGCCATCCACCAGCACCAGGTCGGGCAGGCGTGCCGTCGTCAGCCGGGCATAGCGTCGCATCAGCACCTGGCGCATCGCCGCGCAGTCGTCGCCGCCGGTGATGCCTTCGATATTGAAGCGCCGGTATTGCGCGCTGCGCATCTGGTGGCCCTCGTAGACCACGCACGAGGCCTGCGTGGCTTCGCCGGCGGTGTGGCTGATGTCGAAGCACTCGATGCGCAGCTGCGCCAGGTCGGCGATATCGAGCTCCAGCGCCTCCGCCAGGGCCCGCGTGCGCTGCTGCTGCGAACCCTCTTCGGCGAGCAGCCGCGCCAGCGCCAGCTCGGCCCCCTTGGCCGCCATCTCCAGCCAGATGCGGCGCTGCTCGCGCGGGTGGTGCTGGGCGCGCACGCGCACGCCCGAGGCTTCGGACAGCGCGTCGAGCAAGCCGCCATCGACGGCGTGGCTGGTCACCAGCTGCGGTGGCACGGGCTGCCCGATGTAGTGCTGCACGATGAAGGCCTCGAGCACGGCCTGCTCGGGCGAGCGCGGGCTGCCCTGGGCCGCGGCATCGGCTTCTTCGGCGGGCATCGCCGCCCCTTCGTCCACGTGGCTGGGAAAGTAGGCCCGGTCGCCCAGGTGCCGGCTGCCGCGCACCATGGCCAGGTTGACGCAGGCGCGCCCGCCTGCCACCTTCACGGCCAGCACGTCCACGTCCTTGTCCAGCGACGACAGGCTGCTGGCCTCCACCGATTGCTGGTGCAGCACGCTGGCCAGCGAGCCGATGCGGTCGCGCAGCTCCGCCGCCTTCTCGAACTCGAGCGCCTCGGCCCAGGTCATCATCTGCGCCTGAAGGTCGTCGATCACGGCCTGGGTTTCGCCGAGCAGGAAGCGCTCGGCATCGCGCACGTCGCGGGCGTAGTCGGGCGCCGAGATCAGCCCCACGCAGGGGCCCGTGCAGCGCTGGATCTGGTACAGCAGGCAGGGCCGCGAGCGGTGGTTGAAGACGGTGTCCTCGCAGGTGCGCAGGCGGAATACCTTCTGCATGAGCTGGATCGTCTGCTTCACCGCCCAGGCGTTCGGGTAAGGCCCGAAGTAGCGGTGCTTGCGGTCGACGGCGCCACGGAAGTAGGCCATCCGCGGGTAGCGTTGAGCCGACGGGGCCCCTGCCGCTTCGGCGGTGCGGCTGGCGGTGATCTTCAGGTAGGGGTAGCTCTTGTCGTCGCGGAACAGGATGTTGAAGCGCGGCGCCAGGGTCTTGATGAGGTTGTTCTCGAGCAGCAGCGCCTCGGCCTCGCTGCGCACCACGGTCGTCTCCAGCCCCACGATGCGGCTCACCATCTGGCCGATGCGGGTGCCGCCATGGTCCTTGTGCAGGTAGCTCGAGACGCGCCGCTTCAGGTTGCGTGCCTTGCCCACGTAGAGCACGACGCCTTGGGCGTCGAGCCAGCGATAGACGCCGGGCAAGGCGGGCAGCGCGGCCACCTCGGCCAGCAGCCGCTCGCGCGGCTCGGGGTCGGGCGGCTTCGGCTCGGCAGGGGCGGCGGGCGCTTCGTTCATCGGACGCCGATTCTGCCGCTTCGATAATCCACCCATGCCAGCCCTGCAGTGGGATCTGTTTTGCCGCGTCGTCGACAACCTCGGCGACGCCGGTGTCTGCTGGCGCTTGGCGGCCGACCTGGCCGCGCGCGGCCAGCGCGTGCGGCTCGTCATCGACGACCCGCGGCCGCTCTCCTTCATGGCGCCGCAGGGCGCGCCCGGCGTGCAAGTGTGGCCCTGGCCCGGCCCGGCCGAGCCGGGCGATGTGGTGATCGAGGCCTTCGGCTGCGACCCGCCGCCGGCCTTCGTGCAGGCCATGGCGGCCCGCGATCGCCCGCCGGTGTGGATCAA
The DNA here is from genome assembly GCA_030681795.1 of Rubrivivax sp. Lineage (GTDB taxonomy): Bacteria > Pseudomonadota > Gammaproteobacteria > Burkholderiales > Burkholderiaceae_C > Rubrivivax. The sequence goes on from JAUXRG010000091.1 coordinate 14,777, forward strand.
CCTCGAGCACCTGAGCGCCGAAGGCTATGTCGAGCGCTCGCACGGCCTGCCCTCGCCGCAGCCCCACGGGTTGATGAAATGGTTCTTCTTCCCCGGCTTCACGCCGCGCACCGGCGGCCTGTTGCGAGAGCCCGGGCTGATCGAGGCCCGGGCGGCTTTCGACCGCAGCGCCTGGCTGGCAGGGCAAGGCATCGCGCTGCAAGGCGGCGAGCGCCTGGTGACCCTCTTCTGCTACGACAACCCGGCCATGGCTTCGCTGCTCGACGACCTGGCCCGGCGCCCGACCCTGCTGCTGCTCACGCCCGGCCCGGCCCAGGCCCAAGTGCCGCAGGCGCCCGCGGGCGTGCGCCTGCACCGCATGCCCTGGATGACCCAGGCCGGCTTCGACCGCTTGCTCTGGGCCTCGGAGCTGAATTTCGTGCGCGGCGAGGACTCGCTGGTGCGGGCCCTGTGGGCCGGCGCCCCCTTCGTCTGGCAGCTCTACCCGCAGCACGACGGCGCGCACCGGGCCAAGCTCGAAGCCATGCTGGCCCGCATGGGTGCGCCCAGCGAGGTCGCCGCCGTATGGCGGGCGTGGAACGCGTCCACGCCGGGCGCCTGGCCCGGTCTGCCGGCGCTGCCCCCGTGGCGGCAGTCCCTGCAATCCTGGCGCGAGGCCTTGCTGTCCCGCCCGGACCTCACCACGGCATTGCTCGCCTTCGTGAACCGCAAGGCAGGTGGCCGGAGCTCCTCGATAGAAACCCTGAGCTAGAATTGCGGGCTTTGCGCATCGCGCCAGACCGCCCTGCTTCTCGCGGGCCGTCCGTCCCCCAAGGAAACCCCGGACACCCCGGACATCAAGCCATGAAACTCGCTCAAGAAATCCGCGCCGGCAACGTCATCATGCAGGGCAAGGACCCGATGGTCGTGCTGAAGACCGAATACAGCCGCGGCGGCCGCGGTGCGGCCACCGTGCGCATCAAGATGAAGAATTTGCTCAACGGCGGCGGCGCCGAGCTCGTCTTCAAGGCCGACGACAAGATGGACCAGATCATTCTGGACAAGAAGGACTGCACCTACACCTACTTCGCCGACCCGATGTACGTGTTCATGGACGCCGACTACAACCAGTTCGAGGTCGAGGCCGAGAATATGGGCGACGCCATCAGCTACCTCGAGGACAACATGTCCGTCGAAGTGGTGTTCTACGACGGCAAAGCCATCTCGCTGGAGTTGCCCACCACCGTGGTGCGCGAGATCGTCACCGAGCCCGCCGTCAAGGGCGACACCTCGGGCAAGGTCATGAAGCCGGCCACGCTGGTCGGCACCGGATTCGTGGTGAGCGTGCCGCTGTTCGTGGAAAACGGCGACCGCATCGAAATCGACACCCGCACCCACGAGTACAAGAAGCGCGTCTGACGCCGCCTCGGGCGCAGGGCCAGCGGGCACCTCCGGGTGCCCGTTGCTTTTGCGGCGTGCGCCGGGCGGGCGGCCCACTTTGTTGGGCATCATTGCCGGATGTCGTTCGACTTCCATGCCGCGGTCAGCGCGCCGTTTCGCATGCAACCCGGCCTGCGGCGCCTGGCCCCCGGCACGCCGCAGGTCACGCCGCTGGCGCCGGGCTCCAAGCACCAGCGCGAGAAGCTCGCCGTGCTCTCGGCCTTCTGGCCCCAGGCGCTGTGCGCCGTACCCGGCTTCGATGCTGGTCCAGCCCTGCAGGCCCTGTGTGAACACGCGGCGCGCGAGCATCCGCAGGCCTGGGCCTGGGACGGCCAGCGCGCACTGGCGCATGTGCTGGGAGCTGCCGTCACGCGCGACGGGCAGGTCGAGCAGACCGCCGTGGGCCGCTATGGCCTGGGTGACGAGGTTTCGCGCTGCCTGTTCGGCCTGCCCGAGGCCTGGCGGCTGGCCGGCCTGGCCAGCCTGGCTTTCGCCGAGGACTTCGCGGTGGTCGACGGCGCCACGGGCTGCATCCCCTGGCTGGCCGTGGCGCTGCCCAGCCACTGGGCGCCCGAGGCCAAGGTCGGCCAGCATTTCGCTGCCGTGCATGCGCCAGTGGCAGACAACGCACTGCTGCTGAGGGCCGCTGATTCACTGTTGCGACTGGTCACCGGCACCGAGCCCTGGGAGCGCTTCGTCTGGAACGTCACCGACCACCCGCGGCTGCACGCCCACCCGGCCCGCGTGGACCCGCAACGCTGGCAGCATGTGGCGGTGGACGGCGCCTGGTGGCGCACCGAGCGCCAGACCTTCATCCCCTTGCCTGCCCGGGCGCAGGCGGTATTCACCATCGCCGTGCAGGTGCAGCCCCTGGCCCAGGCGATCGACTCGCCCGACAAGGCCGCCGCGCTGCACGACGCCGTCGCCAGCATGAGCCCGGCGGTGCTCGCGTACCGCAGCCTGGCCCCGGTGCGCGAGCCGCTGCTGGCCTGGCTGGCGGCGCGGCGATGAAGACGCAGCCCATCGTGCCGGCACACATCGATTTCGGTGCAGCGCCCGACCACCTGCCTCGCGCGCCGGATTTCGGCGATGTCTATCACCCGCAAGTGGGCGCGCTGGCCCAGGCGCGGCATGTCTTCCTGGGCGGCAACCGCCTGCCACAGCGCTGGGCGGGCCGCTCGCGCTTCGTGATCCTGGAGACCGGATTCGGCCTGGGCAACAACTTCCTGGCCACCTGGGACGCCTGGCGGGCCGACCCGGCACGCTGCCAACGCCTGCACTTCGTCTCCATCGAGCGCCACCCGCCCACACGGGAGGATCTCGCGCGGGCCCACGCCGGCTCGGCGCTGCCCGAGCTGGCGGCCGAACTCGTGCACGCCTGGCCGCCGCTCACGCCCAACCTGCATACGCTGGAATTCGAAGATGGCCGCGTGCAGTTGCTGCTGGCACTGGGCGACGTGGCGGCCCTGCTGCCGGGGCTGCGCGTGCAGGCCGATGCCTTCTTCCTCGACGGCTTTGCCCCGGCATGCAACGCCGAGATGTGGCAGCCGCGCGTGCTTGCGGCGCTGGGCCGAAAAGCGGCCCGCGGCGCGACGCTGGCGACCTGGAGCGTGGCGCGCGAGGTCCGCGAGGGCCTGGCCACGGCGGGCTTCGAATTGCAGCGCGCGGCAGGCATTGGCGGCAAGCGCGAGATCACCATCGGCCAATGGGCGCCGCGCTTCGTGCCCAGGCATCTGCCCGACGCCGCGGTGGCCGCGCGCGAGGCCGTCGTCGTGGGCGCCGGCCTGGCAGGCGCGGCGGTGGCTGCGGCGCTGGCGCGACAGGGCCTGGCAGTGACCGTGCTGGAGCGCCACGCCGGCGCAGCGGGCGAGGCCTCGGGCAACCTGGCCGGAATCTTCCACGGCACCGTCAATGCCGCTGACGGCCCCTATGCCCGCCTGTATCGCGCCGCGGCCCTGCAGGCGCAGCGCGACCATGGCACCGCGTTGGCGCGTGGCGCGGTGGCCGGCTGCGTGGGCGGGCTGCTGCGCCTGGACCTGCGCCCCGAAGGCCTGCCGGGCATGCACGCCCTGCTGCGGCGCGCCGGACTGCCGGCCGGGTACGTGCAGGCCCTGAGCGCCGAGGCGGCTTCGCAGCGGGCCGGCGCGCGCATCCCGGCGCCGGCCTGGCACTACCCGGGCGGCGGCTGGCTCTCACCGCCGCAATGGGTGGTGCAGGCCCTGGCCGAGCCCGGCGTGCGATTCGTCCCACGCGTCGACGTGGCGTCACTGGCCCGCACCGCCGCAGGTTGGGCGCTGCACGACCGCCAGGGTAGGCTCGTCGCCACGGCGCCGCTGGTGGTGCTGGCCCATACCGCCAGCGCGGCGGGCCTGCTTGCCGGCCTGGGGCTGCCTCGCTGGCCGCTGCATCACACGCGCGGCCAGGTCACCTACTGGGCTGGCGACGCCGGCGGCCCGCTACGCCTGCCCGTGGCCGGGGACGGCTACGCCCTGCCCTTGCCCGACGGCGGTGTGCTGTGCGGCGCGACAAGGCAGGACGAGCTCGCCGAGGCGGTCGGCGTCGACGCCACGGTGCGGTCCACGGACCACGAACTCAACCTGGAAAGACTGCTTCGCCTGACCGGCCTGCCTGCACCGCCCGACCCCGCGCGCTGGCTGGGCCGCGTGGGCTGGCGGCTGCATGCCGACGACCGGCTGCCCATCGTGGGCGCCTTGCCACGTGCGGAACTCGACGCGCGCGCGCAACGGCGCGATCAGGCCCGGCTGCTGCCGCGCGAAAGCGGCCTCTTCGTGCTCACGGCGCTGGGTGCGCGGGGCCTGACACTGGCGCCGCTGCTGGCGCGGCTGGTGGCGGCGCAGGCCACCGGTTCACCGTGGCCCTTGGAGCAGGACCTGGCCGATGCCATCGATCCCGCGCGCTGGCTCGTGCGTTCAGCGCGAGCCGCGGCTGGGGAGCCCCGGATTCAGGCGCCGGCGGGCGGCTGACCGCTCTCGCCGGGTTCGGCCTCTTCGGGTTCGTCAGGCATGGGCGGCAGCCCCGCAGCCTTGCGTGCGGCCTTCTCCCTATCCTTTTCTTCCTTCTTCTTCTTCTTGGCCAACTCGCGTTGGCGCTTCTCGAACGAATAGTTGGGTTTGGCCAAAGCGGGTCCTCGGGAGCAGGGATTGAAAGTACCCCGATTAGAACACCAGCGTGCGCACGCCCTGTGCCGTGCCCAGCAGGCACAGGCTGGCGCGATGACGGGCGAAGATGCCCACCGTCACCACGCCGGGCCACTGGTTGATCTCGGCCTCCAGGGCCGCGGGGTCGGTGATGACCAGGCCGCGCACGTCGAGCAGGGGGTGGCCGTTGTCGGTGAGCACGCCCTGGCGCAGGCTCGCCGTGCCGCCCAGCGCGGCAAACCGCCGCGCCACCTGCGGCGCCGCCATGGCGATCACCTCCACCGGCAGCGGAAACGCGCCCAGCACATCGACGAGCTTGCTCTCGTCGGCGATGCAGACGAAGCGCTGCGCCAGGTCGGCGACGATCTTCTCGCGCGTGAGCGCCGCGCCGCCGCCCTTGATCATGCAGCCGCGGCCGTCGATCTCGTCGGCGCCGTCGACGTAGACCGGCAAGTGCTGGACCTCGGCGGCTTCGAACACCGGGATGCCGTGCGCGCGCAGCCGCTCGGTGCTCTTCACCGAGCTCGACACCGCACCCGCGATGCGCCCCTTCATCGTCGCCAGCGCATCGATGAAATGGTTCACCGTGGAGCCCGTGCCCACACCCACCAGTTCACCGGGCACCACGTGCTCCAGCGCCGCACGGCCGACCAGGGCCTTGAGTTCGTCTTGCGTCATGCCTCGATTATCGAGGGGTGGCCTGAGACAATCCAGCTCCATGCCCCTGCTGCCCTACCCCATCGCCCGCGCATTCCTCTTCGGCCTGGACGCCGAGACGGCCCACGACCTCACGATGCACAGCCTGGCGGCCCTGCAGCACACGCCCGCGCGCTGGCTGTGGCAGCAGCCGCGGGTGGACGACCCGGTCGTGCTGGCCGGCCTGCGCTTCCCCAACCGCATCGGCCTGGCCGCGGGCTTGGACAAGGCGGGCGCCTGCATCGACGGCCTGGGTGCGATGGGTTTCGGATTCATCGAGGTCGGCACCGTCACGCCGCTGGCACAAGCCGGCAACCCCAAGCCGCGCATGTTCCGGCTGGCCGGCAAGCGCGCGCTCATCAACCGCATGGGCTTCAACAACGGCGGGCTGGCCGACTTCATCGCCCACGTGGAGCGGTCCACCCGCTTTCGCGCCAGCGGCGGCGTGCTCGGCCTGAATATCGGCAAGAACGCCGCCACGCCGATCGAGCGCGCGGCGGACGACTACCTCCTGTGCCTGGCCGGCGTCTATGCGCACGCCGACTACGTCACGGTCAACATCTCCAGCCCGAATACGAAGAACCTGCGCGCGCTGCAAGGCGACGAGGCCCTCGAAGCGCTGCTCGCCACGCTGCAGGCGCGCCGCGACGGGCTGGCGCGCGAGCATGGCCGCCGGGTGCCGATGTTCGTGAAGATCGCGCCGGATCTCGACGATGCGCAAGTCGGCGTCATCGCCGCCACGCTGCTCAGGCACCGCGTCGACGGCGTCATCGCCACCAACACCACCGTCTCGCGCGAAACCGTGCAGGGCGAGCGCCATGCCGGCGAGGCCGGCGGCCTGAGCGGCGCACCGGTATTCGAGACCAGCAAGCGCGTCGTGCGCCTGTTGCGCGCCGCGCTGGGGCCGGACTATCCGATCATCGGCGTGGGCGGCGTGATGAGCGGGGCCGATGCGCGGGCCATGGTCCAGGCCGGGGCGAACCTGGTGCAGATCTACACCGGGCTCATCTATCGCGGCCCGGCGCTGGTGAGCGAAGCCGCCCGGGCCATCAAGGGCGGCTGACGACGCTGTCGCCGGCCGCCGGAGCGGGGCGCTCGCCCGCGCTCAGTGCAGCGGCACCCCGGTCTTGGACTGCAGTTCCTCGCGCGTCACGCCGGGCGCCATCTCGACGACCTTGAGGCCCTCGGGCGTCACGTCGAGCACCGCCAGGTCGGTGATGATGCGATCGACCACGCCCTTGCCGGTGAGCGGCAGCGTGCACTCGGGCAGGATCTTCAGGTCGACGCTGCCGTCCTTCTTGCGCGCCACATGCTCCATGAGGATGACCACGCGCTTGACGCCCGCCACCAGGTCCATCGCGCCGCCCATGCCCTTGACCATCTTGCCCGGGATCATCCAGTTGGCCAGGTCGCCCTTCTCGCTGACCTGCATGGCGCCGAGGATGCTGATATTGACCTTGCCGCCGCGAATCATGGCGAAGCTGTCGTGGCTGCCGAAGATGCTCGATCCGGGCAGCGTGGTCACCGTCTGCTTGCCGGCGTTGATGAGGTCGGCGTCGACCTGCTCCTCGGTGGGAAACGGCCCGATCCCGAGCATGCCGTTCTCGCTTTGCAGCCAGACCTCGAATTTCGGGTCGAGGAAATTGGCCACCATGGTGGGCAGGCCGATGCCGAGATTGGCGTAGAAGCCGTCTTCGAATTCCCGGGCCGCGCGCGCGGCCATCTGGTCGTGTGTCCAGGCCATGGTCAGGCTCCCGTCTTTTCGGTGAGGGTGCGCTTCTCGATGCGCTTCTCGGGGTGGGCATTGAGCACGATGCGATGCACGTAGATGCCGGGCAGGTGCACCGAGTCGGGCTCCATGCTGCCGGTGGGCACGATCTCCTCGACCTCCACCACGGTGATGCGCCCGGCCATCGCCACGGCCGGGTTGAAGTTGCGCGCCGTGAGGCGGAACTGCAGGTTGCCCGAATGGTCGGCCTTCCAGGCCTTGACCAGCGAGACCTCGGGCAGCAGCGCACGCTCCATCAGGTAGGTGTGGCCGTCGAACTCGCGCGTTTCCTTGCCCTGCGCCACCAGCGTGCCCACGCCGGTGCGGGTGAAGAAGGCCGGGATGCCCGCGCCGCCGGCGCGCAGCCGCTCGGCCAGCGTGCCCTGGGGCGTGAACTCGAGCTCGAGCTCGCCGGCCAGGAACTGGCGTTCGAACTCCTTGTTCTCGCCGACGTAGCTGCTGATCATCTTCTTGATCTGCCGCGTTTCGAGCAGCTTGCCCAGGCCGAAACCGTCGACGCCGGCGTTGTTCGAGATCACGCTCAGGTTCTGCACGCCGCTGTCGCGCAGGGCATCGATGAGCGCTTCGGGGATGCCGCACAGGCCGAAACCGCCCACGGCGAGCAACTGCCCGTCCCTGACGATGCCGTCCAGCGCTGCGGCGGCGCTGGGATAGATCTTGTTCATCTCGTGTGGCTCCTGGCCGCGGCAGCGGCTGATCGAGGCAACAAGCGTACTACTTAAGGCATTAAGTAGCGTTACGTAAAATCAACTAAGGTCGGCCCCCTGGAGACCTGCCGAATGTCCTTCGCCAACCCGCCCTTCAGCAACCCGCCCTTCACCACCCGCTGGGCAAGACCGTGACGACCGAAGGTGCCCTCGCGGCACTCGACTACCGCAGCGCCTTCGATCTGGCGCCGATCGGCCTGGCGCTGTCGCGGCAGCGGCTGATGATCGACTGCAACCGCGAGCTGCTGGCGATATTCGGCGCCGAGCGCGAACAGCTCATCGGCCGCTCGTTCGAGATCCTCTACCCCACCGCCGACGAGTTCGAGCGCACCGGCATGCGCATCGCCGCGCAGCTCGACGCCCGGGGCCACTACGCCGACGAGCGCGTGATGAAACGCCTGGGCCTTGCGCAGGGCGCGCGCGCCGGCGAGCTCTTCTGGTGCCATGTCAGCGGCCGCGCGCTGGACCCGCGCCAGCCGCACGCGCAAGGCATCTGGGCCTTCGAGGACCTCTCCTCGCGCCGCGTGCTCACGCTCGTGCTCACGCCGCGTGAACGCGAGATCGCCGCGCTGCTCATCGAGGGCCTGACGAGCAAGCTCATCGGCCGTCGGCTGGGGATCAGCCCGCGCACGGTGGATGTCTACCGGGCCCGCCTGATGCGCAAGACCGGCGCGGCGACCACGCCCGAACTCGTCAACCGGCTGCTCACCGGGGCGCCGTAGCACCGCAGGCGAAGCGCCCCGCCCCTGGCCCGAGACCTCGAAGCATAGGCCTCACCCGCCTTCAGTCCATTCCCAGTTCACGCGCCATGCGCTGCACCAGCGCCTTGAGGTCTTCGAGCTCGCCCGCCATGCGCGTCTGTTCGGCCTTCAGCGCCGAGAGCTCGCCGGCACTCACGCCCTCGTCGGTGGGCGCCGCGCCGCGCGCCACGGCCTGCGCGACCTCGCCGCACAGCAGCTGCGCCCAGCGCGCCTCGCGCTCGCCCGGCGCGCGCGCGAGCCTGAGCACCAGCGGCACCGGCTTGGCCGCCAGCTCGTCGAGAAAACCCTCCACCGAAGAGATGTCGGCAAAGCGATGCAGGCGCTCGCAGTTCAGCCGCAGCTCCGCGGCGGTCTGTGGCCCGCGCAGCATCAGCACCGCCAGCAACGCCACGGCCTGCGAGGGCAGCTGCAGCGCGCGGCCCATGTTGTGCTCGAACTTCACCACGCGGCTGCCACTGCCCTCGAACACCAGGCTCAGGCCCTTGAGGCCGTCCAGCGCCGTCAGCACCTCGGCCTCGGTGGCCTCGATCACGGGTAAGCGCGCGGTCTTCTGGTTGCAGCCCCCCACCAGCGCGTTGATCGACATCGGGTAGGTATCGGGCACGGTGGCCTGCTTCTCGATCAGCACGCCCAGCACGCGCGCTTCCAGCGGGGTCAGCGCCCTCATCCTCGACCGGCCTGCCTGCTACACACCGAAGCCATCGTCCGCGGCGATGACCGCGCCATTGACGAAGTGGCTCTGGTTGGCGCACAGCATCACCAGCAGGGCGTCCAGGTCGGCCGGCGTGCCGATGCGCTTGCGCGGCAGCATGTTCATCAGCTTCTTGCCGGCCTCGGTCTTCCAGTGCTGGTGGTTGATCTCGGTGTCGATGTAGCCGGGGCAGATGGCATTCACGTTGATGCCATAGCGCCCCCACTCCAGCGCCATGGCGCGCGTCATGTGCACCACCGCCGCCTTGCTCATGCAGTACACGCCGAGCTGCGAGAGCACGCGCAAGCCGGCCATCGAGGCGATATTGACGATGCGCCCGCCGGTGTAGGTGCCCGGCGCCTCCCCCTTGCTGCGCGCGATCATGCGCTTGGCCACCGCCTGGGCGACGAAGAACGCGCCGCGGGTGTTGGTGTTCATGATGAAGTCGTAGTCCTCGGGCGTCACCTCGGTGAGCTTGTGCGTGGTGCTCACGCCCGAGTTGTTGACCAGGATGTCGATGGCGCCCATCTCGGTCTCGGCGTGGGCCACGGCGGCGCGGATGCTCGCCGGGTCGGTGACGTCCAGGCCCACCACATGCGCGTCGCCACCCAGGCTCTCGATCTCCGCGCGCAGGGTCTTCAGGCGCTCGACGCGGCGCGCCGCCATCACCACACCGGCGCCGGCGGCGGCCAGGGTCTTGGCGAATTGCGCGCCCAGGCCGCTGGATGCGCCGGTGATGAAGGCCACGCGGCCCGACAGATCGATTTCGTAGGCCATGAGTGCGGCCCTCCCCAGGCAATGACACTGCGGGAACGATAGCACGCAGGGTGTGCGCTCGATGGCCCGCAGGGTGTGCGCTTCACGTCTCGTGCCGGGCCACGCCGATGCGTCATCATCGGCGCCACCCATGCTGCAGATCCAGGCCCTGACCAAGCATTTCGACCGCACGCCGGTGTTCCACGACGTGACGCTGTCGGTGGCCAGTGGCGAGTTCGTCGCCCTGCTCGGCGAATCGGGCGTGGGCAAGTCGACGCTGCTGAACTGCATCGCCGGGCTGGACCGCGCCGACGAGGGCCGCGTCGTCATCGACGGCATCGATCTCGGCCGCTTGGACAATGACGGCTGCGCGCGGCTGCGGCGCGGGCAACTGGGTTTCGTCTTCCAGGCCTTCCACGTGCTGCCGCACCTCACGGTGGCCGAGAACGTGAGCCTGCCGCTGCGCCTGCTCGGCCGCCACGACGACGCGCGCGTCGAGCACATATTGGCCGCCGTGGGCCTGGGTGGCCTCGGTGCGCGGCTGCCCGCACAGCTCTCGGGCGGACAGCTGCAGCGCGTGGCCATCGCCCGCGCCGTGGTGCATTCACCGGCGCTCATCCTCGCCGACGAGCCCACCGGCAATCTCGACCCCGATACCGCCGAGCGCGTGCTGGCCGTGCTGCGCGCGCAGGTGCACGAAGCCGGCGCGGCCTGCCTGTTGGTGACGCATTCCGCCGCAGCCGCCGCGCGCGCCGACCGCGTGCTGCGCCTCACGGCCGCCGGCGTGGTGCCCGGCACGGCCTGAGCGGCCCAGGCAGCCCTCACGATGTCGCTGCTGCGGCTGCTCATCCTGCGCGAGTGGCGCCACCACCCCTGGCGCCACGGCGTGGCCCTGCTCGCGGTGGCGCTGGGCGTGGCGCTGGCGTATTCGGTGCACCTCATCAACACCTCGGCGCTGCACGAGTTTTCGGCCGCCGTGAACGCCGCCAGCGGCGAGCCCGACCTCAGCCTGCGCGGCCCGCGCCAGGGTTTCTCCGACGCGCTGTGGGAGCGCGTGGCTGCCGACCCCGCAGTCGTTGTCGCCAGCCCGGTGCTGGAGATCGACACCTACGGCCGCAGCGCCGACGGCAAGCGAGTGCCGCTGCGCGTGCTGGGCCTGGACGTGCTGCGGGCCGCACCGATGGCGCCGGGCCTGCTGCCGCGGCCCGCGGCGGGCGAGGATCGCCTCGTCTTCCTCGACCCCGGCGCCGCGTTCCCCAACGCTGCTGCGCGCGCCCAGCTCGGGCTGACCGACGGCGCAACGATGCAGCTGCAAGCGGGCCCGGGCTGGCGCAGCCTGCGCGTGGCCGGCACGGTGCCGGCCGGCGGCACGCCCCTGGTGGCGATGGACCTCGCCGGCGCGCAACAGCATTTCGGCGCGGCAGGGCGCATCACGCGCATCGACCTACGCCTGGTTCCGGGTACCGACCGCGGCGCGCTGCTGGCGCGGCTGGCCTTGCCCGCAGGCGTGCAGCCCGCCGCAGCCGACGAATCCGGGCAGCGCGTGGCCGAGCTCTCGCGGGCCTACCGTGTCAACCTCACGGTGCTGGCCGGGGTGGCGCTCCTGGTCGGAGCCTTCCTCGTCTTCTCGGTGGTCTCGCTGTCGGTGGCGCAGCGCACGCCGACGTTCGCGCTGCTCGGCGTGCTGGGCCTCACCGCCGCGCAGCGGCGCACCTGGGTGCTGGCCGAGTGCGCGCTGCTAGGCGCCGTCGGCAGTGCCCTGGGCCTGGCCCTGGGTGCGGGGCTGGCCGCCGCCGCGCTGCGCTTCCTGGCGGGGGATCTGGGCGGGGGCTATTTCCCGGGCATCGCACCCGCACTGCAGTTCGGCCCGCTGGGGGCGCTGGGCTTTGCGCTGCTGGGCACCGCGTCGGCGGTGGTGGGTGGCTGGTGGCCGGCACGGCAGGCCGAGCAGATCGCGCCGGCACTCGCGCTCAAGGGACTGGGCACGCCCGGCGGCAGCGCGCCGCCAGTCTGGCCGGGGCTCGCGCTGATCGCCGTCGCCTCGGCCGCGGCCTTCGCGCCGCCCCTCTTCGGGCTGCCGCTGGCGGCCTACGTCTCGGTGGCCGCCCTGCTCTTCGGCGGCGTGGCGCTGGTTCCAGCCGTCGTGCATGCGCTGCTCGCTGCGGCCCCGGCCGTGAAGGGCGCCCTGCCCCTGCTGGCCTTGCAGCGCGCACGCTTCCAGCGCCGCACGGCCACGGCCGCCGTGGCCGGGGTGGTGGCCAGCCTGGCGCTCTCGGTGGCGCTGACGGTGATGGTGGCGAGCTTTCGCACCGGCGTGAGCGACTGGCTCGTGGGCATGCTGCCGGCCGACCTGTACGCACGCGGGGCTTCCACCAGCGCGGTGGCCGAGCAGTCCTGGCTGCCACCCGAATTCGTGCAGCGCGCCGCGGCCGTGGCCGGCGTGCAGCGCGTGCAGGCCACGCGCATCCGGGCCCTGGAGATGGCCCCCGGCCGCCCGGCCGTGACCTTGATGGCCCGGCCGCTGGCGCAGCCCCAGGAAACCTTGCCGCTGCTGCGGCCGCCACAAGCCGCCCGACCCGGCGAGATCGGCGTGTTCGTCAGCGAGGCCATGGTGGATCTCTACGGTGCCCGGGTGGACCAGTGGATGGAATTGCCCCTGGGCGAACAGCGCGTGGCGGTGCGCGTGCGCGGCGTGTGGCGCGACTACTCACGCCAGTTCGGCACCGTGGTCATGGCCGACGACGACTACCGGCGCCTCACCGGCGACACCCGCATCAACGACCTGGCGCTGTGGCTCACCCCGGGCACCCAACCCGCGACCGTGAAAGATGCTTTGCGCGCCCTGCTGCCCGACCCTTCCATGCTGGAGTTCGGCTCCACCGCCGAGCTGCGGCAGTTCACGCTGCGCATCTTTGATCGCAGCTTTGCCGTCACCTACTACCTGCAGGCGGTGGCCATCGTCATCGGCCTGGTCGGCATCGCCGCCAGCCTCTCGGCGCAGGTGCTGGCGCGGCGCAAGGAGTTCGGCCTGCTCACCCACCTGGGCCTGACGCGCCGGCAGATCGTGGCCGTGGTCGCCGGCGAGGGCCTGGCCTGGGTGTCAGCGGGGGCGCTGGTGGGACTGGCCCTGGGCGTGGCGGTGAGCGTGATCCTGGTCTACGTCGTCAACCCGCAGAGCTTCCACTGGAGCATGGACCTGGTGCTGCCCTGGGGCCGCCTGGCGCTGCTGGCGGCGGCCGTGGTCGCGGCAGGCACGGCCACCGCGGCATTCAGCGCGCGCCGCGCTGCCGGGCGCGCCGCGGTGCTGTCGGTGAAGGAGGACTGGTGAACCCGCGCCGGCGCCACTGGTTGCTGCATCTCACGGCGTGGCCCTGGGTCGCATCCGCGGCGAAAGAGGTCGCGCCCCCTGCCGAGGTCAGCCGCGGCCGCAAGCTCGAGTTCCCGCGCGACCATGGGGCGCATCTCGCCGCGCGCACCGAGTGGTGGTACGTCACCGGCTGGCTGGGCCCCCTGGCCCAGCCCACGCACGGTTTCCAGGTCACTTTCTTCCGCAGCCGCACCGGCCTGGCGCAAGACACACCGGGGCGCTTCGCCGCGCGGCAACTGCTCTTCGCCCACGCCGCCGTGACGGCATTGGCCGAGCGCCGCCATGTGCACGACCAGCGCCTCGCCCGCTGGAACGGTGAGCCCGGCGCCGTGCAGGGCAGCGCCAGCACCGAAGGCGGCGAGGTACGGATGGGCCGGTGGTCCCTGCGCGATGACGGCGACGCCTGGAAGGCCGGCCTGCAGGCCCGCGACTTCAGCCTGGAGCTGAGCCTCCAGCGCACCCAGCCCCTGCTGCTGCAGGGCGACGCCGGCTTCTCGCGCAAGGGCCCGGACGAGCGCCAGGCCAGCCACTACTACAGCGAACCCCAACTGGCCGCCGGCGGCCGCATCGCCGTGCTCGGGCGTGCCGCTTCGGCGCAAGGACGCGCCTGGCTGGACCACGAGTGGAGCGACGAGATCCTGCACCCGCAGGCGGTGGGCTGGGACTGGATCGGCATGAACCTGGCCGACGGCAGCGCCCTCACCGCCTTCGTCCTGCGGCGGCGCGACGGCAGCGCGCTGTGGGCCGGGGGCAGCTTCAGGCCTGCGGGTGGCCCGGCCCCTTCGACCCTTTCCTTTGCCCCCGGGGCGGTGCAGTTCACCGCCGGCCGGCGCTGGCGCAGCCCAGGCAGCGGCGCCACCTATCCCGTGCAGTGGCAGCTTCAGACGCCCGCCGGGCGTTTCGAGGTGCGCGCCTTGCTCGACGCGCAGGAGCTCGACAGCTCGGCCAGCACCGGCACCGTCTACTGGGAAGGGCTGAGCGAGTTGCTCGACACCCAGGGTCGCCGCGTGGGCCTGGGCTATCTCGAGATGACGGGCTATACCGCGCCGCTGCGCCTGCGCTGAGAGGTCGTGAATCTCTCTGCTGCGCGGGCCGACGTCTTCACAACCTCGGCGCCGAACCTACTTCCGCCGCGCCCTGCGGTCGTCGCGCCAGGAGTCCGGCGAAGGCGAGCGGCCGGCATCCACCGGTGCCGCGCGCACGCAGTTGCCGCCCGCCTGGCGGGCAGCCGCCAGTGCGTCTTCGACGTCATCGACGAGCGAGCGCAGGTTCAGATGCGCCGGCCGCAGGTGGGCCACGCCCACGCTGACCGTCACGCGCAAGCGCTGCGCCTGGAACGGCACCTCCAGTTGCTCGGTGCGCTCGCGGATGCGCTCGGCCACGTCGAGCGCGCCGGTGGCGTCCGCATGGGCCAGGAAGATCGCCATCTGCGCGTCGCCGAAGCGCGTGAGCACATCGGCCGTGCGCAGCCCGGGGGCCGTCTGGTGCAGGAGCTCGTCGAGCACCGCGTCGCCGGCGGCCGCACCGCGGGCCTGGCACAGGGGCGTAAAGCGGTCGACATCGACCAGCAGCAAGGCCGCCCCCGTGCCGTAGCGGCGCGCACGGGCCCATTCGCGCTCGGCCAGGTCCATGAACAGCGGCCGGGTCACGCCCACCTCGGGCGCCAGGCCCGTGCCGGCGCGGCCGGCCTCGGGTTCGCTGTCGCGCGCCACGCGATAGATCAGCCAACCCAGCGGCAGCGCAGCGGCCACCACGCCGAGCGCCGCGGCCGCCGCCGCCACCCACGCGGAAGACCCGCCAAACAACCATTGCAGCCCGAGGGCGGCCAACGCCGCCACCAGCACCGCGCCCAGCGCGGTGAGCAAGCCGGCCAAGCCGAGCGACACGCGCGCCCAGGCATGGCCCGACGGTGCCGCGGCCGGTGCGGCCGGTGCGGCAGCCCGGGAAGTCGGGGGGGGCTTGGCGGGATTCATCGAGCGCGCGTCGTCAGACCCTATTCGACCACAACGGGCCCCACTGAAGGGCCGCACGGATGCGGGGGTGGCCACGGTGCGGCAAACGGCACGCGATCGTCGCGTCCGGCTGTTTGTCGCAGCGCCGCATAGACTCGCGGCCATGCCCGAAAACACCCAACGCGCGCCCGGCGCCTCGCCAAAATCCCTGTCCGGGCTGCTGCCGTTCATCCGCCCCTACCGGGGCCGGGTGGCGCTGGCCGGCCTGTTCCTGGTGCTGGCCGCCGTCAGCACGCTGCTCTTCCCGGTGGCGCTGAAGCTGCTCATCGATCAGGGCCTGGTGGCCACCGAACCCGGCGCCCGGGTGATGCAGTTGCGCGAACATTTCCTGGCCCTCTTCGGCGTGGCGGCGGCGCTGGGCCTGTTCTCGGCGGCGCGCTTCTACGTCGTGAGCTGGCTGGGCGAGCGCATCACGGCCGACCTGCGCAACGCGGTCTACGCCCATGTGCTGCGCCAGAGCCCCGAATTCTTCGAAAGCACCAAGACCGGCGAGGTGCTCAGCCGGTTGACCACCGACACCACGCTGGTGCAGACCGTCGTGGGTTCGTCGCTGAGCATGGGGCTGCGCAATGCGGTCATGGGCATCGGGGCACTGATCGCGTTGATCGTCACCAACCCCTGGGTGATGACCCAGGTGCTCGGCATCCTGGTGCTGGTGGTGCTGCCCAGCCTGTATTTCGGCCGGCGCGTGCGCAAGCTCAGCCGCGCCAGCCAGGACCGCGTGGCCGACAGCAGCGCCATCGCCGCCGAAGTGCTGGCCGAGATCCCGGTGGTGCAGAGCTACGTGCAGGAGCAGCGCGAGGCGGCGCGCTTCGACCGCAGCACCGAGGAGGCCTTCGAGACGGCGCGCAAGCGCACCCGCGTGCGCGCATTCCTGGTGGCCTTCATGATCACCGCCACCTTCGGCGCGCTGCTCTGGGGCGTCTACCAGGGCACGCAGGCGGTGCTGGCCGGTCGCATCAGCGCCGGGCATCTGGGGCAGACCGTCGTCTTCGTGATCATCTTCGTGGGCGCCGTGGCGGTGCTGTCCGAGACCTACGGCGACCTGCTGCGCGCGGCCGGCGCGACCGAAAGGCTCATGGAGCTGCTGGCCGCGCGCTCGCCGGTGGGCGAGCCCGCCACACCGCGGGCCCTGCCTGCCGTGAAGGGCGGCTCGGCGCTCACCTTCGAAGGCGTGGGCTTCCATTACCCCTCGCGCCCACGCCAGGCCGCGCTGAGCGACTTCTCGCTGGTGGTGAATCCGGGCGAAACGGTGGCGCTCGTCGGCCCCAGCGGCGCGGGCAAGAGCACGGTGTTCCAGCTGCTGCTGCGCTTCTACGATGCGCAAACCGGCGTCATCCGTGTCGATGGCGTGGGCCTGAAGGAAACCTCGCTGGCCGCGCTGCGGCAACGCATCGGCATCGTGCCGCAGGACAGCACGGTATTCTCGACGAGTGCGCTGGAGAACATCCGCTACGGGCGCCCGGATGCCAGCGACGAAGAAGTCTTCGCCGCGGCCCAGGCCGCCTTCGCGCACGAATTCATCACCGCCCTGCCGGACGGCTACACCACCTACCTGGGCGAGCGCGGCGTGCGGCTCTCGGGCGGCCAGCGCCAGCGCATCAGCATCGCGCGCGCCATGCTCAAGAACCCGCCGCTGTTGCTGCTCGACGAAGCCACCAGCGCGCTCGACGCCGAGAGCGAACGCGTCGTGCAGGCCGCACTGGAAGCGGCGATGAAGGACCGCACCACGCTGGTCATCGCCCACCGCCTGGCCACCGTGCTGCGCGCCGACCGCATCGTGGTCATGGAGGGGGGCCGCATCGTCGATACCGGCACGCATGAACAGCTGGTGGCACGCGGCGGCCTGTACGCGCGGCTGGCGGCCATGCAGTTCGACATGCAGCCGGCGGACGAACGCGCATGAGCGCGCAGGGTCGTCCGGTGAGTTCGATAATCCGCGCCATGCCGCGCCCCATCCGCAGCCCATACGAAGATTTCATGCGCCATGTGTTCACGCACGGCGTGGCCAAGGCCGACCGCACCGGCACCGGCACGAAGAGCGTCTTCGGCCACCAGATGCGCTTCGACCTCGCCGAAGGCTTCCCGCTGGTGACGACGAAGAAGGTGCACCTCAAGAGCATCATCCTGGAACTGCTGTGGTTCCTGCGCGGCGACGGCAATGCGCGATGGCTGCAGGAGCGCGGCGTGACGATCTGGAACGAATGGGCCGGCCCCGACGGCGACCTGGGCCCGGTCTACGGCGTGCAGTGGCGCAGCTGGCCCACGCCCGATGGCGGCCACATCGACCAGATCGCTCAGGTCGTGCAGCAGCTCCGGACCAACCCCGATTCACGCCGCATCATCGTGAGCGCCTGGAACGTGGCCGATCTGCCCAAGATGGCGCTCATGCCCTGCCACGCGTTCTTCCAGTTCTATGTCGCCGAAGGAAGATTGAGCTGCCAGCTCTACCAGCGCAGCGCCGACATCTTCCTCGGTGTGCCCTTCAATATCGCCAGCTACGCCTTGCTGACCCACATGCTGGCGCAGCAATGCGACCTGGCGGTGGGCGACTTCATCTGGACCGGCGGCGATTGCCACATCTACGACAACCACCACGAGCAGGTGGCCACGCAGCTCGCGCGCGAGCCGCGGCCCTACCCCACGCTCGTCATCCAGCGCCGGCCGCCTTCGATCTTCGACTACGCATTCGAGGACTTCGAGGTCCAGGGCTACGACCCGCATCCGGCCATCAAGGCGCCGGTGGCCGTTTGATCACCACGCGTCGCCAGTGGCTGGCGCTGGTGGCGCTCACGCTGGTGTGGGGCGTGAACTGGCCGATGATGAAGTTCTCGCTGCGCGAGCTCAGCCCGCTCTACTTTCGCGCCCTCACCATGAGCGGCGGCGCCTTGCTGCTGCTGACCTGGTACCGCTTGCGCGGCGTCCACATGGGCCTGCCGCGCGCGGCCTGGGGGCCCTTGCTGCTGCTGGCGCTGCCCAATATCTTCGGCTGGCACCTGTTCTCCATCCTGGGCGTGCAGGAGCTGGCCTCGGGCCGCGCCGCCACGCTGGGCTTCACGATGCCGATCTGGACCGTGCTGCTGGCGAGTGCCTTCTTCGGTGAACGGCTGCACCCGCGCGCCCTGCTCGGCATGGCCTGCGCCGGCGCCGCGGTGGCCCTGCTGGTGGCGCACGAAGTCACCACGCTGGCAGGCCGACCGCTGGGCGTGCTGTGGATGCAGCTGGCCGCGGTCTCGTGGGCCCTGGGGACGATCCTGATGCGTCGCAGTGCGCTCAAGCTGCCCACCGAAACCATCACGGTCTGGATGATGGGCGTCTCGGCCATCGGCTTCTGGGCCGTGGCCGGCTGGCTCGAACCCTGGCCGGCCTGGCAATTTACGCCGCCGATGTGGGCCGCCCTGCTCTGGGGCGCGGCCGTCAACTACGGCGTGGCACAGGTGATCTGGTTCGGGCTGGCTCGCGCCATGCCGCCGCAGGCCAGCACCTTCGCCATCATGGCCGTGCCGCTGGTGGGTACGGCCTCGGCGGCGCTGGTGGTGGGCGAGGTGCCGGGGTGGATGGACTGGGCCGCCGCCGGCTTCATCATGGCGGCCATCGCCAGCGCGCTGCTGCCCCGGCGCCAGAATGCGCGGGCATGAAGCCGCCGCCCGAAATCACCCTCATCGCCGCCGTGGCGCGCAACGGCGCCATCGGTCGCGGCAATGCGCTGCTCTTCAACGAGCCGGCCGACCAACGCCACTTCCGCCAGGCCACGATGGGCTGCCCGGTGATCATGGGCCGCAAGACCTGGGACTCGCTGCCGCCGCGATTTCGCCCGCTGCCCGGGCGGCGCAATATCGTGCTCAGCCGCGACCGCGCACTGCAAGCCGAAGGCGCACAGTGCGCGGCCAGCCTGGACGAAGCCCTGGCGCTGGCCGGCGACGCGCCGCGCGTGTTCGTGATCGGCGGCGCGCAGCTCTACGCCCTGGCCTTGCCTCGCGCCCGCACCCTGATGCTCACGGAAATCGATGCCGACCTCGAAGGCGACTCGTTTTTCCCGGCCTGGCCGCGCTCGCGATTCAACGAGGTTTCACGCGAAAGCCACCTCACCGAGGGCGGCATCCGCTATCACTTCGTCACCTACGAGCGCGCTTGATTGCGCAGACCTGAAGCGCGCCGGCCCCGAACCCGCAGGCCATGCGGGTGGCGCTTCACTCCCGCGGTCGATGGCCGTCGGTCAGCGTTTCCATGAAGACGACGATGTCATCGACTTCCTGCTCGGTCAGCCCGAGGCGGCCGAGTTCTTCCGTGTTGACGTTGCTCGCCACTTCGGGGCTCGGCCAGCAGCCGCGCTCCAGTGCCTGGGCTTCGGTCGCCTCGCCCTTGCAGGCCGGGCGCTGGTCGCGGTCGTTGTAGAAGACCACGGAGCCGCGCAGCGTCTTGAAATAGCCGTTGTGCATGTACGGCGCGGTTCGCGCCACGTTGCGCAGCGTCGGCACCTTGAACTTGCCGTCCTCATTGCGCTTGTCGACAAATCCGCCGAGCCCAAGGTCGACAAACTGGCGTCCCTGGGCGTTGAAGGCCTTGTCTTGCGCGTAGAACGGGCTGTCCGGATTGCGCGGCACGCCGAGGTTGTCGTAGGTGAAATCGGTGAACAGCGGTGCCTCCCCCTTGGGGCCACGCTGGCTCGGGTGGCAGGCGGCGCAGTTGCCCTTTTTTTCGTCCTCGAAAAGCCTCAGTCCACGCAATTCCTGTTCGCTGAGCGTCGCCTTGCCGGCCAGCCAGGCGTCGTACCTGGAGCTGAAGGGCTGGAACGGCGTCGTGCGCTGGAAAGCCGCGAGGGCGCTGGCGATATGGTTGAAGGCCGCGTCCACCTCGGCGAGCGCACCCTTGCCGTAGGCCGCCTCGAACTGCGCCGCATAGCCCGTGCGGCGCACCTTCTCCACCACCGCCCGGGGGTCGGGGTTGGCCATTTCGACCGGGTTGAGAAAAGGCCCCTTGGCCTGCTCCTCCAGCGTCGCGGCGCGGCCGTCCCAGAACTGGCCCCCGACGTAGTGCTCCTCCTTCGGGTCGAAATGGAAGGGGGGCGAAAAAGCCATGTACATGACCGATGGCGTATTGCGACTGCCGACGCGATCGCGGTGCACGCCCCTGGAGGTCGGCTGGGTCGTATCCGGATCGGTGAAGGCCAGGGCCGCCTCATGACAACTGGCGCAGGACTGTCCGGCCGGCTCCGACAGCGTGGGGTCGAAGAACAGCAGCCGGCCGATGGCCGCCTGGGGGTTGGGCGCATCCTGCTGCGCCACTGCCGGAAAGAAGGCGGCGGCCATCAGGCCACCGGCCGCCAAACCCACGGCTGCCAGGGTCCACAGTCTCATGGCAATCGCTCTACTGGTGCGGATGGATGCATGCATGCCAGTCTACCGACCCAGCTCAACGGGTCGCGGCGGGCGTCAACGCCGCCACGATGGCACGGGCGTTGTGCGCGAAGAATTTCAGATAGGTATCGGCCTCGGTCCCGGGGGGTGACAGGGCGTCCGAATAGAGCCTGCCACCCACCGTGGCCTTGCCTTCGCGTGCGATGCGTTCAACGAGGCGCGGGTCGGTGATGTTCTCGACGAATACTGCCGTCACGCGCCGCGCGCGGATCTGGTCGATCAGCCGGGCGACATCGGCCGCCGACGGTTCGCTGTCGGTATTGCGGCCTTGCGCCGCCACGAACTCGACCCCGTAGGCGGCGGAGAAATAGCCGAAGGCCGCGTGCGCGGTGATGACGCGACGCCGCTCCACGGGCACGCTGGCCAGCGAGCGGCGAACCTCGGCGTCCAGCGCCGCCAGCTTCTCGATATATCGCGCCGCGCGCGCCTGGAAGGGGGCGGCCTGCGCCGGCCGCAAGCGCACCAGGGCCTCGCTCAGAGTCTGCACGTAGCGCTGCGCATGGCCCAGGTCCTGCCAGGCATGGGGGTCGGGCGCTCCGCCCATGCGCAGGGGCACGACGCCCTGGCTGGCCACGACCACCGGCCCGCGATACCCCGAGCTGCGGACCAGGCGGTCCATCCAGCCTTCGAAGCCCAGCCCATTGACGACCACCAGGTCGGCCTCGGCCAGCCGCCGGGCGTCGGCGGGGCGGGGCTCGAAGACATGCGCGTCGGCGTCCGGCCCGGCCAGCGCGCTGACCTCTACATCAGCGCCGCCGATCTGGCGCAGCATGTCGGCCAGGATGGAGAAGCTCGCCACCACGCGCAGCGGCCGCGCCGGCTGCGCGCTGGCGGGCACGTTCAAGGCCGCGAGCAGCGAGCCACACAGGGACAGCACCGCGCTGCGACGAGAAATCTTCATCTCAAGCCACCTTGTGGGAACGACGACGCAGGTGCTGCCAGAGCAGGCCCTCCCGGGGACCGGCCGCGAGCGACAGCAGATAGACCGCGCCGGCCACCAGCACGATGGCCGGCCCGGAGGGCCATTGCGCGTGGTACGAGAGCAGCAGCCCCACCCAACCCGAGAGCATGGCGATGAGCACCGCGGCCAGCGCCAGGCTCCAGACCTCCGCGGCCCAGAAGCGCGCGGCGGTGGCCGGCAACATCATCAGGCCGACGGCCATCAGCGTGCCCAGCGCCTGGTAGCCAGCCACCAGGTTGGCCACCGTCAACACCAGGAACAGCGCGTGCACCAGCGCACCGCTGCCGCCCATGCTCTTGAGGAACCCGGGGTCCACGCACTCCACCACCAGCGGCCGGTAGACCACGGCCAGCGTCAGCAGCGTGGCGCTGGCCACGGCGGCCATCAGCAGCAGCGCCGCGTCGTCCACCGCCAGGATGCTGCCGAAGAGCACGTGCATCAGGTCGACGCTGCTGCCGCGGGTGGAGATGAGCAGCACGCCCAGCGCCAGCGCGATCAGGTAGAAGGCCGCGAAGCTGGCGTCCTCGCGCTGCCGCGTGGCGCGGGTCACGAAGCCGGCGGCCAGTGCCACGCCCAGCGCCGCCGCGAAGCCCCCGGCGCTCATCGCCGCCAGCGAGAAACCGGCCGCAAGAAACCCCAGCGCCACGCCCGGCAGCAAGGCATGCGCCATCGCGTCACCCATCAGGCTCATGCGGCGCAGCACCAGCAGCGTGCCTATGGGCGCACTGCCCAGCGCCAGCGCCAGCGTGGCCACGAGCGCACGGCGCATGAAGGCGTACTCCGCGAACGGTTGCACCAGCAGCGCATAGGCCGTCATGCGGCTTCCCGGCACACGGGGGCGTCGTCGTCCCAGGCCTCGGCCATCTGGCGCGCGCGGAACAGGTTCTCGGCGCGCAGGACCTCGGCCGTGGGCCCCCAGGCCACGCAGCGGCGGGCGATCAGCAAGGTGCGCTCGAAATGCTCGCGAACCTGGTCGAGGTCGTGCAGCACCGCGATCACGGTGCGTGCCTGCGCATGCCAGCGCAGGATGACGCCCAGCAGGTCGGCGGTGGTGCGCGCGTCGATGGCGTTGAAGGGCTCGTCGAGCAGGATCACCTGCGCGTCCTGCAGCAGCACGCGAGCGAAGAGCACGCGCTGGAACTGGCCGGCCGAGAGCTCGCTGATGCCGCGCCGCCCGAAGCCGGCCAGGCCGACGGCGTCCAGCGCGCGATGCACGGCCTGCTGCTGGTCGGCATCGAGGCCGCGAAAGCTGCCGATGCGGCGCCAGTGACCGAGCGCAACGAGGTCGAATACCCGCATCGGGAAGCTGCGGTCGATTTCGGCCTGCTGCGGCAGCCACGCGATCTGTTCGCGCAAAGGGGCCGGGATGCGCACCGCGCCCTCGGCAGGCCGCACCCTGCCCATGATCGCCGCCAGCAGGCTGGTCTTGCCGGCGCCATTGGGGCCGACGATGGCGGTCAGCGAGCCGGGCTCGAAGGCGCCGCACACATGGTGCACGGCGGGGTGGCCGTCGTAGGTGACGGTGAGGTTGTCCAGCTCGATCGCCGCGACCTTGTCCATGCCCGAACTCATGAGGCCAGCGCCCAGGCCACGGCCAGCCACAGCCCGCCCACCAGCACCAGCGCGCCCGCCAGACGCACCCAGGCGCTGTCCATCAGCATGCTGGCCTGGCGGCGCCGGGTCAGGCTCAGGCGCACATCAGCTCCTGCACGGCGCCAGCCTTGCTGCAAAGCGGCTGCCCGCAACGATGAGCGAGAGGTTTCGAGTGACCATCCATGCGCAGTGTTGCTAATGAGAATGCATTCGCAAAATGATACCATGCACCCGACCCCGACCGGAGCCAACCGCGTGCCCACCCGACCCCCCGCCCCCCGCGCCCCGACCATGGAACGCTCGACCCGCCAGCGCGTGGCCATCCGCGAGGCCATCGACCGTGCCGGCAGGCCGCTCACGCCGCAGGAGGTGCTGGATGCGGCGCAGTCCCAGGTGCCCGGATTGAGCGTCGCCACCGTCTACCGCAACCTGAAGTTGCTGCAGGATGCCGGCGAGATCACCGCGGTGACCTTGCCCGGCGACAGCGCGCGCTACGAGTCCCCCCGGGACGGACACCACCACCACTTCCAGTGCACCCTCTGCAACCGCGTCTTCGACGTCCATGCCTGCCCCGGCGATCTGGCCAGGCTGGCACCCGAAGGTTTCACGGTCGAGCACCATGAGTTGACGCTTTACGGGCGCTGCGCGGAGTGTGTTCCACGCGGGCGGCGAAGAGGTCCGGGTACGATTCCTGGCCCCGTTCGACGCCCGAGGGATGGAACTTGAAACTCGCGACCTGGAACGTCAATTCGCTGACCGTGCGCCTGCCGCAGGTGCTGGCCTGGCTGGCCGAGCACCCGGTGGATGTGCTGGTGCTGCAGGAAACCAAGCTCACCGACGACAAGTTCCCGCGCGCCGAGATCGAGGCCGCGGGTTACGCGGTGCAGTTTTTCGGCCAGAAGACCTACAACGGCGTGGCCCTGCTCAGCCGCGAGGCGGCCGCCGACGCGGTGAAGAATATCCCTGGCTTGGCCGACGAACAGGCGCGCGTGATCACCTGCACCGTCCCCGGCGCGGGCTCGGGGGTGCGGGTGATCGGCGCCTACTTCCCCAACGGCGAGGCGCCCGGCAGCGACAAGTTCGCCTACAAGATGCGCTGGCTGGACGCGCTGCGAGAGTGGCTGCGCCACGAGCTCGCGGCGCACCCGCAGCTGGTGCTGATGGGTGACTTCAATATCGCCCCCGAAGACCGCGACGTCTACGACCCGGTGGCCTGGGCCGGGCAGATCCTCTGCACGCCCGAGGAGCGGGCCCACTTCCAGGGCCTGCTGGGGCTGGGGCTGGTGGACGCCTTCCGGCTCTTCGAGCAGCCGCCCAAGTCATGGTCCTGGTGGGACTACCGCAACCTGGCCTTCCGCAAGAACCAGGGGCTGCGCATCGACCACATCCTGGTCAGCGCGGCGCTGCGGCCGCAGGTGCAGGCTTGCAGCATCGACAAGCTGCCGCGCAAGAACGAGCGGCCCAGCGACCACGCGCCGGTGATCGTGACCCTGGCCTGACCCGTACCCGGGCACCGCCAGGCCGCTTCGGCGGCGGTCTAGTCCTCCAGGCCGAGTTCCTGGATCTTGCGGGTGATCGTATTGCGGCCTATGCCCAGGCGCTGCGCCGCGTCGATGCGCCGCCCGCGCGTGAACTCGAGCGCGGTGCGGATGAGGCCGGCCTCGAACTGCCGTGTGAGTGCCTCCCAGACGTCGCGCTCGCCGGCGTCGAGCCGGCGGCGCGCCTCGAGCCGCAGGTCGGCCACCCAGTTCGCTGGCCATGCTGGCCCTTGCACCTTCGTCGTCCTGCCATCGGCGGGCGCTGGCATCCCTGCAGCGGCCGGTGTGGCCGCGGCCTGGCCGCCGGCAGGCTCGGCGGCCGTCGGACCCATGGGCGCCGGCGTGCCAATCAGTTCGGGCGGCAGGTCCTTGGGCTCCACCACCTGCGCCGGCGCCATCACCGTCAGCCAGTGGCACAGGTTTTCGAGCTGGCGCACGTTGCCGGGGAAATCGAAGCCGGCCACGCGCTCCAGCGCGGCGTCGGAGATGCGCTTGGCCTCCACACCGAGTTCGCGCGCGCTCTTGCCGAGGAAAAAGCGCGTCAGCATGGGGATGTCGTCGCGCCGCTCGCGCAGTGCCGGCAGGCGCAGCCGGATCACGTTCAGGCGATGGAACAAGTCTTCGCGGAAGCTGCCCTGGCGCACCCTTTCCTCGAGGTTCTGGTGCGTGGCCGCGATGACGCGCACGTTGGACTTCTGTGGCTGGTGGCCGCCGACGCGGTAGAACTGCCCGTCCGACAGCACACGCAGCAATCGCGTCTGCAGCTCGAAGGGCATGTCGCCGATCTCGTCGAGGAACAGCGTGCCGCCGTCGGCCTGCTCGAAACGGCCGCGCCTCGTGGTCTGCGCACCGGTGAAGGCGCCGCGCTCGTGGCCGAAGAGCTCGCTTTCCAGCAGGTCCTTGGGGATGGCGGCGGTGTTGATGGCGATGAACGGGCCCTTGGTTCCGGCATCACCGCGTGGGCTGTGCTTGTGCAGCGCGCGCGCCACGAGTTCCTTGCCGGTGCCGCTCTCGCCGGTGACAAGCACCGTGACCTGGCTTTGGCTCAGCCGCCCGATGGCGCGAAAGACGTCCTGCATGGCCGGGGCCTGGCCCAGCATCTCCGGCGCCTGCACTGGCGCGGCCTCGGCCACCTCCTCGCGCAGGCTTTCCTCGACGGCGCGGCGGATCAGCTCCACCGCGGTATGCAGGTCGAAGGGCTTGGGCAGGTACTCGAAAGCACCCCCCTGGAAGGAAGACACGGCGCTGTCGAGGTCGGAGAACGCCGTCATGACGATCACCGGCAGGCCGGGGTGCCGGCCCTTCACTTCGGCCAACAACTCGATGCCGCTGCCACCCGGCATGCGGATATCGGTCACGAGCACCTGGGGCACGTCGTCGGCCAGCGCCTTGACGACATCGCGCGGGTTGGAGAAGGTGCGCACGCTGAACTGCTCGCGCAGCAACGCCTTCTCGAGCACGAAGCGGATGGATTGGTCGTCGTCGACGATCCAGATGGGCTTCATGCGCGGGCCGTGAACTTCAAGGCAGCGGGATGAGGATCTTGAACACCGTCTTGCCCGGTACGCTGTCGCATTCGATGGTTCCCTGGTGTTGCTGGACGAAGGTCTGCGCCAGGGTGAGTCCGAGACCCGAGCCCCCTTCGCGCCCCGAGACCAGGGGTTGGAAGAGGCTCTCGCGCAGGGCCTCGGGCACTCCGGGCCCGTTGTCTTCGATATGCAATTCCAGTGCCAGCCGAAAGCGCTGGCGGCCGAAGGTGACCTGGCGCGCGGTGCGCGTGCGCAGCACCAGGCGGGCGTCGCCGGCAGCGATGCGCCCGGTGTACGGCAAATCACCGTCGGCGGGGCCGCCGGCGAGGGCCTGCGTCGCGTTGTGGGCGATATTGAGCACCGCCTGGATGAGCTGTTCGCGGTCGCCGCGGAACTCGGGGATCGAGGTGTCGTAGTCGCGCACCACTGCCAGCCCGCGCGGGTACTCCGCCAGGATCAGCGAGCGCACGCGCTCGCAGACCTCGTGGATATTCACGTCGGCCACCACCTGCGGCCTGCGGTGCGGCGCCAGCAGCCGGTCCACCAGCGCGTGCAGGCGGTCGGCCTCCTGGATGATGATTTGCGTGTACTCGGTGAGCCCGGGCGAGTTCACATCCATGGCCAGCAGCTGCGCCGCGCCGCGGATGCCGCCCAAGGGGTTCTTGATCTCGTGGGCCAGGTTGCGCACCAGCTCCCTGTTCGCCTGAGCCAGGTTGTGCGCCCGTTCCTCGCGTTCGCGCCGGGTCTGCTGCTCGATCTCGATCATCTCCACCAGCACCCGTTCGGGCCACTCGGTCTGGCTCACGATGACATGCACGTGCAGATCGACGCTGCCCACGGGCATGCGCTTCAAGTGCGCGTCGAAGCGACTGGTGTTGACCTGGTTGCTCGCCACCAGGCCCAGCGTCTCGCGAAGCTGCGCGGGGTCGGCCAGCCAGTCGAGCACCCTGCCGCGCTGCAGCGTGCGGCGCGAGATGCCGACCAGGTTTTCGAGCGCCGAATTGGCCAGCAGGCAGCGGCCATCGGGAGCGGCCAGGGCCACCATGGTGGCGAGTTGGTCGAAGGCCTCGAAGCCCGCGATCGACGCACCCTCGGTCACTGCGGCAGCTTGGCGAGCTCGCGCTTGAGGGCCGCGATATCGGCCTCGCGGCGCGCGATGGCCGCCTTCATCTCGGCGACGCGGTCGAGGTAGCGCTGGTAGTTGCGCTCGTCGCCGCGGCGCTCGGGCTCGCCGTTGTTGTACTCGGCGCGCAGGGTGGCCAGACGCTCCTCCTCGCGCCGCAGTTCGTCGGCGAGGATGCGTCGTGCATCGCTGTCGCGCGAGCGCTGCTCGGCGGGGTTGACCCGGCCCTCGCCGGGGCGCGAAGAGGCCGCCGGCCCCGAGGCCGGCCGCGGCTTGGTGGCAGGGACAATGGTGATGGGCGCGCCTTCGATGGTGCGGCACCCCTTTTCACGCGCCTCCTGCGCCGAAAGCGCGTCGGTATACAGCACCGGCGGCCCCGGGCAACGGTAGACCGGCTTGGCGCTTTCTTGCGCCCCTGCATCCGTGGCGGACCACAGCGCCAGCAAGAGCGCAGGAGCCGCGACGCCCAGGCGGCGATGGAAGGTCTGGCGGGTCGGCATGCAGCCATTGTGGCGCAGGCGGCGGCAGCCGGCCCATCGCGGCGCGCATGAAAAAAGGGCGGGCCCGCAGGTCCGCCCCTTCTTGCGCCGATGGCCGCTCTACAGCGAGTAGTACATCTCGAACTCGAGCGGGTGGGTGGCCATGCGGAAACGCGTGACCTCCGACATCTTGAGCTCGATATAGGCGTCGATATAGGCATCGGTGAAGACCCCGCCCTTGGTCAGGAAGGCCCGGCCCTTGTCCAGGTAGTCGAGCGCCTGGTCCAGGCTGTGGCAGACGGTGGGGATCTTCGCGTCCTCTTCCGGCGGCAGGTGGTAGAGGTCCTTGGTGGCGGCTTCGCCGGGGTGGATCTTGTTCTCCACGCCGTCCAGACCGGCCATCAGCAGCGCACTGAAGCCGAGGTAGGGGTTGCACAGGGGATCGGGAAAGCGCGCCTCGATGCGCCGGCCCTTGGGGTTGGCGACGTAAGGAATGCGGATCGACGCCGAGCGGTTCTTCGCCGAGTAGGCCAGCTTCACCGGCGCTTCGAACCCGGGCACCAGGCGCTTGTAGCTGTTGGTGCCGGGGTTGGTGATGGCGTTCAGGGCACGCGCGTGCTTGATGATGCCGCCGATGTAGTACAGCGCGAATTCGCTCTGGCCCGCGTAGCCGTCGCCGGCGAACAGGTTGACGCCGTTCTTCCACACGCTCTGGTGCACGTGCATGCCGCTGCCGTTGTCGCCGACGATGGGCTTGGGCATGAAGGTGGCCGTCTTGCCGTAGGCGTGCGCCACGTTGTGGATCACATACTTTTGCAGCTGCAGCCAGTCGGCGCGTTGCACCAGGGTGCTGAAGCGGGTGCCGATCTCGTTCTGGCCCTGGCCCGCCACCTCGTGGTGGTGCACTTCGACCGGAATGCCCAGCGATTCGAGGATCAGGCACATCTCGCTGCGCATGTCCTGGAAGCCGTCGACCGGCGGCACCGGGAAGTAGCCGCCCTTGACGCCCGGGCGGTGGCCCATGTTGCCGCCTTCGATGGTGGCGCCGGAACTCCAGGGCGCCTCTTCGGAAGTCACCTTCACGAAGCAGCCCGACATGTCGACGTTCCACTGCACCTGGTCGAAGATGAAGAACTCGGGCTCGGGGCCGAAGTAGGCGGCGTCACCGATGCCGCTGCTCTTGAGGTAGGCCTCGGCGCGGCGGGCCAGCGAGCGCGGGTCGCGCTCGTAGGGTTTGCCGTCACCGGGCTCGAGCACGTCGCAGGTCAGGATCAGCGTCGGCTCTTCGTAGAAGGGGTCGACGTTGGCGGTGTTGGGGTCGGGCATGAGCAGCATGTCCGAAGCCTCGATGCCCTTCCAGCCGGCGATCGACGAACCGTCGAAGGCGTGGCCGGCAGTGAACTTGTCTTCGTCGAAATGGGATACAGGCACGGACACGTGCTGTTCCTTGCCGCGGGTGTCGGTGAAGCGGAAGTCGACGAATTTGATTTCGTTTTCCTTCACCATCTTCATGACGTCGGCAACGGTTTTTGCCATTCAAATCTCTCCTAGCGGGACTCGTGGATTGGACTGCGGCGATGCGTGGGACAAAGCGGAAAGACTCTTTGCCGGGGCTGGCCCCAACAAGGCGCACTGCAATTTAGCAGAAACCATGCCCGCGACCGGGGACGGCGCGTCCCTGGCAGCGCCGGGACCGGCGCCTCGCGATGGTGCGAAGGATAGCGCCGCTTTGGTGCGCACAGCCCCTTGTCAACGCACCAATTCCGGGCCCAGGTTGGCCCCGAAGCGTTCCAATCCGGCACGCAGGGCGGCGAACGCCTCGACGGGATCGCTTCGACCTTTCACGCCGAGCTCGATATGGCGCCCGTACTCCGGGTGGTCCACGCTCGGCAGGCTGAAGACCTTGACGGCCGGGAAGCGCGCCTCGATGTCCTCCATCAGCGGCGTCAGGCTGGCCTCCATCGCGCCGCGAACGATGACCGAACGCTCCACGCTGCGTGCACCGCCATGCAGGTGCGCGTAGCGCTGGTCGAGCACCCATTCGATCATCGGCCAGGCCATCACCGGGAACCCGGGCACGAAGTGCACGTGCTGCATGGAAAAGCCCGCGATCTTGTTGTACGGGTTGGGAACGATCGTCGCGCCGATCGGGAATGCGCCCATGTTCAGGCGATGCAGGTTCTCGGCCCGCTCGGGTGCATAGGGCACGCCCTGCTCCGCGGCCACCTCGCGCATGCGTTCCAGGATCAGCGCCTTGGCCTCGGGGTGCAGCGCCAGCTCCACGCCCAGCGCCGCGGCGGCGCACTGGCGGGTGTGGTCGTCGGGTGTGGCGCCGATACCGCCGCAGGAAAACACCAGCTCGCCGCTGGCGAAGGCCTCGCGCAGCACGGCGGTGATGCGCAGCCGGTCGTCGCCCACGTAGCGCGCCCAGGTCAGGGCCAGGCCGCGCGCGGCCAGCAGCTCGATGACCTTGGACAGGTGCTTGTCCTGGCGTTTTCCGGAGAGGATTTCGTCGCCGATGATGACGAGGCCGATATTCATGGGCTGGGACTCGGTTGCAGGGTGGGAACCGCTGCCGCTGCCGCGGCTTCGGCGCTGCGCAGGCGTTGCAGCTCGGCCAGCGCGAAGTGTGCGAACCAGGCCGAGGCGAAGGCGAAGACCAGCGTGTACAGCCACACCGACACCAGCACCAGCAGCGGCGCGAAGATCAGCGTCATGGCGCTGACGGCCCACAGCAGCGAGGGCAGCGCGCCCAGGTAGCCACAGACCACGCCCATGGCCAGCAGCGACCAGCGCCGCGTGCCGATGACGAAGCGGCGTTCGGCCGGGGTGGCGTGCAGCGAGAGCACGTCGAAAGAAAACACACGGCAGGTCAGCCAGCCCCAGATCAGCGGCGGCACCACCAGCACCAGCGGCGGCACCAGCCACAGCGGCACGCTCAGCGCCAGCGCCAGCAGGGCGGCCACCGTACACGCGGATGACCACGCCAGGCTCTGCCACCAGGCGGCGCCTTCGCGCCGCTCCAGCCCGGGGAAGCGCCGCGCGGCCACCATGCGCACCACCGCGGGGGTGACGAACAGCGCCACCAACAACAGCGTGGCCACCACCAGCAGTGGCACGGCCAGGGCCACCACGATCATCGGCGCCACCAGCGTGCGCAGCTGGTTGGCGCCGATGGATTCCAGCCACTGCAGCAGGCTCGTCACCAGCGACCATTGCTCGAGCGCGCCGCGCACGGCGCTCAGCGTGCTCTCCCAGTAGGCCCAGCCCAGGACGGCGACCACGCCACCCGCCACCGCCAGCGGCAAGAGTGACCACAGGATCACTCGCGGATGCAGGCAGTACGCGGTGGCACGCCAGAAGGAATCGAAGAGTTCGTTCATTCCTGGAGTGGTTCTCCGGGCGCCGACTTCAACGCGAAGGCGGGCCTGGCGGTAGCCCCACCGAACCCACGCGGGCCAGCCCCAACGCCCGCCACCGCGAGGCCAAGGCCAGCGTATCGAGTGGTAAGCAAGATCACTCGTCGTCACCGCCCAAGACACTGCCCAGGAGGCCGCCGCCCAAGGCCAGCCCGCCCAGCGCGCTTTCTTCCTTCGAGCCCCCGCGCTGCGGTGCTGCCGCGAATACCCGCGAGGCCAGGCGCGAGAACGGCAGGCTTTGCAGCCACAGCGTGCCCGGCCCGCTGAGCTTGGCCAGGAACAGGCCCTCGCCGCCGAACAGCGCGGTCTTGATCTTGCCGACATACTGGATCTCGAAGTCGACGCCCGGCGTGTAGGCGACCACGCAGCCGGTATCCACCAGCAGCGTCTGGCCGGGCTGCAGTTCGCGGCGCAGGATGGTGCCGCCGGCATGCACGAAGGCCAGGCCCTCGCCGTCCAGCCTTTGCATGACGAAGCCTTCGCCGCCGAAAAAACCCGCCGAGAGCCGCTTCTGGAAGGCGATGCCCAGAGACACACCGCGGGCCGCACACAGGAAGGCGTCCTTCTGGCAGAACAGCGTGCCACCCAGCTGGCGCAGGTCCATGGGGATGATCTTGCCCGGATACGGCGCGGCGAAAGCCACGCACTGTTTGCCGGGCGCGTTGTTGGTGTAGACCGTGGTGAAGAGCGATTCGCCGGTGACCAGCCGCTTGCCCGCGCCCAGCAGTTTGCCGAACAGGCCGGCGCCACCACCCGCGCTGCCGTCGCCGAAGACGGTATCCATGGCGATGCCGCTGTCCATGAAAAACAGGCTGCCGGCCTCGCCCACCGCCGCCTCGCCGGGATCGAGCTCGATCTCGACGAACTGCATCTCGGCGCCCTTGATCTCGAAATCCACCGCGTCCATCGCCATGCCGGCCGCTCCAGTTCAGGAAAACCCGGATCGGATGGTACCCAAGCGGCTGCTCGCATCGGTAGCAATCGGTTGCAATGCACCGGCTCGCGGGTGCTTCGCTCGTGGTCGGCCTTGCCCAGAATCGGCCGCACCATGGCAAACCCCAACGACGTCCTGCTCGTGGCCACTGCGGCGCTGGTCGTCTCCTCGGCCTCGCTCACCGCCTTCGGGCTGCGCGGCCAGCGCTACGCCGGCTGGGGCTGGTGGGTGGCTGCGATGTGGCTGACCGCCCTGGGCACGCTGCTGGGCGCGATGTCCAGCGAAGCCACCGGCGCCGCGCTGGCCTCGTCGTTGTTGCTGCTGTGGCCGGTGGTCACGCTCGTGGGCATTCGACGCTTCCATGCGCGCCACGCCTGGCCCAGCCGTGAACGCACCGACTTCGCAGTGCTGGCCGTGGCGGTGTTGTGCGTCCTGGCCGCCCTGCGCATGCCCGGGGCCCAAGGGCTGTGGTTGACCGGCACGGCGACGGCCGCCGTGCATCTGTATGCCGCCGCGGTGCTCTTCACCGGGCCCAGTGGCCGCGACGCCACGCCGGTGCAGGGGTTGGCGCTGATGATGGCCCTGGTGGGCTTCGCCCCGGCCGTGGCCGCGCTGCCCGCCGCCCCGATGCTGCCGCTGCTGGCGAATGCCGTCGCCGCGGTGCTGGGGGCGATCGTGCTGGCCTTCGTGGCGGTGACGCTGGTCTGCGAGCGCACCGAGCGGCAGTTGCGCGAATCGCGCCGCCGACTGCGCGCGCTGGCCAACCTGGACGCCTTGACGCATGTGCCCAACCGGCGCGGCTTCGACGAGCTGGCGGGCCACGCGCTGCGCCTTGACGAGCCGGGCAGCGCCGTGCTGCTGATGTTCGACGTGGACGACTTCAAGCGCATCAACGACCTGCTGGGCCACGCCGCCGGAGACCGGGCCCTGTGCCTGGTGGCGAGTTGCGTCCAGGAACACCTGCGCGTGCCCGACGTGGCCGGCCGCTACGGCGGCGACGAGTTCGTGCTGCTGCTGCGCCAGACCGGCACGCTGGGCGCCATGGCCGTGGCCACGCGCATCGTGGCCGAAGTGCAGCGCCGCGCCGCGGACCAGCAGTTGCCGCCGATGAGCCTGAGCTTCGGCCTGGTGCAGGTCGGCGCCCTTGAGGACATCGCCGCCGCACTGCGCCGTGCCGACCAGGCCCTGTACGAAGCCAAGCGCCAGGGCCGCTCTTGCGCCGTGGCGGCGCTGGGCGACGAAGACCAGCCGGTATTCAGCGAGAGCCAGCCCCTGGGCCTGACGACCGTGTGAGGGCCCGTCTGAGGGCTGTGTAAGGGCGCGCCGCTGGCGATAATCCGCGGGCACCACCAGAGCCCGCCACATGTTCACCGCCATCCTCGCCATCAGCCTGGGCGCCACCCTGGGCGCGCTTTCGCGCTGGGGCCTGAGCGTGGGCATGAACCACCTCTTGCCGGCGCTGCCGCCGGGCACGCTGGCCGCCAATCTCGTGGGCGGCTACCTCGTCGGCCTGGCGCTGGCGCTGTTTGCGCAAATGCCGGCACTGCCCTCGGAGTGGCGGCTCTTCGTCATCACCGGCTTCCTGGGCGGCCTGACCACCTTTTCCACCTTCTCCGCCGAAGTCGTGCACTCGCTGCAGCAGGGCCGGCTGGGCTGGGCGGCGGCCACGGTGGCCACGCATGTGCTGGGCTCGCTCGCGCTCACGCTGGCCGGCCTGGCCACGCCGGGGCTGCTCAGGCATTGAGGTCGGCATTGCGGTCGGCGTTGAGGTCGGGTTCGGGCTCGTAAAATCGCGCCGCACTTCGAACCGGTGCGCCAGCGGAGAGCGACCATGACCCCAGCCGAGATCCTGGCCCAGTACGGGCCCCGCGAGGCCATGGCGTACGACGTGGTCGTGGTCGGCGCCGGGCCGGCCGGCCTGGCCACGGCGATCCGCCTCAAGCAGATCGACGCCGGGCTGTCGGTGGTGGTGCTGGAGAAGGGATCGGAGCCCGGCGCCCACACGATCTCGGGCGCGGTGATGGACCCGCGCGCCCTCGACGAGTTGATGCCCGACTGGAAGGCGCGCGGCGCGCCGCTGCACCAGCCCGTGACCGCCGACGACGTGCTCTTCCTCGGCGCCCGCAACGCCCACCTGTTGCCGAAGTGGCTGGTGCCCGGCTGCCTGCACAACGAGGGCAACTACATCGTCGCGCTGGGCGCCGTCGTCAAGTGGCTGGGCGAGCAGGCCGAGGCGCTGGGCGTGGAGATCTTCCCCGGCTTCGCCGCCGCCGAGGTGCTCTACGGCGAGAGCGGCGCGGTGTGCGGGGTGGCCACCGGCCACGCCGGCATCGGCAAGGACGGCCAGCCGCACGACGGCTTCCAGCTCGGCATGGAGCTGCGCGCCAAATACACCGTATTTGCCGAAGGCGCGCGTGGCCACCTGGGCAAGCAGCTGATCGAGCGCTTCGAGCTCGACGCCGGGCGCGACCCGCAGAGCTACGCCCTGGGCGTGAAGGAGCTCTGGGAGATCGCCCCCGGCAAGGCCAGGCCCGGCCTGGTGGTGCACACCGCCGGCTGGCCGATGGACGAGCACAGCTACGGCGGCGGCTTTCTCTACCACCTGGAAGGCAACCGCGCCACGCTGGGCCTGGTCACCGGCCTGGACTATATGAACCCCTGGTTGAGTCCCTTCGAGGAAATGCAGCGCTGGAAGACGCATCCGGCGATCCGCACCCACCTCGAAGGCGGCAAGCGCATCGGTTACGGCGCGCGCGCGCTGGCCGCGGGCGGCCTGCTCAGCCTGCCCAAGCTGGTATTCCCCGGCGGCGCGCTGGTGGGCTGCGACGCCGGCACGCTGAACGCCGCGCGCATCAAGGGCAGCCACGCGGCCCTCAAGACCGGCATGCTGGCCGCAGAGGCGGCGGCGGCGGCAATCCAGGCCGGGCGCGCGGGCGATGAACTCGCCGCCTACCCCGAGGCCTTCGGCAAGAGCTGGCTGTTCGAAGAGCTGGACCAGGCGCGCAACTTCAAGCAGTGGTTCAAGCAGGGCAATACCATCGGCTCGCTGATGACGGGCGTCGAGCAGTGGCTGCTGCCCAAGCTCGGCGTGAAGAGGGCGCCGTGGACGATCCACCGCAGCGAGCCCGACCACGCGCGCCTGCACGCCGCCAGCCAGGTGGAGCCCATCCGCTACCCCAAGCCCGACGGCGAGCTCACCTTCGACCGCCTGTCGTCGATCTTCCTGAGCAGCACCCACCACGAAGACAACCAGCCCGCGCACCTGACGCTCAAGGATGCCAGCCTGCCGGTGGCCATCAACCTGGCGCGTTATGCCGGCCCCGAGGCCCGCTACTGCCCGGCCGGCGTCTACGAGTTCGTCAATACCGACGAGCGCGGCGAACGCCTGCAGATCAACGCGCAGAACTGCGTGCACTGCAAGACCTGCGACATCAAGGACCCGACGCAAAACATCGTCTGGGTCGCGCCCGAAGGCGGCGGCGGGCCGAATTACGCGGGGATGTGAGCGCAGCGATCAGGCCCCGCGCCGCGTGATGCTCGCGGGGATGTAGTTCGCGGCCAGGTGTTGCACGGCGCACGCCGTGCCGCCTGCACCCACCGGGATGCCCTGCACCACCAACGCCGCTTCCACGCCGCCGATGGCGCCCAGGATCATCGCCGGGTTGCAGTCGCCCAGGTGTCCGATGCGAAAGCCTCGCCCGGTCAGCGGGCCCAGCGCGCCGGCCATCGCCACCTGGAAGCGTTCGCGCGCCACGGTGCGAAGCGCATCCACATCGGTGCCCGGCGGCACCGTGATGGTGGTGACGCTGACCGAGCGGCTGGCCGGGTCCTGCGCGAAGAAGCCCAGCGCGCCGCCTTCGCTCCAGCCCGCCACCGCGGCATGCACGGCACCGGCCAGTTGCGCGTGGCGGGCATGCACGGCGTCCACGCCTTCCTCGAAGATCAGGCCCAGGGCCGCTTCCAGGCCCATCAACAGGTTCTGCGGCGCGGTGCCGCAGAACTTGCGGTACGACAGCTCGCTCTTGCGCCGCACCCAATCCCAGTAAAAGCGCGGCGCGGGGTTGCGCTGCGCGGCGGCAAAGGCCGCGGCATTCACCGCCACGAAGCCCAGCCCGGGCGGGCACATCAAGCCTTTTTGCGAAGCGCCCAGCGCCACGTCGACACCCAGCGCGTCCATCGCAAAGGGCGCCGCCGCCAGCGAGGCCACGACGTCGGCCACGAATAGCGCCGGGTGATGCGCGCGGTCGATGGCGCGGCGCGTGGCGGCCAGGTCGCTGGTGACCCCGCTGGAGGTGTCGGTGTGCACCGTGAACACGGCCTTGATGGCATGCGCCTTGTCGTCGCGCAGCGCCTGCTCCACGGCCTCAACGTCTATGGGCCAGCCCTCAATCCAGGGCGTACGCACCACGCGGCGGCCCAGGGCCTCGGTCTGCAGCGCCCACTGCTCGGAGAAATGCCCCGTGCCCGGCACCAGCACGGCTTCGCCCGGCGCGGCCACGTTCTCGATCACCGCCTCCCAGGCGCCGTGTCCATTGGCCGCGACCATGAAGACGTCGGCGTCTTCGGTCTGCAGCAGGCGCTTGAGCCCGTGCTCGCAAGCCGCGATAGTCGCATCGACCCGCGGGTCGCCGAGGTCCATGGGCTGCCGGCTCATCGCGTGCAGCACTTCGTCGGGAATGGGCGTGGGGCCAGGCGAGTGGAGAAAGCGGCGGCCGGGGATGCGGGTGGAAGTCATGGGCGGCGGATGCAACGGAGGTATGCCCATCGTACGGCGCGCTCAGGTCTTCCAGTCCGGCGGACGCTTCTCGATGAAGGCCTGCACGCCTTCCAGCGCCGCGCCTTCCATCATGTTGCAGGCCATGGTCTTGCCGGCGTCGTCGAAGGCCGCATCGATGCCGACTTCGAGCTGCCGGTAGAACAGCGCCTTGCCCAGGGCGATGGCCACGCGGGGTTTGCTGACGATGCGCGAGACGAGCTTGTCCACCTCGGCGTCGAGCTGGTCGCATTCGACGACGCGATTGACGAGCCCCTTTTCGCGCGCTTCCTGGGCGCTGATGAAGTCGCCCGTGACGAGCATCTCGAAGGCGAACTTGCGCAACAGGTTGCGGCTCAGCGCCACGCCGGGCGCCGAGCAGAACAGGCCCAGGTTGACGCCGCTGACGGCGAACCGCGCTTCGCGCACGGCCACCGCCAGGTCGCACATCGCCACCAGTTGGCAGCCCGCCGCGGTGGCGATGCCGTGCACGCGGGCGATCACCGGCACGGGCAGCTTCTGGATGCTCAGCGTCATGCGCGCGCACTGCGTGAAGAGCTTCTCGTAGTAGCCCAGCGAGGGCTCGGCACGCATTTCCTTCAGGTCGTGCCCGGCGCAGAAAGCCTTGCCCTGCGCGGCGATGATCACCGCGCGCGCGCTGTCGTCGCCGGCCACGCGGTCCAGCGCCGCCTGCAGCGCCACCAGCATGCCTTCGGACAGCGAATTGAATGCCGCCGGCCGGTTCAGCGTGAGCGTGACGACGCCGCGCGCATCCTTTTCGAACAGCACCAGGGTGGGGTCGCTCATGATCGGGTCTCCTTCATTCGATAGTGGACCTGGGGCTCGTTGCGCAGCGTCAGCGCGACGATCATCATGGCCAGCATCACCGCGGCCAGGGTCATGTAGGCCACGCCGAACCCCGCCGCACCGCCGCCGCTGAAATCCGCCAACGCAGCGATCGCCGTGACCGACA
This sequence comes from Rubrivivax sp., assembly GCA_030681795.1. Taxonomy (GTDB): domain Bacteria; phylum Pseudomonadota; class Gammaproteobacteria; order Burkholderiales; family Burkholderiaceae_C; genus Rubrivivax. The sequence continues at coordinate 52,852 of JAUXRG010000091.1, forward strand.
GCAGGGTGCCTATGCTGGTGCAGATGTTGATCAAGCCCTGCGCCGCGCCGCGCACGGCCACGGGCGCTTCGTCGATGGCGATCGAGCGCAAGGCCCCGCCCACCACCACGCCCACGCCCAGGCCCACGGGCGTCGAGGCCGCCAGGAAACCCGCCAGCCCGAAGCCCGTGAAGGCCGAGGCGCCGTAGCCCAATGCCATCAGCGCGAAGCCGGCCAGGATCAGGGCGCGTGCGCCCAGACGGTTGAGCAACCGGCCCGAGCCCATCGAGCCGAGCATCGAACACACCACCATGGGCATGAGCACGAAGCCGGTGTGCTGCGCCGTCACGCCGTGCGCCAGGTGGGCGATGGAGGCGAGGAAGACCACGCCGCCCATGCCGAAACCCGCACCGGCGGTCAGCAAGTAGGCGGTGGCGAGCTGCCGGTTGGCGAAGAGCGACAACGGAATGACGGGGCGCGCGGCGCGCTTCTCGATTTGCACGAGCATGACGAGCATGGCCAGCGCGGCGGCGAGAAACCACGGCCACAGCGCCATGCCCAGCAGGCCATCGGCCACGCGCGTGATGCCCAGCACCAGCGCGCCCAGCATCGCGAATACGACGAGGATCCCCGTCACGTCCAGCGGCGCGGGCGCGCCGGCCGGCGGGCGCGCCGGCAGCGCCGCAGCGCCCAGGGCCAGCACCAAGGCGGCGATGGGCAGGTTGGCCAGGAAGATCCAGTGCCAGCTCGCCACCACCATCACCAGCCCCGCCAGCGGCGGGCCGAGCACGAAGGCCATGCCGTAGACGGCCCCGATCAGGCCCAGCGCGCGGCCGCGCTTGTCGCTCGGAAAGGCGTCGGCGATGACGGCGCTGGCGGTGGGGATGATGCCGCCGCCGCCCATGCCCTGGACGGCACGGCCGGCGACGATCATCCAGAAGTGCGGCGCCACGGCAATGATCAGCGAGCCCAGCGCAAACAACGCCACGCTGGCCAGGTACACCGGCCGGCGCCCGTGGCGGTCGCCCAGGTTGGCCATCAGCGCGGTGCTGCACAGCGAGAACAGGATGAAGACCACCAGCACCAGGCCGACTTCGCGGTTATCCACGCCGAAGGCGCTGCGCAGCGCGGGGATGACCGGCCCGATGATGGCCGTGTCCAGGGCGGCCATGAAGACGCCGATGAACAGCACCGGCATCAACTTGCGTGTGGCCGAATCGGTCTCCGGGCGGGAAGCCTCTGTCATGGGGACTGCCGCGCGGGGTTTGCGCGGCCTGGGAAGGGAAGGCGCGAGATTGTAGGGAACGCGCCCCCCTGGCCCTGCGCAGGCAGGCCCTGGCGTCCGACTCAGCCCGCCGTCTTCCAGATCGCGTCGTGCATCGAGCCGGCCTGGAAGGTGGCGGCGTGCTGCTCCAGCATCCCCCAGTAGGCGGTGTCGCCGGCCAGCTTTTCGCGCAGGGCCTCCATCGCGGCCAGGTTCTTGTAGCGCGTGGACCAGGCCATGCGCATCGGGTTGCCGCCGACGGGGACCAGGACTTCGAGTTCGACGTCGTAATGCTTCTTGAAGTGCGCGCAGACCTCCTTGGCGAAGGCCGCGGCGCTGGCGTTCTTGCCAGGGTTGATGTTGGCGGTGCGCACGAATGCGATCATTTGAGAGCTCCTTGGGTTGCAGGGACAGGGTGCCGGCTTCGAAGCCCGGCGCTACTTCGGTGGCAGGCTGCGCAGGTAGGCCACCAAGGCGTCGAGGTCGGACGCCTTCATCTTTGCGTAGTAGTCCGTGCCCATGGGCGGCAGCAGGCGGCTGCCGTCGGGCCGCACTCCGGTGGTGACGATCTTCTTGATATCGGCGTCGCTGTAGCGCTTCAGGCCGGACGGCGTGATGTTGGCGGCCACCGACGTGCCCCAGGGGCCATGGAACGTCATGCCGCCGGCGCCCAGGCCCTGCTCGGTGTCGGGGCGGCCTTGCGGGCCCGGGGCGGAGTGGCATTCGATGCAATGGCCCAGCGGGCCGGCCAGGTAGCGGCCGTAGGCCACCGGGTCGGCGGCCGACAACGGGGCCACCTTGCCCACCGGCGGACCCCAGGCGGGCGGCAGCGGCATGCGGTACTGCGACTTCGCCACCGCGTTCTTCACCGCCGGCACGCTGCGCAAGTAGGCCACGATGGCTGCCAGGTCGGCGTCCGCGATGCCGCGGTAGAGCTCGAATGGCATGGGCGGCCCGATCAGGCTGCCGTCGGGGCGACGGCCTTCGCGGATGGCCAGCGCGATCTGCGCGGCCGTCCATTTGCCGATGCCGGTCTCGCGGTCCGGCGTGATATTGGGCGTGAGGGCCGTGAACCCTGGCTGTTCGATGACCAGGCCACCGGCCAGCGCCATGCCGGGCAACGGGCCGTTCGGGCCCTTCGGCGTGTGGCAGTTGCCGCAACCGACGATGGACTCCACGAGATAGCGGCCGCGCTCCAACGACGTGTCGGCCAGCGCCGTGGTGCCCGTCGCGGCGAGCAGGGTGGCCAGCGAGGCGGTTCGAAGCGCGTTGCGCATGGCTTGCACTTTCCGGGTTAGGCGGCTTTGGCGGCTGTCCAGCGCTGCAGCTTGCCGCGCGCGTCGTTGCGCGCCGGGTCCATCAGCGTGTCGTGCTCCGGGCGTTTGGCGCAGAGCTCGATGACGTAGCCGTTGGGGTCGCGGAAGTAGATCGAATCAACCATCCCGTGGTTCGAGGGGCCGCGCGTTTCGATGCCCTCCGCTCGGCCCTTGGCCAGCATCGGCTGCAGCGCCTCGGCACCGACTTCGAGTGCGATGTGCAGGTCGAAATCATGCTGGGGCTTGAAGTCGAAGGGCATGTCGCTGGTTTCGAAAAACGCCAGGTGCGAGCCGTCGTCGAGGCGGTAGAAAGTGTGCAGCGTGTGCGTGCGGCGCCCGGTCTGGGTCTCGCCGAGCTCCAGCGTGCCCACCAACGGCAGGCCGAGGAAGCCTTCGTAGAACTGGCGCGTCTGCTCCGAGTCGCGGCAGCGGTAGGCGTTGTGGTGCAGCTTGCGGATCACCGGCGGGCCTCACAGTCCTTCGAAGGCCGCGTCCTTGTAGGGCGCGACGAAGTAGGTGTAGAAGCCCTCGTTGACCTTGCCCCAGTTCGGCCGCGCCTTCATGGTGGCGATCCAGCGCGAGACCTTGGGCCAGGGCGCGTAGTCCAGGTGGGCGACCTCGCCGAGCGTGAGCATGCAGATGCCCTGGTCGTCGGCGATGCTGAGCTCGTTGCCGCAGAGATATTTCCGGTCGCCGATGATCTCCTGATCCAGGATGCCCAGCCAGCGGCGCGCTCTGTCGCGCGACCAGGCCAGGTTGGCCTTTTGCACTGCGGGGTCTTCGCGCTTGTGATTCGGCAAGACCTGCGGATAGACCAGGCCGTAGCCCAGGTCGCGGTACAGGCCGGTGTTGAACCAGTCCATGACTTCATTGACGCGGGCACGCTTTTGCAGGTCACGCGGATACGCCGCCGACCCCGTCTTCTCGGCCAGGTATTTGAGGATCGCCGAGCTCTCGGTGAGTCGGAATTCGCCGTCCTCGAGCACCGGCACCTGCTGGCTGGGGTTGACCGCGGTGAAGTCCGGTTTCAGGTGCGCGCCAGTGAACAGATCGACGAGCTCGTGCTCGAGCGCAATGCCCTCGTCGGCGGCCAGCAGCAGGACGGGGCGGCTGACGGTGGACACGGGGTGGTAGTAGAGCTTCATGGAGCCTCCGGTTGTGCGGGAGCAAGGGGTGGAAGGGGTGGAAGGGGTTGAAGGCTGGGCCGATGGAGATCGCGCCTCGCGACGTGGGACTCGATGTCGCTGCGGCGCTCCGCTGACCGCAATGTGTTCCGACGTACACACCAAGTCTTTGGCGCCGGCCTTAAGCGTTCTGAATTTGCGCTGGGCGCCGGACCGAACTCGCGGGTAGGCGCCCCGCTCGGCTGCCCCGGCCAGGGTTGGTCTAAGGCCGGCTCTTCGCGCTGCGGCTGCGGCTGGCCGGCTCGGCACGCTGCATCCTTCCCTGGTGCGGGCTGTAGAGGCTGCGTTCCGCGCTGCGACGTAGTCGGTCGACGCGGGTCGGCACGACGAGATTCGCAGCTCAGTCGTCGGCGACGAACAGGTCGGCTGCCGCGGCTTCAACGCGGTACATCGCCAGTACCAGCGTGCCGAGCGGCGGATGGTCGAATCCCTCGCCCACCAATTTGCCGGTGGAGAGCAAGACCCGTGGCGCGTCAGGTGCCAGCGCTTCCAGCCTGGCCAAGGCGGCCACACGCTGCTTCTTCGAGGACCGGCCCTGCAGTGTCACCAGGTTCTGAACCCGGCCGCCCAAGGCCGCCTCGATCGCCGCGAGATGCTCGGTGCGCTCGGTCAGGACCAGGATCTTTCTGCCCTGCGGGTAGGCGTCGGCGATCTCCGCCGCGATCCTGGCCGTGCGGGCGTCATCGACCGCCAGCGTCCGAAAGACCTCCTGGATGCCGGCGTCGGGCGACACGACGACGGTCGCGGGCAGGAAGCGCGGCCGGGTGACGAAAACTCGCTCCAGCGTCTGGGGCGCGCCCTCCGGCTTCGCCGCTGTGTGCCGAACCGGCCCGCACTGCATGAAGATGATGGGCTGCTGGCCGTCGCGCCGTAGGGGCGTGGCTGTCAGGCCAAGCACGTACTTGGCCTTGGCCCGCTTCAAGATCGCCTCGAACGAGAAGGCCGACAGGTGATGGCACTCGTCGACGACGATTTGTCCGTAGTTCTCGACCAAGGACGAACATGACGAGACAGCCTCGCCCTGGCGCTGACCCCTCCCGGCAAGCGAGTGCACCACCGCCACGTCGATCCTGCCGGTCGCCCTGGCCTTGCCGCCGACTATGGTGCCCACCCCGTCCGGGCCCACACCGAGGAAGGATTGCAGCCGTTCCTTCCATTGCCTGAGCAACTCGGTCCGATGGACCAGTACCAGGGTGTTCACGCCACGGCTCGCAATCAGCGCGGCAGCGGTGACTGTCTTGGCCAAACGCCGTCGGCGCGCACAGAACACCAGTGTCATGCTTCAGCATCGCCTTGGCGGCGGCCTGTTGGTCGGGCCGCAGGGCACCCACAAACGCGATCGCAAGCGGTTCGCCCGCCGACCGTTCGTCCCGCAGGTCGCAGCGAATGCCGTGGTCCCGCAGCAGTTGTTGCACAGCCTCCAGGCACCCACGAGGCAGTCCGATGTGCTGGAGGAAGCGGTGGCCACATTCCGAGCACTTGATCCTGGGCTTCTCGCAGACACCCGCGCGCCACTCGTTGGCGCAGGCCGGTGCGTAGCCGGTCTTGCCGGCTTTGCCTTCCCAGCGCACCGGGTAGACATCGGTCCGGCCGAGGAACAGACGGCGGAACAGCGCGACCTTCTGATCGGTGCTCAATGCCGACACAGCGGGCTGCAGTCGACTTCGACGGGCTTGCGCCACTCGATGCCGTGCGAGACCAGCAGCGTGACCAGGCGCGCGTTCTCGACGCGCAGATCCGCGCTATTGCCGCTATGGCCGTCACCGGTCATGGCGGGTGTTGCCTGGCCTGCTTCAGGGCTGGCCAAAGAACTGCGCGGATGACCGCCACCACTTCCATCAAAGGCCGGTGGACGATGGCATTTTTCTTCAACAACGCATGCCACAGCGCCATGCGGGTGGCGTCGCCCGCAAACTCGTCGCTCAAGCCCACCGGCAGCGCGGCTGGCAAGCCCGTGCCACGCCGCTGAAACGTCGCGGCGATGGCCAGCGCCAGCGTCGGTGCGTCGAGGGCCTCGCGCTCCACCATCACCACCAGGTCGAGATAGTCCTTCAGGCGGCTGTTCACCATGCCGAGCACCACGACGGCATGCAACTTCTCGGCGATCACGGTGTAGACCGGATAAGTGCGCAGATGCGGCGCCGGCAGATCGTCCAGCAGCACCGGGTAGACCGCATCGCTCGGTCCTGGCGTGACAGCGTCCCCGAAGCCGACGTCCACCTGGGCCACGCAGCGCGCGTTGGCAAGCTGGCCATTCAGCGTCACGCGCACGCCGCCGTAGCCTGCATCCTTGCGGATCACCAGGGCCCGGACCGAAGCGGGGTCGAAGACGATGCCGTCGTCTCCGGCATCACTTCCAGCAATGGCCGCGATGTCCGTGAACACCGCAGCCATCGACGCCGTATCGCTAGCTCCGAATCCCAGCAGGTCGGCATCCCGAGTCGCGCGGTGCGGCAGGTCGTACCAGAGCGTGAAGAGCAGCGCACCCTTCAGAATGAAGCGGTCAGCATGGGCCGAGGTGGACAGGCGATACAACAGCCGCTCCAAGGCGAAACGGACCAGCACCAGGTTGAAGTCTGTGCCGGTGGCCTTGGCGACGTTCAGCAGACGTGCCCGCACCGAGGCTGCGCGGTCCCGGGTGACTGGAGTGCCTTCGTGCTGCGCACGCCGGTGTTCGCTCTTGGGGCTGAGGCCGGACACAGACAGTCCCTGCGGACTGTCTGTCGCCTGCCGAAGGCCATCGGCCTCTGGCCGATGGCGGCCCGGCGCGCTCACGCCACCGCTTCCATGTAGGGCCGCATCACGTTCGCGACGCGGCAGACCTTGGCGCAGCGCCACAGGTCGTCGAAGCCGGCCCTGCCCTGCGATAGGGCGTCCTTGAGCGCTTCCAGCGCCACGTCCATGCCGATCTTGTTGCGGTGCTTGAAACAGTCGGCCACCGTCTTGGCCACTCCATACACCTGCAGCGTCACACCGTCACGCTCGTGGATCTCGATCCCATGCGTGTAGGCCTCCCCGGTGAACTGCACCATCTTGATGGGCGGGTGGTCGAGTCGCGGCACGTGGCTTCCGCGGGGCATGGCGATCCAGACCTGCCAGGGCAGTTGGGTGGTCAGCCCATGAAACTGCAGGGCGCTCAGCAGGCAGATCACCGCCTGCGGCACCTTGCGGGCCACCGTCATCAGGCCTTCATGCTCGGAAGGGCTCGCGGCCGGCAGGCGGTACAGACCGCGTGCCGCCCGCTCCAGTTGACCGCTGGCCGTCATGCGCGTGAGTACGACGCGCGGTATGCCCGCACCAGCCAGATCGCCGGCGCGCAGCCAGCCGTGCTTGCGGACGAGCTGCAGCACTCTCTCGGTGTGGGTCGCAGCTGCATGCATGACAGGGGGCCGTGGTGAGTCCGATTTGGTCCAAGTATGTTCCAACTCTTCGTCGATCGAAAATACTCGACGAAACTCCGGTCGACAAACGGGTGTCTCAATCCCTTGAGTCTGCCGGAGGTTCTCCGATCCGACGCCGAGCGTCAGTCGTCAGGCAAGGCCGGTTGCAGCAGGTCTCCCCTTGCCACGACCCGAAGCGTGGGTTTCGAAGGCCCGTCGAGTCGACGCATGAGATTGTCGAAGCGGGCCTGGTCGAAGCGCCGCTGGGTGCACAGGCGAACGATCTCTCGCTCGATCTCCACTCGCCCGCCCCGCACCAGGCGAATGCGCCTCGTCTCAATGACGCGTCATGTGCCTCTCACGTGCCGTTCGCCAGCAGTTCGACGTAGGCGGCGTAGCTGAAGCAGCGGTTCTTCTTCTGCCCGGTCAGCTCGGTGACGATGCCGAGTCCTTCCAGCAGCTTCACCGCCGCCGTTGCCGTGGGGAAGGTGGTCGCCAGCTTCTGGCGCACCTGTTCGATGGTGAAGCGCGGCATCAAGGGCAGCAGCTCGAACAGGCGCAGACCCACAGCACCGACGCGCGGTGCCGCCAGCAGCCGCCGGCGGTCGGCCGCCACCAGGCTGGCGATGGTCACGATGCCGCGCTCGGCATCGGTGGCGGCGGTCTCCACACCATCCAGGAAGAAGGCGATCCATCCCTCCCAGTCGCCATCCGTTCGCACCGCCGACAGGCGCCGGTAGTACTCAGCCAGGTTCTGCTTGAGATAGCTGCTCAAGTACACCAGCGGTTCCGGCAGCAGGCCCCATTGCTCCAGCAGCGCCGCGATGAGCAGGCGGCCGATGCGGCCGTTGCCATCCAGGAAGGGATGGATGGTTTCGAACTGCACGTGCACCAGCGCGATCCGCACGAGCGGGGGCAAGTCCGGCTCAGCCTCGTGGATGAAGCGTTCCAGATCGCCCAGCAAGGCCGGCACACGATCCGGCGGCGGGGGTACGAATACGGCCCTGCCCGGCCGCGAGCCGCCGATCCAGTTCTGCGAGCGTCGTAGCTCACCCGGCTGCTTGCCCTCGCCGCGGGCGCCGGACAGCAGCAGGCGGTGGGCGTCGCAGAGCAGGCGCACCGAGATCGGCAGACCCTTCGGGCTGCGCAGGTTGTCGCGCACCAGACGGAAAGCTCGCAGGTAGTTGGTCACCTCCTCGACGTCGTCGGTGTTGGCCACCGCCAGGCCCGCCTCGTCGTCGAACAGGTCGGTCAACGTGGCCTGCGTGCCTTCGATCTGCGAGGTGAGCAGCGCCTCCTTGCGGATGGCGCTGTAGAGCAGCCAGTCCACCGACGGCACCAGGCCCGCCACGCCCGACAACCTGGCCAACGCCAGTTCGGCGCGGCGCGCGGTAGCGGCATACGAGTCGGAGGCTAGGATTGGGTCGGCCGGCGGCAGCGGATGCGGCACGAACGCGCGCACCTCGTCACCCAGCGTTGTGGTGGTGACGTTGGTGCCGGTAGTGCGCATTGTGTGAAAGCGGCTTTGCACGATCTTGCGATATGTTAAAGTATTCTTTAATTTGCGGTGAACATATGAAAGGGTGCTTGCACACCTCGGCCGCTCTGGCAGATCCAACCCGACGATGACCCGCCACTACTGCGTGGCGCAAGTCGTCGAACTCCACGCCGCACTGGAGAAGATCAAGGAACACAGCGGGCGCTGGAACAAGAGCCTGGCGATGCTTCGGCGCGAGCAGGAAGAGGCCGCAAGGCTGGCGCGTGAGGGTCTGGGGGACTCGCTGGGGATTGAGAAGTCCCCCAAAAGTCCCCCAGCAAAGAAAAACAGCCTAGAGACCGGAATCTCTAAGCTGTTGATCTAGAACGAAAGTTCTGGTGCGGCTGGCAGGAATCGAACCCACGACCCCTTGGTTCGTAGCCCGCCGATAAACGAATGGGGTTCAATGAAATCTGACCTTGTCCCCGAAAAACGTATCCCTTGCTGAGTGATTCAATCCAAGCAAGGAGAACGGAAATGACGAAGACGAAGCTGAGGGCGCGCTACACGCTCGAGTTCAAGCAAGAGGCCGTGCGGCTGGTCGAGGGTGGTCA
>JAUXRG010000119.1 GCA_030681795.1 Rubrivivax sp.
GCACCATACTCGCGCTGTATCGTGACGGCAGTGCGGTCGACGAATTGCACGAAGGCGAACTCGGCGTGGTGGTGCTCGACCACACCCCCTTCTACGCCGAATCCGGTGGCCAGGCCGGCGACTGTGGCGTATTGCAGGCAGCCGGTGGCGTGTTCGGCGTGGAAGACACGCTCAAAATCCAGGCGCACGTATTCGGACACCACGGGGTCGTCAAGACCGGCAGCCTGAAAATCGGTGACCCGGTGCAGGCCCGGGTGGATGCAGACAACCGCGCGCGCACCATGCGCAACCATTCGGTCACCCACCTCATGCACAAGGCGCTGAGTGAGGTGCTCGGCGAACACGTGCAGCAAAAAGGCTCGCTGGTCGACGCAGACAAAACCCGCTTCGACTTCATCCAGCCCGCGCCGATGAGCGACGTGCAAATCCGCGAAGTCGAAGCGCGTGTCAACGCTGAAATCCTGGCCAACACCGCGACCCAGGCACGCGTCATGGCGATCGACGATGCGCAGAAGACCGGCGCGCTGATGCTGTTTGGCGAAAAATACGACGACGAAGTGCGGGTGCTCGATATCGGCAGCTCACGCGAGTTGTGCGGCGGCACCCATGTGGCACGCACCGGTGATATCGGCCTGTTCAAGATCATCGCCGAATCCGGCGTGGCCGCTGGCATCCGCCGCGTGGAAGCGACGACCGGCACCGGGGTGCTGAGCTACCTGGGCGAAACCGAGAAAAACCTCGGCGCAGTGGCGCAATGGGTCAAGACCACGCCGGCAGACGCCGCCGAACGCGTGGCCCAACTGATCGAGCACACCCGCACGCTGGAAAAAGAACTGGATCGGCTGAAATCCAGACTCGCCGCCAGCCAGGGCGACGAATTGCTCCTGCAGGCAGTCGACATAGCGGGTGTCCGCGTGCTCGCGGCGCAGCTCGACGGCGCAGATGCCAAGAGCCTGCGCGAAATAGCCGACAAGCTGAGGGACAAGCTGAAGTCCTGCGCGCTGGTGCTCGCCACGGTCGCCGACGGCAAAGTCAGTTTGAT
>JAUXRG010000011.1 GCA_030681795.1 Rubrivivax sp.
AGGGCGTTTCAGGCTGATCGTGGACGGTTGGGCTACATTCAACCCTCGTGCTTGCGCGCCGCCCCGGCGTGTCCTCGAAGATGCCGTTTCACCGTCCACGATCAGACTGAAACGGGCGTCCACGATCGCTGAAATACGCAGTGGCGCGTCTGTCGAGCGCGACCGGGTCCTGTCAACGAGCGAGCTTGAAGGCCTCGCGAGCGCTCTCCCGGCCTCAGGCTTGACTGACCGAACCGTCGCCGGGGTTTGGCTTGTGCTCGCTACCGGCGTTCGTGCGGGAGAGCTGCTCGGCGCGACTTGGTGTGGCAGCGACTTTGACTTGGCTGAGTTGAAGTCTGCGGCCGACGCCAGCGCCGTAAAGCTCGGGGTTGTCGACCTGACGGCTGGCCGGTGGCACATCCTGGAAACCAAGAACCAGCGGAGTCATACGATTCATCTTAGCGACTACGCGGTAAAGCAGTTCGAGCGGCTGGCACAGTTCCGTGAGGCCATCCCGGGTGACCCGAACCAGCCGTCTCCCTGGGTATTTCCAAATGCCTCGGGCACAGGCCCGGTCGGTGTGAAGTCCTTCGGCAAGCAGTTGGCCGATCGGCAACGCCCGCCTGAGCGTCGATTGAAACACCGTAGTCGAGACACCGAAGCGCTGCTGCTACCCGGCGGTCGATGGACGGCGCACGACCTTCGCCGCACTGCCGCGACGTTGATGGCCGAGCTTGGCTTCGGTGGCGACATCATTGACGAATGCTTGAACCACATGATCGAGAGCCGTGTGCGCAGGGTGTACGTTCGCGACCGGCGCGTCGCCGATCAGGCCCGCGCCTTCAATGCCCTGGGTGCCCGCCTGGAGGTTCTGTCGGCCGGGGCGAGGGCCGAGCCTGCGCGAACCGTGCCGCGTGCCCGCCGCCGCGCCAACCCGGCCCGTGCGCAGCGTAATGACATTGGCGTTACGATTCGGTAGAATGGCAGCCTTCACCCACGCAGGCCAGAACATGAAAGCCGCCGTCGCAACGCCAACCAAGCGCGCACCCAGAGAAACGCTGAATCTGCGAATTCCGGCCGCCGAGCGCGGCCTGATCGACCGCGCGGCGCAAGCCAGCGGCAAGACGCGGACCGACTTCATCCTGAGCGCCGCGCGCCGTGCCGCCGAGGAGGAATTGCTGGACCGCACGATCTTCGTCGTCAGCCCCGCGATCTACTCGAAGTTTCTGGCCATGCTCGACGCGCCGCCGCGGCCCAACGAACGCCTGCGACGCACCATGCAGGCCACAAAGCCCTGGTCCAAGGCCTGATCAGGAGCCGATGATCCAGCCCCCCGAGCCGCTGACCGCGGCGCACGCGCTCGGCGGCTTCAACAGCGGCGTTGCATCGCTCGATGATTGGCTGCGGCGGCGGGCGCTGCATAACCAGGCCAGCGGTGCCTCCCGCACCTTCGTCGTCTGCGATGCAGGCCAGGTCGTTGCGTACTACGCGCTGGCGGCCAGCGCCGTGGCTCCCGACGCGGCCCCTGGGCGCTTCAGACGCAACATGCCGGATCCGATCCCCGTCGTGGTGCTCGCGCGGCTTGCGATCGCCCGCGATCATCAAGGTCGTGGACTCGGGCGCGCACTCTTTCAGGACGCCGCCAACCGGGTCATCCACGCGGCCGACACCATCGGCATCCGCGGCTTGCTCGTGCATGCGATCTCTGAAGAAGCGAAGGCCTTCTACGTGCGCCTGGGTCTCGACCCCTCGCCGCTCGAGCCAATGACCTTGATGACGACAGTGGCCGACCTGAAAGCGACGCTGGGTTGAGCAAGCCGCAGTACGGCCGAACCTGGTGGGGCGAGCAATGGTTGCAGTCACTGGCGGAGATCGACCATGACAACCGCCTGCCACGGGGCCGCACATACGCCAACCGGGGCGCGGTACGCGACCTTGTCGTGCAGGCGAACCGCATCCGGGCGCGTGTGCAGGGCTCGCGGGCACGGCCCTATGACATCGACATCGAGGTACCGCCCATCGCGGCGGCCGATGCCGACCGACTGGCTCAGCGCCTGGCGGCCGACGCCGGCCTCATCGCGCGCCTGCTCAATCGCGATCTCGACCCTGCAGTTCTGAAGGAAGCGGCAGCACTCGGAATCAAGGTATTCCCGTCGCGCTGGAGCGATCTGAAGATGCACTGCTCCTGCCCGGACTGGGCCGTGCCCTGCAAGCACCTGGCGGCGGTGATCTATCTGTTGAGCCAGGAGATCGACGGCGATCCGTTCCTCGTCTTCCGTCTGCGCGGTGTGGACCTGGGTGCATTGCTCGGCCAACACGGAATGGTGATCAATGCCGAGGCGGACCGTGTATTGCCCAAGAGCGTGCTTGCGCTCTTCGACGAGCAACCGCCACAAGAGACCGTCGCTCCACCGCTGCCTGTCGATCACGCGGCGCTCGCACGGATCGACTTCACGACCATCCCGGATCTGCGCGAATCCCTCTGGCGCTTGCTACCTGCGCAACCGGTCTTCTTCCGCGGCGGCGACTTTCGAGAGACGACCCGCAAGGCCATTACGCGCATTGCACGCGAGGCGCGCCGGCAACTCGACGCTCCAGCGATTCGCGATGCCGACGGCCCCCTTCCCGAAGGGCACCTGCAGGTCACCGTCGACGATCACGGCACGCTCATCCCGGCAGGTGCCACGGTGGCCGCCCAGGCGCTCGATTCGCTGTCGGTTGTCCTGCAGGTCATCGCCTCGTTGCCGCCGGCACGGCTTGCCGACATGCCCACCGAGTTCGCGCACCTGAACACGCTGCGCCTGCTGGCGCTGCATTTGCTCGCGCAGGGCGCTGTGGTGCCGCAGGTGTTTGCGTCGGATGCGAAGACTGCCAGCCTGCGCTGGTGTGCCGCCGAGTTGGACACCACCGTGCACGGCATCGTCGAACTGATCGCCGCCGGACTTCCACCCGGCCTGGTGCTGCACCGCCAGGGCCGCCGCCCGCTGAGCGCCGGCACACAAGCTCGCGTGTTGCTTTCGGCGCTGATCGATGCGTTCGTGCGTGACTGCGCCGACAAGGCCGATCGCGCCGAAGACAACAAGGTGCTTGCGCTGTTTTTCGGCTCGGGGCGTGCACGCTTCGACGGGCCCGGCGAGGGCGCGATCGCCGGCAGCATCCATGCCTGGCTGTCGCGCCTGCACCTGACACGGCAGGCGCACAGGCCGGTGCTGCAGATCGACGAGGCAAGCGCTGGTGGCGGCTTCGAACTGTCGCTGGCCGTGGCCGACGAGCGCGCCACGCTCGACGCGCCAACACCGCTCGCCGAGGTCATCGCCAAACCGGCCTGGGCGGCACGCCGCTTCACTGTCCTCAAGACGGTGGCGATGCTGGCCGAATTCCATCCACCGCTGAACGACTACGTCCACACCGGCGCACGGCGCCCCTTGGCCGTGCGGCCCGAAGAACTGCCGCCACTGCTGTTCGAGACACTGCCTGCCCTGCGGCTGATGGGCGTGCGCACGCTGCTGCCACGCGCACTGGAACGCTTGTGGCGCCCTCGCCTGTCGATGCAGATCAAAGCCACAGTTGGCAGCATGCCAAGCCTGCTGAAAGCCGACGCGATCTTCTCGTTCGACTGGAACGTCTCCATCGGCGACGCGATGCTCACCGCTGCCGAGTTCGAACGCCTGCTTGGCAAGGCCAGCGGCATCGTGCAGTTCCGGGGCCAGTACATCTTTCTCGATCCGACGCAGGTGGACGCCCTGCGCGCACTCCTGGCGCGGCCACCTGAACTCAGCGGCGCAGAGCTGCTGCGCACTGCACTGGCGGGCGAGTTCGACGGCGCGCCGGTCGGGTTGAACAAGGCGGCGATCACGCTCATCGACAGTCTCAGACGCGAAACCGCGGTGCCGTTGCCGGCCGGCCTGCAGGCCACGCTGCGGCCGTACCAGCAGCGTGGCTACGCCTGGCTTTGGCGCAACGCTCGTTTGGGCCTGGGCAGCGTGATCGCGGATGACATGGGCCTGGGCAAGACGCTGCAGGTGTTGGCGCTGCTGCTGCGCCTGAAGGAAGACGGCGCGCTCGTCGACAGCCGCGCGCTCGTGATCGTGCCAACGAGCCTGCTCACCAATTGGCAGAAGGAAGCCGCACGCTTCACGCCCGGCCTGAGCGTCGAAGTCTTCCACGGCAGCAAACGTGAATTGACCAAGCTGCGGCCCGACGTGCTGCTCACGTCGTACGGCGTGGCCCGAAGCGAAGCTGCTCTGCTCAAAGGGATGGCATGGCGCGTGGTCGTCATCGACGAGGCTCAGAACATCAAGAACCCGGCTGCGGCCCAGGCCCGCGCGGTGAAAGCGATCCCTGCCACAAGCCACATCGCGATGAGCGGCACGCCGGTGGAAAATCGACTGATCGAATACTGGTCGATCATGGACTTTGCGCAGCGCGGTTACCTCGGCGGACCCACCCACTTCGCGCGCGAATACGCCACGCCGATCCAGACCCACCGCGACGCAGCGGCGGCCGAGAGGCTGCGCAAGGTGATGGCGCCGTTCATGCTGCGCCGGCTCAAATCCGACAAGACCATCATCAACGACCTGCCCGACAAGCTGGAGCAGGACCAGTTCTGCACGCTGTCGCGCGAGCAGGCTGCGCTGTACGAGACTGTCGTCCGCGAGGGCCTGAAGGGCATCGCGGGTGAGTCGAGCACCTTTCAGCGCCAAGGCCTGGTGCTGCAGATGATCCTGGCGCTCAAGCAGGTCTGCAACCACCCTGCGCAGTACCTCAAGCAAGGCGCGGCCGACGCCGCCGCGTCGGGCAAGGCGGAGCGGTTGCTGGATTTGCTGGACGAGATCGGCGCAGCGCAGGGCAAGGCCCTCGTCTTCACCCAGTTCCGCGAGATGGGCGAGCTGTTGGCGCGCATGCTGCGCGAACGAGATGGGCGTGAACCCATGTTCCTGCACGGCGGCGTGACGCGTACCAGGCGCGACCAGATGGTCGAACGCTTCCAGGACGAACCGGGGCAGCGCGTGTTCCTTCTGTCCTTGAAGGCCGGCGGCACCGGCCTCAACCTCACGGCGGCAAATCACGTCGTGCACTACGACCTATGGTGGAACCCCGCGGTCGAAGCACAAGCCACCGATCGCGCCTACCGCATCGGCCAGCGGCGCAACGTGCAGGTGCACCGTTTCATCACGCGGGGCACGTTCGAAGAGCGCATCAACGACATGATCCGATCGAAGCGCGAACTCGCCGAGATGACGGTTGGGACGGGTGAAACTTGGGTGGGGCAGCTACCGCCCGAAGAGCTGAATGCTCTGTTTCGCTTGCGATGACCGCAATCCTGCGTCAGACAAAGGGATAAGAGCGACGGGATTATGAGTCGTTTTAGGCGACGTCCATGGAAGTCTCTGGAAATCTTTCAGATGACTTGGAACCCGCATAAACACTGGGTTTCTGGTTCCAGCCAGTCCACAGTGGTCTACAGTTGCCTCTCTGCAGCCACCCCGCTATGGCGACCTGTATGGCGACCAGTTTCAGTGGTGATAAACAGTCCCTTGGTCGAACGGACGCCCGTCCGCTGACCGACCTCGCGATCAAGAACCTCAAGGCGGGCGAGAGCCGGACCGACGGCGCTCTGCCCGTTGGCAACGGGCGGCTCGTCGTATCTTGCACGAAGGCCCGCGGCCAGCTCAGACGTGTGTGGACCTTCCGGTACCGAAAGGAGGCCCTGCGCGGGGAGTTGAAGATCGGCGAGCATCCGGCCCTGTCGCTCGAACATGCGCGAAACGAGGCACGCAGCCTGCTCGAACTCGTGCGGCTGGGCAACGATCCAAAGGTTGCCCGGATCGAATCGCGTCTTGCAAACATCGAGGCCACCCGGCAGATCGTTGCGCTTGGCAGCTTTGGCGCGATGCTCGATGCGTACGTCGCCTATCTCCAGCGGTCGGGCAAGGAGTCGGCGCACGACGTGGCGGCGATCTTCAAGCGGCACGTCAGCGACCCATGGCCGGATCTGGTCAAGCTGCCAGCGAACAGGATTGCACCGGAGACTATTCGCGACATCTTGGCGCGGCTCGTGCGCAAGGGTATCGGTCGGCAGACCAACGTCCTGCGTTCGTACCTCCAAGCCGCCTTCACCCACGGTGCGCATTCCGACCTCGATCCGCGCCGAGCTGCAGTGGACTCGGCTGTCTTCAAGCTCACAGGCAATCCGGTCGCCCTGCTACCGCGCATTCAGGAGTTCGAGTCAACACGCGACCGTATCCTCAGTGACGACGAGTTCAAATACCTCTGGGCGAAGCTGGACGATATCCGATTGGAGATGGCCCACACGATTCGGTGCGAGGTGTTGTTGGGCGGCCAGCGCTTCCTCCAACTGCTTCGCGCGACCTGGGCCGACTACGACACCAAGGCTCACGTGCTGCGGCTTGCCGATCCGAAAGGTAAACGCACCACGGCCATCCCCCACGTGCTGCCGGTCTCGAAACGAGTCGCGACGCTGCTCGATGCGCTGAGAGCGCTCAATGGCGACGGCGAGTACATCTTCTCGACGACGGGCGGCATCAAACCCATCCACCACACCAGTTTGCCGCCGGTGTTTGCGGCCATCGGCAAGACGGTGCCCGCCAAGAAGCGAGCCGGCATCGACCCGTTTCAGGGCCGGGACATTCGCAGAAGCGTGGAGACGCGGCTGCAGGCTCTGGGCGTGTCGCGGGAGATCAGAGCGCAGCTCCTTTCACATGGACGAACGACCGGCGTGCAGCAGAAGCACTATGAGCGCCATGATTACTCCTGATTAGCAATGAAGCTCAGCGCCACGAATGACCATCTCCGGCTGCGGCGGCGTAGCCACGGCAGCTCGCACGAGCCGGCCGAGGATCGAGCGCAAGTCGTAGCGCCGGTTGAAGCGGTATTGCACCTCGGCCAGGT
>JAUXRG010000012.1 GCA_030681795.1 Rubrivivax sp.
TCCCCAGAGGCTGTCAAGCCCGGGAAAGTACGTGGTTTTGAGAGATCGAAGTTCAAATCGGCACCAAACAAAATCGGCCGCTAGGCCGCGCCAATGCTTGCGATTCGCCGCGGCGAGGCTCGTTTAACCGGACAGTAGTGAACTAGGAACAGGATTCAGTGGGGATCTCGCGTTCTCGGCGGTGCCTGGCACCGCACTCAGCACGATCCACCTTGACAGCAACCATCGCTCTCTCAACAGGAGTTCAACATGACATTCGTACGCGCCCTTCTTACCATCACTGCCCTGACTACCGCGACCTTGGCCACATCGGCCTGGGCTGCCACCGACGACAAGCACGACAGCCACCACCCTGCCGAAACTGGCGCGGTCCAGATTGCACAAGCCGGGCCGGGCACCCCGGGCATGGGCATGGGCGGCATGACCACCGCACCGGGACATGCCGACCAGATGAAGGCCATGCAGCAGATGCATGAAAAGATGATGGCCGCCAGGACGCCCGCAGAACGCAACGCCCTGATGACCGAGCAGATGAAGCTCATGCAGAACGGCATGAACATGATGGGCGGCATGGGCGGCATGGGCGGCATGGGCGGCATGGGTGCCGGCGCCGCGCCGGGCAAACCGGCCGACATGGCTACGCGCCAGGGCATGATGGAACAGCGCATGGACATGATGCAGTCCATGATGCAGATGATGATGGACCGCATGCAGTCGGTCCCGGTGACGAAGTGAGGGGGCCGGCCATGAGCCACGCACCCACCACGACGGCGAAGCCGGCGGCAACGGGTTACAGCTTTCATTGCGACATCGACGACAAGGACTTTGTGAAGGCCGTCGCCCGCGTCACCGAGGCTTTGAAGACCGAGGGCTTCGGCGTGCTGACCGAGATCGACGTGCAGGCCACGATGAAAGCCAAGCTCGGCGTCGAGGGGCGGCCCTACCGCATCCTCGGCGCCTGCAACCCGCCGCTGGCCCACCGCGCACTGGGCGCCGAGCCCGACATCGGGCTGCTGCTGCCATGCAACGTCGTCGTTCGCGAAGAGTCCGACGGCCGGCTGGTGGTCGGCTTCATGGACCCGGTGGCTGTGCTGCAGATGACGAGCAATGCCGAGGTGGCCGTGGTCGCGCATGAGGTGCGCGAACGGCTGCAGCGCGTCAAGGCGTTGCTGACCGCGCCAAGCGCGGCAAGCGCGGCAAGCCCCCAAGGCTGAAGGAGATGCACATGTTCTATGACGGGGGCACCTTCATGGGCGGCATGCACTGGTTCTGGTGGATCTTCTGGCTGGTGCTGGTCGGCGTGATCGTGTTCTACGGCTGGGGGCGGCCGAACGACCCGCGGCGCCGACCCCGAGAGACGCCGCATGAAGTGCTGCAGCGGCGCCTGGCCAGCGGCGAGATCGCCCCCGAGGAGTACGAGAAGCGCAAGGGGATGCTCGATCGCGACGCCGGCGCAAAGACCTGAACTCGGAGCTCGGCACCCCTTGACCTTCCCATGATGTCAGGGTCTATCTTGAATCCAGAGGAAGGCGCCAGAAGCGCCGACCCCGGATGAAAAGGAGATTGCCATGAGCACCACTCACCATGATCACGTCCCCGCCACCGGCGGTTCGTCCGGCCCGAGCCGGCCGGTGAAGACCGCACTGCTGATGGTCGCCCTCGTCGGCGGCTTCTACCTGCTGCGCGAGCACTGGGACCATGTCGCCGGCAACTGGGTTTACCTGTTGCTGCTGGCCTGCCCGCTGATGCACCTCTTTCATGGCCACGGTGGCCACGGCGGGCATGGCCCTCACGGGTCGCAGCCGAACAAGCCGGCCGACAAGGAGGACTGAAGCCATGGAAATGCCCTCACGCCACGATCCCGCCGGGCACACGCATCACCACCCGCATCACCGCCCGCCGGAGGCACCCGAGGCCGGCGCGCTCGAGGACGCGGTGTGCGGCATGACCGTGACCGCCCGCTCCGAGCATCACGTCGAGCACGCTGGTCTGCCCTACTACTTCTGCAGCGCGAAGTGCCTGTCCAAGTTCGTCGCCGAGCCGGCACGTTACGCAGGCAACGTCGTCGCGCCGGCTGTAGCAGAGCAGCCGACAGCGGCGGCAGGCACGATCTACACGTGCCCGATGCACCCGGAGATCCGCCAGGATCATCCGGGGAACTGCCCCAGGTGCGGGATGACGCTCGAGCCGATGCTGCCTGCGCTCGACGACGACGAGAACCCCGAAGGGGTCGACTTCTTGCGCCGCTTCTGGTGGACCCTGCCGTTCACCGCCGCGGTGACGGTCCTGGCCATGGCCGGCCACTGGCTGGGCTGGTTCGAGCCTCGCACGCAGACCTGGATCGAACTCGTCCTGTCGCTGCCGGTCGCGCTGTGGGCCGGCTGGCCGTTCTACAGGCGCGGTGTGCAGTCGGTGATCCACCGCAGCCCGAACATGTGGACCTTGATCGGCCTGGGCACGAGCGTGGCCTTCCTCTACAGCGTCGTCGCAACCGTGGCGCCGCAGATCTTCCCGGCCGCCTTCGTCGTGAACGGCAGCGTGGCGGTGTACTTCGAGGCGGCTGCGGTCATCATCTCGTTGACCCTGTTCGGCCAGATCCTGGAGCTGAAGGCGCGCTCGCAGACTTCGGCGGCGATCAAGTCCTTGCTCGGTCTCACGCCGAAGACCGCGCGCCGCATCGCCGCCGACGGCACCGAGGAAGACGTGCCATTGGCCAACGTGCATGTCGGCGACCTGCTGCGCGTGCGCCCCGGCGAGAAGGTGCCGGTCGACGGGGTTGTCACCGAAGGCAGCAGCGCCCTCGACGAGTCGATGCTCACCGGCGAGCCGCTGCCGGTGACCAAGCGTGTGGGCGACAAGCTGATCGGCGCCACGATGAACACCAGCGGTGCACTGGTGATGCGCTCCGAACATGTGGGTTCGGCCACCGTGCTGTCGCAGATCGTGCAGATGGTGGCGCAGGCGCAGCGCTCGCGCGCGCCGATGCAGCGCATGGCCGATGTCGTGGCGGGCTACTTCGTCGTCGCTGTGGTCGGCGTCGCCGTGCTGACCTTTTTCGCCTGGGGGCTGTTCGGGCCGGCGCAGGGTTGGGTCTACGGCTTGATCAATGCGGTGGCGGTGCTGATCATCGCCTGTCCCTGCGCGCTGGGCCTGGCCACGCCGATGTCGATCATGGTCGCCACCGGGAAAGGCGCGACGAACGGCGTGCTCTTCCGCGACGCCGCGGCGATCGAAAACCTGCGCAAGATCGATACGTTGATCGTCGACAAGACCGGCACGCTGACCGCGGGCCGGCCGGCCTTCGAGAAGGCCGTGGCCGCCGCAGGCTACACCGACGTGGAGGTGCTGCGCCTGGCGGCGAGCCTGGATCAGGGCAGCGAACATCCGCTGGCCGCGGCCATCGTCGCGGCGGCACGCGAGCAGGGGCTGGCGCTGGCCAAGCCGGAACAGTTCGACTCCGAGTCGGGCATCGGCGTGCGCGGCAGCGTCGAAGGCAAGGCGCTGGCGTTGGGCAACACCGCGCTGATGGAGCAGCTCGGCGTGAAGGCGGGCGCACTGAAGGTGCAAGCGGAAGAGCTGCGCGGCCAGGGTGCCAGCGTCATGCACCTGGCGGTCGATGGGCAACTGGCCGGCCTGCTGGCGGTGTCCGACCCGATCAAGGCCACGACGCTCGACGCCCTGAACGCTCTGCGCAAGTCGGGCCTGCGCATCGTGATGGCCACCGGTGACGGCCTGACCACGGCGCGCGCCGTCGGCCAGCGGCTGGGCATCGACGAGGTGCACGGCGAGGTCAAACCCGCCGACAAGCTGGCAATGGTCGAACGCCTGCAGCGCGAAGGCCGGCGCGTCGCGATGGCCGGCGACGGCATCAACGACGCCCCGGCGCTGGCACGCGCCGATGTCGGCATCGCGATGGGCACCGGCACCGACGTGGCGATGAACAGCGCGCAGCTCACGCTGGTCAAGGGCGACCTGCGCGGCATCGCGGCGGCCCGCGCGCTGTCGGTAGCCACCGTGGCCAACATGAAGCAGAACCTCGGTTTCGCGTTTGTCTACAACGCCCTGGGCGTGCCGCTGGCGGCGGGCGTGCTGTTCCCCTTCACCGGCTGGCTGCTGTCGCCGCTGATCGCCGCGCTGGCGATGAGCCTGAGCTCAGCCTCGGTGATCACCAACGCCCTGCGCCTGCGCGGGGCGAATCTGGATCCATCCTGAACGGACAGGCTGATCCCACCGCAACCCCAGAAGCGAGCAACTCATGTCGATCACGACCCCGACCTCGATGCCGGTGAAGCGGGCCGATTTGAGGCGCGCCCGCCAGCGAACCCGCACTGCGGCCGTGTCGTCCAGGCCTGAACAAGGCCCGCTCGTCGGCACGCCCCGGCGCAAGTCCGAGAAGGGCGGCAAGGTGGACGCCGCCAAGGTCACGGGCCTGCGCGCGGTGCCGCGGCTCGTGCAGATCCTCGGGGTGGCCGCGCGCCACAAGCTCCTGCCGGTTCTGATGGGCAGTGGCGGGCGGCCACGACCCAAGGAGTTGCGGGAGGCCTTCGAGGAACTCGGTCTGGTTTTCCTCAAATTCGGCCAGGTGCTCGCCATGCGGCCTGATCTGCTGCCTGCCGGGTACGCGGAAGAACTGGAGTCACTGCACGACGAGTTGCCGGCGATGGGCATTGACATCGTGCGCACGACGATCGAGCGCGACCTGGGTGCTCCGCTGACGGAGCTGTTTTCGTCATTCGGCGAAGCCCCGCTGGCTGCGGCCACCATCGCCCAGGTGCACGAGGCGACCCTGCACGACGGTCGCAAGGTGGCAGTCAAGGTCCAGCGGCCCGATCTCCAGGCCACCATCGCCAGGGACATCGCGGCGTTGACCACCTTGGTCGCACTGGGGGAGCGGGTGTTCCCGAGCATGCGTGCGCTCGATCTGCCTGTCATCGTCAAGGAGTTCTCGCGCAGTCTGAGCCAGGAGACCGACTTCAGTCACGAGGCAAGGTCGATCGTTCTCTTCCGCACCGCCCTGGCGGACTTTCCCGACCTCTGGATTCCGGACGTCGTTCCGGCACTTTCGTGCGACGCCGTGCTCACGCTGGAGTTCTCGCCGGGCGAGCGCATCGATCATTTCGCCAAGCTGCACCCGGAAGCGATGCCGCGTGCGATCAACGCCCTTGTCAGGCTGATGCTCCAGACGATCTTCGAGGAGGGCATCTTCCACGCCGACCCGCACCCCGGCAATGTTTTCGTGCTGCCCGACGGTCGGCTGTCGCTGCTCGACTTCGGCAACACGGGCGAACTCGACGAGCGGATGCGGGAGTCGCTGATGCTGCTGCTCGAGGCCGTC
Organism: Rubrivivax sp.; assembly: GCA_030681795.1. Classification (GTDB taxonomy): domain Bacteria; phylum Pseudomonadota; class Gammaproteobacteria; order Burkholderiales; family Burkholderiaceae_C; genus Rubrivivax. The sequence continues at coordinate 5,336 of JAUXRG010000012.1, forward strand.
GTCGAGGGTGATGCAAGGGCCGCCACCGAGGCCTACCTCGAAATGGCGGAGGCGGGCGAGCAGGTCAATCGTGCCGGGCTGCTGGCAGACATGAAGGCGGCGCTGTACGAGATCCGCCGCAGCAACCTGTCGGACGTCTCGATCGGCAACGCCTTCGATTCGCTGATGAGCGCCGGAAGCCGCAACGGGGTTCACAACCCAGCTGAATTCGTCCTGCTCACGCGCGCCTTCGTCATCCTGGAATCAATGGTGGGCCAGCTGGCGCCCGACCACAACTACATGCAATCGTTTCGCGAACAGATCAAACGCCTCACCGCCCTGCACTTCGCGCCGGAGCGCATCAAGACCAAGACCACGCAACTGGCACGCGACATGGAGCGCCTGATCAGCGATGCGCCTGGCGACGCGCGACGCATCCTGCGCCGGATCGCCGAGGGGGATCTCGGCCGGCTGCCGGGTCTGGAAGCGCTGGGAGCCCGCCTCAGCCGCAACATCACGCGGCTGGCGAGTGCCATCTCCTTCGGGGCGCTGGTGATCGGCGGCTCAATGCTCCTGCTGACGCCGATGGGCGGCTGGCACCACAGATTGGGCGAAACCATGATCGTGGGCGGCGTGGTCGGCATGCTCGTGGCAGGCATTCTCGCGCTGCGCCGGGGCCAGGTCCACGGCCAACACTGAGTCTGCCCAGGCCAGCTGGCACTCGGGAATCCATCCGTGCTCGGACCGCAATTGAAGGCCCGAATCGAACCTGCGGACTTCAACCGCACCGGCTGGGAAGGTGAGGTCGCCCCGCGTCGCCCGGCATGGGCGGCATGGGCCAGGGCAAAGACATGCCCGCCGACATGGCTCAGCGCCGCCAGATGATGAGGGCGCACATGGCCACGATGCAGACGATGATGGACATGATGAAGCAGCGCATGCCGGCAACGCCGGCCGCCCAGTGAGGCTGGGCGCCAGGAGCGACATGCCGCTCACCGCCGGCGCCTGTGCGCCGACATGCAGGGTCTCAGCCTGCACGCCGCAGTGCGTTGCGCGGCGCACGACCGCAAAGCGCTGGAACAACTGTGCCGCTACATCACCCGCCCGGCGCTGGCCAACGACCGGGTTCAATGCAACGCCGCGGGCCACGTGGAGGCACGTCTGAGCAGGCAAGGAAGGATCAGTCCATCGAGCTTGCTGGTCGCGATCGCGGCCAATCCAAGTTGCTGCACGGAAGGGAGAGAGAGCGACGGACGGAGATCGTCCGCCAGTCGCTGAGTCGCCTTGTCTGAGTGCACCGGGGTGCTTCATCAGGCTTTCGACGTTCGGCGCTGCCGCTACCGGGGCTACCGCAGCAGCCCAGCGCCACGATGACTGCGCTGGCATCAGGCCCATACCCGCCGCGGCGAATTGATCTCGCTCGCCCACCGCACGACATGTTGCCAGATGCGCTTCGGCGGGACGCGACCGCGCTTGGCGGCCTCTTCTACAGCCGACACGACCAGGGGCAGCGGCGCCTCGTCCAGGAAGGTGGCCACGTGGGGTAGCAGACCAGGTGGAACCTCACCGGTCGCAAGCGCCTTGGCCAGCTGAGCGGCATCGAGTTGCGTCCTGTAGCTCACGCTTGCCGTGCGGCTCGCCATCAGCAGCCCGCGGTGCGGTGTTGTGCGAGCATGAGCCTCGAACGTCAGGCCGACCAGTTCCAACAGACATGCCAGTTTGATCACGCCAAGATCCACCAACGCGCCGGTCTCGAGCTGATTGATCGTGGCCCGTGACAGACCGGCCAACTTGGCGAGACGATCCTGCGAGAGGCCCAGTGTGTCCCGCCGCTCACGCACGAGCTTTCCGATCTCGTGGAGGTTCATGGTGACTTCCGCTTGGATTGGCTAACCAAAGTGTCAAACATACTCCACAAAGTCATGCCGCGCTGCCGCCCGCCAACGCCTATGGCGAGAATCCTGCGATGAGCAAGCCAGCAGCCCGCCAAGATGACGAAGCACCGTCGAGGGTCCAGGCGCCGGCGTGGCCCGATGAATGGGTCCGTGCACTGGGCGACGCGTCACTGAGGCAGGCCAGCAGCGCGGCTATCTTCCAGCGTGGAAAGGCCTACGCCACGTCGGGCGCGGTGGAAGTGGTGAATGAGGACCCGATGCCCGAACCGGCCTTGCACGCCCAGGTCACCGGAACGGAAACCTACACCACCGAGGTCTGGATCGAGGACGATGCCGTCGCGGGCAGTTGCGACTGCCCTAACGCCGAGGACGGTTGGTTTTGCAAGCACCAGGTCGCCGTCGCGCTGGTTTGGCGCGACCGGCTGGCCGGTCATGCCGTGGCCAGTGATGCATCGGCGCCCAAGCCCGTGTCCGGCGGCGTCAAGCGTGCCCCCACCGCAGAAGAGAAACGCCAGGCCCTGCACGACTTCCTGCTCGGCCAAGAGGGCGGCACGTTGGTCGACAAGTTGCTCGAGTTCGCGGACCGCGATCACGACATCGCCCGCGAGCTGCTGCAATGGCGCAAGGCCAGCGAGCTGAGCAACGATCCGGCCGAACTCAAGACCTTGGTCAACGAGATGCTGGCGCCCGGGCGGGGCTTCATCGCCTGGGACGAAAGCGCCAGCTACGTGCGGCGCGCCGAAGCCGTGTTGCCCCTGCTGGAGCAGGCCAGAAGGCGCGATGCCGGCGCGGCTGCGGCGCTGTGCCTGCACGCCCTGCGTCGCGCCTGGGGTGTTCTGCAACAGGCGGACGATTCCGACGGCGAGATCGGTGGCCTGTGCCAGGCGATCGGTGCCGAGTGGGTGTTGTCGTTGAAGGCCGCGGGGCCGCAGAAGGCCAGCTTCGGCGACACCTACTTGCAGATCCAGCTCGACGACCCGTTCGGCTGCTTCGACGCCGCTGCTGCCGAGGCCGCCATCGGCGAACCCGCGATGACGCGCTACCGAAGCGCCATCGCCGAACGCTGGCGGCGGGCCAAGGATGCCGTGCTGGCCTTGAAAGCCGAGCACGCTGCCAAGGTTGCCAACCGCAAGGGGCGCGCGCCGGTCTATGAAAGTACATCCGAGCGCGACCTGAGCCTGTGGACTCTCGAGCGCCTGCATCTGGCGCAGTTGGAGGCCACAGGCCAGGTGGACGAGGCCCTGGCGGTGTTGCGCGAGGACATGTCGGATGCGCACGCGCACAGCAAGGTGGTCAGCTACCTGGAGGGTCACGGTCGTTTCCGCGAGGCGTTTGCCCAGGCCGAGCAGGGCAGCAAGGTGTTCCCTGACGACTGGCGCTTGCAGGACGATCTCCTGCGGTGCTACGAGCGTGACGGGTGGACCGCGGAGGCGCTGGCGATGCGGCGTCAGCAGTTCGAGCGCAGCCCGGGGGTGGAGCGCTACCAGTTGGTGCTCAAGGCGGGCCAGGCGGCTGGCCAGGATGTGGTCGCATTGAGGCAGTCGTTGATCGACTTCCTGGCAGGGCTGGAATTGAAGGCAATGAATCGGCCGCCGTATTCGGCACGCTATGGTTCCACGTCGGTGCCAACCGGTGAGCGCGATGTGTCGCTGCGGGCTGAGGTGCTATGTGCGGAGGGTCGTTGGAGCGAGGCCTGCGCGCTGGTACAGCCACCGGCGGTGTGCCGTGACGGCGCGCTGAGCCAGATCGCCCGGCACTTGCCGCCCGACCAGGGGGATCAGGCGCTGTTGCTGTTGCTGCGCGTGTTCAACAGCACCATGCGGCGGTCCAGCAGCCCTTATCGCGACGAGCTGGCGATGGTCGACGTGCGTATTTCAGCGATCGTGGACGCCCGTTTCAGTCTGATCGTGGACGGTGAAACGGCATCTTCGAGGACACGCCGGGGCGGCGCGCAAGCACGAGGGTTGAATGTAGCCCAACCGTCCACGATCAGCCTGAAACGCCCT
>JAUXRG010000023.1 GCA_030681795.1 Rubrivivax sp.
CACTGCCGCCCGGAAAATCAACCGAAATATCCAGCATCGGCAGCTCATGGCTTTCGACGAAATAGACCCGCGCACCCTGCGGCGTGTGCCAGTTCTGGATGGTGAGTGCAGCCTGCGCCGACAGCGGCAGGCTCAACACCAGGACGCTCACAAAGTGTTTAATTGACATGACGCACTCCCGGCACTGCGGTGCGGCGCGCCTGTGGTTTCAAGGTTTGTGGATCGAGTTCAGCCACGCTCAGTTGATCGTCTTTCAGCCATTGCTGCGCGGCGGCCTGCACGTCCTGGGCGGTCACCGCACGCAACTTGTCGACCCGGCGCGCCAGTGCCTCGGGAGGCAATCCGGCGATGGCGTATTCGCCGAGTTGCATCGCCTGATAAAACAGCGAATCGCGCTGGTAGACGTCAGCCGCAATAACTTGCGCCTTGACCCGGGCGAGCTCGGCAGCGCTGATGCCCTCACGTTGAACGCGTTCGATTTCGCTGCGAATGGCTTGCTCCAGCATGGCAACCGATTTGCCCGGCGCAGGCGTCGCATCGATCATGAACATGCCCGGCCCACGTGAAACCGCGTCGTAACCCGCACTCGCGTTTACCGCGACCTGGCGGGTTTTGACCAGCGATTTTTGCAGCCGGGCCGAGTCGTTACCCGACAGCACGCCGGCCAGTATCTGCAGCGCGTACGGCGTGGTGTCCTTCTGCCAGTCCTGCAACACCGGGGCATGCCAGGCCATCAACAGGTAAGGCGTCTGCGCCGGCGCCTTGACCACAATGCGCTTGCCGCCGAGCTGCACCGGTTCAAGCTGCGGCTTGCGCTCAGGCAACGCACGCGCCGGCAAGCCACCGAAATACTTCTGCGCCAGCGTCACCACTGCGTCGGCCTGTACATCACCCGCCACCACCAGCGTGGCGTTGTTCGGCGCGTACCAGCGCGCATACCAGTCGCGCGCATCCTGCCCAGTCATGTTTTGCAAATCGTCCATCCAGCCGATGATGGGGCGGCGGTAGGGATGCGTTTGATACGCGCTCGCCATCAGGCGTTCGTACACCACCGATTGCGGTTGGTCGTCGGTGCGTAGCCGCCGCTCTTCCATCACCACCTGGATTTCCTTGGCGAACAATTCGTCGCTGATCACCAGATTCGTCATGCGGTCGGCTTCCAGTTGCATCGCCAATTCCAGACGATCTCTCTGCATCTGCTGAAAATAGGCGGTGTGGTCGCGGCTGGTGAACGCATTTTCGCGCCCGCCCGCCGCCGCGATTTTTTTCGAGAATTCGCCCGGCGGCACGTCCTGGGTGCCTTTGAACATCATGTGCTCGAGCACGTGCGCCACGCCGGTGGTGCCGTTGAACTCGTCCATCGAGCCGGCGCGATACCACACCTGCGACACCATGACCGGCGCACGATGGTCTTCCTGCACGATCACCCGCATGCCGTTGTCCAGCGTGACATCCGTCACCGCCGCCTGGGCGCTGCCCACTGCAAGCGCC
>JAUXRG010000028.1 GCA_030681795.1 Rubrivivax sp.
AGGGCGGCGGAGTTCCATCAGAACCTGTGCGCCGACATGCAGGGTTTTAGCCTACACGCTGCGGCGCGCTGCGAGGCCGACGACCGCCAAGCGCTGGAAAACTGTGCCGCTACATTACGCGCCCAGCGCTGGCCAACGAACGCGTGCAAACCAACGCCGCAGGTCAGGTGGTGCTGAAGCTCAAGACGCCCTGGCGCGACGGCACCACGCACCTGGTGATGTCGCCGCTGGAGTTCATGCAGCGGCTGGCGGCGCTGGTACCCAGACCAAGGCTGCACCTGATCCGCTTCCACGGCGTGCTGGCACCCAGCGCCAAGCTGCGCGCGCAGGTGGTGCCGCAAGGGCCGCTGGCGCCCGCGCCGCCCGCCGAGTGCGAAGCGAACTGCGCGCATCACCGCCCGGTGCGACTGAGCTGGGCGCGGCTGCTCAAGCGGGTTTTCGAGATCGACCTGGAGCACTGCCCGAACTGCGGTGGGGAGCCGAAGATCATCGCGGCCATCCTGGAGCAACCGGTGATCGAGAAAATCCTCACGCACCTGGGTCTGCAGGCCCGTGCGCCGCCGCGCGCGCCTGCGCGGGGACAGGCCCTGCAGGCGGCCTGAACGCAATCAAGCACTGCCGTTCGAGCGGCCTGTTGCCACGGGTCGCGGGATCGGCTGCGCGAGGGGCTTTCTGGGAAGGGTCAAAGCGGCCCGAGGATCAGGGTTCACCCGTAGGCGACCTAGGCGACCCCCATGACAGACGCTTTTCGGCGGCACCGTCGACGCTCAGCAGGTCGCAGCCGACTCCAAAGACCGCATCAAGCGGTGTCTTTCAGGTGCCGTGCCGGGGCGGGCATGGGCGAGAAAAAGGGTGTTTGAATTCCCTAGCGCGGCCTTCGGCCGCAACCAAATGGTTTGGTCCTGGTCGTGGCACGCTGGTACAACGTGTTCCATCACCGCGCATCGCCGGGAGGACGCCATGAAGGAGTTCATCCACAAGTACGAGGATCGCATCCACGGTGTT
>JAUXRG010000039.1 GCA_030681795.1 Rubrivivax sp.
CCTCCGCACGCCGCCGCCTAACCAGTCGCTCAACCGGACGCGCAACAGCTTTGCGCCCGGGCCGCGCGGCCGTGTGGTACATCTTCGTCCGCACGGCCCGGGCGCAAAGCCGTCGCACGCCGGTTAGCTCCAACGTTAGCCACCACAAGGCAGCACCTGTGCAAGGCGAGCAGTCTTGAATGCCAAATTCAATGCCAGCGCTCCGGTCGCCAAGACAACCCGCTACGCCAAGTGGCGAACGTCGGCCCACAAAGGCAGCGAAGGTATGCGCCGCGCTTCTCGCAAGGCAGTCGCCCCTCGCGGTCGCTCTTCAAAGTGCGCCGCTCCATAGAAGTCCGGAACAGTCAAATTGGTCGCCACCACGAACGCGCCACGACGGCGCAGCGCTGCGGCGCCCCGCCAAACCCGGGTGTCGTCGGGGCGCCGGCGGCATAGCGGCACTTGCTGCTTGCCTCGGCGCGCTTCGGCAGCAAGAATGCAGTCGTGCCCATCAGCCCACGCCTCGTCATCCAAACCAAGATGGCCGGGCCATGCTCGGGCGGTGTACAGGCCGCCCACCGCACGCGCCGGCAAGTGGTGGCTAACCCTTCGCTCAAGCCGAGCCCCAACAGCGTGGCGCGCCAGCCATCAAGCGCTGGGCCTGCGGCCCATTTTGCGCTTGCTGTCCGGCACGCCACGCTGTCGGTGCTGGCTTAGCTCAAACGTTAGGCGCCGAAAGGAAGCACCTGTGCAACTCGTCCGTCCAGAACCCGAACACCTCAGCAGCTACGTGGCTGCGCTGGAACGTGGCTGGTCCGCTGACAATGTTCGCGGCCTAGTTGCCGCTCAAGAAGAACTCGCCACCATCGCCAAGGATCCGAGCGCATTCTTGGCCGCTGAGTATGATCACCCAATTCGATGGACCGCTGATCGAGTTTGGTGATGGCCTGCGAGGCCATCGCAGAGGGTGATCGCCGGTGGCATTGCGGCGAACGGCGACATCGCGATCGACATTGATGGTGTCCATCAAGGCCAT
>JAUXRG010000041.1 GCA_030681795.1 Rubrivivax sp.
ACGAAAAACCGCGTGCGCGATCGCAATCATAAAAAGATTATGGCACTACATTTCGTCGCAGAACTGAAACTCAATGCTGACAAGGACTTGCGCTTGACCGGGATCGGAAATCAGCGGGAAGTTGACAAACTCGGGCTAGCGCTGCCCTTCGGTGATCGAGTGGACCTGGAACAGGCCCGATTTGTCGACGAAGAAGGTTTCGGTGAAGCGCACGGTGCCACCGGGCAGCCGGGCAGGCATCGGGAAGGGCGCGGCACGGCGGATCATCGCCAGCACCCAGGGAGCCACTTCGTCGGCGGCGGGCTTGCGCACGACGGCGATGTGCAGCACGTTGCCTGCGGCATCGAGTTCGGTCTCGACCATCATCACGCCGTAGAGCAGCGGCGGCAGCATGCCGCGGTACACGCGCATCGGGAAGCAGGCATAGAGGTGGCGCGCGGCGTCGACACGGTATGCCAGCTCCGCCTCGTGGGTGCTGACGACGGGCTGCGCGCACAAGGGTGCGGGCACCATGCTGAACTGCGCCATGGCGCCCTGGGCCGCCAGGAGGGCCGCCGCCAGCGTAAGGCGGCGCAACCACCGTGTGGTCTGTGGAAGTTGGCTTGTTTTCATGTGCCCCCGCGACCCTGAACACGGGCGCCGGCCCCTGCCGACGCGCCAATTCCGAGGCTACATCATGGTTTCATCCCGTTGCATCCGCGCAGACGCCGAGAAACCGGCAGGAAGTCCTGCGCCGGCGTGGGGTGAGCGTCAGCGCAACCAGCCCTTGCGCCGGAAATAGATGAACGGCGCGGCCACGCTGGCCGCCATCAGCGCCAGCGCAAAGGGGTAGCCCGCAGCCCAGTCGAGTTCGGGCATGAACTTGAAGTTCATGCCGTAGATGCTGGCGATCAGCGTGGGCGGCAGCAGCGCCACGCTGGCCACCGAGAAGATCTTGATGATCTTGTTCTGGTTGATATTGATGAAGCCGACCGTGGCGTCCATCAGGAAGTTGATCTTGTCGAAGAGGAACGCGGTGTGCGAATCCAGCGAATCGATGTCGCGCAGGATCTGCCGCGCCTCTTCGAACTGCTCGGCATTGAGCATGCGGCTGCGCATCATGAAGCTCAGGGCGCGGCGCGTGTCCATGACGTTGCGGCGGATGCGGCCGTTCAGGTCTTCCTCGCGCGCAATCGCCGTCAGCGCCTGGCCGGCGATCTGGTCGTTGACATCCGTGGTCAGCACGCGGGCGCTGACTTTCTCCAGGTTGTCGTAGATCCCCTCCAGCGCGTCGGCCGAGTATTCGGCGTCGGCGTCGTAGAGCTTGAGCAGCACGTCCTTGGCGTCTTCGATGAGCGCCGGGATGCGGCGCGCCCGCAGGCGCAACAGGCGGAAGACCGGCAGGTCCTCGGCATGCACCGAGAACAGCACCTTTTCGCGCAGGATGAAGGCCACGCGCACGTTGCGCGAGGGATGGCCGTCGGGGCCGTCGTCGCCGTCGATGAGGAAGTCCGAGCGGATATGCAGCTCGCCGTTGTCCTCTTCGTAGAAGCGGGCGGATTCCTCCAGGTCGTCGTCCACCGCGTCGCTGGGAATGCCCAGGCCGAAGCGCTGCTGGACCCAGTCCTTTTCCTCGTCGGTGGGGTTCTCCAGATCGACCCACACCGGCTGCAGGTGGGCGAGGGCCTCAAGGCTGTCGATCTCTTCCTGGAACAGCCGGCCGTTGGCCAGCGTGAAGACGTTGAGCATCTCGAACTTTCGGGGACGCGGCACCGGCGCGTAAGGCCCGGTGCGGGATGGCGACAGGGGGGATCCGTCTCATCCCGAAGAGCCGCTGCGGCCCCGGAACGGACGGTCACCGAGGGTGACTCTGGTCCAAGTGATGGCTCCGAAATGCGATGCCGAATTATGCCTCGGCCGCCGGCGCGGCGGCCGCCCCGGGGCCGGCGCCGGCCACCATGTCGAAGCGGAACAGGCGGCACTCGATGCCGCCATTCCACAGCGGCACGCGGCGGCTTTCCTTCAGCCGCATGAGTGAGGGCAGCTTCATGTCGGGGCTGAGCAGCCAGGCCGTCCAGCCGGCGTACTGGCGCTTCCAGTGCGAGGCCAGGCCACCGAAGAATTCGGCCGAACTGCCGCCGCCCTCGAAACCCTGGCGCGCGCTGGCGTCACCCCGCGCTGCGGGGGCGCCGCGTTCACCCCCGGCGCCGTGCCCCTTGGGGGCGATGCGCTCGCCATACGGCGGGTTCACGATCAGCGTGCCCGTGGCGGCCGGTGGCAGGCGCTGCAGGGCATCGGCGGTCTTGAACTCGATGGCGTGGCGCACGCCGGCGCGCTCGGCGTTGCGCGTGGCGAAATCGGTCATGCGAAAGCTCACATCGCCGGCGAACACCGGCGCCGCAGGCGCATGCACGCGGGCCTTGGCGGCGCGCTGCAGATCGCGCCAGTCCGCCGCGAAGGGGCGAAACGGCAGCATGCGTTCGAAGGCGAAACGCCGCAGGCTGCCGGGCGCGATGCCGCAGGCCAGTTGCGCCGCCTCGATGGCGATGGTGCCGGCGCCGCAGCAGGGGTCGAACAGCGGACCGTCTTCGGCGCGCCCCTGCCAGCCCGCGGCGGCGAGCATGGCCGCGGCCAGCGTCTCCTTGAGCGGCGCCTCGCCCTTGTCTTCGCGCCAGCCGCGCTTGAACAGCGCTTCGCCCGAGGTGTCGGCGTACAGCGTGGCGTGCTCGGGGCCGACGAACAGGGCGATCGGCAGGTCGGGGTGGCGCGTGTCCACGCTGGGCCGCGCGCCGGCGGTTTCGCGCAGGCTGTCGCAGACGGCGTCCTTGATGCGCAGCGCGGTGAAGTTCAGGCTTTGCAGCGGCGAGCGCATCGCCGTGACGTCCACGCGCAGCGTCTGCTCGGGGGTGATCCAGCGCTCCCAGGGCACGCGCCGGGCCAGGGCATAGAGATCGTGTTCGTCGCGGTACGGGCCCTCGATCAAGGGCCACAGCACGCGCTGCGCCAGGCGGCTTTCCAGGTTGAGCAACATCGCCACGCGCTCGTCACCCTCCACCCACACGCCGCCGCGGCTGCTCTGCACGCGTTCGCCCGTGAGGCGCTGCACCTCTTCGGCGAGCAGGGCCTCGACGCCACCGGCGCAGGGCAGGAAGAGGGTCGGCATCAGATGTCCCGGCGCAAACTCGCCGGCGCGATCTTCAGCGCTTCGCGGTACTTGGCCACGGTGCGGCGCGCCACCTGGATGCCCTGTTCTTCGAGCATCTCGCTGATCTGGCTGTCCGAGAGCGGCTTGCTGGCATTTTCGGCGCCCACGATCTGCTGGATCAGCGCGCGCACCGCCGTGCTCGAGGCGTTGCCGCCGGCCTCGGTGTGCAGCGAGGAGCCGAAGAAATACTTGAGCTCGAAGGTGCCCTGGGGCGTGGCCATGTACTTGGCCGTGGTGACGCGCGAAATGGTGCTCTCGTGCAGGCCCAGCTCGTCGGCGATCTCGCGCAGCACCAGCGGCTTCATGGCGATGGCGCCATGCGTGAAGAAACCCTTTTGGCGCTCGACGATGGCCTTGCTCACGCGCAGGATGGTATCGAAGCGCTGCTGGATATTCTTCACGAACCAGCGCGCCTCCTGCAGCCGCGAGCTCAGGCCCGGGTGGCTGGCCGCTCCGCGCTGGCCGCGCACGGCCTGCGCGTAGAGGTCGTTGATTCGGAGTTTTGGCATGACGTCCGGGTTGAGCGCCACCGACAGGCCACGGCCGCTCTTGCGCACGATGACGTCGGGCACGATGACGTTGCCTTCGGCCGGAGAAAACGGCCGCCCGGGCTTGGGCTCGCAGGCCATGATGAGCCCCTGGGCCTGGCGCACGAGGTCCTCGTCGGCGCCGGTGAGCGCCGTCAGGCGTTTCATGTCGCGGCGCGCCAGCAGTTCGAGATACTGCCCGCAGATCAGCAGTGCGAGTTGCCGGGCCGGCGTGCGCGGCGTGGCCTGGATCTGCAGTGCCAGGCATTCGCCGAGCGTGCGTGCGCCCACGCCGGGCGGATCGAGGCTTTGCAGCCAGCGCAACGCGCATTGCAGCCGGTCGGCCAACTCCTCACGGGCCTGGGCCTCCCCGACGCCCAGGCCCGTGAGGCCCAGCATCTCGGCGAGCCGCTGGGCGATGTCGTCCAGGGCGTCGGCCAGATAGCCGTCACCGTCCAGTGACTCGATCAGCACCTCCAGCGCCGCGTGGTCCTCGGCGGACAGGCGCATGCCCGCCACCTGCGCGCGCAGGTGGTCCTGCAGCGAACCCTGGAGCGCGCCGCGATCCTGGGGCTCGAAGTCGTCACTGTCGCCGGTGGCGCCCGTGCCCGAGGGCGTCTCGCGGATGCCGTCGAAGTCGTCGCCTTCGGTGCCGTTTTCCCAGTCCTCGCGCTCCGTCTTGCCGAACTCCTCGGCACGGATCTCGCCCGTGGCCTCGCCGGCATCGGGGGTTTCGGCGGCGGGTTCGGCGTCGCCGGTGCGATCCGCGGCCTGACGCTCGGGCGGCGTGTCGAAGGGGCTGGGCGGCGCGTCTTCCTCGGCTTCGAGAAAGGGGTTCTGCTCGAGCATCTGCCCGACTTCCTGGTTCAGCTCGAGCGTGGACAGTTGCAGCAGCCGGATCGACTGCTGCAGCTGCGGCGTGAGCGCCAGATGCTGGGACAGCCGGACCTGGAGCGAGGGCTTCATCGGGCAGGCACCGTCAAGCCCACGCGCGGAACCGGCTCTGCCGGGCCGCAGCGTGAGCCCCCCCGGGGGGTGGCGAAGGCGCGAAGCGACAAGCCTGGGGGCCCCATGTCACATGCGGAAGTTTTCGCCGAGGTAGACCTTGCGGACCTCGGCGTTGGCGACGATCTCCTGCGGCGTGCCTTCGGCCAGCACGCTGCCCTCGCTGATGATGTAGGCGCGGTCGCAGATGCCCAGCGTTTCGCGCACGTTGTGGTCGGTGATGAGCACGCCGATGCCGCGCGAGCGCAGAAAGCCGATGATTCTCTGGATCTCGATCACGGCGATGGGGTCCACGCCGGCGAAGGGCTCGTCGAGCAGGATGAAGCGCGGCTGCGTGGCCAGCGCGCGGGCGATCTCCACCCGCCGCCGCTCGCCGCCCGAGAGCGCCGGGGCCGGCGAATCGCGCAGCTTCTCGATGGACAGGTCGTGCAGCAGCTTGTTCAGCAGTTCGTCGATGACCACGGTCTTCAGCGACCGCCCGTCGGCGCCGAGCTGCAATTCGAGGACGGCGCGGATGTTCTCTGCCACCGTGAGCTTGCGGAAGATCGACGCCTCCTGCGGCAGGTACGACAGGCCCATGCGCGAGCGGCGGTGGATGGGCAGCCTGTGCACCGGCTGGCCGTCGATGCGGATCTCGCCCTCGTCGGCCCGCACCAGGCCCACCACCATGTAGAAGGTGGTGGTCTTGCCGGCCCCGTTGGGGCCCAGCAGCCCCACCACCTCGCCGGCGTTGACCGCCAGGTGCACGTCCTTGACCACCGTGCGCGGGCCATAGCTCTTGCGCAGATGTTCGGCCTCGAGCCGGCTGGCGGTGGGCACCTCCAAGGCCCTCATCAGCGCTTGTCTCCCAGCGCCCGGCTCGGGGTGAGCGGCGCCGAAGGCGTGGTGCGCGGCGCCGACGCCGCCTCGCCGGGCGAGGTGAGGATGGCGCGCACGCGGCCGGTCGGGTTGGCGGGGGTGACGGTGCCGCCTTCGACCTTGAAGACTTCGCTGGTGTTGTCCCAGACGATGACGCCGCCGGTCACTTCGTAGGTGATGGTGCCGTTGCGCCGCATGCGCAGGACGCTGTCGCCGACCAGGCGCAGCGTATCGGTCCGGCCGTCGAATTCGACGCGCTCGGCGCTGCCCTCCACGGTCTCGCCCACGCCGTCGCGGCGCTGGCTCCAGGTGACGGGCTTGCCCGGCAGGCCGCTGGCTCCCGCCGTGCGGTAGCCGTCGGCCGTCTCGCGCATTTCGATGCGCTCGGCGCGCAAGAGCAGCGAGCCCTGCGAGATGGCCGCATTGCCCGAGTAGACGATCGACTGGCGCAGCGTATCGACGATCGCGGAGCGATCGGCTTCGATCACCATCGGCTTGCTGCGATCGGCCTTCTCTGCCCATGCCGCGGGCGACAACGCCGCGGCCAGGGCCAGAACCATGGCGAGCTCGGGGATTGCGGGGCGGGGCATCTTTTTGGCGGCACGAAACTTGCAGATCATTCTATCCACAAGTCCCGTCCACCCGGACGCCGAACCGCTCGAATCGCGCCCGAATGCGCAAAGGTTGCGCGCAGGCGCGCCCTTGAGTCCGGTCAGAGCGTCTGGCGCACTTGCTGGATCAGGTAGTCGGCCACCACGACCGCGCGCTCATGGCTGCCGGCCAGCGAGGCCGAGGTGAGGTAGCGCCCATGAATGCCCAGCGTGGGCACGCCGTCCAGTTTGTAGGCCTCGGACAACTGCTTGGCCCGGGCGGCCTTGGTATTGACGGCAAATGACCTGAACGCGTCCGTGAACTTCGCGCCGTCGATGCCGTTGGCGGTGAGGAAGCCCAGCATCTCGGCCTCGGTGTTCAGGGGCCGGCGCTGCTGATGGATGGCGCCGAACACCTTGCGATGCAGAGCCTCACGCTGGCCGATTTCCTCCAGCGCGAAGAACAGCTTCTGGTGCATCTGATAGGCCAGCGAAAAGCCCACCGGCACCTGGCGGAAGTAGACATCCGGCGCCAGCGTCTTGACCCAGCGTTCCAGGACCGGCTCCAAATCGAAGCAGTGCGGGCAGCTGTAGGAGAAAAATTCGATGACCTCGATCTTTTTCTGAGGCGAGGGCAGAGCGACCGGCACGACCGTCTGCAACTTCACATAGTTCTTGGCTTCGATGGGCGCGCCTTGCGCCGTGGCAGGCCCAGCAACAGCCAGCCCGAGGCCCGCGCTGGCGAGCTGGAGGGAGAAATCACGCCGCTTCATGAAATTCCTTTCGGGTGGGAAGTGTCGCCACGGTGGACCCCGTGGCACCAAGAGAGTTCCTGCGCCGTCAGGGGCGCTCGACGCGCACGATCTGCGCTTCGATCGCCTGCTCCTGCAGTTTGATCAGCAGCGCATCGGCCTCTTCGCGGGTCGGGTACGGGCCCAGCCGCACCCGGTATACCGTGCGGCCGGCCTGCTCGCGCTCGGTGATCCTGCCCACCTGGCCGAGCAGCGCCAGCCGGGCGCGCTGCTGCTCGGCGTCGTCGGTGCGGGTGTAGGCACCCGCCTGCACGAAGTAGACGAAGGGGTCGCCGCCGGCGGCCGCCGGCTTGGCCTGCGCCGGCGCGGACGCGGCGCGGCCGGCGAGCAAGGCCGCCGGGTCGCGGGTCGAGGGCCGGGCGGCCGAAGCGGCTTCAGCCGGCGGTGCCGCGCGCAGGGGCGGCGGCTCGCCAGGCGCCGACGTCACCGCCGCGCCCGAGGCTGCGGCTGCGCTGCGCGCCGCGGCCTTGCCGCCCAACGGCGCATTCGGGTCCCAGGTGCGGTTGCGTTCGGCCTCCAGGCTGTCCTGTTCGGCGGTGCGCTGCGGCACCTTGTCGATGAAGGGCACCGGCGCCTTGGTGATATACAGCGCCACCCCCAGCGCAAGCGCCAGGCCGACGAGCAGGCCGACCACCAGGCCCATGACGAAACCGCCGCGCTGCGAAATCATTGCACCTCCTCCAGCGCGGCGGCGGGCGCCACCTCGCGTGACATCGACTCCGGCGCCGATACGCCCAGCACCCCCAGCGCGTTGCGCAAGACCTGCGCCGTGGCCGCCAGCAAGGCCATGCGCGAACGCGCCAGTTCAGCGTCGTCCACCAGGAAGCGCTCGCTGGCATAGTAGGTGTGAAATGTGGCCGCCAGGTTGCGCAGATAGAAGGCCACGTCGTGCGGCGCCAGCTCGGCCGCGGCGCGGGTCAGCATCTCGGGGTATTCGGCCAGCTTGAGCATCAGGGCCGCCTCGGTGGGCGCCACCAGCCGTGCCAGATCGGCGCCAGCGAAATCGCACGCTGTTCCGACGGCCCCGTCGCCGCGGTCGGCACCGGCATAGGTCGCCAGCACCGAGCAGATGCGCGCATGGGCGTACTGCACGTAGAACACCGGGTTCTCGTCGTTGGCCTTGAGCGCCAGATCCACGTCGAAAGTGAACTCGGTGTCGGCCTTGCGGCTGATGAGGAAGAAGCGCACCGCGTCGCGGCTGGTCCAGTCGATGAGGTCGCGCAGCGTCACGTAGCTGCCCGCGCGCTTGGAGATCTTGACCTCCACGCCGCCCTTCATCACGGTGATCATCTTGTAGAGCACGTAGTCCGGGAAGCCCGCCGGAATGCCCACGTTGGCTGCCTGCAGCCCGGCGCGCACGCGCGCCACGGTGCCGTGGTGGTCGGTGCCCTGCACGTTGATGACCTTGGCGTAGCCACGCTCGTACTTGGCGATGTGGTACGCGACGTCGGGCACGAAGTAGGTGTAGCTGCCGTCGGACTTGCGCATCACGCGGTCCTTGTCGTCGCCGTACGCGGTGGTGCGCAACCACAGCGCGCCGCCCTCCTCGAAGGTCTTGCCGGCGGCGACCAGGCGCCTCACCGTGTCTTCCACGCGGCCGTCGCGGTACAGGCTGGATTCCAGGTAGTAGTGGTCGAAGCGCACGCCGAAGGCCTGCAGGTCCAGGTCCTGCTCGTGGCGCAGGTAGGCCACGGCGAACTGGGCGATGCCGCCCAGGTCGTCGGCGTTGCCCGAGGCCGTGAACTCGCGGTCGTCGGCGTGCACCGTCCTGCAAGCAGCGAATTCGGCGGCGATGTCGGCGATGTAGTCGCCGTTGTAGGCCTGCTCGGGCCAGCCGGTGTCACCGGGTTTCAGGCCCTTGAGCCGGCATTGCGTGGACGTGGCCAGCGTGGCGATCTGCACCCCGGCGTCGTTGTAATAGAACTCGCGCAGCACCTCGTCGCCCTGGCTTTGCAGCAGGCTGCAGAGGCAGTCGCCCAGGGCGGCATTGCGGCCATGCCCCACGTGCAGCGGGCCGGTGGGGTTGGCCGAGACGAACTCCACCATCACGCGCCGGCCGCTGGCGCCCTGGCGGCCGAACGCGCTGCCTGCGGCCAGCACCTCGGCCACGACGGCCTGCTTGGCCGCCGCCGACAGGCGCAGGTTGATGAACCCCGGGCCGGCGATCTCGAGTTCCTGCACCCAGCGCTGCACGGCCGGCTGCGCCTGCAGAGCCTGCACGAGCTGCTGCGCCAGCTCGCGCGGGTTCTTCTTCAGCGCACGGGCCAGGGGCATGGCGGCGGTGATGGCCAGGTCGCCGTGCGCGGCCTGCTTGGGCAACTCGAACGTGGCCACCGGGGCCCCGGCCCCGGCGCTGGCCGCCAGCTCGACCAGTGCGGCCTGCAGCGCCACGCGCAACTCGCTCTTGGCTTGGATCATCCGGCGATTCTACTTTTGGCCTCCTCGCGCAACCGGCAGGGCTTGGGGCCCAGCCCGTGCCGGACACCGGCCGAGGGCGGGAAATGGGGGCGCAATGCCGGCCACCTCGCCGCTTCGCACCGCGGCTCGCACGGGCAATATCTCGAGCCGAGAGCCCGAGAACCCCAGAGGCCCCAGCCGCCACCATGTCCCCAGCCCAGCTCACCGCCGTCGCCCCCGCCCCGCCCGATTCCGGGCTGCCGGCGCTGATCGGCAAATACCGCGTCAAGTGCAAGATCGGCGAGGGCGCCACCAGCGAGGTCTTCCTCGCGCACGACCCCTTCCGCAAGCGCGACGTGGCGATCAAGCGCGTGCGCCGGGGCATGCTGGCGGACTCGCGCGAATCGCATTACCAGCAATGCTTCTTCGCGGCCGAGGCGGCGCTGGTGGGCCAGCTCAATCATCCCAACATCGTGCAGATCCTGGACGCCGTGGCCGACGACGACCCACCGTACCTGGTGATGGAGTATGTCGACGGCTTCACCTTGCGCCGCTTCTGCCGCGCCGACAACCTGCTGCCGATGGCGCAGATCGTCGAGGTCGGATTCAAGTGCGCGATGGCGCTGGCCTACTGCTGGCGCCAGGGCCTGATCCACCGCGACGTCAAGCCGGCCAACCTGCTGGTCACGCTGGACGGCGACCGGATCACCGACCTCAAGGTCACCGATTTCGGCAGTGTATTCAACCAGGGCTCCGACAAGACGCAGGTCTACCGCGTCGGCTCGCTGGCCTACATGTCGCCCGAGCAGCTCGATGGCGACGTCCTGGACTGCCGCGCCGATATCTACTCGCTGGCCGCCGTGCTCTACCACCTGATCGCCGGCCGCCCGCCGTTCGACGCCCTGCAGCAGCAGGCGATCATGAACCAGATCTTCAACGGCACCGCGCCGCCGCTCTCAAGCATGCGCGAAGGCGTGCCCCCGGCCTTGCAATCGCTCATCGAGCGCAGCCTGGCCAAGGAGCGCGAGCTGCGCCCGGCCGATTGGGACGAGTTCGCCCAGGCCCTCTCCGGCCTCACCACCGAACGCCGGGACACGCGCGGATCGCTGCAGGAGGTGCTGGACTCCGAGCGCTTCACCCTGCTGCGCGCACTGGACTTTTTCAGCGGCTTCGGCGATGTCGAACTGTGGGAAGTGGTGCGCCGCGCCAAGTGGCAACGCCACACTTTCGGCCAGGCGCTGTTCCGCAAGGGCGAGGAAGGCAACACCTTCCACATCGTCACGCAGGGCCAGGTCGAGGTCTACCGCGAGGGCCGCGCCGTGGCCTCGCTGGGCGCGGGCGCATCGGTCGGTGAGATGGCTTACCTCGCCCCCAGCCCCGACCTGCGCGTGCATTCCGTGGACATCCTCGTCTCGCAGCCTGCCACCACGGTGGCGCTCACGCCCGAGACGATGGAGCAGCTCTCGCTGTCCACGCGCCACCTCTTCGACAAGGCCTTCATCGGCGTGCTGGTGCGGCGCCTGCATGCCGCGCACGAGGCCCTGGCGCATCCGCGGCGGATTCTCTAGCCGCCGGCGTCATCGGCAGCCCACACCCGTGCGTTCACGGGTAGCCAGGCGTCGTTGCGTCTGCTGCAACCGACGGCGGCACACTGCCACCCCCCACTGCACGAGGAGCCCCATGAAGAAATCCGTACTCACCGCCCTGGTCGCCGCTTGCGCCCTGTTCGCAGGCCACGCTTTCGCCGCCAATGCCGACTGCGAGGCCAAGGCCACCGAGAAGAAGCTGGCCGGCGCCGCCAAGGCGAGCTTCATGAAGAAGTGCACCACCGACGAAGCCGCCGCCGGCAAGAAATAAAGCCGCCTTCCAGCCAAGCCAAAGGGGCGCCGCGGCGCCCCTTTTATTACGCCCGGTGGCCGCTGCCCGCCCAGTACTGCGGGTCGCCGTAGCTGTGCTTGATGAAGTCGATCCACAGCCGCACCCGCAAGGGCAGGTGCTTGCGCTGGGGGAACACCGCGTAGATGCCGTTGGGCGGCGCGGCGAAGTCCGCCAGCACCACCTGCAGCCGGCCGCTGGCGACATCGTCCTCGACCTCCCAGGTGCTGCGCCAGGCCAGGCCCAGTCCGCGCAGGCACCACTCGTGCAGCACCTGGCCATCGCTGCAGTCCAGCGGGCCGCTGGGGCGCAAGTGCGTCACCTCGCCGTCCACCAGGAAGGCCCAGCCGCGCGTCTGGCTGGCGTCGGAACTCAGCGTCAGGCAGGCGTGGTGCTTCAGCTCGCCCGGCGTGGCCGGCACACCGGCGCGCTGCAGATATTCGGGCGCGCCCACGCAAAGGCGGCGGTTGTCGGCCAGGCGCACGCTCACCAGGCTGGAATCGGGCAGGTCGCCCACCCGCACGGCGCAATCGAAACCTTCGTTGACGATGTCCACGACACGGTCGCTCAGGTTCAGCGACAGGCTTACATCGGGGTGCGCCGCGATGAAGGCCGGCACCAAAGGTGCCACGTGGCGGCGACCGAAGCCCGCCGGCGCGGTGATGCGCAGATGCCCGCTGGCCTTCACGCCCCCGGCGCTCACGCTGGCTTCGGCGCTGGCCAGGTCGGCCAGCAGGCGCTGGCAGTCTTCCAGAAAGGCGCTGCCTTCGTGCGTCAGCGTGATGCGCCGCGTGGTGCGCACCAGCAGCTTCACGCCCAGGCGTTCTTCCAGGGCGTCGATGCGCCGGCCGATCACCGCCGGCGCCACGTCTTCGGCATTCGCCGCCGCCGTCAGGCTGCCCTTGGTGGATACCGCGACGAATGACTCGATCTGTTTGAGTCGGTCCATGGCCGCTGATTATGCCTATGGGGCGCACGAATCCATCGCCTTCATGGCACTTAATGCCGACGTACGTACCGAATACAGTGCCCGCATGAAGCTCCGAGCGGTCCTCTTCGACGCCTATGGCACGCTGTTTGACGTCCATAGCGTCGCCCTGCTGGCCGAGCAGCTGTTCCCCGGCCAGGGCGAACGGCTGTCGCTGCTGTGGCGCGACAAGCAGATCGAATACACGCGCCTGGTGACCATGAGCGCGGCTCCGGGCCCCACCGGCGGCGAGCATTACCGGCCCTTCTGGGACCTCACCCGCGCGGGCCTGCGCTATGCGGCCCAGCGGATGAAGCTGAAGCTGACAGCGGGCGACGAAGAGCGCCTGATGAACGAATACCGCCACCTCAGCGCCTTCCCGGAAACGCGCGATGTGCTGGCCGAACTCAAGCGCCGCGGCGTGCCCGCCGGCATCCTGAGCAACGGCGACCCGGAGATGCTGGACGTGGCGGTGAAGAGCGCCGGATTCGCCGACTTGCTCAGGCACGTGATCAGCGTGCACCCGGTGCGCCGCTACAAGATCGACCCCGCCGCCTATGCCCTGGGCCCGGCCGCGCTGGGCCTGCCTGCGCGCGACATCCTCTTCGTCAGCAGCAACGGCTGGGACGCCATAGGCGCCACCTGGTTCGGCTACACCACGTTATGGGTCAACCGTGCCGGCGCGCCGCCGGAGCAACTCGACACCTTCCCCACGCACACCGGCGGCAGCCTGCGCGATGTCCTGGCCCTCATCCCGGGCCCGGGCCCGGACCGCGACGCTTCCACCTGAACCCCTTCCACACCCACGACGACACCATGCGCACCCCCGTTCACTCCCTGCAAGTCGCCACCCCCCTGTACCGCTTCATCGAAGACGAAGTGCTGCCCGGCACCGGCGTCGACGGCCCCCGTTTCTGGGCCGGTTTTGACGCCCTCGTGCGCGACCTGGCGCCGCGCAACGCTGCGCTGCTGGCCGAGCGCGACCGCATGCAGGGCGAGATCGACGCCTGGCACCGCGCCCACCCGGGCCCCCTCCGCAAGCGTGGCGCCTACCGCAAGTTCCTGGAGCACATCGGCTATCTGCTCCCGGTGCCCGCCAAGGTCCGGGTGACGACGAAGAACGTCGACGCCGAACTCGCGCTGCAGGCCGGCCCGCAACTGGTGGTGCCGATCACGAACGCGCGTTATGCGCTGAACGCGGCCAACTCGCGCTGGGGTTCGCTGTACGACGCCCTGTACGGCACCGACGTGCTGCCCGAAGAGGGCGGCGCCACCCGGAGCGGCGCCTACAACCCGGTGCGCGGCGCCAAGGTGATCGAATACGCGCGCCATGTGCTCGACCGCTCGGCGCCGCTGAAGAAGGGTTCGCACCTGGCCTCGACGCTGTACCGCGTGGCGGGCGGCCAACTGCTGGTGGCGCTCAAGGACGGCACGGTCACCGCCCTGGCCAAGCCCGCGCAGTTCGTCGGCTTCCAGGGCGACGCCGAAGCACCCACCTCGGTGCTGCTGGTGCACCACGGCCTGCACCTGGACATCCGCATCGACCGCCACTCGCCCATCGGCGCGAGCGACGCCGCCGGCGTCAGCGACCTGGTGATCGAAGCCGCACTCTCGACCATCCTCGACCTGGAGGATTCCGTCGCCGTGGTCGACGCCGACGACAAGGTGCAGGCCTATCGCAACTGGCTGGGCATCCTCAAGGGCACGCTGACCGAGGAAGTGAGCAAGGGCGGCAAGACCTTCACCCGCGGCCTCAACCCCGACCGCAAATATGTGGGCGCCGGCGGCGGCGAGGTCGTGCTGCACGGCCGCTCGCTGCTCTTCGTGCGCAATGTCGGCCACCTGATGACGAACCCGGCGATCCTCTGGGGCGCCGAAGGGGAAGGCACGGGCCGCGAGATCCCCGAGGGCATCCTCGACGCGATGCTCACGACCGCCATCGCCCTGCACGATTTCAAGCGCGCGCCCACCGCGCCGGGCAACAGCCGTGCCGGCTCGGTCTATATCGTCAAACCCAAGATGCACGGCCCGGCCGAAGTGGCCTTCGCCAGCGAACTCTTCGGCCGTGTCGAGAAAGTGCTCGGCCTGCCCGACAGCACCGTCAAGCTGGGCATCATGGACGAGGAGCGCCGCACCAGCGTCAACCTCGCCGCCTGCATCGAAGCCGCGAAGAGCCGCGTGGCCTTCATCAATACCGGCTTCCTCGACCGCACCGGCGACGAGATGCACACCGCGATGCAGGCCGGCCCGATGATCCGCAAGGGCGACATGAAATCCAGCGCCTGGATCCAGGCCTACGAGCGCAACAACGTGCTCGTGGGCCTGGCCTGCGGCCTGCGCGGCAAGGCGCAGATCGGCAAGGGCATGTGGGCCATGCCCGACCTGATGGCCGCGATGGTCCGGCAGAAGATCGCCCACCCGCAGGCGGGCGCCAACACCGCCTGGGTGCCCAGCCCCACCGCCGCCACGCTGCACGCGCTGCACTACCACCAGGTGGATGTGTTCAAGGTGCAGAAACAGCTCGAGAAGACCGACGTCGCCGCCGAGCGCGAAAGCCTGCTCGCCGGGCTGCTCACGGTGCCGGTGGTCGCCAAGCCGAAGTGGAGCGAGGCCGAGCGCCAGGAGGAGATCGAGAACAACGCGCAAGGCATCCTGGGCTACGTGGTGCGCTGGGTCGAGCAGGGCGTGGGTTGCTCCAAAGTGCCCGACATCCATAACGTGGGCCTGATGGAAGACCGCGCCACGCTGCGCATCAGCAGCCAGCATATCGCCAACTGGCTGCGCCACGGCGTGGTGAGCAAGGCGCAGGTGAAGGTCACGTTCAAACGCATGGCCAAGGTGGTGGACAAGCAGAACGCCGGCGACCCCGCCTACCAGCCCATGGCCGGCCGCTTCAAGGAGTCGGCCGCCTTCCAGGCCGCCAGCGACCTGGTGTTCAAGGGCACCGCACAGCCCAGTGGCTATACCGAGCCGCTGCTGCATGCGTGGCGGCAGAAGGTGAAGGCGCAACGGGCCTGAACGGCGCGGGCCGATGCCGCCCGGCCCGGCCCGGAGCGGCACGGGTGCGGCGGTATCCTCGGGGCATGACCGACATCGCCCCCTTCTGCCTGGCCCTGACACCCGAGGCCTTGCGCGCAGGCTCGCGGCTCTTTACCCGGTGACCGAGCTGCTTTTCATCCGCCACGGCGAAACCGACTGGAACCGCCAGCAGCGCTTCCAGGGCCAGATCGACGTGCCGCTCAACCCCGCCGGCCACGCGCAGGCCCAGCGCCTGGCCCAGCGGCTGGCCGAGGAACCGCACGAGGCCCTGTTCAGCAGCGACCTGCGGCGCGCGCGCGAAACCGCCGCACCGCTGGCGGCGGCCTGGAAGATGGCCGCGCCGGTGGCCTTGGCCGGCTTTCGCGAACAGAGCTTCGGCGTGCTTGAGGGCCTGGATGTGCCGACCATCAAGTCCCGCCACCCCGAGCTCTGGCTGCAGTGGCTGGAACACCGCGCCGACTTCACGCTGCCCGGCGGCGAGAGCCTGCGCCAGTTCCACGCCCGCGTATTCGCCGCCGTGGGCGATCTGGTCACGGCGTTCCCCGGCCAGCGCCTGGCCGTGGTCACGCATGGCGGCGTGCTGGACATGCTCTGGCGCACCGCCCACGGCCTGCCCCTGGACGGCCTGCGCGTGTGCGAGATCCCCAACACCGGGCTCAACCGCTTGCGCTGGGCTGGCGGCACGCTGCAGGTCGAGCAGTGGGCCGACGCCGACCATCTGGTGGGTCTGCCTGGGCAGGCCAGCACTCGGGCCGGGGAACGCTGAAGGCGTGGGCTTGGGGGGTTCTTCTGTCTGCTCGCAGTGGAGGCCGGGGTTTCGGCCCTGCGGCCGACTCCCTTTCTTTGCTGGTGCAAAGAAAGGAAGCAAAGAAAACACCTTGAATACGGCGGTGGTAGGGGTGGCGGGGCGGTCGCTGCGCTCCGCCTGGTGGCGGGGCGGGCTCTCGCCCAGGGGGGCTCGACAAGGCCACTTGGTGGCAGCGTGGTGGATCGAGGCGACAACCCGCTCGACGAAAACCAATACGCAAGCTCGAGCACTGCTGTCGGCCCCGCGGGTCTTGGCCTTTCGTCGAGATCCGCTGCCAGCCCTGCGGGTCTTTGCCTTTCGTCGAGCGGGCCGGCGCACAGGGCCGCCACGGTCTATCAAGTGGCCCTGTCGAGCCCCCCTGGGCGAGAGCCCGCCGCGCCACAGGGCGGAGCGCAGCGACCGCCCCACCAAACCCAACCACCTCCGTATTGAGGTGCTTTCTTTGCTTCCTTTCTTTGCACCAGCAAAGAAAGGGAGTCGGCCGCCGGGCCGAAACCCCGGCCTCCACTGCGAGCAGACAGAAGAACCCGCCAG
>JAUXRG010000045.1 GCA_030681795.1 Rubrivivax sp.
AACTCGATTACGGCATGGTGGGTATCAACGCCGGGGTGATTTCCACCGCCGAGGCAGCGTTTGGCGGCGTCAAGCAATCGGGGCTGGGGCGCGAGGGCGGACGCAGCGGCATCGACGATTATCTGGAAACCAAGTACGTGAATCTGGGCGGGCTGGGATAAGCCGCAACGGCTGCCAAGGAATAGCATGACGTCCGACTCCCTTCCCCGCAACATCATCGTCATCGGCGCCGCCAGCGGGGCAGGCGCGCCCGATCCCGGTTGTGCCAAGGGCCCAGAAGCGTTGCGCCGTTACCGGGTGTTTCACGACACCCCGCTGCAGCATGTGGAATGGGATGCGATCCTGCGCGTGCCGCGCGACGAGCGGGACACGCCACTGCATGCGGTGGCGGCGCTCGGCACCCGGCTCGCCGCCGAAGTGGAAGCGGTGCTGCAGGCGGGGCATTTCCCGCTGGTGGTGGGCGGCGACCATTCCTGCGCCATTGGCACCTGGAGCGGCGTGCATCGTGCGCTGGCTGACAAGGGGCCGCTCGGCCTGAACTGGATCGATGCCCACATGGACAGCCACACTTTTGCCACCACGCCGAGCGGCCAGATCCACGGCATGCCGCTGGCCTGCCTGCTCGGTCACGGCGAAGCGGCGCTCACCACAATCGATGGCCCGGAAGCCAAGCTGCGTCCCGAACATGTGTGCCTGATTGGCGTGCGCAGTTACGAGGCGGACGAAGCGGCGTTGCTGCAGCAGCTGGGGGTGCGAGTGTTCGACATGGGTGAAGTCCGCCGGCGCGGTTTGGCCGCAGTGTTCGACGAGGCGCTCGCCATGGTGCGGCACGGCACGGCGGGCTTCGGCGTGAGCGTGGATCTTGATGCGCTCGATCCCGATGAGGAGCCGGGCGTTGGCACGCCGGTGCCCGGTGGTCTGTATCGTGCCGAGCTTGTCGCTGCATTGTCGAATTTGCGCGGCGACCCGGCATTTGTAGCGATGGAAATCGTCGAGTACAACCCGCGGCGTGATCGCAGACATGCCACCGCCGACGCCGCAGGCGCCCTGGTTGACGCAATCACGCCAGACCAGCCTGCGCCACGTTAGCCGGATTCCAGCCCTGCTTGCCCATCACTGTTCGGCATTGCGGTATGCCATCACGAGTCGCACCGTATTTCTGACAGCACGCCGTTGTCGCCAAGCTCAACAGCCTGAGTTGGCTGCGGCAGCCAGCGTGAGGCCGAAAAAAACCCCGGTGCCGTAAGGCCCGGGGTTTTGCTTTCCAGCGTGCGCCTGATCAACCGCGCCGCATCGAATCGAAGAAATCAGCATTGTTTTTAGCCGCGCGGATCTTGTCGATGAGGAATTCCATCGCTTCCATGTCGTCCATCGGGTAAAGCAGCTTGCGCAACACCCAGACCTTTTGCAGCAACTCCGGCGGGATCAGCAGCTCTTCACGGCGGGTGCCGGAGCGGTTGACGTTGATCGCCGGGTAGAGGCGACGCTCGGACATTTTGCGATCAAGGTGAATTTCCAGATTGCCGGTGCCTTTGAATTCTTCGTAGATCACGTCATCCATGCGGCTACCGGTTTCAACCAGCGCAGTGGCGATGATGGTGAGGCTGCCGCCTTCTTCGATGTTGCGTGCCGCGCCAAAGAAGCGCTTGGGTTTTTGCAGCGCATTGGCATCGACACCGCCAGTGAG
>JAUXRG010000058.1 GCA_030681795.1 Rubrivivax sp.
TTCTCGACGCTCGGCCGCACCGCCGCGCGCACGCTGGAATCGAAGATCCTGGCTGACGCCATGCAGGGCTGGTATGACCAGCTCATCGCCAATATCAAGGCCGGCGATGTGCGTACCTTCAACGACCAGTACTGGGATCCCTCGACTTGGCCCAAGCACATGCAGGGCGTCGGCTTGATGGAGGCGCCGCGCGGCGGCCTGAGCCACTGGATCGTCATCGACGACGCCAAGATCAGCAATTACCAGGCCGTGGTGCCGAGCACCTGGAATGCCGGTCCGCGCGATGCAAAAGGCCAGCCTGGCGCCTACGAAGCGGCGCTGCAGGACAACCACGTCATGCTTGATCCGAAACAGCCGATCGAAATCCTGCGCACCATCCACTCGTTCGACCCCTGCATTGCCTGCGCCGTGCACGTGACCGACCCGGACGGCGAGGAGCTGGTGCAGGTCAAAATCAAGTGACCGATTTACATTCTGGAGAACACGCAATGAACCCGATGCAATATTCACGAGCAATCGCCCTGACCGTCCTCAGCCTGTTTGCGGGCTCGGCATCCGCACATAGCGGCAACCATTTGCTCACCGGTTTCAGCAGCGGGCTGAGCCATCCCTTGCTGGGGCTGGATCATCTGCTGGCCATGATTGCGATCGGCTTGTGGGCGGCGCAGCAAGGTGGCCGCGCGCTGTGGGCGGTGCCGCTGGCTTTCGTCGGCGCGATGGGTGTGGGGGGCGGACTGGCGTGGGCAGGCCTGGCGCTGCCGCAGCTTGAGACCGGTATCGCGGCCTCGGTGCTGGTGTTGGGTCTGCTGATCGCCACGCGGCGCCAGTGGGCGGTGCCGGCTGGCATGGCGGTGGCCGCCGGATTCGCGCTGTTCCACGGCTATGCCCACGGACTGGAGATGCCGCAGGCCACCTCGCCCGCGCTGTATGTCCTGGGCTTTGTGGTGGCCACGGCTTTCCTGCATGGCGTGGGTATCGCCGGCAGCCTGATCGGCCGCTATGCGATGCAGCTGGCGGGCACCGCGATCGCGGCCAG
>JAUXRG010000062.1 GCA_030681795.1 Rubrivivax sp.
ACGTTCCGATGTATTACTCACCCGTTCGCCACTCGTCGCCAGGTTGCCCCGCGTTACCGTTCGACTTGCATGTGTAAGGCATGCCGCCAGCGTTCAATCTGAGCCAGGATCAAACTCTTCAGTTCGATCTTGAATTTGCTCTTAGGAATCGAAGTGAACTTCACTTCTATTTCCGCGAGCGTTTAAGGTCAGGAGACCTGAATCGCGTGTCGCCACGCAATTCTGTCACTCGCCTTCAAACGCCCACGCTTATCGGCTGTATGTTGTTAAAGAACTTCGCCTGAGGCATTCGCCTCTTTGCGCCGCCGACCAGTGATCAGCGAAGACCGAGATTCTGACATGTTTTTCAAACCACTGTCAAGCACTCGGCGATTCGACCCTTTTGCGTTTCACACTCGTTGGCGCGTGACGCCTTGGGTGTTGTTCGCGAAGAGCCAAGCCTGTAACTGTAGCACGCCTTCTGTAGACCACGCAAGCACCCGCCGAGGTCGCGCCTTCGTGGCTCGGGTTGCCGAGGACTCGATCAGTGCGCAAACCGACCCAGCAGCGCCCGGCTCAGGGCCTGCGCAGGGGTGTCCGATGCCAGCACCTGCTCCAGGTGCCCCGCCAGCTGACGTGTGTCCGAGCGCAGCACCCGCTGCTTGATGGCCGAGATGCGTGCCGGATGCATGGAGAAGCTTCGCAGACCCATGGCCAGCAGCAGCTCGGTAAACGCCGTGTCGCCGGCCATTTCGCCGCAAACGCTCACGCCGCGCCCCATCGAATTGGCACAGGCGATCGTCTGGTGGAGCAGCTGCAGCACCGCCGGGTGCCAGGGGTCGTACAGGTGCGCCACGGATTCGTCTGCGCGGTCGATGGCCAGGGTGTACTGAATGAGGTCGTTGGTACCGATCGAGACGAAGTCGAAGTGCCGCAGAAACCGCGCGATCAGTACGGCAGCTGCTGGCACCTCCACCATGGCCCCGAGCTCGACGCGGTCGTAGGCTCTCCCGGCGTCGTCGAGCTGCTGGCGCGCCCGCGCCAGGGCTTCCAGGATGGGCTTGACTTCCCCCAGTTGGGCCACCATGGGAATCAGGATCCGCACCTTTCCGTAGGCGCTCGCTCGCAGGATGGCCCGCAACTGCTGGCGGAACATCCCCGGCTCGGACAGGCTCCAGCGGATGGCACGCAGTCCCAGCGCTGGATTCAGCCCATGTTCGTGGCGCAGCTCCTGCTGCGACATCCGCTCCAGGGGCTTGTCGGCGCCGACATCCACGGTGCGGATGGTCACTGGCAAGCCCTTCATGGCGACCACGGCATCGCGGTAGGCCTCGAATTGCTCGTCTTCGCCCGGCAGGTCATCGCCCCGGTTCATGAACAGGAATTCGCTTCGGAACAGCCCCACGCCGACGGCCCCGGCCTCAAGCGCACCCGCGGCATCGCCCGGCAGTTCGATGTTGGCGAGCAGTTCCACCGGTTGCCCGTCGAGCGTGATGGCTGGCGTGTGGCGCAGGCGGTTCAGGCGCGCCCGCTCAAGATCGCTCTGGCGTTGCCGAAACCGGTACTCCTCGAGCACGATGGGGCTCGGATTGACGATGACCACACCGGCGTCGCCATCGATCACCAGCCAGTCGTCCTGGCGGATGAGTCGGCTGGCTTCGCGGGCGCCGACCACGGCCGGGATGTCCATGCTGTGGGCCACGATGGCCGTGTGCGAAGTGCGCCCGCCCACGTCGGTGACGAAGCCTGTAAATACGCTGCGCTTGAACTGCAGCATGTCCGCAGGCGCCACGTCGTTGGCCACCAGCACCAAGGGGTCCTCGCCCGCGAAGTCGCGTGCGGTCTGCGTGGCCTGGGTCGGCAAGGACGGGGTCGCGCGCGAGCTGGTCACAAGCTCGCGCAGCAGACGCTCCACGACCTGTTCGACGTCGGCCTTGCGCTCGCGCAGGTAGGCGTCCTCCATCTCGTCAAACTGGCGTGCCAGCACCTCGAGTTGCGCCGACAGCGCCCATTCGGCGTTGTAGTGCCGCTCGCGGATCCAGCCCTTGGTGGCGCCCGTCAGCGATTCGTCATGCAGCAGCATGAGGTGCACGTCGAGCAGCGCGGCCAGTTCGTGCGGCGCTTCGGGGGGCAACTCGCGCTTGAGCCCTTCCAGCTCGGCGGCCACCGCATCGCGGGCGTCGCGCAGTCGGGCGATTTCGTGCTCGACGCGTTCGACACCGACGAAGTAGTGCGCCACATCGACGCGGCTGGAGGCCACCAGCACGGCGCGCCCGATGGCCACGCCCCTGGACACCGGAATGCCGAAGACCTGGATGCTCATGCGGCCAATGTAGCGCAGCCGCCACCCCTGGGCATGACGCTTGTGTGAAGAACCGCGGCATGGCCGCGATGCGAACGGCGACTGGCGGGTAGCGACTGGCGAGGGACCGCGCGGCTACTCGCCCTCGCCGAACTTCGCGTCGACGAGACTGCGAAGAGCATCCATGGCCGCCTGCTCGTCGACGCCGTCGGTCTCGATCTCGACCTCGCTGCCCATGCCCGCGGCCAGCATCATCACGCCCATGATGCTCTTGGCATTGACGCGACGGTTGTTGCGGCTGAGGTATATGTCGCTCTTGAACGTCCCGGCCAGCTTGGTGAGCTTGGCCGAGGCTCGCGCGTGCAGGCCGAGCTTATTGCCGATCAGGATTCGCGTCTGGATCATCGGTGGGCGGGCGGTTGGGCGGGTTCTGCCGGCGGGGCGCGGCGACCTCCATGATGCCTTGGCGCCCGCCGTCCACGGCGCGGCTGACCAGTTCGTTCAATGGCAGTTGGGCGTAGCACAGCGCGCGCCAGAGCATGGGCGCATTCACTCCGGCAACCACTTGCGAACGCGAGCCGTCAGCCACGTTCAGCGCGGCATTGCAGGGCGTGGCGCCGAACACGTCGACCAGGACCAGCACCTCGGGTCCCGGCAAACCCGCCAGTGCCGCGCCGATGAGCGCCTGGGCCTGATCGAGATCGGCGCTGGCGGGCAGGTCCACGGCGGCGACGTCACGCTCGCAATCGGCGAAGGCATGGCGAGCCAGCGCCTGCAGCGAAGAGGCCAGCGGGGCATGGGCGACGATCAGGATGGAAGCCATGGCGCGTGTCAGTGCGGATTATGGGCAGCTTGCGGCGCCCGCCGCAAAAACCACGCGTAGGCCAGCGCGCAGCACAACCCAAAGGCCAGGAAGGCCAGGCGGAAGGCCTCGCTTTCGACCAGCCCCTGTGACCGCAGCAGGTCAATCGCCAACCCCAGGCCCCATTGGATGCAGAACACGCCAGCGAAGATGACGAGGTTGAAGGCCGATAGCGCCCGCCCGGCCTGGGCTGCCGGGAAAGCCGCACCCACCGCCGGCTGGCTCACCGAGACGAACGTGCAGGACACGCACCAGGCGGCCCAGTTCAACGCGCCGGCGCGGCTGCCCAGCGCCACGTTGGCCAGCAGCAGCAACAGCGACAGGGGCAGCCCCCAGGTCATGAGCTGCATCGCGGTGATGCCCCGGCGTGCCAGTCGGGGCATCACCGCGCCCCAGGCCAGGAAGGCCAGGAGCATCGACAGGTTGATGCCGAACAGGCCTTGCGCGGCCTGCGTGTCGCTCCAGCCGCACACCCGGGTCAGCCAGGGCCCGGCCCACAGCGACTGCACGGCGACCAGGCCGCCGTAGACGACGAAGCCCAGCGGCGCCGTGCGCACAAAGAGGGGATGGCGCACGATCGCGGCGTAGCGGGTGGGCTCGACGCCGACCTGGGGGCACCGCACCGGGTCACGCGGCACCAGCCAGGCCACGAGCACCATCGAACACAAGAGCAGGCCGGCGATGACCCAGAACAGCCCGCGCCAACCCAGCAGCGGCAACAGCATCTGCACGGGCAAGGTGGAGGCCACCATGCCCAGGGACCCGGTCATCAGCATCCAGGCATTCGCCCGCAGCTGCGCGGCGGGGGCGTAGAGGCGCCGGTAGCAGGTCAGGGGCGCCATCAGGCAGGCCCCCACACCCGCACCGATGAGCACGCGCGCCGCGATCAACGCCGGCAGTCCGCGCGCCATCGCGAAGGCCGCGCACCCCGCCACCGCCAGCGTCAGCAGCACGAGCAGCGTGCGGCGCGGGCCGAAGCGGTCCAGCGCCCGGCCCAACGGCAATTGCAGGGCCGCGAAACCGAAGAAGTAGGCCCCCGCCAGCAGACCCAGGTCGCCCGCACGCAAGCCGAGTTCGGCGCTGAACACGGGCGCCAAAGTGGCCGTCACCGCCCGCAGCAGCGCGGAAAAGAAATAGGCGAACGCGAAAGCCAGGAAGACGACGATGGCGGCCGATCGCGAAAGGCTCACGGGCTGAACCGGATCGACGAGAAGAAGACCTGCGCTGCGTCTTCGGGCACGCGCGGGCCGACCACCGTGGCCTGGAAAACCCGGGCGCCATGGGCGAAGACCGCCAGTTGCATCTGCACGGGTTTGCCGTCGGGCGAGTGGCCGTTCAGGCGAACCCTGGCGCTCTGCGCGTTGGGCGTGGCGCCGGGCACCGGCAACGGCTGCGGCGGCCCGGCCGGCGCGTCGAGATTGGTGGCGGCAGCGGCGCGCAGCGCCGCCAGCACCGCGCCCACGCGGGCCGGGTCGGCCAGATCGGCGAATGCCAGGCCCCAGGTCTGCCCCCCCGCGCTGCAGGCGTGAAGCGCCAGGCGCACCGACTCGCCGGCCAGGGCCACAGCTCGCTCCTGGGCATTCGGTCGACAGGGGAACAGCAGCGCCGCGCCGCTGTGCGCCGGGCGCACTTCGCGCCAGTCGAGAGTCGGCGCGCAGGCCGCCAGCCCCAGCACCAGGGCGGCAGTGGCGCCCCGGTGGGCCCGGGAAGTCATTCGATGATTATCCCGGCCCGGCCACACCGGGGCCGGCCGCACAATCTTGCCGATGAATCCAGACTCCACCACGCCGGACCCTGCCGCACCCGGCGTTCCCGGCGTTCCCGGCGCTCCCCTTGCCCCAGGCGCCCTCGACGGCGTGCGCGTGCTCGATCTCTCGCGCGTGCTGGCAGGCCCCTGGTGCACGCAGACCCTGGCCGACCTGGGTGCCGAAGTGATCAAGGTCGAAAGGCCGCCGTCCGCCGGCCACCCCGGCGGCGACGACACGCGGGGCTGGGGCCCACCCTTCCTGAAAGACCACGCCGGCCAGGACACCGCCGAGGCCGCCTACTACCTGGGCGTCAACCGCAACAAGCGCTCGGTGGCGATAGACATCGCCCAGCCCGAAGGCCAGGCCCTGGTCCTGAAGCTGGCCGACACCTGCGACGTGCTGGTGGAGAACTTCAAGGTCGGCGACATGGCGCGTTACGGCCTGGACGCCGCCGCCGTGCGCGCGCGCTGCCCGCGCCTGATCTACTGCTCGATCACCGGCTACGGCCAGACCGGGCCCTACCGCGAACGCGCCGGCTACGACTACGCCATCCAGGGCCTGGGCGGCCTGATGAGCGTGACCGGCGAGCGCGACGACCTGCCCGGCGGTGGCCCGCAGAAGGTGGGCGTGGCGGTGGCCGACCTCTTCACCGGCATGTACGCCACGGTGGCCATCCTGGCGGCGCTGCGCCACCGTGACGCCACCGGCCTGGGCCAGGTCATCGATATGGCCTTGCTCGACACCCAGGTCGCCATGCTCGCCAACCTGGGCGCCAACTATCTCGTCACGCGCCAGGCCCCGCGGCGCGCGGGCAACGCGCACCAGAATATCGTGCCCTACCAGGTGTTCGAGGTGGCCGACGGGCACCTGATCCTGGCCGTGGGCAACGACGGTCAGTTCGAGCGCTTTTGTGCCGTCGCGGGTTGCACCGAACTTGCGCGCGACGAGCGATTTTCCCGCAACGCCAGTCGCGTGCGACACCGCGAACTCCTGGTGCCGCTGCTGGCCGAACGGCTGCGCCAGCGCACGCGCGCCGACTGGCTGGCCGCGCTGGAAGCGGCCAAGGTGCCCTGTGGGCCGATCAACGACCTGGCCGAAGTCTTCGCCGACCCGCAAGTGCTCTCGCGCGGCATGGTCGCCCGGATGCCCCACCCTTTGAACCGCACGCTCGATCTCGTGGCCAGCCCCATGCGGCTGTCGGCCACGCCGGTGCAATGGCGCCGCGCCCCCCCGCTCCTGGGGCAGCACACCGCCGAGGTCCTGGCCGAGATGGGTGTCAGCGACGCCGAGCAGGCCCGGCTGCGGGCCCGGGGTGTCATCGGGCCGCCACCCCCGTGACATCGTTTGCGTTGCCCCGGGCCCGGCCCCCGGGGTCGCGGGATGGCGCCTGAGGCCGGGTCGATCCAATCTCGGGGTGATCAAGGTGGCAACGCCCACCCCCGGGGGTCAACGGCCCCCGTCCTTGACGCCGGGCCCAAGACAACGGCCGGGCGAGTTGGAGAAATGAACATGGACCTGTCGGACCTCGGCCGGCTCCCGTCGCCCACACCCGGGAGCGGGCACCCTGGCGAACCCCTGGATCCTCGAGCGCTGGTCGCGCAGTTGGGCAGCGAAGTCGCCAGCACGCTGTCGTCGGCGCTCGAGCGCGTCGTCACGCTCACCACCACCGGCCGCATCGACCGCGACAGCCTGCGCGCGCTGCGCGAGGAAATCGATCTTGCACGGCGGGCGGGCATCATGGGCCAGCAAGTGGTTCGCCTGGGCAACGGCCATGTCCAGCTGGCCAACGAACGGCTGGACCTCACCGCGCTGCTGCGCGAGGCGATGCGCCAGCGCGCTCGTGAGATCGAAGCCCGCGGCATCGAGGTGCGCCAGCTCTTCTCGCCGGCCGAGGTCCACAGCGATGCCACGCTGCTGTTCACCTTGCTGCAGACCACGCTGAACTGGAGCTTCGAGCACGCCGTCTCCCGCGTGGACCTCACGCTGGACGTGAAGAGCTGGCCGGCCCATGCGCGGCTAACCAGCCGTTACGCGCACCGGCCTGCCGACGCGGTGGACAGCGCCAGCGCGCCCCTGCACGCGGGTGAGCAAGCCGCGTTGAATACCATGTCATGGCGCTTGCTGCAGCAGACCGCCTCGGTGCTGGGCTTGCCGCTGCAGCGCAGCGACACGCCGGGCCGGACCGGGCTCACGATCGAGTTCCCCCAGACCCTGGCGCCGCGCCTGGCCGGGTTGGACGTCCTCGGCGACCCGATCGCCGGCACGCCGGCCCACAACTCGCAACCCCTGGCGGGCCGGCACGTGCTGGTGCTGGCGCCGCGGCGCGAAGTCCGCAACGTGGTGCGCGAGGCGCTGCGCCCGATGGGGTTGATGATCGACTTCGTGACCTCGGTGGAAGAAGCGCAGGCGCTGTGCAGCGACGGCCTGCCGCACGCCGTCGTCTACGAGGCCGGGATGGGTGGCGAGCGCTTCGAACGAATGCGCGGCGAGATGCTGGCCGAGGTGGCCCATCTGGCGTTCATCCAGATCACCGAGCAGGGCAAGGCCTTCCAGGTGCACCACGTCGGCGGGCGGCAGTTCGCCAGCGTCGGGCGCGACGGCCTCATCGAGTCGCTGCCCGCGGCCTTGCTGTTCGAGCTGTCGCGCAGCGCATAGCCGCCGCCCCGAACCGACCCCTCAGCCGCCGAACACCTTGCGCAGGATCGCGCTGCCCGTCTTCACCGGGTCGGCGCGGATCTTCTTCTCTTCCTCGCCGATCATCAGGAACAGGCCGTCCAGTGCGCGACCGGTGACGTACTTCTGCACATGGGCCTCATCGCCCTTGACCAGGCCCAGCCCGGCGGCCTTGGCCGCGACCGCGTTGTAACGGTCGGCCAGTTGCACGCCCTGGGTGGCCTGGGTGACGATGGGCAGGAACTTCTCGGCCAAGGGCACACGCGTCTTGCCGGCGAAGAAATCCGTCACCGCCGTGGCGCTGCTGCTGCGCACAAGTTTGAGCGCGTCTTCCACGCTGATCGCCTTGACCGTGCTCACGAACAGGCTCTTGGCCTGGGGCACCGCGGCTTCGGCAGCGCGGTTCATGGCCGTCACCAACTCATCGACCTTGCGGCCCTGGCCGGTGGCGCGCAGCAGCTTGGCCGCGTTTTTCAGATGCTCGGGCAGCCCGATGCGCACTTGCGGGTTGCCCAGGAAACCGTCGGCGCGGCCCAGCTGCGCCACGGCGGCCAGCGCGCCGCGCTCCAGCGCCGCGCGCACGCCCGCGGCGGCATCGGCCTCACTCGTGGCGGCGCCAGCCCACCAGGGGCTGCCGGCAGCCAGGGCTACCGTAAACTCGCGTCGATCCATGAAGCGGCCCCCATACCAAGTCAGGCCCGATCTTGCACGGCCCGGGTCCCTGCTGGCAACGCCGGCGTTGAGGGCGTAGCCGCATGATCGGCCGCATTGCCGGCACCTTGGCCGAAAAGGCACCCCCCATGGTGCTGGTGGACGTGCACGGCGTGGGCTACGAGCTCGGCGTGCCCATGAGCACCTTCTACAACCTGCCCGCGCTCGGCGAGCCGGTGGTGCTGCTGACCCACTTCGTCGTCCGCGAGGACGCGCAGCTCCTTTTCGGCTTCCTCACCACGCCCGAGCGCGCCACCTTTCGCGAGCTCGTCAAGATCAGCGGCGTGGGGCCGCGCACGGCGCTGGCCATCCTCTCCGGCCTGAGCGTGGGCGAGCTGGCGCAGGCGGTGACGCGGCAGGACGCCGCCCGCCTGGTCAAGGTGCCGGGCATCGGCAAGAAGACCGCCGAGCGGCTGCTGCTGGAGCTCAAAGGCAAGCTCGGCGCCGACCTGTCCTTGCCAGGCGCCCAGGCCTTGAGCGACAACCAGGGCGACATCGCCCAGGCCCTGCAGGCCCTGGGCTACAACGAGCGCGAGGCGCAGGCCGCGCTGAAGGCGCTGCCTGCCGACGTGGGCGTGAGCGACGGCATCAAGCTGGCGCTGAAAGCGCTGAACCGCTGAGACCCCGGGCGCGGCGGCGTCACCCGGCACCAGGCGGGGGGTCGCGATAATGCCCCGCATGGCCATCCAGACCGACGATTTCGCCGCCGCACCCGGCCCCCGCGTGGTCAGCGCCGCCCCGGCCTCGCCCAATGAGGAGGCCATCGAACGCGCGCTGCGCCCCAAGGGGCTGGCCGAATACGTGGGCCAGGCCAAGGCGAAGGAGCAGCTCGAGATCTTCATCCACGCCGCGCGCGGCCGCGCCGAGGCGCTGGACCATGTGCTGCTGTTCGGCCCGCCGGGGCTGGGCAAGACCACGCTGGCGCACATCATCGCCTTTGAGCTGGGCGTGAACCTGCGCCAGACCTCGGGCCCGGTGCTGGAAAAGCCCAAGGACCTGGCCGCCATCCTCACGAATCTCGAGCGCAACGACGTGCTCTTCATCGATGAGATCCACCGCCTCTCCCCGGTGGTCGAGGAGATCCTCTACCCGGCGCTGGA
Source organism: Rubrivivax sp. (assembly GCA_030681795.1). Classification (GTDB taxonomy): domain Bacteria; phylum Pseudomonadota; class Gammaproteobacteria; order Burkholderiales; family Burkholderiaceae_C; genus Rubrivivax. Next base: position 9,376 of record JAUXRG010000062.1, read on the forward strand.
GGACTACCAGATCGACATCATGATCGGCGAGGGCCCGGCCGCGCGCTCGATCAAGCTCGACCTGCAGCCCTTCACCCTGGTCGGCGCCACCACGCGTGCGGGCATGCTCACCAACCCGCTGCGCGATCGCTTCGGCATCGTGGCGCGGCTGGAGTTCTATTCGGCCGAGGAGCTCACCCGCATCGTCCATCGCTCGGCCGGGCTGCTCAACGTGCCCACCGATGCGCCCGGCGCGCTGGAGATCGCCCGCCGCTCGCGCGGCACGCCGCGCATCGCCAACCGGCTGCTGCGCCGCGTGCGCGACTACGCCCAGGTCAAGAGCGACGGCACGATAGACGCCGCGCTGGCCGACCTGGCGCTGGCCATGCTGGACGTCGACCCACTGGGCCTGGACGTGATGGACCGCAAGCTGCTGGAAGCCGTGATCCACCGCTTCGACGGCGGCCCGGTGGGGCTGGACAACGTGGCCGCGGCCATCGGGGAAGAAAGCGGCACGATCGAGGACGTGATCGAGCCCTACCTCATCCAGCAGGGTTACCTGCAGCGCACGCCACGTGGCCGGGTGGCCACGGCGGCGGCCTGGCGCCACCTGGGGCTGACGCCACCGGCGCGGCCTTCGGACGATTTGTTCGGGTCTTGAGACCAGCAGGCGCCGCCTGCCCCACGAACGCCGTGAAGGCCTTCACGCCCAGCGCCGTGGGCGTGACGTTTGCTGCCTGGCGTTAACGTTTGCACGCACACCGGCACCCTCAAGTCCGACACGCTGGCGCCGATACACCCGGTGAAGACACGGCTTGCCCGCGGCCCCCAAGGGCCCGGCGGCGGCGTCTCCCCGCAACTCCAGGTGATCGGCATGCCCCCTGTGCGCTCCCACGGATTCACACTCATCGAGCTGATGGTGACGGTGGCCGTGGCCGGCATCCTGCTGGCCCTGGCCGGCCCGGGTTTTCGCGAAGCCATCCACGCCAACCGGCTGGGCAGCGCCGCCAACGAACTCGTCGCCGCGGTGCAGCTGGCCCGCGCCGAGGCCATCCGCAGCAACCGCCGCGTCACGCTGTGCCGTTCGGCCGATGGCAGCGCCTGCGACGCCACCTCGTCGACCTGGCCAGGCTGGATCCTCTTCGTCGATACCAACGCCGACGGCGTGCGCGCCGCCGCCGAGCCGGTCATCAAGTCGGGCGTCTTCGACATCGCGCTGGTCGTCAAGTCCAGCGCCCGCATCACGGCGCTCACCGAGCGCATCAACTTCCGCGGCGACGGCCTGGCACGCGCGGCGGACAACCAGACCCTGCTGGCGGGCACGCTGGCGGTCTGCGTGGCCGCCACCCAACCCGCCGAGAACGTGCGCGACGTGAGCCTGGCCTCCGGCAGCCGCACGCGCGTCGGCCGGCGCAACGGCGGCGGCGCCTGCGGCGTGCCGGCCGATTCCTGAGCCCTGAGCCCTGAGCCCTGACCACCGACATGAAGAACCACAGACCTCCCTCGGCGCCCTGCGCGCAGGGCCGGCGTGCCCAGCGCGGCGTCGGCCTCATCGAAGTGCTGGTGTCGGTGCTCATCGTCACCGTCGGCCTGCTCGGCGCGGTGGCGCTGCAGGCCACCGCGCTGCGCAACAACCAGGGCAGCTTCGAGCGCACCCAGACCTCCATCCTCACCCAGGGCATCTTCGATGCCATGCGGGCCAACCTGGCCGGTGTCACGGCCAACGGCTACAACACCGGGGGCTTCGTGTGCGTGGCGCCGGCCGCGGGCAGCCTGGCCACCAGAGACATCGCACGCTGGGTCGGCAACCTGCACGCGCAAATCAACCCGGGCGCCTGCGGCAGCATTGCCTGCGCCGCCAACGTCTGCACGGTGAGCGTGCAATGGGACGACTCGCGAGCCACGGGCGGCAGCAATGCCCAGACCATCACGATGAGGGCGCAGCTGTGAGCCCGACCCGCCGGCCCGCGCGGCAACGCGGCTTCGGCCTCGTCGAGATGATGGTGGCGCTGGCCCTGGGCCTGCTGGTGGTCGGCGGGGCCAGCATGCTGTTCATCGCCACGCGCCAGGCCAACGGCACCACCGACAACCTCGGCCGCGTCCAGGAATCGGTGCGCACCAGCTACGACCTGATGACGCGCGAAGTGCGCGAAGCCGGCGGCACGCCCTGCGACGCCCAGTTGCTGGTGGCTGACGTGCTGAACAACGCCCAGGGCGGCGCGCCCACCTGGTGGGCCACCTGGGGCGAGCCGCTGCGCGGCTACGACAACGCCACGGCCTTCCCCGGCGCGGCCTTCGGCGCGGCGGTGGGCGAGCGCGTCGCCGGCACCTCGGCGCTCATCGTTCGCTACGGCGCGGCCCTCGACACCCTGGCAGTCACGGCGCACGACACCGCCACTGCCACCTTCACGGTCAACCGGGTCGCCCACGGCGTGGCCGTCGATGACCTGATCATGGCCTGCAACTACAGCTGGGGCGCCGTCTTCAACGTCAGCGCGGTGGCCGCCTCCACCTTCACCCATGCCGCCGGCGCCGCCGTGGATGGCAACTGCAGCGTGGGCCTGGGCCTGCCGACGGTGTGCGCCAACCCGGGCACGACCTACCAGTTCTCGGCCGGCTCGCTGGTCGGGCGCTTCACGGCCGCGGGCTGGTACATCGGCAACAACGGCCGGCCCGAAACGGGCGGCCGCTCGCTGTACCGCGTGACACGGCGCGGCGTCGAGGAAGTGGCCGAGGGCGTGCGCGCCATGGAAATGAGCTACCTCGTCTCGGGCAACGCCGACTACGTGGCGAGCGCGGCGGTGGCCGACTGGAGCCAGGTCACGGCCGTGCGCTTCGACCTCACTTTCGAAAGCCCCGAGACCGGTGTGGCCACCACCGGCGCAGGGCAGCGCCTCACCCGCACGGTGGCCTTCACCGTCAACCTGCGCAACATGCAACCATGAAGCCCCGCCATCCACCTGCCCGCGCCCAGCGCGGCATTTCGCTCATCGTCAGCCTGGTGCTGCTGGTGCTGGTGACGCTGATCGCCGTGGGCAGCATGCGCGGCGTGCTGCTGCAGACCCGCATGAGCGGCACCACCCACGACCGCAGCCTGGCCTTCCAGGCCTCGGAGGTGGCGCTGCGCGAGGCCGAGCGCCGCGCCGCCACGGCCACCGAAGCCGACATCCCGGCCGCCGGCTGCGCCGCAGGCTACTGCGCCACGCCGGCCCTGGCCGACACCCCGCGCTGGATGGATGCCGCCTTCGTGGGCTGGCAGCCCGCCGCCGCCGCCGTGCCGGCCGACGCCCCCGCGCCCGAGGCCATCGTCGAGGACATGGGTGACGCGCCGAACTGGGTCGGCTGCGAAAACGAGATCCCGCGCCAGCCCAATTGCAGCACCCGCCGCTACCGCATCAGCGCGCGCAGCGCCGCCGACGGCCGTGCCTCGGTGCTGGTGCAAAGCCAGTTCGCAGCCCCCTGAATACGTTGAATGGCAGTCCATCACGAGGTCCACCCCATGCCCACCACCCCCACCTCCCGCCCGCTCGCGTTGCGCCTGTTGCAAGGCGCGCTGGCCACGGCTTTCGCCGCCACGGCCCTCGTCGCCCTGCCCACGCACGCCGGCCTGGTCATAGGCAACAACCCCTTGTACCTGGTGATGGGCAAGGCCAATGTGCTGATGGTGCTGGACAACTCCAACAGCATGGACGAAGCCGCCAGCGGCGCGGCCGTGGGCAGCAACAACGCGGCCAGCAAGTCGGAGATCGCGCGCGGCGTGATTCGCTCGCTCACCGACACCTACCGCAGCCGCGTGAATATGGGCTTGATGGCCTACCGCCAGAACGCGCCGGCGAGTTCTCACCTGCACAACTCGCCCTATGACGCAAGCTTCGACCCGCTCACCTACGACCCCACCTGGGCCGGCGCGCGTTCGAGCGCGACGAAGAAATTCCGGCTGCCCAACGTCACCTCGCCCGGCAACTACGTCTACTACAACGTGGCCTTGCCGTTCTATTCCGCGAATAACCTGGGCAATGCCTTCTGCTACTCGACCACGGCCAACGCGTCGAACGACTTCGTGAATACCGCCCCCAGCCCGCTGGGAGACAGCTACCGCTGCTTCCAGACCAAGACCGGCACGTCAAATGCACTGCCCATTTGGGGCAACGTCGCCTCGGAAACCGCGGCCGGCTACGCCAACTACTGGTTCAGCTCTTCGTTCTTCCCCACGGACAGCGACTTCGCCCAGGGCATCAACGATTTCGGCCGCTTCCTGACCTGGAACTACGTCGGCCCCACCTGGTATGTGAACTCCTCGCCCGGCCGTGGCTACCTGCACATCCCGCTGAAGGACCTGGACGCCACCCAGGCCACCAACATCAAGGCCAAGCTGGCCTGCAACGTCCCCGGCGCCCCCGTCCCCTGCACCGCCACCGGCATCCCCAACGCCGGCCTGACGCCCATCGAAGGCACGCTGCTGACCGCGCGCGACTACTTCAAGGGCGGCTGGAATGTCGCCGCCGAGGGCTACACCGCAGCCTGCTACCCGCTGCCCGAGTCCTGCAAGAAGAACTTCGTCGTGCTGCTCACCGACGGCCTGCCCTCGACGCGCAAGGACGGCACCACGCTGGCCGACCCGGTGGTCGCGCTGGCCGAAGCCACCGCCGCCGCCGCCGCGCTGAAGGCCGAGGGCATAGAGACCTACATCATCGGCTTCGCGTTGCCCTACGGCACCGACCCGAATACGCTCAACCAGGTCGCCGTGGCCGGCGGCACGGTCACGGCCTACAAGGCCGACAACACCGCCACCCTCCTGGCGGCGTTCAACTCCATCTTCGACGACATCTTCAAGAAGTCGTCGGCCTTCGGCTCGGTGTCGCAGAACTCGACCTCCATCAATACCGGCTCCATGGTGTTCCAGGGCCGCTTCGACAGCACCGACTGGAGCGGCGAGGTCGTGGCCCTGCAGCCCAAGGACGACGGCACCCTGACGATGCTGTGGAATACCAGCGACGCCGGCCGCATCCCGGCGCCCGCATTGCGCAAGGTCTTCACCCTGGTGCCGGGGGTCGGCGGCGCCGAGTACAAGCTGCTTGCCGATCTCGGCGCCGCGCAGCAGACGGCGCTGAGCGCGGTGAACTGCAGCGCCACGCTCACCGGTGCGGCCTGCGCGCAGGCCCGCATCGACTGGGCGCGCGGCGATCGCAGCCTGGAAGACCCCGTCGGCGCCTTGCGCAGGCGCACCAAGCTCACGGGCGACGTGATCAGCTCCTCGCCCTACTACGTGAAGGCCACGAACACGCTGTTTGTCGGCGCGAACGACGGCATGCTGCACGCGCTGGACGCCACCACCGGCAACGAGCGCTTTGCCTTCGTGCCCAATGCGGTCATGGACCGCGTGTACAAGCTCACCAGCCCGACCTACTCCCATGAGTATTTCGTCGACGGCGAGATTGCCGTGTCCTCCACCTTCGAGACGCCGGGCAAGAACATCCTGGTCTCCACGCTGGGCCGCGGCGGCAAGGCCCTGTTCGCACTCGACGTCACCACGCCGGCGACCTTCTCCGCTGCCAATGTGATGTGGGAGTTCACCGACGCCGACCTCGGCCTGGCCCTGGGCAAGCCGGTGATCGCCAAGCTCAACAACGGCAAGACCGCCGTGATCGTGGGCAACGGCTACAACAGCACGAACGAACGCGCGGTGCTGTTCATCATCGACATCGATACCGGCGCTCTCATCCGCAAGATCGATACCGGCGCGGGCAGCGCCGTCGCCACCAACGGCCTGGCCACGCCGCGCGGCTGGGACGCCGACGGCAACGGCACCGTGGACATCCTCTACGCCGGCGACCTGCTGGGCAACCTGTGGAAGCTCGACCTCTCCTCGGCCAACACCGCCCTGTGGGCCTCCGCGTTCACCTTGGCGGGCAACCCGGCCCCGATGTTCGTGGCCACCGACAACCTGGGCAACCGCCAGCCGATCACGGGGATGATCGGCGTGGGCATCAACGGCCGCCGCGGCGACGCCAACTTCGGCAAGCGTTACCTCTTCCTGGGCACCGGGCGCTATATCACCACCGGCGACGTCACGGCCCTGGCCACGCAGAGCTGGTACGGGCTGATCGACAACGCCGCGGTCATCAGCAGCCGCACCGTGCTACCCGCGGTGCTCAAGCAGCGCACGCTCGACCTCGAAGGCACGATCTCGGGCAACCTGACGCGGGCCTTCTCGCTGCCCGTCGCCGGTGACATGGCTGGCCTGCAGGGCTGGTATATCGACCTGACTTCGCCGGTCACGGGCGCCCAGGGCGAGCGCATGATCGGCGAGCAGAAATTCTTCGGCACGGTGCTGCTCGCGGCAAGCATGATTCCGAGCGCCGATGTCTGCACACCCGGCGGCCAGGGTTTCCTCAACGCCGTCGACCCGTTCACCGGCGCGGCCACCAGCCAGCTGTTCTTCGACGTCAACAACGATCTGCTGTTCGACGCCACCGACCGCCTGGGCGGGCGCCCCATCGGCTCGTTCAGCCCGGACATCAACCTGCCCAGCGATGCCATCCTGATCGGCAACCGCATCATCAGCAGCGGCACCAGTGGCGGCATCCGCAGCATCAGCGTCAATAACCCGATTCGCAGCGGCCGCATCTCCTGGCGCGAAGTCGTCAACCAGTAAGCACGCCCATGAACCCCCTGCCCCGCGACACACCTGCCCGCGCGCCCACCGTGCGGGCACCCCGGCACCGCCCCGCCCAGGCCGGGTTCACGCTGATCGAGCTGATGGTCACGGTGGCCATCGTGGGCATCCTGGCGGCCGTGGCCTACCCGAGCTACAGCGAGCATGTGGTGCGCACCCGGCGCGCCTTGGCCGCGGGCTGCGCGACGGAGCTGGCGACCTTCGCCGAGCGTGTCTACGCCAGCAACCTGCGCTACGACCAGAACGCAGGCGTGGCCACCGCGCTGCCCGCGGTGGCGTGCCGCACCGAGCTCATCGGCACCTACACCTTCGCCTTCGCCGCCGGCCAGCCCACGGCCACCACCTTCACCATCGAGGCCGCGCCCGCCGGCGCGCAGGCGGCCAAGGATACGAAGTGCGCCACCTTGAGCATCGACCAGGCCAATACCAAGGGCCACTCGGGCACCGCGCCCACGGTGGCCGAGTGCTGGAAGTAGGCCGCAGGCGCAGCCCTATCGCGGCTCGTCGGCAAGACCCGCCTCGGGGGACTCAGCCCCGAGGTGCGCCGTGTCGTTCCAGCGCACGATAGCGAAACCCTCAGGTGTCCAGCGCAACCGGTTGACGGCCGCATTGGCCACCTGCCAGGTCCTCGCCGCCCCCAGTTCGATGCCGGCGGCGGCGCGGTACAGGCAGTCCAGCACACCCCCATGGGCGACGAGGGCGATGGCCTGCGCGGGGTGGCGCGCGGCGTGCTGCCCGGCCACACCCACGCTGCGCGCGTAGAACGCGTCCAGCCTCTCGCCACCCTGCGCCTCGAAGCCCGGGTCACGCCGGCGCCAGCGCGCCAGCTCTTCGGGCCAGCGCCGCTCGATTTCCTCGAAGGTCTGGCCCTCGAAGACGCCGAAGGCCCGTTCGCGCAGGCCGGGATCGATGTGCAACGCCACGCCGGCCGCCGCCGCCACGGCCGCTGCCGTATCGCGGGCGCGTTGCAGGTCGCTGCTGTACACCGCGGCCAGCTTCTCGCCGGCCAGCGCCTGCGCCAGCCGCACCGCCTGCCAGCGTCCGCGCTCGTTGAGCGGCACATCGAGCTGGCCCTGGATGCGGCGCTCGACGTTCCAGGCCGTCTCGCCGTGGCGCAGCACGAATACCCGCGTCGGGCCGGGCACGGGGTGCGGCCCGGGCATCTCAGGCTTCGGCGGTCAGCAGGCGCCGGTTGAGCGTGTAGGTGCCGGAGAACGTGGCTTCGCCCAGCACGCGGCCGGCGAGCTTCTCGCGCACCTGGGCGCCGGTGAACAGGCCTTCCAGCGGCAGCCGGGGCAGCGCCACGGCATACAGCGTGAATACGTAGTGGTGCACCAGCGAATCGTTGAAGGGCGGGAAGGGCCCGTCGTAGCCGAAATAGTGGCCCGCCATCTCGGGGTGGCCGGCAAACCAGCCGGTGAAATCGTTCAGGCCGTGGCGGGCCCCGTGCGGTGCCTCGGGTCCGGGCTTGCCGCGGGCGACGAAGCCGCGGCTGTACTCGCCCTCGGCGATCACCGTGGGCTGCGGCGGCAGGTCCACCAGGACCCAGTGGAAGAAGTCCACCCGCGGCAGTTCGGCGGGCACTTCGCGGCCGGGCTGGTTGACATCGTCGCCCCGGCTGGGCACGTCGAAGTCGTGGCAGATCAGCACCATCGACCGGGTGCCCGCGGGCACGTCGCTCCAGGCCAGGTGCGGGTTGAGGTTGTCGCTGAAGGTGGCGCCGCCGGCGCCATCGGGTTTGCCGGCCGCATAGCGCGCCGGGATGCGGTCGCCATTGGTCCAGCTATCGCTCCAGAGCTTCATCTTCGTGCTTCCTCGTTGACTGCCAGGCCTTGCATTTCACACGCCCCAGACGACGGCAGCGCCGGCGGCCTGGCTGCGCCGCAGCATGTCGACCATCGGCCACAGGCGCTGGCGCAGGCCGACCGCCGGCCGCAGCGCATCGCCCGCCGCCTCGCCGTCGGCCCCGTCCGCTTCGTTCGCTTTGTCCGCTTCGTTCGCTTCGGCCGCCGGCGCGTCTTGGGCGGCGATGGCCGCCTGAAGCGCCTGCAGCGCCGCGGGCATCGCCCCTGGTTCGATGATGCCCTGGGCCGCGGGCTCGCGCCCGAGCAGGCGCAGCATCTGGTCGCCGTTCGGCCCGAGCATGATCACGTCGCCACAGGCTGGGCTCTTGAACTTGTAGATCATGGCGGCGGGCTGGAACGTGACGCTCACGGGCGTGGGCCTCGATTGTGCCGCCTGCGCCCGCCACTGGGGGCTGCACTTCAGCTGCGCACGAGCTGGATGCGCCTGCCCAGGGGCGGCGGGGCGGCGTCGCTGCGGCCCACGCGCTGATCGAAGCTCAGGGCGTCCAGCGCCGCGGCGTACAGGAAGCCCTGGAACTCGTCGCACCCGGCCCCGGCCAGGAACTGCCGCTGGGCTTCGGTCTCCACGCCCTCGGCGATCACCTTCAAGCCCAGCGCCTTGGCCATCTGCAGGATGGCGCGAACGATGGCCGCGTCGCTGTCGTCGTCGGGCAGGCCCTGCACGAAGCTGCGGTCGATCTTGAGCTTGCCGATGGGAAAGCGCTTCAGGTAGGCCAGGCTGGAGTAGCCGGTGCCGAAGTCGTCGATCGCCATCCGCACCCCCAGCCGATGCAGTGCCTGCAGCCGGTGCAGCGCCTCCTCGACATCGTGCAGCAGGATCGATTCGGTGAGCTCCAGCTCCAGCAGGGAGGCCGGCACGCCACTGACGGCCAGCACGCTGGCCACGCGGTCGACGAAATTGGTCTGCTCGAACTGCAGGGCCGAGACGTTGATGGCGATGGGCAGCGGGCGTCCGCGCTGGTGCCACAACGCGGCCTGGCGCACCGCCTGGCCGAGCACCCAGTCGCCGATGGCGACGATGAAGCCGCTGTCCTCGGCCACCGGGATGAAGCGCGACGGAGAGAGCTCGCCGAGCTCGGGGTCGCGCCAGCGGATCAGCGCCTCGGCACCGACGATGCGGCCGCTGGCCATGTCCACCTGCGGCTGGTAGTGCAGGCGGAAGCGCCCGCTCACCAGGGCCTGGCGCATGGCGTGGTCCAGCCGCATGTGCTCGCGGCGGTCGCCCTCGGCGCGCACCTGGTGCAGCCGGTAGTGGGCCCGCCCGGAGCTCTTCACGGCGCGCATGGCGGCTTCGGCGTGGCGCATCAGGTCGTCGATGCCCGTCCCGTGCGAAGGCGCCAGGGCCATGCCGATGCTGCAGGTCAGGGTGAACTGGGCGCCGTCGATGTTGCACGGCTGGGCCACCACGTTGAGCACGCGCCGTGCGGTGGCCTCGGCCGCCGCGGCGTCGGCGGGTTGCAGCATCACCGCGAACTGGTCGCCGCCCACCCGTGCCAGCAGGTCGTGCTGGCGCAGGCAGCCCTGGATGCGGCGCACCACGTCGAGCAGCACGCGGTCGGCCGCCTCGTGGCCCAGGCTGTCATTGATCTGCCGGAAGCGGTCGAGGTCGACCACGAGCAGCGCAAACGAGTGGCCCCCGTGGCCGCTGTCGGCCGCGGCCGCGGCCACCCGCTCCGCGAGCAGGCTTCGGTTGGGCAGCCCGGTGAGCGCGTCGTGCCTCACCAGCGCCTCGGCTCGCTCTTCGGCCACGATGCGCTCGGTGAGGTCGCGGAAAGACCACACGCGGCCCTGGGGCCGGCCGGCGCTGAACAGCGGCCGCGTGACGCGCTCGAGCACCTGGCCCGAATGCAGTTCGAGGCGATCACTGGCCGATACGAGTGCGGCCTGGCGCAGCGCCTGCAGGCGGCCTTCGTAGGCCTGCGTGTCATTGACGCTGCGCGCCATCCAGGCCTGCACGGCGAGGTCGTCGTGCTGTTGCAGCATGTCCAGCGGCATGGCCCAGATCTCGGCAAAGCGGCGGTTGAAGGCACGCAGCCGGCCGCCCAGGTCGGTGACCAGGATGCCGTCGGCCGTGGCCTCCAGCGTGGCCTGCAGCTCGGCCAGCAGGCCCTCGCGCTCGGCCTCGGTGCGCTGCTCGGCGCTGCGGTCGCACAGGACCACCAGCGCATGCCGGCGGCCCGGTCGTCCCGGCGGGCCCGCGGCCAGCCCGATGCTGCGCCGCACGTGCAGTGCGCGGCCGTCGGCCAGGGTCACCAGGGTGTCCGACTCCAGGGGCTCGGGTGCGCCCTGGCTGGCCGTTTCCCACCAGGCGAGGTCTTCGGGCGAGGCCGCCAACTCCTGGGCGGCCCGGCCCACCAGGTCTTCGCAGGGGCAATCCAGAAGGGCCCCGGCCGCCGGGTTGGCCGCCACCACGCAGCGCGTGTCCAGTGCCACCACCCAGGCCGCGTGGGGCAGGGCCGCCAGCAGCGCCTGCCATTCCAGCACCACGGCGTCACCGGGCGGGCCTTTGGGGGCCGACGGCGCCAGGGTCAGCATGGGATCGCCCCGGCGTCGGCCGGCAACTCGTGCGTGGCGGGCTCGAAGAAATAGGCCACGCGCGGCCGCGGGTCCAGCGCCTGCAGCGCGGCGGGGGGCAGCTTGCTGGCCGGCAGGCTGCGCCGAATGCCCAGCTGCGGCTCCTGCTCCAGGTCGAGCCACTGCACATCGGGGCCGGCGCTGCGGGCGTCGTGCACCAGCACGCGCGGCTTGAGCGGGCGGCTGGAGTTCACCCCGACGACCATGGCGTAGCGGTCGTCGGTGAGCTGCACCAGCGAGCCCGCCGGGTACACGCCCATCATGCGAATGAAGCTGGTCAGCACGGCAGCGTCGTGTTGCGACCGCCCCTGGGCAAAGAGCAGGGAGACCGCCTCGTGCGGTGTCAGCGCCAGCGCGCGCGTGCCCGGATTGCACAGGTTGTCGAAGCGGTTGACGATGGACACGATGCGTGCCGCCAGCACAATGCCCTCACCCGCCAGGTGCTGCGGAAAGCCACTGCCATCGGCGTGTTCGTGGTGCTGCGCCAGCACCGTGAGCGCACCGACTCGAAGCCCCATGCGGTGGCCGAGGATCACGCCCTTGGCCACGTGGCTGCGGTAGGCGGTCTGCTCCGCGGCCGAGAAGCCGTCCTCGGCGTGGCGGAAGCGCTCGTCCACCTCGAGCTTGCCGACGTCGTGCATCAGCGCACCGACACCCAGGTCCAGCATCTCGGCTTCTTCCAGGCCCAGTGTGCGGCCGATGAGCAGCGAGATCACGCTGGTGCTGATGGCATGCGCCGCGGCGCGGTCGCCCCCGCCGGCCACCAGGCGGATGACGACGTCATCGGCGCCCAGCATCTTGTCGAGCATGGCTTGCGTCAGCGCCGTGGCCATGCCGCCCGCCACGGCCGGCCGGGCGTGGATGGCGTCGGCGGCCTCGTGCCAGGCCTGGGCCGCCTCGCCCTGCTGGCGCTCACAGCGCCGGGTGGATTCGCGCTGCGCCGCGCCCCATAGGCGCCGGCGCCGCTCGGCCACCTCGGCCGGCGTGAGCGCGTCCTTGGCGGCGGCCGCAGCGGCGGCGACGGCCGCAGCCGCCGCTTCGGCCGGCGTGGGCTCCAGCTCGCTTTTCTCCGGCACCCAGCCCACCCGGGCCAGGCCCAGCCCGCGCAGGGTCTCGATCTGCTCCTGAGCGGCGATGCGGAAGCTCGATAGCGGAAAAGGATGCGACAGCCAGCCGCCTTCGAGGTGGATGTACATGCCGACGCGCAACTCCTCGACGGCAATGGTGTGGGACATTCGTCGTTCCTGGAAGGGATGCGGCGGCACACGCTGGCCGCCCGATAGGCTTGTTTTCGGGCGCCACGGGGCAGAACTTGAATGCGCCGGCCGCCTGGCCTCGGTAGACGGCAGGCCGGCAGTGTCTAGACTCCGGTTTTACTGACCCGAATGGAGCCCCCCGTGATCCTCGAAATCGCCAACTTCAGCATCGTCTCCGGCCAGGGTGCCGCCTTCGAAGAAGCCATCCAGCGCGGCCTGTCCCACGTGGCCAGCCGGGCCAAGGGCTTCAAAGGTGCGAAGGTCAACCGCGGGATCGAGAACCCCGAGCACTATGTGTTGCAGATCTTCTGGGAGACGCTGGAAGACCACACGGTGGGCTTCCGCGGCGGCCCGCTGTTCGCCGAGTGGCGCGCCCTCATCGGCCCCTACTTCGCGGCCGACCCCAGCGTCGAGCACTACACGCTGGTCAGCAAGCCGTGACGCGCGCGGCCGCGCTCGCCGCCGCGGCAGAGCACTTCGACAGCGGCGCCTTCCTGCGCGACCTGGCGCGCCGGGTGGCCCTGCGCACCGAGAGCCAGGACGCGGCCTCGGGCCCGGCCTTGCACGCCTATCTCGCCGACGAGATGGCGCCCTCGCTGGCCCGGCTGGGCTTCACCGCCACGCTGCACGACAACCCCGAGCCCGCCTGCGGCCCGCTGCTCATCGCCACGCGGCATGAGAGCGACGCGCTGCCCACGGTGCTGATCTACGGCCACGGCGATGTCATCCGCGGCCAGGATTCGAGCTGGACCCGCGGCCAGGGCCCGTGGCAGCTGGCGCAGGAGGGCGAACGGATCTACGGCCGCGGCACGGCCGACAACAAGGGCCAGCACAGCATCAATTTCGCCGCGCTGGCGCAGGTGCTGGCCGTGCGCCAGCGCCTGGGCTTCAACGTCAAGGTGCTGATCGAGACCGGCGAGGAAACCGGCTCGCCCGGCCTGGCCGCGTTTTGCAGCGCGCAGCGCAGCGAGCTCGCCGCCGACGTGCTGATCGCCAGCGACGGCCCGCGCTGGCACCGCGACCGGCCCACGGTCTTCCTCGGTTCGCGCGGCGTGGCCAATTTCACGCTCGCCCTGACGCTGCGCGAAGGCGCGCACCACTCGGGCAACTGGGGCGGGCTGCTGCGCAACCCGGGCACGGTGCTGGCCAACGCCATCGCTTCGATGGTCGACGGCCGCGGGCGCATCCTCGTGCCCGCGCTGCGCCCGCCACCCGTGCCGGCCAACGTGCGTGCCGCGCTGGGCGGCTTGAAGTTCGGCGGCGACCCCGGCGACCCGGTGGTGGATACCGAATGGGGCGAACCCGGCCTGACCCCCGCCGAGCGCGTGATCGCCTGGAACACCCTCGAGGTGCTGGCCTGGCGCTGCGGCAACCCCGACCACCCCATCAACGCCATCCCGCCCAGCGCCAGCGCGGCCATGCACATGCGCTTCGTGGTGGGCACCGATGTCAGCCACCTGCGCGAGCGGCTGCGCTCGCATCTGGCCGCCCATGGGTTCGCCGATATCCAGGTCAGCGAGCCGGTCATCATGGCCGCCACGCGGCTGGACCCGGACCACGCCTGGGTGCGCTTCGCCCTGGACTCCATCGAGCGCAGCACCGGCCAGCCGCCGGTGCTGCTGCCCAACCTGGGCGGCTCGCTGCCCAACGAAGTCTTCGCCGATATCCTGGGACTGCCCACGGTGTGGGTGCCGCACAGCTACCCCGCGTGCAGCCAGCACGCGCCCGACGAGCACCTGCTGGCCCCGGTGGCGCGCCAGGCGCTGGTATTGATGACGGGGCTGTTCTGGGACCTGGGCGAACAGGCTGCCACCTTGCCGCGGCGCGCCTGACAGCGCTCAGGCCGCTGCGTCCACGTCGCGCTGCACACGCTCGCCACTGGCCCCGCGCTGCACACGGTGGTGTTCGCAGCGCGTGGCGGCAAAAGCGGCTTCGAGTGCCGCCAGCAGCGCCTCGGCGCGCGCGCTGTTGTCGGCCTGCAGGTTGCACACGTACACGTCCAGCGTCACCGCACCCAGTTCGGGCCAGGTGTGCACCGCCAGGTGCGATTCGGCCAGCAGCACCACACCGGTCACGCCGCCGGGCGCAGGGAAGGTGTGGAACAACTCGCCCACGGCGCGCAGCCCGGCGTCGGCCACGGCCTGCAGGCAATGCCGGCGCAGCGCCAGCGGGTCGTGCATCAACGGCTGCCCGGGGGCGCAGCCGCGCAAGTCGGCGGTGAGGTGCAAGCCCTGCATGGGCCCATGATACGAAGAGGGCGGGGCGGGCGAGCCGCGCTCCTAGAATCGGGGCTTCGTCTGCCTTCGCCCCGCCCGGCGCCCCGCTCATGGCCACCCCCACGCCCGACATCCCCTCGATGGCCAACGCCTTGCGCGCCCTGGCCATGGACGCCGTGCAGCAGGCCAACTCCGGCCACCCGGGCGCGCCCATGGGCATGGCCGAAATGGCCGTGGCGTTGTGGGGCCCCTCGGGCGGCGCACTCAAGCACAACCCGGCCGATCCGCACTGGGCCGACCGCGACCGCTTCGTGCTCTCCAACGGCCACGCCTCGATGCTGTTGTACGCGCTGCTGCACCTCAGCGGCTATGCGCTGCCGATGAGCGAGCTGCGCGCCTTCCGCCAGCTGGGCAGCCGCACGCCCGGCCACCCCGAGGTCGACGCCACGCCGGGCGTGGAGACCACCACCGGCCCGCTCGGCCAGGGGCTGGCCAACGCCGTGGGCATGGCGCTGGCCGAGAAGCTGCTGGCCGCGGAGTTCAACCGCCCCGGCCACGCCATCGTCGACCACCGCACCTGGGTCTTCATGGGCGACGGCTGCCTGATGGAAGGCGTGAGCCACGAAGCCTGCGCCCTGGCCGGCGCGTGGAAGCTGAACAAGCTGGTGGCGCTGTACGACGACAACGGCATCAGCATCGACGGTGCGGTGAAGCCCTGGTATATCGACGACGTGGCGCAGCGTTTTTCCGGTTACGGCTGGAACGTGATCGGGCCCCTCGATGGCCAGGATGCGACGGCGGTGAGTGCCGCCATCGCGAGCGCCCGCACGTCGGCGACCCGGCCGACGATTCTCCTGTGCAAGACCACCATCGGCCAGGGCTCGCCCCACCGCGGCGGCAGCGCCAAGGCCCACGGCGAGCCGCTGGGCGTCGAGGAAGTCAAGCTCACGCGCGCCGCGCTGGGCTGGCCGCACGAGCCCTTCGTCGTCCCCGATGCCGTGCGCAACGCCTGGGACGCACGCGCCGCCGGCCTGGCCGCGCAGGGGCGCTGGGCGCAGACCTTCGCCGCCTACGAGGCCGAGCACCCCGAACTCGCCGCCGACTTCCTGCGCCGCATGAACGGCGAGCTGCCGGCCGGATTCGTGCAGACCGCGGTGAATGCCGCGGTGGCCGCCCACGCCAGGGCCGAGACGCTGGCCAGCCGCAAGGCCAGCCAGAACGCGCTGGAGATCTTCACGCAGGCGATGCCCGAGCTGCTGGGCGGCAGCGCCGACCTCACGGGCTCCAACCTCACGAATACCGCCGCCACGCCGGCGCTGCGTTTCGACGACGCAGGCCAGCCCAACGGGGGCCGCCACATCAACTACGGCGTGCGCGAGTTCGGCATGGCCGCCATCATGAACGGCGTGGCGCTGCACGGCGGCTTCATCCCCTACGGCGGCACTTTCCTGACCTTCAGCGACTACAGCCGCAACGCCATCCGCATGGCCGCGCTGATGAAGCGCCGCGTGATCCACGTCTTCACCCACGACAGCATCGGCCTGGGCGAGGACGGCCCCACCCACCAGAGCGTGGAGCATGCGGCCAGCCTGCGGCTGATCCCCCACCTCGACGTCTGGCGCCCGGCCGATACCGCCGAGACGGTGGTCGCCTGGACCATGGCGCTGGGCAACGTCACGCGGCCCACGGCCTTGCTGCTCTCGCGCCAGAACCTGCCTTACCTGCCCAAGGCCCGGCTCGACGACATCGGCAAGGGCGCCTACGTGCTGGCCGAACCCAGCGAGGTCGGGCTTCAGCGCGCGGCGCAGGCCGTCATCATCGCCACCGGCAGCGAGGTGCAGCTCGCGCTGCACGCCCAGGCCGAACTCGCCCGGCTGAAGATCGCCGTGCGCGTGGTGAGCATGCCCAGCACCACCACCTTCGACCGCCAGAGCGTCAAGTACAAGGCCAGCGTGCTGCCGCCGAAACTGCCGCGCGTGGCGGTGGAAGCCGGCGTCACCGACGGCTGGTGGAAATACGGCTGCGCCGCCGTGGTCGGCATCGATACCTATGGCGAGAGCGCCCCCGCGCCGGCGCTGTTCAAGCATTTCCACCTCACCGCGCAAAACGTCGTGGACGTGGTGCGCAAGGTGCTGGCGCGCTAGAAGGCTCAAGGCGTGCGTCCGACGTGGCTGCGGCTGGCGGGTCTGGGTGCCTGCATCGGTGCGCTGGGCTCGCCGGCCCTGGCGCAGGACGTGACACTGGAGCCCACACCCGCACTGCGCTGCCTGACGCCCCTGGCCGAGCAGCGCGGCGCACCCGAGTACCCTTTGCGCGTCTTCAAGCTCGGCCTCGGAGGCCGCGTGAAGGTGGAGCTGGAGTTCACCACGCCCGACAAGCGCCCGGCGGTCAAGGTGCTTGAAAGCGAAGGCGACGAGAGCTTCATCGACGCGGTGAAGGCGCATGTGCGCGAGTACCGCGTGCCCTGCCTGGAGGGCGCCGACATCCCCTCGCGGCTGGTCATCGATTTCGTGTTCAAACCCGATGACCGTCGCGTGATCTGGTCCAAGCCCGTGGATCCGATGGCCGCCGAGAGGGCCCGCACGCTCGATTGCCTGAGCCATGTCAGCGGCAACAAGACGCCCCCCTACCCCGTGTGGGCGCAACGACAAAATGTGCAGGGCCGGGTGCTGGCGCGCCTGCGCTTCGACGCGCCCGACCGGCCGCCGGTGGCCGAGGTCTTCGCCAGGCCGGCGGCCGAGGGGCTCGCCGAACACATCAAGACCTGGGCCGAGGGTTATCGCCTGCCATGCCACCAGGGCGGCCCCCTTCGCGCCAACGTCGTATTCGTCTTCGTATTCGAAGGCGAGACCTACGGCTTCAGGGACCTCACGCTGCGGCAGTTCCTGGGCGCGGTGCGCGGCATTCGCGAGCAGACCCTGACCTTCGACTTCAACACCATGGCCTGCCCCTTCGATGTGAAGTGGGTGTACCAGCAGCCCTTCATGCCCAACGCGGTGGGCGAAGTGGGCAGCAGCGACGCGGCGCGCCGGCCTTTCCTGGACTGGCTGTCGCGCGTGGAACTCGACCTTCCCAAGCGCTCACTGGACTCCGTTTTCGGCGACCACGTGACCCTGACCGTCCCCTGCGTCAAAATCGCCATCAAACCCCAAGGAGTGACTCCATGACCATCAAAGTAGGCATCAACGGCTTCGGCCGCATCGGGCGCATGGTGTTGCGTGCCGCCGTTCAGCATTTCCCCGAGATCGAGATCGTCGCCGTCAACGACCTGCTCGAGCCCGACTACCTGGCCTACATGCTCAAGTACGACAGCGTGCACGGCCGTTTCAAGGGCAGCATCGCGGTCGACGGCCACACCCTCATCGTCAACGGCAAGAAGATCCGCCTCACCGCCGTGAAGGACCCGGCCGAGCTGAAGTGGGGCGAGGTCGGCGCCGACATCATCGTCGAGTCCACCGGCCTGTTCCTGACCAAGGAAGCCGGCGAGAAGCACCTGGCCGCGGGCGCGAAGAAGGTCATCTTCAGCGCGCCCAGCAAGGACGACACGCCGATGTTCGTCTACGGCGTCAACGACAAGACCTACGCCGGCCAGGCCATCATCAGCAACGCCAGCTGCACCACCAACTGCCTGGCCCCGGTGGCCAAGGTGCTCAACGACACCTGGGGCATCAAGCGCGGCCTGATGACCACCGTACATGCGGCAACCGCCACCCAGAAGACCGTCGATGGCCCGTCCAACAAGGACTGGCGCGGTGGCCGTGGCATCCTGGAGAAC
>JAUXRG010000073.1 GCA_030681795.1 Rubrivivax sp.
TGTCGTTCTGCATGATGCCGAATACACGCAGCGGCAGGGCGCTGAACATGTTGGTCGGGAACAGGCCGGCCTCGATGCCGATGAAGCCCATCAGCAAGCCGGTGGCGGCCAGGCCGAAGGCCACCGGGATGCCGGTGAGCAGGAAGACCAGCAGCCCGCAGAACATCAGCGGGACAAAGTTTTGGGCGATGAAGGCGGTCATGTCACTGGGCTCCGGCGAGCTTCTTTTCGGCGGCGGCAGCCAGTTCCTCGGCCAGTTCGACCTCGGAGGACTTGCCCACCTCGGTGCTGAAGGGCTCGCTGCGGTGGCCGCTCAGGAAGGCCAGCCGCTTGATGAGTTCGGAGACGCTTTGCAGCGCCAGGATCGAGAAGCCCACGGGGATGAGCAATTGCACCGGCCAGCGGATCAGCCCGCCGGCATTCGAGCTCATCTCGCCGGAGGTCCAGGTGCGCTCGAACACCGGCCAGGACAGGGTGACGAGGATCAGGCACAGCGGGATGATGAAGACCACGATGCCCAGCGCGTCGATGACGGCGTTGGTGCGCTTGGACAGCTTGCTTGAGACGAAGTCGATGCGCACGTGGCCGTTGCGCAGGAAGACATAGCCCGCACCGAGCATGAAGACGGCGGAGAACAGGTACCACTGGATTTCGAGATAGGCGTTCGAGCCGACGTCGAAGGCCTTGCGCATGACGGCGTTGCCCGCGCTGATCACCACCGATGCGAGGATCAGCCACATCACGAGCTTGCCTATCCACTCGTTGAGCGTGTCGATCAGTTGGGAGAGTTTGAGCAGTGGTGCCACGGGGCAGTACTCCGGTGGGTAGTGGGTCGGACCAAATGTCGGCAAACGGCGAATTCTAGGGAGGGCATGCACCCAAACGCCACGGCTCTGCCCGCGACTCTGGCCGCTGTTTGACCTGAGTCAGATGTGTGCCGCCATGAACGGGCGCGTGCTGCGGCCGACGAAGCCGCAGAACAACAGCACCGGCCGCTGCAGCCCGGCCGGCGCCGAAGCGCCGGGTGGCCGGCGGCACCAAGCGGTTGCGCCCCCGTGGGTGCTGCGGCCCGTGGGCCGCAGCGGGTGGGCTTACTTCTTCTTCTGGTCTTCCTTGAGCGCGTCCATGAAGCCCTTCATCGGGTCTTCTTCGGCGGCACCGGCCGGTGCTGACGCGCCACCCGCATCGGGCAAGGCAGCCGGAGTGCGCTTCGCGTCGTCGATCTGCAACTGCAGCAAGGCCTTGTCGGCGTCAATCTTGGGCGCGTTCGAGTCCAGGCCGCCGGCCACCAGGCTCGGGAATGCGATCACCGCTGCCACCATGACGAGCTGCAGCACGATGAAGGCGATCGAGCCCTTGTAGATCTGCGCCGTGGTCACGGCCGGGATCTTCTGGCCGGTGATGCGGTCCTTGTAGTCCTCCTTGGCGGCCACGCTGCGCAGATAGAACAGCGCGAAGCCGAAGGG
>JAUXRG010000075.1 GCA_030681795.1 Rubrivivax sp.
CTCCCTGATGTACATGCCGGCATCTTCAATGCCGGTGTTGTTGGCAATGGTCCCCCCATTGATGGCCAACTCGGCGCCGTTGATCGCCATGGCTGGGTCGAGGACGGTGACGCGGAAGCCAAACGTGACGTCGAGGAACCCCGAACCACCGCTTATCGACAACTCGTTGTTGAGCACACTGAAATCGAGCCCTGGCTTCATCGGGTCGGTCGAATTCCCGTCAATCATGATGTTCGCTGCGTTAAAGATCGCAGCCGAATCGGTCGAAAATGCGAACGTCACGGCGAAGCGGTCGAACTGCTTGTCACCAGCCACGATCGACCCGCCGGTGAGCAGACTACTGAGCGTCACCGGCACTGCCTGCGCTGGCACGGCCAGCGCGACCGCAGCCAGCAAGCCACCGAGTGCTTTGCAAAGTCTCTTCATTTCCATACTCCTATTGATCCAGAGGGGGATTCAGTGCCCCCCGGGCGTCCGTGCCCGGGGGGCGGCGTCGTCACTGGGTGGCGCAGTTCAACCGCGTGCATTGCGGGATGCAGACTTTCACGTCGTTCGGCGTGATCAGGCCATCGCCGTCGCTGTCGCGCGGGTCATTCGGCAGGGCCTTCTGGCCGCGCGCGCGGCTGATGAGCGAAAGGTCGATCTTGTCGATGTCGAAGTCACCGTCGACGTCGCACCTCGGCACCACATCGCACACGTCGCCGATGCCATCGCCATCGCTGTCTTTCTGGTCCGGGTTGGGAACCGCCGGGCAGTTGTCCACGCTGTCGCAGACGCCGTCACCGTCGGTATCGATGCAGGCACCGCCCAGGGAGCGCTGCAGCACCAGGATGGCGTAGGCGTGGTCAACCTGGGTATTCCAGGTCCCGTTCGGGTTAGGGAACTGCCCAG
Source organism: Rubrivivax sp. (assembly GCA_030681795.1). Classification (GTDB taxonomy): domain Bacteria; phylum Pseudomonadota; class Gammaproteobacteria; order Burkholderiales; family Burkholderiaceae_C; genus Rubrivivax. Next base: position 892 of record JAUXRG010000075.1, read on the forward strand.
CGTTCTGCAACGACATCAGCCGGTAGGCGTAGTCGTAGTACCAGCCCTTCGGAGTTCCGCTGTAATAACCTGCCGGACCGATACCACGCGGGGCCGGACGCGGATCGATCACTGGATCGCGATTCGCCTCGCGCAGGCCGCCCACCGCGACCAGCGTCCCCATGGCGGCCGGATCAAGATTGCCCGCCGCTGCAGGCACACCCGAAGACTGAATGATGTTGTAGGCCTTGGAGGAAGACCAGAGATAGTAGAAGTAGGCCGGGGGCCAAGAGTCCGGGCGGATATTGGTCGTATAGGCGTACTTGTCCTGCAGCCACCGGAGATAACCCTGGATGGATGGATCGTTGACGTTTTTGGCAACGTCACTCGCGTTGTCGCCCGCCAGTTGGCCCCAAGTACCCGAAGCCGTCTGCTGAGAACTGTTATTCCCCGACCCGTAGGTGGACGAGTAGCCGTGGCCGAAGCAGGCGGGGTTCACGGTGCCGGTGCAGACTTCCTGCTTGCCGTTCACCGCATAGGCTGCCGACGTCAACTTGAGCGCGGCTCTAAGGAGCGGAATGCGGTTCTTGTCTGCCGACTCGCCCATTCCGGAGTAGAAACCTCTGGCCGCGGAAAGCCCGGCAAGGGTGAACTGCGTGGTGGAGGAATCGTACCCGGGGCCCTGGTAACCCCAATATCCTGGGGCCCCGTAGATCACCGGGATGCCCAGCGCTTGCGCAGCCAGGGACCGATCCACCACCTTGTCGATGGTGGCGCGCGCCGAACGGCCCGTGCAGTTGAATCCGGCTGCGGCTGCGGGCTCATCGGCCCCCCCGGTGGCCAGGTAAACGGACAAGCCCATCATGACTTGGCCATCATAGTAAGAGTAGAAGCCCCCCCGATCGCCAAAACTGGCGTCAACGATCAGGATGCAGGCCGCGTTCTGGGCCAGGATCTTGTCTGCCGCGGCCAGGCCGTTGTAGCCGGCCGGGATGGACTCCTTCTCCAGCAAGGTCAACAGTGAGAGGCCATTGGCTGCGGTGTAGGTGGTGAAATGGCTGTTCGCCCGCGAATACGCCAAACCCGCGTCGATTGCGGCGTTGACGTCGGCCTTGAATTCAACAACGCCCGCCTGTGCGCCCACAGCGAAGGTCGCCAAAGCGGCCGCGCCGAGGAGTGATCGTTTCATCGTATTGGGAAACTTGAACATTGCAGTCCCTCCGGTTACTCAACTCTGCGGTACCCACACGGGCACCGCTCAACGAAAGACAAGCGTGCACGCAACCCGAACCAGGCTCTTTCAGGAGCCAACCCAAAACCGCAGCACGCGCCTCAGGCCCAACCGGGAAGGGCACGACTTGCTGCACTCCCCCAGCGCCAATTTGACTCGACGTTCCGTTCTGTGTTATGCATATTCCGTACCTGAGGACAAATCCCTTGTGAGAACATGGACTTAAGGCCTGCCCCCCGGGCGCCATCCGTTGGTTCTGTAAAGAAGTTCGACTGCCGCCCAGTCCCGAACTCGATCAGGCTGCAGGCCACTGGTTCGGCGCCACGGCGGCAATTGATGTGTGATGTATGATGTACGATGCGTCGCATCAATCCTTGAGGGAAGCGAACCATGCGCACGACACTGGCGATCGATGACGATGTACTCGCTGCGGCAAAGCATCTCGCCGAGAGAGAAAGTCGAACCCTTGGCGATGTGATCTCTGCCTTGGCCAGGCAAGGCCTGTCGCGCGGAAACCGGGCCTCCCGGCCAGAGCGCAACGGCATACCGCTCTTGCCCAGACGCAAGGGCGCGCCGCCGGTGACGCTCGAGTTGGTGAATCAACTTCGTGACGAGCAGCCGTGACTCGGTACCTTCTCGACGTCAACGTGTTGATCGCGCTCATTGACCCGGCTCATGTCCAGCACGAGGAAGTGCACGAGTGGTTCGGCCGCGTCGGGCAGAGCGCCTTTGCCACCTGCCCGATGACCGAGAACGGGCTTCTGCGCATCGTGGGGCATCCGAAATACCCGAACTCACCCGGCCCGCCAAGCGCCGTTGTCAGCGCACTCGTGGCGATCCGTGGGTTGCCCGGGCACGAGTTCTGGCCTGACAGCGTCAGCCTCATGGACGGCAGCCTCGTGGACCCATCGCTCCTGTCCAGCCACTCGCGGGTGACTGATAGCTACCTGCTGGCGATGGCTCGAGCGAACCAAGGCCAGCTGGCCACCATGGACCGGAAGCTGGCCGCAGAAGTGGTCGCTGACGGCGAGTCTTCACTGGCCTTCATCTGAGCGCCCCCCTGTGCCGCAGGGACTTGTGGCAATCTATTCGTTTCGAACACGCGACACCCTTCGGAGGCCCCCATGTCAACCACCCTCGAATCACTGCAGGCCGAGGTCCTGCGCCTGTCGCCGAAGGACAGGGCGAGACTCCTCGACCGGTTGATTGCCAGCTTGGACGCCGACTCTGAAGGGGAAGCCGCCTGGGATGCCCTTGCCGACAAGCGCGAGAAGGAAATCGAAGAACGGGCCACTCAGGCGGTGCCACTCGACGCTGCCATTGGCAGACTCGAAGCGCGTTTTCCCGGATGAAAGTCACGCTCCATCCTGGGGCCGAAAGGGGCAGCAAGCGCCCTGGCTTTGGCGGCACAAGGACGTAGGTGCGCCAGTTGGCGAGCAATGGCGCCAAGCCCTTTAGTTGAACCCCAACGGCCGGCCGCGCTGCAAGGCGCGGCCATCGCCCTTGCGGGTTAAAGTGGCGGCCGCAAAGCGCGGCGGCCACGAACCGCCGGCGCCCGCCACCAGCACCCACAAGGAGCGAGTCGAATGACCCAGCGCGAACCCCTGCGCCTGCACGTGCCCGAGCCCACCGGGCGGCCCGGCCACGACACCGACTTTTCCTACCTGCACCTGGCTGCGGCCGGCACGGTACGAAGACCGCCAGTCGACGCGCTGCCCTCCGCGACCAGCGACCTGGCCTACACGCTCATACGCGTGCTCGACGACGACGGCCGCGCCGTCGGCCCCTGGGCGCCGCAGGTCGACGCCAAGCTGCTGCTGGCCGGGCTGCGCGCGATGCTCAAGACGCGCATCTACGACAACCGCATGGTGATCGCGCAGCGGCAGAAGAAGATGTCGTTCTACATGCAGTGCCTGGGCGAGGAAGCCACTGCCGTGGCCCACGCGCTGGCGCTGGAGCGGGGCGACATGTGCTTCCCGACCTACCGCCAGCAAGGCCTGCTGATCGCGCGCGAGTACCCGCTGGTGGACATGATGTGCCAGCTGTTCTCGAATACGCGCGACCCGCTCAAGGGTCGCCAGCTGCCGGTGATGTACTCAAGCAAGGAATACGGCTTCTTCTCGATCTCGGGCAACCTGGGCACGCAGTACATCCAGGCGGTCGGGTGGGGCATGGCCTCGGCGATCCAGGGCGACACGCGCATCGCCTCGGCCTGGATCGGCGACGGCGCCACCGCCGAGCCCGACTTCCACAATGCGCTGACCTTTGCCGCGGTCTACCAGGCGCCGGTGATCCTCAACGTGGTCAACAACCAGTGGGCGATCTCGTCGTTCCAGGGCATCGCCGGCGGCGAGGCGACGACCTTTGCCGCGCGCGGCGTGGGCAACGGCATCGCCTCGCTGCGCGTCGACGGCAACGACTTCCTCGCCGTGTATGCGGCCTCGCAATGGGCCATAGAGCGCGCGCGCAGCGGCCTCGGGCCGACGCTGGTGGAGTGGGTGACCTACCGCGCCGGGGCGCATTCGACCTCGGACGACCCCACCAAATACCGGCCCAGCGACGACTGGAAGCATTTCCCGCTGGGTGACCCGATCGACCGGCTCAAGCAGCACCTCATCGTGAGCGGCTTGTGGTCGGAGGAAGAGCACGCCCGCCTGCAGCAGGCCCTGGAACAAGAGGTGATCGCCGCGCAGAAGGAGGCCGAAAGTTTCGGCACGCTGGCCAGCGGCCAGGTCGTCAGCGCGGCCACGATGTTCGACGACGTATACAAGGAGCTGCCCGAGCACCTGCGCCGGCAGCGCCAGCAGCTGGGAGTCTGAAATGATGCCCCCAAGCTCACTTTGTTCGCTGCCCCCCGTGGGGGCGCAGGCCTCCCTTGGGGCGGCCCGGCGGGAGTCCTGACATGGCCAAGATGACAATGATCCAGGCCCTGCGCTCGGCGATGGACGTGATGCTGGCGCGCGACCGCAACGTGGTGGTATTCGGCGAGGACGTGGGCTACTTCGGCGGCGTCTTCCGCTGCACCGAGGGCCTGCAGGCCAAATACGGCAAGTCGCGCGTATTCGATACGCCGATCGCCGAGGGCGGCATCGTCGGTGTCGCCGTCGGCATGGCGGTGTATGGCCTGCGCCCGGTGGCCGAGATCCAGTTCGCCGACTACTTCTACCCCGCCTACGACCAGATCGTCTCCGAAGCCGCCCGGCTGCGCTACCGCTCGGCCGGCGACTTCACGGCGCCGATCACGATCCGCATGCCCGTGGGCGGCGGCATCTACGGCGGCCAGACGCACAGCCAGAGCCCGGAGGCCTTGCTCACGCATGTGTGCGGCCTGCGCACGGTGATTCCGTCCAACCCCTACGACGCCAAGGGGCTGCTCATCTCGGCCATCGAGAGCGACGACCCGGTGATGTTTCTCGAACCCAAGCGCCTCTACAACGGCCCCTTCGACGGCCACCACGACCAGCCCGTGGTGCCCTGGTCCAAGCACCCCGCCGGCGAAGTGCCCGAGGGCTACTACACGGTGCCACTGGAATCGGCCGCCACCCTGCGCGCCGGGCAGGCGCTGACGGTGCTGACCTACGGCACGATGGTCTTCGTCTGCGAGGCCGCCGCACGCGAAGCCGGCATAGACGCCGAGATCATCGACCTGCGCAGCCTGTGGCCGCTGGACCTGGACGCCATCGTCGCCTCGGTGAAGAAGACCGGGCGCTGCGTCATCGTGCACGAGGCCACGCGCACCAGCGGCTTCGGCGCCGAGCTCGCAGCGCTGGTGCAGGAGCACTGCTTCTACCACCTGGAGGCGCCGATCGAACGCGTCACCGGCTGGGACACGCCCTACCCGCACGCGCAGGAATGGGCCTATTTCCCCGGCCCGCAACGCGTCGCCGCGGCCTTCAAACGCGCCGTGGAGGCATGATGGGAATCCACATCATCAAGATGCCGGACATCGGCGAGGGCATTGCCGAGGTCGAGCTGGGGGCCTGGCATGTAAAGCCGGGCGACACCGTGGCCGAGGACCAGGCGCTGGCCGACGTATTGACCGACAAGGCCAACGTCGAGATCCCCTCGCCGGTGGCCGGCCGCGTGCTGGCGCTGGGTGGCCGGCCCGGCGACGTGCTGGCGGTGGGGGCCGAACTCATCCGCATCGAGGTCGAGGGTGCGGGCAACGTCGCGGCCGGTGCCGCGCCGGTGGCAGCCAAGGCAGCGGCGGCTGTCGCTGCTCCAGCGGCGGCGCCAGCCCCGGCGGCTCCGCCGGCGCCCGCGCCGGTGTCAAGCGCAGCGACACCCCCATCTGCGGGGGTGCTGGCGCCTGCAGCCAGGCCCGCCGCACCCCCGCCGCGGCCCGCGGTGGCCGTCGCGCGCCATGCGGGCGACAAGCCCATCGCCTCACCCGCCGTGCGACGGCGCGCCTGGGACTTGGGCATCGAGTTGCAGTTCGTGCCGGGCAGCGGGCCGGGCGGGCGCATCCTGCACGAGGATCTGGACGCCCACGCCGCGCGCGCCAGCACCGCGCCGGCCGCGGGCGACACGCGCTATGCGCAGCGCGACGACGAGGAAGCGCTGCCGGTGATCGGGCTGCGCCGCAAGATCGCGCAGAAGATGCAGGAGTCCAAGCGCCGCATCCCGCATTTCAGCTATGTCGAGGAAGTCGACGTCACCGAGCTCGAAGCCCTGCGCGCCCAGCTCAACGCGCAATGGGCCGCCGAGCGCGGCAAGCTCACGCTGCTGCCGCTGCTGGCGCGCGCCATCGTGCTGGCCGTGCGGCGCTTCCCGCAGATCAACGCGCGCTTCGACGACGAGGCCGGGGTTGTCACGCGCTACGGCGCGGTGCACCTGGGTATCGCCACGCAGACTGCCAACGGCCTGATGGTGCCGGTGCTGCGCCACGCCGAAGCCCGCGACCCCTGGGCCGTGGCGGCCGAGGTGGCACGCCTGGCCGAGGCCGCGCGCAGCGGCAAGGCGCTGCGCGAGGAACTCTCGGGATCCACGATCACCGTCACCAGCCTGGGCGCGCTGGGCGGCATCGCCAGCACGCCGGTGATCAACGCGCCCGAGGTCGCCATCGTCGGCGTGAACCGCATCGTCGAGCGCCCCATGTACCGCGCCGGCGCGCTGGTGCCGCGGCTGATGATGAATTTGTCGTCGTCGTTCGACCACCGTGTCGTCGACGGCATGCACGCGGCCGAGTTCGTGCAGGCACTGCGAGGCATGCTCGAGTGCCCGGCGCTGCTCTTCGTGGAGTAGCGGATGAGAGCGCAGACGCAGACCCAGACGACCACGCTGCTGGTGATCGGCGGCGGCCCCGGCGGCTATGTGGCGGCGATACGCGCCGCGCAGCTGGGCATCGCCACCACGCTGGTGGAGGACGACGTACTCGGCGGCACCTGCCTGAACGTGGGCTGCATCCCTTCGAAGGCGCTGATCCACGCCGCCGAGGAATTCCACAAGGTCAGGCACTACGCCTTGAGCGGCGCCGGCGCCTCGGCGCTGGGCATCCATGTGGATGCGCCGCGCCTGGACCTGGCGCAGACCGTGCGCTGGAAGGACGGCATCGTGCGCCGGCTCACCGGCGGCGTGGGCGCGCTGCTGAAGAAGCACGGCGCGACTGTGGTGCGCGGCTGGGCGAGCATCGTCGACGGCAAGACCGTCGAGGTGCGCCCCGCCGACGCGGCCGCCGAGCCCCTGCGCATAGTCTGCGAACACCTGCTGCTGGCAGCCGGCTCCGAAGCCGTCGCACTGCCGTCGCTGCCCTTCGGCGGACGCGTCATCGGCGCCACCGAGGCGCTCTCGCCGGCCTCGGTGCCGGCAAGGCTGGTGGTCGTGGGCGCGGGCTATATCGGCCTGGAGCTGGGCACGGTCTACCGCAAGCTCGGCTCGGAAGTGACGGTGGTCGAGGCGCTGGACCGCGCGCTGCCGGCCTACGACGAGGAGCTCACCAAACCGGTCGTCGCGGCGCTGCGCAAGCTCGGCGTGACATTGAAGCTCGGGTGCACGGTGCAGGGTCTCAACGCCACCGGCGATGCGGTGCGAGTGCGCGATGCGCAGGGCCAGGAGACCGAGCTGCCCGCCGACCGCGTGCTGGTGGCCGTGGGCCGGCGGCCGCGCACCGCCGGCTGGGGCCTGGAGTCGCTGCACCTGGACATGGACGGCCGCGCGCTGCGCGTCGACGACCAGTGCCGCACCTCGATGCGCAACGTCTGGGCGATCGGCGACCTCACTGGCGAGCCCATGCTCGCGCACCGCGCCATGGCGCAAGGCGAGATGGTGGCCGAGATCATCGCCGGCCGGCAGCGGCATTTCGCACCCGCGGCGATCCCGGCGGTGTGTTTCACCGACCCGGAGATCGTCGTCGTCGGCCACACGCCGGCCAGCGCGGCGCAGGCCGGTCTCGACGTCCTGGACGCGCATTTTCCGTTCGCCGCCAATGGGCGGTCGATGACGCTGGAAGGCGGCGAGGGCTTCGTGCGCGTGGTGGCGCGGCGCGACAACCACCTCATCGTCGGCTGGCAGGCCGTCGGGCGGGGCGTCTCGGAGCTGAGCACCGCGTTCTCGCACTCCATCGAGATGGGCGCACGGCTCGAGGACGCCGCCGGCACGATCCACGCCCACCCCACGCTGGGCGAAGCGGTGCAGGAAGCGGCGCTGCGGGCGCTGGGGCACGCGCTGCACATCTGACGGCGCGGCGTGCCCCTTCGCGGCAGCCTCTTCAGCTCAGCGAGAGGCCAGCTTGAGCAGGATCTCGATGAGCGCCGGCGCGGCGCTGACCATCGGGCAGTGGCCCGTCGGGATCTCGAAGACCTCGAAACCCGGCATCTGGCGCACGCGCTCGCGCATCGCGGCGATCGTCGGGAAGGCAGGCTGCGTGCAGTCGATGAAAGCGCGCGGCAGGCGCGCCCAGCGCTCGCCGTCGAAGGCCAGCGGGTCGCGGTAGGTACCGAAAGGGTGCGGCACCTGCCGCCGCAGCAGCCACTCGCGGTCCGCCCCGGCAAGGCCGAAATCGGCGGGGTCCCCGGGCGGCAACGCGAAGCCGTTGGCGTGCGCCAGGGCCGTGCGCGCGGCCACCACCTCGGGGGTGTTCTTGTCGCCCCAGCCCTCGCCCGGCAAGGGCACGACGGCGTCCACGTAGACGAGCTGGCGTACCGCCTTCCCGTTGCGCGCCAGCAGCCGGTCGGCCGCGCCGGTGATGACCTGGCCGCCATAGCTGTGGCCGACCAGGACGATGTCGTCGAGCTCTTCGGCTTCGACCAGGCCGAGCACATCGGCCACGTGCGTCTGCAGGTTGATGTCCGGGCGTCGCAGGTGGGCGCGTTCGCCGTCGCCGGTGAGCGTGACGGCGTGCACTTCGTGCCCCGCGCCACGCAGTGGCCCGAGCACGCGGCGCCAGATCCAGGCGCCACCCCAGGCGCCATGCACGAGAACGATGGTAGGAAGCTTCATGGAGAACCCCGTCCAGACGAGACAAAGGAAATCGAACGGTGATGATGCACCCGCATTGGCCGCACCCCCGAGCATCCGCCGGCTCGCCCAGGATGAAAATTTCCAGAGCGACGCAGCCATGATGGTGGGCCACAAGGTCAACCCATGAAGGAGTTGTGATGCCGGTTCGAATCGTCCGCCTCGGCTCGCCTCGTCAGCCCGACGAGGGGCCACGCATCGGCACCGTCAGACGCCCGCCGCGCGGCGCCCCCAAGACCGAGTTCGCCCGCCAGGACGGGTACCACGCAGGACTGGGCGCGCTTCATCAAGAAGTACCGGGCCGAGGTGGCCGGCCCTTGAATGCCGAAGGCCCGCACTGGGCGGGCCTTCGTACTTGTTTTTCTTGTCAGGAATTTGGTTGCGGGGGCAAGATTTGAACTTGCGACCTTTGGGTTATGAGCCCAACGAGCTACCAGGCTGCTCCACCCCGCGACTGAGCTTTGAACTGTAGCACGCTTGCGGCGGCATGGCGCAGACAATCGATTCAAGCCGCGGATGAGTCCACCCGCCCGCTGCACCCGGCCTGTGTTGGCCAGCGTACAGACGCAGCCCCCAAGCCCAGCGCAAGATGCGACACACCGGTACGGGTCTCGTTCGGTGCGCCAGCTTGCCCGGCCGCCAGTCACCTCTTCGTGCCACCCGCATCGACATGTCCCCTGTTGACCCCAAGCCAGGCCGCCGCCAGGCAGCGCCGCTCGCCCCCAGGCCCGTGACCCGCGGCAGCGCCAAGGCCCACCGCCAACGCCTGGTGCTGAAGACCGGCGCGCTGCAGAAAGCGATCCTCAGCAGCGAGAACTTTTCCAGCATCGCCACCGACGAGCGCGGCGTGATCCAGGTCTTCAACGTCGGCGCCGAGCGCATGCTGGGCTACGCCGCAGCCGACGTCGTCGACTGCATCACGCCGGCCGAGTTGTCCGACCCGCTGGAACTGGTGCGGCGCGCGCAGGTGCTGAGCACCGAATTCGGTCAGCCCATCGCACCGGGCTTCGAGGCCCTGGTGTTCAAGGCCTCGCGCGGCATCGAGGACATCTACGAGCTGACCTACCTGCGCCGCGACGGCAGCCGCCTGCCCGCGGTGGTCTCGGTGACGGCGTTGCGCGACGCCGTCGACACCCTCATCGGCTACCTGCTGATCGGCACCGACAACACCGCGCGCAAGCGCGTCGAGGCCGAGCAGGCGCGCCTGGACCAGGCGCTGCAGCAGAGCAACCACGACCTGCAGGCCGCCAAGCTCGCCGCCGAGACCGCGAACCAGGCCAAGAGCGATTTCCTGTCGAGCATGAGCCACGAACTGCGCTCGCCGCTGAACGCCATCCTCGGCTTTGCGCAGCTGATGGACTCGGGCGCACCGACACCCACGCCGGCGCAGAAGGACAGCATCGACCAGATCCTGCAGGCCGGCTGGTACCTGCTGGAGCTGATCAACGAGATCCTCGACCTCTCGCTCATCGAGTCGGGCCGCTTGTCGCTGTCGCCCGAGCCGATGTCGCTGGCCGAGGTGCTGGCCGACTGCCAGGCCATGACCGAGCCGCAGGCGCGCAAACACGGCATCGGCGTGCGCTTCATCGCCCCGGCGCAGGCGCTGTTCGTGAAGGCCGACCGCACACGTGTCAAGCAGGTCATCGTCAACCTGCTGTCCAACGCCATCAAGTACAACCGCGAAGGCGGCACGGTCGAGGTGCGCTGCGAGACGCGGCCCGCGGGTTGTGTGCGCGTGAGTTTTCTCGACACCGGCGCGGGTCTCTCGCCCGACAAGCTGGCGCAGCTCTTCCAGCCCTTCAACCGCCTGGGCCAGGAAGGCGGTATCGAGGAAGGCACCGGCATCGGGCTGGTGGTGTGCAAGCAGCTCATCACCCTGATGGGCGGCACCATCGGCGTGGAAAGCACGGTCGGTGTGGGCAGCACCTTCTGGATCGAGTTGCGCGCCAGCCACAGCGTTGAACTGCCCGCGGCTACCGAGGCCCATGTCCCCGCGCACACCCCTGCCGTGGAACACGGCGCCGCCCGGCGCACCGTGCTCTACGTGGAAGACAACCCGGCCAATCTGCTGCTGGTGGCGCGGCTGGTGGCGCGCCGCCCCGACCTGCACCTGATCGGCGCCAAGGATGGCCGCAGCGGCGTCGAGCTGGCGCGCAGTGCGCTGCCCGACGTCATCCTGATGGACATCAACCTGCCCGGCATCAGCGGCATCACGGCGCTGCAGATTCTTGCCGGCGACCCCAGCACGGCCCACATCCCGGTCATCGCGCTCAGCGCGAACGCCATGCCGCACGACGTCGCCAAGGGCATGGACGCCGGCTTCTTCCGCTACCTCACCAAGCCGATCAAGGTCGTCGAGTTCATGGAAACCCTGGACCTGGCCCTCGACATCGCCCGCAGCCGCGCTCAGCGCACCCATCCCGAACAGGCCACACCATGATCCAGGAACAGGACATCCTCGGCGCGCGCATCCTCGTCGTCGACGACCAGGACGCCAACGTGCGCCTGCTCACCCGCCTGCTGAGCGAGGCCGGCTACACGCAGGTCACCTCCGCGATGGACCCGACCACCGTGTGCGCGCTGCACCGCCGCAACGACTACGACCTGATCCTGCTCGACCTGCAGATGCCCACGATGGACGGCTTCGGCGTCATGGAAGGCCTGAAGACCAACACGCGCGACCGCACGCTGCCGGTCATCGTGCTGACGGCGCAGCCGGGCCACAAGCTGCGCGCGCTGCAGGCCGGCGCGCGCGACTTCATCAGCAAGCCCTTCGACCTGGTGGAGGTCAGGACACGCATCCACCACATGCTCGAGACACGCCTGCTCTACCGCCGGCTGGAGGGCCAGAACGCGCTGCTCGAAGCCACCGTGGCCGAGCGCACCGCCGAACTGCGCGAGAGCGAGGCGCGCTTCCGCGGCCTGGCCGAGCTGGCCAGCGACTGGTACTGGGAACAGGACGAGGCGGGCGAGTTCACGCGCGTCTCGGGCCCGGTGATGGAGATGCTGGGGCTGCGTGTCGGCCCGCTGGTGGACGACGCCGAGCCGCCGCCCGACGACGGCTGGAACGGCGACGAGCGCCAGGCACTGCAGGCGCGCATCGCGGCGCGCCAGCCCTTCATCGACTTCGCGCTGCACCGCCGGCGCGGCGAAGAGCCGGTGCAGGCCTTCCGCGTCAGCGGCCAGCCGATGTTCGACCAGAACTGCCGCTTCATCGGCTACCGCGGCGTCGGTGTCGAGACCACGCCGGGGAAGTAGGCGATGCTGCACCACACCCGGCCGGCGCCGGCCCCGCCCTCGCCCAACCAGAACCACCTCATCGCCGCACTGCCGGCGGCCGAGTTCGACGCGCTGTTCAGCGCGCTCGAACCGGTGCCGCTGCTGCTGGGCCAGATGCTCTACGAACCCGGCGTGCCCTTGCACCACGTCTACTTCCCGACCACCGCGGTGGTCTCGCTGCACCACGTGATGACCTCGGGGGCGTCGGCCGAAACCTGCGGCGTCGGCCGCGAGGGCATGGTCGGCGTGGCGCTGATCATGGGCGGCGACACCACGCCCAGCTCGGCCGTGGTGCAGACCGCCGGCCACGGCTACCGGCTGGCGCGCAACACGCTGCTGCAGGCCTTCGAGGGCCCGGGCCAGCTGCGCCGGCTGCTGCTGCGCTACACGCAGGCGCTGATCACGCAGATCGCGCAGACCGCCGTGTGCTACCGCCACCACAACATCGAGCAGCAGCTCAGCCGCTGGCTGCTGAGTGCCGTCGACCGCGCGCCGCCGGGCGAGTTGGTGATGACGCAGGAGCTGGTCGCCAGCATGCTGGGCGTGCGCCGTGAAAGCGTCACGCTGGCGGCCGGCCACTTCCAGGACGCCGGCTACATCCGCTACCGGCGCGGCCACATCACGGTGCTCGACGCGGCCGGCCTGCAGTGCTGCGCCTGCGAGTGCTACGGCGTCGTGAAAACCGAACTGACCCGGCTGCTCACCGAGACCCTGCTGCGCCAGAGTGAGCCGCGCGCCGCCTGACGACGGCGGCCGACGCCAGCCTGCGTAGGCCGATTCCCACACCGACGGGCCCCGGCGGACTATGGGCAGCGCGCGTTCGCACCGCTGGTCGTGCAGCGGCTGTTCGCCGCCCGCGCCCAGGCCCTCGGCCAGCCGTTCGGCCACCGCCGCAGTGACGTACTTGCGCCCGCGGTGCACGGTGCGGATGGCCTTCACCAGGTCGGCCAGTTCGCAGTCCTTGTTGAGGTAGCCGCTGGCGCCCTGGCGCAGCAGCGTGGTGGCGTCGTCGAGCTCGGCAAAGCCGCTGAGCATCAGCACCGGCAGCGCCGGCGCGCACGATGGCGTGGTCGTCGACGATACCGATGCGGATCATGGTGTGCTCCTTGGCGCGGCGGCGCATGATGCAGAGGGGCAGTCCGGGTAGACAAGATGAATACACATGGCGAAATCTCCCGGCCGTTGACGGCCTGGTTGTTGCTGGCAGGTGCTGCCGCGCTGGTGGCGGCGGCCCTGGGCCTTTTCGACCTGCTGCAGCCGGCGGCCACGCGGCCGCTGCGCAACGCACCGGCCGCGGCGGCGGCGCTGGTGGGGCTGGGGGCCCTGCTGATGGCGCTGCGCCATGCGCTGCGCCTGCATCGCCAGCAGCGGCGCGTGCACGACGAGACCGACCGCCTGGAAGCCCTGGTGCGCGAACGCACGGCGCAGCTCACCGAACTGGCGCAGCACCTGCAGACGGCGCGCGAGGACGAGCGCCACCGCCTGGCGCGCGACCTGCACGACGAGCTGGGCGCGCTGCTCACCGCGGCCAAGCTCGATGCCGCGCGCATCAAGTCGCGGCTGACCGCGCCCGCGCCGCTGGTCGGCGAGGCGCTGGAACGGCTGGCCCACCTGGCGAGCACGCTGGACCAGGTGATTGCCGTCAAGCGCCGCATTGCCGAAGACCTGCGCCCCTCGGCGCTGGCCCACCTGGGCCTGGTGGCCACGCTGGAGATCCTGGCGCGCGATTTCACCAGCAACACCGGCGTGGCCGTGCACTGCGCGCTGCAGCCGGTGCCGCTGGCGCCGGCCGCCGAGCTCACCGCCTATCGGCTCGTGCAGGAAGCCACCACCAACGTCGCCAAACACGCGCAGGCACGGAACATCTGGCTCACGTTGGGCCAGGACGGCGGCCAGGTGCGCCTGGAGGTGCGTGACGACGGCGCGGGTTTCGACACCACCGTGCCGCCGCGTTCGGCCTACGGCCTGGTGGGCATGCGCTACCGCGTCGAGGCCGAACACGGCACGCTGGCGGTGGACGCCGCGCCCGGGCGCGGCACCACCATCCGCGTCACGCTGCCGGCGCGGCCGGCCGCGCCGGCAGCGCACGACCCCGGCGTCTGACGCGGCGCCGGCGGCCGCTGCGGCGGCCGCTGTGGGCAACGTCCTACGCCCACACGGCAGGCTGGCCGATCGTGCAGTGGCGCCGCGCCGGCCACACTGTCCCTGCCGAATCGAACCCGTTGCCGCACCGGTGTGCGGCCTCACCCGCACCCCTATCCGGAGAACCGCATGCTGCACTACGCCGTCGTCTTTCTCGTCATCGCCCTCATCGCGGCGCTGTTCGGTTTCGGTGGCATCGCCGCCGGTGCCGTGGGCATCGCCAAGGTGCTGTTCCTCGTCTTCCTCGTGCTGGCCGTCGTCAGTTTCATCTTCGGCCTGATGCGCCGCGGCTAGGCCGCGCCACCCCGCACGTCACCCCACCCTTTCCACACCGCCCAGGAGGCCACATGTACGACACCAAGACTCCCCTCGCCAACCCCACCGGCAACAACCTTGTCGACCAGGCCGCAGCCGCCGCCCAGCAGGGCATCACCGCCACGCACAACGCGCTGGACGGTCTGGCCGGCAGCGTGCAGTCGCTGCGCGACCAGGCCAGCCCGCGCCTGGAGGGCGCCACCGAACAGGCCGGCGCGATGCTCCACCGCGGCATGGATGCGCTGCGCGACGGTTCGCATCAGCTGCGTGTCAAGGCTCAGCAGGCGGGCGACGGCACCACCCACTACATCCAGCAGGAACCGGTCAAGGCGATGCTGATCGCCGCGGCCGCCGGCGCCGCGCTGATGGCGCTGATCAGCCTCATGACACGTTCGCGGCGCGACGTCTGACGCCCGGCAGCCACTGCGACCGACATGCTGCCGCCCTGGCTGAAGCTCGTGACCGGTCAGCCGCAGTTGCTGGCCGAGCACGCCGAGGCCTATGCCGAACTGCTGCAGGCCGAAGCCGCGGTGCTGAGCATCGCCTGGCGCCGCCAGGCGGTGCTGGGCGCGCTGGCGGTGGGCAGCGCGGTCGTCGCTGCCGTGCTGGCGGGGGTGGCCGTGATGCTGTGGGCCACCACCGCACCGGGGCAATGGCAGGCACCGTGGCTGCTCTTCGTGGTGCCGCTGCTGCCGTTGGCGGCCGCGGTGGTCTGCGTCGTGCTGGCCCGGCAACGCGCCGCCGCCGCACCCTTCGGCAGCCTGCGCCAGCAGCTGCGGGCCGATTGGGGCCTGCTGCGTGAAACGGAGCCGTCTTGACACCCGCAGCCTCGAACCCGGACCGGGCCGCCGCGGACGTGGGGGCCGGTGCAAACCTGGCCGGCAGCGGAAATCATGCTCCTTGCGCCTCGTTGACCAGCACGCCGAACATGCCGCCCTTGCCGCTGGCCCCCGCGGTGCAGTCCGCCTGCCTGCGGCTGGCGGCGTCGCGCGGGCAACTGCGCCTGGCGCTGCGCGGGCCCGAAACGCCCGCTGCCGGCGAATCGCCGCCGCCCAGCGGGTGGACCGGCCTGCTGGCGGTGCCCGCCGTGCGCGTGCTGCGCGACGCGGTGCGCAACTGGTGGACGCAGCACCCCTGGCACGCCGCCGGCAGTGCCGCGGCCACGGCCGTGAACGCCGCGCTGCAGCCGGTGGCCCGCCGCCACCCGTGGGCCCTGGTGGCGGCCGCGCTGCTGGCTGGCGGCCTGATCGCTGCCGGCCGGCCGTGGCGCTGGCGTGCCCGGCTGGCCGCCGGCAGCGCCGGCAGCCTGCCGCGCCTGCTCAACGAGGTGCTGGCCACGCTGCCGGTGGCGTCGTGGCTGGTGCTGCTGGCCACGCTGGCCCAGGCCGTGGCCCCGGCCACGCCGGGCGCCGCGGCGCCTGCGGCCGGCCCGGCGCCCACCCCCGGCCCGGCGCCGACGCCCACAGACCCTTGAAGCCGCAGCGGCGGCTTCAGAGGTCGCTGCCCCGTTCGAAGAAGGCGTAGCCCTGCTGGCGGCGTTTGGCGCGGAACATCGCCGCGTCGGCACGCTTCAGCAGCGTGGCGCCCGAGGTGCCGTCGACAGGGTACATCGCTATGCCCATGCTGGGCTGCACGCTGAAACGCTGCGTGCCCACCTGCAGCGGTGCGGCCACCGCGTCGAAGAGCTTGCGGGCCAGCTTGCTGAGCTGCTCGCGGCTGGCCGGCGCCACCAGCAGGCAGGCGAACTCGTCGCCGCCGAGGCGGCACACGGTGTCCTGCGCGCGCAGGGCCTGCGCCAGCCGCCGCGCCACGATGCACAGCGTGGCGTCGCCGGTGTCGTGGCCGTGCTCGTCGTTGATGCGCTTGAAACCGTCGAGGTCGAGGTAGAGCACGGCCAACGAGGCTGCGCTGCCGTCGGCGCCGGCCAGGCTGCTGGCCAGCCGCGCGTGGAAGTGGCCGCGGTTGGGCAGCCGTGTCAGCACGTCGTGCAGGGCCGCGTGCTCGGCATGCTGGCGGTCGACCTGCGCCTGCGCCAGTTCGTTGCGGGTGTGGACGAGCTGCGCGCAGACGGCCGCCAGCTCGGCCCGCAGCCCGACGTCGCCCTGCAGGCCCTGCCCGAGTTGCTGGTGCAGCTGCTGCAGGGCGTCGACGCACTCCTGCAGTGGCGTGTGCGGCTCCGCGCCGCCAAGCAGGGCCAGTGCGGCGTCGTCTCTGCCGGCCAGCCGCTGCAGGCGCGCGGTGACGGCGTCGAACAGCGCACCCCAGTCGTCCGGCGGCATGCCGTCCGGCGTCTGGGCCACCGTCGCCAGGGCTGCGTCACCCGACTTCGGGCCTGGCAGCTCGTGCGGCACCGGGTCGGCGCGGCGCAGGCCGCGGCCGGTCTGGCGCATCGCGCCCAGCACCGGCAGCGACAGCGTGCCGCTGCGCAGGCTCAGCATGTCGCCCCCGCCTGCGGTGCGGGTGGGTCTGCGCGGTGGTGCGTACGGATCATGGCGGCGCCTCGGTGTGGGCTGTCGGGGGGTGGCTGAGCAGCAGTGCGGGTCCGGCGCAGTGCGCCACGGCAGCGCGACCGGGCCGGCAGCACCCGCGCCACCGGCACCGCTGTTATAGGAGCGCGGCGGCGCAGCGTCTGTGCGCCGTCGCACGGGCGGCCGCGCAGGCGGGCGCCCGGCGCCCAGGCTCAGGCGCGCGGCTCACCTTCACGGTTTACGGTGATGGTGGCGCCGGGCGGCCGGGTCAGCTGCACGGTGTGGTCCTTGTTGCGGAAGCGGTAGGTCACGTCCCAGTACTCGGGATGGGCGCCGCCCGGCGTGGCCACACAGCGCTGCACGTCGCGGGTGCCCGAGACCGTGCCGTCGCGGTTGCGCGCGAGGTTGGAGCCCACCACCGCGCCTGCCACCACGCCACCGGCGGTGGCGATGTCCTTGCCGGTGCCGCCGCCGACCTGGTGGCCGAGGATGCCGCCGATCACCGCGCCCAGGATCGCCCCCGGCACGCGGTTGTCAGCGCGTTCCTCGGTGACGTTCTGGCGCTCGACCCAGCAGCGCTGGCCCGAGCTGGCCACCACCGCACGCACCGCCGTCACGGGCGCCTCGAACAGGCGCTCCCGGTTGCGGCGGCGGTAGTCCTGCGCCACCAGCGGTTCCGGCGCGTACTGGTTGTCCTCGAAGCGTGCATTGCGTCTCACGGCGCGCGCCGAGCTGATGCGGTCCTCCATGCCCATCGACGACAGCGACGGGTACTGGCCCGGCCGCAGCACCATGCAGCGACCCCCGTAGTTGACGTCGGCGCAGATCTGCCAGTTGTCCGTGCGCACCACCACCGACGAGGCGCGGTCGTTGAAACCAAAGCGGTTCAGATTTCTGACCTGCGACTGCGAGTTGTGGGAACGGCCCTCGAAGCCGTCGTTGGCATAGAAGGTGATTTCGGCCCAGGCAGGGCCGCCGAAGGCCAGGACGGCGACGGCGGCGGCCAGGGCCTGCAGCAGCGGGCGGGGTGCGGGGATGCGCATGGAAGTCTCCAGGTGAGGGGCGGTCGGGACGGCGGGACGCCGCGTCGACAACACCACGCTGAAGGTATGCCGGCTGGCAGCCGCGGTCGGTGCGCTGTCGCACCAAGGCGGGGCCCGGCCAGCGTGCGCTCCCGTACAGACCCACGCCACACACGCTTCCTATGATGGCCGCACGGTGCCCGCCGCCGCGGCGCCGCGTCCGGCTTGCCGGCCCCACCCTGACCAGGAGCGAACCTGATGAACTACGAAGAGCGTGACCCCTACGGCATGTACAAGATCAGCAGCCCGGACGGCAATGCCGGCCCCGACCAGCGCCACGGCCCGGGCCCGCACCTGATGGGCGCCGACACCCTGTTGGGCAACGACGTCTACAACAAGAGCGACGACGACCTCGGCGACATCAAGGAAATCATGCTCGACATGCACAGCGGCCGTGTCAGCTACGCCGTGCTGTCCTACGGCGGCTTCATGGGCATGGGCGAGAAGCTCTTCGCCGTGCCCTGGGAAGCGCTGACGCTGGACACCGAGAACAAGCGCTTCACGCTCGACGTCGAGAAGGCGCGCCTGGAATCCGCGCCGGGCTTCGACAGGGACCATTGGCCCGACATGGCCGACGCGGGCTGGGAAAAGAGCATCCACGCCTGGTACGGCACCCAGCCCTACAGCCCGTCGCCGCGTCTGTGAGTTGAGGCCGGGCGCGCCGGCTCCGCACAAGGCCGGCGCGCCGGCGCGCTACAGCCAGTATTCCCAGGCCCGCGCAAACTGCTCGCGCAGGCGCTGGTGCCAGGGGCGCTGCAGCCACGCCGGCAGCAGCACCTCTTCGGACGCCGCCAGGTCGCGGGCGAACATGGCCTGCATGCGGCGCCCGAACTCCATCCCCAGCACGACCGAGTTCAGCTCGTGGTTGTGCAGGAAGCTGCGCCAGTCGAGGTTGGTGGAGCCGATGGTGGCCCACACGCCGTCGACCAGCACCGCCTTGGCATGCAGCACGGCGCCGTGCATCTCGTGGATCTTCACGCCGGCGCGCAGCAGGCTTTCGTAGTGGCTGCGCCCGGCGGCCAGCGCCAGCCCCGAGTCGGTCTTGCTGGGCAGGATCAGGCGCACGTCGACACCGCGCGCGGCGGCGTCCATCAGCGCCTGCAGCAGCTGCGGGTCGGGCACGAAGTAGGCGTTGGTGATCTGCACGCTGGTCTCGGCGCTGCCGATGGCCGACAGCAGCGTGGCGTAGATCTGGCTGAAGTCTTCGTCGGGCGTGCTGGCGATGGCGCGCACCACCAGGGTGCCGGCGCGTTGCAGCGGCGGGAAGTGGCCCCGCTCCTCCAGCACCGGCCCCTTCTGGGCGGCCCAGGTGGCCAGGAACATCTTCTGCAGTTCGGCCACCACGGGCCCCTTCAACTGCAGATCGGTATCTCGCCAGGGGTCACCTGCGGCCTGTCGTGCGCGTGAGCCGGTGCCAAACGAGCCGCCCGAGTACACGCTGCTGATGTTGATGCCGCCCAGGAAGGCGATGTGTCCGTCCACCACCAGCAGCTTGCGGTGGTCGCGCTGGTTCAGGTCCCAGTCCTTGCGCGCCGCCAGCGGGTTGGCGGGGTTGAACTCCAGCACCTGCACGCCGGCCTCGGCCATGCGCTCGAAAAAGGCCGCCGGCGTGCCCAGCGTGCCCACGCTGTCGCGGATGAGGCGCACCGCCACGCCCTGGCGGCGTTTGTCGATCAGCGCCTGCGCAAAACGCTGGCCGACCTCGTCGTCGTCGAGGATGTAGGTCTCGAGGTGGATGTGCTGCCGCGCCGCGACGATGGCGGCCAGCATGGCGCGGTAGGTGGCCGGGCCGTCCTGCAGCAGCACGACGGCGTTGCCGGTGGTCAGCGGGCTGCCGGTCACCGCCTCTTCCAGCGCCAGGTGGCGGGTGAAGATGTCGGTGGGCGGGCCGCCGGCGGCGGCCAGCCGCGCCAACACGGCGCGGCTCTGCGCCGCACTGAGCGGGCCGCCGGCGCCCACCAGCGGCACGGCGCGCGGCGGGCCGCGCGCCAGGTCGGGCACCAGCATGGGCAGGCCGCTGCTCGCCGCCACCAGCGCGGCGAGCGCAACCAGCAGACCCGCCACGACACGCTGGCGCCAGGACATCGCAGCCTCCGGGGTGTCCCGCAGTGTCAGCGCGCCGCGCTCAGATGCGCCCCGTCAGCAGCAGCACCAGCACGATGACGACGATCAGCCCGAGGCCGCCGCTGGGCCCGTAGCCCCAGCTGCGGCTGTACGGCCAGCTCGGTATGGCACCGATCAGCAGCAGCACCAGAATGATCAGAAGCAGGGTTCCCAGGCTCATGGCAGTTCTCCAATGCAGCCCTCTGGCCACCTCTGCAGCGTAGGGGCGAGGCCTGCACTCTTCTGTGCGTTGCCGTACCGACGCTGACGCGACCGCCACACATAGTGGCTGCCCTGGACACCCACTCCACCTCTTCACCGCCGGCGTGCGGCAGCGCACGGAAGCCGGGGCGTCGCGGCGCGCACCATGAGTGCCCCATCCCATCCGGAGTACGCAGCATGACCAAGGGCCAGCACGGCAACAAGGAAGCCAAGAAACCGAAGAAGGTGCACACGCCCAACCCGCCCGGCCTGCCGGCCAGCCTGGCGCCGATGGTGGCGGCGCCGCTGCGGCCGAAGAAGCGCTGAACGCAGCGCTGCGCGCCCTGGCTCGACTTTGCTCGACAACGGGCCCGCGGCGGCGGCTAGCCCTTGCGCCGGCCGCGCCGCCGGCGCCGGTACAGCGCCATCAGCGGCGTCACCGACAGGCCGTGCACGACGATGGACGTCACCACCACCGCCACCGTCAGCGCCACCAGCGTCGACGCGTGCGCCGGCGGCAGGCCGTGGTTGAGGGCGTAGCTCAGGTAGTAGAGCGAGCCGATGCCGCGGATGCCGAACCAGCCGATGAGCCGGCGCTGCAGCAGCGAGGTGTTCGACCCGCGCAGCCCCAGCGCCACCGACAGCGGCCGCACCGCCAGCAGCACCAGCGGCACGAACCACCAGACCGCCGGCAGCCAGGGCACCGACCACAGCAGCATGCCCAGCAGCACCACGCCCGCCATCTCGCCGATGCGATCGAGCTGTTCGTTGAAGCTCATCACGGCGTGCGCCATCCAGGCCGAGGCATGCCGGCTGTCGGTGGCCAACTCTACGCCGGGCCCGGGCAGGGGGCTGTCGTGGGCCTGCGCCACGAAGGCCACTGCCGCCGCCGTGGCCGCTGGTGTGGCGGCCACGCCCGGCGACGCCGCCGCGGCCTCGGTGGCCACACGCGCCGTGTGGCGCAGCGCCAGCCCGGCGGCGAACACGGCCAGGAAGCCGTAGGCCTGGGCCAGCACCGCGATGCCGTAGGCCAGCCCGATGAGGCCCAGCGCGAGGAAGTTTTCGTAGCCCACCGCCACCTGGTGGGTGCGGCGCAGGTAGAGCACCAGCTTGCCTAGCGTTGCACCCAGCGCGGCGCCAATGGCCACGCCCGCGGCCGTGGCCCACAGCACGTCCACCGCCAGCCAGCGCCAGCCCCAGGCACCGATGTCGTGTGCACCCACCAGGCCCAGGCCCAGCATGACCACCGGGAAGGCGGTGCCGTCGTTGAGGCCGCCTTCGCCGGTGAGCGCAAAGCGCAGCTGGTCGCGGTCTTGCGGGTTGTCGACCTGCACGTCAGTGGCCAGCACCGGGTCGGTGGGCGCCAGGATGCCACCCAGCAGCACCGCCACGCCCAGCGGCAGCCCCAGCAGCCAGACCCCGGCCGCGGTGACCAGCGCCACCGTGGCCGCCATCGACAGCAGCGCCAGCCGCAGTGGCGGGAACCAGCGCCGGTCGTGCAGGCCAACGCTCATCTTCAGGCCCGAGGTGAACAGCGACAGCAGCACGATGACCTCGGTGAGGTGCTCCAGCAGCAAGGCGTGGCCGACAAAATCGGGGGCCGCCAACGTCAGCCCCAGCGGCCCCACGACGACACCGGCCAGCAGGTAGAGCATCGAGGTGCTGACCGGCATGCGCGACAGCATCGAGCCGCCCAGCGCCATCAGCACCAGCAGCGCGCCGCCCAACGTGAACCAGATGGCCAGGGTCATGGGGCGGCCTGGCGCGGGCGCGTTGCAGCCGCTTGCGGCCCGTTGCGGACGTTCAGCGTCCGCTGTCGCGTGCTTGGTGTGGTGGCGGCAAAGGGGCGTCCGGGCGGGGCACGGCGTGCGACTGAAGCGGTCGTCGCTGCGCGACGACTGCCCTGCGGTGCTCGGGTCCATGGCCCGGCGCATAACTCGCTTCGTTCGCTTCGCTCACTGCGCTCAAACAGGATGCGCCAAGTCAGTCTACGAAGCGCGCTGCGCGCGCGGGCCATGAACCCTGCGCTCCTCGGCGCTTCACACGCACGCCGTGCCCCGCCCGGCCGCCCCTTTGCAGCCGGCAGCGGTGGTTCTCGGCGACCGCCACCCCTGGTGGTTGAGCGGCAGGCGGTGCCCGGCGGGGGCGCTGTGTGTGGCGCCGAGCAGCGCAGCATTGAGGGGGGCGCGCGCAGCGCGCTTCGTGAACTGACTTGCCGCATCCTGTTTGAGCGTAGCGAACGAAGTGAGCGCAGCGAGTTATGCGGCACCCCCTCAAGGCGAGCAGCGCAGGGGAGTCGGTGCGCAGCACCGACCGCCACAGTCAGCG
>JAUXRG010000078.1 GCA_030681795.1 Rubrivivax sp.
CCCTTCGGCTTCGCGCTGTTCTATCTGCGCAGCGTGGCCGCCAAGGAGGACTACAAGGACCGCATCACCGGCCAGAAGATCCCGGCCGTGACCACGGCGCAGATCTACAAGGGCTCGATCGCCTTCATCGTGCTGCAGCTCATCATGGTGGCCTGCGTGATCGCCTTCCCGAGCCTGGTGGCCGGCGGCCTGGACTCGAACGCACCCAAGATCGACGCCGACAAGGCCTTCGAGGATCTGATGAATGCCGACACGAGGACGAGGCAACCCCAAACGGCACCCAGCTTCGGTTCCACGGACCCGAGCCCTGCGCCCGCTTCGGCCCCGGCGGAAGTCCAAAAGGACGACCCGATGAAGGGGTTCACGGACGCCATCAAGGAAGACCAGAAGAAGTAGGCCCACCCGCCGCGGCCCACGGGCCTTTGCGCAGCAAAAAGGCCCCGCAACGCGGGGCCTTTTCCTAGCTGGGCGACAGCGCCTTGCGGCGCGGTCCGGTTTACAGCTTTTGCGCTTGCATGAAGTCGTCGAAACCAGCCTCAGTAAAGCGGAACCACAGGTTCGCATCGCGGCGGAAGGCCGACATATCGGCATAGATCTTCTTCCATGCCGGGTTCTTGCTGCTGAGGTCGTCGTAGACGCCTATCGCCTCCTTGAAGGCCGCATCCATCACGTCCTTCGGGAAGCGGAACAGCTTGGTGCCGCCGGCCACCAGGCGCTTCAGCGCGGCCGGGTTGCGCGCGTCGTAGCGCGCCTGCATCTCGACGTGGGCGTAGGCGCTGGCCGCCTCGATCATCGCCTTGTACTCGGCGGACAGGCCGTTGTAGGCCTTGTCGTTGATGTAGAAGTCGAGTTGCGGGCCGCCTTCCCAGAAGCCCGGGTAGGCGTAGTACGGTGCGACCTTGTTGAAGCCGAGCTTCTCGTCGTCGTAGGGGCCGATCCACTCGGCGGCGTCGATGGTGCCCTTTTCCAGCGACTGGTAGATCTCGCCGCCCGGGATGTTCTGCGGGATCGCGCCGATCTTCTCCATCAGCACGCCGCCGAAGCCGCCGGTGCGGAATTTCTGACCCTTCAGGTCAGCCAGCGACTTGATCTCCTTGCGCCACCAGCCGCCCATCTGCGCGCCGGTATTGCCGGCAGGGAAGTTGACGACGTTGAACTTGGCATAGAACTCGCGCATCAGCTTCATGCCGTTGCCGTCGTACATCCAGGCCGTCATCTGGCGCGAGTTCAGGCCGAAGGGGATGGCACAGCCGAGTGCGAAGGTCGGGTCCTTGCCGAAGAAATAGTACGGCGCGGTGTGGCACATCTCGACGGTGGCGGACTGCACCGCGTCGAGCACGCCGAAGGCCGGCACGATCTCGCCCGGCGTGGCCACGGTGATCTGGAACTTGCCGCCGGACATCTGCGACACCAGCTTGGTGAAGATCTCGGCCGCACCGAAGATCGTATCCAGCGACTTGGGGAAACTCGACGCGAGGCGCCAGCGGATGTTGGCCTGGGCGTGCACGATGGCGGGCGCGGCGCCCGCGGCGAGCACGCCTGCCAGACCGGCACCTTGAACGAAGGAACGACGTTCCATGAAAATTTCTCCTGTGAGAAGCGCTGTTGAGGGTCGGAAATTGAACCCGCGGAATTTTAGGGTCGACCGCGGGTCCGCCCGGGCGGGTTTACCCGCTTTGAGATAGGTCATGCAGGGCGTGCGGGCGGCGCCCGCGGGGCTCAGGATCCGGCCAGCTTGAGGTGGCCGATGAGGACCGAACCGACCGACTTGCTGCCCTGGGTATAGACGTCGGCGCCGATGGCGACGATGTCGCGGAACATCTCGCGCAGGTGGCCCGCGATGGTGATCTCGTGCACCGGGTAGGCGATGCGCCCGCCCTCGACCCAGAAGCCGGCCGCACCGCGCGAGTAGTCGCCCGTCACGTAGTTCACGCCCTGGCCCATGAGTTCGGTGACGAACAGGCCACGTCCGAGCTTGGCCAGCATGGCGTTCAGGTCGTCGCCGGGCCGTGTGAGGCGGCTGGTCATGCTCAGGTTCTGCGAGCCGCCGGCGTGCCCCGTGGTGCGCAGGCCGAGCTTGCGCGCCGAGTAGCTCGAAAGAAAGTAGCTCTGCACCACGCCGCCCTGCACCACGTCGCGGGCGGAGGTGCGCACGCCTTCGTCGTCGAAGGGCGCGCTGCCCTTGCCCTTGGGCAGGTGTGGGTCTTCGCGGATGTCCACATGATCGGCCAGCACGGGCTGGCCCAGGCAGTCGACAAGGAAACTCGCCTTGCGGTACAGCGCACCCCCCGACGTGGCCTGCACGTACGCGCCCAGCAGCCCGGCGGCCACCGTATTCTCGAACAGCACCGGCACCTCGGCCGTGGCCACGCGGCGCGAGTTCAGGCGTGCCAGGGCACGCTCGGCGGCGTAGCGGCCCACAGCCTGCGGCGAAGCCAGCTCGGAGGCGTCACGCATCGAGGTGTACCAGCCGTCGCGCTGCATGCCCTTGCCACGGCCGGCGATCGGTGAAACCGAAAGGTAGTGCCGCGAGCTCGAGTAGCCGCCGCGAAACCCGCGCGTATTGCCGGCCCAGAAATGCGCCTGCTGCGCCGAAACGCCGGCGCCCTCGGAATTCGTGATGCGGCGGTCCACGCGCAGCGCAGCGTCCTCGCACTCGCGCGCCAGCTCGGCCGCCGCCGCGGCATCGATATCCCAGGGGTGGAACAGATCGAGGTCGCGCGCGGCCTCTTGCGGCTGGGCCAGGTCTGCCGCGTCGGGCAGGCCCGCGGCCGGGTCTTCGGCGGTGAACCGGGCGATGTCGTAGGCGGCCTGCACGGTCTGGCGCAAGGCAGCGGTGGAGAAATCGGAGGTGCTCGCATTGCCGCGGCGCTGGCCGAGATAGACGCTCACGCCCAGCGATTTGTCGCGGTTGCGCTCGACGTTCTCGAGTTCACCCTTGCGCACCGAGACCGACAGGCCCACGCCTTCGGAAACTTCGGCGCCGGCGTCGCTGGCGCCGAGCTTGCGCGCCAGGGAAAGCGTGTCTTCGACGATCTGCTGGAACTGGTCGGGGTGGTAGGCAAAGCCCTGTGCGGCGCGGTGGGATGTCATCGGATGCGGTGGGCTCGAGGTGGCAGGAAAGGGCGCACTTATGATACCGGCCACCCTTTGACTGCCTGCCCGGCACCCCACTCCCATGACCCGACGCGCCGCACCGCACCGCGGCATCGACATCCACTACGGCGAAGATTCCGACGCCGACGGCCGCCCGAGCAAGACGCAGCTCAAGGAAAAGTCGCACGAACTGCAGACCCTGGGCGCCGATCTGGCCGCGTTGTCCAACGAGCGGCTGGCCGCCATCGTCATGCCCGATGCGCTTCGCGAGGCCATCGAGCTGTACCGCCGCATCAGCGCCCACGAGGGCCGGCGCCGGCAGATGCAATATGTGGGCAAGCTGATGCGCCGCGCCGACGAAGCCGCGCTGCGCGAGGCCGTGGCCGCCGCCACCCTGGGCACGGCGCAAAGCGCGCTGGCGCTGCACGAGGCCGAGCGCTGGCGCGCCGAGATGATCGCCGGTGACGAAGCCCTCACGCGCTGGATCCAGGCCCACCCCGAAACCGATGCGCAGCAGCTGCGCAGCCTGGTGCGCGCCGCGCGCCGCGACGCCGCCGGGCTGGCGCCCGAGGCGCGGCAGCCGAAGAGTTTTCGCGAGCTCTTCCAGTTCATCAAACCCGAGCTTTGAAACCCCATGAGTGAGTTCGACCTGATCCGCATCGGCGTGGTCTCCATCAGCGACCGCGCTTCCAGCGGCGCCTATGAAGACAAGGGCATCCCCGCGCTGAAGGACTGGCTGGTCCGCGCCGTGCGCAACCCCGTCGAGTGGCACGAGCGCTTGATCCCCGACGAGCAGGCGGGCATCCGCACCGCGCTGCTTGAGCTGGTGGACGAGCTGCACTGCGATCTCGTGCTCACCACCGGCGGCACCGGCCCGGCGCCGCGCGACGTCACGCCCGAGGCCACGCTGGCGGTGGCCGACAAGGTGATGCCCGGCTTCGGCGAGCAGATGCGCCAGGTCTCGCTGGCCTTCGTGCCCACGGCGATCCTCTCGCGCCAGGTGGCTGTGGTGCGCGGCCGTGCGCTCATCATCAACCTGCCCGGGCAACCCAAGTCGATCGCCGAAACCCTGCAGGGCCTGCCCGATCGCACGCCGCCCGTGCACGGCATCTTTGCCGCCGTGCCCTATTGCATCGACCTCATCGGCGGCGCCTACATCGAAACCTTCGATGCCGTGTGCAAGGCCTTCAGGCCCAAGGCCGCGCAACGCCCGCCGCGCCCCTGAGCGCAGCGCCGAAGCGCGCTATTTGACGAGGCGGTTCAGCCCTTCGGCGTCGAAGGTCTCGGTGGTGTGCGCGTCGGTCGGCACGCACACTTCGGCCGGCAGCTCGCGCGAGCGCGCCGAGAGTTTTTCGATGGCCTGCCAGAGCAGCGCGATCTGGTGCTCGTGGCCCGAGGCGTTGTCGATCAGGCCCTTCATGGCCTGCGAGACCGGGTCGTCGCCCTGGGTCACGCCGTAGGCCGAAAAACCCATCTTCGCCGCCACCGCCTCGCGCGCGGCTTCGCTGGCCTTTTCATCTTGGGCCTGGATCACGCGCGCCGGGTTGCCCACCGCCGTGGCACCGGGCGGCACGGGCTTGACCACCACCGCGCCGGAGCCGATGCGCGCGCCGTCGCCCACGGTGAAGCCCCCCAGCACCTGCGAGTTGGCGCCGACAATTACGCCGCGGCCCAGGGTGGGGTGGCGCTTGGCGCCCTTGGCGAGCGAGGTGCCGCCCAGCGTCACGCCCTGGTAGATGGTGCAGTCGTCGCCGATCTCGGCCGTTTCGCCGATGACCACGCCCATGCCGTGGTCGATGAAGACGCGCCGGCCGATGGTGGCGCCGGGGTGGATCTCGATGCCGGTGAGAAAGCGCCCCAGGTGCGAGGTGAAGCGCGCCAGCCAACGCCAGCCGCGCCGCCAGAAAGCATGCGCCATGCGGTGCCACACCAGCGCGTGCAGGCCCGGGTAGCAGGTGAGCACCTCCCACGGCGAACGCGCCGCGGGGTCGCGCTCGAGGATGCAGGCGATATCTTCGTGAAGGCGACTGAACATGAAACCAGTGTAGCGGCGCACCCTCACTCGTGCTGGCGCGGCCGGGCGTTCACCACGGCGCGAGCGATGCCGCGCAGGATGTGCACTTCTTCCTCGGTGAGCTGGGCGCGGTTGAGCAGCTGGTGCAGCCGCGGCATGAGCTTCTTGGGCGCTGCGGGGTCGAGAAAACCGATGGTCTCCAGCGTCTGCTGCCAATGCGCCAGCACGCCTGCCATGGCCACGCCGTCGGCGAGCCGCGGTTCGGCCGTGCGCGGCGCCACCGCATAGCCCCCCAGGGCCTGGCGCCAGTCGTAGGCGATGAGTTGCACGGCCTGCGCCAGGTTCAGCGAGCCGTAGTCGGGGTGGGCCGGGATCGAGAGGCAGGCGTGGCAGCGATAGACATCGTCGTTGGCCATGCCCGTGCGCTCGGGGCCGAAGACGAAAGCCACGCGGTGCTCGCTGGCCGCCAGGCTGGCGAAGTGCTCCCGCGGCGCGAAGGTGGCGGGGCCGAAATCACGCGGCGTCATTGCCGTGGCGCAGGCCCAGGTGATGCCCTCCAGCGCCTCGGCCAGGCTGGCCACCACGCGGGCACCGGCGAGCACGTCCAGCGCACCGCTGGCCAGGGCCAGCGCCTCATCGCGCGCCAGCACGTCGCTCCAGCGCGGCTGCACCAGCACCAGGTCGGTGAATCCCATCACCTTCATCGCCCGCGCCGCCGCCCCCACATTGCCGGCGTGGCTGGTCTGCAGGAGCACGAAACGGGTCGGGTCGGTCATGGCGGCACGTGTCTTCACCCCGGGGTCCAGCGGCATTCCCCCGTAAAATAAGGGTTTGTCCGTGGCGGGATTGTCGCCGCGCCGTTCTTTATCCCCTTCAACGCCCGTCAGCACCCGCAGGCCGCCCATGTCGCAAGCACTCCACCCCATGCTCAATATCGCCGTCAAGGCGGCCCGTGCGGCGGGGGCGATCATCAACCGCGCGGCGCTCGACCTCGAGGTGCTCAAGGTCGGCAGCAAGGGGCCCAACGACTATGTCTCCGAGGTCGACCGCGCGGCCGAGCACGCCATCATCACCACGCTGCTCGAGGCCTACCCCGGCCACGGCATCCTGGCCGAAGAGTCGGGCCGCGAACATGGCGCCAAGCACAGCGAATACGTCTGGATCATCGACCCGCTGGACGGCACCACCAACTTCCTGCACGGCCTGCCGGTATACGCGGTATCCATCGCGCTGGCGCACCGTGGCCAGGTGCAGCAGGCCGTCGTCTACGACCCCACGCGCAACGACCTGTATTTCGCCTCCAAGGGCCGGGGCGCCTTCTGCAACGACCGCCGGCTGCGCGTTTCCAAGCGGCTGCGCCTGAGTGAGTCGCTCATCGGCACGGGCTTCCCCTTCCGCAAGGGCGACAACTTCAAGCGCTACCTGAAGATGTTCGAGGAGGTCATGCAAAGCTGCGCCGGCATGCGCCGGCCCGGCGCCGCAGCACTCGACCTGTGCTATGTCGCCGCGGGTTACTACGACGGCTTCTTCGAGACCGGCCTGAGCCCCTGGGACGTGGCCGCGGGCTCGCTCATCGTCACCGAGGCCGGTGGCCTGATCGGCAACTTCACCGGCGAGTCCGACTACCTGTACCAGCGCGAGGTGGTGGCCGGCAACCCCAAGGTCTACGGGCAGCTCGTGCAGATGCTGCAGCCCTACACGCGTGTGATCAAAGGGGAGCACGGCACCACGCCCGAAGACACCCGCGTCGCACCCGACGCCACGCAGGCTTTCGTCGAGGCGGCGCCCGAAGCCGCGGCCACCGCAGAGCCGGCAAAGAACGCGCCGCTGCGCATCCGCAAGGCCGCGCCCAAGGCCGACGACGCGACCAGGTGAACGCGGCGGCCCAGCCATCGGTGAGCCCATTGGTGGCCTCACCCATCGCCTCTGGCCGCATCGCTATCGAACCACGGGATCGGGTGGTTCAAGCCCTCAGGGCTGAAACCCCTTCGCGCCCATCTGCCACAGCAGGAAGGCGTAGATGTCCGCAGCTTCGCGCTGGCGCTGCTGCTTCGTGCTGCCCACACCATGTCCGGCGTCGTAGTCCAGCCGCAGCAGCACCGGCCGACCCTGATTGACCGATGCACTTGCAGCCGCGAAGCGCGCCGCGGTCTTGCTGCTCTGCGACACCGCCACGCGCGGGTCGTTCACCCCGTGAAGCAACAGCACCGCCGGGTAGCGGGTGCCCGCTTGGATGTGGTGATAAGTGCTCATCGCCAGCAGGGCCTGGAAGCCCGCCATGCTCTTGTGGGAGCCGAACTCCGGGATGTTTGGCGGGCCGTTGGGCTCAAGCTCGGACCGAACCATGTCGAGGACTCCCACGCGCGGCACCAC
Organism: Rubrivivax sp.; assembly: GCA_030681795.1. GTDB lineage: Bacteria > Pseudomonadota > Gammaproteobacteria > Burkholderiales > Burkholderiaceae_C > Rubrivivax. The sequence goes on from JAUXRG010000078.1 coordinate 7,484, forward strand.
CGCAGCGAACAGGTCGGGGCGCTCGGTGGCTGCGCGTCCGCTGGTGATGCCGCCTGCACTGGTGCCTTCGATCGCCAGCGTGGCCGGGCTGGCATAGCCCTGAGCAATGAGGTGCTGCGCGCAGGCGATCATGTCGCGCCAAGTGTTGGGCTTGGTGGCCTGCTTGCCGGCCTCGTACCAGCTCTGCCCGAATACGCCACTGCCGCGCGGGTTGGCCATGGCGATGACACCGCCCTGTTCCAGCCACGCAAGCCGACTCACGTCGAATCGCGGTTCCCAGGTGAAGCCGTACGCGCCGTAGCCCTGTAGGAGCGTTGGGTTGCGGCCGTCGAGCTTCAGGCCCCTCTTGTGAACGATGGACATCGGCACTTGGGTGCCGTCGTGGCTGGTGACGAGCACCTCGGTGGTCTCAATGTCGGTCGGTGCATCGAAGGCACCGACGGGTTGCAGCCGCGTGTCGAAGAACGTCCCGTCCGCCGCGACGGAGTAGATCTTGGGCGCCCGCGTCCAGTCCTCGATGGCGATCAGCACCCCGTCCAGGGATGCGTTGGCCGCCCAGACGCCGCCGCGCTGGCGCAGCTCGAACCCACCGTTCAGCGGCAGTGCCACCTGCCGGGGCTGCGCGTCAGCTGCGTACGGCAGCCGCCACAGCTGCTTGGCATTGCCGTCGCGGGCCTCGTAGTACAGCGCGTCTCTCGCGGCCACCATGAGGCCGAGCACACGGTTCGATGACGGCACCACCGTGCGTGCGGTAGCGGCCGAGAAACGCTCGATGGGGGCGGCAATGACCCGATATCGCGGTGCGCCTTCGTAGGTCCTGGCGTAGAGCATGCCCTGCCCGTAGGCGAAGTCGACGACCTTGTCCGTGGCGTCGATGCGCAAGGACCAAGCGGGCTCGCCTTGGGCCAGGCTTTGCGTGGGAGCCACCAGCACACGGCTTTCGCGGCGCACGCCGTCCTCGAGAAAGCCGATCAACCAGCGGCCATCCGCGGTGAAGAGCACAGTCGGTATCTCGCTGGCGCGCACCGATGCCGATCGGGTTCCAGGGCCCAGGATCTCGCGCGCCTTCGCGAAGCCTCCATCCACCGGCACCAGCCAGACGCCGCTGCCCTCGTACTTGGCCTTCGCGTCGGTGCCAGGCTCCCGTAGCCGGTTGAATGCGAAATGCTTCGAGTCGTGCGCCCAGCGCGCGATGCCGAAGTCGGCGCGCGTGATCGCCTCGCCGATGGGACGATGGGTCTGCACATCCAGCAGATGGAGTGCCGATGCTTCGGAGCCGCGCTCGCTCACGCCGTAGGCCAACGTGTTGCCGTCGGGCGAGACGGAGAAGAAGTTCACCGCCACCGGCGTACCCCCGCGCGCTCTTGACAGGGCGGCGGGATCGACCAGTGTGGTCTCGGCGCCGGTGAGCCCACGGCGCATGACGATGGCGAACTGGCTGTCCCTTGCGCCGCGGCTTTCGTAGACGTACAGATCGCCGGCCACGCGCAAGACCCGGCCGATCTTGGCGGTCGCCCCCGATTCCAACTCGGCGATGCGAGAGAGCATGGCGCCGCGGCCCGGGATCCGCGCCAAGGTCTGCTCGGCGTGGTTGGAAGCGGCCCTCATCCACTGCACGGTCTGCGGCGCCTGCACCTCTTCAAGCCAGCGGTAAGGGTCTGGGACCTGCGTTCCGAAGTAGGTGTCGGTGACGCCGACCGTCGGCGTTGCGGGAAAGACCGGCAGTCCTGCGGACGAGGGTTGTGTCGAGTCCTCGGGCTGGGTCGGCGCGGTGCCGCATCCGATCAGTCCAACGGTGGCCATGATCGCCAGGTAGCGCCAATACCCGGGCCTGCTTCGCGGTGTCGTGTGGGGTGTGGTCATCGGGCGATTCGACCAAGTGGAGGCAAACTCGTCAATCTTGATCAAGTCAGTCAATAGATGCCCAAGCCACAGCACAAGCCGACCGCGCCACCCGCCATGATGGGTTTTGAAGCGGTCCAGTCGGGGACCGCCTCGCTCTTGAGTGCAGACGCAGCCTCGCAAAGGCTGGGGGTCAGCAAGTCAACCCTCTATGCGTATGTCAGCCGCGGCCTGCTGACGGCCGTAGCGGATCCGCACGACCCAAGGTCTCGCCGCTACTCGACCTTCGAGGTCGACTTGCTCGTGCGGCGCAAAGGCGGTCGTCGCAAGCAGATCCAGCAGACGTTGGCTGCCGTCAACGAAGGCTGGCCCATTCTGGATACCGCGCTGTCCTGCATCTCCGACGGGCAGCCGATCTATCGAGGACACAACGCGCTGACGCTGGCCGAGTCAGCCACGGTCGAGGATGTCGCGCGGCTGCTCTGGCAATGCGATCCGCACGACCCGTTCGATGCGCCCGCGCCCGATCTGGGCGAGCTCTGGCATGGGCTGGCTGCCGCACTCCTGCGACGCCCGGTGCAGGAGCGCGCCTTGTCGCTGCTGGCGCTGGCCCAGCCGGCGCTGCAGGGACCGGCGTGGCTCACGGACCCTCACGCACTCGCGCGCGGCGCTGCGCAACATCTGCGTGCAGCCATCGCCTGTTTCCTGGCCAAGCCACCCGAGGTGCGACCCATCCACGAGCAGTTCGTCCGTGCCTGGCGGCTGCGCCGCCAGGCCGCTGATCCGTTGCGCCGCGCGCTGGTGTTGGCGGCGGACCATGAGATGAACATGATTGCCTTTGTTGCCAGGGCGCTGTCATCCGCTGGTGCCGACATGGGCGCAGCGCTGTTGGCGGCCATGTGCAACCTGAGCGCAACGTTCAACGGTGGCGCCACCGAGCGGGTGGAGTCCCTGTGGGATGAACTGGTGGCCCAGCGCGACCTTCGAACCGCGGTCGGCGCCAGGCTGGCCAAAGGGGAGGGCCTGCCGGGGTTCAATCACCTGGCCTACCCGGCAGGCGATCCCCGGGCGGCGATGCTGCTGGCGGTGTGCGAATCGCTGGCGCCCTTGCCGCCCATCGCAGCCACGGTGGAGGGCCTGACCGGCTGGAAGCCTTCAATCGACTTTGCCTTCGTGGCGCTGCGGCGCGCCCTGGGCGCACCCGCGGGCGCGGCACTCACCATGCAATTTGCCGGCCGCTGTGTGGGTGTGATCGGCCACATCCTGGAGCAGCGTCGCAGTGGCCAACGCATCATGACACGCGCCCGGTACGTGGGACCCCTCCCTTCTTGATCGTCACCTTGTCCGATTCCCGCTTCCCAGCGTGGGCGTCGGACGACCGCTGCAGGGCCGAATGGGCTCGCTGGCGAGGCCCTTGGCGAACACTCCTCTCTGACCGTCAGGCGGGCCCGTTGAATGGCAGGTCGGTAGCGCCCGCCGGCGAGCGGCATCGTCGAAGTCCGGCTACACAATGGCAGCTCGCGTCCAACAGCCCGCACCGATGACCGCAGAGCCTTCGCCGTCCAGCCCATCCCCTGCCAGCCTGGCGGCCCACACGCCCATGATGCAGCAGTACCTGCGCATCAAGGCCGAGTTCCCGGACACGCTCGTGTTCTATCGCATGGGCGACTTCTACGAGCTGTTCTACGACGACGCGCGCAAGGCCAACCGGCTGCTCGATATCACGCTGACCTCGCGCGGGCAAAGCGCGGGCGAGCCGGTGGTGATGGCCGGTGTGCCGGTGCATTCGGTGGAAGGCTATCTGGCGCGGCTGATCAGGCTCGGCGAGGCCGTGGCGGTGGCCGAGCAGGTGGGCGACGTGGCCACGGCCGGATCGACACAGAAAGGGCCTGTCGAACGCAAAGTCGTCCGCGTGGTGACGCCGGGCACGGTGACCGACAGCGAACTGATGGCCGAGCGCGCCGACACCCTGCTGCTGGCCGTGCACCGCAGCCGATCGACCTGGGGCCTGGCCTGGCTGGGCCTGAGCAGCGGCCAGCTCGGCATCACCGAATGCGCCGAGCGTGAACTCGCCGCCTGGCTGGCGCGGCTGGACCCGGCGGAGATCCTGCACGACGGCAGCGATCTGCCCGCCGCGCTGCAACAAGCGCGCGGCGCGCGCACGGCGCGGCCGGCCTGGCAGTTCGACCGCGCCCTGGGCGAGCGCAAGCTGCGCGAACAACTGCAGGTGGCCACGCTGGCCGGCTTCAACGCCCAGGACCTGGGCGCGGCCCACGCCGCTGCCGCCGCGCTGCTGAGCTTTGCCGAGCACACGACCTCGGGGTCGACCGCCGTTGACGGCGGTCGAGGCCGCGCGCTGGCCCATGTGCGCACGCTCGATGTGCAGCGTGCCAGCGAGCTGCTGGAGCTGCCGCCGGCCACGCACCGCAACCTGGAACTGGTGCAGACCTTGCGCGGCGAAGACGCGCCCACGCTGCTGTCGCTGCTGGACACCTGCCGCACGGGCATGGGCAGCCGGCTCTTGCGCCACTGGTTGACGCACCCGGCGCGCGACCGCGGCCCCGCCAGCGAGCGCCACGAGGCCATCGCGCAATGGGTGGCGCAGGGCTTCGAGCCGCTGCGCGATGCCTTGCGAGGCATCAGCGATGTCGAGCGCACGACCGCCCGCGTGGCCTTGCGCCAGGTGCGCCCGCGCGAACTGGCCGGGCTGCGCCACACACTGGCCGCGCTGCCCGGCCTGCGCGAGCGGGCCCCGCGCGGCACACCGCTGCTTGAGCGTCTGCACGACGCACTCTCACCCACGCCGGAGCTGGCGCAGGCGCTGCGCGCCATCGCCGAAGAACCCGCCGTGCTGCTGCGCGATGGCGGCGTCATCGCCGCCGGTGTCGATGCCGAGCTCGACGAGCTGCGCGGCATCAACGACAACTGCGACGCCTTCCTGCTGGCCCTGGAAACCCGCGAGCGCGAGCGCACCGGCATCACCAACCTGCGCGTGCAGTTCAACAAGGTGCACGGCTTCTACATCGAGGTCACGAGTTCGGGCCTGGACAAGGTGCCCGCCGACTACCAGCGCCGGCAGACGCTGAAGAACGCCGAGCGCTACATCACGCCCGAACTCAAGACCTTCGAGGACAAGGCGCTGTCGGCGCAGGAACGGGCCCTGGCGCGCGAGAAGTGGCTCTACGAACAGCTGCTGGACGCCCTGCAGCAGCACCTGCCCGTGCTGCAGGCGCTGGCGCGCTCGCTGGCCACGTTGGACGCCCTGGCCGCGCTGGCCGAGCGCGCCACCACCCTGGGCTGGTGCCGGCCGGAGTTTGTGCCCTACCCCTGCATCGCCATCGAAGCCGGCCGCCACCCGGTGGTGGAGGCGCGGCTGGCCGAGACCGGCGCCGGGAATTTCATCGCCAACCATTGCCGGCTCGACGCCAAGACGCGAATGCTCGTGATCACCGGCCCCAACATGGGCGGCAAGAGCACCTTCATGCGCCAGGTGGCGTTGATCGTGCTGCTCGCGACCATGGGCTCGTACGTGCCGGCCAGCGCCTGCCGCCTCGGGCCCATCGACGCCATCCACACCCGGATCGGGGCGGCCGACGACCTGGCTAACGCTCAAAGTACATTCATGGTGGAGATGACCGAGGCGGCGGCCATCGTGCACGGCGCCACCGAACAAAGCCTGGTGCTGATGGACGAGATCGGGCGCGGCACCAGCACCTTCGACGGCCTGGCGCTGGCCGGCGCCATCGCCACGCAGCTGCACGACCGCAACCGCAGCTTCACACTCTTTGCCACGCACTACTTCGAACTCACCGAGTTTCCGGTCCGCCACGAGCGCGCCATCAACCTGCACGTGGGCGCGGTGGAGAGCGGCCACGATATCGTCTTCCTGCACCAGCTCGAGCCCGGCCCGGCCAGCCGCAGCTACGGCGTGCAGGTGGCGCGGCTGGCGGGCATGCCGCAGGCCCTGATCCGCCAGGCGCATGCCACGCTGGAGGCACTGCAAACCAAGGCCGAAGCCGGCCAGGCGCAGGTGGATCTGTTTGCCGCGCCCCCGCCCGCGGCCCGACAGGAGCCCTCGCCCGTCGAACAGGCCCTGGCCGCCGTGCAGCCCGACAGCCTCACGCCGCGGGAGGCGCTGGACGCGCTATACCGCCTCAAGCAGATCCAGGACGAAGGCAAGCCATGACCCACGCCCCGGTCATCGTCTTCAGCCACGCCAACGGCTTCCCCGCCGGCACCTACCGGCAGCTCTTCGAGGCCTGGCGCGAAGCCGGGTTCGAAGTGCGGGCGCCGGAGAAATTCGGCCACGACCCGGCCTACCCCGTCACCAGCAACTGGCCGCATCTGCGCGACCAGCTCGTGCACTTCATCGAAGCGCAGGCCGGCGGGCAGCCCGTGCATCTGGTGGGCCACTCGTTGGGCGGTTACCTCAGCGTGCTGGCGGCGAGCAAGCGGCCGGCCCTGGCGCGCAGCGTGGTGCTCATCGATGCGCCGCTGGTGGCGGGCTGGCGCGCGCACAGCGTGCACGCCATGAAGCTCGGCGGCCTCATGAAGCGGCTGGGGCCCGGCCGCGTATCGGTCCGGCGGCGCTGGCAATGGCCCTCGGCCGAGGCCGCCTGGAATCACTTCGCCGCCAAGCATGCCTTCGCCCGCTGGGAGCCCGGCGCGCTGCGCGACTACATCGCCTGCGGCACCGAGCCCGACCCCGACGCGGCTGAGCCCGGCGGCGTGCGGCTGGCCTTTTACCGCGAGATCGAAACGCGCATCTACAACACGCTGCCGCACCACATGGGCGACCTGCTGGGGCGTCACCCGCTGCGCTGCCCGGTGGCCTTCATCGGCGGCACGCGCTCGGTCGAAAACCGTCAGGCCGGCCTGGCCCTCACCCGGGCGCTGGCGCACGAACGCGTCGATTGGGTCGAGGGCTCGCACCTGTTCCCGATGGAGCGCCCGCTGGAAACCGCCCGGGCCGTGCTGCGCCAGCTCGGGCGCCTGTAGCGCCACGCGTCCGCCGCCGCCTGCCGCTCTGGGCAGAACTCTCAGTCTTCGAAGCGCCCCAGGCGCACCGCCGTGCCGCCCACCTTGAGGTTGTGGGTGCCCGGCATGACCAGCACCGTGCGGTCGTAGGGCGTGACCCAGACATGCTCGCCATCCTGTGCGATCGGCGTGCCGGCCTTCTCGATCACCATCAGGCCCGTGGTCGGCAGCAGGAAGTGGAAGTCTGCCGAGCGGGCCACCACCGCTTCGGTCACGCGCACCAGGCGCTGCACGGGCGGCAGGGGCAGCCGCACCTGGGCGGCCACCCAGTCGGCATCGGCCACGCCGGCCAGGCCCAGGAAGCGCACCAGCGTGTCGATGGCCACGTCGGCCGCCGCGCGCTCCCAGTGATAGCCACACTCGATGAGCAGGGCGAGCTTGGCGCTGGCCGGGTCGCCGAAGCCGCCGCGGTCCACCATGCGCAGGCCCGCGGCGTGGCCGGTGTCTATGAGCAGGTCGGCCGGCACACCCAGCTGGCGCGCATACGCCGCGTTCTTGTCCACCGTGCCGCACACCATGAGCGGCCGGCAGGGCTCGCTCATGCTGTGGATGTCGAGCAGCAGCTCGGCGTCGTCGACGAAGGGCCGCAGCGCCCGCGCGCGGCGAAGTTCGAGCGAATCGCGCGGGCCGTCCAGGGTTTCGTCGGCCCAGACACGGTTGTAGTCTTCGTCGATGCAGCGCGAGGGGTAGGGGTTGGCGGGGTCGAAGCGGGCGTAGGCCTCGAGATTGGCGAAGGCCAGCGTCAGCCGCCCCCGGCGCGGCCTGTAGCCCTGGCGCAGCAGCCAGTCCAGCGCAATCGCGCCGCAGATTTCGTTGCCATGCGTGAGCGCCTGCACCATCACCCGCGGACCGGCCACGCCGCTGTCGAAGACATGCACCCCCTCCACGCCGCTGTGGCCCTCGCGCCAGCACGAGATGTCGGGGGCCTGCAACTCGACCGCGGCGGCTTCAGGCATGAGGGCTCTCCGGGGCGAAGCGCTCGGCCAGGGCGTCGATGAGCTGCATCAGATGCGCCTCCAGGGTGGCGAAGCCGGCCGTCTTGCTCAGCGTCGCGGTATCCATATACAGGCGCTTGTTCACCTCCAGCTGCAGGCTGTGGCGGCCGGCGGCGGGGTCGGCGTAGGCGCGCACCAGCTCCACGCCCTTGAACGGGTCGTTAACCCTCACGTCGTAGCCCAGGCGCACCAGGAAGTCGCGCACGAAGGCGCTGAATTCGGGTGCGCAGGTGCTGCCGTCGCGGTCGCCGAGCACGATATCGGCGCGCGGCAGGTCCTTCACGCCCTCGATCAGCACGCTGGTCTTGGGGCCCATGGAATGGCAGTTGATGTGGTGCACCACGCCGAAGCGGGCGTGCGCCGCATCCAGCAACTCGCGCAGCCGCTGGTGGTAGGGCCGGTGGTAGCGCTCGATCCGGTGATGCACCTCCTGCGCGGAGAGTCGGCGGTCGTAGATGGGCTTGTCTTCGTCCAGCGTGCGCCAGACCAGGCTCTTGCCTATGCCGCCCTTCCCGCTGGGCCGGTACTCGTGCGGCCAGGGCTCGGACAAGAGGTCGAGGTCGACATCGCCGGCGTGGCGGTTGGCGTCCAGATAGGTGCGCGGGAACTGCGCCGCCAGCAGTGGCACGCCCCTTGCTGCAGCCGGGAGGTAGAGCTCATCGATGAAACAGTCTTCGCCCTCACGCAATTCGACCACGGTGCGCACCGACGCAAAGTCCGGCGGCATCACGGTGCCCGAATGCGGGGAGTCCAGCACCAGCGTGCGCTGCGGCGTGGCGGGGCCGTGCACGAGGAGTACGGTTTCATTCATGCCTGCGAGTATCGCAGCCGCATCTTGCGGGCTGACCCGAATGGATGCCCCTTCGAGAACCGATAGCATCGGCAGGGTTTTGCGTCAGCGTGGTGCCTTCAAGCCAACTGTCGCCACTTGTCCTTCGTTGCCAGGAGCCTGCTATGCAAGAGCGTGATCTGCATCAATTGATCGAAGAAGTCCGTGAGGGCAAGCTGCCGCGCCGCAGCTTCATCCAGCAGATGGTGGGGCTGGGCCTGACGGCGCCCATGGCGTCGATGATGCTCATGCACGCCGGCGTCGCCCAGGCACAGAGCCTGCCGACGTATACACCCACCAAGCGCGGCGGCGGCGGCACGCTCAAGCTGCTGTGGTGGCAAGGCGCCGTGCACCTGAACCCGCACTTTGCTGGCGGCACCAAGGAGCAGGACGCCACACGCATCTTCTACGAACCGCTGGCGGGCTGGGATTCCGAGGGCAACCTGATCCCGATGCTGGCCACGGAAGTCCCGTCGCGCGCCAACGGCGGCCTGGCCGCCGACGGGCTCTCGGTCACCTGGAAGCTGAAGAAGGGCGTCACCTGGCACGACGGCAAGCCCTTCACCGCCGACGACGTGGTCTTCACCGCCAAGTACGCGGGCGACCCCGCCAGCGCCACGGTGACGGTGGCCACCTACAAGGACATCAAGGTCGAAAAGGTGGATTCGCACACCGTGCGCGTCGTCTTCCCCAAGCCCACGCCGTTCTGGGCCGAGGCGCTGGTGGGCAATCAGGGCCCGATCCTGCCCAGGCACGTGTTCGAGCCCTACATCGGCGCCAAGTCGCGCGAGAACCCGGCCAATGTCAAGCCGGTGGGCACCGGTCCGTACAAGTTCCTGGACTTCAAGCCGGGCGACATGCTGCGCGCCGAGGCCAACCTCAACTACCACGTGCCCAACCAGCCGTTCTTCGACACCCTCGAACTCAAGGGCGGCGGCGACGCTCTCAGCGCGGCGCGCGCCGTGCTGCAGACGGGCGAATTCGACTTCGCCTGGAACCTGGCCGTGGAAGACGAGATCCTCAAGCGGCTGGAAACCGGCGGCAAGGGCAAGCTGTACTTCCTCGAAGGCAGCGACGTCGAGTTCATCATGCTCAACGTCTCGGACCCCTGGAACGAAGTCGACGGCGAGCGCGCCAGCGTCAAGAGCAAGCACCCGGCCTTCAGCGACAAGGCCGTGCGCCAGGCGATGGGAATGCTGGTGGATCGCAAGAGCGTTCAGGACTTCATCTACGGCCGCGGCGGCATTGCCACGTCTAACTTCCTGAACAACCCGCCGCGCGTGCGCAGCCCGAATACGAAGTACGAGTTCAACATCGACAAAGCCAGCCAGATCCTCGAAGCTGCGGGCTGGAAGAAGGGATCCGACGGCATACGCGCCAAGGGCAACGTCAAGCTCAAGTTCGTCTTCCAGACCTCGGTGAGCCAGCCGCGGCAAAAGACGCAGGCCATCGTCAAGGACGCCTGCACCAAGGCCGGCATCGACCTGGAGCTCAAGAGCGTGACGGCGGCGGTGTTCTTCGGCAGCGACGCGGCCAACCCCGACACCTACCAGAAGTTCTGGGCCGACATGCAGATGTACACCACCACGATGACCGCGCCCGACCCGCAGGTCTTCATGGAGCAGTTCACCACCGACCAGATCGCACAAAAGGCCAACAAATGGGCCAGCCGCAACCTGTGCCGCTGGAGCAGCGCCGAATACGATGCCACGTTCAAGGCGGTGCAAGGCGAGTTCGACCCGGTCAAGCGCGCGGCGCTGTTCATCAAGATGAACGACCTCCTCATCAACGACGGCCACATCATCCCGTTGTTCGCGCGCCCGCGGCCACGCGGCAGCGCGCTCAAGCTCAGGGCGCCACTGTCGGCCTGGGACAACGACACCTGGATGCTGGGCTACTGGTACCGCGAAGCCTAGCCCACCCCCCGGAGCGCCTTTGGCGCTCCCCCCTCAAGGGGGGCGCCGCTGGCGGCCCGGCGGAGCCGGTTCCGCGGCGGCTGCTTGATCGGCGGTCGCCGCGCCGAGTCCCTGATCTCCTGCGCCCTGTGCGGCCCCCGTTCCCTTGTTCAACTACATCCTCCGCCGCCTGCTGCTCGCGCTGCCCAGCCTGCTGGGCATCAGCATCGTGCTGTTCTCGGTGCTGGCTTTGGCACCCGGGGATCCCTTCGAAGAGCTCGCCAACAACCCCAACGTGCCCCCCGAGGTGCGCATGGCGCTGCGCGTGCAATTCGGGCTGGACGACCCCATCTTCGAGCGCTACCTGCGCTGGCTCGCGAGCATGTTCCGCGGCGACTGGGGGTTCTCGTTCGTCAGCCGCATCGACGTCGACACGCTGATCCTGCAGCGCCTGCCGGTGACCATTGCCGTCATCGGTGCATCGCAGCTGCTGGCGCTGCTGGTGGCGTTGCCGGTGGGCGTGCTGGCCGCCGTGAAGCCCTATTCCTGGTTCGATCGCATTGCCAGCACCCTGGCCTTCGTGGGCTTCTCGCTGCCCACCTTCTTCACCGGCGTGCTGTTCATTCTGTTCTTCTCCATCCATCTGGGCTGGTTGCCCTTCGTCTTTCGCGCCGACATCAGCGAAACCGGCTGGCAATGGTGGTGGGCGCATTTCAAGCAAAGCATCATGCCGATCTCGGTGCTGGGCCTGTTCCAGGCGGCGAGCTGGATGCGCTATGTGCGATCGGCGGTGCTCGACGTGGTGCGGCTGGACTACGTCACCACCGCGCGCAGCAAGGGCCTGGCCGAGCGCGTGGTGATCGTCAAGCATGTGGTGCGCAACGCGCTCATCCCGGTGGTCACGCTGGTGGCGCTGCAGATGCCCGCCGTGTTCGGCGGCGCCATCGTCACCGAGCAGATCTTCCGCATCCCGGGCATCGGCAGCCTGCTCATCGACGCCATCCTGCGCAACGACACGCCGGTCATCATGTCGGTGACCTTTGTCTTCAGTTGTCTGGTCATCTTCTTCAACCTGATCGCAGACCTGCTCTATGGCTGGCTCGACCCCCGCATCAGTTACCGCTAAGGCGGCCGAGGGGGCCGCGGCGAACCGCCTGGCCGCCAGCGCCTCGCCCTGGGCCGAAGCCTGGCGGCGCTTCAAGCGCCACCGGCTGGCCTACTGGAGCCTGTGGCTGCTCAGCCTGATGGTGCTGGTCGTCCTGCTCGGCCCGCTGGTCTACAAGGTCGGCATCAATGACATCGACTTCAAGGTCCGGCTGGGGTCGCCTTCGGCCCTGCACCCGATGGGCACCGACGACCTGGGCCGCGACCTCCTGGCGCGCATGCTCTACGGCGGCCGCATCTCGCTGGCGGTGGGCCTGGCGGCCATGCTCATGGCCGTCACCGTGGGCGTGCTCGTAGGCGCCATCGCCGGCATCTCGCGCGGCTGGGTGGATGCGGCGCTGATGTGGGTCACCGACCTCTTCCTGAGCCTGCCCCAGCTGCCGCTGCTGCTGCTGCTCATCTTCCTCTTCCGAGAGGCCCTGAAGACCATGTTCGGCCTGGAGGTCGGCATCTTCATCCTCATCGTCATGGTCATCGGCGGCTTTCGCTGGATGCCCGTGGCTCGGCTGGTGCGCGCGCAGTTCTTCAGCCTGCGTGAGAAGGAATTCGTCGAGGCCGCGCGCGCCCTGGGCGCCAGCGTGCCGCGCCAGGTGATACGCCACATCCTGCCCAACAGCCTGGGGCCGGTGATCGTGGCCGGCACCATCGACGTGGCCGCGGCCATCATCGCCGAGAGCACGCTGAGCTTCCTCGGGCTGGGCTTTCCGCCCGACATCCCCACCTGGGGCCGCATCCTCTACGACGGGCGCGACTACATGGACATCGCCACGCACTGGGCGCTGTTCCCGGGCCTGGCGATCTTCCTCACCGTGCTGACCATCAACTTCATCGGCGACGGCCTGCGCGACGCGCTGGACCCGCGGAGAGTGCTCTAGTGGCCCTGCTGGAAATCAAGGGCCTGAAGACCCACTTCAAGACCGACGACGGGTGGCTGCACGCCGTGGACGGCGTCGATCTCGCCATCGATGCCGGCGAGACCCTGGGCGTGGTCGGTGAATCGGGCTGCGGCAAGAGCGTCATGGCCAAGACGGTGTTGAAGCTCATCGACATGCCGCCGGGCAAGATCGTCGCCGGCCAGGTGCTCTGGCAGGGCCGCGACCTCGTGCCGCTGAGCAGCGGCGAGATGCGCAAGATCCGCGCCAAGGAAATCGCGATCATCTTCCAGGAGCCGATGACCTCGCTCAACCCGGTGTACACGGTGGGCGAGCAGATCGCCGAGAGCCTGCGGCTGCACGAGGGCTGCAGCCGCAAGGAAGCCATGAACCGCGCGGTCGAGATGCTCGGCCTGGTGCGCATCCCCACACCCGAGCGCCGCGCGCGCGACTACCCGCACCAGTTCAGCGGCGGCATGCGACAACGCGTGATGATCGCCATCGCGCTGGCCTGCAACCCCAAGCTGCTGATCGCCGACGAGCCCACCACGGCGCTGGACGTGACCATCCAGGCGCAGATCCTCGACCTCATGCAGGAGCTGAAAGACCGCCTGGGCATGGCCGTCATGCTCATCACCCACGCCATGGGTGTGGTGGCCGAAACGGCGCAGCGCGTGGTCGTCATGTACGCCGGCGAGGTGGTCGAAGAAGCGCCGGTGGCCGAGCTCTTCGCGCACCCGCGCCACCCTTACACGCAGGGCCTGATCCGCAGCATCCCGCGCATCGACACCGCGGCCACGCACAAGGTGCGCCTGGAGGCGATCGCCGGCACGGTGCCCAAGCTCATCGCGCCGCCCGCAGGCTGCCGCTTCGCCGAACGCTGCAAGTTCGCCATGCCGGCGTGCACCTCCGCCACGCCGGCGCTGCGCGAAGTGGCCCGCGGGCACAAGGTGGCCTGCATTCTCGAGGGCGCAGGCGCATGAGCGCGCACGGCCGCTCCGAAGTGCTCATCCCGGAGCGCACAGCGCGGAGGGTGGTCCAGTGAGCGGGCCCCTGCTGAAGGTCCAGGACCTGGTCAAGCAGTTCCCCATCCAGGGCGGCCTGCTGAGCCGCGTGGTGGACCGCGTGCATGCCGTGGACGGCGTGAGCTTCGAGCTCGCCGCCGGCGAGACGCTGGGCCTGGTGGGCGAATCCGGCTGTGGCAAGAGCACCACCGGGCGCTGCATCCTGCGTCTCATCGAGCCGACTTCGGGCGAGGTCTGGTTCGAGGGCAAGAGCGTCACCGGTGCCGGCAGAAGAGAGCTGCGTGCGCTGGCGCGCGACATGCAGATCATCTTCCAGGATCCGTATGCGAGCCTGAACCCGCGCATGACGGTGGGCGCCATCGTCGGCGAGGCGCTGACCATCCACAAGCTCACGAAGACGGCGCGCGAGTTCGAAGACCGCATCGTGCAGCTGCTGGAGACCGTGGGCCTGGCCGCCGACCACATGCGGCGCTACCCGCACGAATTTTCCGGCGGCCAGCGCCAGCGCATCGGCATCGCGCGTGCGCTGGCCGTGTCGCCCAAGCTCATCGTCTGCGACGAAGCGGTTTCGGCGCTGGATGTGTCGATCCAGGCCCAGGTGATCAACCTGCTGGAAGACCTGCGCGAGCAGTTCAAGCTGACCTACATCTTCATCGCGCACGACCTGAGCGTGGTCGAACATATCAGCCACCGCGTGGCGGTGATGTACCTCGGGCGCATCGTCGAGGTCGCGTCCAGCCAGGCGCTGTACACCGAGCCCAGGCACCCCTACACCGAGGCGCTGCTGTCGGCCGTGCCCATCCCCGACCCCAGCGTCACGCGCAAGCGCATCCCGCTGCAAGGCGACGTGCCCAGCCCGATACGCCCGCCTGCGGGTTGCCATTTCCACACGCGTTGCCCGATCGCGAAAAAGGGTCTGTGCGACTCGATCAAGCCCGAGCTGAAATCGGTGGGCGAGGGGCACCAGGTGGCCTGCCACCTGCGCAGCTGAAGCGGCTCAGCCCCCGCCCATGGCGCGCTGCGCCTGCAGCAGCTCGTGCACGTCGTGCGTCATCACGGCAAGGAAACCGGCCAGGCCGAGGTAGATCAGCGCGTACTGCCACTTCACCGCCGTGGGCACGGCGTAGTAGCTCAGCGCCTCGGCGCTGTCGCGCTTGTAGGTGAGCGCCTTCCAGGCCTGTGGCGCGGCCAGCAACGCCATCAGCACGAGCATCGGGCTGGGCCGCCAGAGGAACAACGCCACCAGGATGGGCACGCCCAGCAGCCAGATGCGAGGCGAGAGCACGGCGGTGATGCGCCCGCCATCGAAGGGCGAGATCGGGATCAGGTTGAAGAGATTGAGGAAGAAGCCCGCGTACGCCACCGCCAGCAGCCACGGCGTGTCCGATTCGCGCGCCAGGAAGTAGCACACCAGCGCGCCCACGCTGCCCAGCAGCGGCCCGCCCAGGCCGACATAGGCCTCGGTCTGCGCGTCGTGCGGCAGGTCCTTCAACTCGATCCAGGCGCCGACGAAAGGGATGAAGGTCGGCGCGCCCACCGCCAGCCCGCGCTGCCGCGCGGCGATGTAGTGGCCCATCTCGTGCACGAAGAGCAGCAGCACGAAGCCGGCGGCATATTTCCAGCCGAAGACGAAGGCGTACGCCACCAGCGAGACGAGCATGGTGCCCCCCGTGGTGGCGATCTTGCCGAGCTTGGCGCCCGACAGCAGCAACAGCAGGAGCTTGATCACCGGCGCATTCTCGTGCAGCCGCAGGCGCGGCCCGGGCGGCGGTCATGGCGCGGAACTCAGCGCCCTCCGAGCAGGCGCGCCGGGAGCATGAACAGCGCGCGCAGCAGCGCGAACAAGGCATCGAAGGTGATGCCCACGAGGCGCAGCGGCAGCGACAGCAGCCACACCAGCGGCGCCAGCACCAGGGCCAGCAGGGCGACGGGCCAGCTCAGCACGAAGAGCAGGCACCAGCCGACGAACAGCAGCAGCGCTTTCACTCGACCCCCTTGGCGCTGCGCGCCGTCCCCCCAAGGGGGAGCGAGCGCCTTCGGAGCGGCCGTGCGGCGCTCATCGACGCGCTTTCACGCGCGCGGCGAAGTCTGCGGCGCCGGCTGCGCCGGCTGCGCCATTTGTGCCGGCTGCTCGCCGGGCTGCGCGAGCTGGTCGATGCCACCGAGCACGGCCAGCGTGAACAGGGCCGCCAGGCACAGGGCGACGCTGCGTGGGATCAGGTTTTGCGACATGGTGATCTCCGGGGTCGGGGCGGTGAATCGATGGTGCAACTATGGTCGGGCGCAGCCCGCGCCGCCACGGCCACGCGACGGATCGCCGCCGCGACACGCTGAGTCGCGCTCCGGGGCGATCAGCGGCAGACCAAGCGTGCCGGGCCGCTCACGCGCAGGGTCTTCCGAGCCAGCGATCCAGCAGGGCCGGGGCCAGGTGTTGCTCCACCATATCGGCCAGCAACTCGAAGCTCGAGTCCAGCGTGGGCACCGTGGCACCGAACAAGGCCTGCAACACGGCGGGCGACTCGAACAGGCCATGGGCGTAGCAGCCCAGCACGGAGCCGGCCTGCCAGCCGATGTCCTGACCTGCGTCGTCGTGCAGCACGGCGCTGCCCTGGTCGGCCAGCGTCTGGCCGCAGCGGATCTCGTAGCCGGCGGCCGCCACGCCCTGCAAACCCGCCCAGGGTCCGGTGGTGGCGCCGAAGGTCACCGCGGCGGCGCGCAAGCGCTTGCCTTCGCTGAATTGCGTGGCCAGCGGCAGCAGGCCCAGGCCGGGCAGACCCTGCACCGGCTCGCCGTCGAAGCCCTGCGGGTCGTCCAGCGTGCGGCCCAGCATCTGCAGGCCGCCGCACACGCCCAGCACCGGCCTGCCCGCCGCGGCGTGGCGCTGCACGGCCACGTCCAGGCCCTGCGCGCGCAGCCAGGCGAGGTCGCCGCTGACCTGCTTGCTGCCGGGCAGCACGATCCAGTCCGCGCCTTCGACCTGCGCCACGCTGCGCGCCCAGCTCAGGCGCAGGCCGGGTACGCGGTGCAGCGGCTGGAACTCGTCGAGGTTGCTGAGCTGCGGCGGCGCGATCACGGCCACGCGCAGGCGCGGCTGCCCGGCGCCGCGCGGGCCGTCATCGAAGACGCCGTCTTCTTCGGGCAGGCCGTGGTCGCGGCGCATCGGGATCACGCCGGCCAGCGGCACGCCGGTGAGCTGCTGCAAGTGCTGCGGGCCCGGCGCGAGCAAGGCCGCGTCGCCGCGAAAACGGTTCAGCACAAAGCCCGCCAGCAGGCCGCGCAGGTCGTCGGGCAGCAGGGCCCAGGTGCCGTAGCAATGCGCGAACGAGCCGCCGCGGTCGATATCGCTCACCAGCAGCGCTGTGGTGGGGCCGGCGGCCTGCGCCCAGCGGGCAACGCCCAGGTTGACGTAGTCCTGCGGCGCCAGGTTGATCTCGGCCGGCGAGCCCGCACCTTCGATGACGATCAGTTCATGCCGGGCCGCCAGGCGGGCGAAACCCTCTTGCGCTGCTGGCGCCAGCAGCGCACTGCGTTCGCGCCAGGGCAGACTTGAGAGCGCGGCGTCGGCGCGGCCGTGCAGCACGACCTGGCTGGCGGTGTCGCGCTCGGGCTTGAGCAGCACCGGGTTCATGTCGGTGCCGGGCGCCACGCGCGCCGCCAGGGCCTGGAAATATTGCGCCGAGCCGATCTCGCCCAGCCCGCCATCGCGGCGCGGCACCACGCGGGCGTTGTTGCTCATGTTCTGCGCCTTGAAAGGCGCCACGTCGATGCCCCGGCGCGCCGCGCTGCGGCACAAGGCGGTGGCCAGCCAGCTCTTGCCGGCACCGCTGGCGGTGCCCCAGACGATGAGGCTGCGGGTCTTGCGCATGCGTCGGTCCTCGATCGACGGGCCGCCCGGCTTTCGCTCGGCGCCGCGTCTCAGAGCGAGGGCACGGCGACCCAGCGCGATGCGCGGGCCGTGGCCACGCGTTCGATGCTGAAGGCGCCACCGAAGACCTGCACGAGGATGTCGCGCAGATCGGCGTCGTCGGGCGGCCCATCCGCGCGGATGCGGCCCTGGTGCATGACCACCACCCGGTCGGCGGCCAGGGCCAGGGTCAGGTCGTGCAGCACCGAGACCACGGCCACGCCGGCGCGCGCGCGCGCCCTCAGGCCGCGGCACAGCGCGCGCTGGTGCGGGGCGTCCAGGTGCGTGGTGGGCTCGTCGAGCAGCAGCACCGCCGCCTCCACGGCCAGCGCGCGGGCGAGCAGCACACGCTGGCGTTCGCCACCCGACAACTCGCTCAGCCGCCGCGCGGCGAAGGCGGTGCATTCGGTCTCGGCCATGGCGCGGTCGACCGCCGCTTCGTCGTCGGCGTCGGGCATGCCGAGCAGGCCATGGCGCGGCAGACGGCCCAGGCGCACGACATCGCGCACCGCGATCTCGCCCTCGGCCTCGCCCTGCTGCGATAGCCAGGCCAGCCGCTGCGCCCGCTGCAGGGCCGGCCAGGCTGCGATGGCCCGGCCTTGCAGGTGGACATGGCCCGCGTCGGGCCGGTGCAGGCCGGCCAGCAAGGACAGCAGGGTGCTCTTGCCCGCGCCGTTGGGCCCCACCACGGCCGCCCACTCGCCGGCGGCAAAGGCCAGCGACACACCCGCCACCACCGGCTGCCCGCCCAGACTCAACGCCAGCCCGTCGGCGCGCAACGGCGCGCTGCTCATCTCGAACCCCGCCGGTGCAGCAGCACCATCAGGTAGACGCCACCGAGCACCGCCGTCAGCACCCCCACCGGCAGCTCCTGCGGCGCGATCAGCGAGCGCGCCGCCACATCGGCCGCCAACAGCAGCACCGCACCGGCCAGGGCCGACAAGGCCAGCAGCGGCCCATGCGTCACCACCACCAGGCGGCGCACGACATGCGGCGCCACCAGCCCGACAAAAGCCACCAGCCCGGCCTGTGCCACCGCGGTGCCGGTGGCCAGGGCCATCAAGCCGACCAGCAGCAGGCGCACCCTGGGCAGCTCGATGCCCAGGCTGAGGGCGCTGGCCTCGCCCAGCACCAGCGCGTCGAGCGCGCGTGCAAAGCGCAGGGCCAGCGGCAAGGTGAAGATCAGCACGAGCGCCAGCACGGCCACGCTGGTCCAGCCCAGGAAGCTGGTGGTGCCCAGCAGGAATACCTGCTTGCCACGCAGCGCTTCGGGTGACACCAGCATCACCAGCTCGGACACCGCCGACAGCAGGATGCCCACCACCACACCCGAGAGCAGCAGCACCATGGGCCGCGCGGTGCCACGCGCCAGCAGGATCGTGAGCGTCACACCGGCCAGTGCGCCGGCGAAGGCTGCGCCCACCAGGCCCAGGCGCAGCAGCCACTCGGCGCTGGCCAGGCCGATGGTGGCGCCGAACAGGCCGCCCGCGGCCAGCACCAGCACCACGCCCAGGCCGGCGCCGGCGGCCGTGCCCAGCAGGTAGGGGTCGGCCAGCGGGTTGCGGAACAAGCCCTGCGCCAGCGCGCCCGCCAGGCCCAGCAGCGCGCCGCAGAGCAGCGCGCCCACCGTGCGCGGGGCGCGGATGCCGGCCACCAGGTCCCATTCCTGGCCCCAGGCCAGCGACCAGCCCTGGCTGCCCGCCGCCAGACCCAGGACGACCAGCAGCGCGGCGGCGCCGGCCAGCATCGTGGCCGCGGCCGCCGGCGAACGGGCGAGCGGCGGGCTCATCGCGCGGCCTTGTCCAGCGCCACCAGGCAGTCGGCGATATGTTCAGCGGCTTCGGCCAGGCGCGGGCCCGCACGCACCAGCGTGTCCCAGGGCGCGGCCTCGAAGCCGCAATGCCTGCGTTCGCGCAGGGCGCGCAGGGCGGCCCAGCCGGGGCGCTGCCGCATCTCGGCCACGGCACGCGCCGTGGCCATCACGACCTGCGGCTGGGCGCGCACCACGAATTCGGGGTTGAGCTTGGGGAACGGACCCAGCGCCGCAGGCACCACGTTGCCCATGCCCAGCCGAGCCAGCGTCTCACCGATGAACGAGGCTTCGCTCGCGGCATAGGGCGCCGAAGCGACTTCGAAGTACACGGACTGGCCGCGCAGCGCCACCGGCACGCGCGCGGCGGCGGCGCCGATGCGCGCCTCGATCTGCTGCCACAGCGCCGCGCCGGCCGGCGCATCGCCCAGCGCCTGCGCGACCACGTGGATGACGCGCTGCGTGTCGCGCAGGCTCTTGGGTTCGAGCACCACGACACGCAGGCCCAGGGCTTCGAGCCGGTCCACCGCACGCGAGGAACCCGCCAGCAGCACCAGGTCGGGCTTGAGCGCCACGAGGCGCTCGATCTGGGTGTCTTCCAGCCCGCCCAGCTTGGGCAGCGCCTGCACGCTCGCCGGCCAGTTGGAGAAGCGGTCGGTGCCCACCAGGCGGGCGCAGGCCTGCAGGGCGCAGACGGTTTCGGTCAGCGACGGCAGCAGCGAGACCACGCGCCGCGGCGCCGCCGGCAACTCGACCTGCTGCCCGCGGTCGTCCACCACCGTGACGGCGGCGGCCGCGCTGCCGCAAAACAGCGCGGCCAGAACCCAAGGCCACCCGCGCGTCATGCCCGAGCCCCCTTCACCGCATGGCGTAGCGCAAGGTCACGAAACCCTCGCGCCCCGGCTGGGGGTAGCCCAGCGCCGTTTCATACGCCTTGCCGCCCAGGTTGTTGAGCTTGACGCCCAGGCTCAGCGTGCGATCGATGGCCCATTCGGCACGCAGGTCCAGGTTGGCGTAGCCGCCCAGCCGGGTGGTGTTGGCGGCGTCGTCGAAACGGTGCGAAGCCCCCGCCAGCGTGGCGCCGGCCGACCAGGCGCCGGCCCTCCAGTCCGCACCCAGCCGCAAGACATCCTGCGCGCGGCGCGGCAGCAACTTGCCCTCGTTGGCGTGGCCTGCGGTGGCGTTGCGCGGGTCGGTGTGGTCGTAGGAGGCCGTGACATCCAGCGCGCGCCAGCGGCCCTCGTAGGCCAGCGTCAGGCCTTCGATGCGTGCCTCGGGCAGGTTGGCGGGCAAGGGGCCGCTGGTGATGAAACCGCGGTAGCGGTGCTCGTAATAGGCCGCGCGCAGACTGTGTTCGCCCACGCTCCAGCGCAGGCTCAGCTCGCCATGCTTGCCTTCCTCGGGCACGAGCAGCGGGTTGCCGAAGCCGGGGTAGTAGAGCTGGTTGAAGCTCGGCGCGACAAAGCTCGTGCCGTAGCTCGCACCCAGGCGCCAGGCCGGGCTGAAGGCGTAGCCGTAGCCCACGGCGCCGGTGCTGGCGCCGCCGAACTGCGAGTTGCGGTCGCGCCGCAGGCTGGCCTGCCAGGCGTGGCCGGCCGCGCTGCCATTGAGGCCCAGCGCCAGGCCGTCGATGCGGCGCTCGCTGACGGCAAAGGGCGCATCCGGGCGGCTGACCACTTCTTCCAGCCGCTCGGCCAGCGCCAGCAGGGTGCCCGCCGGCGTGTCCACGGTGTTCTCCCAGCCGTACTGGCGCTGGCGGGTCTGGATGGTGCCCAGCGTGGCCCAGGGGCTGGCGCTGCTCAGCGTGTCGTAGGCGTCGGTCGAATCGGCCGCGCTGAACCGCGTGTGCCAGGCCGGCATCACCCGGCCGCGCGCGGAGACCGAGGTCAGGCGGTTTTCCAGCTCGGCGCGGGCATCGGCGCCTGGGCCGTCGTCGATGCGCGTCAGACCTTTGGACTGCAGCGCCAGCAGCTCCAGGCGCCAATCGGCACGCCGGGCGTCGGTGAAAGGCTGCCAGCCCAGGCGCAGGCTGCCGCCGGTCTGGCGGAAGCCGTCGCGGTCGGGGTTGTAGCTGCCGAAGGGCACGCTTGTGTGGGTGGCCGAGACGCCCCGGGTGTCGGTGTGCTGCACCTGCACCGCGGCGTCGAAAACGCCGTCACCGTAGCCCATGCCGCCGGCCGCCTGGCCGAAGTCATGCGAGCCGGCCGCCACCTTGGCGTTGGCGGTGAGGCCTTGCGTGGCGCGGCGCGTGAAGACCTGGATCACACCGCCCATGGCGCCGCTGCCGTACAGCGACGACATCGGCCCGCGCACGATCTCGATGCGCTCCACGGCTTCCAGCGGCAGGTTGTCCAGCGAGGGCGTGCCCAGGGTCGCCGAGGCGATGCGCACGCCGTCCACCAACAGCAGCGTATGGCGCGCTTCCAGCCCGCGGATGAACAACGAAGCCGCCTTGCCCAGCCCGCCGTTGCTGCTGAACTGCAGCCCGGCCTGTTGCGAGAGCAGCTCGACCAGCGTGCGGCCTTCGACACGCTCGATGGCCGCGCGGTCGAGCACGGTGACCTCGGCGACCACCTCGCTCACCCGCGTGGGCATGCGGGTGGCGGTGACGGTGACGGCTTCGGGCTGGGCCCGGGCCGACGGCGCCGAGAGCAGGGTCAGCGAAGGCAGAAGTGCCGCCAGCAAAGCGCGGCGTGACCGGGTGCTACGAGAAAGGAAATGAGACAAGAGAACCTCCATCCGCACGCCCCGTGCGGACAAGAACCAGCGACGCCGGCGCCAGGGAGGGTCGGGAAGGCGAGCGATCGGGCTGCGACATCTGCGCACGGCCCACCGCCACCCACGCCGCCCTCCGCAGCGCCAGCTCCCCATGCTCCAGGCCGGTATCCGGGCTCGCGAGTGCCGGGGTGGTTCATACCCCGGAGGCCTGCTGCGCCTTCCCAGGCCCTTTGCAGGGCCCAGTGGCTTGTCGTGCAGCACGCTCCTCGCTGACCGTTGCGGGGGCAGCGCCGGAATCGCGGGGACGCGTGCAAAACGCGACCTGCTCACCGGCTTCCCGTTGAACCCGCCGCCTTCAACAAAAGCGGCAGGCACCTGGTGCAAGCGCGGTGATGGTAACTGAGGCCATGCGCCCTTCTGCTGCGCGGGCCGGCACACCCCCCCTGCCTATAATGAATCTTCACCACCACAGCACCCGCCGCACGCGTGTGTTGCACGCAATGACCAAGTTCGTCTTTGTCACCGGCGGCGTCGTGTCCTCCCTAGGCAAGGGCATCGCGGCGGCATCGCTCGCGGCCATCCTGGAGTCGCGCGGCCTGAAGGTCACCCTCATCAAGCTGGACCCGTATCTGAACGTCGATCCGGGCACCATGAGCCCCTTCCAGCACGGCGAGGTCTTCGTCACCGACGACGGCGCCGAGACCGATCTCGACCTGGGCCATTACGAGCGCTTCGTCACCACCAAGATGAAGCGGGCCAACAACTTCACCACCGGCCAGATCTACAAGAGTGTGCTCGAGAAGGAGCGCCGCGGCGACTACCTCGGCAAGACGGTGCAGGTGATCCCGCACGTCACCAACGAGATCCAGGAATTCGTCAAGCGCGGCGCGGCCGATGGCCAGGATGTGGCCATCGTCGAGATCGGCGGCACGGTGGGCGATATCGAGAGCCTGCCCTTCCTGGAAGCCGTGCGCCAGATGAGCCTGAAGATGGGCCCGGCGAACAGCGCTTTCGTGCACCTGACCTACGTGCCCTGGATCGCCGCGGCGGGCGAGCTGAAAACCAAGCCCACGCAACATACGGTGCAGAAGCTGCGCGAAATCGGCATCCAGCCCGACGTGCTGCTGTGCCGCGCCGACCGTCCCATTCCCGACGAGGAGCGCGAGAAGATCAGCCTGTTCACCAACGTGCTGCCGCATGGCGTGATCAGCATGCAGGACGTGGACACCATCTACAAGGTGCCGCGCCTGCTGCATGAACAGGGACTGGACGAGCTGATCTGCATGAAGCTGCAGATGCTCACCCGGCCGGCCGACCTGCGGCGCTGGGACATGTTGGTGAATGAAGTCGAGCATCCGCAGGCCCGCGTGAAGATCGCCATGTGCGGCAAATACACCGACCTGTCGGACTCCTACAAATCGCTCAACGAGGCGCTGCGCCACGCCGGCATCCACAACCACGCCAAGGTCGAGATCGACTACGTGGATTCCGAGACGCTGACCCCACAGACCGCCGCGCAGCTGGCGGGCGTTGATGCCATCCTGGTGCCCGGCGGCTTCGGCAAGCGCGGCATCGAAGGCAAGATCGTTGCCGTGCAATTCGCCCGCGAGCACGGCGTGCCCTACCTCGGCATCTGCCTGGGCATGCAGGTGGCCACCATCGAATATGCCCGCCACGTGGCCGGCCTGGAAGGTGCCAACAGCACCGAGTTCGAACCCGATGCGCCACACCCCGTGATCGCGCTGATCGAGGAATGGAAAGACCGCGACGGCACGATCCACAAGCGCCATGCCGGCTCCGACCTCGGTGGCACGATGCGCCTGGGCGCGCAGAGTTCGGACGTGGTGCCCGGCACGCTGGCGCACGAGGTCTACGGCGCGGTGGTCACCGAGCGCCCCCGCCACCGCTACGAGGCCAACGTCAACTACCTCGAACAGCTGCAGCAGGCCGGGCTCGTCATCTCGGCGCTGACGCAGCGCGAAAAGCTCACCGAGATCGTCGAGCTGCCACGCAGCGTGCACCCCTGGTTCATGGGGGTGCAGTTCCACCCCGAATTCAAGAGCACGCCCTGGGGCGGTCACCCGCTGTTCACGAGCTACATCAAGGCGGCGCTGGCCCACCAGGCGCGGCGCGCCGAACCGGTGAAGGCCGACGCATGAAGCTGTGCGGTTTCGAGGTCGGCCTGCAGCAGCCGTTCTTTCTGATTGCGGGCCCTTGCGTCGTCGAAAGCGAACAGCTGCAGATGGACGTGGCCGGGCGCCTGAAGGAAGTCACCTCGGCCCTGGGCATCCCCTTCATCTTCAAGAGCAGCTACGACAAGGCCAACCGCTCCAGCGGCACGACGTTCCGCGGCCCGGGCATGGAGCGCGGGCTGGAGATCCTGGCCAAGGTGCGGCGCGAGCTGGGCGTGCCCATCCTCACCGACGTGCACAGCGAAGCCGAAGTGGCCACCGTGGCGGCCGTGGTCGACGTGCTGCAGACGCCGGCCTTCCTGAGCCGGCAGACCGATTTCATCCGCGCCGTGGCGCAAAGCGGCAAGCCGGTGAATATCAAGAAGGGGCAGTTCCTGGCGCCCCACGATATGAAGCACGTGATCGACAAGGCGCGTGCCGCCGCGCGCGAGGCGGGTTTGGACGAAGACCGCTTCATGGCCTGCGAACGCGGCGTGAGCTTCGGCTACAACAACCTGGTCTCCGACATGCGTTCGCTGGCCATCATGCGCGAGACCGGTGCGCCAGTGGTCTTCGACGCCACGCACAGCGTGCAGCTGCCCGGCGGCCAGGGCACGAGCAGCGGCGGCCAGCGCGAGTTCGTGCCGGTGCTGGCGCGCGCGGCCATCGCCGTGGGCGTGGCCGGCCTCTTCATGGAAACCCACCCCGACCCTGCCCATGCGCTGAGCGACGGGCCCAACGCCGTGCCGCTGAAGCACATGTCGGCCCTGCTGGAACAATTGCTGGCGCTGGACCGCGTGGTCAAGAGCCAGCCGCTGCTCGAAAACGACTTCTCCTGCTGAGGCGCGGGCCGCAGCGCATCCCCGAATTCACACTCCAGAGACAAACGCCATGAGTGCCATCGTCGATATCGTCGGCCGAGAGATCCTCGACAGCCGCGGCAACCCCACCGTCGAATGCGACGTGCTGCTCGAAAGCGGCACCATGGGCCGCGCTGCGGTGCCCAGCGGCGCCTCCACCGGCAGCCGCGAAGCCATCGAGCTGCGCGACGGCGACAAGACCCGCTACGGCGGCAAGGGCGTGCTGCGCGCCGTGGAGCACATCAACACCGAGATCAGCGAGGCCGTGCTGGGCCTGGATGCCTCCGAGCAAGCCTTCCTCGACAAGACCCTGATCGACCTCGATGGCACCGAGAACAAGAGCCGCCTGGGCGCCAACGCCACGCTGGCGGTGAGCATGGCCGTGGCGCGTGCGGCGGCCGAAGAGAGCGGCCTGCCCCTGTACCGCTACTTCGGCGGCATGGGCGGCATGCAGCTGCCCGTGCCGATGATGAACGTCATCAACGGCGGCGCGCATGCCAACAACAACCTCGACCTGCAGGAGTTCATGATCCTGCCGGTGGGTGCGCCGACCTTCCGCGAGGCGGTGCGCTACGGCGCCGAGGTCTTCCACGCGCTGAAGAAGATCATCGACGCCAAGGGCATGCCCACCTCGGTGGGCGACGAAGGCGGCTTCGCGCCCAATGTGGTGAGCCACGAGGCGGCCATCCAGCTCATCCTGGAAGCCATAGACAAGGCGGGCTACACGGCGGGCGAGCAGATCGCCATCGGCCTGGACTGCGCCGCCAGCGAGTTCTACAAGGATGGCAAGTACGTGCTCGCCGGTGAAGGCCTCACGCTCACCGCACCCGAGTGGACCGACATCCTGGCCAGCTGGGTGGACAAGTACCCCATCATCAGCATCGAGGACGGCATGGCCGAGTCCGACTGGGACGGCTGGAAGCACCTCAACGACCGCCTGGGCAAGAAGGTGCAAATCGTCGGCGACGACCTCTTCGTCACCAATACCAAGATCCTCAAGGAAGGCATCGAAAAGGGCGTGGCCAATTCGATCCTGATCAAGATCAACCAGATCGGCACGCTCACCGAAACCTTCGCCGCCATCGAGATGGCCAAGCGCGCGGGCTGGACCAACGTCATCAGCCACCGCAGCGGCGAGACCGAGGACAGCACCATCGCCGATATCGCGGTGGGGAGCAACGCCGGGCAGATCAAGACCGGCTCGATGAGCCGCAGCGACCGCATCGCCAAATACAACCAGCTGCTGCGCATCGAGGAAGACCTCGGCGATATCGCCAGCTACCCGGGCCGCGCGGCCTTCTACAACCTGAAATAGGACACGCGGCATGCGCTGGGCCACGGTCGTCATCGCGGCACTGCTGGTGGTGGTGCAGGGCGACCTGTGGCTGGGCAAGGGCAACATGCCCTATGTGATGGGCCTGGGCAAGCAACTCGCCGAGCAGCGCGCGGCCAACGAGCTTGCCCGCCAGCGCAACGAGCGCGTGGCCGCCGAGGTGGCCGACCTCAAGGAAGGCCTGGAGATGGTCGAGGAAAGGGCCCGTGCCGAGCTGGGCATGGTCAAACCCGACGAGATCCTCGTCCAGGTGGCTGCGCGAGCGGGCGCGGCCAGGTAGGCGTGGCAGCGGTACTCGAGGCGACCGCACTCGGAGCGGTGCTGCAGGCCGCACGCCCGTTGCTGGCGCCGGCCTTCACGCTGTGGGGCAGCCCGGTGACCTGGCTCGAAATCGTCGCCTTCGCGCTCTCGGTGGCGATGGTGCTGGCCAACCTGCGCGTCAACCCGGTCGGCTGGCCGTTGGCCATCGCCAGCTCGCTGCTCTACGCCCTGCTCTTCGCCGACAGCCGACTCTACGGCGAGGCTTCGCTGCAGTTCGTCTTCGTGGCGCTGGCGGCCTGGGGCTGGTGGCAGTGGCTGCGCGGCCGCACGCCCGACGGCCAGGCCTTGCGCGTGCGTTGGCTGCCCCCCCGCGGCCGTCTGGTCGCCGCCGCGTTGACGCTCGCTTCCTGGCCGCTGCTGGGCGCACTGCTGCACCGCGCGACCGACAGCGACGTGCCCTACCTGGACGCCTTGCCCACCGTGGCCAGCGTCACCGGGCAGATCCTGCTCGGCCGCAAATTCGTCGAGAACTGGGCCGTGTGGGTGGGCGTGAACCTCGTCAGCATCGGCCTGTTCGCCTACAAGGGCCTGTGGCTGACGGTGCTGCTGTACGCCTTGTTCACGGTGCTGGCCGTGGTGGGATGGCGCGCCTGGCGCGCCCTGGCCCATGACTAGCCCGCACCCTGGCGCCTTGCGTGTGGCCATCGTCGGCGCCGAGAGCACCGGCAAGACCGCACTCGCGCGGGCGCTGGCCGAACGCCTGGGGCCGCTCACCGGCCTCCGCTGTGCCTGGGTCGGTGAATGGCTGCGCCAATGGTGCGAGCAAGAGCAGCGCACGCCCCGGGTCGACGAACAACGGGCCATCGCGCGTCAGCAGCACGCGCTGATCGATGCCGCCGCCGCGCGCTGCGACCTGCTCATCTGCGATACCACCGCGCTGATGACGGCGGTCTACAGCGCGATGCTGTTCGACGACCACTCTCTGGTGGCCTACGCCATCGAGGAGCAGCGGCGCTGCGAGCTCACGCTGCTGACGGCGCTCGACCTGCCCTGGGTGGCCGACGGCCTGCAGCGCGACGGCCCGCAGGTGCGCCAGCCCGTGGACACCCGCGTGCGCACCCTGCTGGCCGCGCACAGGCTGCCGTGGTCGCTGGTGAGCGGGCAAGGCGAGCAGCGCGTCGAGTCCGCGCTGGCCGCCGTCCTGCCCCTGCTGCGCGCAGGCGGGGCCGCTACTGCACCCCCGCGGGCGTCGGCGGCTGGTCGCGGTCCGGCTTGAACAGGCCCTCGGCATCGACGGCGTCGAAGCGGTACTGCAGGCCGCAGAAATCGCACCCGACCTCGGCCTGGCCGCGTTCGACGATCAACGAGTCGATCTCCTCCCGGCCCAGCCCGCGCAGCATGCCGGCCACGCGCTGGCGCGAGCAGGTGCAGGCGAAGCGCGGCACCTGCGGCGCAAACAGACGCAGCGTTTCCTCGTGGAACAGGCGGCGCAGCAGCAGCTGGGGTTGCAGCGTGAGCAGTTCCTCGGGCGTGAGCGTCGCAGCCAGCAGCGCGATGCGGTTGTAGTCCTCGTTGCGACCGATCTGGTCTTCGTCGCGCGGCGCGGCGACGCCGGCCAGGTTGCCCGCGCCGGCCAGCGGCAGGCGCTGGATGAGCAGGCCCGCGGCGACCTCGTCGTTGGCCGCCAGCACCAGCCGGGCGTCGAGCTGCTCGGACTGCAGCATGTAGTGCTCGAGCACCTGCGAGACCTGCTGCAGGGGCTCACGCCGATCCCCGTGCGAGTGCCGAAAAAGCGGAACCACGCCCTGGTAGGGCTGCTGCCCCGGCCGGCGGCTCTTGGGGTCCAGCGTGATGGCGCAGCGGCCCTTGCCGTGCACGTTGAGCAGCGCCTCGAGTCGCGCGCCGTCTGGCACTTCGCCCACCACCTTGGCGGTGGCGCGAAAACTCAAATCAGGCTGCACCTCGGCCACCGCCAGCTTCACCGGCCCGTCGCCGAAGATCTGCAGCACCAGCGCGCCGTCGAACTTGATGCTGGCCTGCATCAGCACGCCGGCGGCGGCCATCTCACCGAGCAGCGTGCGCACCTCGCGCGGGTGGGCGCCCAGGGCTTCGCGGCGGCGCAACAGCTCCTGCCAGGCATCGCTCAGGCGCACCACCATGCCGCGCACGGGCAGGCCTTCGAAGAGGAATTTGGTGAGTTCGGACATCAGTCCCGCGCCGCGGCTGAGGGACGGGGCGCGGCGCCGACGTAGGCAGGGATGGGCAAGGAAGCTCCAATCGAGGGGGGGCCGATAATTCTACGGATGGAGCTTCGTGCCAGCGCGTTGCGTGTCCTGCAGATCGCCGATCCGGCCGCCAAGGCCGCGGCGGCGCGCGCCTTGCACGACCGGCCGCCCCCACTGGATGCGCAAGCCCGGGTGCAAGCCACCGGCACCCTGCCCGGCCGCCCCCTGCGGCCCGCGCTGGTGCAGGCCTCGCAACTGCCGCGGCGCACGCCTTTCACGCTTGAAGGGCGGGCGGCGTTGCTGCACGCGGTGGCGCATATCGAGTTCAACGCCATAAACCTGGCGCTGGACGCCGTCTGGCGTTTCGCCGCCCTGCCCGAGGCCTACTACCGCGACTGGTTGCGCGTGGCCGCCGAAGAGGCGCTGCACTTCACGCTCGTCAGCGAACACCTGGCCACCCTGGGCCACGCCTATGGCGACTTCGACGCCCACGATGGCCTGTGGGCGATGGCCGAGCGCACGGCAGGCGATATCACGGCGCGCATGGCCCTGGTGCCGCGCACGCTCGAGGCCCGCGGGCTGGACGCCACGCCGCCCATGCAGGCGCGGCTGCGCCAGGCCGGCGACGAGCGCGCGGTGGCCATTCTCGAGATCATCCTGCGCGACGAGATCGGCCATGTGGCCGTCGGCAACCACTGGTACCGCTGGCTTTGCGAGCGCGACGGACTCGACCCGATCGCCCACTACGCAAGGCTGGCGGCACAGCACCGTGCACCTCGGCTGCGGCCGCCGTTCAACCTGGCCGCGCGCCGCGCCGCCGGCTTCAGCGCCGATGAAATCGCTGTGCTGGATCAACCATAGCGCCGTGACCCACGCATTACACTGCCCGCCTTTCTTCCAACCCTGCACGCCATGACGCAACTCACCACCCGCCGTTTTCTCCAGATCGCCGGCCTCACGGCCGCCGGCTTCCTGCTTTCGGCCTGCGGCAAGCAGGAGCCGCCGGCCCCCGCCCCGGTGGCGTCCGCGCCGGCCCCGGCACCGGCCAAGGTCTACGTGGTGGGCACCGATGCCGCCTACGCACCCTTCGCGAGCCAGAACGAGAAGGCCGAGATCGTCGGCTTCGACATCGAAGTCGTGAAGGCCGTGGCGGCCAAGGCCGGCATCGAGGTCAAGTTCGTCAACACCCCCTGGGAAGGCATCTTCAATGCCCTGGGCCAGGGCGACCGCGACCTGGTGGTCTCGGCCGTGACGATCACGCCCGAGCGCCAACAGACGATGGATTTCAGCGACCCCTACTTCGACGCGCAACAGCTCATCGCCGTCAAGGCCAGCAGCAAGATCGCCAAGTTCGCCGATCTGAAGAAGCTCAAGGTCGGCGTGCAGACCGGGACCACGGGTGACGAGGCCGTGAGCAAGCTCCAGGGCAAGACCAGCGCCAACATCAAGCGCTTCGAGTCCACGCCACTGGCGCTCAAGGAGCTTGAATCCGGCGGTGTCGACGCCGTGGTGGCCGACAACGGCGTGGTCATCCACTACGTGGCCAACAACCCGGGCGGCAAGTTCAAGACCGTGGCCGACAAGGACTTCGTGCCCGAGCAGTACGGCATCGCCTTGAAGAAGGGCAACGCCGAACTGCTGGCCAAGGTCAACAAGGGCCTGGCCGAGATCAAGGCCGACGGCAGCTACGACGCCATCTTCACGAAGTACTTCGGCGCACCTCCCGCCAAGGCAGCCGCAGCCGCACCGGCCCCGGCCGCCTCGAAGTAAGCGAACGCGACAGGCCGCGCGATGGATCTTCGCTGGGAGATCCTCGCCGGCTATTGGCCCCTCTTCGCCAGGGGCGTCTGGATGACCATCGAGCTCACCCTGGTGGCGATCAGCGCCGGGCTCGTGCTCGGCGTGGGCTTCGGGCTCATCAGCAGTTCCAACGACGCCCCTGCGCCGGCCAGCATGGCGGCGCGGGCGCTGCTCAGGCTGGTGCGCTGGGTGACGGTGGCCTACGTGACGTTTTTCCGCGGCACGCCGCTGTTCGTGCAGATCCTGCTGGTGCACTTCGCGCTGATGCCCACGCTCGTCCACCCGGACCACGGCTGGTTGCTGGCCGGCGAGGCCGCACGCGAGTTCCGCCAGGAGCACGGCGCCTTCTTTTCGGGCTGCCTGGCCTTGTCGCTCAACGCCGGCGCCTACATCAGCGAGATCTTCCGCGCCGGCATCCAGAGCATCCACCGCGGCCAGACGCAGGCCGCCTACAGCGTGGGCCTCACGCACCCCCAGGCCATGCGCTACGTGGTGCTGCCGCAGGCCTTCCGGCGCATGGTGCCGGCACTGGTCAACGAAGGCGTCACGCTGATCAAGGACTCCTCGCTCGTCTCGGCCATCGGCCTGGCCGAGCTGGCCCTGGCCGCGCGCACCGTGGCCGGCGCCTACTCGCGCTACTGGGAGCCCTACCTGGCCATCTCGGCCATCTACCTGGTGCTGACCCTGACGCTTTCGTTGCTCGCCAAGCGACTGGAAGCCCCTGCTCATTTGCGCGGCCGGTAGCAGCGCCTGCGGGTGAATGTTGCGTGGATGCTGCGCCGAACGCGTGTTTCCGGGCCACTGTGCCCCAGGGGACCGGGTTTCCCCGAGGTTGCGCTTTAGACTTCCGCCTGCCGCTGAGCCAGGCCGTGGAGCCTGGCGGCACCTCAACCAAATCGTAGGAATTTTTAATGAACAAGACCTTGATCGTCGCCGCCCTGTCGGCACTCGCCGCCGGTGGCGCCCTGGCGCAAAGCAGCGTCACCATCTACGGCCGCATGAACTTGTCTGCCGAGCGCCAAGACGCCGCCGGCACGAAGACCAGCGTGCTTTCCAACAACTCGTCGCGCCTGGGCTTCAAGGGCAGCGAAGACCTCGGCGGTGGCCTGCGCGCGGGCTTCCAGCTAGAGCACGGCTTCGACGCCTCGACCGGCCTGCCCAACGCCTCGTTCTGGGGCCGCCAGAGTGAAGTCAACCTGAGCGGCGCCTTCGGCACGGTACGCATGGGCACCTTCACCAGCGAAGCCTACTTCGCCACGGCTGACTACATCAGCATGCACAACCACGATACGGGCAGCTCGTCCGACGCGCTGTACGCCTACGTGGGCCGCAATACGAACAAGGTCGCCTACCGCGCGCCCGAGTTCGTCAAGGGCATGTCGCTGGAACTGGGCGTGAGCCTGGCCGAAAGTGTGCCTGGCCGCGAAAAGTCATACGACCTGGCCTGGAACTACGTCATGGGCGCGCTGCACCTCGGCGCCGGCTACGAGGAGAACGGCCAAGCCAAGCAGTTCGCCGTGCGCGCGCTGTACGAAATGGGCCCGCTGACCCTGGGTGCCTATGTCCAGCGCGACACCGACGGCTACGGCGTCAACTACGGCGACCGCACCAATACGCGTGTGTCGGCGGCCTACGCGTTCGGCCTCTCCGAACTGCACCTGAACTTCGGCCATGCCGGCTCGTACGACAACGTCGCCAACAGCAGCGCCGACCAGTTCACCGTGGGCTACAACTACAACCTGAGCAAGCGCACCAAGGTCTACACCTACTACACCAAGGTCTCCGATTCGGCGGCCAAGGTGTACGGCGGCGACTTCAACTCGTTCGCCCTGGGCCTGCGCCACAACTTCTGATCGGGCTGCGCTCCTTCAGTCAAGAGCCGGTCGTGAGACCGGCTTTTTTCTTTGGCCCGGCACTCCACCGCGGCCCGATGCGGCCAAGCCTCAGCCGCGCGGGTGGTGCTTGGCATGCAACTGGCGCAGCCGTTCGCGCGCCACGTGCGTGTAGATCGTGGTCGTGCCGATATCGGCGTGGCCCAGCAGCATCTGCACCGCGCGCAGGTCGGCGCCATGGTTGAGCAGGTGGGTGGCGAAGGCGTGGCGCAGCGTGTGCGGCGACAGCGGCGCGGTGATGCCGGCGGCCAGCGCGTAGCGCTTGATCAACCGCCAGAACATCTGCCTCGACATCGCGCCACCGAGCCGGGTGACGAACAGCGCCTCGCTGGCGCGCCCACCCAGGATGGCCGGCCGAGCCTGCGCCAGATAGCGGACCAGCCAATCGTGGGCCTGGTCGCCGAAGGGGACCAGCCGCTCGCGCGAGCCCTTGCCCATCACGCGCAGCACGCCCTCGCCCAGGCCCAGGTGCACGCTCTTGAGTTGCACCAGCTCGCTCACGCGCAGGCCGCTGGCGTACATCAACTCCGTCATCGTGCGGTCACGCAGGCCCAGCGCGGTCTCGATGTCGGGCGCGGCGAGCAGGGCTTCGACCTGCGCTTCGCTCAGCGTCTTGGGTACGCGCAGCGGCTGGCGCGCCGCCAGCAGCCGCAGCGTGGGGTCGGCCGACACGATGTGTTCGCGCACCGCCCAGCGGAAATAGCGCTTGAATACCGTCAGGCGGCGGTTGGCTGTGGTGGCCTTGGTGCCGGCATGGCGGTGGGCCATGAAGGCCAGCAGGTCGGCCTCGCTGCTGTGCTCCAGCGCCTTGCCCTGCCCGGCGTGCAGCCATGCGGCATACAGGCCGAGGTCGCGCCGATAGGCCGCCAGCGTCAGCGGCGCCAGGCCGTCCTCGATCCACAGCGCATCGATAAAGCGGTCGATGGCCTCGGCACTGGGCCCGGGTGGTTTCATGGTCGGATGCGCCGAGGCCACCCGCAGGGGGCCTCGGTCACGATCGGTCAACCGCCGTTCACTCGATCTTCAGCCCTTGCTTGACGACCACCGCTTTGTAGACCTCGAACTCGGCCTTGATCTGCGCGGTGAACTGCTCGGGCGTGTTGCCGACGATCAGCGAGCCCGTATCTTCGATGCGCTTGCGCACATGGGGGTCCTCGAGCGTCTTCTTGACTGCCGCGGCGACCTTGTCCACCACGTCCTTGGGCATGCCCTTGGGGCCGAGGATGCCGTAGTAGGCCATGCGGTTCACCGGCTCCAGGCCGACTTCCTTGAAGGTCGGCACGTTGGGCAACTGGGCCAGGCGCTGCGGCGCGGCCACCACGATGGGGATGAGCCGCCCGTCCTTGATGAAAGGCAGCGCCGAGGGGATGTTGTCGAAAATGATCTGCACCTGCCCGGCCACGGTGTCGTTGAGCGCGGGGCCGGCGCCGCGGTAGGGGATGTGCGTCATGAACACGCCGGCCAGGCTCTTGAAGAGCTCGGTCTGCAGGTGGCCGATGCCGCCGGTGCCCGAGCTGCTGTAGCTGTACTTGCCCGGGTTCTTCTTCAACTCGGCGATGAAACCCTTGTAGTCGCGCGCCGGGAACGAGGGGTGCACGGCGATGACGTTGGGCGTGGCCGCGATGTTGATGACGGGCGTGAAATCGGTGACCGGGTTGTAGCCGATCTTGGCGTTGATGGCCGGGTTGGCTGCGGTCGTCGATACGGTGGCCATGCCCAGCACATGACCGTCCGGCGTGGACCGAATCAGCTCCAGAGCCCCCAGTGCACCGCCGGCGCCGG
Source organism: Rubrivivax sp. (assembly GCA_030681795.1). Taxonomy (GTDB): domain Bacteria; phylum Pseudomonadota; class Gammaproteobacteria; order Burkholderiales; family Burkholderiaceae_C; genus Rubrivivax. The sequence continues at coordinate 41,899 of JAUXRG010000078.1, forward strand.
CCTTGTTCTCCACCAGCACCTGCTGGCCCAGCGCGCCGCTCATGCGCTCGCTGATGATGCGCGCGACGATATCGGTGGTGCCGCCCGGCGCGAAAGGCACGATCAGCCGCACCGCCTTGGTCGGGTAGGCCTGGGCGTGGGCCAGCCAGGGTGCGGCCAGCGCCAGGCTGGCGGCACCGAGGATGAGAGCGAGTCGTCTGCGTTGCATCGGGTGAATCTCCATGCGAAGGTGGAAAGGCGGGCAGGCGCGTCAGACCGCGAGGCCCAGCAGGCCCGCCTTGAGTTTCTTGTCGTAGGGCTTGTCGCCGACGAAGGCACGCAGCAAGGCGGCATAGAAATCCTCGCCGGCGATGGCGTCACCCTGTATTTTGCCGTTGACGATGAAGGTCAAGCCGCGGCCGGGCTCGAAGTCGAGGTCGACGATATCGCCCTTGTCCACGTTGCCCAGCGCGGACACCTGTGCCGCAAAGCGCTCCATGCGCTCGGCCAGGCGCGGCAGTTCGTCGGCCGCGGCATTCCGGGAGACGCCCTTCCTGAAGGCGTTGACGAACTCCACCGTCGCCACGCCGTGCAGCATGTGCATGCGCAACCGCTTGGGCCCCGGCGTGGCCAGCACGCCGGCCGGCGTCGAGGCGCGCGCACTCAGGTACAGCGCGGCCACATAGCCCTTGAACCAGGCCACGGCACGTATGCCCGTGCCGTTGAGCAGCAATTCGCTGCCCCCCAGGCGAATCCGGCGTTCGAAGAGCAGACCTTCGACGCGCAAGGGCGCCTCGGCAGCGCCCGCAGGCAAGGAGGCGGCGAACACGAGGGCGGCAAGCAGGCCACGGCGAGAAAGGGACATTGGATGGGAAGATCGAAAGAGATTCAGATACAACGCTCGCCGGCACCTGTGCGCCGACCACCCGTCGCGACATTCGAGACCAGCGCACCGCGATACTCGCGGCATGACCGACGCTTTGCTTCTCCTGCCCGACTTTGCGCTCATTGTCGCCGGCCATCTCATCTGCCGCCATACCGCGCTGGGCCGACCGGTGTGGGACGGCGCCGAGCGCCTGGTGTACTTCGTGCTCTTTCCCGCGCTGCTCTTCCATTCGATCGTGCGCAACCCGCTGGCCCTCGCCAGCGTCCTGCCGCTGGCCGGCAGCGGCCTGGCCCTCGTCAGCGCAGGCGTGCTCGCGGCCTATGCCTTGCGCAGCTGGCCCGGGGTCGACCCGCGGCTGCACGCGTCGGGTGCGCAGGTGGCGTTTCGCTTCAACTCCTATGTGGCGCTGGCCCTGGCCGAGCGGCTGGCGGGCGCACCCGGTGTGGCCGCGATGGCCTTGTTGATGTCGGTGTGCGTGCCGCTGTGCAACGTCGCCGCCGTCTGGCCCCTGGCGCGGCACGGCGGGCAGAACTACTTGCGCGAGCTTCGGCGCAACCCGCTCATCATCGCCACCGCGTCGGGCCTGGCCTGCAACGCGCTCGGGCTGCAGTTGCCCGAACTCGTCGGCCTCACGCTGAGCCGCATCGGCGCGGGTGCCGTGCCCCTGGGTCTGATGGCCGTCGGGGCCGGGCTGCAGTTCGGCGCGCTGCGCGAAGGGCCGGGGCTGGCGGCCGGCTTGCTGGGCATCCGCCACCTCCTGCTGCCGGCTCTGGCGCTGGCCTTCGTGGGACGCTTCGGCCTGCCGCACACGCAGCAACTCATGGTGCTCGTCTTCGCTGCGCTGCCCACGGCCTCCAGCGCCTATGTGCTGGCGGTGCGCATGGGCGGGCACGGCGGCTTCGTCGCCGGGCTGGTGACGGTGTCCACGCTGGCAGGCATGGTGAGCCTGCCGCTGTGGCTGGCGCTGTGGCGCGCGTCCCTCTAGGCCCCTCGCTGGGCCAGGGCCCAGTCGATATGCTCGCGCACCAGGTCGTCGGCGCCCTCACGCGCCTCGGTCAGTGCCTGCGCCAGCGCCACGTCGCCGGTCTCGCGCCAGGCGTTGCCCAGGGCCACCGCCAGGTTGCGCCGCCAGCGTCGGTAGCCGATGCGCCGGATCGCGCTGCCCTCGGTGCGGCGCAGGAACTCGCTCTCGCTCCAGGCCCACAGCGGCAGCAGCGTGGCGTGGCCCAGGGGCTCGCGAACGTCGAAATCGGGCAGCGCCGAGCGCTGCGCGTATTTGTTCCACGGGCACACGAGCTGGCAGTCGTCGCAGCCATAGATGCGGTTGCCCAGCAGGGGACGCAATGCGGGCGCGATGGGGCCGTCATGCTCGATCGTGAGATAGCTGATGCAGCGGCGTGCGTCCAGCCGGTAAGGGGCGACGATGGCCTGCGTGGGGCAGACGGCCATGCAGGCGCTGCAGCGGCCGCAATGCGCGGTCACGGGTTCGTCGGGGGGCAGTGCCAGGTCGACGAAGATCTCACCCAGAAAGAAGGTCGAGCCCGCCTCGCGCGCCAGCGCCAGCGTGTGCTTGCCGCGCCAACCCAGCCCGGCGCGCGTGGCGAGTTCGACTTCGAGCACAGGCGCCGAATCGGTGAATACGCGGTGGCCCAGCGGCCCGACCTCCGCGGCCAGGCGGTCGGCCAGGGCTTGCAGGCGCTTGCGCAGCAGCTTGTGATAGTCGCGGCCACGGGCATACATCGAGACCACGGCACGTTGCGGGTCGCGCTGGGCGCGCAACTCGGCAGCGGCCCAGTCCGCCGGCGCATCGCGAGGCAGGTAGTCCATGCGCGCGCTGATCACGCTCAGCGTGCCCGGCACCAGCTCGGCCGGGCGCGCGCGCTTCAGACCATGCGCCGCCATGTAGCCCATGCCGCCGTGGAAACCGGCCGCCAGCCATTCGAGCAGCCCGGGCTCGGCATCGGCCAACGCAATGCCAGCCACACCGATCTGGGAGAATCCCAGCTCACGCGCCCACCCCCGCAGCCGCTGCACCAGCGCCTGCGCATCCCCGAGATGCCCGCCTTGCTCGCGACCATGCATCCACCCATTCTAGGAAGCCGCACCTACACCTGGCCCGACGAGGCCGCCTGCGCCGCCTTCGCGGCCGATGTCGCGGCCGCATTGGCCCGCCGCCCGGCGCCGGCCGACGCCTACATCGAACTGCGCGGCCCGCTGGGCGCGGGCAAGACCACCTTCGTGCGCCACTTGCTGCGCGCGCTGGGCGTGGTCGGGCGCATCAAGAGCCCGACCTATGCCGTGCTCGAGCCGTACTCCTTGCCCGGCCTGAATATCTCGCACTTCGACTTCTATCGCTTCACCGACCCGCGCGAGTGGGCCGACGCCGGATTCCGCGACCTCTTCGCGCAGCCCGGGCTCAAGCTCGCCGAGTGGCCGGAAAACGCCGCGGCGGTGTTGCCCCCGGCCGACTTGCGGCTGACCATCGAGCCGCTTGACGGCGAGGTGCGTGAAGTGCGCGCCGAAGCCGCCACCGCGTGCGGCCTGGCCCTGTTGCCATGACGGGCCCTGCCCGCTGCCCTGCACGCCGCGGCGCGCTGCAACGCATGGGCGGCCTGGTGCTGCTGCTTGGCACACCGACGCGGGCGCGCGGCGCGGGCATCGTGGCCGTGCGCATCTGGCCGGCACAGGACTACACGCGCGTCACCATCGAGTCCGATCAGGCGCTGGCTGCCGCGCACCTGCTCACCCCGGCGCCGTGGCGGCTGGTGGTGGACCTCGACGGCCTGGAGCTGGGCACCGCGCTGCGCGAGCTGGTGGGCAAGGTGCGGCCCGACGACCCCTACATCGCCGGCGTGCGCGTCGGGCAGTACCAGCCGCGGGTGGTGCGCCTGGTCTTCGACCTCAAGCAGCCGGTGCGGCCACAGCAGTTCACGCTGGCGCCGGTGGCGGCCTACCAGCACCGACTGGTATTCGACCTCTTCCCGGTGCAGGAAGCCGACCCGTTGCTGGCGCTGATCCGCGACAAGGAAGGCGCCGAGCAGCGCGCCGCGCAGGCCGTGCAAGATGCGCTGGGCGAACTCATCGCGCGCATCGAAAAGCCGCCGGCCATCGCACCACCGTCCGAATCGGCACCGGCGCCCCCGGGCCTGCCCGCCGCCTCGCCGGCATCTGCGGCCGCCGGACCTCTCATCACCCCCGCCCCGGCACCGCCCCCGGCGCCGCCCACCGCCGTCGAGCGCCGGCGCGTGGACCGCCTCATCATCGTCGCGCTGGACCCCGGCCATGGCGGCGAGGACCCCGGCGCCATCGGCCCCACCGGGCTGCGCGAAAAGGATGTCGTGCTGGCGCTCGGCCTGGCCTTGCGCGAGCGACTCAACGCCCTGCCCGGCATGCGCGTGATGATGACGCGCGACGCCGACTTTTTCGTGCCGCTGAACGAGCGCGTGCGCAAGGCCCGGCGCGTGCAGGCCGACCTCTTCGTGAGCCTGCACGCCGATGCCTTCTTCAAGCCCGAGGCGCGCGGCGCCAGCGTCTTCGCGCTCTCGAGCAAGGGTGCCAGCAGCAGCGCCGCGCGCTGGATGGCCGAGCGTGAGAACGCCGCCGACGCGGTGGGTGGCGTCAACCTGGCGCGGGTGAACGACGCCCAGGTGCTGCGCGTGATGTTCGACATGAGCACCACGGCGCAGATCAAGGACAGCCTCAAGCTGGGCAACGAAGTGCTCTCGCATATCGGCCGCGTGGGCCGTCTGCACAAGGGGCAGGTGGAACAGGCCGGCTTCGCGGTGCTCAAGGCGCCCGATATGCCCAGCATCCTGGTCGAGACGGCCTTCATCTCCAACCCCGAAGAAGAGGACAAGCTGCGCGACGGCGCCTACCGCCAGCAGCTCGTCGAAGCCCTGGCCAAGGGCATCCGTCGCTACTTCGCGCGCAACCCGCCGCTGGCGCGGCAGCGGCAGCTGTAGCTGTAGCGGGGCCCGGCTCAGCCCTCGCCGCGGAGGGCTCGGGCCTTCGTAGGCGTCTGGCCCTGCGCAGGCAGGCCCTGACGTCCGACTCAGCCCTCGCCGCGGAGGGTTCGGGCCTTCGTAGGCGTCTGGCCCTGCGCAGGCAGGCCCTGACGTCCGACTCAGCGCCGGCTGCCGCTCAGATAGCGGTTGCGGTGGAAGAAGATCACGAGGCCCAGGCCCATGCCGACCATGGATGCGAACGCGATCCAGAAGCCGGTGGAGGAATGGATCAGCGGCAGCGCTTCGAAGTTCATGCCGAAGAAACCGGTGATGAGATTCAACGGCAGGAGGATCGCCGTGAGCACGGTGAGCGTGCGCATGATGTCGTTGGTGCGGTGGCCCAGCGCCGAGAAGTGCATCTGCACCGCGGCTTCGGCGCTGTGCCCCAGCCGCCGCACATGGCCCAGCACGCGCTCGATGTGCTCGAGCACGTCGCGCGAGCGCACGCGCAGCAGCTCGCGCTCACGCCGGGCGTGGGCGTCTGCCGCGTCGGGCCATTCGTCCAGCGCGTCGATCCATTCCTGCACCGCGCTGCGCTGGTCTTCGCAGGTATCTTCCAGCGAGTGCAGCGCCTTGCGCGACTCGAGCAGGATGTGCCAGTCGTCGAAACGGCTGCGCGGGTCGAGCAATTCCGCCTCCAGCGTGCCGAGCTGGCGCGTGAGCAGGCGGCGCAGCTCGAGGTAGCTGTCGACCATGTGGTTGAGCATGCGCAGCATCAGGTCGGCCGGGTGGCCGGGCAGACGCGCCGGGCCTCGTGAATCGCCACGCGGCTCTCCGTTGCCGGCCATGGCGGCCAGGCGCTGCGCAAAATGTTCGCGCACCGGGCAGTCCGCCGGGTCCACGGTGATGAGCACGCGATCGAAGAGCGCGAAGCCCACCGGGCTGGTGTCGATGGCCGCCAGCGCCTGGCGCGCCGTGGCCGCCGCGCCCAGGCTGTCGTCGACCGCCAGGGCCTGGCTGCCGGCTCCCGCGGCCAGCCGGCGAAAGACCATCAGGTCGTACCACGAGGTGTAGTCGTAGTGGCTGGGCAAATGCTCGTTGAGCAGGTCCGAGACATGCAGGTCGACCAGCTGCCCCCCCGTCCAGCGCTGCAGCGCGGCCTGCAGTTCGGCCCCTTGCAGTTCGAACTCGCGCCTGTCGCTGCCCAGCCAGAGGAAGCCGTGCTTGGGCATCGCCTCGGGCACGGCGTCGAGCTCGATGAACTGGTCGACGCTGATGTGGAAGATGCGCATGGGGCGGCGCGCTGGCTCAGGGCCGGTGCAGCAGGCGCGCGGCCTCGAGCGCGAAGTAGCTCAGCACGCCATCGGCGCCGGCGCGCTTGAAGGCCAGCAGGGCTTCCATCATCACCGCGTCGTGGTCCAGCCAGCCGTTGGCCGCAGCCGCCTTGAGCATCGCGTATTCGCCGCTGACCTGGTAGGCGAAGGTGGGCACGCGAAACTCGTCCTTCACGCGGCGCACGATGTCCAGGTAGGGCATGCCGGGCTTGACCATCACCATGTCGGCGCCTTCGGCGATGTCCAGCGCCACCTCGCGCAGCGCCTCGTCGCTGTTGCCGGGGTCCATCTGGTAGACCTTCTTGTCGCCCTTGCCCAGATTGGCGGCCGAACCCACGGCGTCGCGGAACGGGCCGTAGAAGGCGCTGGCGTATTTGGCGCTGTAGGCCATGATGCGCGTGTGAATGAAGCCCGCGCCTTCGAGTGCCTGACGGATGGCGCCGATGCGCCCGTCCATCATGTCGCTGGGCGCCACGATGTCCACACCGGCCTCGGCCTGCACCAGGGCCTGCTTCGTGAGCACGGCCACGGTGGCATCGTTGAGGATGTAGCCGCGGGCTTGCGGATCGGGGTCGAGCAGGCCGTCCTGGCCGTGGCTGGTGAAAGGGTCCAGCGCCACATCGGTGAGCAGCCCGAGTTCGGGGAAGCGCTTCTTGAGTTCGCGCACCGCGCGCGGCACCAGGCCTTCGGGGTTGAGCGCCTCGCGGCCGTCGGGCGTCTTCAGCGAAGCATCGATCACCGGGAACAGCGCCATCACCGGCACGCCCAGCCTGACGCACTCTTCAGCCACCGCGTACAGGCCATCCACGCTGCGGCGCTGCACGCCGGGCATGCTGGCCACATCCTGCGCCCGGCCCACGCCGTCGAGCACGAAGACGGGCAGGATCAGGTCTTGCGGTGCCAGGCGGGTCTCGCACACCAGGGCCCGTGTGAAGGCGTCGCGACGCAGGCGGCGCGGCCGGCTGGCAGGGTAGGGCGGGGGCGTGATCATCGGGTCTCCTTGAATGCTGCGAGGCCGACCGCTGCACAGGGCAAAACCTCTTTGCCATCGGCGATTTCGATCTGCTAAAGTGGCCCGCGAATGATAGCCGCGAGGTGGTCATTCCCTGCTTTTCCTCCCTGAGCAGGTGCCTTGGCGTGATGACCACGCCAAGGCTTACCGGCCCCGGCAGATGTCGGGGCCCCTTTTTTCCCGCGTCGCGCCTGCAATGACTTCTTCGCGCCACCGCAGCCTGGCCCTGCCGCTCGCGCTGGCGTATGCGGCGCTGGTGGTCTACGCCAGCCTGTACCCCTTCAGCGGCTGGCGTTGGCCGCCGGGGCAGGCCTTGGCTGCGCTGGCCGAATTGCACTGGCCGCGCTGGCACATCCCGTTCGACATCGGGTCCAACCTGCTGGGCTACCTGCCGCTGGGGGCACTCGTGGCGACGGCCGCGCGCCGCGGCGGCCGTCGCGCGGGCAGCGCCTTGCTGCTCGGCCTGGCGCTTGCGGGCGCCTTGTCCTACAGCGCCGAGGTGCTGCAGCAATTCCTGCCCGGGCGTGTGGCTTCCCTGGAGGACTTCGTGCTCAACGCCGCAGGGGCGCTCGCCGGCGCCCTGCTGGCCCTGCTGGCCTACCGGCTGGGGCTGTTGGATCGTTGGCAGGCGCTGCGCCAGCGCTGGTTCACCGGCGAAAGCGCCTCTGCGTTGGCGCTGCTCGCGCTGTGGCCGCTGGGCCTGTTGTTCCCCACGCCCGTGCCCCTGGGCCTGGGCCAGGTGGGCGAGCGGTTGCGCGCGGGGCTGGCCGAGTGGCTGCAAGACGTGCCCTGGGCCCAGGCGGCGCACGCGCTGCTGGACACGCCGGCACCCGCGGCCACGCCGCTTCGGCCGCTGGGCGAAAGCCTGATCGTCGCCCTGGGCCTGTGGGCGCCCTGCCTGGTGGCCTACGCCGTGATGCGGCCCGACTGGCGCCGCGCGGTGGTCGCGGTGGGCGCACTGGCCGTGGCCTTCGGCGGCATGACCTTGTCCACGCTGCTCAACTTCGGCCCCAGCCACGCACTGGCCTGGCTAGCGCCGCCCGCAGGGTCGGGCCTGGCCCTGGGCACCCTGCTGGCACTGGCCGCCGCGCCCCTGCCACGGCAGGTCGTGGCGGGCGCCGGCCTGGTGGCCCTGACGGGTCTGGTGGTGGGCGTGGCGCAGGCGCCTGCCGACCCCTATTTCGCGCAGAGCCTGCAGGCCTGGGAGCAGGGCCAATTCGTGCGCTTCCACGGGCTGGCGCAGTGGGTGGGCTGGCTGTGGCCCTACGTGGCCATGCTCTGGCTGCTGACGCGGCTGGGCCGCCGCGAGGCGCCCGGCCCGCACTGATGCCCCGGTCCGCGGCCCGGTCCGCGCGAAGGCGCTGCCTACAATGCCGCGCATGGCTTACTACAAGCACCACCTGTTCTTTTGCCTCAATCAGCGCGGCCCGGGCGAAGCCTGCTGCGCCGGCCACGACGCACAGGCCGCCTTCGACCATTGCAAGGCGCGCGTGAAGGCCGAAGGCCTGGCCGGCCCGGGCGGCGTGCGCGTCAACAAGTCCGGTTGCCTGGACCGCTGCGCCGGCGGCCCGGTGGTGGTGGTCTACCCCGAGGGCACCTGGTACACCTATGTCGACAAGCACGACCTCGACGAGATCGTCGATTCGCATCTCAAGCAAGGGCGTGTGGTGCAGCGGCTGGAGCTGGCCGCCGACGTCGGCCGATGAATTCGGGCACCCCGCACACGATGGTCGCAGGCCCGGCCGGGCTCATCGAGTGCGCCGTCGACGCGCCGGCCACCGCGCCGCGCGGCCTGGCGGTGCTGTGCCACCCGCATCCGCTGCACGGCGGCACCCTGAACAACAAGGTCGTGCACACGCTGGCCCGCGCCTTCGTGCAACTGGGCTACACCAGCGTGCGCTTCAACTTCCGCGGCATCGGCCTCTCGCAAGGGTCCTGGGGCGAAGGTGAAGGCGAGATCGACGACGCCCTGGCCGTCATCGCCGCGCACCGCAGCCCCGGCCAGGCCCTGGTGCTCGGCGGCTTCTCCTTCGGCGGCTACGTGGCCTCGCAGGCGGCGGCGCGGTTGGCCGAGGGCGAACGCGCCCAGCGCATCGTGCTCGTTGCTCCGGCGGTGCAGAGCTTCCCGGTCGCGGCGGTGCCAGCCGACACCCTGGTCATCCATGGCGAAGCCGACGAAATCGTGCCGCTGGCCGCGCTCTTCGACTGGGCCCGGCCGCAGGCCCTGCCCGTCACCGTGCTGCCGGGTGCAGGCCACTTCTTCCACGGCAGCGTGACCGTGCTCAAGCGCATCGTCATTGGCGCATGGGCCACGCGCGCCACCCCCTGACACAGCGCGCCTTGCCCGCGCGCCAACCACCGGCTCTTCAATGAAACACCTGCTCGCCCTCGTGCTCGCCGCCTTCGCGGCCGGCGCTCTTGCCCAGACACCGCAGCCGCCGGAAATCGCGGCGCGCCAGTACCTGCTCATCGACCTGGCCAGCCAGCAGGTGCTCGCCGAGCGCGACGCCGACGCCCAGGCCGAGCCGGCTTCGCTGACCAAGCTGATGACCGCCTATCTGGTCTTCAACGCCATTCGCGACAAGAAGCTGAGCCTGGAGCAGACGCTGTCGGTTTCGCAGCGCGCCTGGAACGAGCGCAAGAGCGGCGGCTCGCTGATGTTCATCGACACCACCATGACGCCCAAAGTGAGTGAACTGCTGCGCGGGATGATCGTGCAAAGCGGCAACGACGCGGCCATCGCGCTGGCCGAAGGCGTGGGCGGCACGGTGGAGAATTTCGTCGCCATGATGAACCGCCAGGCCCAGGCCTGGGGCCTGAAGAACACGCAGTTCAAGAACGTCGCCGGCCTCACCGAGGCGGGCCACTTCAGCAGCGCGCGCGACGTCGCCACGGTGGCCGCGCACATCATCCAGGAGCACCCCGCGCACTACGCCCTGTACAGCGTGCGCGAGTACAGCTTCAACAATATCCGGCAGGACAATCGCAACCTGCTGCTCGGGCGCGATCCCACGGTGGACGGCATGAAGACCGGCTACACCGAAGCCGCCGGCTACTGCCTGGTGGCCAGCGCCCAGCGCGAGATCCCGGGCGGCAAGCGCCGGCTGCTCTCGGTGGTGATGGGCGCGGCCTCGCGCGAGGCGCGCGCCACCGAGAGCCTGAAGCTGCTCAACTGGGGCTGGCAGGCCTGGGACGCCGTGCGCCTGTTCGAGGCCGGCAAGCCCGTGGCCACCGTGCCGGTGTGGAAGGGCGACAAGCCCGAGGCCAGGCTCGGCGCCGCCGGCGGCTTGTACGTCAGCGTACCCAAGGGCGAAGGCGACAAGCTCAAGACCACGCTGGAGCGCACCGACCCCCTGCTCGCGCCGCTGACGGCCGGACAGCGCGTGGGCAGCATACGCGTGACCACCGCCGGCGGCAGCACCGTGGCCAACGTGCCGCTGGTGGTGATGGAGCCCGTGGGCCTGGCCGGTATCTTCGGCCGCGCCTGGGACGCCATCCGGCTGTGGATCAAGTGACCTGCGTTTGCGCCACACCCCTGGGTCGCGTGACACACTACCCCGACTGTCTGAAAGGCTGCGATGAACGATGCCCTGTGCTTCCTGAATGGTGAATACCTGCCGCTGTCGCAGGCCAAGGTCAGCGTGCTCGATCGCGGCTTCGTCTTCGGCGACGGCATCTACGACGTCGTGCCCGTCTATGGCCAGCGCCTGTTCCGGTTCGACGAGCACCTGGCACGGCTGCAGCGCTCGCTGACCAAGGTGCGCATCACCAACCCGGCGCCCCGCGAAGAATGGCTGGCGCGCTGCCGCCACCTGGTGGCCGCGACGGCCGCGTCCACCGGCGCCGCCGACCAGGTGGTCTACATCCAGGTCACGCGCGGCGTCGCCCCGCGCGACCATGTCATGCCGGTCGGGATCACGCCCACGGTATTCATGATGGCCCACCCGATGAAGCCGCCCACCGCCGAGCAGCGCCACCAGGGCGTGGCCTGCATCACGGCGCGCGACTTCCGCTGGGAGCGCGGCGACATCAAGAGCATCAGCCTGCTGGGCAATGTGCTGGCACGGCAGATGTCGGCCGACCGCGGCGCGCTGGAGACCATCATGTTCCGCGACGGCTTCCTCACCGAGGCCGCGGCGAGCAACGTCTGGATCGTGCACGAAGGCGCACTGCTCGGCCCACCCAAGAGCGAGCACGTGCTCGAAGGCATACGCGTGGAGCTGCTGCGCGAGCTTTGCGCGGACTGCGGCATCGCCTACAACCTGCGTCCCATCCCCGAGGCCGACGTGCTCGCCGCCGACGAGGTGCTGCTGAGCTCGGCCACCAAGGAGCTGCTCCCGGTGACCAAGCTCGACGGCGAAGGCGTGGGCCACGGCGCGCTGCGCGGCAAGCCCGGGCCGGTATATGCCCGGCTGCACGAGGCCTACCAGCGGGCCAAGGTGACGATGTCGATCTGATGACGACGCTGCCGCCCGCGCCCAGCCTGATCGAATACCCCTGCGCGTTTCCCATCAAGGTGATGGGCGAGCAAGTGGCTGGCTTCGAAGCCGCCATCGTGGCCGTGGCACGCCAGTTCGACCCGGCCTTCGACGCGGGCACCATCGAGCGCCGGCCGAGCAGGGCCGGCAAGTACCTGGGCCTGACCCTCACCATCACCGCCACCAGCCGCGAGCAGCTCGACGAGCTGTACCGCACGCTATCGACACACCCGCTGGTGAAGGTCGTGCTTTAGCCTGGCGCTTTAGGCCGCCCTCTCGTGCCACAGGACCGCCAGCGTCTGGTCACGGCAGAATCCGCCCGATGAAGCTTGCTCGGCGCCGTCGCGCCATAGCCCTCAGGGAGGACCGATGAGGCCCATCGGAGTGACGCTGGCCGGCGCGCTGCTGGCCGCGCTGGTGTTGACCACGCCGTTGCGGGCCCAGACGCCACCACCACCGCCGCCGCCGCAGCCGACGGGGCCGGCGCCCACGCCACCCGCACCCGTGGAAGCCTTCTTCCGCAACGCGCAACTCCAGAAGGCCGAGCTGTCGCCCTCGGGCCGCCTCCTGGCCGTGATCTACAACCCGGGCAAGGTGCGCAACAGCCTGGCTGTATTCGACCTGGCCACCCCCGGGAAGATCACCCTGGCCGCGCGATTCCCCGATGCCGACGTGAACCACTTCGAGTGGGTCAACGACGAGCGGCTGGTCTTCGACGTCATCGAACTCGATCGCGGCGGCGCCGACCAGTCGTTCGGCCCCGGCCTGTTCAGCGTCAGGCCCGACGGCTCCGAGCTGCGCCGCCTGGTCCATGTGAAGCGCAGGGTGGTGACCGAAGCATCGGCCATCCCCGACCGCACCCTGGCACCCAACCACCGCTTGCTGCACGTGCCGGCGGGCCCGGGTGACGAGGTCATCGTCGGTGAGCACCAGCGCGACGTCCGCGGCAACCTGCAGGCCGTGGTGGTCAAGCGCCTGAATGTGGTGACAGGCCGTGCGAGTTCGCTGTCGCAAGGCATGCCGCGCCACGCCACCGGGTGGCTGTTCGACGCGGCGGGCGAACCGCGCACGGCCGTCGAGCGGCGCGACGGCCGCGTGCGCATCCACTGGCGCGGCCCGGGGCAAGACACCTGGGCCCTGCTGGCGGATTTCGATCACCAGGCCGTCGGCTACCTGCCGCGCTATATCGGTGCCGACGGTGAGCTCTTCGTGACCGAGAGCAACGGCCCCGCGGGGACCGCAGTGCTCAAGCGCTTCGACTTTGCCAGCGGCAAGCCGGGGGCCGAGCCCGTGGTCAGCACCCCGGGTTTCGACTTCCTGGGCGGCCCGGTGGCCGAGACGTGCGGCGCCCGCGTTCTGGGCATGCGGGTGGAGACGGACGCCGAGACCACGGTCTGGTTCGACGCGCGCATGAAGGCGGTGCAGGCCCGCATCGACGAGCGCCTGCCCGGCCACATCAACCGTCTGAGCTGCCGGCGCTGCGGCCAGGAGGACATGGTGGTGCTGGTGCGCTCCTGGAGCGACCGCGACCCCGGGCTGCTGTGGATCTGGCACGCCGACAGCAGCACCGCCCAGCCCGTGGGGCAGGTGCGGCCGGAGATCGAACCGCGCCGCATGGCCACGCTCGACCTGCACCGCATCCGCGCCCGCGACGGACGCGACCTGCCCGTCTGGGTCACCACGCCCGCGGGCGCCAAACCGCCGCAGCCGCGCGCGGCCGTGGTACTGGTGCACGGCGGGCCCTGGCTGAGAGGCGGCCACTGGCGCTGGAACGACAACGCGCAGTTCCTGGCTTCGCGCGGCTACGTCGTCATCGAGCCCGAATTCCGCGGCAGCCGCGGCTATGGCGTCGAGCACCTGCGAGCCGGCTTCAGGCAATGGGGCCGCACCATGCAGGACGACGTGGCCGATGCCGTATTGTGGGCGGCCAAGAGCGGCGCCATCGACCCCCGGCGCGTCTGCATCGCCGGCGCCAGCTACGGCGGCTATGCCACCCTGATGGGCCTGGCGCGCCACGCCGAGCTCTACCGCTGTGGTGTCGCCTGGCTCGGGGTGTCCGACCCGCGGCTGCTGTTCGACACCTCGTCCTGGCGCAGTGACATGAGCGACGAGGCCGCTCGCTATACCTTGCCGGTGATGATCGGCGACCCCGTCGCGGACGCCGAGCGGCTGGCCGAAGTGACGCCGCTCGAACAGGCCGCGCGCATCAAGGCCCCCTTGGTGCTGGCCTATGGCCGGCTGGACCGCCGCGTGCCACTCGAGCACGGCGAGAAGATGCGCGCGGCACTGCGCGCTGCAGGCCACGAACCGGAGTGGGTGGTCTATGAGGGCGAAGGCCATGGCTGGCAGCTCGAGGACACGCGCTTCGACTTCGCGCGGCGCATGGAGCGTTTCCTGGCGCAGCATCTGCGCGACTAGCCCCGGGCGCCGCCGCCCATGGTGAAATCCCCCCATGGCCAGTCGACCGAAGATCAGCGTTTCACCGCGTGCGCCCGCCCGCGACCCCCAGAGGCCGCGGGTGCGCGGCGGCCCGCCTCCGCGGCCCGCGGCAGGGGCCCCCGCAGCCCCGGCGGCCCGCCCTGCGGCGCCGGCCGATCGCCGTCCCCCGCGGCCTGCGGCACCCCCCGACCGCCGTCCCTCGCGGCCTGCGGCCAGGCCGCCCGCTCCCACGCCCGCTCCAACACCTGCTCGGCGCGAGCCGGCGCGCCCGTCGCGGCCTGCGCCCGGGGCGCCCCCCAGGTCGCAACGGCCACCCGAGCGCGGCGCAGCGCCCCCGGTGGCCCCTGAAGGCGCCCGCGTCGCCAAGCTCATCACCGAGCGCGGCATGGCCTCGCGCCGCGAGGCCGACGAATGGATCGCCGCCGGCTGGGTGCGCGTGAACGGGCGCCTGGCCGTGCTCGGCCAGCGCGCCGCGGCCGACGCCGTCATCGAGATCGACCCCCGGGCCCACGCCGAGCAGGCGCGCAGCGTGACGGTCCTGCTGAACAAGCCCGTCGGCTATGTCAGCGGCCAGGCCGAGGACGGCTACGAGCCCGCCAGCGTGCTCGTCACGCCCGCCAACCGCTGGTCGGGGGATGCCTCGCGCATCGAATTCCGCCCCGCCCACCTGCGCCACCTCGCGCCCGCCGGGCGACTGGATATCGATTCGACGGGCCTGCTCGTGCTCACGCAGGACGGGCGCGTGGCCAAGCGCCTGATCGGCGACGAGACGCGCGTGGAAAAGGAATATCTGGTGCGCGTGGCCACCACCCGCGAGGGCGGGCTGCCGGAGACCGACCTCGATCGCCTGCGCCACGGCATGGAACTCGACGGCGTGGTGCTGCGGCCGGCGCAGGTGAGCTGGCAGAACGAAGAGCAGCTGCGCATCGTGCTGCGCGAAGGCCGCAAGCGCCAGATTCGCCGCATGTGCGAGCTCGTGGGCCTGACGGTGCTGGGGCTCAAGCGCGTGCGCATCGGCAGCGTCTCGCTGGGGCCTCTGCCCGTGGGCCAGTGGCGCTACCTGCGCGACGACGAGCGGTTCTGAGCCCGGGGTACGGCCCGCGGCCGTGCGCGATGGGCCTGTTAACCTCGACCCATGACGCCCACCCCGAACGCCACGGTGGTGCCGCCGACCCAAGCCGCCCCCGGGGTGTCGCACGGCGTGGTGGCGCTGGCGCTGTCGCTGCTGCTGGGCTTGCAGCCCCTCACCACCGATGTCTACCTGCCGGCGCTGCCGATGCTCACGAGGGCCCTGGGGGCATCGATGCCGGCGGCGCAGCTCACGATGTCGGCGCTGATCCTGGCCTTCGGCGTCGCGCAGATGTTCTGGGGCCCGGTGGCCGATCGCATCGGCCGGCGTCCCGTGCTGCTGGCCGGGCTGGCGCTGTACGCGCTGGCCAGCGTGGGCTGCGTGCTGGCCGACAGCATAGGCACGCTGGTGGGCTGGCGCATGGTGCAGGGCGCGGCCATGTCGGCCGGCGTGGTTTGCGCGCGCGCCATCGTGCGCGATCTGTACGAGCCGCTGGAAGGCGCGCAGGTGATGGCGCTGGCGCTGTCGGGGCTGGGCGTCATCGCGCTGGCCGGGCCGCTGACCGGCGGCCTGGCCGCGGCCGCCTGGGGCTGGCGTGGGCCGCTGGCGGTGGTCGCCGTGGCCGGCGCGCTGACGCTCGCCTTCATCGCCTGGCGACTGCCTGAGACGCTGTCGCACAAGAACCCGCGCGCCACCCAATTGCGGCCGCTGGTGCGGCAGTGGGGTCAGATCGGCCGGCATCCCGCATTCGTGGCCTGGGCGGCGCTGGTGGCCTGCAGCTACGGTGGGCTGTTCACCATCCTGGCGGGGTCCTCGTTCATCTACATGGACGTGCTGGGCCTGTCGCCGGGCCCTTACGGCCTGGCCATGGCGCTGGGCTCGCTGAGCTACCTGGTCAGCACCTTCTTGTGCCGGCGCTGGATCTCGAGCCTGGGCATGGCCGGCGCCGTGCGGCGCGGCGCCTGGTTCACGCTGGCCGGCGGTGCCTCCATCGCCGCGCTGGCCGCGCTGGGTGTGCAAGGCCTGTGGGCGGTGCTGTTGCCGCACTGCCTGTTCCTCTTCGGCCACGGCATCCTGCAGCCCTGCGGCCAGGCGGGCGTGGTGGCGCCGTTTCCGCGCGCGGCGGGCACAGCGTCCGCACTCGCCGGGCTGGCGCTGGCTGGGGTCGCTTTCGGCGTGGGGCGCTGGCTCGGCGTGGCGCTGGACGGCAGCGTGCGCCCCTTGGCCTACGGCGTGGCCTTCTGGGCCGCAATGACCTGCACCGTGGCCTGGACCCTGGTGCAGCGGCACGCCCGATGAAGGTGGAGGCGCTGTGCCTGACCGGCCCCACGGCGGCGGGCAAGACCGCGGTGGCGCTGGCGTTGGCCGAGCGCTTGCCGCTGGAGATCGTCAGCGTCGATTCGGCGCTGGTCTATCGCGGCATGGACATCGGTACCGCCAAGCCCAGTGCGGCCGAACGGGCGGCCGTGCCCCATCACCTGATCGACATCCTCGACGCCAGCCAGGCTTACTCGGCGGCGCGTTTCGTGGCCGATGCGCGCCGGCTCATGGCCGAAATCAAGTCGCGCGGCCGCGTGCCCCTGCTGGTGGGCGGCACCATGCTGTACTTCAAGGCCTTGCGCGACGGGCTCGATGCCCTGCCCGGGGCCGACGCCGCCCTGCGCGCCGAGCTCGAGGCCGAGGCGGCAGCCCAGGGCTGGCCGGCGCTGCATGCCGAGCTGGCGCGCGTGGACCCGGTCACCGCAGCGCGCCTGGCACCCGCCGATGCCCAGCGCATCCAGCGCGCGCTGGAGGTCTGGCGGCTGACCGGCCGGCCGCTTTCGGCCTGGCATGGCACAGGGCCGCGCCACGACAGCGAGGCCCCTGCCTTGCCGCTGGTGTCGCTCGAACCCGCGTCGCGCGCCTGGCTGCACGAGCGCATCGCTCGGCGCTTCGACGCCATGCTCGAGGCCGGGCTGCTCGACGAAGTGCGCTCGCTGCGCGAGCGCGGCGACCTGCATGCCGGCTTGCCGGCCATGCGCTGCGTGGGCTACCGCCAGGCCTGGGCGGCACTCGAGCGAGGCCAGACCGAAGGCTTGCGCGAGACCACCCTCGCGGCCACGCGACAACTCGCCAAACGGCAGCTCACCTGGCTGCGCTCGATGACGCCGCGCACCGTCATCGAAAGCGACGCCCCGGACGCCTTGCCGCGGGCGATCGAGGCCCTGCGGATGCGGGCGCGCGACCTTGCGTAGCGGACTTCACCGCGGGTGCACGGCACGGTGGGCACCCACCGGCCGAAGGGAAGCGCTTTCCAAGGCAGGGCCTGGGGACACCCACCTGGATAGGGTGACGCACCGACAAGAATGGGTCACGCTTCGCGCTATAGTCGCCGGCCATCGCCGCATCAGGCCATGGCGGCTCACAAGGCCGAGTTTCGAAGAACAGGGCGCCCTGCATTGAACAAGTTCAGGGGCCGGTTGGAGGATTGAGTGGATTTCGCCCAAGAGCAACGCAACACGGGCAGTCATGTGGTGGGCTTCGGCACCGTGCTGGCCCTGCATCTGCTGCTCGGGTGGGCTTTGATGAACGGCCTGGCGCAGCGCCTGGTGGACGTGATCAAGGCCCCGATCGAGACCAAGATCATCGAGGAGGTCAAGCCGCCGCCGCCGCCCCCGCCCGAGAACCTGCCGCCGCCGCCCAAGTTCGCGCCGCCGCCGCCTTCGTTCGTGCCGCCGCCCGAGGTGCACGTGAACGCGCCGGCGATGGCCGGGCCGACCATCACCACCACCCAGGTGGCGCCGCCACCCGCACCCGTGCATGTCTCGCCGGTGCCGGCCACCGTGGTGGCCCCGCCGGCGCCGCCAGCGCCACCGCCGCCGCGCGTGGCCGCGCAGCCGGCCATCGCCAATGTGCACGCCTGTGCGCCCAGCAGCGACGACTACCCGGCCGCCGCCAGGCGCGCCGACGCCACGGGCACCACCCGGGTCCGTTTCCAGGTGGGTGCGGACGGCAAACTGGCCGGCGCCGAAGTCGTGCGCTCCGCGGGGGCCACCCGCGAGCACAAGATGCTCGACCGCCTGGCTGTGGCCAAACTCAGCGAGTGCAACTTCAAGCCGGGTCGCGACGAGAACGGCCGCCCGATCGGCGGCTCCTTCGAGGTCGAGTACATCTGGAAGCTGGCCGACTGACCGCTTCCGAAAAGTCCCGGGTTCCCCATTTTTCCCACAAGCGTGGCCGCCGATGCTGCGCAAGCCTGTTTCACTGGAGTCACCATGTCACTGAATCAAACCCTGCACGCCCGCTCGTGGGCGGCCAAGTCGCTGGCCTCGCTGCTGGCGGGTTTCGTGCTCGCCTTCAGCCTGCCGACGCTGGCCCTGGCCCAGGCGGCCGCCTCGGCCCCCGCCGAGACGGTCGCCCCAGCCCCCGCCCCGGCGCCCGCGCCCGCGGCGCCGGTCGTGAGCTCGGAGGCCGTGGACAACCCCTACGGTCTGAAGGCGCTCTGGAACCAAGGCGACTACGTCGCCCGTACCACGCTGTTCATCCTGGCGATCATGTCGATGGGCAGCTGGTACTTCATCTTCACCAAGGTTTACGAACAGCGCCAGATGCTCAAGAGCGCCACGGCCTCGGGCGAAGCATTCTGGAAGACCAGTTCGGTGAAGGCCGGTGTCGGCGCGCTTGAAGAAGGCTCGGCCTTCCGCTTCATCGCCGAGCAAGGCATCCGCGCCAGCGAGCACCACGAAGGCACGATGGTCGAATCGATCGACAAGCACACCTGGATCTCGATGTCGGTCGACCGCGCCCTGAGCAGCGTGCAAAACCGTCTGCAGGACGGCATGGCCTTCCTCGCCACCGTGGGCTCCACCGCACCGTTCGTGGGCCTGTTCGGCACGGTCTGGGGCATTTACAACGCACTGGTCAAGATCGGCATCAGCGGCCAGGCCTCGATCGACAAGGTGGCCGGACCGGTGGGTGAATCGCTCATCATGACCGCCTTCGGCCTGGCCGTCGCGGTGCCGGCGGTGATGGGCTACAACTGGCTCCTGCGCCGCAACAAGGCCGTGATGGACCAGGCCAAGGCTTTCGCGGGCGACCTGCACAACGTACTGATCGCCGGCAAACGGTAATGTCTGCCCCAAGACGCACTCGGCGTCGCCCCCTGGCCCAGCAGTGGGCCTTTGCAAGACCCAGGGGAGCGAATTCGCTTGGGACGTCCCGGCGCGAATTCATTTCCCTCAAGGCATTGAGTGGAGAGCCTGTATGGGCATGAACATAGGTGCCGCTGACGACAGCGGCGAGGACCAGCTCAACAACACCATCAACACCACGCCCCTCGTGGACGTGATGCTGGTGCTGCTGATCATCTTCCTGATCACCATCCCGGTGGTCACGCAGTCGATCAACCTCGAGCTGCCGAAGGAACGCAATCTGCCCACGCAGACCAAGCCCGAGAACATCGTCATCGCAGTCAACCGCGACGGCGAGGTCTTCTGGGGCATGGAGCGCATGGCCGACAACGAGGCGCTGGTGGCGAGGATGAAGATCGAGTCCGTGAAGGAACCTCAGCCCGAGGTTCACATCCGGGGCGACTCCGAAGTGCGCTATGAATCCGTGGGCCGCGTGGTCGTGGCCTGCCAGCGCGCCGGTATCTTCAAGGTGGGCTTCATCACCGAGCCTCCCGCCGGCACTGCCGCGCACCGCTAGGGAGAAGACAGTATGGGAATGAATGTCGGTTCGTCCGGCGGCGACGACGCCCCGATGATGGACATCAACACCACGCCGCTGATCGACGTGATGCTGGTCTTGCTGATCATGTTCATCATCACGATCCCGATCCAGACGCACGCGGTCAAGATGAACATGCCCGTGCCCAGCAGCTCGCCGCCTCCTCGGCCACCGGAGATCATCCGCATCGACGTCGATTTCGACGGCACCATCGGCTGGAACGGCGAAGTGCTGCAACCGGGCGACCGGGCGGGCCTCGAGTGGCGCCTGGGCGTCGTGGCATCCCAGCCCGACCAAGCCGAAGTGCATCTGCGGCCCAACAAGCTGGTGACCTACAAGCATGTGGCGATGATCCTGGCGACGGCGCAACGGCTGGGCGTCACGAAGATCGGCATCGTCGGCAACGAACAGTTCCTTTGAGACCTTTGCGAACCATGAAGACCTTGCGCGCGCTGACGCTCGCCTGTGTGGCGTTTTCGGCCACCGGTTGGTTGACCCAGACGGCCGCGCAAGGCGTGCGTCCCGAGGTGGGCAAGCCTTTGCAGCAGGCCAGTGAACTGCTCAAGGCAGGCAAAGCCAAGGAGGCGCTGGCCAAGGTGCGCGAAGCCGACGGCGTGGGCAACAAGACCGCGGCCGAACAGCTCACCATCGATCGCATGAAGGCCGCCTCGGCGCAGCGCGCGGGTGAGCTGGGCACGGCCATCCAGGCGCTGGAGTCCATCCATGGCAAATCCTCGGGCACCGAGGCCGGGCAAATCGCCGAGCAGATCGCCGCGGCCTATGCCCAGCAGCGCAACAACGCCAAGGCGGTCGAGTGGCTGAACAAGGCCCTGCAGGCGGGGAACCACAGCGCCTCGGTCAAGCAGCTCCAGAGCTACCTGCAGGCGGCCAGCGGCGACTACGGCGCCATCGCTCGTGACGCCGGCGCGGCGGTCTCCGGTGCCGAGCACGCCGGGCGCCGGCCCGAGGAAGGCGACTTGCTGCGCCTGGCCGACGCGCAACAGCGCACCGGCAACAACGCCGGCTACATCCTCACGCTCGAGAAGCTCCTTCTCAACTACCCGAAGAAGGACTACTGGAACGCCTACCTCGGCCGCCTGCCGCGCAAGACGGGTTTCAGCGACCGCTTCGCGCTGGACGTCATGCGCCTGCGCCTGGCCAGCGGTACGCTGACCAAGGCCGAGGACTTCATGGAAATGGCCCAGCTCTCGCTGCAGGCCGGCGTGCCGGCCGAAGCCAGGCATGTGGTGGACCAGGGCTTCAAGTCCGGCGTGCTGGGCACAGGCCCCGAGGCCGCACGGCATCAGCGATTGCGCGAACTGGCGATCAAGCAGGAGACCGATTCCAAGGCTTCGTTGCCCAACCAGGCGGCCGAAGCCGAGGGCTTCAAGGAAGGCGACGCCCTCATCAAGGCCGGCAACGCCTACGTCTCGCTGGGCGAGGTCGACAAGGGCATCGCCTTGATCCAGAAGGGCATTGCCAAGGGGGGCCTCAAGCGCCCCGAAGACGGCAAGCTGCGCCTGGGCCTGGCCCAGCTGCAATCGCCCAAGGGCAAGGCCGCCGCCACGCAGACGCTGCGCAGCATCAAGAGCAATGACGGCGCCGCGGAGATCGCGCGCCTGTGGTTGATCGTCGGCGCGCCCTAGCCAGTGCGCGCCGGGGCACCGAAGCCGCCCCTTTTTGATCGCGCAGAATCCGGGGCATGAGTCTCCCCCTGCCCCCCTATGTGCAGTCCATGGGCCAAGGCGTGCATGCCGTGGACACCGGCTTCCACCGCGACCGCTTCGATGCCGCCTACCTGCTCGTGCATGAAGGTCGCGCGGCCTTCATAGACACCGGCACGCACTTCGCCGTTCCGCGCTTGCTGGCCGCCCTGCATGCCCTGGGTGTGGCTCGCGAGCAGGTCGATTTCGTCATTCCGACGCATGTGCATCTGGACCATGCCGGTGGCGCCGGCACCCTGATGCGCGAACTGCCGGCCGCGCGAATGCTGGTGCACCCGCGCGGCGCCAGGCACATGATCGACCCCGGCGCCCTGTGGCAAGGTGCGCTGGCGGTGTACGGCGCCGATGAAATGCAGCGCACCTACGGCGAGGTGGTGCCCGTGGCCGCCGAGCGCGTGCACACCACGAGCGACGAGATGACCGTCAGCCTGGCGGGCCGCGAACTGCGCTTTGCCGACACACCCGGCCACGCCCGCCACCACCACTGCATCTGGGACGCCGCCACGCAGGGCTGGTTCACCGGAGACACCTTCGGGCTGAGCTACCCCGAGTTCGACAATGAACGCGGAGCCTGGATCCTGCCCACCTCCACGCCGGTGCAGTTCGAACCCGAGGTGCTGCGCGCTTCGATCCAGCGGTTGCTGGCCCGCGAGCCGCAGTGCATGTACCTCACGCACTTCGGCCGCGTCACCGACGTGCCGCGTCTGGGCGCGCTGCTGCTGTCGCTGCTCGACGAGATGGCGGAACTCGGGCGCTCGCTGCGTCATGCCGCGGACCGACACGAGGCGCTCAAGCGCGGGCAGCTGGAAATCTACCTGCGCAGCCTGGCCGCCCATGGTTGCCGTTACAGCCGCGAGCAGATCGAGCAGATGCTGGCGATGGACCTGGAGCTCAACGCGCAAGGCATGGCGGTCTGGCTGGACCGCGGCAGATAGATGCACAGGCGCTGAGCGCCGGGGAAGACACATGGAGCAACGAGTCCACTTCGCATTGCACGGCCGCGTGGTGGTGATCACCGGCGCGGCCCGGGGTATCGGCGAGGCCTGCGCGCGCCGCTTGGTCCAGGACGGCGCGGCCGTGGCCTTGTGGGACGTGGACGACAGCGCCGGAGCCCGGCTCGCGACCGAACTGGCAGCCGCAGGAGCGCAGGCGCTTTACTGCCATTGCGACGTGGCGCACAAGGCAGACGTGGACGCCGCGCTCGCGACGACACTCGCGCGCTTCGGTCGTGTGGACGGCCTGGTCAACAACGCCGGCATCTTCAAGGCCGCGCCGTTCCTGGAAGTCACCGAAGCCGACTGGGACGCCGTGATCGCCGTCAACCTGAAGGGCTCGTTCCTCGTCGGGCAGGCGGTGGCGCGCGAGATGGTCAAGGCGCCGGGCGGGCGCAAGGGCGCCATCGTGAATATGAGCTCGGTCAACGGCACGCTGGCGATCCCCAGCATCGCCAGCTACAACGCCAGCAAGGGCGCGATCAACCAGCTCACGCGGGTGATGGCCCTGTCGCTCGCCGACCAGGGCGTGCGCGTGAATGCCGTGGCACCAGGCACCATCGCCACCGAGCTGGCGCGCAGCGCCGTGCTCACCAGCGACGAAGCCAGGGCGCGCATCATGAGCCGCACGCCGATGAAGCGGCTGGGCGAGCCCGGCGAGATCGCCGACGTGGTCGCGTTCCTGCTCAGCGATGCCGCCAGCTATGTCACCGGCGAGATCGTGGTCGCCGATGGCGGGCGGATGACGCTGAACTACACGGTCCCGGTTTGAACCACGGGGGCGCGGCGCCCTATCCCGCGTCAGGCAACCCGCGTTAGCCTTGCGGTTGCGGCATGTGCCGCGTTGTCCGGCGGTGCTTCGATGAGAATCCTCCACACCATGCTGCGGGTAGGCGACCTGCAGCGCTCGATCGCCTTCTACACCGAGGTGCTGGGCATGACGCTGTTGCGCACCACCGAGCGGCCGGACCAGAAATACGACCTGGCGTTCCTCGGCTACGGAGCCAACCCGGCGCACGCCGAGATCGAGCTCACCTATAACTACGGCGTAGCGCAATACGAGCTCGGCACGGCCTTCGGCCACATCGCCATCGGCGTGCCCGATGTCACTGCCATCTGCAAGGCCGTGCGCGACAAGGCCGCCGCACTGGGTGGCGCCATCACGCGCGAGCCCGGTCCGGTGAAGGGCGGCAGCACCTTCATCGCCTTCATCACCGACCCCGACGGCTACAAGATCGAGCTCATCGAACGCTCGGTCTGACCCGGGCAGGCGCACCCCATGTACCTGCCTGCCCACTTCGAGCCGCCGGATACCGGCGCGCTGCATGCCCTGATGCGCGAACACCCGCTGGCCGCGCTCGTGACATCGGGCGCGGACGGCCTCACGGCCGACCATGTGCCCTTCGAGCTGGACGGCGCCGCGGGCGCCCCTGGCCGGCTGCTCGGCCATGTGGCGCGCGCCAACCCGCTCTGGCGCCAGGCCAGCGGCACGCCGGTGCTCGCCATCTTCAGCGGCCCGCAGGCCTATATCTCGCCCTCGTGGTATCCGAGCAAGGCCCTCACGCACAAGGTGGTGCCGACCTGGAACTATGCGGTCGTGCATGCCCACGGCAGGCTGCGCGCAGTGGACGACACGCCCTGGCTGCAGGCACTCGTGCAGCGGCTCACGCGGCATCACGAAGCGGCGCAGACGGTGCCCTGGGCCGTGAGCGATGCGCCCGAGGACTATGTGCAGCAGATGCTGCGCGCCATCGTCGGCATCGAGATCGAGATCACGCGCCTGGTGGGCAAATTCAAGCTCAGTCAGAACCGCAGCGAGGCCGATCGACGCGGCGTGGCGGCCGGGCTGCGCGACGGCCAGGGATCTGCGCGCGAACTGGCCGCCACCATGGATGCGCCCCTCACCCCGGCCATCACCCCGGCCATCACCCCGCCAATAGACCCGCCCTGAACCACCGCGCCCTCGCTGCAGGCGTCCCCATCAATCGGCCTGCGGCGTCGGGCTGCCGACCCGGCGCAGCGCTTCGAGATCGGCCAGGGTGTCCACATCCAGCAGCACGCCGGGGTCGTCGAGCTCCTCACCGTGCGCCGGGTAGCGCAGCACCATGCGGCGCACGCCTTCGTCGCCGCTGAGCTGGATGAGCTCGGAATACAGCTCGGCCGAAAAGCCCACAGGGTAGCCGCGGCGGCCGCGGTGCTGCGCATAGACCACCGCATGCTGCTCGAGCGCCTTGGCCACGGCCAGGAGGCTGCTCGGCCGCACCAGCGGCATGTCGCCAGGCAACACCAGCCAGCCAGAGGCTCGCGAGCGCTCGCTCACCCCGGCGGCGATCGCCGCTCCCATGCCGCGTGCGGCCTCATCCTCGCTGAGCACCACGATGTCGCGCGTGGCCAGGTGCTGCGCGGCCAATGGGGCCAAGGCCCGCGTCGTCACCACCACCAGGGGAAGCTGGGTCTCGATGGCGTGGCGCAGCGTGGTGCCCAGCAGCGTGCTGCCGCCGAAAGCCTGCTCGAGCTTGTGCAGCGGGCCGCCAAAGCGGCGGCCGCTGCCGGCAGCCGGTACGACGATCGCGGGGCGAGAGCGCATTTCTTTTCGACGCTGCGAGGCCTTCCCGCGAGCGTCCTCCTTGGGTCCGAGAATGGCGGCGGGCCCTGGCGCCAGAAAGTGGGGCGTTCACTTACGGCGTTTCACCTAGTCCACGGGTGCGCGGGCGCGGACCACCGACCCCCCTACCCTGTCGAGCCCCGGGACTCAAGGGGCCGGGTGAGCGCATCGATCTGCGCGCCTGTACAGTTCCGGCCGTTCGAGTCTTGCGTCATGCACGGCGCGGGCCTGTGCTCATACACCTCAGCGGGAGACCCCTCGTGACGGCACCCATCGTGAACATCGCCGATGTCGAACTCGTTCCCCGCCCGGCAGAACACCTGCCCACCGGCCCCGCCGCGTCGGTGTTCGCCGCCAGCACGGGGCGGGTCTCCCGACGCATCGGTGCCGTCCAGCTGGGCTACAACATCACCGCCGTCGCGCCGGGCAGGGCGGCCTATCCCTTCCACTCCCATCGCGTCAACGAAGAGATGTTCTTCATCCTTCAGGGGCAGGGCGAGATCCGCCTCGGAAACCAGACCCATCGCATTCGCGTGGGTGACTTCATTGCCTGCCCGGCCGGCGGGCCGGACACCGCGCACCGGATCACGAATACCGGGCTCGATGAACTGCGTTACCTGGCCGTCAGCACGGCACGCTCGCCTGAAATTTGCGAGTATCCCGACAGCGGCAAGTTCGGTGTCTATGCCGAATTCAGGTCCCCGGGGGACGCGGCGGTCGAGCCCTTCTACTTCATGGGGCGCGAGGAACTCATGCTCGACTACTGGGACGGAGAAGGTTCGGCGCCGGGCGCCGTCTGACCCTTGCACGAGGACTTGCCCGAGTCACCCGCAGAACACGCCATGCACCGCCGCCATGCGCTGCTCTCGCTGACGTTCCCGGCCACCGCGCTTGCGCAGAGCCAGGACATCGCGCCGGCCAACCCGGTCGACAGCGTCGCTGCCTACGTCATTCCCACAGACAACATCTCCGAGCAAGCCGCCGCGGTGATCGCCCGCGCGCTGACCAAGGACACGGGCCTTTGGATCAAGTCCACGCTGTGGACGCCATCGGGCGAGATGGAACCCTTTCCGGGAACGAATCAGTATCCGGCCGAGGACTACTTTGCGCTCGGCGCTTCCGCCATGAAGCTGCTGCGGGACGCATCGGTTCGCACCTACTTCATCGTCCTGACCGATCGCGACATCAATTCGAAGTCGCGCAACTTCCGGTACCAGTACTCGATGCACAGCCCAATGGCCCGCACCTCGGTGCTCTCCATCGCGCGCCTCCAGCACGAGAAGGACGGGTCGTTGGCCCCCGGGGATGTGGTCGCCACGAGAGCGGCCAAGATGCTCTTGCGCATCGTCGGAGAAATGCGGCTCGGTTGGCGGCGAACGGCTGATCCCACCGATCTGATGTACGCCCCGCTGACGTCGATCGAAGATATCGACCGCATGAGCTTGATTCACACCGTCCAGCGGCGAAGGCAGGCAAAGTAACGCCCGTCTCGGACCGACCCATGGCGCAGCGGGTCCGTGCCTGCTCGGTGCCCACGCGCCAAGCCGAGGGGCGGGCGCGGCGCCCTTCCTATACTGCCCGCATGGACATCGCCCACCTGCGCAAGAGCTACGAGCGCGACCAACTCGACGAAACCGCTTCGGCGGCCGACCCGCTCCAGCAATTCCGGCACTGGTTCGACCAGGCCCTGTCGGCCGAGCTGCCCGAACCCAACGCCATGACGCTGGCCACCGTGGGCGCCGACGGCAGGCCGTCCACGCGCGTCGTGCTCATCAAGAGCGTGGATGCCTCCGGCGTGGTCTGGTATACCAACTACCACAGCCGCAAGGGTCGCGATCTGGAGCAACTGCCCTACGCCGCGCTCCAGTTCCACTGGGTGGAGCTCGAACGCGTGGTGCGCATCGAAGGCGCCGTGGAGAAGACCTCGGCGGCAGAGTCCGACGCCTATTTCGCGACGCGCCCGCTTGATTCGCGACTCGGGGCCTGGGCTTCACCGCAGAGCGAGGTGATCTCTTCACGCGCCGTGCTGGTGGCCAACGCGGCCAGGATCGCCGCGCGTCACGCCCTGAGTCCGCCACGACCGCCGCACTGGGGCGGCTACCGTCTGCGGCCCGAGCGCTGGGAGTTCTGGCAGGGGCGCAAGAGCCGGCTGCACGACCGCCTGCAATACCGGCTGGACGAGGGCCGCTGGGTGCGCGAGCGCCTGGCCCCGTAGTCGATCCGTCGCGCGGGCGCTCAGGCCTGGGCCTGGCGGACCACACGCTGCGGAAACGGGATCTCCACCGCGGCGGCCTCGATCGCGCGCAGGATCGCCAGGTTGACGTCCGAGAGCACGTTGCCCTGGCCGTTCTCGGGGTCGGCGATCCAGAACGCGACGGTGAGCGCCAGCCCGTCGGCCGCGAAGCCCGACAGCTGCACCGCAGGCGCCGTGTCCGCCACCACGCGCGGCACCGCGGCCACCGCGGCGGCCAGCTGCGGCATCAAGGCGTCGAGGTCCGTGCCATAGGCGACCTGCAGCGTGGTCGCCATCAGCACCTTGGGGTCGGCCAGCGAGGCGTTTTCGATCCGTTGCGTGATCATCATCTCGTTGGGCACGATGGACTCGCGGCCGTTGAGGGCGCGGATGACGGTGTAGCGCGTGCTGATATCGGTGATGCGGCCTTCGAAGTTGTCCACCTTGACCAAGTCGCCGATGCGCATGCTGTGTTCGGCCAGGATGACGAAGCCGCTGATGTAGTTGGCGGCCAGCTTCTGCAACCCGAAGCCGATGCCCACGCCCAGGGCGCCGCCGATCACACCCAACGCGGTGGGGTCGATGCCCGCGGCATTGAGCGCGAAGATCAGGCCCAGGAAGAGCAACAGCGCGCGCAGCGCATTGGCCGCCATCTTGCGGATCGAGAGGTTGTCGCTCGCGTCCCGCAGCAGCCGGGCTTCCAGCGCCGCCGAGACCCACAGCGCGAGCACCAGCACCACGACGGCGGTGAACGCGCCTTCGATGAGGTTGCGCACCGAGACCTGCGCGCCGCCGAACTTCCAGCCGATGGCGTCCAGCTCCTGCAGGATGAGCGGCAGCGCTCCCGTGATCCACAGCACCACCGCGATCCATGCCACCCACGACAGGCTGCGCTCGAACATGCGCATGAGGGGCGAGCCCGGGAAGGCACTGCGCAACACGCGCACCGCGAGTCGGATCAGGGCCAGCGAGACCAGGATGGGCACCACCAGCTTGAAGACCGCGATGGGCAGCTGGTCGCGCAAGGCCCAGCGCGCGAGCAGCGCCAGCAGCAGCGCGAGCACGGGGAACAGCACCCCGTCGACGACACCGCGGCCGAACCAGACCGAGCCCGGCCTGGGCGCGGCGCCGCGCAGCAGGCGCACTGCCATCCAGGCCACCGCCAGGCAGCCCACCAGCACCGCCCATTCGACCAGCGCCGTCGGCTTGAGCAGGCTCTGCGCGAGCAGGCCCAGCTCGTCGGCCGTCAATGGGCGCGCCACGGTGCTCACTGCCGCCGCTCAGGCCATGTCGGCGAGCACGCGAATGTGCACCGCGACGCTGCGCGCCAGCGCCTCC
This sequence comes from Rubrivivax sp., assembly GCA_030681795.1. GTDB lineage: Bacteria > Pseudomonadota > Gammaproteobacteria > Burkholderiales > Burkholderiaceae_C > Rubrivivax. Next base: position 70,639 of record JAUXRG010000078.1, read on the forward strand.
AGGTGGTAGCCGCCTTCGAGGCAGGAGACGATGCGGCCCTGGCCATGCCGCTGCGCCACCGCCACCATCTGCCGCGTGATCCACTCGTAGTCGGCCTCCACCAGCCCGAGCTGGCCGAGGTCGTCCTCGCGGTGGGCATCGAAACCGGCCGAGATGAAGAGCATCTGCGGCTTGAAGCGCTCCAGCGCCGGCAGCCACATGGCTTCGATCGTCTCGCGCAGCGCGGGGCCGCGCGCATACGGCGCCACCGGCACGTTGACCATATTGGTGCCCTTGGGCACGGCGCCGCTGTAGGGGTACAGCGGGTGCTGGAAGAAGCTGCACATCAGCACGCGCTCGTCGCCGGCGATGATGTCCTCGGTGCCATTGCCGTGGTGCACGTCGAAGTCGATGATGGCCACGCGCGCCAGGCCATGGACGTCCAGCGCATGGCGCGCCGCGATGGCCACGTTGTTGAAGAAGCAAAACCCCATGGCCTCGTCGCGCGTCGCATGGTGGCCGGGCGGGCGCACCGAGCAGAAGGCCGTCCGGGCGCGGCCGGCGAGCACGTCATCGGTGGCCGCCACCGCCGCCCCCGCCGAGCGCAGGGCGGCTTCCAGCGTGGCCGGGCAGGCGATGGTGTCGGGGTCCAGCGCCTTGGCCCGCCCGGTGGCCCGCACCTGCTGCAGCAGGTCGTGGATTTCCGCCACGTAGTGGGCGCTGTGGGCGCGCGCGATCTGCTCCGTCGTTGCCCGCGGCGCGTCGCGGAAATCCAGCGCGATGTCCAGCCCGGTGGCGAGCAGGTGGTCGGTGATGGCGTCGAGCCGCTGCGGGCATTCGGGGTGGCCGGGTCCCATGTCGTGCAATCGGCACGCCGGATGGCTGTAGAACACGGTGCTCATTGAGGGATCGAGTCTCCGCTGATCGGTTATGGTGCCGCACATGGACGCCCCCCTTGTGCGCCAGCTCTCGGGGCTGGTGGATCAGATTAGCACGATCGTGGTTGGCAAACGCCCGCAGATCGAGGACTCCGTGGCCTGCCTGCTGGCGGGCGGCCACCTGCTGATCGAGGACGTGCCCGGCGTGGGCAAGACCACCCTGGCCCACACCCTGGCGGTCTGCCTGGGCCTGGAATTCAGGCGTGTGCAGTTCACCGCCGACCTCATGCCCAGCGACCTCATCGGCGTGAGCGTATTCGAGCGCGGCAAGGACACCTTCGTATTCCACCCGGGGCCCGTGTTCGCACAGGTGCTGCTGGCCGACGAGATCAACCGCGCCGGCCCGAAGACGCAGAGCGCCTTGCTCGAGGCCATGGAGGAGCAGCAGGTCTCGGTGGAAAACGAAACCCGCCCCCTGCCGCGGCCCTTCTTCGTGATCGCCACGCAGAACCCCAGCGACCAGCTCGGCACCTACCCGCTGCCCGAGAGCCAGCTCGACCGTTTCCTGCTGCGCATCACGCTGGGCTACCCCGACCGCGCCGCCGAGCGTGCCTTGCTCACCGGCGGCGACCGCCGCCAGGCCGCGCTGCAACTGCAACCCGTGCTGCGTCCGGCCGATCTGCTGGCCGCACAACAGGCGGTGCTGCAGGTGCGGGCATCGGAGCCCTTGCTGGACTACCTGCAGGCACTCATCGCCGCCTCGCGCTCGGGCGCCTGGTTCAGCGCAGGCCTGTCGCCGCGCGCCGGCATCGCCGTGCTGCGCGTGGCCCGCGCCCGCGCAATGATGGCCGGGCGCGACTATGTCGCGCCCGACGACGTGCAGGCCATCCTGCCGCAGGCCATCGCGCACCGGCTGCAGCCGGTCCCGGGCGCCGGGCGCGGGCCGGTCGAGCAGGTGCGCGCGATGGTCGAGGCCACGCCGATTCCGTGACCCCCCCCGAAAGCGCCTTCGGCGCTCCCCTCCAGGGGGGCGCCGCTGGCGGACCGGCGCAGCCGGATCCGCAGCGGCCGCTCGGTGGTCTCGCTTCCAGGCTCTCGCCACAGGCCTGGTTTCGGCGCTGGCTGCGCGCCAGGCTGCCCAGCACCGATACCTGGGTGCTGGGCCAGCGCAACATCTACATCGTGCCCACGCGCGCCGGCTTCACCTTCGCGCTGACGCTTCTGGTGATGCTGCTGGCGGCGATCAACTACCAGCTCAACCTGGGCTATGCGCTGACCTTCCTGCTGGCCGGTGCCGGGCTCGTATCCATGCAGGTCACGCACGGCAACCTGCGCGGCCTGACGCTGCACCTGCGCCCGGCCGCGCCCGTATTCGCGGGTGAGCCCGCGCCGCTCGAAGTGGTGATCACCAACCCCGGCCACGAGCGCCACGGGCTGGCGCTGCGCTTCGACGAGGCCCCTACGGCCGTCGCACGCGCGGGCCGCAGCCACGCCTGGTGCGACGCACCGGCCCAGGGCCAGGCCAGCGTGCACCTCAGCATGGTGCCGCCACGGCGTGGCTGGCACAGGGTGCCGACCCTGGTGGTGGAGACGATCTTCCCCTTCGGCCTGTTCCGCGCCTGGACGGTGTGGCGCCCGGCCGGCCGCGTGCTGGCCTGGCCGCGGCCGGAACAACCCGCGCCCGCGTTGCCCACCACCGGCGCGGCCCCCGGCGACGAGCACCGGGCGCGCCGCGGCGCCGGCAGCGAGCTCGACGGCGTGCGCCCCTGGCGGCGCGGCGACACCATGCGCCAGGTCGTGTGGAAGAAAGTGGCGCACAGCGGCGAACTCGTCAGCCGCGAGACCGCGGGCAGCGCGCAGCGCGAACTCTGGCTGGACTGGGCCGACGCCCACGGGGGCGACACCGAGCTGCGCCTGTCTCGCCTGGCCGCCTGGCTGTTGCACGCCGAGCGTGAGGGCATCGATTGCGGGCTGCGCCTGCCGGGCCGCGAACTCGCCCCCGGCCAGGGCGAAGCGCACCGGCGGCTGGTGCTCGACACGCTGGCGCAATGGTGACGATTGGCGTATGGCGCGCGCGCGCGGCCCACCTGCCGCGCGACACCCGCGACACGCTGTTCCAGCTGGCCGTGATCGGCTGGGCCGTCGCGCCGCACCTGCTGCATCTGCCCCTGTGGTGCGGCGCCATGACGGCGCTCTTGCTGCTGTGGCGGGCCCGGCTGGCGTTGAGCAGCGGCGCGCTGCCCCATCGCTGGGTGGTGAGTGCGCTGCTCGTGCTGGCCGCCGGCCTCACGGTCTGGACGGAGCGCACGCTGCTGGGCAAGGAAGCCGGCATCACCATGCTGGTGGTGCTGATGGCGCTGAAGACGCTGGAGCTGCGGGCGCGCCGCGATGCGCTGGTGGTTTTCTTCCTCGGCTTCTTCCTCGTGCTCACGCACTTCCTGTACTCGCAGTCGCTCGCCACGGGGCTGTGGCTGCTGGTCGCCGTGTGGGGCCTGCTCACGGCGCTGGCGCTGGCGCACATGCCCGTCGGGCGGCCCCCGCTGCGGCGCGCCGCCGCCGTGGCGGCACGCACCGCCGCGCTCGGCCTGCCCTTGATGGTGGTGCTGTTCGTGCTGTTTCCGCGCATGGGCCCGCTGTGGGGCCTGCCGCAGGACGCCGCCGGCCGCACCGGCCTGTCGGGCACGATGCGCCTGGGCGGTGTGGCCTCGATTGCCGAAGACGACTCGATTGCCCTGCGCGTGCGCTTCGACGGGCCGACCCCGCGGCTGGACCAGCTCTACTTTCGCGGGCCCGTGCTGTCGCGCTTCGACGGTCTCGAGTGGACGCGCCTGGTGCCCAGCTTCCCCGCCGCCGAGCGGCCGCGGCTGGAGCTGGAGTCGCGCGGCCCCGCGCTGCGCTACGAGATGACGGTCGAGCCCAACCGCCTGCTGCTGCTGCCGCTGCTGGAGATGACGCCCGACGGGGCGGACGCCGCGCCCCGCATCGAGGGCTGGCTGCTCACCCTGCGCCCGGACGGCCAATGGCAGCTCGACCGGCCGCTGGTCGAGCGCGTGCGCGTGCAGGCTGCCGCTTGGCTCGAACACCGCCATGGCCCGCGCCAGGACGTGCCCGGCCTGCGCGACCTGGTGGCCCTGCCCACCGGCGCCAACCCGCGCACGCTGCAATGGGCGGCGCAATTGCGCCAGCAGCCACCACTCGAGAACGCCGATGCGCGCACGCTGTCCGATGCCGTGCTGACGCATATCCGCCGCGGCGGCTACACCTATACGCTGGAACCCGGCGCCTATGCCGACGACGCCATCGACGAGTTCTGGCTCGACCGAAAGCTCGGCTTCTGCGAGCACTTCGCCAGCGCCTTCGTCGTCGTGATGCGCGCCATGGACGTGCCGGCCCGCGTGGTCACCGGCTACCAGGGCGCCGACCCCGAGCCGCAGGACGGCTACTGGATCGTGCGCCAGCGCAATGCCCACGCCTGGGCCGAGATCTGGCAGGCCGGCGAGGGCTGGGTGCGCGTGGACCCCACCGCCGCCGTGGCCCCCGAGCGCGTGCAGCGCGGCCGCAGCCTGGCGCCGCGGCCGGGGCTGGTGGCCGGCGCCTTCGGCCAGCTCGACCCGGCCCTGGCGACCCGGCTGCGCCGTGCGTGGGAGAGCGTCGACAACCGCTGGAACCAGTGGGTGCTCAACTACTCGCGGGGCACGCAGTTCGCGCTGCTGCGCCAGCTCGGCGTGCGCTCGCCCAGCTGGCAGGACCTGGCCACGGCGACCATCGGCCTGCTGTGCACCGCCGCGCTGGGCGGCGCCGCCTGGGCCTGGTGGGACCGCCGCCGCCAGGACCCCTGGCAGCGCCTGCAGCGGCGCGTGCAGCAGCGGCTCGAGGCGCTGGGCGTGCAGGTGCTGCCGCACCACGCGCCGCGCACGCGAGCCGCACGCGTGCGTGAGGTGCTGGGCCCCCGTGGCGAGCCCCTGGCGGCGCTGCTCGACGCGCTGGACCGCGAACGCTATGCGGGCGGCGGCGGGCGCTCGCCGTCGCGGGGCTGGTGGCGCCGCTTCGCGGGCGCCGCGAGCCAGCTCGGCTGATGGCCGCGGCTGCAGATAATCCAGGCATGCCCACCCGACCTGCCGCGGCACTCGCAGCCCTGTGCTTCCTGGCCTGCATCGCACTGCCGGCCGCATCCGCGCCACCGGCGCCGCGGGGCCACCCGCTCGCCAAGAGCGGCCCGCTGCTTGGCCACCGTGCCGAAATGAGCCGCTTCGCCGACGAGCTGGCCGAGCGCCATGGCCTGCCGCGCGACGGGGTGTTGAAGGCGCTGCGCCAGGCCCGCCGCGTGCAGGCCGTGCGCAAGCTGATCATGCCGCCCGTGGCGGGCACGGCAAAGAACTGGGCCGCGTACCGCGCGCGATTCATCGAGCCGCAGCGCATCGCGGCCGGCCTGGCCTTCTGGCGCGCCCACGAGCACTGGCTCGCCCAGGCCGAGCAACGCTGGGGCGTGCCGCCGGAGATCGTGGTGGCCATCGTCGGCGTGGAGACCTTCTATGGCCGCGTGATGGGCGACTTCCGCACGCTGGACGCGCTGGCCACGCTGGCCTTCGATTTCCCACCCGGGCGCAAGGACCGCAGCGCCTTCTTCCGCAACGAGCTGGAGGAGTTTTTCGTGCTTTGCGCGCGCGAAGGCACCGAGCCGCAAACGGTCAAGGGCAGCTACGCCGGCGCGATCGGGCTGCCGCAGTTCATGCCCGGCAGCATCAACCGATTTGCGCTGGACATGGACGGCGATGGCCACATCGACCTGCAGACCAGTGCCGCCGACGTGGTGGGCAGCGTGGCCCACTTCCTGGCCCAGGCCGGCTGGCAGCGCGGCTTGCCCACGCACTTCGAAGTGGCGCTGCCCGTGGAGACCCACGAGCGGGCCGCGCTGCTGGCCCCGGACATCCTGCCCAGCTTCAGTGCGGCGCAGTTCGCCGAACGCGGTGCCGTGCTCGACGCCGCCGGCCAGGCCCACACCGCGGCGTTGGCCTTGGTCGAACTGCAGAACGGCGACCGCGCCCCCAGCTACGTGGCGGGCACGCAGAACTTCTACGTCATCACGCGCTACAACTGGTCGAGCTACTACGCCATGGCCGTGATCGAGCTGGCCCAGGCGCTGCGCCGCCAGCGCTGAGGGCCTGCCGAGCCGGCCAGGCCGCGCCCGGCTCCGGGCTGCGCGACTTCTTTCGCACCACAGGTCAACCGCCGCCGTCGCCCGGGCGTTGTGCCTCCAAGTCCGGCGAATGCCAGGATTGCTCGGCGGATTCGGAGCCTCTCGAATTCGGATCCAAGGTGAAACTGATGACCAAGAACCTCCTCCTCGCTGCCCTCCTGTCCACCGCTGCCGCGGTGAGCTTCGCTCAAGCGCCCGCCGCCGCCCCCGCCAAGGCGGTGGCCCCGGCTGTTGCCGCGCCGATGGCCGCCGCGGCCCCCGCAGTGACCGCTGAAGCCAAGCCCGCCGTCAAGAAGGCTGCGAAGAAGGCCAAGAAGGCTGCCAAGGCTGCTTCGGCCGCCAAGTAAGCACCTCGGCAGCTCTGCTGCCATCAAAGGGGCCGGATTCGTCCGGCCCCTTTTTCAATGGAACGGCCCGAGGACCGGTCACCCTCAAGGCGCCGAGCCGGCCTCCACTGGCATCCGGTGATGCCAGTAACGCCGGTTGACCTCGCGCTCGCAATAGGCCTGGCCGGTGGCGGGTAGGGTCCAGGCGCCGCAGCGGTCGCTGCGCACGACCTCGATGCCGCGCGCCCGGTAGCGCTCCACCACATCGGGCATCGGATGGCCGAAGCGGCTGCGGTAGCCGGCCTGCACCACGGCCACGCGGGGCTGCACGGCGGCGATGAATTCGGCGCTGGATGAGGTGCGGCTGCCGTGGTGGGGGACGAGCAGGACGTCGCTGCGCAGCGCGCTGCCCTCGCGCTGCACCAGCGCCGCCTCTTGCGCCGCTTCGATGTCGGCCGTGATCAGCACGCTGTGGCCCTGCCCCTGCACCCGCAGCACGCAACTCAGCGCGTTGCTCTTCAGCGCCATCGCGTGGTCACCGGGCAGCGGGTGCAGCACTTCGAAGCGCACACCGTCCCATTCCCAGCGCTGCCCGGCGTCGCAACGCCGCTGCGGCACGCTGCGCGCAAGCAAGGGGTGGTCGGGCGCGAGCGAGCTCCACAGCCCGCCCACCGGCAGCGCGTCGAGCAGCGCAGCCGCGCCGCCCACATGGTCGCTGTCGCGGTGGCTGAGCATGAGCCCGGCGATGCGGGTCTCGCCGCGCGCGCGCAGCAGCGGCAGCAGCACGCGGCCACCGGCATCGGATTCGGGCGAATACTGCGGGCCGGCATCGAACACCAGCAGATGCCCGCGCGTGCGCACCAGCACGGCCGTGCCCTGGCCGACGTCGGCGGCCACGAGTTCGAAGCGGCCCTCGGGCGGCCGCGCCACGGGCGGCGCCAGCAGCGGCAGCATCAAGGGCACCGCCAGCACGCGCAGCCGCCAAGGCAGCGGCAGCACCGCCAGGGCGCCGCCCCACAGGCCGCAGGCCACCGCCCAGGGCGGCGCCGCCGCGGCCTGCCATACCGCCAGCGGCCACGAAGCCAGGACCTGCAGGTAGGCCGTCAGCCCCTGCACGATGACCGCGGCCAGGCTCCACAGCGGCGGCAGCAGCACGCCCAGGAGGGCCAGCGGCGTGATCAGCAGCGTCACCACCGGAATGGCCAGCGCGTTGGCCAGAAAGCCCACCAGCGAGACCTGCTGGAAGAACACCAGCGTCAGCGGCGCCAGGCCCACCGTGGCCACGGCCTGCGTGCGCAGCGCGCCGCGCAGAGCGGCCCACCCGCGAGCGCACCCACCCGAGGCAGGCGGGCCGCTCGCGTGCACGGGCTCGGCCGCCACGAGCAGGGCCACGGCGACGAACGAGAGCCAGAACCCCGGCTGCAGCATCGCCCAGGGGTCGGCCAGCGTCACCACCCCGGCGGCCGCCAGCAGCACGGCATGCAGCGGCCAGCGCACGCCGGCGCTGCGCAGCAGCGCCACCACGGCGATCATCCACACCGTGCGCTGGGCCGGCACGCCCCAACCTGCCAGCAGCGCATAGCCCGCCGCGGCCGCCAGCCCGCCCCAGCGTGCGGCCAGCGGCGCGGGCAAGGCCAGTGGCAGGCGGGGGTGTAGGCGCCACAGGCGACCGGCCAGCCCGCCGGCGAGCCAGGCGAACATGGTGATGTGCAGGCCCGAGATGCTCATCAGGTGGGCCACGCCGGTGTTGCGGAAGACCTCCCAGCCCTCGCGCTCGATGGCCGCCTGGTCGCCTACGGCCAGCGCCGCCAGCACGCCGGCAGCCGCGGCGTCGGGCACGTGCGTGGCGATGGCCTCGCGCAGGCGCTGGCGCAGCCGCTCGACCGGATGGCCGGCGTTCTCGGCGAGCTTGACGGCCGGCGCATCGGGCCCGGCGCGCACGTAGCCGCTGGCGCCCATGCCCTGCTCGAACATCCACAGCTCGAGGTCGAAACCGCCCGGGTTGAAGTGGCCGTGGGGCGCGCGCAGCCGCAGCGTCAGCCGCCAGCGCTGCCCGGCACGAAGCGCTTCGGCAGGGCCGCTGATCCAGGCGTCGTCGTCGGCGCCGCGATACCAGGCCAGCGACAGGCGCGGCGGCAGGGTCACCGGCGTGCCCTGCCGCAGGGCCGATTCGGTTTCGAATACGAAGCGCGTGCCCATCAGGCTCGCCTGCGGCAGTCCGGCCACGCGGCCGGTCACGACCAGATCCTGGCCTTCCAGCGCGGGCGCCAGGGCCTGCACCAGGCGGTCTTGCGCGCGCAGCGTGGTGCCGCCAAAGCCCAGCGCCGCCGCGCCCAGCGTGAGCGCAAGGGTGCCGGCCCAGCGGCGACGCCAGCGCCAGGCCAGCAGCATCGTCAAGCCGGCAGCGCCGCACAGCGCGGCGGCCGCCATCGCGGCCCAAAGCACGGGTTGCTGCAACTGCAGCGCCACGCCGGCGAGCCAGCCCAGCGCGGGCAGCGCACCGCGCGCCGCCGGCGCCACATGTCCTCGCGCATGCCCTCGCATATGCCCAGTGTAGGATGCCGCAAACCGCTTGGAGAGACGACTCATGACCATCCAGAACCGCCTGCAAACCCTGGGCATCACGCTGCCCGCCATGGCCGTGCCGGCCGCCGCTTACGTGCCCTTCGTGCGCACCGGCCACCTGGTATTCATCTCGGGGAATATCGCCAAAAAGGACGGCAAGCCCTGGGTCGGCCAGCTGGGTCTGAACATGGGCACGCAAGAAGGCCAGGCCGCGGCGCGCGCCATCGCCATCGACCTGATGGGCACGCTGCAGGCGGCGGTGGGCGACCTGGCGCGCGTCAAACGCATCGTCAAGGTGCTGAGCCTGGTCAACAGCACCGCCACCTTCACCGAGCAGCACCTGGTGACCAACGGCTGCAGCCAGCTGCTGCTCGAGGTCTTCGGGCCCGAGGTCGGCGCGCACGCGCGCAGCGCCTTCGGCGTGGCGCAGCTGCCCATGGGCGCCTGCGTCGAGATCGAACTGACGGCAGAAGTCGAATGAACGAGTGGCTGACGGTGCGGCGGCTCTTTGCGGCCGCCGCTGTCTTGCCGATCGCCGCCGTCTGCGCCGCACTGGTCACGCAGCATGTCTTCGGCATGCTGCCCTGCCCCTGGTGCGTGCTGCAGCGCGCCATCTTCGTCGGCATCTCCCTGGCGGCACTGATGGGCGCGCTCGGCGGACGCCTGCTTCAGCGCCTGGCGGCGCTGGTGATGCTGGCGCTTGCGGCCTGCGGCATCAGCGCCGCGCTGTGGCAGCACTTCGTGGCGGCGGCATCGGCGTCATGCAACCGCACGCTGGCCGACCGCATCCTCGGTGGGCTGGGCATCGATGCGATGTGGCCCGAGGTCTTCGCGCCCTACACGAGCTGTGCCGACGCCGCGGCCAAGCTGCTGGGTGTGCCCTACGAGTTCTACAGCCTGACGCTGTTCGTCGTGCTCGGCGCCACCGCCGTGCATTTGCTGCGCCGGGCGTGACACGCGGGTGCCGTGCCCCGCGGCGCTCAGCGGCGCCTGCGGCGCGCCACGAAAGCCAGGCCGGCCATGGCGGCCGCAGCCAGGCCCAGCGAACCCGGCTCGGGAACGCTGCCGCCCTGCGACGGGAGGCCTTGCGTGGTGCTGGTGGTTTCCGGCAAGGCCTGCCAGAAGAGCTGGTCCTGGCGGCTCGGCGAACTCAGGACATAGAGCCCGTAGCTGATGGGCTGCGAGGCCACCTGCGACGCGCTCAGCAGGCCGTTGGCACCGGCGAAGTTGCCACTGTTGCCGTTCTTGTAGGGGCTTGAGTCCTTGAAGGTGCCGCTCGCCAGCGTGAGGTCGGTGTCGTACACCGTGTTCCAGATCGCCACTTGCAGCGCCGTGGACAGATCGTCCTTGTAGCCTGCGGCCGTGCCGCCGAAGAGATCGCCGTCGAAAACGTAGCTGATCAACTTGCCCAGCGTCTGTGCCTTGGCCTCCGTGAAATAGCTGCCCGCGCTGACAACGCCGTAGTCGCTGTAAGCGATTCCGAAGCCGATGGTTTGGAGCAAGTCGACGCAGTAGGTTTCCAGCGCGCCGTCGAAGCCAGGCGCCCCGCTGAGCGTGGCGCTGAAGCCACCGGCCGAACCCCGATAGGCATGCGTCGTCGCGTTGACGTTGTTGCCGTTGTCGTAGGCCCAGCCGGTGAATGTCAGCGAGGGACCCGGGACGCCACCGGCCTGCACCGACAGGCTGGCCACGGCCAGCGCCGCGGCGCCGAGGATTCGAACGAGAGGCTTCTTCATGGGGTTCCGTTGAGGCTGGGCCGGGCGCGAAGGCGCGCCGATTCCCGATGCCTTGAAGTCTGCCCATCGGCCGTCGATTGCGCATCCCCGTAACTGGACGTAACACCCGGAACGCGGGGGCGGTTCCCCGTGCCGCAAGTCACGACCCGGCGGTCTACGCCGCAAGCACCCGCGCCACCTTCAGCAGCCCATCCACCTTGCGCCCCTTGCGCGCGCGCTTGCCCTGGTGCGCGGCGAGCGCCGTGGCCTTCAGGTCTTCTTCCTTCGGCTTGCCCCCGCGGCCGCTGCCCAGCACCTTCAGCACCGTGGCGAAGGTGGCCACCGAGACCAGCGGCGCCTGGGCGTCCACGTCCATCAGCGTGAGGCCCTTGCCACCCTTGCCCTGAAGCTTGAGTTCGCCCAGCGCGAAGACCAGCAGCCGGCCGTCCAGGGCCAGGCAGGCCACCTGCGTGTGCGCCGGACCCAGCGCCACGGGCGGCAGCAGCCGCTCGCCGGAGTCCAGCGTGAGAAAGGCCTTGCCGCCGCGGTTGCGGCCGACCATGTCGCCGGCCTTGGCGAGCAGGCCGAAACCGCCGGTATTGGCCAGCAGCAGCGTGTACTCGGGCGCGCCGGCGAAATAGTGCGCCACCTGCGTGCCCGCTTCGAGGTCGATGAGCGTGGTGATGGGCACGCCGTCGCCGCGGCCACCGGGCAGCAGCGCCACCGCCACGCTGTAGACGCGCCCGCTGCCCTTGGATGCCGTGCCGAAGACGAGCAGCGTGTCGACCGTGCGGCAGGCGAAAGTGCCGTACAGCGCGTCGCCCGGCTTGAAGCTCAGCGTGGCGGCGTCCACTTCGTGCCCCTTGAGTGCGCGCACCCAGCCCTTCAGGCTCACGACCACGGTCACCGGCTCGTCGACGACCTTGATCTCGGCCACCGCCTTGCGCTCTTCGAGCACCAGCGTGCGGCGCGCGTCGCCATGGGTCTTGGCATCCTGCTCGATCTCGCGCACCACGGTGCGCTTCAGGCCGGCCGGGCTGCCGAGAATTTCTTCGAGCTTGCCCTGCTGCTCGCGCAGCTCCTTCAACTCCTGTTCGATGCGGATGGCTTCCAGCCGTGCCAGCTGGCGCAGGCGGATCTCGAGGATGTCCTCGGCCTGCCGGTCAGTGAGCTTGAAACGTTCGATCAGCGCCGGCTTGGGTTCGTCGGCGTTGCGGATGATGCGGATCACTTCGTCGATATTCAGCAGCACGAGCTGCCGGCCTTCGAGCACGTGGATGCGCTCGGCCACCTTGGCCAGGCGGTGCTGCGTGCGGCGCTGCACCGTGGCCAGGCGGAACTCGAGCCACTCCTGAAGGATGCGGCGCAGGCCCTTTTGCACCGGGCGGCCGTCGATGCCCACCATGGTGAGGTTCATGGGCACGCTGCTCTCCAGGCTGGTGTGCGCCAGCAGCGTGGTGATGAGCTCGGCCTGCTCCACCGTGCGGCTGCGCGGCTCGAAGACCAGACGCACCGGGGCATCCCTGTTCGATTCGTCGCGCACCCCATCCAGCACCGCCAGCAGTGACTGCCTGAGTTGCACCTGCTCGGGCAACAGGGCCTTCTTGCCGGCCTTGACCTTGGGGTTGGTCAGCTCCTCGATCTCTTCGAGCACCTTCTGCGCGCTGGCCTGCGGCGGCAGCTCGGTCACCACCAGCTGCCACTGGCCGCGAGCCAGCTCTTCGATGACCCAGCGCGCGCGCAGCTTCAGGCTGCCGCGGCCGCTGGCGTAGGCTTCGCGGATGTCGGCCGCCGGGCTGATGATCTGGCCGCCGCCGGGGAAGTCGGGCGCCGGCAGCAGGGCATAGAGTTCGTCGTCACCGAGCTGTTCGTTCTTCAACAGCGCGACGGCCGCCGCGGCCACCTCGCGCAGGTTGTGGCTGGGCACTTCGGTGGCCAGGCCCACGGCGATGCCCGAGGCACCGTTGAGCAGCACGAAGGGCAGCCGCGCCGGCAGCTGCCGCGGCTCTTCGGTGCTGCCGTCGTAGTTGGGCTGGAAGTCGACGGTGCCTTCGTCGATCTCGTCGAGCATCAGGCGGGCGATGGGCGCGAGACGGGCTTCGGTGTAGCGCATCGCCGCGGCGCCGTCGCCGTCGCGGCTGCCGAAATTGCCCTGGCCGTCGATCAGCGGGTAGCGCTGCGAGAAGCCCTGCGCCATGCGCACCAGGGCGTCGTAGGCGGCGCTGTCGCCATGCGGGTGGTAGCGGCCGAGCACGTCGCCCACCACGCGCGCACTCTTCACCGGCTTGGGCCCGCCGGCCGTCGTGAAGGCCAGGCCCATGCGGTGCATGGCGTAGAGGATGCGGCGTTGCACCGGCTTGTTGCCGTCGCAGACATCGGGCAGCGCGCGGCCCTTCACGACCGAGAGCGCATATTCGAGGTAGGCGCGCTCGGCGTAGTCGGCCAGCGGCAGGGTTTCGGCGGGGTCGGCCGGCGGAGGGTCGAAGAGGTCGTTCATTCAGTGGGCAAGGCGGGCGGGCCGCGCGGCGCCCACGCGGCGGCGCGATTGTCCTTCAAGCCTTCCTCGTCGCCCCAGGCCGCCAGGGGCGACTCAAGCCGCGGACTCCAGCCCCAGCGCCTGGCGCGCCTCGTACTCGCGGTCGAGCAGGCTCATTACGACCAGCGTGTCGTAGCCGTCGGCCAGGTCGGTGCTGATGCGCACGTTTTCGCGCAGCCGGCCTTCCTCGACGAAGCCCTCGCTACTGTAGAGGGCCAGCGCGCGGGCGTTGAGCAGTCGGGCACCGAGCCAGAAGCGGTGCGCGTGCAGGTCGCAAAACGCCATCTGCTTGAGCCGCCGCACGCAGCGCCGGCCCAGCCCCTGCCCCTTGGTCTGGAGCACCAGCCGCTTGAGCTCCACGCTGCGGTTCGGGCTGCGGCAGCCTTGAAGGATGACGAAGCCGTCGCGCGAGCCATCGGGCCCGGCCTCGACGATGAAGTGGCGGAAGTCGGGGAAGCGCACCGCACCCTCGTGCTGCGTGCGGTCCCAGGGGGTGAGGAAAGGCCGGTTGCTCGGGTCGTTCTCGACCGAGATCACGAAGTCCAGGTCCGACAGCAGGGTCGGCCGCAGACGCAGCGGCGGCGTGCTAGACATCCACTTCCACGGCGTCGCCGCGCAGCTCCATCAGGTCGCGCCGGGCCTGGGCTTCGCCCTTGCCCATGAGCTTGCTCAGCGAAACGGCGGTGGCGTCGAAGCCCAGCGCGAAGTAGCTCACCGGCAGCAGGCGGCGCGTCTCGGGGTTGAGCGTGGTGTCCCACAACTGCTCGGCGTTCATCTCGCCCAGGCCCTTGAAGCGGCTGATCGACCAACTGCCTTCGCGCGCGCCTTCCTTGCGCAGCTTGTCCAGCGCGGCCTCGCGCTCGCCTTCGTCCAGGGCGTAGATCTTGGCCGCCGGGCGCTTGCCGCGCGCCGGGGCGTCGATGCGGTACAGCGGCGGCCTCGCGATGTAGACATGGCCGCGTTCCACCAGCTTGGGGAAGTGGCGGAAGAACAGTGTGAGCAACAGCACCTGGATGTGCGAGCCGTCGACATCGGCGTCGCTCAGGATGCAGACCTTGCCGTAGCGCAGGCCCGACAGAACGCCCCCAGGCTCGTCGGCCGGGCCGTGCGGATCGACCCCCATCGCCACCGCGATATCGTGGATCTCGGTATTGGCGAAGAGCCGGTCGCGGTCCACCTCCCAGGTGTTGAGCACCTTGCCGCGCAGCGGCAGCACGGCCTGGGTTTCCTTGTTTCGGCCCATCTTGGCGCTGCCGCCGGCGCTGTCGCCTTCGACCAGGAAGACTTCGTTGAAGAGCAGGTCGCGGCTCTCGCAATCGGTGAGCTTGCCCGGCAGCACGGCCACGCCCGAGCCCTTGCGCTTTTCCACCTTCAGAGAAGCGCGCTGGCGCGTCTGCGCCTGGCGGATGACGAGTTCGGCGAGCTTCCTGCCCACCTCGACATGCTGGTTGAGCCACAACTCCAGCGCCGGCCTGACGTAGCCCGAGACCAGGCGCAGCGAGTCGCGGCTGTTCAGCCGCTCCTTGATCTGGCCCTGGAACTGCGGGTCCAGCACCTTGGCGCTGAGGACAAAGCTGGCGCGGGAAAATACATCCTCGGGCATCAGCTTGACCCCCTTGGGCAGCAGCGCGTGCATTTCGATGAAACCCTTGATGGCGCCGAACAGGCCGTCCTTCAGCCCCGACTCGTGCGTGCCACCGGCCACCGTGGGGATCAGGTTGACATAGCTCTCGCGCAGCGTGTTGCCCTCATCGGTGAAGGCCACGCACCAGCTCGCACCCTCACCTTCGGCGTAGTTTTCGGTCTCGCTGGCAGTGGCGAACTGCTCGCCTTCGAAGATCGGAATCAAGGGCTCGGCGGCCAGGCTCTGCAGCAGGTAGTCGCGCAGGCCACCCTGGTAGAGCCAGGTCTGCGTCTCGTGGGTCTTTTCATGCGTCAGCGCCACCGTCACACCCGGCATCAGCACGGCCTTGCTGCGCAGCAGATGCACGAGGTCGTGGCGCGGCAGTTCGGCGCTCTCGAAGTATTTCGCGTCGGGCCACACGCGCACGGCCGTGCCATGGCGCCGTTCGGAGCCCGCGGCCTTGCGCAACTGCAAGGGCTCGATCACGTCACCGCCGGCAAAGGCCAGCGTGGCCACCTGGCCGTCGCGCCACACCGTCACCTGCAGCCGGCGGGCCAGCGCATTGGTCACGCTGACGCCCACGCCGTGCAGGCCGCCACTGAAGCTGTAGGCGCCGCCGGCACCCTTGTCGAACTTGCCCCCGGCGTGCAGCCGCGTGAAGACGATCTCGAGCACCGACACGCCTTCTTCCGGGTGCAGGCCGAAAGGGATGCCGCGTCCGTCGTCCTCGACGCTCACCGAGCCGTCGGCATGCAGCGTGACGACGATGCGACTGCAAGTGCCTGCCAGCGCTTCGTCGGCCGCGTTGTCGATGACCTCCTGCACGACGTGCAGCGGGCTCTCGGTGCGCGTATACATGCCCGGACGCTGCTTGACGGGCTCCAGGCCCTTGAGGACGCGGATCGAGGCTTCGGCGTAGGTGGCGTTCTTCGTGGACGGCATGGCGGCGGATTCTAGGTTCGTGCCCCTCGTGCCGCGGGGCTCGGTTCCTTCCGTGAGAATGGTCGCATGAGCCCCCTCTCCGAACCGTCTGCGTGGCTGACACGCTGGGCCCACTTGCTGCCACCGGGTGGCACGGTGCTCGACCTGGCCTGCGGCAGCGGGCGCCACACGCGCTGGATGGCCGCCCAGGGCTGGCGCGTGACGGGGGTGGACCGCAACGCGGATGCCGTCGAGCCCCTGCGGGCGCTGGCCGAAATCGTGGTGGCCGATCTCGAAGCCGCGCCCTGGCCGCTGCCGGGTCGGCGCTTCGACGCCGTCGTCGTCACCAACTACCTGTGGCGGGCCTTGTGGCCGGCGCTGCATGACGCACTGGCCGAAGGCGGGGTGCTGATCTACGAGACCTTCGCCGCCGGTCAGCAGCACATTGGCCGGCCTTCGAGGCCCGAGTTCCTGCTCGATACCGGCGAACTGCTGCGGGCCTGCGCCGGCCTGCGCATCGTGGCCTTCGAAGAGGGCTTGGCGCCGGATCCGGCGCGCTTCATGCAGCGCATCGTCGCGGTGAAGAGCCGCCCCAGCACCGGCGAGCCGCCGCGATTCCGACTGCCCGGGCCCGGCGGCTAAAATCGGCCGGTTGCCAGGACTCCGAACCCCCATGAAACCCATCACAGGCAGCATCGTGGCGCTCGTCACGCCGATGCTCGAGGACGGCAGCGTCGACTACGCGGCGCTGCGCCGCCTCATCGACTGGCATATCGCCGAGGGCACTGATTGCATCGGCGTGGTCGGCACGACCGGCGAATCGCCCACGGTGTCGATGGAGGAGAACTGCGAAATCATCCGCGTGGCCGTCGAGCACGCGGCCGGCCGCGTGCCGATCATGGCCGGCACGGGCGCCAATTCCACGGCCGAAGCCATCACGCTGACGCGCTTTGCCAAGCAGGTCGGGGCCGACTGCCACCTCTCGGTGGTGCCCTACTACAACAAGCCCTCTCAGGAAGGCATCTACCAGCACTTCCGCGCCGTGGCCGAGGCGGTGGACCTGCCGATGGTGCTCTACAACGTGCCCGGCCGCACCGTGGCCGACATGCTGCCCGAGACCGCGCTGCGGCTGGCGCAGGTGGGCGGCGTCATCGGCCTCAAGGAGGCCAGCGGCGACATCGAGCGCGCCTGCCAGCTCATCAAGCATGCACCCCAGGGTTTCTCGATCTACTCAGGCGACGACGGCACGGCCGTGGCGCTGATGCTGCTGGGCGGCCAGGGGAACGTGAGCGTCACCGCCAACGTGGCGCCGCGCCTGATGCACGAGCTGTGCGTGGCGGCCACCTCCGGTGAGGTGCGCCGCGCGGCAGCGCTGCACCTGCGCCTGCTGCCGCTGCACAAGCAGCTGTTCTGCGAACCCAGCCCGGCACCCACGAAATGGGCCATGTCGCAGTTCGGCCTGTGCACGCCACAAGTGCGCCTGCCGATCCTGCCGCTCACCGAAAGCGGCCAGACGCTGGTGGCGCAGGCGCTGCGCGAATCCGGCTTGCGGGCCTGATCCCGACCCTCATCTCCCAGGGGCTGCCCCGGGGCGTTATCCATAGGCGCGGCCGCAGGGCGGCTGGCGCGGAGACTTCGAATATGAAACTGCTTCCTGCCGTCCACCCCACCCGGCTCGCGGTGCTGGCCCTGGCCACGCTGATGACGGGCTGCTCGACTGTCGACGGCCTGTTCTCCAGCGATAAGACCGACTACCGCAACACGGCGGCCAAGGCCAAGCCGCTGGAGGTGCCGCCCGACCTGACACAGCTGACCCGCGAATCGCGTTACCAGCCGCAGGGTGGCGTGGTGAGTGCCGCCGCGGCGGGTGCCCAGCCGGCGCCGGCTGCGGCCACGGGGTCTGCCCCTGCCACTGTGGCCCTTTCCAGCCTTTCCGGGATGCGTGTCGAGCGGCTGGGCCAGGAGCGCTGGCTGGTCGTGCCGCAAGCGCCTGAACTGCTGTGGCCGCGCGTCAAGGCCTTTTGGGACAAGCGCGGTTTCGCGCTCGAATCCGAGAATGCAACGGCTGGTGTGATGCGCACGCAATGGGCCGAAAACCGCACCAAACTGCCCCAGGACGTGGTGCGCAGGACCATCGGTCGCCTGCTGGACAGCTTCTACGATACCGGCGAGCGCGACCAGTACAGCACGCGCATCGAACGCGTCGCCGGCGGCAGCGAGATCTACATCAGCCATCGGGGCGCCCACGAGGTCTATACCGACGAGCGCCGTGAAACCACGACCTGGCGCGCGCGACCCAACGACCCCCAGCTCGAGGCCGAGATGCTCTCGCAGTTGATGGTCGATCTGGGCAGCATGGCCGAGCCGGCAAAGGCCGCCACCGCTGCCGCCACCGAGGCCCCGGGCCCGGACAAGCCGGTGCCTTCGGCCGACGCCACCTCGCTGGTCGTGCAAGAGCCCTTCGACCGCGCCTGGCGCCGCGTGGGCCTGGCGCTGGACCGGGGCGGCTTCACGGTGGAAGACCGCGACCGCACCGCCGGCCTGTACTACGTGCGCTATGTCGACCCCAAGAGCGTGGGCAAGGAAGAGCCGGGCTTCTGGGCCAAGCTGTGGGGCGACAAGACCAACCCGCAGGCGGCGCTGCGCTACCGCATCGCGCTCAAGCCGACCGGCGAGAAGACCACGGTTTCGGTGCAGAGCTCCACCGGCGCCGCCGAGACCGGCGAGAACGCCAAGCGCATCGTCGCGCTGCTCGTCAACGGTCTGCGCTGAAAAAAAGGGCCACCGCGAGGGTGGCCCTGGCCGGGTCGAACCGGCGCCTGACTAGCGCGCTGCGACCGGCTTGACGTCGCGCTTGACGGAGCCCACGAAGAGCTGGCGCGGGCGGCCGATCTTGTACTCGGGGTCGGCGATCATCTCGTTGAGCTGGGCGATCCAGCCCACCGTGCGCGCCAGCGCGAAGATCGCGGTGAACAGGCTCACCGGGATGCCCAGCGCGCTTTGCACGATGCCGGAATAGAAGTCGACGTTCGGGTAGAGCTTGCGCGAGACGAAGTAGTCGTCTTCCAGCGCGATCTTCTCCAGCGCCATGGCCAGCTTGAACAGCGGGTCGTCGTGCAGGCCCTTGGCGTCGAGCACCTCGTAGCAGGTCTCGCGCATGAGCTTGGCGCGCGGGTCGTAGTTCTTGTACACGCGGTGGCCAAAGCCCATCAGCTTGACGGTCGAGTTCTTGTCCTTGACCTGCTTGATGAACTCGCCGATCTTCTCCACGCCACCATTGCGCTGGATATCCTGCAGCATGCTCAGCGCGGCCTCGTTGGCGCCGCCGTGCGCCGGGCCCCACAGGCAGGCCACGCCGGCGGCGATGGCCGCAAACGGGTTGGTGCCCGAGCTGCCGCACAGACGCACCGTGGAGGTGGAGGCATTCTGCTCGTGGTCGGCATGCAGGATGAAGATGCGGTCGATGGCGCGAACGACCACGTCGTTGGGCACGTACTCCTCGCACGGGTTGGCGAACATCATGCGCATGAAGTTGGCCGAGTACGAGAGGTCGTTCTTCGGGTATACGAAGGGCTGGCCGATGCCGTACTTGTAGGCCATGGCCACCATGGTGGGCATCTTGGCGATCAGGCGGATGGCCGCGACCTCGCGGTGCTGCGGGTTATGGATGTCGGTGCTGTCGTGATAGAAGGCCGACAGCGCCCCGACCAGGCCGGTCAGCACCGCCATCGGGTGGGCGTCGCGGCGGAACCCGCGCAGGAAGAACTGCATCTGCTCGTGGACCATGGTGTGGTTGGTCACGAGCTTGGTGAAGTCGCTCTTCTGCGTGGCATTGGGCAGCTCGCCCTTGAGCAGCAGGTAGCAGGTCTCGAGGAAGTCGCACTTGGTGGCCAACTGCTCGATGGGGTAGCCGCGGTACAGCAACTCACCCTTGTCGCCGTCGATGTAGGTGATGGTGGAATTGCACGAGGCCGTGGACAGGAACCCCGGGTCGTAGGTGAACTTGCCGGTCTGCCCGTACAGCTTGCGGATGTCGATCACATCCGGGCCGACCGTGCCCTTGTAAAGGGGCAATTCCATCGAGGGGCTGCCGTCTGAGAAGGACAGGGTGGCTTTGACGTCGGAAGGGATCATTTCTTGGACCTTTCTTGGCTTGCATTTCACGGGTGGCCGGCGCATCAAGGCCAGCACTTCGCGCACCTCAGGTCGATCGACCTCGCCCTGGGGCTCCGTACGGGCAAGCAGCAGGTCTAGCAGGTCGTGGTCGGCCAGGTCCATCAGGGCGCTCAGCCCTTCGGCCTGCCTGATCGTGATCGTCTCCTCGTGCAGGCGAAAGAAGCGCTCGATGAACAGATCACTTTCTAACAGGCCACGCCGGCATCGCCACTTGAGCCTGCTCAAGGAACGTTCATCCAGGCGCATGGCGCGCTCTCAAATCGCCCGGCGGACCATCATCTCCTTGATCTTGCCGATGGCCCGGGTGGGGTTCAGGCCCTTGGGGCAGACGTCGACGCAATTCATGATGGTGTGGCAGCGGAACAGGCGGTACGGGTCCTCGAGATCGTCCAGGCGCGCGGCCGTATCCTGGTCGCGGCTGTCGGCGATGAAACGGTAGGCCTGCAGCAGTCCGGCCGGGCCGACGAATTTGTCCGGGTTCCACCAGAAGCTGGGGCAGGCCGTCGAGCAGCTGGCGCACAGGATGCACTCGTACAGGCCGTTGAGCTCGTCGCGCTCCTCGGGGCTTTGCAGCCGCTCCTTCTCGGGCGGCTGGCTGTCGTTGACGAGGTAGGGCTTGATCGAGTTGTACTGCTTGAAGAACAGCGTCATGTCGACGATCAGGTCGCGCACGACGGGCAACCCGGGCAGCGGCTTGAGCACGATGGTGCCCGGCAGCGTGCGCATGTTGGTCAGGCAGGCCAGGCCGTTCTTGCCGTTGATATTCATCGCGTCGGAGCCGCAAACGCCTTCGCGGCAGCTGCGCCGGAAGCTCAGCGAGGGGTCCACGGCCTTGAGCTTGCCCAGCGCGTCCAGCAGCATGCGCTCGTGGCCGTCGAGCTCGACCTGCAGCGTCTGCATGCGCGGCCGCTCGTCGGTGTCGGGGTCGTAGCGGTAGATCTGGAAGGTGCGCAGGGTCATTTGAACGGGCCTCTGGACTCTAGAAGGTGCGGACCTTGGGCGGGACCGATTCCACCGACAGCGGCTTGAGCTGCACCGGCTTGTACTCGATCCGGTCACCGTCGGAGTACCACAGCGTGTGCTTCAGCCAGACCTCGTCGTTGCGGCCATTCGGGTGCTGCGGGGTGTCGGCGTAGTCGTTCATCGTGTGCGCGCCGCGGCTCTCCTTGCGCGCGGCCGCCGAGCAGATGGTGGCCCGCGCGGCCTCGATCAGGTTGTCGACCTCGAGCGCCTCGATGCGCGCGGTGTTGAAGACCTGGCTCTTGTCCTTCAGGCCGATGGCCTTCACGCGCTGGGCGATCTCGGCGATCTTCGTCACGCCGGCGTCGAGCATGGCCTGGGTGCGGAAGACCCCGGCGTGCTGCTGCATGGCATGGCGCAAGTCGCCCGCGACGTCCTGCGCGTATTCGCCGCCGGTGGCGCCGTCCAGCCGGGCCAGCCGGGCCAGCGAGGCGTCCGCGGCATCCCCCGGCAGCGGCTTGTGGGCCCGGGTTGCGAGCGCCGCATCGACGATGTGGTTGCCCGCCGCGCGGCCGAAGACCAGCAGGTCGAGCAGGGAATTCGTGCCCAGGCGGTTGGCCCCGTGCACGCTGACGCAGGAACACTCGCCCACGGCATAGAAACCGCCCACCACCGAGTTGGGGTTGCCCCCCTTGGGCGCCACCACCTGGCCGTGGATATTGGTCGGGATGCCACCCATCTGGTAGTGGATGGTCGGCACCACGGGAATGGGCTCCCGGGTGATGTCGACATTGGCGAAGTTGTGGCCGATCTCGAATACGCTGGGCAGGCGCTTCATGATGGTCTCGCCGCCCAGGTGCGTCATGTCGAGCTGGATGTGGTCCTTGTTCGGGCCGCAGCCGCGCCCTTCCTTGATCTCCTGGTCCATGCAGCGGCTGACGAAGTCGCGCGGCGCCAGGTCCTTGAGCGTGGGCGCATAGCGCTCCATGAAGCGCTCACCCAATGAGTTGCGCAGGATCGCGCCTTCGCCGCGGCAGCCTTCGGTAAGCAGCACGCCGGCGTTGTGCACGCCGGTGGGGTGGAACTGCCAGAACTCCATGTCTTCCAGCGGCACGCCGGCGCGCGCGGCCATGCCCAGGCCGTCACCCGTGTTGATGAAGGCGTTCGTGCTGGCCGCGAAGATGCGGCCGGCGCCTCCCGTGGCGAACAAGGTGCACTTGGCTTGCAGGATGTGGACTTCGCCGGTTTCCATCTCCAGCGCGGTGACGCCCAGCACGTCGCCCTCACTGTCGCGGATGAGGTCCAGCGCCATCCACTCGACGAAGAAGTTCGTCCGCGCCTTCACGTTCTGCTGGTACAGCGTGTGCAGCATGGCGTGGCCGGTGCGGTCGGCGGCAGCGCAGGCGCGCTGCACGGGCTTCTCGCCGTAATTCGCCGTGTGGCCGCCGAAGGGGCGCTGGTAGATCGTGCCGTCGGGGTTGCGGTCGAAGGGCATGCCCATGTGCTCGAGCTCGTAGACCACCTTGGGCGCTTCGCGGCACATGTACTCGATGGCGTCCTGGTCGCCCAGCCAGTCGCTGCCCTTGACCGTGTCGTAGAAGTGATAGTGCCAGTTGTCCTCGGCCATATTGCCCAGCGACGCACCGATGCCGCCCTGCGCCGCCACCGTGTGGCTGCGCGTGGGGAAGACCTTGGACAGCACGGCCACGTTCAGGCCGGCCAGCGCGAGTTGCAGCGAGGCGCGCATGCCCGAGCCACCGGCGCCCACGATGACGACGTCGAACTTGCGCCGGGGGAGAGATCCGAGTGCCATGTGAGAACTTCCTTAGAGCCGCCAGAGCACTTGAATCGCCCAGCCCATGCAGCCAACCAGCCAGACGAGGGTGGCCACCTGGAGCACCAGGCGCAGGCCCGCCGGCCTGACGTAGTCCATCCAGATGTTGCGCATGCCGACCCAGGCATGCCAGCCCAGGGCGACGAAGACGACGAAGGTCAGCACCTTCATCCACTGCGCCGAGAAGATGGCCGCCCAGCGGTCGTAGCCCAGGGGTCCGCCGAACAGCACCTGGGCCAGCAGCACCAAGGTGAAGATCGCCATCAGAGCGGCGGTGACGCGCTGGCTGAGCCAGTCGCGCAGGCCGTAACGCGCACCGACGACGACGCGCCTGGAACCGTAGTTGACCGACATGGTGGTTGCGCCTCAGAACGCGCCGAAGAGCTTGGCGCCCAGCGCGGCGGTAAGCGGCAGGCTCACCGCCAGGGTGATGAGGGCCGACGAATGACCGGCCTCCTTGGTGACGTGGTGCGTCACATCCATCCACAGATGGCGCACACCGGCGGCGAAGTGGTGCAGGTACGACCAGATCAGCGCCAGCACCACGAGCTTGACGAGCACCGCGGGCACCACGCCGATGCCGGCGTCGAAGGCGCTGCGGAAACGCTCGTACGAAATCTCCGACGTCACACTGGCATCGAACAGCCAGACGACGAGCGGCAGCAGCAGGCACATCAGGGCACCGCTGACCCGGTGCAAGAAGGACACGAAGCCCCCCAGCGGCAACCTGTATTCCAGCGCGTTGGCCAGGCGCATCGTGCCGGGTCTTGGTCTCGTCGTTTCAGGCATGGGCGGCTCTCGATACCTCGTGGAACCGCCCGAGTCTAGGGCAAGGCCCCGGGCTCGCGTAGTCCCCCACGCGGCCGGGGTCAGTTGAGTTCGTTGCGGTAGTGGTGGGCCGTCGTCAGGTACAGGCCGCGGCGCCATTCCACGGGCCGGTCGCCGTAGGTGAACGACAGACGCTCCACCGACAGCAGCGGCGTGCCGGGTGCCACGGCGAGCAGCTCGGCCTCTTCGGCCGCGGCCGCCACGGCGCGGATCTTCTCTTCGGCGCGAATCATCTGCACCGCGAACTCGGCTTCGAACAAGCGGTACAGCGGCCCGCGCCAGGCCGCCAGGCGCTCGGCCGTGAGGCCCTTGAATGGCGTTCCGGGCAGCCAGAGGTCGTCCAGCACCACCGGCCGCAGCGCTTGCGGCCCGCCCGCCAGCAGCAAGCGGCGCACCTGCACGGCCGGCTCGCCCGACTTCAGCGACAGCAGCCGCGCCACTTCCATCGGTGCGCGCATGCGCCTGCACTCCAGCAAACGGCGCTGCAGCGCCGGCGCGCCACCCTCGTCGGGCGTCAGGCGCAGGAAGCGGAACTGCGTGGACTGCTCGGCATGCGTGGCCACGAATGTGCCCTTGCCCTGCCTGCGCACGAGAAGGTTGTCGGCGGCCATCTCGTCGATGGCCTTGCGCACGGTGCCCTGGCTGACGCCGAACCGCGCGGCAAGTTCGAATTCACTGGGGATGGCCTGGCCCGGCAACCACTCGCCAGCCTGCAGGCTCTTGCCCAGCAGCGACTTGATCTGCCGGTACAGCGGACTGAAGGCGGGTGCGTGCGACGGCTCTGACGGAGCGCTGCCCACCACGCCCGACGGGGTTTCGGACATGCGCGCATTGCAGCACAGGCCTCCTGCGGCTGTCCACAAAACGCTCTCTTATATAAGACATAAGAAGCACTTTCGCCACCGCCATGCCTTATGACCGGCGTCAACATCAAGCCAAGTGCAGCCGCTAAACTGCCCCGCACATACATTGAACTTCGACCCGTCTCAACCAGGAGAACCCTCATGAGCAAAACGCCCGTTCGCGTGGCCGTATCCGGCGCCGCCGGCCAGCTTGGCTATGCACTGCTGTTCCGTATCGCCTCGGGCGAAATGCTGGGCCGTGACCAGCCGGTGATCCTGCAGTTGCTCGAGATCCCCGACGAGAAGGCCCAGAACACCCTGCGCGGCGTGATGATGGAACTGGAAGACTGCGCCTTCCCGTTGCTGGCCGGCATGCAAGCCCATGGCGACCCCGTGACCGCCTTCAAGGACACCGACTACGCGCTGCTCGTGGGCGCACGCCCGCGCGGCCCCGGCATGGAGCGCGCCGACCTGCTGGCCGCCAACGGACAGATCTTCACGGCCCAGGGCAAGGCTCTGGACCAGAGCGCCAGCCGCAGCGTCAAGGTGCTGGTGGTGGGCAACCCCGCCAACACCAACGCCTGGATCGCGATGAAGAGCGCGCCCGGCCTGCCGCGCGAGAACTTCACCGCCATGCTGCGCCTGGACCACAACCGCGCGCTCAGCCAGCTGGCGGCCAAGACCGGCAAGCCGGTGGCGTCGATCAAGAAGTTCGGCGTGTGGGGCAACCACTCGACCACCATGTACGCCGACTACCGCTTCGCGACGATCGGCGGCGCCAGCGTCAAGGACATGATCAACGACCCCGCCTGGAACAAGGATGTGTTCCTGCCCACCGTGGGCAAGCGCGGTGCGGCCATCATCGCCGCGCGCGGCGTGTCGTCGGCCGCCTCCGCGGCCAACGCCGCCATCGACCACATGCGCGACTGGGTGCTGGGCTCGAACGACGAATGGGTGACGATGGGCGTGCCGAGCAACGGCGAATACGGCATCCCCAAGGACGTGATGTTCGGCTACCCGGTCACCACCGCGGGCGGCAAATACAAGATCGTCGAAGGCCTGCCCATCGATGAATTCAGCCAGGGCTGCATCGACAAGACGCTGGCCGAGCTGACCGGCGAACAGGACGGCGTCAAGCATTTGCTGTGACCCCCCCGAAGCGCCTGCGGCGCCTCCCCCCAGGGGGCGCCGCCAGTGGCCCGGCGAAGCCGGTTCCACGGCGGCCGCTTGATGGTGCCCGTGGGTGCCGCTGGCGGCTTCGAGAAGGGCAGCGTTGACCTCGCCGCGCGCGGTGCTCTTCGGCGCCGGCGAGCCGGCCGCAGGCCTGCCGGTCTGCGACCACTATGCCGGCGTCGAACCGCGCATGACCAAGAGCCTGGAGCTGCAAGCCGAGCTCGGGCCGGTCTTCGACGTCACGCTGGACAACGAAGACGGCGCGCCCGCAGGCGGCGAACTCGAACAGGCGCAGCTCATCGCCGAGCTGCTCGCCGGCCCGAAGAACCGCTTCGGGCGCGTGGGCGTGCGGCTGCAGCCGGTGTCACACCCGCGCTTCGCCGAGGTCGCCGCCGTCGTGCTCGGCGCGGCGCGCCGCCCGGCCTACCTGATGCTGCCCAAGCCGCAGGGCCTGGCCGACGTGCAGCAAGCCGCCGAGGTCATAGCCGCACTGGGTGGCGCCGATGTCCCACTACACGCCCTGGTGGAGACGCATGGCGCGCTGCATGACGTATACGCCATCGCGGCGCACCCGCGCATCGAGTCGCTGTCCTTCGGCCTGATGGATTTCGTCTCCGCGCACCGCGGTGCCATCCCCCACAGCGCGATGGGCGCCGCGGGGCAATTCGAACACCCGCTCGTGCGGCGCGCCAAGCTCGAGATCGCCGCGGCCTGCCACGCCCAGGGCAAGACGCCCTCGCATTGCGTGGTCACGGAATTCAAGGACACCCAGGCCCTGAAGGCCGCGGCGCGCAAGGCCTGCCAGGAACTGGGCTACACGCGCATGTGGAGCATCCACCCCTCGCAGATACGCCCCATCGTGGAGGCCTTCTCGCCCAGCGTCGACGAGCTCGCGCTGGCGCTCGAGATCATCACCGCGGCGCAGGCCGCGCAGTGGGCGCCGATCTCCCACAAACTCGGCCACACACTCGGCCACCGCGACACCTTGCACGACCGCGCCAGCTACCGCTACTTCTGGCAGGTGATCGAGCGCGCGCAACGCACCGCGCTGGCCGGTGGCCCGCAGCTGCCGGCCGAACTGCAACAGGCCTGGTTCGGCTGATGCCGCGGTTGAAGTCGAGCTGCGGCGGAACTTGGTAGGCTCGCGCCTTCGCCCGCCGCTGCCCCTGCCCACTGCATGAAAAGCCTCATCACGATCCTCGCCCTGGCCCTGCTCTGGCCGGTGGCCTGGGCCCAGCAGCTCAAGCTGCGCATCCTGGAGACCACGGATGTGCACATGAACCTGCTCGGCTACGACTACTACCAGGACAAGCCGGTGCAGGACTACGGCCTGGACCGCACTGCCACGCTGATCAAGGCGGCGCGTGCCGAGGCGCGCAACACGCTGCTCTTCGACAACGGCGACCTTCTGCAGGGCAGCCCGCTGGGCGACTACGTGGCCCGCGTCAAACCGCTGCAGCCCGGGCAGCAGCACCCCGCCGTGCGCGTGATGAACGCGCTGCGCTACGACGCGGCCAACGTGGGCAACCACGAATTCAACTACGGCCTGCCGTTCCTGCTACGTGCACTCGAGGGCGCGGCCTTCCCCTACCTCAACGCCAACCTCATGCAAGGCGACGGCAGCGGCAAGCCTGCCGAGGCGAGGCACGCCTTCCAGCCCTATGTGATCCTCGAACGCCGGTTCGTCGACGAAGCCGGCGCGCCGCAGACGCTCAAGGTCGGCGTCATCGGTTTCGCGCCGCCGCAGGTCATGCAGTGGGACCGCCAGCACCTGCAGGGCCGCATCACCGCGCGCGACATCCCCGAGACCGCGCGCGCCCTCCTGCCGCGCCTGAAGGCCGAGGGCGCGGACCTCGTGGTCGTGCTCGCCCATACGGGCTTCGAGCGCGGTGAGACGGTGTTCTTCGCCGAGAACACGGTGGCGCGCCTGGCCGAGGTGCCCGGCGTGGCCGCCATCCTCTTCGGGCATTCGCATGGCGAGTTTCCGGGGCACTCATTCACCAGCCATGCCAAGGTGGATCTGGCACGCGGCACCATCAACGGCGTGCCGGCCACCATGCCCGGCTTCTGGGGCAGCCACCTGGGCGTGATCGACCTGGTCCTGGACAAGAGCGCTGCCGGCTGGAAGGTGGCCGAGGGCCGGGGCGAGATCCGCCCGGTGGTCGACCGCGCCACACGCAAGGCCCTGGTCGAGCCCGACCCGATGGTGGCCGAGCTGGTGCGCGCCGAGCACGAAGGCACGCTGGCCTCCATGCGCGCCGAAGTGGCCACCACCGGCCAGCCCATCCACAGCTACTTCGCGCAGGTGGCCGACGACCCCTCGGTGCAGCTGGTCGCCAACGCCCAGCTCGCCTATGCCCGCAAGGCGCTGGCCGGCACACCCTACGCGGCCTTGCCCTTGCTCTCGGCCGCCGCACCCTTCAAGACCGGCGGCCGCGGCGGCGCGAACTACTACACCGACATCCCCGCCGGCGCCATCGCCATGCGCAACGTAGCCGACCTCTACGTCTACCCCAATACCGTGAAGGTGCTGCGCCTGACCGGCGCGCAGGTGCGCGAGTGGCTGGAATTCTCGGCCGGCGCCTTCAACCGCATCGACCCCACCGGCGCGCCCGAGCAGAACCTCGTCAACCCGGCCTTCCCGAGCTTCAATTTCGACACCCTGGACGGCGTGAGCTACCGCATCGACGTGACCCAGCCCGCCCGCTACGAGCGCAGCGGCAAGCTCGTTTCACCCGACGCGCGGCGCATCGTGGACCTGCGCTTTGAGGGCAAGCCGATCGACGAAGCGGCCTTCTTCGCCGTCGTCACGAACAACTACCGCGCCGCGGGCGGTGGCAACTTCCCGGGCCTGGAGGGCAGCCCCGTCATCCTCGATGCGCCCGACGAAAACCGCGAGGCCCTGCTGCAGTACCTGCAAGCCCGCCGGCGCATCGACCCGGCCGCAGATCACAACTGGCGCGTCCAGGCGGTGCCCGGCGTGAAGCTGCGTTTCACCTCGGGCATCGGCGGCGTGGCGCATCTGGCGCGCACACCCCAGGTCGCGCTCGTCAAGGACCAAGGCGACGGCTCGGCGCTCTACGAGTTGCGGGCCGGCCCACCATGAACCGACGGGGTCGAGCCCAGCAGCCCGCCTTGCAGCGCCGGGCCTGCGCTCAACTCGCTTCGGGCGCAATGCTCTCGGCGTAGTCCACCAGCGCTTCGAGCAGCGCCTGGCCGCGTTCGTCGCCGGCCTCGGTGGCGGCCTCCGCCAGGGTGTCGATGCGCTCCAGGTAGGCCGCCAGCGTCAGCGCCCCACCCGCACCGTCATGCAGCCGCGCGGCGCAATGCTGTTGCCAGCGCGCGGCTTCCTCGTCGCTGAGCGTGTCGGGGAAATTGCGCGCGCGGTAGCGGAACAGCAGCTCCTCCAGCCGGGCATCGTGGAAGGCCGGGCGCTTGGCGGCGAGCTGGCCCGGGCTCAACTCGCGCAGGCGCTGCAGCGTGCGGCGATCCTCGGTGCCGACGAAGCCGCCGTAGAGGTCCTCATCGACATCGGGCGCCTGGGCCGGGGCAGGCCGCGCGAAGACCTCGGCCCACAAACCGTCCAGCGTGCGGCCCAGGGCGGCCGCCGCGGCCGCGTGGCGCTGGGCGGCTTCGAGGTCCAGGCCCCAGCGCGCCGCGGCATCGCCCAGCACCGCCAGCTTGCCGATGACGACGGGCGACTTGTTGATGTGGATGGTCTTGATGGGCAGCCGCTGCTCACCTTCGGGCAGATCGGCCTGGCGCGTGAAGAGTCTCCGGCGCAGGGTCTCGGCGTCCAGCGTGGCGAGTTCGCGCGGGTCGTGTGCCAGGTCCCAGACGATGACTTCGTTCTTGTTCGTGGGGTGCGGCCCGAGGGCCCAGACCACCGCCAGGCAGCCGCGCTCCACGGGATACTGGCCCGAGAGGTGCACGAAGGGGCGGCCCGCGCCGATCTCGGCCCGCACCGCGTCCTTCTTGCGCAGCTTGAGGCAGAAGTCCCACAGCCGGGGCTGCCGGCTCTTGATGAGCCGTGCCAGGGCCAGCGTGGCGCGCACGTCGGAGAGCGCGTCGTGGGCCGCTTCGTGGGCCAGGCCGTTGGCGGCCGTGAGGTGTTCCAGCTTGAACGACGGCCGGCCGGCCATCTCGCCACTCTGGTGCACGGGCCAGACGATGCCTTCGGGCCGCAGCGCCCAGGTGCAGCGCACCACGTCCATCAGGTCCCAGCGGCCGCAGCCGTTTTGCCACTCGCGCGCGTAGGGGTCGATGAGGTTGCGCCAGAACATGAAGCGCGTGACCTCGTCGTCGAAGCGGATGCTGTTGTAGCCCACGCCCACGGTGCCGTCGCGCGCCAGTTCGTGCTCGATGGCGGCGGCGAATTCGTGCTCGGGCAGGCCCCGCTGCAGGGCCTGCTGCGGCAGGATGCCGGTGAGCAGCACGCTCTCGGGGTCGGGCAGGGTGTCGGGGGCCGGGCGGCAGTGCCACATCACCGGCGCAGCGATCTCGTTGAGATCCATGTCCGTGCGCACGCCCGCGAACTGCGCCGGCCGGTCGCGCCGCGGCACACGGCCAAAGGTCTCGTAGTCGTGCCAGAAAAAGGTCGTCTCGGCCATCGGCGCACGATAGCGCAAGGCCGGTCGGCGCCGGGATCCCGGCCAGGTCGAACCCGCGCGCCACGGGGCCGCCGGTTCAGGGCGCCCCGACCCGCCAGCGCTGCAGACGCTTCAGCGAGCGCCAGCCCCACCAAAGACGCAGCCCCCAGCGCCAGGCGCGCCGGGGTCGCAGCACGGCCACCACCACCAAGGCGGCGAGAGGGCCTTCGGGGTGCGCACGCAGCCATTGCCAGGCGTTGCGCACGCTATCGAGCAGCGCCAACGGGCGCTGCAACACCGCGGCGTCGGCCGCCAGGCGGCCGCGCAACACCGAGCTGCGCACCACCAAGGCGTGCTGGCGTCGTGCCAGGGCTGCCGCCTGATGCGGATTCATTCTTCGCCGCTGCGCGGCTCGGCCGCACCCAGGCCCTGGCGATCGCGCCGCAGCTCGCCCAGGCTCAGCGCGAACGGCCCGCCGTCGCCCGCCTTCAACTGCTCGCGCGCGCGCCGCAACAGCCACCAGCCGCCTCCCGCGAAGACCAAGGTCAGCACGCCGACCGCGGGCAGCCGGTAGCCCTCCTGGAACAGCATCACGACGAATGCGATGGCCAGCACCAGCGCCAGCCCCACCAGCAGCAGGCCCATGGCGGCCTGCTGCATGGCGTCGAAGAGACGCAGCTTCTCCTGCTCCAGCTCGCTGCCGAACAACTCCAGCCGCACCTGCACGATGCCGACCGAGGTGCCGAGCAGGCGCCGCAGTGAATCGAACAGGCCGCCGGAGGCAACGGGGCCGGTCATGGCCGGCCCTGGCTCAACGCCGACCGATGAGCAGGCCCACCACCATGCCCACACCGGCGCCTATGGCCACCGACTGCCAGGGGTGGTCGTGCACATAGTCGTCCGCGGCATGGCCGGCGGCCTTGGCCTTTTCGGTGGCGTTCGCCTGAAGCGTGAGCAGGCTGTGCTTGGCGTCGGACATGCGCTGCTGCAGGCGTTCGCGCAGGCCCGCGGTGCTCTCGCTCATCTCACCGGCGGTGAGCTTGAGCAGTTCTTCGGCGTCGGCCACGACCATGCGCAGGTCGGACATCAGCTTGTCCTTTTGGGCCAGGGTGAGTTCAGACATACGGTTCCCCTTCTTCCAAGTAGAAGACCAGCCTAGCACCAAGCCCCGCCGGACAAAAGAAAAAGCGCGAGTTTCGATGACGCGGCTCAATCCCGCCGCACGACCACGCTGCCGATGGAGTAACCGGCACCGAACGAGCAGATCACGCCCAGGTCGCCGGCCTTGAGATCGGCCCGGTGCAGGTGGAAGGCGATGATCGAGCCCGCGGATGCGGTATTGGCATATTCGCCCAGGATCACGGGTGCCAGGTCGTCACCCACATCCTGGCCCACCAGCTTGCGCAGCACGAGCTGGTTCATCCCCAGGTTGGCCTGGTGCAGCCAGAAGCGCCGCACCTGATTGGGCTCGAAACCCAGCTCGCGCAGGTGCGCGTCGATGTGCGCCGCGGCCATGGGCACGACTTCCTTGAATACCTTGCGGCCTTCCTGCATGAAGGTCTTGTCGCGCGCGTCGGGGTCGGTGTCTTCGCAGCGGTTCAGGAAGCCCGCGTTGTTGCGAATATTGTTGGAGTACTGGGTGACCAGCCGCGTGCCCAGGATGCGCCAGCGCTCGGCCGAGACGGCCGTCTCCTCGGCCTCGACGATGACGGCCGTGCAGACATCGCCGAAGATGAAGTGGCAGTCGCGGTCGCGCCACTCCAGGTGCGCCGAGGTGATCTCGGGGTTGACCACCAGCACGCGCTTGGCGCTGCCGCTCCTCACCGCGTTGGCCGCCTGCTCGATGGCAAAGGTGGCCGATGAACAGGCCACGTTCATGTCGAAACCGTAGCCGCCGGCACCCACGGCCTGCTGGATCTCGCAGGCCATGGCCGGGTAGGCGCGCTGCATATTGGCCGCGGCGCAGAGCACGCCGTCGATGTCCTTGCCCTGCAGGCCGGCCGCCGCCAGGGCCTGCTGGGCCGCAGACAGCGCGATCTCGGCCATCAGGCTGAGCTGCTCATCGGGCCGCGGCGCAAAGCGCGGCTTCATTCGGGTGGGGTCGAGGATGCCGGACTTCTCAAGCACATAGCGCTGCTTGATGCCCGAAGCCTTCTCGATGAACTCGACACTGGAGTGCACCAGGGCGGGCTGCGTGCCGGCCGCGATGGCATCCGCATGCCTGGCATTCTGCAGGTCGGCGTAGGCGTTGAAGGCCTGCACCAATTCGGCGTTGGTGATGACGTAGGGTGGCTGGTACAGGCCCGTGCCTGAGATGACGACGTTTTTCATGGCACCGCAGTTTAGGCCCGACGGGCCCCTGCGGCCTGGCCCCTACTTGCGCGGCGTTTTCTTCGCCGCCGCGCCCGACTGCAGCGCCTCGGACATGCCCAGCAGCACGCCGCTGACCATGGCGGTGTAGCTCTCTGCCAGGGCCTGCGCGGCGCGCATCGAAGCCGCGCGCGTGCTGCGCATGGCGCCGTGCATCTGCTCGGCCATCTGCTCGGCGGTGCTGGCGGCCTGCGCGCCCGAGAGCGTGCCGCCGGCCTGCATCTTCTCGAGCACCTGGCCCCAGGCGCCGGCCATGGGCGCGCCGGCGCCGGCAGCCGTTTTCTTCAGCGCCGCGAAGAGCGTGTCTTCCATCTTCTCCAGGTCTTCGAGCGCCTTTTTCATGTGCTTGTCGCGCAGGTCGGCGCCCTGGGCCGCCAGCGTGGCCAGCGCGGTGCGGTTGGCCTCCACGGCCTTGAGCAGCGCGTCGTCCATGCCGGCCACGGCCTTGTCGAGCAGGGTCTCGGGGTCGACACCGGCGGTGAGGTTCTTGGCCGCGCCGGCACTGGCGGCTTCGGCGACGGACTTGAGCGCGCCGCGGATATTCTTCAGCGAGAGTTCGCGGCCCTGCAGCGCGGCCAGGGTGGCGTCACCTGCCGCCTTGCGCAACTGCGCGCCTTGCTTGGCGGTGGCGGTCTCGAACATCGAGATCAGGGCTTCGGCGTCAAACATGGGCTTGGACATGGTGCAGCTCCTCTGGGGTGTGCCGCCATCGTCGCACCGGGCCGGCTGCGCGGCAAGGGGGCAGCCGGTTTGAGCGCGGGGCGGGCGCCCGGCCTTCGCCCGACGTTCGCTTCGCCTGGGACTTAGGACTGGCAGCGAGTCATGGCCGCGGTCATGTTCAACGTGCACCCGTTGCCTGCGTGACTTGCGCCTGCCATTGCACCCGTGCGTAGCGCTCGACCTGGCCTGGCGACAGCGCGAACGCCTGACCATAGAGCCCGGGGCCATACCGGTGCATCTGCATCGCCATGCGCGCGGCGTGCTCATGGTCTCGATCGGCCAGACGAACCAGTTGCTCGAAGGCCAGCAGCCAGTGGCAGCGCTCGTAGTCCTGCAGGGCCGTGTCGAAGGCCTGTGCCGTGGCCGTGTCCGTCGCGCTCGCTCGGGCGGTCATCATGGCTTCGATCTGCGCCAGCGCGCCATCGGATCCGGTGCTCTGCGCCTGTACCGGCGGGTGCATGCCCAGCACGAGCGCGCCGACCAGGACCGCAAGAATGGGGGCATGTTGCAGGGTGATCATTCGCTTGCTCCAAAGTTGTGGGTTGTTTCGACCAGGGTTCGGTTCGAGCCAGGACGTGGCCGAAGCCGCAATGCGCGGCGCCCGGTCACGCCGCCGCCAACTGCGGCGCGCGATGCAGCAGCGCGTGGATCGCCGGCAGCGCCGCTTCAGCGGCGCGCCGGCCGGCGTCCACCAGGTAGGGCATGGCCGCGGTCTCGAAGAGGCCCACACGGCTCGGCATCGGCGACTCGAAGCCCAGCGCCAGCACCGTGTGCGCATCCGCCGCCGCACTGACGGGCAGCGGATCGGCGACGAAACCGTCGATCAGGCGCCGGGCTTCGATGCGCACATCGCCGAAGGCCTGTGCCAGCCGCTGCCTCACCAGGCGGTCGTCGCGCAGCGCGAAGTCGGCGTCGAAGCGGCCCAGGCGAGGCCACAGCATCTGTGGAATGGCGCGCCAGCGGTGGTGCGGGGACGACCGGGGCGGTGGGCGGCTATGCATGGGATGGGCTCGCTGCGGTTGACGTTTGGCGCCACCAAAAGTGGGGCGCTGCATCAGGTCAATCGCAAAGCCGAGCCCAATCCCGCCACGGCGCTTCGACGTCCCAGCGCGCTTGCGCTGGTGCCCGCAAAGCCCGGCCGGGTCGTCGCCAGCAGCCGCGTCAGGGCCGCGATGCCAGCCAGGCCTGCAGTTCCTTCGTCTGCGGATGTGGCGCACCCAGCGCCGCCACCAGGATGGGAAGCGCACGCTGCCACGATGCCAAGGCCTCGCGGTGCAGGCCCTGGCGCTGCTGCACATCGCCCAGCAGCCACCAGGCGCGCCCGACCCGCGAACTCTGCTCGGGCAGGCGGGCCGCAGCGGTGGCGCGCAAAAGGGCGGCGTCGGCCAGGGCGCGCGCCTCGTCGATCTCACCCGCAGCCAGCGCCGCGCGGGCCGCAATCGGCAGCGTGGTCAGCAGACCGGCACGCGGCTTGGCGCCCGCGTAGCCCAGCAGCTTCAGCTGCGCCTGCATCAGGGCCCGCGCCTGGGGCACATCACCGCGCTGCAAGGCCAGCCGGGCGCGCACGCGGTCGATGGCGAGCAGCAGGTCGCCGGCATTCGTGGCGCCAGCCGGCAGCGCGGCGCTCGCTTGGTCCAGCGCCGCTTGCGCCGCCTGAGCGGCATCACCGCGGTCGGCGTAGAGGTGGGTGCCGGCCATGTGCAGCAAGCTCTCGACTTCGATGCGCGCATTGCGCTCTTCGTGGCTGCGGGCTGCGGCGTATTGAAGCCAGCGCAGGGCCTCGTCGTCGCGCCGCATGTGGTGCAGGGCCACGCCGTAGGCCCGTGCCAGGCCCATGTCCACCGCCGGTCGCGTGAGGTCGGGGCCCTGCGCACGCTGCACGGCGTCGCGCAGCACGGCTTCGGCCTGCTGCATCTCGCCGAAGCTGATGCGGGCCGAACCCTCGTTGATCATCACCGTCAGGCGGTCGCGCGTGCCACCGCGCCCGGTGCGGTCCATCACCTGCCCCAGCTTGAGCATGATCTCGAAGGCCTGCTTGCCCTGACCCGCGGCGTGATGGTGGTAGGCCAGGTTGTTGAGCGCCACGATGTAGGCCTTGTCTTCGCGCTCGTCGGCGGCCTCGAACAGCGCCACGGCCTGCTGCGAGACGCGCAAGGCGGTGGCGCTGTCGCCGCGCGCGGCGGCCAGGTCGGCCTCGGCGTTCAGGCAGACGTGCTCCACCGGCAGACGCGGCCGCACCGCCGAAGCAGCCAGCACACGCCGCGCCTCAGTGACGCGCGCCTGCGCGGCCTCGGGGCGACCGGCCTCGATGTCGGCCTGGATCGCAGCGCACAGCGCGTTGGCCAAGGCGTTGACGTCGCTCGTGCGCCGCGCAGCCGCTTCGGCCAGCCTGCGCATCTCGACTTCGCTCTCCCGTCGTCCCAGGATTTCGTAGCGCACGCCCAAGGCGACCAGCAACTCGGACAGCAGGGCCGGGTTGCCGGCGTAGTTCTTCTCCAGTAGTTCACGCCCGCGGTCGAGCAACTGCTCGGGCTTGAGCGGCTGGCCGCCGGGGCCGATTTCCGAGAGCAGGCTGCTCATGAATTCCGTCGTCGCCGAACTGGCCCGCGCCTGGTAGCGGGCTTCGGCGCGCTGCGCACGCGCGGCCTGCAACTGCAGCTCGGTCTCGGCGCGGGCGCGGCGTGCCGCGGCAGCTTCGGCCTGGGCGCGGCGCTGTTCGGTTTCAGCACGTTCGCGCTGGGCTTCAGCCCGCTGGCGTTCTGATTCGGCGCGCAGGCTTTCGGCGCGCGCCTGGGCGGCGCTGGCGTCGGCCGCGGCCAGCGCGCCCAGGGCCCGGGCGGACGCCGACTCGGCCCGCGTGCGCTGCGCCTCGGCCTGCACCCGCTGGCGCTGCGCCTCGACGGCCTGCCAGCTGGTGCCCACCACGCCGGCCAGCAGCGCCAGCAGGGTGGTGGACGCGGCGCCCACCATCAACCGGTTGCGCCGCACGAACTTGGCGGCGCGGTAGCCCACGGTGTCGGCCACCGCGCTGACGGGTTCGTTGCGCAGGTGGCGCAGCACGTCGTCCGCCAGCGCCTGGGCGCTGCTGTAGCGGCGGCCGGGCTCTTCGGCCAGGGCACGCAGCACGATCTGGTCCAGTTCACCCTGCAGCCGTCGCGCCAGGCGCAGCGGCTGCAAGCCGCGTGCAGCCGCCAGCGCGGCGGCGTCCTCGCCTTCGGCCACCAAACGGCTGGGCCGCTTCGGTTCAGGCAGCGCCGCCGCGTGCATCCAGGCCGTGATGTCGCTGGACCACGGCAGCCCGCTGGGGTGGCGGCCGGTGAGCAGCTGGCACAGCAGCACGCCCAGCGCCCACACGTCGGTGGCGGTGGACACCGGCTCGCCACGCACCTGCTCGGGCGCGGCCCAGGCCGGCGTGTAGGCGCGCTGGCCGGTGCGCGTGACGGACGAGGCCGACAGCGCGGCGCCGTCTTCGCCTTCGTCGAGCAGCCGCGCGATGCCGAAGTCCAGCAGCTTGACCTGGCCCTGCCCGTCGACCATCACGTTGCCGGGCTTGAGGTCGCGGTGCACCACCAGCTGCGCATGGGCGGCAGCCACGGCCTGCACGACGTCCACGAACAGCCGCAGGCGGCCTTCGACATCGAGCCGGCGTTCGTCGCACCAGCGGTCGATGGGCTCGCCGCGCACCAGTTCCAGCACCAGGTAGGGCTGGCCGCCATCGCCGTCACTGGCGACACCGGCGTCGAGCAGGCGCGCGATGTGCGGGTGTTCCAGCCGCGCCAGGATGCGGCCCTCGCGCTCGAAGCGCTGGCTGGCCTGGGTGCCGTGCAGCCGCCCGTGCATCAGCTTGATGGCGGCCTGGCCTTCGTGGCGGCCGTCGCTGCGCCGCGCCAGCCACACGCTGGCCATGCCGCCTTCACCCAGCGGCGCCTCGATGGTCCACGGGCCCATGCGGTGGCCGGCGGCGGGCAGAGAAGACCCCGCGTGCGCCGAGCCCGCAAGGAAATGGTCTCGGCCGGCGGCTTCGTGGCGTTCGAGCAGCCCCTGCAGCAACGCGGCGTCCGGCGGCGCGCGCAGCTGCAGGGCGGCCAGCCAGGCCGCGCGGTCGGCCGGCGGCAGGTCCAGCGCCTCGTCGAGCAAGGGGCTCAGGCGGGCCCAGGTGGCGGCGTCAGGGGTGGCGGCGGGGGGATTCATCAAGGCGTCTTCGGTGGGGGCATCGTAAGCCGCGGGGTGCCATCAAGTCGCGACTCGCGGGCCGTGCAAGAGAGATCGCAAACCGCACGTCGAAGAGGACAAGCACCTCGCCTGTCGTGTTTCGACGGGCGGCTGCGATGTACCTGGCAGGCCCGCAGGCCGCGGCGCCGCACCCCCCAGGAAGCACCGCCATGACCTACGCCCTGACCGCCCTGCTCTTCGTGTCCCCGGTGCTGGCCGCGGCCGCCGCGGCACTGGCGCAGGTCGAGCGCAGCATGCGCGCGCTGCACATCCCGCTGACGAGCGACTTCTAGCCGCCGCCTAAGCCTGCAACAGCCCGTGCAGCAACGCGCGGGCCTTGTCCCAGTCGCGCTGGGCGGTGCGTTCCGAGCCGCCGCGCAGCGCGGCGATTTCGGCGAATGTCAGCCCGGCAAAGAACTTCAGGTCCACCAGCTCGGCCAGGCGCGCGTCGATGGCGGCCAGCCGCTCCACGGCCTGGCCGACCTGTTCCAGGTCTTCGGCCGCGGCGTCGGCGGGCGCCATCGCGTTGTCGGACACGAAGGTGTCCAGCGCCGTGATGTCCAGCCCGCCGCCACGCTTCTGCGCGCCGCGCGCGCGGGCGTGGTCGATGGCGATGCCGCGCATGGCGCGCGCGGCATAGGCCATGAAGTGCGCGCGGTCGGCGAACTGCAGGCCGGGCCGGCCCGCCATCTGCAGGTAGGCCTCGTGCAGCAGCGTGGTGGGCGAGATCTGCGCCGCGGGGCCGCCCTTGTACAGCTCGCGCCGGGCCATGCGCCGCAGTTCGGCGTAGAGCGTTTCGAAGCTCGGGGCGTTGGCATCCGGTTCAGGCATGGCCCATCGTACCCGCGCCCCGGCGGCGGGCGTCCGTGGGCGTCAGCCGACGTCTTGAAGCGTTACACACCGCCACGGCGTGCATTCCGGCGATCTTGTCGATGATCGACCGCGAACCGACGCCGTTGAGCCCGGTCGCGGCAGTCCAGCAGAGAGGGTTGTCCAATTCGGGGTCGGAGGCCGATTCGATTGCCACCGCATTCAGAACGGCCCGGCGGGGACACCGCCGCCGTGTCCGGTTCTCGCGCAGCTTTGCGATCTTCCAGGCAAGGGCACCGTGCCGGTGCCTGTCAACCGGAGAATCGCCATGCACACCACTTCCACATTGGCCCGCCGTGCGTTGACCGCACTCGTCGTCGTTGCCGGCCTCACCGGCGCCGGCTCCGCCTTCGCCCAGCCCGCGAGCGCGGCTCCGGGTGCCCGCGAGATCGACGCCGCCCACGCCGCCTACGAGCACGACCATTGGCTCGAGGCCTATACCGCGTTCACCCGCCTGGCCGACCGTGGCGACCCCGACGCGGCGCGCGTCGCGCGGCTGATGCACCGCTACGGCCCCCGGCTGTACGGCCAGCGCTTCGAGGCCACACCGTACCAAGAGCTGTATTGGGGCTGGCTGCAACAGTGCGTTGGCGGCTGCGGCGCGCCGGAGCACGTCGCGGTCGCACCCTCCGGTTGCTGATTCTGCCCATCGCAGCTTGGAACGTGCTTCAGACCCCGAGCGAAGACATAACTGGCCAGCGGCGCCGCACTGGCCGAGCCGCTGATGACGACCGTGCCGGCGCGGGCCTGGTCGGCTCGCTCGCGCTCAGCCGAACTGCGCCATCGCCGCCACCAGATGGCAGGCGCTGCCGCCCATCACGAACAGGTGCCAGGCGAAGTGAACGTAGCGCCGCAGGCCATCGAACTTCGCGTAGCGATCAACAGGATCAAACGATCGTCGGCACCATGGGTCAGCAATGGGTCGGCGTCAACATCACTCTCAGTGTTGATTGATTCGTGCTGGCATTCAAAGCCTAGCCAAATACTCACGAAGTTCAATCGCGCCCGGTGACTGTGCGCCCGCTGACGCGTCAAGCTGTGTTTGGGCGTCTTGCCAACTGGCGCGCGCGGCATCTGGTTGCTTCAAGGCGAGTTGCGCCATACCCAGGGCCACCAGCGCCCGTCCAACTCCTGCAACAGCCCGTGCAGCAGCGCGCGGGCCTTGTCCCAGTCGCGCTGGGCGGTGCGTTCCGAGCCGCCGCGCAGCGCGGCGATTTCGGCGAATGTCAGCCCGGCGAAGAACTTCAGGTCCACCAGCTCGGCCAGGCGCGCGTCGATGGCGGCCAGCCGCTCGACGGCCTAGCCGACCTGTTCCAGGCCTTCGGCCGCGGCGTCGGCGGGCGCCATCGCGTTGTCGGACACGAAGGTGTCCAGCGCCGTGATGTCCAGCCCGCCGCCACGCTTCTGCGCGCCGCGCGCGCGGGCGTGGTCTATGGCGATGCCGCGCATGGCGCGCGCGGCGTAAGCCATGAAGTGCGCGCGGTCGGCGAACTGCAGGCCAGGCCGGGCCGACATCTGCAGATAGGCCTCGTGCAGCAGCGTGGTGGGTGAGATCTGCGCCGCGGAGCCGCCCTTGTAAAGCTCGCGCCGGGCCATGCGCCGCAGTTCGGCGTAGAGCGTCTCGAAGCTCGGGACCATGGCGTCGGGGGTGGGCATCACCCATCGTAACTGCGCCGCGCCTGCGGTCATCAGCCGATAGCAGCCGGTGAAGGCGCGCTGGCGCTGTCGCGCAAGCTCCAACGCGCGCACGTGCGCCAGGACGAACGCTGGGGCCCTCCAGGGATCAGGGCACGCTGACGTAGTAGCCCGACACCATCAGCAAGGCACCGCCCGAGGCCATGTCGCCAAGCATCTGCATCGTGCCCTGCGGCGTTTCACCCACACCGAAATAGGCCAGCACCTGCTGGTTGATGAAGTAGCGCACGCCCAGCGCCCCGGTCGGCCCGCGCACACCGGTGAAAGGCACGGTTGCGTAGGCTGACCCACCGAAGCTGGACTTGAAGAAACCGTTGGGGGGCGTGCCGGCCGCCGTGTCGATGTAGCCGCTGATGTGGGTGACCACCAGACGCTTGCCCACAGGCACTGGCGCAAATCCGAAGCTGCAGACCGTCGTCCCGCGGCAGGTGAGGTCGGACAGCGCCTCCTGGTAAGGGTTGCGCCCGGGCTCATCGACCGACTGCACCAGCGCGGCACGGGTTTGTGCGGCAGCGGGCGCAGCGCCCATGGCGCACACCGCAGCAACAGCCAGGGCCAGGGCGGCCGGCGGGGTTTGAAAAGACTTCAGCAGGGGTTTCATCATCGTCCTTCGTTGGGGGTGGCGGATTTGCGGTGCCGGCTGGCCCACAGGGCCGCCAAGGCGGCGGTGAAGGTCAAGCTGGTGCCAGCGGGTTCGGGTACGGTTTGGGTGTCGGGCAGCGTGACGGTGAGCGTGTAGGCGCCTTCACCGAAGAAGCGCGGGTCGCCCAGGCCGATGAAGCCGTCGGCCAAGACGCCGCTGCCCAGGTTCTCGGCGAATGACAGATTCACGAACGTGC
This sequence comes from Rubrivivax sp., assembly GCA_030681795.1. Lineage (GTDB taxonomy): Bacteria > Pseudomonadota > Gammaproteobacteria > Burkholderiales > Burkholderiaceae_C > Rubrivivax. The sequence continues at coordinate 111,488 of JAUXRG010000078.1, forward strand.
CGATGGCCACCGTGTAGTCGCCCGCGCTCAAGATCTCGGTCTGCGTGAAGTCGCCACCCCACGCCAGCGCGTGGAAGTAGTTCGAAGCCACGAACGTGGCGGTGGCGCTGTTGAGGCCGCGAAACAGCGTGAAGTAGGGGTCGGTGCCGCCAGCGGCATAGCCCGAGCTGGTGAAGCCCACCATGCCGTCAACCGAGACGTGCAGCGCATACAAGGCCACGTTGTTGGCCTTGGCCAGATCGTCGCTGAACTGTGCGGTGCCCAGGTCAGACGCCACCAGCGCGGTATTGGTGGCGTCGCCGAGCGCACCGCTGAAGGTGACGACAGCCGCCAATGCCGGCCCGGCGGCGGTGGCCATCATCACGATGGCCGCGCGTCGAAGTAGTGTGTACGTCATGCTCAATGCTCCGCAATTCGTGGGTTGGTGCGACTTCGCCAAGGACGCCAAGGGCGTCGATGACTCGGTTCGCAGGGTGCTGGGCCACTCCGTGTCCGCACGGGCGGTGCCGCTGCGGGTGCGGAGAAGCTCACAAGGACATTCGCAATCGGCCAACGCAAACCGCCACGGCGGAGCCCCTCAAACAAGGGGGTCAAGCGCCGCCGGCAGGCACAGCACGGCACTGCCCAGCAGCGAGCGCATCCCCCACACGCAGACAGCGCCGAGCAGGGCCTGCGCCAGCGCCGCGGCAATGAGCCAGGCGCCGTGCCCGGCGACGTAGAACAAAGGCAAACAGCGCGAATGCGCACCAGCGCACACGCATCGCGTGGTAGCCCAGGGGTTCGAACCTGCTGCCGGTGGCCAAGCGCGCCTTCACGGCGCCCGTTTTACGTCGGCTGCAGCTGCGAAGCCGGCGTCAGCAGCCGCTCGAGCAGTTCACGCACGCTGCGGATCTGCGAGCCGAAGGGCAGTTCGCCCACGCCGCGGAAGAACAGGCCCTTCTTCACATCGCCGCGCAGCGCGGCGGCGAGCTGGTTGTCGATGCAGAACTGGCCCCAGCCGGAGAAACCGTCGCGCAGGCCGCATTGCGCCAGGCAGTCGAAGGCCTTGGTGCAACGCGCCTTGGCGTGCGCCACGGCCTGCAGGCGCGGCTCGTTGCGCAGGTAGGCCTTCAGCCAGGGCGTGGCCACGGCGCGCGCCGGCAGGCCGGCCACGCTGGTGAATTCCACCAGGTCCGGGGTCTGGGCCTCGGCCAGCACGCGCTTGAACTCGGGGTGGGCGTCGCATTCGGTGGTCACCGCGAAGGGCGTGCCCAGCTGCACCGCCGCCGCCCCCATGGACTGCAGGCGTGCGATGTCCTCAAAGCTGCGGATGCCACCCGCCGGGATGAGCGCGATCTCGCGCTCGTAGCCGGCCGAGCGAATGAAGGCCAGCGACTGGGGAATCACCGTCTCGAAGTCGAATCGCGGGTCGCCCAGGTCGGCCACGCGGGGCGCACCCAGATGCCCGCCGGCCAGCCGCGGGTGCTCGATGACGATGGCGTCGGGCAGGCGCTTCTTGCGTTCCCACTTCTTCAGGATGAGCTGCACGCCGCGGGCGTCGCTCAGGATCGGGATCAGCGCCGTGCGCGGGTGGTCTTGCGCCAGGTCGGGCAGGTCCAGCGGCAGGCCGGCGCCGACCACGATGGCGTCGATGCCGGCTTCCAGCGCGCGCTTCACCGAAGCCGCATAGGCGCTCACCGCGCGCATCACGTTGATGGCCAGCAGGCCGCGACCACCCGCTTCCACGCGGGCCGCAGCGATCTCGCGCGAGATGGCCTCCAGGTTGGCTTCGTCGATGGCCGCCTTGGCCTGCTCGCCGGTGCCCAGGCCGCTGGTGCGCTCCATCAGGTCGGGGTGGTGGCGGCGCAGGTCGACGCTGGAGATCGTGCCCACGGCACCCAGGGCCGCCACGGCACCCGCCAGCCGGTGCGCCGAGACGCCGATGCCCATGCCGCCCTGCACGATGGGCAGCAACGAACGCCCACCCAGCTTGAGTGGCTTCAGCCCGCTGGCCGCCAGCAAGGCCGCCAGGCGCCCGTCCACATGCGGCAGGGCCGCGGCCAGCGCGCTCAATGCAGCACCAGCAAAGGCAACTTGCTGCGCGAGATCACATTCTTCGTATGCGAGCCAAAGAACAGCTCGCTGAACGCGCCGCGGCCGTGCGTGACCATGACGACGAGGTCGCAGCCGAACTCTGCCGCCGCTTCCACGATGGCCTTGTCCACCGCGTCGGTGCACTTGAACTGGCCGTCGAAGGGCACGCCCTGCGCCGCCGCCAGGGCGGCAAAACCCGCCAGCACCGTCTGTGCGTGGGCCTGGGTGCGGGCGCAGTGCTCGTCGCTGGCCTGGGAGTAGGACAACGGGCTCATGCTGTCGATGGGCATCGGGGGCATCGGTTCCACCACGAAACCCGTCACGCGGGCGCCCAGCTTGGCCGCCAGGCTCAGGCTCTCGTGGGCCGCGCGAACGGAAAGCTCACTGCCATCGATAGGGACGAGAAGATGCTGGTACATGGGGCCCTGCGTCGTTCCCCGGGCGAAAGCCGGAGCTCACCTGAAGTGTACTTTCACGAGGCGTTGGCCCGGTTGACACCACGCCCGCCGCGTTGGCAGCGGCGCCGATAATGCCTCTGCCCCGCCCCTGCCCACTGGAGACTGCCCGATGACCCGTGTCTTCAATTTCAGCGCCGGCCCCGCCGCGCTGCCCGAACCCGTGCTGCGCCAGGCCGCGGCCGAAATGCTCGACTGGCATGGCTCGGGCATGTCAGTGATGGAGATGAGCCACCGTGGCCCCGAATTCACCGCCATCGCCGCCGAGGCCGAGGCGCTGTTGCGCGAGCTGCTCGCCGTGCCCGCCCACTACAACGTGCTTTTCATGCAGGGTGGCGCCATCGCCGAAAACGCCATCGTGCCGATGAATATGCTGCGCGGCCACGCCAGTGCCGACTACATCGACACCGGCGAGTGGAGCAAGAAATCCATCAAGGAGGCCAGGAAGTACGGCGGCGTGAACGTCGCGGCCTCGGCCGCTGCCGGCGGCTACACGAGCATCCCGGCGCGCGAAACCTGGCGCCTGGCCCCCGACGCCGCCTACGTGCATATCTGCAGCAACGAAACCATAGGCGGCGTGGAATACCACTTCACGCCCGACGTGGGCGGCGTGCCGCTGGTGGCCGACATGTCCAGCAGCATCCTCTCGCGGCCCGTTGACGTGTCGAAGTACGGCCTGATCTACGGCGGCGCGCAGAAAAATATCGGGCCGGCCGGCCTGACGATCGTCATCGTGCGCGAAGACCTCATCGGCCAGGCCCTGCCCTGCACGCCGTCGGCCTTCGACTACAAGGTGGTGGCCGACAACGACAGCATGTACAACACGCCGCCCACCTATGCGATCTATATCGCCGGGCTGGTGTTCAACTGGCTCAAGGCGCAGGGCGGCCTGCCGGCCATCGAGGCACACAACCGGCGCAAGGCCGCGCTGCTGTATGACCACCTGGACACCACCCCCTTCTACCGCGCCCCGGTGGCGCGCGAGTGCCGCAGCCTGATGAACGTGCCCTTCAAGCTGGCCGACGAATCGCTGGACGGCGCCTTCCTCAAGGGTGCCGAGGCGCGTGGCATGGTGCAGCTGAAGGGCCACCGCTCGGTGGGCGGCATGCGCGCCTCGATCTACAACGCCATGCCGCTGGAAGGCGTGCAGGCGCTGGTGGCCTATATGAAGGAGTTCGAGGCCCAGCATGGCTGAGCGGCTGCCGGTTCTGGTGCTCAACCAGATCTCGGCCAGCGGCCTGTCGCGCCTGCCGGCCGACACCTACCACGTGGCCAGGGAGGTGGCCGAGCCGGTGGCCATCCTCGTGCGCAGCGCCGACATGCACGGCATGGCCATCCCCGCCAGCGTGCGCGCCATCGCCCGCGCCGGCGCGGGCACCAACAACATCCCGGTGGCGGCGATGAGTGCGCGTGGCGTGCCGGTGTTCAATGCCCCCGGCGCCAACGCCAACGCCGTCAAGGAACTGGTGCTCGCGGGCATGCTCATGGCCGCGCGAAACATCGCCCCGGCGCTGCGCTTCGTTTCCAGCCTGGACACCGCCGTGGCGGATCTCGACAAGATCGTCGAGGACGGCAAGAAGGCCTTCGCCGGCCACGAACTGCAGGGCCAGACGCTGGGCATCGTGGGCCTGGGCCGGGTCGGCTGCCTGGTGGCTGACGCCGCCCTCAAGCTCGGCATGGACGTGCTGGGCTACGACCCCGAGATCACGGTCGATGCCGCGTGGAGCCTGCCCGCGCAGCTCAGGCGCGCGGCCAGCGTCGACGAGGTGCTCAGGAGCGCTCAGTTCGTGACCCTGCACGTGCCGCTGGTCGAGGCCACGCGGCATCTCGTCAACGACGGCAACATCGGCCACATGCGCCACGGCGCCGTGCTGCTGAACTTCAGCCGCGACGGCATCGTCAGCAACGCCGCCGTGCTGCATGCCCTGGCCGCAGACAGGATCTCGGCCTACGTCTGCGACTTCCCCAGTGCCGCGCTGCACGGCCAGCCCAGGGTGCTGGCCCTGCCGCACCTGGGTGCGAGCACGCGCGAGGCCGAGGACAACAGCGCCGTGAGGGTGGTGGACCAGCTGCGCGAGTACCTCGAGCATGGCCAGATCGCCCACGCGGTGAACTTCCCCAGCGTGCATATGGCGCGCGAGTCCGCCTACCGCGTGGCCGTCGCCCACGCCAACGTGCCCCACATGCTGGGGCAGATCTCCTCCACGCTGGCCCAGGCCGGGTTGAATATCCACAACATGGTCAACAAGAGCCGCGGCGAAATGGCCTACACGCTGGTGGACGTGGACAGTGCCGTCTCGACCCAGGTGCTGCAGGCGCTGGCCGGCATCGCCGGCGTGCGGGTGGTGCACGACCTGCCTGCGCCTCGATGAGCGCCGAGGGTCTCCCGAGGGCTCATTCCCGCTTGGCGGGACGACGCGCAGCGTCAAGGGTGCACCCATGAGCGGGCCCGAAGGTGCACCGGTCCTGAGCCTGGACGCCCCCGGCCGCGCCACCCTCACGCTGAACCGGCCGCGGCACCGCAACCGCCTGCACCGCGAAGACCTGTTCGCGCTGCAAGCCCATTTCTCCAAGCTGGCGGCGATGCCCGATCTGCGCGTGCTGGTGCTCACCGGCGCCGGCCGCGTCTTCTGCGCCGGGTTCAACCTCGACGAACTGGAGCAGGCCGACGCGGCCTCGGCCGACCCGCGGCTGTTCGAGCACATGGTGGACGCGCTGGAAGCCCTGCCCGTGCCGACCATTGCGCGCCTGAACGGCAGCGTCTTCGGTGGCGCCACCGACCTGGCCCTGGCCTGCGATTTTCGCGTCGGCGTGCAGGGCATGGCGCTGCGCATGCCCGCGGCACGCCTGGGCCTGCACTACTACCCCGGCGGGCTGCAGCGCTATGTGGCGCGGCTGGGCCTGTCGGCGGCCAAGCGGCTGTTCCTGCTGGCCGAGAGCGTGCCTGGCGACGAGCTGCTGCGCATCGGCTACCTCGACGCCCTGGCGGCGCCCGAGGCGCTGGACGGGGCCGTCGAGGCGCTGGCGGCCTCGCTGCTCGCCGGCGCACCGCTGGCGCTGCAGGGGATGAAGCTGTCGCTCAACGAAATCGCCCGCGGCGAAATCGACCTGAGCCGCCTGCGCGAGCGCGAAGCACGCTGCGCGCAAAGCCACGACCTCCGCGAGGGCCTGGCGGCCTTCTCGCAGCGGCGGGCGCCGCGGTTCGGGGGCCGCTGAGGCAAGACCGGGGCGCGTCCGGGGTGGCGGGCGGGAGCGGCCGGGGCGCGCAACGTGAGCAATTGCCTGAAGCGCCCCGCCCTGTGCGGACAAACCGGCGGGCATCGGTTCAAGAGCGTCGCGCAAGGGTCGATAACCGGGCGACTGCCACACCCGGTGCCGCCACTTGCCACGCGGCACGGATCGGCGCAGCCCCTCGCCAGAGTCGAAAACACCATGAACCGACAGAGCTTGCATGAGGCAGACAGGGGCCCTTCGCGGCGCACCACGGGCTGGCTGGGGCCGCTGCTGCTTGGCGCGGTGCTCACCGCCGCCCAGCCTTCCCAGGCCGCGCAGACCACGGACCTCACCTCGCTGAGCCTGGAGCAGTTGCTCGATGTCAGCATCGTCGGCGCCTCCAAGTACGAGCAGAAGCAAAGCGAGGTCGCGGCGGCGGTGAGCGTCATCACGCGTGCGGAGATCAAGGCCTTCGGCTGGCGCACCCTCGACGCAGCGCTGGCCAGCCTGCCCGGCATCCACACCACCTACGACCGCCAATACAACTATGTCGGCACGCGCGGTCTTGGCCTGCCGGGCGATTTCAACACCCGCCTGCTGGTCACCATCAACGGCAACCGCTTCAACGAACCGACCTTCGACGCCGGACCGTTCGGACACCAGTTTCCGCTCGACATGGACCTGATCGAACGCATCGAGTTCGTTCCCGGCCCGGGCGGCGCGGTGTATGGCCAGAATGCGATGTTCGGGGTGGTCAACGTGATCACGCGCAGCGGCGCCGATCTCGGCGGTACTGAGCTGGATGTGGCCTGGCAGCAGCCGCAAGCGCAGCGCCACGGGCGCGCCAGCTGGGGCAAGCGGCTGGACAACGGCATCGATGTGCTGGTGTCGGTGTCGGGCCTGCGCGCCCGCGGCGAAGACCGCTTCGTCGACTTCGGCGCCGCCGGCGTCTCAGGCGTGGCGGCCGGGCTCGACGGCCGCCGCGATCGCGAGTTCTTCGCGCGGGTTGGGCGCGGCGCCTGGTCATTCGACTTCGTGCATGGCGATCACCGCAAGGGCGACCCGACCGGTGCCTACTTTTCCGACCCCCTGGTGCCCGGGCAATTCGAGGGCGACCGCTATGAAGTCGCGCAGCTGCAATACCAGGACAGCTTCATCGGCCATACGCTGCACCTGGCGGGGCGGCTCTTCATGGGCCGCGAGAGATTCAGCAGCCTGCTCAGCTATGGCACGCCCTTCGCGTTTCCAGCGGTCTCCAAGTGGCGAGGCGCCGAGTTCCGCGTCCTGTCCACCGCGCTGGCTGCGCACAAGCTGATGCTCGGCCTGGAACTGCAAGACAACCTGCGCCATGACCAGTCCGTGAATGACCTGGCCGCGCCGGCCAACAGCTTTGTCATACCGGGCTCGGGTTATCGCGCCGGCTTGTTCCTGCAGGACGAATGGGGAGTCACCGACGCGTTGACGGCCACCCTGGGCCTGCGACTCGACCGCAACAACGTCACCGGCAACAAGGCGAGCCCGCGCGCGGCGCTGATCTGGCAGGCCACACCGGCGACCACCGTGAAAGCCCTGTACGGCCGCGCACACCGGGCGCCCAATGCCTACGAACGCGACTACGACGATGGCCTGAGTCTGGTCACCAATCCGGCGCTCAAGGGCGAGAGCATCGACACGCTCGAACTGGTCGCCGACCACCGCGTGGATCGCGACCTGGGTCTGCGCGCTTCGGTCTACCAATGGCGCATGCGCGACCTGGTCGCGCTGGGCATCGACCCCGTGAGCGGGCTCCCGCAGTACCAGTCCGGCGATACGGTAAGTGCGCACGGCATTGAACTGTCGGCCGACAAGACCTGGCGCAACGGTGCGCGCCTGCGCGCCAGCGTGTCGTCGCAGCACCTGTCGTACGCGGGCGGCGCGGCGCTGCTCAACTCGCCCACGCTGCTCGGCAAGCTCAACCTGTCGGCGCCCCTGCCCGTGGCGGGCCTGCGCGCGGGCTATGAACTGCAATACGACAGCCGGCGCCTGACCCGGAACGGGAGCCAGCTCGGCGGCTACGCGGTGTCGAACCTGCACCTCAGCACGCAGGCCCTGGCCAAGGGCCTGGAGTTGTCGCTGGGTCTGGCCAATCTGTTCGACAAGCACTATGCGCAGCCCGGTGCCGACACGAACTGGCAGAACGCGTTGGAGCAGGACGGCCGCAGCGTGCGTGTCAAAGCCAGTTACCGGTTCTGACGTGCCGTGATTCGCAGCGTCTGCCCATCGGGATCTTCCGCAGCAAGCGCGCACCCCTGGCGGGCGCGGCTGGCCTGCGGCCTGGTGGCCGTGGCATTGACGGTGCCGGGCGCAGCGCACCCGTACAGCCTGAACGATTTGCTGCGCCTGCCGCTGGAGCAGCTGCTGCAACTGCCCGTCGCGCCGCGCCAGGGGGGGACGACATGAGCCCTGGTGCCAGGGCGCTGGCGTTGGTCATGGGCCTGGCCGGCTTGCTGTCGTTCGCAACGGCGGCACGCAGCGATGACCTGCCCGAATACCGGCTGAAGGCGGCCTTCGTCTACAACTTCATCGTCTACACCGAGTGGCCCGCCGCGACGGGCAGCACCTTGAACCTGTGCATCCTGGGCACCGACCCGTTCGGCAAGGAGATCGATGGGCTGCAGGGCAAGGTCGCTGCCAGTCGGACCATTGCCGTGCAGCGCAAGGCGACCGGCGAGTCGCTCAAGGACTGCCACGTGGTGTTCTTCGCCGCATCGGTGATCGACAGCTTGCCTCGCCTGCTCGACAACCTGCGCGGCCGCGCGGTACTGACCCTCGCCGACAGCGCCGGCGCCATGCGCCGTGGCGTCATGCTGAACATGAACATGGCGCACGGCAAGGTCACCTTCGAAGCCAACCTGCAAGCCGCGCGCGGCGCCGGGCTCGACCTCAGCTCCAAACTGCTGCGTCTGGCCACGGAGGTGCAGCAATGAGGCCGCAGATCGCCCTGGGCGCGCTGTTGCGCCGCATCAATCGCCTGGCACTGGCTGCGGCGGTGGGCATCGTCGCGCTCGTCGTCGTCATCAGCAGTTTCAGCCTGGGCCTGCTGGGCCTCGTCCAACACAGCCGGGCCCAGGCGCGGGTGCTGGCCGAAAACGCTACCGCAGCCTTGGCATTCGGCGACCCGAAGACCGCCGGCGAGTTGCTGCAGTCGCTGCGCAACTCACCCGACATCCTGGTCGCCGCCCTCTACGACAAGGACAGCCGTCTGTTCGCTCACTACCGGCGCGAGGGCGAAGCGCCGCCGCCCGCCTCTGACAGCGCTGCGCAAGAGCTGCTGCTGCGGCCAACCTGGTTGACGCTGGCGCAAATGGTGGACACCGCGCCCGGCGTCGCCGGGCGGATCGTGCTCAAGGTCGGCCTGGCCAGCCTGTACCAGCAAACCGCCTGGCAAGTGGCGGCCACTTTGTTGGCCGCGCTGCTGGCTCTGGCCGCCAGCAAAGTCCTGCTCCAACGCCTCAACACGTCCGTGCTCCGACCCCTGGCCCGCTTGAACGAGCTCATGGAGCATGTGTCCGAAGGAGGCGACTACAGCGTGCGCGCGCAGCGCAGCCGCGTCGCCGAACTCGACACCCTAGGCAACGGCTTCAATGCGATGCTGGAGCAGATTCACGAGCGCGATGCGCGCCTGGCCGCCCACCGCGACCACCTCGAGCAGGAAGTGGCTGCGCGCACTGCGCAGCTTCAGCACGCGAAGGAAGTGGCCGAGGCCGCCAGCCAGGCCAAGAGCGAGTTCCTGGCGACCATGAGCCACGAGATCCGCACGCCGATGAACGGCGTGCTGGGCATGAACGAGCTGCTCATCGACAGCGAACTGCAGCCCGCGCAGCGCGTCTGGGCCGAGGCGGTGCAGACCTCGGGTCGCCATTTGCTGGGGGTCATCAACGACATCCTGGACTTTTCCAAGATCGAGTCGGGGCACCTGGAACTGGAAGCGGTCGACTTCAGCCTGGTCGATGTGGTGGAGGAAGCGCTGGCCATGTTCGCACAGCCCGCCGAAGCCAAGGGTCTGGAACTGGCGGTGCAGTTCACCCCGCACGACGCGCCACTGGTGCTGCATGGCGACCCGTTCCGCCTGCGCCAGGTGGTCTCGAATCTCGTCGGCAATGCCGTCAAGTTCACCCAGGACGGCGAGGTCGTGGTTCGCGTCACGCGGGTGGGTCAGACGGACACCGAGGTCGATGTCCGCATCTGCGTCGAAGACACTGGCATCGGCATCGCCCCTCAGGCCCTGGAGCGAATCTTCGAGCACTTCTCGCAGGCCGACGGTTCGACGACCCGGCGCTACGGTGGCACCGGCCTCGGCCTGGCAATCAGCCGGCGCCTGCTGGCCCTGATGGGCGGCGACATTCGCGTCGACAGCGAGCCAGGCAAGGGCTCGAAATTCATCGTCGCGCTGCGCTTGCCGGTGGCGTGCGGGGCCACACCTCTGCCGCTGACACCGAGTGAACTGGTCGGTGTGCGGGTGCTGGTGGTGGACGACAACCAGACCAACCGCGACATCCTGCTGCAGCAGTTGCAGGGCTGGCGCATGCAGGTGCGGTGTGTCGAGTCCGGGCCACGGGCGCTGGCGGCGATGACCGAGGCGGCCAGCGCAGACCGGCCGTTCGAGCTGGCCGTGCTCGACATGCACATGCCGGGCATGGACGGTCTGGCGCTTGCCCGCCGTATCCAGGCGCAACCGGCACTGGCACGCACGCGGCTGATGATGCTGAGCTCGACCTACGCGGGCACCGACGAACGCACGCGTGCACAGGCGGGCATCCTGCGCTACCTGAACAAGCCGATCCGGCGCGCCGACCTGCAACGCACGGTGATGGGCGTGCTGAGCGCGGCGCAGGTCGATGCGCCGCTGCGGCCATTGCCGGAGGTCCGGGTGGCGGGCTTGCGTGGCCTTGTTCTGCTGGTGGAGGACAACCCGATCAACCAGGGTGTAGCCAAGGCGATGCTGACCAAGCTGGGGCTGCAATGCCAGCTCGCCAACGACGGTGCCGAGGCCGTCGAACGGGTGCGCGCGGCCGAGTTCGATTTGGTGCTGATGGATTGCCAGATGCCGGTGATGGACGGCTACCAGGCCACCGCGGCCATCAGGAGCCTGCCCGACGGCCGCGGGGCCAAGCTGCCCATCGTCGCATTGACTGCCAATGCCATGCAGGGCGATGAGCAGTGCTGTCTGGACGCAGGGATGGACGGCTTCCTGGCCAAGCCCTACACCCTGGCCGCACTGCATGCCACGCTGGCGGGCTGGCTCGCCGCCGCACCCGGGGTCCCGGCAGCGCCGTCCTCACCGGTGCTGCTGCCGTCGGCCAGGGAATGCTCACAGGAGTCGGCCCAGGAGGTGTCGGCCATCAACCGGGCGGCCATCGCGACCCTGCGCGAACTCGACGAGCCCGGCAGCATGGCGCTGGTCACGCAGTTGGTGACCTCTTTTCTGAAGTCGGCTGACGACAATCTGGCCCGGGTGGCCGCTGCGGCGGCCGAGGGCCACGCCAAGGCCTTGAGCCAGGGAGCGCATTCGTTGAAGTCCAGCGCCGCCAACCTTGGCGCCGAAGCACTGGCCGGTTGTTATCGCGAGCTCGAGAAGTGCGGTCGCGAAGGCCGCCTCGAAGACGCGCGTGGCCTGCTCGAGACCACAAGGCGCGAACAGCAACGCGCGCTGCTGCAATTGCGCGAGTTGCTGATGGAGGCCGCATGACGGACAGGGGGCGCACGATCCTGGTCGTCGACGACGATGCCGATGCGCGCCTCGTGATGCGCGCGGCCCTGCGCAAGGCCGGCTTCGAAGTCCGCCTGGCCGAGGGCGGTGAGGATGCCTTCAGACAGTTTCGCGCGCTGCCCTGCGATCTGGTCATGCTCGACGTCGATATGCCCGATCTCAGTGGGTACGAGGTCTGCGCCATCCTGCGCGCCGAGGCCGGGCCCCTGCTGCCGATCGTCATGGTGACCGGCATGGACGACGTGGCTTCGGTCGAGACCGCCTACTTGCACGGCGCCACCGACTTCATCGCCAAGCCGGTCAACTGGGCCTTGATCGGCCACCGCGTGCGTTACCTGCTTCGCGGCCAGCAAGCCCTGCTGGACCTGCGCGCCGCCGAGGCGCGCAACGCGGCGATCCTCAACGCCATCCCGGACCTGCTGTTCGAACTGGACGTCGACGGACGCTACCTCGACTACCGAGCCCCGAACGCGAGCCTGCTGGCGGCCCCGGCCGAGGCCTTCCTGGGCAAGACGGTGACCGACATCCTGCCGCCCGCGGCCGCCGAAGTGTGCATGTCAGCCCTGCGCACCGCCCAGGAACACGGCGCTTCGAGCGGCGAGCAGTACGAGTTGCCGCTCGCCAAGGGAAGCAAGTGGTTCGAACTGTCGGTGTCGAGCAAGGCTGTGGCTGCCGGACAAAAGCCGCGCTTCATCGTGCTTTCGCGCGACATCACCGAACGCAAGATGGCCGAGGCCGGGATGGCCCGCCTGGCCTATTTCGACAGCCTGACCGGCTTGCCCAACCGGCTGTCGTTCCTCGAACGGGTCGACCGCGAAGTCCGACGTGCCGGCAAGCGCGATGAACAGCTGGCCGTCCTGTTCATGGATCTCGATGGGTTCAAGAATATCAACGACTCCATGGGCCACGCTGCCGGCGACCTGCTCCTGCAATGGGCCGCCGAGCGCCTGCGCGACGGCCTGCGCCCTTCGGATGTCCTGTCACGCCCGATATCGCTGGGCGATGAGGGCCACAGCGACGAGGTCGACCTCGCCCGCCTGGGCGGGGACGAGTTCACGGCCCTGGTGTTGGACATCGAGTGCCCGCAGGACGCCGTGGCCGTCGCCAGCCGGATCGGTGGTTTGATGCGCAGACCGTTCGTTCTCGAGGGCCGTGAGGTGACCTTGACGACCAGCATCGGCATTGCGCTGTACCCGCGAGACGGCAGCGACGGCGCGACCCTGCTCAAGCACGCCGACACCGCGATGTACCACGCCAAGAGTTCGGGCCGGGACAATGCGCAGCTCTACAGCGCGTCGCTCACGAACGAGGTCCTGAACCGCATGGAGCTCGACGCCAGCTTGCGCACGGCACTCGAGCGGGCGGAATTCCACCTCGTCTATCAACCGCAGGTCGATGTTGCCTCGGGCCGCATCCACACGGTCGAAGCGCTGATCCGTTGGACCCACCCGACGCGCGGCTTGATGTCACCGCTGGAGTTCATTCCCCTGGCTGAAGAAAACGGCCTGATCGGGTGCATCGGCGACTGGGTGCTGCGCACGGCCTGCGCGGACGCGGCGCGCTGGAATCGCACCGGGCCGCCGGTGGGCATCGCGGTCAACCTGTCGCCTCGCCAGTTCAGGACGCCGGGCTTGCAGCAACGGGTCATGGACGCGCTGTCGATGAGCGGTTTGGCGCCCGAGCTCCTGGAGCTGGAGGTCACGGAAGGGGCCCTGATGGAAAGCACTGTCGCGACGCGCGTGACGCTCCAGGCCTTGCGCGGCCAGGGCGTGCGCATTGCACTGGATGACTTCGGCACCGGCTACTCCTCGCTGGCCTATCTCACCCGCATGCCCATCAGCCGCATCAAGGTGGACCAGTGCTTCGTGGCCGGCCTGCTCAAGGGCGGCGAAAGCGAGGCCATCGTGCGCGCCGTGCTTGCGATGGCGAAAACGCTGGGCATGCGAGTCACTGCAGAGGGTGTGGAGACGCTCGAGCAGGCCGAGGCCTTGGCGGCCATGGCCTGCGACTGCCTTCAGGGTTTCCATTTCAGCCCTCCGGTGACGGCAGACCTCGTACCGGCGCTTCTGGCACGCCGCTGGACGCTTCCCGAAACAGCGGCCTGCGTCAGCGCAGGAAATTGACGGCTAGCGCGGCGGCACGGCCGCCATCACCCATTCGGCCAGCGCGGTGATCGTCAGGCTCGGGTTGACGCCCGGGTTGGCGGGCATGATGGAACCGTCGCAGACGATGAGATTGTCGTAGCCGAAGGCCCGGCCTTGGGCGTCGACCACGCCGGCTTGGGCATCACGCCCGATGACGGCGCCACCCAGGATGTGCGCGGTGGTCGGGATATTCGCCAGCGCCTCCATGAGCATGCTCTGCGCGGTGCCGCCGGTCTCCTGCGCCAGCCAGGCGGCGGCGTCGAAGCCTTCTTGAATGAAGGTCGGGTTCGGGCATTGCGGGTTCTGGCGCGTCGACAGCGAGACGCCGCCGAACGGCCCGCGCCGCGCGACGAAGCTGATGGCGTTGTCCAGCGACTGCATCACCAGCAGGATCACCGTGCGCCGCCCCCAGTACGCGGGCGAGAGCGAACGCAGGAATCGCAACGGGTGCCGCAGCATCTGGCCCATCAGCCTGAACGGGCGGGTCAGCCGGGTGCCGTCGCCGGTGAGCAGCGTGAAGAAGAATTTGAACAGGCTGCCGTTGGGACCGTAGGTGACGAGCTCGATGTGCGTGTCCTGCGTGACGTGCACGCTGGCGCTGATGGCCACGTCCTCGGCCGGCTTGAGGCGGTCGTCGGGCAAGGTCACCGCCAGGATGGACTCGCTGTTGGTGCGCACCTTCTCGCCCAGGCGCGGGCTCAGCCCGGGGAGGCCGCCGACGAGGCGGCAGCGAGCCAGCAGCCGGTTGGTGCCCAGCGCGCCGGCGGCGACGACCACGCCGCGCGCGCGCAGCACGCGCGGCTGCCTGCGCACCCAGGCGGTGGACTTGCGCATGTGGACCTCGTAGCCGGTGGCACCCGTGCGCCCGTCCTGGGGCCGGATATCGACGACCTCGGTCTCGGGGATGACGGTGACGCCGGCCCGCTCGGCAAACCAGAGGTAGTTCTTCACCAGCGTATTCTTGGCGCCCACCCGGCAGCCCGTCATGCAGCCTCCGCAGCGGATGCACCCGGTGCGATCCGGTCCGGCGCCGCCGAAATACGGGTCGGCCACGGTGACGCCGCCGCGGCCGAAGAACACCCCGCAGGGCGTGCGCGTGAAGCTGTCCTGCACCCCGAAGTGGTCCGCCGCCCGGCGCAGCAGCTGCTGGCCGTCGCTGTCCCAGGGCACGGTCTGCACGCCCAACATGCGCTCGGCGGTGGCGTAGTGCGGCTGCAGCGCGGCGCTCCAGTCGTTCAGGCCGGCCCATTGCGGGTTGGCGAAGAACGAGGGCTTGGCGCGGTACAGCGTGTTGGCGTAGGTCAGGCTGCCGCCGCCCACGCCGGTGCCCGAGGCGATGAAGATGTCGCTGAAGATCGAAATCCGCGACGGCCCGACGAGCCCCAGCATCGGCGCCCAGAAGACCCGCCGCAGGTTCCACCCCGAGGTGGCGAAATCCTCGTCGGCGAGCCGCCGGCCGATCTCGAGCACCGCCACGCGGTGGCCCTTCTCGGCCAGCCGCAGCGCGCTGACACTGCCGCCGAAGCCTGAACCGATCACCAGCCAGTCATAGTCGAACAGAGGGTCGTCCTTGCTCATGGCGTGCGAGTGACCTGGGCCCGGAACCTGCGCTGCGCGCCGCTCCTACAAACGCTCGAAGACCGCCGCGATGCCCTGCCCGCCGCCGATGCACATCGTCACCAGCGCGTAGCGCCCGGCGATGCGCTGCAGCTCGTAGACCGCCTTGGTCGCCAGGAAGGCGCCCGAGCAGCCGATGGGGTGGCCTAGCCCGATGGCGCCGCCGTTGGGGTTGACCTTGGTCATGTCCAGGCCGAGGCCGCGCGCCACCGCGATGGCCTGCGCCGCGAAGGCTTCGTTGCTCTCGATGACGTCCATCTGGTCCAGCGTCAGGCCGGCTTTCTTCAGCGCCAGCCGGGTGGCCGGGATCGGGCCCTCGCCCATCACCTCGTTGGGCACGCCGGCCACGGCGTAGGAGACCAGCCGGGCCAGTGGCTTGTGGCCGGCGGCGGCGGCCACGGCCGCGTCGGCCAGCACGAAGAAGGCCGCACCGTCGTTGATGCCCGAGGCATTGCCGGCGGTCACCGAGCCGTCCTTCTTGAACGCCGGCTTCATCTTGGCCAGGGCTTCCAGCGTGGTGCCGGGCTTGCAGTGTTCGTCGGTGTCGAAGACGACCTCGCCCTTCCTGGTCTGCTTGACGATGGGCACGATCTGGCTCTTGAAGCGCCCTTCGGCGATGGCCACGGCCGCCTTGCGGTGCGAGTCGAAGGCCACCTGGTCCTGCTCTTCGCGGGTGATGCCCCACTTGGTGACCAGATTCTCGGCCGTGATGCCCATGTGGCCGATGCCAAAGGGGTCGGTCAGCGCCGCCACCATCATGTCGATGAGCTGGGTGTCGCCCATGCGCGCGCCGGTGCGCATGGCGGTGGAGAGATAGCCGCCGCGGCTCATCACTTCCACGCCGCCGCCCACGCCGTAGTCGCAGTCGCCGAGCAGGATGTTCTGCGCCGTGGTGACGATGGCCTGCAGGCCCGACGAGCACAGGCGGTTCACCGCCATGGCCACGCTTTCCATCGGCAGCCCGGCCTGGATGCTGGCCACCCGCGCCACGTAGGCCGAGCGGCCTTCGGTGGGGATGGTGTTGCCCACGGTGACATAGTTGATGGCCTGGGGATCGACGCCGCTGCGCTGGATGGCCGCCTTCATCACCAGGCCGGCCAGCTCGGTGGGCTCGGTATCGGCCAGCGACCCGCCGAAGGTGCCGACCGCCGAGCGCGCCGCGCCCAGAACCACCACGTCACGCTTGCTCATTTCCGTCTCCTGGCCGTTGCGATGCCCAAGGCGCAAGTGGGCACCTCGGGGCTGGCCAGCACCTTACGCCCGTTCGCCCCGGGGCGCCATCGACCGGCCCCTCTAATCCGAGTGGGCCGGCCCCGTGTGCGGATACCATGCGCGGTTTGCTCTTCACCGCGGCCGCCACCGGCCCGCCCATGCTCAGGCTCGAACTCACCGGCATCACCAAGCAGTACCCCGCAGTGCGGGCCTGCGACGGCGTGGGGTTGCGCGTCAAGCCCGGCGAGATCCATGCCGTGCTCGGCGAGAACGGCGCGGGCAAGAGCACGCTGGTGAAGATCATCTACGGCGCCGTGCAGCCCGACGCCGGCCGGATGCGCTGGAACGGCCAGCCGGTGAGCGTCAGGAGCCCGGCGCAGGCGCGCGAGCTGGGCATCAGCATGGTCTACCAGCATTTCTCGCTCTTCGAGACGCTGACGGTGGCCGAGAACGTCTGGCTCGGCCTGGACAAGCGCATCACGCTGCCCGAGGTGGTCGGGCGCATCGGCGAGGTCACCCACGCCTACGGCCTGGACGTGGATGCCCAGCGACCGGTGCACACGCTGAGCGTGGGTGAGCGCCAGCGCGTGGAGATCGTTCGCGCGCTGATGACGAACCCGCAGCTGCTGATCCTCGACGAACCCACCTCGGTGCTCACGCCGCAGGCGGTGGACAAGCTCTTCGTCACGCTGCGCGAGTTGGCCGCGCGCGGCTGCAGCATCCTGTACATCAGCCACAAGCTCGACGAGATCCGCGCCCTGTGCCACCACTGCACGGTGCTGCGCGCCGGCAAGGTCACCGGTGAGGTCGACCCCACGCAGGAAACCAACGCCAGCTTGTCCAGGCTGATGATCGGCGCCGACCCGCCGAAGTTGCAGCGCCGGGCCACCCAGGTCGGCGCCACCGTGCTCAGCGTGCGCCACCTGGCCCTGACGCGGCTGGACCAGTTCGGTGCGGACCTGGTCGACATCAGCTTCGACGTGCACGCCGGCGAGATCGTCGGCGTGGCCGGCGTCTCGGGCAACGGGCAGCGCGAGCTGATGGCCGCGCTCTCGGGCGAGGACCCCCGCGCCGCGCCGGGCTCCATCCTCATGGGCAGCCACGACATCTCGCGCGCCCGCCCGCACCGGCGGCGCAAGCTGGGCCTGAATTTCGTGCCCGAAGAGCGGCTCGGCCGCGGCGCGGTGCCCACTTTCACCCTGGCGCAGAACACGCTGCTCACGCGCACCGAAGCGGTGTCGCGCAGCGGCTGGGTGGCCACCGGCCGCGTTCAGCGCCTGGCCGAGGAGGTGATGGCGCGCTTCAACGTCCGGGCCGGGGGCACGCGGGCCGCGGCGCGCAGCCTCTCCGGGGGCAACTTGCAGAAGTTCATCGTCGGCCGCGAGATTTCGGCCACGCCCAAGCTGTTGATCGTCTCGCAGCCGACCTGGGGCGTGGACGTGGGCGCCGCGGCGCAGATCCGCGGCGAACTGCTCAAGCTGCGCGACGGCGGCTGCGCGCTGCTCGTGGTGAGCGAGGAGCTCGACGAGCTCTTCGAGATCAGCGACCGCCTGCTCGTCATCGCCAAGGGGCGCCTGTCGCCCAGCGTGCCCACCGCCGAGGCCCGCATCGAGCAGATCGGCCAGTGGATGTCCGGCCTGTGGCACGACGAGGCGGGCGCAAGGCAGCCCGTGGGGGTGGGTTGAGCATGCTCAGGCTCGAGGCCCGCCCGCAACCTTCCCGGCGCATGTCGCTGCTCTCGCCCATGCTGGCGCTGGCCCTCACGCTGCTCATCGGCGCGGCACTGTTTGCCTGGCTCGGCAAGGACCCGCTGCGCGGTCTGCAGCTGTTCTTCGTCGAGCCTGTGAAGAACCTGTATGCCGTCTCCGAGCTTTCGGTCAAGGCCACGCCGCTGATCCTCATCGCGCTCGGGCTGGCGGTGTGCTTCCGCGCCAACGTGTGGAATATCGGCGCCGAAGGGCAGTTCGTGGTCGGCGCGCTGGCCGCCGGCTGGGTGGCCATGCAAGCCGGGCCCGATACCGCCTGGCTGGGCCGCGGCATCGTCGTGCCCATCCTGTTGGCAGGTGTGCTCGGCGGCATGTGCTGGGCGGGCATCGTGGCGCTGCTGCGCGACCGCTTCAACGCCAACGAGATCCTGGTCAGCCTGATGCTCGTCTACGTCGCCGAGCTGCTGCTGAGCTACCTGGTGTATGGCCCCTGGAAAGACCCCCAGGGCTACAACTTCCCGCAAAGCATCAGCTTCCTGCCCGAGACGCGCGTGCCCAGGCTGCTGCCGCCCCTGCGCGCGCATATCGGCAGCGTGCTGGCGCTGCTGGCGGTGGGCGGGCTGTGGCTGTTCCTGTTCCGCACCTACCGCGGCTTCGCCCTGCAGGTCGGCGGCCTGGCGCCGCTGGCCGCGCGCTATGCAGGCTTCTCTTCGCGCCATGCCATCTGGACGGCGCTGCTCATCTCCGGGGGCATGGCCGGCCTGGCCGGCGCCCTGGAGGCCGCCGGGCCGCTGGGCCAGCTCACGCCCTACGTGCCGGCAGGCTATGGCTTCGCTGCGATCATCGTGGCCTACGTGGGCCGGCTGCACCCGGTGGGCATCGTTCTCTCCGGTGTGCTCATGAGCATGTTCTATATCGGCGGCGAACTCGCCCAATCGCGCATGGGCATGCCCAAGGCGCTGACCGGCGTATTCCAGGGCCTGCTGCTCTTCGCGCTGCTGGCCTGCGACACGCTGATCCTGTACCGGCTGCGCTGGCAGCGCGCCGCCGCGCCCGCCACGCCCACCGCCGCCTGAGCGGCCCCACAACATGGATTCCCTGGCCCTCCTGCTTGCCGCCACGCTGAATGCGGGCACAGTGCTGGCCATCGCCGGCCTGGGCCTGCTCATCAACGAGCGCTCGGGCGTCGTCAATCTCGGTGCCGAAGGGATGATGCTGGTGGCGGCGATTGCCGGCTTTGCCACCGGCGTGGCCACCGGCAGCGACTGGCTCGCCTTTGGCGCCGGTGCGCTGGCCGGTGGGGCGCTGGCGGCGGCCTTCGGCTTCCTGGTCATCTGGCTGAATGCCAACCAGGTGGCCACGGGCCTGGCGCTGAGCCTGTTCGGCGGCGGCTTCTCGGCCTTCGCCGGCATCCGCTTCGTGCAGGAAAAGCTCGGCGAGCGGCCGCAGTACAGCATCCCCGGGCTCGCCGACCTGCCCTTCGTCGGCCCCGCCTTGTTTCGCCAGCATCCGATGGTCTATGTGGCGATGGCCCTGGCCGCCGGCCTGGCCTGGTTCCTCTACCGCTCGCGCGCCGGGCTGGTGCTGCGCGCCGTGGGCGAGTCGCCCGAATCGGCACATGCCCTGGGCTACCCGGTGCGGCGCATCCGCATGGCCGCGGTGGTCACCGGGGGCGCGCTGTGCGGCGTGGCCGGCGCCTACCTCTCGGTGGTCTACACGCCGCTGTGGGTGGAGGGCATGGTCTCCGGCAAGGGCTGGATCGCCCTGGCGCTGACGACGTTTGCCACCTGGCGGCCGGCGCGGCTGCTGCTGGGCGCCTACCTCTTCGGCGGCGTGACCATGCTGCAGTTCCACCTGCAGGGGCAAGGCGTGCAGGTCGCCAGCCAGTTCCTCAGCATGCTGCCGTACCTGTCGACCATCGTCGTGCTCGTGCTCATCTCGCGCAACGCCACCTGGGTGCGCGTGAACATGCCGGCTTCGCTGGGCCGGCCGTTCTTTCCGGGCGCTTGAGATCCCCCGCCGATAATTCCTCGTCAACCCCACACCAGGAGAGCAAACCCATGACCCTCACGACGAAGCGTTCGCTGCTGAAACTGGCCCACTGGTCCACCGTCGCCGCCGCGGCGGCCCTGGTGGGCTGCGGCAAGAAGGAAGAGGCCCCGGCGCCGCAGGCCGCCGCACCCGCCGCTGCGCCCGCGCCGGCCAAGCCCGCGCCGCTGAAGATCGCCTTCGCCTATGTCGGCCCGGTGGGCGACGGCGGCTGGACTTTCGCCCACGACAACGCGCGCAAGGCTGTCGAGAAGGAATTCGGCGACAAGGTGGTGACCACCTTCGTCGAGAAGGTTCCCGAGAGCGCCGACGCCGAACGCGTCTTCCGCGACCTCGCCGGCCAGGGCAACAAGCTCGTCTTCGGCACCACCTTCGGCTACATGGAGCCCATGCTCAAGGTGGCCGCCGACAGCCCCGACGTGAAGTTCGAGCATGCCACCGGCTACAAGACCGCGGCCAACCTGAATACCTACGACAGCCGCACCTACGAGGGCGCCTACATGGCCGGCGTGATCGCCGGCAAGATGACGAAGACGAACACGCTGGGCATCGTCGGCTCGATCCCCATCCCCGAGGTCATCCGCAATATCAACTCGTTCACCCTGGGCGCGCAGAGCAGCAACCCGAAGGTCAAGACCAAGGTCGTGTGGGTCAACGAATGGTTCAACCCGCCCAAGGAAACCGAGGCCGCGCAGAGCCTGATCAACGGCGGCGCCGATGTGCTGTTCCAGAATACCGACAGCTCGGCCGTGCTGCAGACCGCGGCGAAGAACAAGAAATTCGCCTTCGGCTGGGACAGCGACATGACCGCCTACGCCCCCGAAGCCCACCTCGCCTCGGCCATCATCAACTGGGCCCCGTACTACCTCAAGACCACGCGTGACGCGCTGGACGGCAAGTGGGCCGGCAACCAGCGTTCGTGGTGGGGGGTGAAGGAAGGCGCCATCGACATCGTCTCGATCAACGACAAGGTGCCGGCCGAAACCAAAGACAGGGTGGCCAAGGTCAAGGCCGGGCTGGCCGACGGCAGCTTCGTGATCTGGAAGGGCCCCATCCTGGGCCAGGACGGCAAGCCGGCGCTGAAGAAGGACGAGGTCGCCGACGACAAGTTCCTGGGCGGCATCAACTTCTACGTCAAGGGCGTCGAGGGCAAGGTCCCGAACGACAAGAAGTAGCGTCCCACCCCCCGCAACGACGACCACGCCGGGCGCGAGCCCGGCGTCGCGCCTTGTATACACCACCGAAGTTTCCCCGCCCGCCGCTGCGCCGGCGTCTGCTCATCGCGCTGCTGGCCGTGGCCACCGCCATCGTGGTGGCGGTGATGATCCTCAAGCAGCCCGCGGGCACGCACCGCGGCCGGCCGCTGCCGGCCGCGGTGCTCGCCGATGCGCCGCGCTGCACCGAAGGGCAGACCGAAGGCTGCGTGGGCGGCATGGCTGCGGTGATCCCGACCGTGCCCGCTTCCGCGGCACGGTGATCGGACCGTCCCCGCACCGTCCCCGCACCTCAGCCGCACCCCCGCGACACGCCGGCCGCGGCGTGCCGCCGCCGCTCAGCCGGGCTGCACCCCGAAGCCCCAGGCGAGCAGCGAGAACGTCCCGAAGGCGAGCACCGTGCTGCTCATGATGATGCGGGCCACGCGCCCGTTGTCGGCGCCGTAGCGCTCGGCCAGCAGCGAGACGTTGCTGGCGCTGGGCAGCGCCGCGGCCAGCGTCAGTACGGTGAGCTGGAAGGTCGACAGCGGCGCGCCCAGCGCATGCGCCGAGGCCGCGAGCATGAATACCAGCAAGGGGTGCAGCAGCAGCTTGATCAACGCCAGCGGCAGGTAGTCGGCCAGCGGCGTGCGCCGCACCGCGTGCTGGCTGGAGCGCCAGAGCACGGCACCGATGGTGAACAGCGCCACCGGCGTGGCCGCGTCGCCCAGCATGCCCACCACACCGGCCACCGGCCCCGGCAGGCGCAGCCCCGCCACCGAGAAGACCGCCCCCAGCGCGATGGCCCAGGGCAGCGGGTTGGACAGCGCCCCGCGCAGGGCGCGCAACGCCGCCACGCGCGCGCCATGTGCGGCGGCCGAATGCGCCTGCGCCAGGGCGATGCACACCGAGCTGGTGACGAACATGTCGGCCAGGATGGTGCAGATCACCGGCCCGGCCGCCGCCTTGCCGAGCAGCGCCACGAGCAGCGGCACGCCCATGAAACCGGTGTTGGGAAACGCCGCCACCAGGGCGCCGAAGGCGGCGTCCTGCAAGTGCACGCGCTCGTTCAGCGACACCGCCACGCTGAAGAACACGATGAGCAAGGCCGCGACCAGGTACACGCCCAGCACCACCGGGTTGAGCAGTTCGATCAGCGGGGTGCCGGCGCCGAAGCGGAACAGCATGCACGGCAGCGCAAAGTACAGCACGAAGGCGTTCAACCCGGGGATGGCGCTCTCGGGCAGCACATGGTGGCGCGCGGCGAGGTAACCGCACAGCACCAGCGCGAAGAACGGAACCGTGACGGCGAAGATGGCTTGCATGAGGGGCCAAGTATCTCAACAGGCGCCGCCTGTCCCGCCGCGCGCCGGCGGGTCACGGCGGACGCGGTTTCTGTCGCATCGCCACACCCTGGCAGTCGGCTTTGCGTAAGCTCCGGCCCCTTCGCCCCACGAACGCCCACCATGCCCTCCCAATCCCTGTCCTGGATCGCCCGCGCGCTGCGCGGACTGTGGTGGCTGCTCGACGCCAGCCGCCGTGCCCTGCTCAACCTGCTGCTGCTGGCCGTGCTCGTCGGCCTCCTGTGGGGCCTGCTGCGCGGCGGCACCCCCGCGCTGCAGGAGAAGACGGCGCTGGTGCTGGATCTTTCGGGGCGCATCGCCGAGCAGCGCAGTGCCGGCGCGCGAGACACCGCGATCAAGCAGCTGCGCGGCCAGGACAGCGGCGAGACGCGCTTGCGCGACGTCCTGGCCGTGCTGGACGCCGCCGCCAGCGACACGCACATCAGCCACGCCGTCCTGGTGCTCGACGACTTCAGCGCCGCCGGCCTGCCCACGCTGCGCGAGGTGGCCGCGGCGCTCGCCCGCTTCAAGGCCGCGGGCAAGCCCGTCGTCGCCTGGGGCGCCGACTACGACCAGCGCCAGTACTACCTGGCCGCGCACGCCAGCGAGGTCTGGCTCGACCCCATGGGCACCATCGAAGTCCAGGGCTACGGCCGCTACCGCAGCTACTACAAGGACCTGCTCGACAAGGCGGGCATCAGCCCCAACGTGTTGCGCGCCGGCAAGTTCAAGAATGCCGCGGAGACCTTCGCGGCCAACGCCCCATCGCCCGAAACGCTGGAGTCCGACGGCGCGCTCTACCGCAGCCTGTGGGACACCTGGACGGCCGATGTCGAAAAGGCCCGCCGGCAACCCGCCGGCAGCGTCGTGCAGGCCATCGACTCGCTGCCCGCCAGCCTGGTGGCCGCGGGCGGCGACCTGGCGCGCTGGGCGCTGGAGCGCAAGTGGGTCGACGCGCTGAAGACGCGCCAGGAGATGCGCGACGCGCTCATCGCGCGCGGGGCCAAGGATGAAGAGCACAAGACCTTCCGCCAGGTCTCGTTCAACGAATACCTCGGCCGCCTGAAACCGAAGACCGACGGCCCTGCGATCGGCGTCGTCGTGGCCGAGGGCGAGATCAGCGACGGCCAGGCCGGCCCGGGGCGCATCGGTGGCCGCTCCACCGCCGAGCTCATTCGCAAGGCGCGCGACGACGACAAGATCAAGGCCCTGGTGCTGCGCGTGGATTCCCCGGGCGGCAGCGCCTTCGGCTCCGAGCTGGTGCGCCGCGAGCTCGAACTCACGCGCCAGGCCGGCAAGCCGGTGGTGGTGTCCATGGGCGACGTGGCTGCTTCGGGCGGCTACTGGATCTCCATGGCCGCCGACGAAGTCATCGCCGACGAAGCCACCATCACCGGCTCCATCGGCGTGGTGGCCATGCTGCCCACGGCGCAGGGGGCGCTGGACAAGCTGGGGGTGCACACCGGCGGCGTCACCACCACCTGGCTGGGCGGCGCCTTCGACGTGCGCCGCGGCGTGAACCCGCGCTTCGCGCAGCTCGTCCAGGCGAGCATCGATCACATCTACCGCGACTTCACGGCCAAGGTCGCCAATGCGCGCAAGAGCACGCCCGAGCAGATCGACGCCGTGGCCCAGGGCCGCGTGTGGGCCGGCAGGCAGGCGCTGGCCCTGGGCCTGGTGGACCGCCTGGGCAGCTACGGCGATGCGCTCAAATCCGCCGCCACGCGCGCCAAACTGCCCGAAGGCTACCGGGTGAAATACGTGGAGGCCGAGCCGGGGCGGCTGGATCGCTTGCTGCAGCGTTTCGGTGTCGCGCTGGGCGTCGTGGCCGGCGCGCCCGTGGACCTGCAGGGCGCACTCGTGGCCCTGGGCCTGGCCCTGCCCGCGTCCGCCGGCGTGGCGCAAGACCTCGGCTGGCTGGCCGAGATGGCCGACAAGCGCCAGCCCTTCGCCGCGGTGACGCACTGCCTGTGCACGGCGCCCTGAGCGGGACGCCACGTGCGGCCTGCGCAGGGCGTTGCGCCAGCGAAGGCCCGAGCCCTCTGTGGCGAGGGCCGGGCGCCACCACAGGGTTCAGCGCGGCGGCAACGCCGCCGGCCGCGCCATCTCGTCCAGGCTCAGGCCCTTCTCGCGCAACAGCGCCTCGAGCGCCGGCTGCAGCGCGCCCAGGCGCTCTTCGATGGCTTCGCGCACGGTATCCACGAAGACCTGCGTCTGGCGCTCGATCTCGATATTCACGCCCGCGCCCACGTCCTTCTCGGCGAAGGTCGTCATGCGCAGCGTCTCGGGGATGAGCCAGACTTCGAACCAGCCGCTGCCGTCGCGCTCCCTGCGCGCTTCGGCCGCGGTCAGGCTGCAGCCGTTGACGGCGATGTAGCCCTTGGCAAACACGTAGCGCATCGAAGGCGCGGGCACGGCGATGCGCAGCACGAGATTGTTCTCCGGGCGGCGGATTTCGGTGACCCGGCCCATCACATCGACATGGCCCGACAGCGGGTGGCCACCGATCTCGGCGCCGTCACGCGCGGCGCGCTCCACGTTGACCCGGCTGCCCACCTGCAACGCCGACAGCGTGGTCAGCGACAGCGACTGCAGCATGACGTCGAACGCCGCTGCGTCGCCGTCCTGCAACGCGGTGACGGTGAGGCACACGCCGTCCACCGCCACGCTGGCGCCTATGCCCAGCCCCGCCGTGAAGCCCGGCGGGAAGGCCAGGGTGAAGCTGCGAAGGCCCGGCCGCTCGGTGAGCGCGCGGACCGTGGCGGTGCCTTGAACGATGCCTGTAAACATGGGTGACAGCTTAGCAGCCCCGCTGCCGGGCGCGCCGCTCGTGCGAACATGCCTGGTCGTCGAAACCCCGGAGCTCGGTGGCCGGCCCCTGTGCGGCGCCCGTGCGGCCCCTCGGACCTGCTGGATGTCCCATCTGAAGCGAATCGCAGCCCTTGCGCTGATCCTCTCCGGTGCCGCATGGGCCCAGCCTGCGCCCGCGGCGCCGCCGACCTTCGCCGAACTCGAAGCCGCAGGCGCGAGGGTCGGAGAGATCCGCATCCTCAGCCGGGAGATCTTCGACACCACCGACCCCAAGGAAGACAAGCTGCTCTTCCGCTGGGCGAACAAGCTGCACATCCAGACGCGCCCCGGCGTGATCCAGCGTGCGCTGCTGTTCAAGACCGGCGACCCCGTTTCCGTGCGCCTGATCGACGAGACCGAGCGCGTGCTGCGCGACCAGCGCTTTCTCTACGACGTGAAATTTCGCCCGGTGGCTTACCACGACGGCGTGGTCGACATCGAGGTCGAGACACGGGACACCTGGTCCCTGGACATCGGGGCCAGCGCAGGGCGCACCGGGGGTGCCAATACCAGCGGCACGCAGGTCAAGGAATACAACCTGCTGGGAACCGGCATCTCCGTGGGCTTCGCCCGCTCGAACGAAGTCGATCGTTCGAGCAACGAGTTCGAGATCTCCAACGAGCGCGCCTTCGGCAGCCGCATCTCGCTGGGCTACAGCCATGCCCGCAACAGCGACGGCCGGCGCGACGCGGCCTCGGTCGTGCGCCCCTTCTACGCGCTCGATACGCGCTGGGCGGCCGGCGTCACGGCCTCCAAGGACGACCGCATCGACGCCATCTACAACGCCGGCAACGTGGTCAGCCAGTACCGCCACCGCCTGAACCAGGCCGAGGTCTTCGGCGGCTGGTCCCAGGGCCTGGTCGACGGCTGGGTGCGGCGCTACTCGCTGGGTGTGAGCTTGCAGGAGGATGCCTTCGTGCCCGAACCCGGCCGGGTCGCGCCGGCCCAGCTGCCACCCGACCAGAAACTGGTGGTGCCCTTCGTGCGTTACGAGCGGATCGAGGACCGCTTCGAGCGCGAGCTCAACCGCAACCTGATCGGCCGGCCCGAATTCTTCGCGCTCGGCCTGGCCTCGACGGTGCAGCTGGGTTGGGCCGCCACCGGCCTGGGGTCCAGCCAGAACGCGCTGCTGTACTCGGGCTCGGTGAGTCGCGGATACGAGCCCGCAGCGGCCCACACCCTCATCACCTCGGCCCGGATCTCCGGGCGGCTCACCGGCGGCGAGGTGCGGCGCCAGCGCCTGGGCGTCCAGGCCCAGTACTACCTGCCACAGAGCCGGCACTGGCTGTTCTACGCCTCGGCGGCCGGGGACGGGCTCACCCGCCCGGACCCTTCCGAGCTGCTGATGCTCGGCGGCGACAACGGGCTGCGCGGCTATCCGCTGCGCTACCAGAGCGGCGAGCGACGGGCCCAGTTCACGGTCGAGGAGCGCTTCTACACCGACCTCTACGTCTGGCAACTGTTCCGCATCGGCGGCGCGGCGTTCTTCGACGCGGGCCGCGCCTGGGGTGGCCCCAACGTGAACACCCTCAACCCCGGCTGGCTGAGCAACGCCGGCTTCGGGCTGCGCATCGTCAGCGCCCGTTCCGCGTTCAGCAACGTGCTCCACGTGGACCTGGCCTTCCCGTTGAATGCCGCCGCCGACATGCGCAAGGTGCAGTTCCTCGTCAAGACCAAGACGAGCTTCTGAGGCCCTCATCCAGGATCCACACATCCTGGCTTTCCAGGCTGTCCCGGATATCCAGCAAGCGGTTGATGACGCTGTGCGTCAGCCGATGCCCGCCCCCGAGGACCAAGGCCGCGTCGCGTGTATGAATCGGGGCTGCGAGAACCATGCCCGCCTTCAGGGCACGCAGCGAGAACTGACTGCGCACCGGGCCTTGGCCCCCTGCGTTCGGTGGCCCTTCGGCATCCGACTTGCCGGCCGAGCCCTGGGCCGCGGGGAGCGCCGCCTCGATGATGCGCAGATAGTGATCGGGAGACTGCGGCGTGAACACTTCGGCCATGGCTTGCTGGACGGCCTCATGCAACGCGCGCGCCTTGGCCGGCTTGACGAGAAAACCATTGATGTCCAGCGCGATGGACTGGACCACCACGCTTTGCTCGGAGTGCGATGACAACAGCACGACCCGGATGTCGTGCGCAGCCGGGGTCCGCCGGGAGCGGATGAGCCGGACCAGATCCAGCCCGCTGGACGCGCCCAGGTCGACGTCGGTGATGACCAGTCCGTAAGTGGACACGGCCAACCGCTGCAAGGCCTCGTCCACGTCCCTGGCGGTATCGACACGTCCCAGCCCGCGTTGCTCGAGCAATTCGGCATAGGTTTCGCGCTGGAAATCCTCATCCTCCACGAGCAGGATGTCCACCGCCTGTGGCGCGGCGTGGGCTTGAACGGACGGCAGCTTCCAGCCCGCGATCCACCCCGGAATGGCTTGCGCCGGCATGGGCCGGGCGATCAGGTAGCCCTGGGCGATGTCGCACCCCATGGCGCGCAGCATGTCCCACTGCTCATGGGTTTCGATGCCTTCGGCGGTCACCTTCAAGCCCAGCTTTCGTGCGATGTCCAGGCTCGACTCGACGACGATGCGGGTGGCTTCGTGCCTGGCGGCCTCCTTCACGAAGGATCGGTCGATCTTGAGCTCGGTAAACGGCACCCGCGTCAATTGCTGCAAGGAGGAATATCCCGTCCCGTAGTCGTCGATGGACAGGCCAAAACCCTGCATCCGCAGCCTGATCAGATTTTCCAGGCTGGGGCCGACGGCGCCCATGGCCGCGGTCTCGGTCACCTCCAGAATCATCTGGGCAGGCTCCATGCCCTGCTTGGTCGTCACGTCGGAGATGCGCTCGGCCAGTTCCACCCGCGCCAGCGAACTCAGCGAGAGGTTGACCGACATCGAAAGCGAGAGGCCCTGTTCCTTCCAATGCCGGCCCACGGCGGCGGATTGCGCCAGGACGACCCAGGTCAGGCTGTCCATCAGCCCATGGGCTTCCACGGCGTCGAGAAAGTCGCCCGGCGCCAGCAGACCCCGTGACGGGCTGTTCCAGCGCACCAGGGCCTCCACCCCCACGACCCGGCCGCTGGCCATCTCCACCTTCGGCTGGAAATAGGGCACGAATTCCCCGGCCTTCAAGGCATGGGCCAGCTCCTCCTTCGGTATCTCCGCCTTGACCGCCTGCCCACCCTTGGTGCGATGGCCGGATTGGTAGCTCGCCAGGAGGTCGAGCAGCTTGGCGCGCGAAGGCGGTTTGGACATGATGCCCAGCACATTCAGCTCGTAGGCCTGGGCCATGGCCTTCACCGAGCCCAGCATCGCATCGCTCAGGCCGCTCACCAGGATGATGGCGACCTCGTGGCGGGTCTGCGCCAGGTTGCGCATCAGGGCCATGCCATCCATCTCGGGCATGTCGATGTCGCACAGCAGGACATCCACCGGTGCCGCCGGGTCGCGCAGCGCCTGCAGCGTGGTGCGGCCGTTTTCCGCCTGGAGCACCTGCCGGGCACCGAGCTTGCCCAGCAGCATGGCCAACGCTTCGCGCTGCAAGGGCTCATCCTCGGCGATCAGGAAACGCAGACTGGCGATTTCTTCTTTTCCCATCAAACCCCCTTTCCCCGCCGACCCGGCCGTGGGAGGCATTACGGCAATATCCGCTCAAGCTGTAGCAATGCGTTGTCAAATCTTGCCTGGCCGCGCGCGATGGCATCCCCATCGCCGTCGCGGCCGGCCTGCTCCAGCGCCTCGCAGGCCGCAGCGAATTCGCTGGCGCCAATCATCCTGGCCGCGCCCTTCATGCGATGCGCAAGCTGGGTGACCGCGGCCAGGTCATGCTCGGCGATGGCGCGGGCCAGCGCCCGGGCATCCGGCTGGTTGGCCTTGCGGAAGCGGGCCAGCACCCGCCTCTCCATATCCGCGTCGCCGCCTGACAGTTCGTGCAGCACCGCGAGATTCAAAGTCCCGGCCAGGGCGCCCGGCGGCTCGGCGGGCTCCGCCTGCAGCAACTTCTCGTCGCCCGGCTCCGCCGGCGGCGGCAGCAGCCGCGCGAGCTTGTCTTTCAGGGTGCGCAGATCGGCAGGCTTGACCAGGACGTCGTCCATTCCCTGGGCCGTGCAGCCGTCGGCAACGTCATTCATGGCGTTGGCGGTCCAGGCCAGGATGGGCGTGCGCTTGCGTCCCGTTTCGGCCTCCTGGCGGCGAATCTCGCGGGCCAGCTGGTAGCCGTCCATATCGGGCATGTGGCAGTCCGTGATGAGCAGGCCGTAGCTGCAACTCTCCCACTTGCGCAAGGCCTCGTCGCTGCTGCTCGCCTGCTCCGACGCATAGCCCAGCGCGCGCAGCTGCGCCGTGAGCACCTCACGATTGGTGACATGGTCGTCGACCAGCAGCACCAGCGTGCCCGTAGCCAGCGCCACGGCCACCGAGGGTGCGTCGGCGGCCATGAATGCCGCGGCCGGCGCACGGGCGGACTCCTGCGCGGCCCGCAGCTCTCCGATCTCGATCACCGGCAAATCCAGGGTCAGGCTCAGCGTCGTCCCCTGCCCGGGGACGCTTTGCATTTCGATGCGGGCCTGCATCATGTCGGCCAGGCGCTGGCAGATCGCCAGCCCCAGGCCGGTGCCGCCATGGCGCCGCGTGGTTTCGGCATCGGCCTGGCTGAAAGGCTGGAACAACCGGGCCTGCACTTGCGGGCTGATGCCCATGCCGGTGTCGGACACGCTGATGCGCACGCGGTCCAGGCCGGGCTGATGTTGCAGCAACTCGGCCTTGATTTCGACCTGGCCGCGTTCGGTGAATTTGATGGCGTTGGAAACGAAATTGTTGAGGATCTGGCGCAGGCGCAGCCTGTCCACCATCACCGCCGGGCTGATGTCCGGCGAGATGCGGTGGACGAGCCGCAGCCCCTTGCTGCCGGCCACGGGCCTGAAGAAACTCGCCGTCAATTCGACCATTTCGGCAATCGAGGCGGGCTCGGGGTGGATCGCCAGCTTGTCCGCCTCGATCTTCGAGAAGTCGAGGATGTCGTCGATGATCCGCAGCAGCGACCTTCCGGACTGCTGAGCCACCGCGAGCATGCGCGTCTGTTCGCCGTTCAGGCGTTGCAGGGCCAACAGCTCCAGCATGCCCAGGAACGCATTCATCGGCGTGCGGATCTCGTGGCTCATGGTGGCCAGGAAGGTATCTTTCACCCTCGTCAGCCGTTCGGCCTCTTGCCTCGCCCGGTCCAGATCGGCGGTGCGCACGAGCACCGTCTGCTCCAGATTGGCCTGGTACTCGACCAGCGCCTGCTCGGTGCGCCTGCGGCTGATCGCACCGGCCACGATATCGGCCACCGAAGTGAAGAACTGGTCCCGCGCCGGCGAGCGCTCGAAGTCGATCGGCAGATACACCATCAGCACGCCCAGCACCTGGCCATCGGACACGAGCGGGGCGGCGTAGTGGCCGTGATCCTTCATGCCGAGGTAGTGCGTGCCGTGCCGCGCATCCAGTGACTGGGCGTACTGCAGCTGGCCGCTCGCCGCGGCCTGGCCACAATGGCAGTGGCCCAGGGCCACGTTGCCGCACAGCGAAGTGATTTCGGGCGGCAGGTTCCGCGCCACCAGCAGGCGCAGCGATGGCGCCGATTCATCCTTGACGAAGATGCCGCCCAGGGGTTGGGCTGTCAGCCAGGAGACCCTCAGCAGCTTGTCCAGGGATCGCTCGAGCACGTCCTCCAGCGGGCTGTTCGCCATGCTGATTTCCAGCAACTCGTGCAGCGTGTCTTGCTGTTCCCGGTCACGCTGGGCCTGGGTCTGTGCGGCCCTGCGCTCGGTGACATCTCGGGTGATCTTGGCAAAGCCCATCAAGGCCCCGGCGTGGTCGCGGATGGGGGAGAGGACCACATCGGCGAAGAAGCGCGAGCCGTCCTTGCGCACGCGCCAGGCTTCATCCTCGCAGCGGCCGTCACGCTCGGCGAGTGCCAACAAGCGGGCAGGCTTGCCGGCGGCGACGTCCTCGGGCGTGTAGAAGCGCGACATCGGCTGGCCGACGATTTCCAGTTCGTGATAGCCATGGAGCCGGAATGCACCCTCGTTCCAACTCACGACATGCCCTTCCAGGTCGATCATGACGATGGCGTAATCCCGGATGCTGTGGGTCATCAGGCGCATGCGCTCTTCGTTCTGGCGCAGCGCCTGCTCCGCGGTTTTGCGTTCGGTGACGTCGGTGAGCGCCACGATGACATGGCGGTCCTCGCCGAACTTCAGCGTGGACAGGCTCACTTCCAGAAGAATCTCGCGCCCGTCCTTGCGCACGCCCAGCACCTTTCGGCCCAGGCCCATCACCTTGGGCACCTGGCTGTCCGCAGCGACCGTGCTGTCCAGGTAGGCATAGCGCATGGCCTTGTGCTGCACATGCAAACGCGCGGGAATCAGCAACTCCACCGGCTGGCCCAGCAGCTCCTGTTGCGAGTACCCGAAGGTCGGCTCCGCCGTCCGATTGGCGCGCAGGATATGGCCCAGGCCATCGACCAGCAGCATGGCGCCGGGCGCCGCGTCGAAGACGTGGTTGGCGTACTCCGCGCTGTAGCTTGCGGCCGCATTTGTGCGGGAGATTTCCTGCTCCCGCGCCACTATCCCCGTCTGCATGGCGCGCATGGCGGCGGCCAGCGTGGCCGACTCGCCGCCCAGGGCTTGGGGCAATGGCGTGGCGTAGTCCCCGTCCCCGATCCGGTGGGCCGCCGTGGTCAACGCCCGCAGTGGCAGGACGACGCGCCGCACGTAGAACACGAACAGGGTGGCGCTGATCAGAAACATCACCGCGGTGCCGCCCAGGGCCAGGCTGCGCACGGGGGCGGTCGCTGCGCTGACCTGCGTATCGGGCAGGGCGATGGCCATGAAGAGGGCGCGTTGCGGCCGCAGCGGATCGAAGCCGATGCGGATCAGCTGGATGTGCACCAGCCCCGCCGCCGATGGCGCTGTCAGCATGCCTTGACCGGCGGAACCGGATTCGAGCGCGGCTGACAAAGGAATGCCGGGGAAGTCGTCCTGCCAACGCGCACGCCGTCCCAGATCGAAGGCGAAGGTCCGGCGGGCGTCCGGATGGACCAGGTAGTCGCCCTGGTCGTTCATGACATAGCCCTGCGTGCCCGTCATCACATTGGCCGCGAAATCGTCCAGGTCGGGGCCGACATCCAGGTCGACGACGACCATGCCGAACAGCTCGCCGTCAGGGGCAAATACCGGCGTGGCCGCTCGCACCGTGCGCACATGGGGCACCAGGATCTTCCCCTGTTCCTGCCTGAGGCCGATCTCGGAGAGATGGACTTCGCCCTCCTTGAGCGTGCGCGTGGCCTGGAAAAAGTCGCTGCCCCTGGTTTGCTCCATCTGCTCGGGCGCCAGGGCCACCGCCCGGCCATCGCGCAGGGCGACGCGAACGAGTTCCCGACCCTGGTCGGCGACGCCCACGAAGCGAAGTTGGAAGTGGCTCGGACGGGCCGTGGCGAAGGCGCTGAAGATGCCATCGAGGCGCCTGTGCCAGGTCGCCATGGTGTTGGCTTCCTGGGCATCGAACCCGCGGTTGCGGCTGGCTCGAATGATCCCCTGCACCGGCGGTGTATGGGCGAGAAACTGCGCATCCTTGCTGACTTGAGCGAAGCCCTGGACCAGCTTGTCGCCCATGCGCTTGGCGCGCGCCACCTGCCGCGACTCGTTGTTCGCAAGGTAGCTCTCCCGCTCGTGCCAGCTGACCAGGGACGCCACCAGGAACATCGCCGCGGTGACGAGCAACATGGCCAGGAAGGCCAGGAAGGCACTCGGGGAAAGGAACCCTGTCCGGTCGAGGAAAGCCTTGAATCGGGAGGCCGGGTTCAAGTCAGCATCCATTCAGGCTGGCGCGCCATTCGTGCGCCGTCTGCGCCAGGCGCACGCAGGTTCCGCGCGGCAGGGTTCGATTTGGCCGCAGACCCCTTTCGAATGCCATCGCCTTCTCCGTTGAAATGCCCACGCGGGGATGAGGCCCTTGCCCGAGGATACGACCAAAGGGCGCTGACCGGCCGCCGGGCGCTCGACAGCGGCAATGCGGTCTAGGGAGGCTCGAGCGCGCCGCGAAGGTGCGCCAGCAGCGCCGTCATCTCCACCACCAGGGCGGCGCAGCTTGCAGCCAGCTCGTCGGGTTCGGCGCCGTTGCGAATCGCCAATTGCAGGAGGCCCGCCGCATCCGAGGCCCGGAGCGCCCCGACGGTGGCCGCCGAGCCCTTGATGTCGTGCGCCAGCCGCTGCAGGGCTTCCAGGTCGTTCGCGGCCAGGCGCGCCGAAAGTTCAGCCGGATCCTGCGCGTGGCTGCGCGCAAACAGGGCCAGCAGCTCCGTGTAGCGGGCGATGTTGCCGCCCATCAGCATCAACCCACGTTCGATGTCCAGCCCCGTCACGCTGGCCAGGCGCCAAGGCTCGGGCGGGCCCGCGGCATGGGCGTGTCGCGCCGGCGAGGCCGGCTCACCCGGCGCTGCCTGCGGCGCTGTCGAACCCGCGGGCAGCCATTTGAGCAGCATCGAATACAGCGTGCCGGGATTCACCGGCTTGCCGATGAAGTCGTTCATCCCCGCTTCCAGGCAGGCGCGCCGGTCGTCTTCGAAGACATTGGCGCTCATGGCCAGGATGGGCTTGCGCTGCTGCCCCTCCAGCGCGCGAATGCGGCGTGCGGCCTCCAGGCCGTCCATGCGTGGCATCTGCATGTCCATCAGGATCAGCCGGTAGTCGGTCTGCAACGCCTGGTGCACGGCGTCGACGCCATCGACGGCAACGTCCACGGCCAGGCCCGCGCCATGCAGCAGTTCGAGCGCCACTTCGCGGTTGACGGCGTTGTCCTCGGCCAGCAGGACGCGCTCGCCGCCATGCCACCGGCGAAGTTCGGCTTGCGGGTTCGCCAGCTTGGCCGCGGCCTCGGCGGGCATGACACCTTTGCCGCGGCCGATGCGGGCGGTGAACCAGAAGCTGCTGCCCTGGCCCGGTTCGCTGGCCGCACCGGCCTCGCCCCCCATCAACTCGGCCAGCCTGCGGGTGATGACCAGGCCGAGCCCCGTGCCACCGTACTTGCGGGTGGTGGAGGCATCGCTCTGCTCGAAGGCGTTGAACAGGCCGGCGAGCTTTTCGGGTGCGACGCCGATGCCGGTGTCCGCGACCTCGAAGCGCACCAGGACGTCGTCTGCGCCCTCTTCGATCAGGGCCGCGCGCAAGCGGATCGTCCCCCGCTCGGTGAATTTGACGGCGTTGCCGGCGTAGTTGAGCAAGGCCTGGCGCAAGCGGGTGAGGTCGCCGTGCAGCCAGACCGGGACGCCGTGCGCATCGACCTCGACCCCCAGCCCCTTGGCACGCGCCGCGTCCGCGATCAGCGAGTGGACATGGTCGAGCAGCGCGTCCAGGGGAAAGTTGACATGGTCGAGCTCGAGCCTGCCGGCCTCGATCTTGGAGATATCGAGGATGTCGTTGATGACGGCCAGCAGGTGGGCCGCGGCCACGTTGATCTTGGCCAGCCAGTCCGCCTGCGCGGGCGCCGGGTCGGTGCCGCGCAGCAGATGCGTCAGCCCGATGATGGCGTTCAGGGGCGTGCGGATCTCGTGGCTCATATTGGCCAGGAAGACGCTCTTGGCGGTATTGGCCGACTCCGCGCTGTCGCGCTGGGCGCGCGTGCGCAGGGTGTCGATGCCGAAGGCGATATTGCGTGCCAGTTCCTCCAGCGGCGCCACTTCCGGGGCGCCGAACGCCTGGGGCTCGGCCGCATAGACGAACAGGACGCCGAAGGCGCGTGGCCCGCTCATCAGGGGAAGCGCGATGCTCGAGCGGAATCCGCGTGCCGTGGCCGCTTCCTTCCAGGGCGCCACCCGCGGGTTGCTGAGGTAGTCCTGGTTGACCTGGGTCAGGCCGGTCGTGAGGGCCATGCCCGTGGGGCCCTGCCCGATGTCCTGCGCCGCGTCCCACGAGACACGGACGCCGTGCAGATAGCCGTCCTTGTCGCCCGCCTGCGCCACCAGCCGCACCGACTTCAATTCATCCTGCT
Source organism: Rubrivivax sp. (assembly GCA_030681795.1). Taxonomy (GTDB): domain Bacteria; phylum Pseudomonadota; class Gammaproteobacteria; order Burkholderiales; family Burkholderiaceae_C; genus Rubrivivax. The sequence goes on from JAUXRG010000078.1 coordinate 147,117, forward strand.
GCGCGTAGCCGACCCAGGCCATCAGGTAGCCACCGCCTTCCACCACGGTGCGGCAAACCTCGTCGAGGTAGCTCGGCTCGTCGCGCGCCCGGGCCTGCGCGAGGTTGCAGTCGCTGAGCACGCGCAGCGCGCGGTTCAGGCGCCGCAGCCCTTCGTCGGCCTGCTGGCGCTGGGCATCCAGGGCAGCGAGCTTGACCTGGGTCTGGGCAAGCCAGCCCAGCACGCTGTCCTGCCGGTCCGGGCCGACCGGGACGGCGGGCGAGAAGTCGCCACCGCCCAGGCGGGCGATCCCCGTATAGACCTCGGCAACGCGGCCTCCCAGGACGAGGTGCAGTTGGCGACGCCCGCGCCAGAGCGCGAAAGCCAGTGCCAGGCCGAAGAGGATCAGTGTCGCGAGCAGCCGCCGAGCCTGGGCCACGGCCGCGTCGACGGCGTTCAGCGTGCGCCGGTCGGCCATGCGGGCGAACTCGCCGATCGGACGCATGATGTCGGCCTTGGCCTGGTGGTAGGCCGTGTCGTGCAGCATCGCTATCGCCCGCGCACGGTCGGCATCGCCCGGGGATTTGCCGGCATCGATCAAGGCCATGGCGGCGAATTCGGTGCGCGTGAGTGCATCCGAGTTCTGCTTGGCTTTCGCGAGCTGGGCAAACTCAGCGTCAGAGAATTCCGCAGCCCGCATCAGGTCCAGCAAGGGCACAGTCGGCCCCATGCCCCGGGGCCGCAGGTCGTCGGCCAGCACCAGATCCCAGTAGACATTCCCGTGGTCGACGGGGCGGGGCTTGCGGCCGTCGCGGATGTCGAGGATCTCCTCGTAGTGCCGCCGGTACAGCGGGTCTCGCGTCACCACATAGGTGCGCGCCATCCGCGTCAGGTCGTCGGACGACTGGCGCAATTCTTCGGACAGCGTGGTCGAGAGCTGACGCAGCTCGTTGGCCCGATCGATGCGCCTTTCCGCCACCACGTAGAAGGCCAGGTTCACCACCACCACGGCAAACAGCAGCAACGCCAGCCACATGGAGCTGGCGGTGCGGCGCAAGGCGTTGCTGGCGGTATTCATCGTGGACCTGCCTGACGGGGCACCTTGCCCTGCTGGCGCCGGACCCGGGCCGGCGCGTGAGGCCGCATGGTAGCCATGTGGCGAGGCCGCGGGGCATGAAAACTTCACTGCATCGCAACCAAGATGGGCGTCTTAGGGGGGTCTCTTCCAGGCTTGGGCGGTCTGGCCCCTCGGGAAAATCGCCAAGGGCGGCGTTCCACTCCAGGGGGCTGCCCGCCGCGCCACGACTTCAACCCGGAAAACGCCGAGATGCCCCGCCTGCCCAGCCCCTGGCGCACGCGCGCCCTGCCCGCCCTCGTGCTGTTGGGCGGGCTGTGCACCGCCGCCGTCGTCGGCCTGTGGCAGCAGCGCGCCATCGAGGACCAGGCCCTGGCCGATTTCCGGCACAGCGCCGGCCTCGTCGGCAGCGAACTCGCGCGTCGCTTCGCCGAGCCCGTCCATGTCCTGCACGGCATCAACGGTCTTTACGATGCCAGCGCGCGGGTGGAACGTGACGAGTTCCGCGCCTATATCGAGTCACGTGGCATCGCGAGCAATTTCCCCGGCGTGCGCGGCTTCGGCTTCATCACCCGCGTCGAGCGCAGCCAGCTCGCCGCATTCACCGAGGCCGAGCGCGCCGACGGCGCGCCGCGGTTCGCCGTGCGGGAGATGGGCGACGGCGGCCACTCCGACCTCTACGTCATCAGGTTCGTCGAGCCTGCGAACCGCAATGTCGGCGCACAGGGCCTGGACATCGGCTCGGAAAAGACCCGTCGCGAAGGCGCCGAGAGCGCCGTTCTCAGCGGCCTGCCCACGCTGAGCGCCGCGATCACGCTGGTCCAGGATTCACGGCGCAGCCCGGCCTTCCTGCTGTATCTGCCCGTATTCCGCAACGGCACCGACCCGGTCACTCTGAGCCAGCGCCGCGCGGCGCTGATCGGCCTGGCGTATGCACCGATCGTCGCGTCCGAGCTGCTCCAGGGCCTGCCCTTTGTCGAAGACGGCAGGTTGCAGGTGGCGTTGTTCGACGAAGTGAGCGAAGCGCCTGCCCAGGCTGCGGTATTCGACTCCGCAGCGCAGGAGGCCCGCGAGGCAGGCCACGCCCCGCTAGCGCGCCCGCCCAGCCGCCACGACCTCTCGCTCCGCGTCGCCCTGCCGGGCCGGCAGATGACGCTGCGCGTGCGCAGCACCCCGCAATTCGACGCCGCCCACGCGTCTGCCACACCCTGGTTCGTCTTCGCCGTGGGTGCGCTGGCGGCCTTGCTGCTCGCGGCCCTGGTGCGCCAGCAGGCCACCGGGCGGCGGCGCGCCGAAGCGCTGGCCGCGGACATGGCCGGCGAACTCGACCGCCTGGCGCAGGGGGTCAGGCGCACTTCGAACGCGGTGTCCGTGGCCGACCTCGACCCGCGCATCACCCGGGCCAGCGAAGGTGTCACCCGCGTCAGCGGCTACACCCTGGAGCAGGCCCAGGCCCGGCTGGAGGCTGCGCTGCGCGACTCCGACGCGCTGCTCACGGCGCTCAACGTGCACGCGATCATCTCGATGACCGACCGCACCGGGCGGATCACCGATGCCAACGATGCCTTCTGCCGCATCAGCGGCTACACCCGCGGCGAATTGCTGGGGCAGAGCCACCGCATCGTCAACTCCCGCTCCCATCCACCGGGCTTCTGGAGCGAGATGTGGCGCGGCATCGCCAAGGGCAAGCCCTGGCGCGGCGAGGTCTGCAATCGCGCGAAGGACGGCTCGCTGTACTGGGTGGACACCTTCGTCGCGCCGTACGTCGGCGGCGACGGCCGGATCGAGAAGTACATCTCGATCCGCATCGACATCACGGCCAGCAAGAAGGCCGAGGCCGAGGTGCAGCGCAGCGGGCAACTGCTGCGTGGCGCCATCGACGCCATCGACGAGGCCTTCGTGCTCTACGACCCGGATGACCGCCTCGTGTTCTGCAACGATAGATACCGCCAGGTCTACGCCGGTGAGGCCCACCTGATGGTGCCCGGCGTGCGCTTCGAGGACCTGGTGCGCCATGGCGCAGCGCAAGGCCACTTCGCCGATGCCGTCGGCCGTGTCGACGAATGGGTGGCCGAGCGTCTGGCCGCGCACCGGGCCGGCACCTCCAACATGGTGCAGAGGCACGCCAACGGCCGCGTCCTGCGCATCATCGAGCGCGTCATGCCCGACGGCCACCTCGTCGGCTTTCGCATCGACATCACCGAGATGGTGCAAGCCACCGAGGCCGCACAGGCCGCCTCCACGGCCAAGAGCCAGTTCCTGGCCAATATGAGCCACGAGATCCGCACGCCGATGAATGCCATCCTGGGCATGCTCACGCTGCTGCGCAAGACCGGGCTCGACGCCCGCCAGGCCGACTACGCCGTCAAGACCGAGGGCGCGGCGCGCTCGCTGCTGGGCCTGCTCAACGAGATCCTGGACTTCTCCAAGGTCGAGGCCGGCAAGACGGCACTGGACCCGCAACCCTTCCGCATCGACCAGCTGCTGCGCGACCTGTCGGTGATCCTCTCGGCCGGCCTGGACAAGAAACCCGTGGAGGTGTTATTCGACATCGACCCGCGCCTGCCGCGCGAGCTGGTGGGCGATGCGATGCGCTTGCAGCAGGTGCTGGTCAACCTGGGCAGCAACGCGATCAAGTTCACGGCCCAGGGTGAAGTGGTGTTGTCGCTGGCGGTGCTGCAGCAGGACGCCGGCAGCGTGACGCTGGATATTGCGGTGCGCGACACCGGCATAGGCATCGCCCCGGAAAACCTGGACCGCATCTTCAGCAGCTTCACGCAGGCCGAGGCCTCGACGACGCGGCGCTTCGGCGGCACCGGGCTGGGCTTGGCCATCAGCCAGCGCCTGGTGGCGCTGATGGGCGGCCAGCTCGGGGTGGAGAGCACGCTCGGGCAAGGCAGTCGCTTTCGCTTCTGCATTTCGCTGCCGCTGGCCGCCCATCGCACGGCCGATCGGGTGGCCGCCACGGTGGCGCTGCGCGTCCTCGTCATCGACGACAACGCGGCCGCGCGCGAGGTGCTCGAACGCATGGGCCGGTCGCTGGGTTGGGAGGTCGAAGCGGTCGACAGCGGCGAGGCCGCGCTGGCCCGGCTGCAAGCCCAGGCCGGCGCCGCGGATGCCTACCAGGCGATCCTCGTCGACTGGCAGATGCCCGGGCTGGACGGCTGGCAGACCTGCGAGCGCATCCGCAGCCTGCGGCTGCCGGGCACGGCGCCCGTGGTCATGATGGTCACCTCGCACGGCCGCGAGATGTTCACCCAGCGCAAGGTGGCCCAGCAGGCACTGCTCGACGGCTTCCTGGTCAAACCCGTCACCGCGTCGATGCTCTTCGATGCCGTCGTCGATGCGCGCGCCGGGCGCCGGCAGGCGCATCCGTCGCGGCAAGGGGCCGCGGCGTCGGGCCCGCGGCTGAGCGGCCTGCGCGTGCTGCTGGCCGAAGACAACCTCAACAACCAGCAGGTCGCTCGCGAGCTGCTCGAAGACGAAGGCGCGATCGTGCAGATCGCCGGTGACGGGCAGGAAGCCGTGGCCGCCGTGGCCGCGGCGACGACGCCGTTCGACGTCGTGCTGATGGACCTGCAGATGCCGCGGATGGACGGCTTCCAGGCCACCGAGTCGATTCGCCAGGGGTTGAAGCACGCGACCCTGCCGATCGTGGCGATGACCGCCAATGCGATGGCCTCCGACCGCGAGGCCTGCCTGGCCTCCGGCATGAACGACCACGTGGGCAAGCCCTTCGACCTGGGCCATCTGGTGCGCGTGCTGCGCCGGCACGCGGGCCGCCAGGAGACACCCTCGGGCGCCGACCTTGCCGCGGCGCGGTTGGGGCCCGGCGTGCCGCCTGAAGCGCCGCTTGAAGCGCTGCCCGAAGCGGTGCAGCACGCCGCCGCCGCAGCCGGCGTCGACCTGCCGGCCGCGCTGCGGCGCCTGGGTGGCAAGCACGCGGTCTATCGACGCATGCTGGGCAGCTTCATCCGCGACCTCGCCGGCATGCCGGCGCAATTGCAGGAGCAGCTCGATCAAGGGGACTGGCCGGCGGCGTCGCGCCAGCTGCACACGCTCAAGGGCCTGGCCGCCACGCTGGGCGCCACGGCGCTGGCCGCCGTGGCGAGCCAGGGCGAGCAGCGGCTGGCCGACGCGGCACTGCCCGCTGAGGCGAGCGACGCGGTCGGTCGCGCCTGCGCGGCCATCGCCGCGGCCGAGCCCGGCCTGGCCAGCCTGACGCAAGCCCTGCAGGCCCTGCAGGCCGCCAGCCCGGAACCGGCACCGGGCGCCAGCGCACCGGACACCACGGCGCTGCGGGCGGCCTTGCAGGCCTTGGCCGGGCAGCTGCGCGAGGCCGACATGGCCGCCACCGAGGCGGTGGTGGCGTTGCAGCGGCAGTTCGGCGCGGCCGGCCTGGCGCAGCTGCAAGCGCTGGACGATGCCGTCGGTGCGCTGGACTTCGAGCGCGCGCTGGCGCTGTGCCAGGGGCTCATTGCGGAGCTCGAATCTCGCAGGGCCTACGATGCGGGGGTCGCAGCCCCGAGGGCGCTGGCATGAACAACGAATCCGACCGGGCCGAGCCCGCAGCACCCCGACCCGAACTCGAGCTGTCCCTTCTGCTCGGCGGCGTGGCGGGCGCGGCCCCGCGCCGAGTGCGGCTGCTGGTCGTCGACGACCAGCCGGTCAACGTGCAGGCGCTGTACCAGGTCTTCGCCGCGGACTACCAGGTCCTCATGGCGACGAGCGGGCGCCAGGCGCTGGACCTGTGCCGCAGCAAGCCGCCCGACCTGGTCCTGCTCGACGTCGTGATGCCGGACATGGACGGCCATGCGCTGTGCCGCGAGCTCAAAGCCGACCCGCAGACGCGCGACATCCCGGTGATCTTCGTGACCTCCCACAGCGACTCGGCCTCGGAGGAACAGGGGCTGGCGGCCGGCGCGGTGGACTTCATCGCCAAGCCGATCAACCCCGCCATCGTCAGGGCGCGGGTCAAGACGCACGTGACGTTGAAGCTGCAGTCGGACTTCCTGCGCCAGCTCGCGTTCATCGATGGCCTGACCGGCGTGGCCAATCGCCGCCACTTCGACGCGAGGCTGCGCGACGAGGCGCGGCGTGCCGCGCGCAACGGCTCGGCCTTGTCGCTGGTGCTGCTGGACGTGGACCACTTCAAGCACTTCAACGACCGCTATGGCCACCAGGCCGGCGACGACTGCCTGCGCCGACTGGCGCTGACGCTGCGCCAGGGGCTGCAGCGCCCGGGCGACGTGCTGGCGCGCTACGGCGGCGAGGAGTTCGTCGTCCTGCTGCCCGAGACGGAGCTCGACGGGGCGCTGCAACTGTGCGAGATCCTGCGCCAGCGCGTCGCCGGGCTGGCCATCGAACACAGCGCCAGCCGCCTGAAGGAGAAGGTCGTGACCCTGAGCATGGGTGTGGCATGCGCCAGCGGGGGCGGCCCCCGCGACGGGCAAGAACTGCTGGCCCTGGCCGACCGCCAGCTCTACGCCGCCAAGGGCGCAGGCCGCGCGCAGGCGCTGGGCGCGCGACTGGTCCCGCAGTAGCCCTCCCCCACGGCCTCTCGAAGCGCCAGCGCCCCATGCGGCCTCACAGCGCAGCGGCCAACCGCGTACCCTGGTCGATGGCGCGCTTGGCGTCGAGCTCGCCGGCCTCCAGCGCGCCGCCGATGAGGTGGACCTTCACGCCCACCGCCTGAAGCGGCTCCTGCAGCTCGCGCAGCGGCTCTTGCCCGGCACACAGCACGAGGGTGTCCACCGCGAGCACGCGGCCATCCTTGCGGCCTTCGCCGAAGGTGACGAACAGGCCGATGCGCCCGGCCTCGCCGGTCGGCCCGTCGACGCGACCGATGCGCTCGTAGTTCACCCCCGAGAGCATCTCCACCTGCTTCATCTTCAGCGCGGCGCGGTGGATCCAGCCGGTGGTCTTGCCCAGCGTCGCGCCAGGCTTGCCGGGCTTGCGCTGCAAGAGCAGCACCTCGCGCGCAGGCGGCGCGGGCTGCGCGCGCACCACGCCGCCGCGCTGCGCCTCGGGGTCGGCCACGCCCCACTCGCGCAGCCATGCGGGCAGATCGGTCGTCGGCGAAGGGTGGCCGAGGTCGGCACCGCCGGCCAGGTACTCGGCGACGTCGAAGCCGATGCCGCCGGCGCCCAGCACCGCCACCTTCCTGCCCACGGGCTTGCGATGCAGGAGCACGTCGATGTAGCTCAGCACGGCGGGGTGGTCCTGGCCGGGGATCTTCGGGTCGCGCGGGGTCACGCCGGTGGCCAGGATGACCTCGTCGAACTTCTGCGCCGCGAGGGCTTCGGCCCCGATGCGCGCGCCCAGGTGCAAGTGCACGCCGGTGACTTCGATGCGCCGGGTAAAGTAGCGCAGCGTCTCCTCGAACTCTTCCTTGCCGGGGATGCGCCGCGCCATATTGAACTGGCCGCCGATCGCCGCGGCGGCGTCGAACAGATGTACTTCGTGGCCGCGTTCGGCCAGGGTGGTGGCGGCCGCCAACCCGGCGGGCCCGGCGCCGACCACGGCGATGCGTTTCCTTGCCGCGGCCTTCGAGATCGTCAGCCCGGTCTCTTGGCAGGCGCGCGGGTTGACCAGGCAGCTGCACAGGCGGTTGGCGAAGGTGTGGTCCAGGCAGGCCTGGTTGCAGGCGATGCAGGTATTGATCTCGTCGCGCCGGCCTTGCGCGGCCTTGTTCACAAATTCGGCATCGGCGAGAAACGGCCGCGCCAGGCTCACCATATCGGCGTCGCCGCGCGCCAGCACGGCTTCGGCGACCTCGGGCATGTTCAGGCGGTTGCTGGTGATCACCGGCGTGGTGATGCCCTGCTCGCGCAGCGCGTCGCGCAGTTTCTTCGTCACCCAGGTGAAGGCCGCGCGCGGCACGCTGGTGGCAATGGTCGGGATGCGCGCCTCGTGCCAGCCGATGCCGGTGTTGAGGAGGGTCGCACCCGCGGCGACGACGGCACGCGCGAGCTCCAGCACCTCGGGCCAGGAACTGCCGTCGGGGATGAGGTCGATCAGGCTGAGGCGGTAGATGACGATGAAGTCCGGGCCGACCGCTTCGCGCACGCGGCGCACGATCTCCACCGCCAGCCGCATGCGGTTGGCGTAGCTGCCGCCCCATTCATCGCGGCGCTGGTTGGTGTGGGTGACGAGAAACTGGTTGATGAAATAGCCCTCGCTGCCCATCACCTCGACGCCGTCATAACCCGCCTCGCGCGCCAGGCGGGCGCAGCGCACGAAGGCGCGGATCTGGCGCTCGATGCCGCGCGCGGAAAGCTCACGCGGCGTGAACGGCGAGATCGGGCTCTTGATGCGGCTGGGCGCCACGCACAGCGGCTGGTAGCCGTAGCGCCCGGTGTGCAGGATCTGCAAGGCGATCTTGCCGCCCTCGGCGTGCACCGCATCGGTCACCTGCCGGTGCCGCCGTGCGGCGGCGGAGGTGGCCAGCGTGCCGGCGACGGGCTTGGCCCAGCCTTCGATGTTGGGCGCGAAGCCGCCGGTGACGATCAGGCCCACGCCGCCGCGGGCGCGCTCGGCATAGAACGCGGCCATCTGCGGGAAATGCCTGCGGCCGTCTTCCAGCCCGGTGTGCATGCTGCCCATGAGCACGCGGTTCTTCAGGGTGGTGAACCCGAGGTCCAGCGGGCTGAGCAGGTGCGGGTAGGGTGAGGAGGTCATGGGCGACATGCTAGCCGTGCCGGCCCCCTCATCCTCGGCCGCACTCAGTCGGCGGGCACGGGCGGGGCCACCGTCTCCTGGCGGCGCAACTCAAGCCGCTTCATCGCCAGGTAGGCGTCGCGGTCGATCTCGTGGAGTTGCGCGGCGTAGCGCTCGGTGGCATCGAACCAGGTCTCGAGCCGCCTCAGCGGCTGCTGCGCCGCGGGGTGGCCCGCGGCGCCCAGATACGCCTCGATGGCCAGGTAGTAACGCATGGTGTTGCGCTCGAGGACGCCGCGCACGCCGCCGACTGCCACCGGCTGGCCGTCGGCGCCCCGCCCGACGATGCTGAAGCCCCGCTTGCCGCTGCCCAGCGTGGCCAGGTAGGCCTGCATGGCCCAGCGCGCCGCCAGGCCGTAGCGGTAGGCATAGCGCATGTGCAGCAGCGAGCGCCCTGCGGCAAAGGGCGCGGCCTGGATGGCGATGCGGTAGTCCTGCGTGTCCAGAGGTCCGCGGGGGGCCTGCAGCAGGAGGTCGAGGTAGCCCTCGCCGGCGGCCCTGGCCGCGTAGTCGAAGCGCAGCCAGTGGACCTCGTGCAGCGCCTGGTCGAACTTGCGCCCCACGCCGGCAAGCAGCTGCTCGCGCCCCGTCTCGCCCACGGCGCGGCAGTACTTCACATTGAGGTGAAGGATCAGGATGCCGCACCAGGCGTCGACCCGCGCGAGCTCGTGGCGCAGGCTCTCGTAGGGCTGGTCGATGAGTGCGTAGATGTCACCCTGCATCCGGCCCTCGGCCTCGCTCGATCGCAGGAAGATGGCGCGGTCGCCTATCCTGCCCGTGCCCTGCGCCTGCAGGGCAGCGAACTGCGCGCGCAGGGCTTCGGCCCGCGCCTGCGGCTGGGCCTGGACGACGCCGCAGCCCAGGCACCACAGCAGCACCAGCCACCGCCACCTTCCGCATTTCGTCATGGCCGCTATTCCCCCGGCAAGCCCGCGCCCGCCCTGCTCAGTATTCGAGGCTCAACGCGACCGAGCCATAGGCATGGTTGGACGGCTGCTCGCGGAACTCCGGGGAACGATAGACACGCATCACCGCTAGTTTGACCCCGTGCCCGGCCACCAGGCCTTGCGCGCTGAGGCCGACGGCGGCCTGGGCGACCCAGGGCCGCCGGGTGACCTGGTGGCTCGAACGAAACAGGTTTCCGTCGAGCGAGAAGTCATGCGCGACGAACTTGGCTTCCAGCATGCCAAACAGATGAACGCCGGCGCGCGGGCCGGAAGCGATGCCGGTGGCCTCGTTCGAGCCGCCTCGGAGGGATGCGGACGATGGCGAGCGGTTCTCGGCGCCGGGCCGGATCGGATAAGTGCCGAAGTCGTTCGGCAGATTCCACCCGATGCGTCCTTCGATGCCCGCAGAGACGGAAGTCTCGATATTGCCCAGGCGCAGCCCGATCGAGCGTATCGAATCGGCAGAGAAGCCTGGCGTGGTCGCACCGTCGCCACGATAGCCCCTGAACTTGCGGTCCATCACCCCTTGCAGCGCGGGCTCGTTCTTCAATTGATGGTCCCAACCGAGAAACCGCTCAGAGCCGACCGCATCATGAATCAGGTTCTGCGCCTGCCGAGCGAGCGACCACGGCCCGATCACGCCCAGCGTGATCTCGCGCGTGTCGAGCATTTCCGTATCGCTGTGCGCGGCATGGGTGCGGCGGTTCCACGACATGCCGACGTACAACAAACCTGCATACGGCCGGTCGTCTGCAATCAGATCGGTGCGCAGCGGATCGTTGGGCGTGTAGATGGACTGGCCGAACTTGACGACGACGTTCTGCGAATGTGCGGGACCGCCGGCGTCGGACCAGAAGCCCGGGTTCAGCCACTTGATGAGTTCGGCGTGCAACCGAACCGGCGCTGGCAGGCATTCGGTGCGCAAGCTGCCGGCGATGTCGCGGGAAACGGCCGTGAGGGCCGCGCCATTGGTGTAGTTGCGGTCGGTATCGACGAAGAGGTCGTTCTCCAGCCGCACTGTCAAGCCGCGGAATTCGATTGCCTGCGCCGCTTCGCAAGCCGCGGCGCCTGACGTGCTGTCGGGAGTCGATTGAGCCAGGGCCGGCAGCATGGTCAGGCTCAGTGCGAGCGCAGTGGCAAGGCGCACGATCAGTCCAGGGCGGTGTCGTTCGCGGGCGGCACGCCGCCATAGAACGCATGCAGCACGGCGACGATTTCCTCGGCTGTTTCGACGACCGCGAAGAGCCCGACATCCTCGGCGTTGACCAGGCCTTCCTCGACCAGAAAATCGAAGTCGATGGCGCGGCGCCAGAACGCGGCGCCGACCAGCACGATGGGCACGCGCTTCACCTTGCCGGTCTGCACCAGCGTCAGCACTTCGAACAGTTCGTCCAGCGTGCCATAGCCGCCGGGAAAGGCGACCAGCGCCCGGGCGCGCAGCAGGAAGTGCATCTTGCGCAGGCCGAAGTAGCGGAAGCGGAAGCACAGTTCCGGGCTCACAAACGGGTTGGGCGCCTGCTCGTGCTGCAGCGTGATGTTCAGGCCGATGCTGCGCGCCCCGGCGTCAAAGGCGCCGCGGTTCGCCGCCTCCATGACGCCCGGCCCACCGCCGGTGACGACCACGAAGTCGCGCCGCTGTTGCTGCTGGAAGTGGCGCGAGACGATTTCGGCAAAACGACGCGCCTCCTCGTAGTAGCGCGCGTAGTCGAGCTGTTTGCGGGCGCGCGCGATCTGCGCCGGCAGCGCCGCATCGGCGGGCTGCGCAAAGCTGCGTTGCTCGAGCGCGGCGAGTTGTGCTCGCGCCTGCGCTGGCGGAACCAGGCGCGCACTGCCGAAGACGACGACCGTGGACTGCACCTTGTGCCGGCGCAACTGGCGCTCCGGCTTGAGCATTTCGAGCTGCAGCCGCAGCGGCCGCAGATCGTCGCTGGCCAGGAGCTCGGTGTCCTCGTGAGCGAGGCGATAGGAGGGGCTGTCTTCGATCGCGCGAAGCAAGGCATCGCGTTCACTCGCGCCGATGGTCCTCGTGCCTTGCATGTCGACCTCCTTGTGACGGCATCGCCGCTACGGCGGCCCGCGCTACCGTGGCCCGAACCACATGCGCGACATCAGCCGGTCTTTCAGCCTGAACTGGTGGAAGAGCGCGCCGATCACATGCAGTGCGACCAATGCGGCGATCAGCTTGGCCATCCAGCCGTGCACGGCCCGCGGCAACAAATGGGCAAAGCTCTCGGGCAAGGTTGCACCGCTGCCGAAGAAAACGATCTGTGGCAGATCGGCCTGGAAAGCCGTGGCCGCGCCGCTGGCGGCCATCGCAAAGACGGCGAGGTACAGGCCGATGTGCACGGCGTGGCCCAGCTTGTCCAGCAACGCACTGCCGGCCGTGGCGGGGGCCGGCAGCGCGGTTCGCACGCGTGTGAGCAGTCGCACCAGCATCAGGCTGCCGATCACGAGGCCGACGATCATGTGCCCGCGCAGCGCGCCGATCTTGTCAGGCGAGGCATTCGACAGTTCCTTGAGCGAGAACGTCCCCATTCCCAGCGCGAATACGAGCATCAGTGCCAGCAGCCAATGCAGGGCCACCAGGGCGGGGTGATAGCGAGTCGGTTGATTGTTCATTCGGTTCTCCTTTGTCGAGGTCAATGGAAGCATCTACAGGCTGACGCTCTGGCCCGGTGCAGGCACCGTGACCGCCCAGCCGCGATCGTGTCGCAGGGCTTCAGCAAACGCGAGTGCCGCCGACTCCTCGCCATGCACGACAAAGGTCTGGCGCGGTGGCCGCTTGAAACCTGCGGCCCAGGCCAGCAGGGCCGGCTGGCCGGCATGGGCCGAAAACCCACCAAGCGTGTGGATCGCGGCGCGCACCGGAACTTCTTCGCCGAAGATGCTGACTTGCCTGGCGCCGTCCACCAGCTTGCGGCCCAGCGTGCCCTGGGCCTGGAAGCCGGTGATCAGCACGCTGCATTCGCGCCGCCCGAGGTTGTGGCGCAGGTGGTGCTTGATGCGCCCGGCGTTGCACATGCCGCTGGCCGAAATGACGATCGCGCCGGCGCGAATGCGGTTCAGCGCCATCGACTCCTCGACGCTGGCGGTGAATCGCATCGAGGGCAGGTTGTGGCCCGCGGCATGCCACTGGGCGAGGCGCTGTCCGGCTTCGTCGAACAGGGCCAGGTGCTGCATCGTGATGCGGGTCGCGGCCGCCGCCATCGGCGAGTCGACATAGATATTCAGCTTGTGCAACCGGCCTTCGCAGGTCAGCCGATGCAGGTGGTACAGCACCTCCTGCGTGCGCCCGACGGCGAAGGCCGGCACGATCACATTGCCGTGCGGCAGCGTGTGCTCGAGCACCTGCACCAACTCATCCATCGTCGCCGCCTGGTCCTTGTGCGCGCGGTCGCCGTAGGTCGATTCGATGAAGAGCACATCGGCCCCTTCGATCACGGTCGGGTCGCGCAGGATCGGCCGGCCCGGCTGGCCGAGGTCGCCCGACATCACGAGCTTGGTGGTTGATCTGGTGGATGTGGCGCCTTCGCTGACCCAGATCTCGAGGATTGCCGACCCCAGGATGTGACCGGCGTCGCGGAAGCGGCAGCGCAGGTCGGCATGCGGCGAGATATCGGCGTCATAGGCGACCGGGCGCAGTTGCTGCAGGCAGTCCACCGCATCCTGCATCGTGTAGGCCGGCACGGTGTCGCCGGCCGTGAGCTGGCCCTTCTTGTGGCGCCGGCTCGCGCGTTCGGCCTCGGCCTCCTGGATGTGCGCGCTGTCGGGCAGCATCACCGCCAGCAGATCGACGGTGGCATGGGTGGCGTAGATCGGGCCGGTGTAGCCCGCGCGCGTGAGTTTGGGCAGCAGGCCGCTGTGGTCGATGTGGGCGTGGGTGAGCAGCACGAAATCGAGCGTGCGCGCATCGAAGCCGAAGGGCTGGCGGTTGCGCGCCGACGCCTCGCGCCCGCCCTGGAACATGCCGCAGTCGACCAGGAAGCGGGTGGTGGCCGTCTCGATCAAATAGCACGAGCCCGTCACCTCGCGGGCCGCACCGTGGAAGGTGATCTTCATGGTTTCACTCCGTGCACAAGCAGCACTGGCAGCGTCGACAGATGCACGACGCGCTGCGCTACCGAGCCGAGGAAGAGGCTACCCAAAGCGCTGCGGCCATGGGTTCCCATCACGATCTGGTCGATGCCAAGCAGGGCGGCCACGCGGACGATCTCAAGCCCTGGCGAGCCGACGGCACGATGGAGTGCGTGCACAGGCAGTTCCAGCGCCTCCAGGTGCGCCTGCGCTTCAGCCAGCACTTTCTCTTGTACTGACTCCTGCGCCGCCTCGATCTCATCGATGCTGGGTGCAGGCAGTTCGCCGGCCCAGTCGGGCACGGGGCGCACGTTCAGCAGGGTCAGCTCCAGCGGCACCGACGCTCGCGCCATGTTCGCCACCGCTTCGATCGCACGCTGGGCATGCCGCGAGCCGTCGACGGCAATGAGTAGCTTCATCATGGAAGGCCTTTCTTCTCTGGGTTTGCGGCGAATCGATGTCACTTCGCGCTTGTCGTGCCGTCATCCTCAGCCAGGAGGATCTGCGCCTCGGCCCGCAGCCAGTCCTCCAGTTCATGGCCGGCGACGTAGCCGCGTTGCTCATACAAGACATAGGCTGCGAACCGGATTCGCTCGCCCACACGATCGCCGGTCTTGTCTAGCCGGGTGGCGTCCGCTTCCGGTCGAGGGACGGGCGTCCGGGTCTTAGGTGCGGCTCCACGGGTCGCGTGCGAGGGGGAGGGGGAGGGGTTGTGCTTCATGCTGAGTCTCCGTGCGCGCGGCAAAGCACGCGCCTTGATGTGAACGAACAAGTCATGGGTCGAAAGCTGGGCGAGCTACGGTGGCCGCGCGCAAAGTATGCGCATTTGCAAAGTCATGGTTTCACTCCTGAATGCGCAGCAAACGCCGCGACGCGAATACCGCGATGACCAGCCATACCAGCAAGCGCAGCGTCATCGCGATCACCGTGCGCTGTTCGTAGACGGCGCCGGATGCCGCATGCACGCCGAGAGCCGCGAAGACAAGCGCAGTGGTCACTGCGATGGCGATGGCCAGCCAGGCGGCCCAGCGCCGCTGCAGCCACAGCCCGGCGCCGGCAGCGACATAGGCGAAACCCGCCATGAAGTTGAACCAGAGCACGAACGGCACGTAGTTTCCGGCGGCCGCGACCGCTGCCGCGTCGCCGCCCAGGGTCATGCCGCCTTCCTTGATGGTCAGCAGGCCGAAGCCAATCGCGACCAGCGCGGCAATTCGGACCCAGACATTGCGTTGTCCTGCGCCTGTGTTCATGGTCATTTCCTCGGTGAGCCCGCGCTGCTTGCATTCACTGCGCGGGGCAGGCCAGTTGCAGCCGGAAGGCGGCAAAGGCACTGGCCGCCTGGCTGACGAGAGCGTCCCGCGGGTCGGGGCAGCCCTGGGCTCTGGTCGCCAACCCCTGAACGACACTGACCAGCAGGCGCGCCGCGGCAAGCGGGTCGATGTCGGCCCTGACGAGCCCTTGCAGTCTTGCCCGATCGATGATGCGGGAAAGCCGTGAGGCATAGTGATCGATGAGCGTCTGAATGCGTCGCCCGATGCGGGCATTTCCGTCTTTCGCGAGCCAGCCCAGCAAGCGCTCGGGAACCTCGGGGTGCCGCGCGATGAACGCGATCTGGAGTTGAAATGCGCACTCCAGTTCCTGCAGTGGATTGCGTTGGCGCTGCGCCACCCTGTTCGCGCGATGCAGCAGGCTTCCTCGCACCCGGGAAATGAACCGGGACTGGCCACCACGGCTGTCCACATTCAGACGGGGCGACTCCGCCTCGCCGGTGGTGGCACCCCCCACCTGCATGGCGGATTCGCAACGATCGCGTTGGCTGCAGATCATCCAGCACGGTGTGCTGTCCGAGCGATCGGGCGCACCCAACCCATCCGTCGAATCAGCAAACAGGTAGTTGCGCGTGACTTCCCACCACCGCTTCAGGTGTTCGGGATCGAACTGCCCTGGATTGCCAAGCGTCATGCGGCTTCCCCGGTGTCAGTGAGCTCGCGGCGCGTCAGCGCGCGCCGTAGAAATGTTCGACAAACGGCTTGCGGAATTCCCGATGACAGTTGAAGCAGCCGGTCTGGAGTTTCTGGAACGCGAGGATGGTGGTCTCGCCGTCCCTGGCCCTGGCGCCTTTGGCGACGGCTTCGGCGGCGCTGTGGGTTTCGCCGTCATAGGCCTTGAACTTGCCGGCATTCGTTCCCACGAAGCTCATGATGCGCAGTCTCTCGGACACCGGCGACTGCGGATGGTCGGCGACCCGGCCGGCGGCCTGCTCGACCAAGGCCCAATCCCCGCGCGAAATGCCGTCGGTGATGACCTGCATGTTTCCGCCCAGCTCTCTCATGATGTTGCGCAGCGCAAGCGGCTTGGCGGCCTGTGCGTCGGCTTCGACCGGTGCCGGGGCGTTCGGCGCGGCCAGGGCGAGCCCGGCGACCAAGCTCAATGCGGCGACAAGGGGTGTTCTCATGGTTCTATTCCAGTACGAGTTGAAGGAGTGATTGACCGGCCGTCTTGCTTCGATACCTGTGCGCCGACGCACTAGGCCACCGTCTTGCGGAACCGGCTGCCAGCGAAACCGAGCAGCACGCTGCCCAGCGCCGCGAGCGCCAGGAACTGGACCCACAGCACACCGATCCCCACGCCCTTGAGGAAGATGCCGCGCACGATCTCAAGGTAGTGGCGGGTCGGATTGACCAGCGTCAACCATTGAAAGATCTCCGGCATGCTGCTGACCGGGAACATGAAACCCGACAGCAGGATGATCGGCATGAAGACCAGGAAGCTCGTCATGAACGCCTCCTGCTGGGTTTTGGAAATGGTCGAGATCAGCAGGCCCAGGCCGAGCCCGGACAGCAGATAGAGCACGCTGGCCAGCAGCAGCGTGAGGAAGTTGCCCGCGAACGGCACCTCGAACCAGAGCAGTGCGACGGCGGTCACCACCAGCAGGTCGACCAGACCGATCAGCGCGAAGGGGATGGTCTTGCCGGCGATCAGCTCGAACGCGGACAACGGCGTCACCATCAGTTGCTCGAGCGTGCCGATCTCGCGCTCGCGCACCACCGCCAGCGAGGTGAGCAGCAGGCACACCAGCAGGATGATCGCGCCCACCACCGCCGGCACGTTGTAGTCGCGGCTCTTCAGGTCGGGGTTGAACCAGGCGCGCTCGCGCAGATCAAGTGCCAGCACCAGGCCGCCTGCGTAGCGTGCGCCAAAACTTTGCACGATGCGTTCGGCATAACCGAGCGCCACCGTGGCGGTGTTCGAGTTGGTGCCGTCGAGCAGCACCTGCACCTTCGCGCCCGTGCCGTCGCGCAGAGCCGCTGCGAAACCCACCGGCACCGAGAGGCCGACGATGGCGTCGCCATACTGCAGCGCGCTCACCAGGTCGGCCGGCCGCGCCGAGCGCCCCACGACCTGAAAGTAGCCCGATGCGGTGAAGGCCTCGACCAGATCGCGCGAGGCCTGCGTCTGGTCGTGGTCCACCACGAAGGTCGTCGTGTCGCGGATGTCGGTGGACACGGCGTAGCCAAACACCAGCAGCTGGATCACCGGCGCAATGAAGATCACGGCCATCAGGCGCGGGTCGCGCGCGATCTGCAGGAACTCCTTGCGCAGCACCTCCCAGATGCGCTGCAGGCTGTCGGGCCACATCACGGGCCACATCAACGGATCTCCTTGCGAAACACCAGGATCGCCAGCGTGAGGCCCGCGACCGCGAAGGCGATCATCAGCAGCCCCTGGATGCGCAGCACGTCGGCGTCCACGCCCTTGAGGAAGATGCCGCGCGTGACCACCAGGAAGTAGCGCGCCGGCACCAGGTAGGTCACGGTCTGCAACGCCCTGGGCATGACGTCGATCGAATACATGAAGCCCGACAGCAGGAACGCCGGCAGGAAGGTGGTGACCATCGCCATCTGCGTGGCCAGCAGCTGCGAGCGTGCCACCGCCGAGATGAAGATGCCCAGGCCGAGTGCGCCGATCAGGAAGGCGGTGGACAGCGCCATCAGCAGCCACGCCGAGCCGTGGAACGGCACGCCGAACAACCACACACCCAGTACCGCGCTGAGCACCACGTCGGCCAGGCCGATGGCGATGTAGGGCAGCAGCTTGCCCAGCACGACTTCGGCGCGCGTCACCGGCGTGGCGGCGAGCTGTTCCATGGTGCCGCGCTCCCACTCGCGCGCGATGGTCAGCGAGGTCAGCATTGCGGCGACGATCATCATGATCACCGCGATCAGCCCCGGCACGATCATGTTGCGCGAGGTGAGTTCTTCGTTGTACCAAACGCGGCTGTCGGCGCTGACCGGCCGCGTGGCGATGCGGCCATCGAGCTGGGCCGCGAGCGAGTACGACTGCGCGATCGCGCGTGCGTAAGCCAGCACGATGGTGGCGCTGTTGGCGTCCGATCCGTCGACGACGGCCTGCACCTGCGCGGATTCGTTGTTGCCCAGCTTGCGGCCGAAGTCAGGCGGGATCACGAGCACCAGTTGCGCCTGGCCCTGATCGAGCAGCGCGCCGATGTCGCTGGTGCGCGCTATGGCTGCGCTGAATTCGAAATAGCCCGAAGAGCGAAAGGCGTCGATCAGCTCGCGCGAGGACGCCGAGTTGTCCTGGTCGAGCACCGCCGTCCTGATGTTGCGAACGTCGAAGCTGATGGCGTAACCGAACAGGATCAGCAGCAGCAGCGGCAGCAGGAAGGCGAGGATCAGGCTGCGCGTGTCGCGCCTGAGCTGGATCACCTCCTTGCGTGCCATCGCCCACAGGCGCATCAGGTTCATCGCCGCCGCCCCCAGCCGATCAACCGACCGGCGCGCCGCCGGCGGCGCGCACCAGGGCCACGAAGGCATCCTCGAGCGAGGGTGCGATTGGATTCAAGGCCTGCAGCGCCAGGCCGCGCTCGGCCAGGCGGGCCGCGA
This sequence comes from Rubrivivax sp., assembly GCA_030681795.1. Lineage (GTDB taxonomy): Bacteria > Pseudomonadota > Gammaproteobacteria > Burkholderiales > Burkholderiaceae_C > Rubrivivax. The sequence continues at coordinate 165,815 of JAUXRG010000078.1, forward strand.
TGGCTTCTCGTGCGCCAGCCAACTCGCGCAGCGCAATGTGAACCGCGCGCCCGAACATGGCGGTCTCGACGACCCCGGGCAGGTCTTGCAGCGCCTCGACGGCGCGCGGGCCGTCGTCGGTCTGCAGCTCCAGCAGCGGCTCCTTGACCCCGGCGCGCAGGCGTGCGGGCGTGTCCAGCGCAATCAGCGCACCACGATTCATCAGCGCCAGGCGATGGCAGTACTCGGCCTCTTCCATGTAGTGCGTGCTCACGAAGACGGTCGTGCCTTGCTGCGTCAGCGCGTCGATGAGGTCCCAGAAGCGCCGACGCGACAGCGGGTCGACCCCCGATGTCGGTTCGTCGAGGAACAGGATCTTCGGCTCGTGCAGCACCGCGCAGCCCAGCGCCAGGCGTTGCTTGAGGCCGAGCGACAACTCGCCGGTGAGGCGCTTGCCCTGTTCGGCCAGCCCGGCCATCTGCAGCGCCCAGTCGCGGCGCGCCGCGCGCCGCTCGCGCGGCACACCGTACAGGCCGGCGAAGAAGGCGATGTTCTCGTTCACGGTGAGGTCGGCGTAGAGCGAAAAGAGCTGCGACATGTAGCCGATGCGGCGCTTGATGGCTTCGCTCTGGGTCAGGATGTCGAGGCCGGCGACCGAACCGCGCCCCGAGCTGGGCAGCAGCAGGCCGGCGAGCATCTTGATGGTGGTGGTCTTGCCGGCGCCGTTGGGGCCGAGGAAGCCGAAAATCTCGCCCTGCTTGACCTCGAACGACACGTCGTCGACGGCCACGAAGTCGCCGAACACACGCCGCAGGTGGTCGGCGACCACGGCTGGGGCCGCAGCCTGCACAGTCACGCCGCCTCCGCCATGCGTTCGATGAAGACGTCTTCCATCGACGGTGGCGCGCCGTGCAACTCGCCCGGCACCAGCCCCGCTTCGCGCAGCGCGGCGTCTATCAGCGGGCCATCGGTGGCCACCGATGCCACCGTGACGTGCAGCTTGTTGCCGAACAGCGCCGCACGCCGCACGCGCGGATGGGTGCGCAGCAGGTCGCGCGCGGCGCGTACCGGCTCGACCTGCACCACCAGCACTTCGCCGGTAAGTGCCTGCTGCAACGCAACGGGCGTGTCGAGCGCGAGCAGCTTGCCCTGGTGCAGTAGCGCGACACGGTCGAATCGCTCGGCTTCGTCCATGTAGGCGGTGCTCACCACCACGGTGACGCCCTGCGCCACCATGTCGTGCACGATCAGCCAGAGGTCGCGGCGCGAGATCGGATCGACACCGAAGGTCGGTTCGTCGAGCAGCAGGATCTTCGGCTGGTGGATCAGCGCACACGACAGGCCGAGCTTCTGCTTCATGCCACCCGACAACTTGCCGGCCAGACGGTCCTTGAAGGGCGCGAGATTCGAGAAGTGGAACAGCCGCTCCAGGCGGGCCGCGCGTTCCTGCTTCGGCACCCGGTAGAGGTCGGCGTAGAAGTGCAGGTTTTCGAGCACCGTCAGGTCGGCGTACAGGCCGAAGCGCTGCGACATGTAGGCGATTTCGTGCTTCACGCCTTCCGGGTCGTGCACCACGCTCACGCCGCCCATCACGGCGTCTCCCGACGAGGGTTTCAGCACGCCTGCGAGCATGCGCAGGGTGGTCGTCTTGCCGGCGCCGTCGGGGCCGACCAGGCCGAACAGCTCACCGCTGGCGACATCGAAACTCAGGCCATCGACCGCGCTGGTGGTGCCGAAGCGGCGCGTCAGGCCCTGCACGCGGATCGCGGGTTCGGTCGTGCTGGCGATGGCAGAGGCCGTCATGGCGATCATGGCAATGGGGCATCCAGGCGCACATCGGCCGGCATGCCAGGCTTGAGTTCGAAGGCGGCGTCGCCCGCCACCCGCACCTTGACGGCGTAGACCAGCTTCACGCGTTCCTCGGTGGTCTGCACGGTCTTCGGGGTGAACTCCGCCGCCGAGGCGATGAACACGACCTCGCCGCCATAGGTCTTGCCGGCGAAGCTGTCGGCCGTGATCGAGGCCTTGGCGCCCAGCCGCACCTGGCCGATGCGGTTTTCCGGCACGTAGATGCGCACCCAGCGGTCGTCGGGATTCATCAGCGTGAATACCGGTGCGCCGGGCGCGACGGTTTCGCCAGGCTCGCGATGGCGCACCGTGACGACGCCGCCGAAAGGCGCATGAACCACCATGTTGGCCAGCGTCGCGTCGATGGGTTTGACCGCCGCTTCGGCCTGCGCCACCTGCGCGCGCTGCACCTCGATCTTCTCGCGCCGGGTGCCCGTTTGCAGGATGCGCAGCTGCTGGCGCGCCTGCTCGTGCTGGCTGGTGGCCACGTCGAAAGCCGTGCGTGCCTTGTCCAGGCTCTCGGCGCCGACGGCGCCCCCCTCGAACAGGCGCTTGGCGCGTTCGACGTCGCGTCGCGTGTCGGCCAGCCGGTCGGCGGCGACGGCGAGCGCAGCCCGCCCTTGCGCGACCTCCTCGCCGCGGAATCCACTTTGCAGTTCACGCAGCACGGCCTGCGCGGCAGCGGTCTGGGCCAGCGCCTGTTCGCGGCGCGCCAGCATTTCGGTGCGGTCCAGTCGGCCCAGTTCGTCGCCCTTCTTGACCGTCTGGCCTTCGCGGGATCCAAGCGACTCGATGCGGCCAGCGCTCTGGAATCCGAGCTGGGCTTCGGTGGCCTCGACCGTGCCGGAGGCGATCAGACCGGTCTCGCCGCGGTCGAGAAGGCGGGGCACGATGAGGAACGCCAGGCCGGCGATCGCCGCGAGCGCAACGATGATCAGGATCGGCTTCACGATCCGCGCGGAAGGTTTCATGGTTTGTTGCGCTCCACGGTGCTCTTGCCGTCCGGCGTGCCGGTGTCCGGCGCCACCAGCGTGACGACGCGTTCCAGGCTGAGCGCGCCGGTGGCGCGCAGCAGGCCGAAGCGGGTGGTGATCAGATCGAACTGCGCCTGTAGCCGGTCGGCCTGCGCGCCGAGCAGCGCCGTCTCGGCACTCAGCACATCGCTGACCAGGCCCACGCCATGTTCGAGCTTGAGGGTCTCGATCGCCAGTGCCTCGCCGGCTTCGGCGATGCCAGTCGCCGTCACGCGCAGGCGCGACCCGGCTTCGGCGTGTGCGTTCCAGGCATCTTCGACCTGCTTGTCGACCTCCAGCTGCGTTTGTTGCGCCGCCAGTTCGGCCTGGCGCCGCGCGGTCGCCGCCTCGTCCACGCGCGCGCGGCGCAGGCCGCCGTCGAACAGCGGCATGCTGAGCTGCACGCCGACGCTCCAGTCGCCATAGAAGCGGGCGCTGCTGCCGCTGCGCTCGTGCAGGCCGCTTACGAGTGAAGCCGTGGGCCGCTGTTCGCCACGCGCGATCTCTTCCCTGGCCAGGCCGGCGGAACTTTGTCGCTGGGCAATCTGCAATTCGGGGCGCTGCGCCTGCGCCTGCTGCCGCAGTTGTTCGAGGCTCCCGTCCGGCGCCCAGGCGGCTACATAGCGCGTCAGCGCCGGCGCTTGCGCGGGGCGCGGCACGCCCGCGAGTTGATAGAGCAGCGTCCAGGCCTCGCGGCCGCGGTTTTCGATCTGCAAGCGGTCGTGGCGCGCCTTGGTCAACAGCGTGGTGATCCTGAGTGGGTCGAGCTTGCCGGTCTTGCCGGCGTCGCGCAGCAGGGTGGCGCGCTGCAGTTGCGCTTCCAGCGAAGCGATACGCGCCGCGTAGACCTGCGCCAGTGCGTCGAGTTGCTGGATCTTGAAGTAGACGGAGCTGACATTGAAGGTCAGTTCCTGCGCACCCAGGCGCTCGCGCTCGCGCGCGATCTGCTGCCCCAGATCGGCGAGCACGACGCCCTGGGCGAGCCTGCCGCCGGTGTACAGCGGCAGCTTGAGCGCCAGGCCCAGGTCGACGACGGTGTTGTCCAGCGGCGGGAAGACGCCCGCTTCGCGGATGCCGTGCACGAAGGTGGGGTAGCCGTAGCGCGTGGCGCTGGCACCGGCGTCGAGCGCCGGGCTCTTTGCAGCGCGCGCGGCTTGCCGGGCCGCGCCGGCGCGGTCGATTTCGAGCCGCTGCGACAGCTGTTGCGGGTTTTGCGCCAGGGCTTGCTGAATCGCCTCGGGCAGGCTCAGCGCGGTGGTTTGTGCAGGGCTGGCCTGCGCTGCGGCGGCGAGCGCCAAGGCGGTCCACAGGTGTCGCCACAGGCCGGCGCCGGGACCCGTACCTTGCCCGTTACCTTGCCCGGTACCTGGAACGCACGGGCGGGTGTTCATCGGGCGTTCTTCCCTGCGTCGGCCCGCGGGCCCGGTTGCGATCGCGGCGCCGCGCGGGGGTGTGCCACGGCGCTGGGGTTCGGGCCGGCGCTCGCGATGCCCCGGCGGTAGATCGCAAAGGCGCCCGGCGCCAAGGTGCGCACGCCTTCGAGCTTGCCGCCCAGCATGGCCTGCATCACCAGGCCCTGCACCATGCCGATGAACAGCGTGGCGGCCGCGACGGCATCGACCTGCGCCTCGATCTCGCCCTGGGTCTGGCCTTGCTCGATCAGCACCTGCAGGCGCTCACCGTAGCGGCGCATCAGTTGCTGTGCCATGCGCTTGGCGGGCGACGGCTGGGCGCGCTGCAACTCACCGAACATCATGCGCGGTACGCCCGGGTGTTTGGCCACGAATTCGATATGCGCCAGGAAGACGGCCTCCAGTGCGGCCAACGGCGATGCGACGCCTTTCGCGGCACTGTCCGTGCGGGCCAGCAGCCGGTCGCTGACCCAACCGATCACGGCTTCCCAGATCGAATCCTTGGTCGGGAAGTGCCTGAACAGCGCGCCCTGGGTCAGGTTCATGTGCTCGGCGATCGCCGTCGTGGTGATTTCGCCCGGACTGCCCTGCCCGGCCAGCGCGACGACCGTCTCTATCGTGAGGGCTCGGCGCTCCTCGGCGGGCAGGCGTGTGGCTTCGGTGGACATCGTGGCACTCTCCGTTTAGTGAGTAGTCTACTACTTACTTAAATCACTCTGCCGTGCTTCGAGCCGCAGCTGGCAGACTCGGCACCCATGCACACCCTGTGGAAGTGGCTGACCCTGGCCCTGCTCGCGCTGCTGCTGGCAGCGGCGCTCGCATTGGCGCTGGCCGTGCAGGGCGCGCCGCGAGTGGCGCCGCGCGAGGACATCTCCCCGGCCGATGTGGACCGCGCCGTGGCCATGATGAAACTGCACGACCCGCGCCATGCGCCGCCCGGGCCACTGCGCCGGGCCGTGCTGCGCGAGAGGGACATCGACCTGCTCGTCTACCAGGCGGCGCGCCGGTGGCTGGCGGCGAGCACCCGAGTGCGGTTGGAGCCGGGCCGGCTGATCGTGCAGGCCAGCTTTGCCGCGCCGCTGGGGCGCTGGCTGAACGTGACGCTGTGGCTGCGCCAGGGGGCGGCATGGCCGGAGGTGGAACGCCTGCGCGTCGGCCGTCTGCCGCTGCCGGCGGCGCTCGCCCCGCCGCTGCTGCGCGCCCTGGTGCAACGCCACGGCATGCAGACCACGGCGCTGCTCGCGCTGGATGCGATCGAACATGTGACCCTTGCCCGCGGGCAGCTGATGGTGAGCTACCGCCTGGCCGCGGACACCACGGACCGGCTGCGCGCGGCACTCGTGACACCCGCCGACCAGGAGCGGCTGCGCGCGTACAACGAACGCCTGACGCAGATCACCCAGGCCACCGCGGGCGACCGGGTCTCGCTGGCGCAACTGCTGCCGCCGCTGCTCGCGCTGGCGGCCGAGCGCACGGCCGCCGGCAGGGAGGCGGCCGAGGAGAACCGCGCCGCGCTGCGGACGCTGACCTTCTTCGCCAACCACCGCCCGCTTGGGCTGATGGTGCCGGCGGCGCACCAATGGCCGCAGCCGCGGCCGCTGGTCGTGACGCTGCAGCGGCGCGAGGACTTCCCGCTGCACTTCCTGATCTCGGCACTCATCGCCGCCGAGGCCGGCACGCCGCTGGCCGACGCCGTCGGCCTGTGGAAGGAACTGGCCGACGCGCGCCGCGGTGGCAGCGGATTCAGCTTCAACGATCTCGCCGCCGACCGCGCAGGCACCCGCCTCGGTGAGCTCGCCGTGCGCGACCCGGCGCGGCTGCAGTCACGCCTGGCGCCCAGTACCCGCGAGGACGACTTCATGCCCGACGCCAGCGACCTGCCGGAATTCCTGCCCGAGGCCGAGATCGATGCCCGCTATGGCGGGGTCGGCGGCACCGCATTCAAGCGCATGGCGGCCGACATCGAGGCACGCATCGAAACGCTGCCACTGTTTCGTTGAGCCCTGGCTCGTCGACGGGCCGGCCCGCGAGCCCCCAGTCGCACGCACCGAAGGCCACGCGCACCGAAGGCCAGCGCCGCGATCAGTCTGGCGCGCTGGCGGCGCGCGCCACGCCGGCCTCCTGCGCCGCCTTGAACTTGTCGACCACCTGCTGCTTCTGCGCCTGCGCCTGCTTGGCCTGCTCGGCCTGCAGGGCACCCACCGTGGCGGCGCCACCTGCCACTTCGGCACCGCAGCCACTCACCGCACAGGCGGCGACCAGAATCGCCAGCCCGTGCGTGGCCTGCGCCTTCATCGGAAAACGAGTCCACAGCTTCATATCGTTGCCACTCGGATTGCGCGCGACGCCACCACGGCGCCGATCTGCAGGGCCATTCTGCGCGATTGCACGTGCCTCAGCGCCAAGACACGCCAAGACCCAAGCCAAGTCCCGAGGCCTGTTATCGCAGCCGAGCCGCCCTTCCTGCCGCTGCGACCTGGGTCTCGCGAACCCGCGTTGAGCACGCTCAACGCAGCTCGTGGCCACGCTCGTAGATTGCTGGTGGCTCGAAGAAGGAAAAATGATGAACACATCGCACATCGTTCACTCCGCCGGATGGGCTGGTTGCGGCCTGGCGGCGGCCTTGCTCTTCACGGCAGGCTGCGCAACCCCGCCCCCCACCGTCGAGAAGATCGCATCCGTGCCTATGGGCACGGTGACGACCTACCACCGCAAGAGTTCGGGCAGCCTGGGCACCTTCGACGGCAAAGTGGTCTGGACCCACGCCCCGGGCTCCTGGCAGGGAAAGCCCGTCGTCGCCTGGGGCGCCCCTCAGGCCGGCGTGGCGCTGCACGAGCCGGTGAACTTCGGCGTGGTGGCCACCCTGCAGCCCAGCGGCCAGCCCTCCATGTCGTATGACCCGCCCTTCAATTTCCCCTGGCCGCTGGAAGTCGGCAAGAGATGGACGACGGATCACAAGGTGACAAGGTTTCCCGCCGGCGACAGCATGATCTTGAAGGTGACCGGCCGGGTGGAGTCCCTGGAAGAGATCACCGTGCCGGCCGGCACCTTCAAGGCTTACAAGCTCATGTGGGCCAACAGCCTGGGCGAGTCCGAAACCCGGTGGATCAGCCCGGGCGACGGCATTGCCACCGTCAAGCGGCACGTCGAGCGGCGCGCCACGCACCCGCTAGGCGCGGGCGTGCTGGACGCCGAGCTGCTGTCGCGAGTGCTGCCGGCGAAGTGATCCGAGGGTGTTGCGCGCGGCGCGCACAGGCCGGCGCCCAGACGGACAAAGGGGCCTGACATCGCTGTCAGACCCCTTGTCTACTACCTTGGTAGGCCCTGGGAGATTCGAACTCCCGACCAACGGATTAAGAGTCCGCTGCTCTACCAGCTGAGCTAAGAGCCCTTAATTCTGCAACCTGTCGCGTGGTGGGTCGTGCGTGACTCGAACACGCGACCAACGGATTAAAAGTCCGCTGCTCTACCGACTGAGCTAACGACCCGTCCGCAGAGCCTGAAATTATATCTGGAAATCGGCCACCTTTCGGAGCGGCTCCAACGCCAGGAGTTGCGCGATGGCCTCGCCGGCGGCCACCATGCCGAAGGTCGCGGTCACCGCGACGCTGGAGCCGTAGCCCTGGCAATTCAGCGTGCCGTCGACGCTGCAGTCTGCACCCTCGGGCGCTGCCACCGGCTCGCGCGAAAATACGCAGCGCAGGCCGATCGGGCCCTTGCGCGGCGCGCCGGCCGACTGGCGCAAACGCTGGCGCAGGCTGGCCAGCAGGGGGTCGTGGGTGGCCATGGCCAGGTCCTCCACCTCCACGCGCTGCGCCTGGCGCTTGCCGCCTGCGGCCCCCACGCAGACCACCGGCACGCCGCCGCGCAGGCCCCACTCGGCCAGCGCCGCCTTGGCGCGCACCTGGTCGCAGGCGTCGACCAGCGCGTCCACGGGCACAGGCAAGAGCGCCGGCCAATCGTCGGCCTGGACGAAGGCGTCCACGACGTGCACCTCGCACCTCGGGTGGATGTCGGCGATGCGCTCGCGCAGGGCCTGGCCCTTGTGCTGCCCCAGCGTGCGGCCCAGGGCCTGCACCTGGCGGTTGATGTTGGACTCGGCCACGTGGTCGAGGTCGAAAAGCACCAGCCGCGCCACACCGCTGCGGGCCAGGGCCTCGGCGGCCCACGAGCCCACGCCGCCCAGGCCCACCACGGCCACGCTGGCCGAGCGCAGCCGCTCGTAACCGGCCTGGCCGTAGAGCCGGCGCAGCCCGCCGAAGCGGCGCTCCAGGTCGGCGGCTGCGGCGGTGGTGGTGGCGGGCGTATCCGTCATGGCAAGCGCCAGGCTGCCGCGCTGCGCTGCGCCGCCGGCGCTATTTGAGCGATGCCAGCCGCTCCTTGCCCGCCTGCGCGGCCTCGGACTGCGGGTAGGTCTTGACGAGTTCGTCGATGGTCTTGCGCGCGCCCCTGGCGTCCTTCATTTCGGCCTGGCTGTTGGCCAGCGCCAGCAACGCCTCGGGGGCACGCGGGTGGTCCGCAGCCCCGGCCACGAAGGCACGGAAGGCGCCGATCGCGCCCTTGTAGTCACGCTTGCCGTATAGCGCGTTGCCGAGCCAGAAGCGCACCGAGTCGGCGTAGGCGCTGCCCGTATAACTGCGCTGGAAGGCGCCCAGCAGGGCGACCGCCTTCTCGAATTCGCCGCTGCGGATCGCGGCGATGGCGGTGTCGTAGGCCTTCTTTTCTTCCTGGTCGACCGTGAACTCGCGTCCGTCGAGCGTGACTTTCGCCGGCTCGAGATTGCGCAGCCGGTCGTCCAGGGACTGGCCCGTGTCCTTCTGGCGGCGTTGCACCTCGGCCAGTTCGCGAGAGATCTGTTCGTCGTTGCCGCGCAGCTTGGCCACCTCGCCACGCAGGGCTTCGAGCTGGTTGTTCAGATCGAGCAGGCTGCGCCGCACCGCCTCGAGCTGCTCCGCCAGTTTGGCGTTGGCGGCCGACTGCTCGGCCGCACGCGCCTTTCCGGCATCGTCCACCGCCGCCACGCGGCTGCGCAGATCGACGATGGCCTTGCGCGCCTCCTCGTCGTCGAATATGCCTGCGTGCGCGGTCCCGACCGTCGCGGCGGTCAGCAACGCGAACCCCTGGGCCAGACAAAACTTTGCAAGTCGCATTTCAACGGTCCTTCAGTTCGGCGCGGCGGTTCTTGGCCCACGCCGCTTCGTCGTTGCCCTGCACCGCCGGGCGCTCTTCACCCAGGCTCGTGGCCTCGAGCCGGGCGGCGGGCACGCCCAGCAATGCCAGCGCCTTGACCACGGCCTCGGCGCGTTTTTGCCCCAACGCCAGGTTGTACTCGCGGCCGCCGCGCTCGTCGGTGTGGCCCTCCACCACCATGTGCCTGCCGCTGGCCAGGGCCAGCATCCTGGCATGCGCTTCGAGCAACGCGTCGTACTCGCTCCTGATCGCGAAACTGTCGAAATCGAAGTAGACGACACGCTGGCTCGTGGCGGCGCGCAAGGCCGGGCCGCCCACGGCCGCCTGCGTTCCCGCGCTGCCGCCGGGCCCGCCGGCCTGGCGCGCCAAGTCGACCGTGGCCACCCTGGATTGCGGCGTGGCGTTGCTGGCGGCCGCCGGCGCGGCCGCGCCCGGCTGCGGGGTCGCCGTGCTGCGCGTTTCGACAGGGGCGCCGGTAGCGCTCAGCGTGCCGGTTGTGCCGCAGCCGGCGAGCGACACCATGGCGGCCGCGGTGGCCGCCACGGCGAGCCCACGATAGGAAAAAACCTTCATGAACGATCTCCTTGCAACACGGCAAAGGCGGCAGTGCGCCCCGGTTCAACGGCCATACGGTCCCCAGGCGGGCTCGCGCATGTCGGCTCCGCCGCTCAGGAGGCGCGTCTTGATCTTGCCATCCACGGTGGTGGTCATCAACACGTCTGCGCCCTGCAGCCGGGTGGCGTAGACGATGAGGCGGCCGTTGGGCGCAAAGCTCGGGCTCTCGTCGTTCTGGGTGTCGCTCAGCGTCTGCACGGCGCCCCCTTCGAGCTCCTGCAGCATCAGCCGGTAGGCCGAGCCCTGGCGCGTGATGTACGCCAGCAGCTTGCCGTCCGGGCTGAGGGCCGGGCTGATGTTGTAGTCGCCGCGGTAGGTAACGCGCTCGACGCCACCGCCTGCGGCGCCCACGCGGTAGATCTGCGGGCCGCCGCCTCGGTCGCTCACGAAGTAGATGTGGCGCCCATCGGGCGCGAAGACGGGCTCGGTGTCTATGCCGCTGCTGGTGGTCAAGCGCACCGGCGTGCCGCCGGCCGCCGGCATCGTGTAGAGCTGCGCCAGGCCGTCCTGCGACAGCGTCACCGCCAGCCGCTTGCCGTCGGGCGACCAGGCCGGCGCGCTGTTCGAGCCGCGGAATGCGGCCACGATGCGGCGCTCTCCGCTGGTGAGGTCCTGCACCCAGACCACGGCCTTCTGGGTCTCGAAGGACACATAGGCCAGGCGCTTGCCGTCCGGCGCCCAGGCCGGCGAGATGATGGGCTCGGGGCTGGCCAGCGCCACCTGCCCGCCTTCGCCGTCGGCGTCGGCGATGTGCAGCGAGAATTTCTTGCCCTCGCGCACCACGTAGGCGATGCGGGTGGCGTTGACGCCGCGCTCACCGGTGAGTTTCTCGTGGATCTCGTCGGCCACGCGGTGCGCCGCCAGCCGCAGGTCGGCCGCCAGCACGACCTTGCTCTGGCCGAGCAACTCGTCGCCCTTGACGGCGTCCCAGAGCTTGTAGCGCACATCGAAGCGGCCGTCGGCCAGCCGCGACACCGAACCGGCCAGCAAGGCGTCGGCCCCCCGCCCGCGCCACTGCGGCAGGTCGACCTGGCTGCGCTCGTCCAACGCCGCGTCGGCCGTCTGCGTGCGCACCAGGCCGCTGCGCTCGAGATCGGCGCGCACGATCTGCGACACCGCCGCGGCGGACCGGGCCTCGTCGCGAAATGCCGCCACGAACAGCGGCACCTGCGTGGCGCCGACTCCCGAGATCTCGACGCGGAACTGCGCGGCCACCGGCAGCGCGGCCAGCGTGCTCGCCGAAGCCATCGCGAAGATGAATCGGCGGCGCGGCCAAGCGTTGTGCGCGGCGTTCAAGACTGGCGAGCGGGGTGAGTCGTCATGGCGCGGCATTGTAGGCAGCCGGTGGGCTGCACCCGCCGGGGTGCTACACCGGGGCAGTTCGGCCCGTCGATAATCCGGCCCGGCCGCCCCACCGCGGCAAGCCACCCCGCTTCATGCCCACACTCCCGCAGCGTTTTGCCCGGCTCGTGCCTTATGTGCGAAGCAGCCGCCTCGGCCTCATGGCAGCGGCGCTGGGTGCCATCGTCACCGCAAGCACCGAACCCATGGTGGGCGAGCTGCTGCGCCAGCTGCTCGACAAGGGCTTCAAACCCGGCGGCATGGCACTGTGGATGGTGCCGGCGGCCATCATCAGCCTGCTGGTGGTGCGCAGCCTGTCGGGCTTCGTGGCCCAGTACGGGCTGGCCTGGACCGCCCACCGCGCCGTGCTGCAACTGCGTGAGCGCATGTTCGAGCGCCTGCTGGCCAGCGCGCCGGCGCTGTACTCGCAGCACAGCGCCAGCAGCATGACCAACACCCTGGTCTACGAAGCCCAGGCCGGCGCCACCCAGCTCGCCTCCTGCCTGCTCACGCTGGTGCGCGATTCGCTCATCCTGGTGGCGCTGCTGGCCTACCTGCTCACGCTGAACTGGCAGCTCACGCTCATCGTGGGCCTGCTCTTCCCGGTCGTGGCGGTGGTGATGCGGCTGCTCGGGCGCCGACTGCACCGCCTCACCCTGGAGGGACAGCAGGCCACCGACGCGCTGGCCTACGTGGTGGAAGAGAACATGCTTGCCTGGCGCATCGTGCGCCTGTTCGGGGCCCAGGCCCACCAGCGCCAGCGCTTCTTCGCCCGCGCCGACGGCGTGCGCCGCCTGATGCTCAAGGCCGTGGTGGCCGGTGGCACGATGACGCCGGTGACGCAGATCCTGGCCGCCTGCGCGCTGTCGGTGGTGATCATGATCGCCATGGCGCAGGGCCGCGCCGGCAGCACCACGGTGGGCGAGTTCGTGGCCTTCGTGACCACGCTGCTGCAGCTGGTGGCGCCAGCCAAGCACCTGTCGGACGTGATCGCGCCGCTCACGCGCGGTCTGGCCGCGGTGGAGCGCGGCCTCGATCTCATCGAGCTCAGCCCGCAGGAGCACAGCGGCACCTACCGCCCCGCCAAGGCGCGCGGCGAAATCACCTTCGAGGCCGTGAGCCTGCGCTATGGCGAAGACAACGCGCCCGCCCTGGTCGACCTGAGCCTGCAGGTGCGTGCCGGCGAGACGGTGGCGCTGGTCGGGCCTTCGGGCGCGGGCAAGACCACGCTCGCAAACCTGCTGCCGCGCTTCGTCGAGCCCAGCAGCGGGCGCATCCTGCTCGACGGCGTGCCGCTGGCCGAATGGGACGTGCAGGCGCTGCGCCGCCAGTTCGCGCTGGTGAGCCAGGACGTGGTGCTGTTCAACGATACGGTGGCCGCCAACGTGACGCTGGGCGCGGCGATGTCGCGCGAGCAGGTGCGCGAGGCCTTGCGCGCGGCCCATTTGCTGGACTTCGTGGAGAGCCTGCCGCAGGGCCTGGATTCGCCCATCGGCCACAACGGCAGCCAGCTCTCGGGCGGGCAGCGCCAGCGCCTGGCGATCGCACGCGCCATCGCCAAGGACGCGCCGGTGCTGATCCTGGACGAGGCCACCTCGGCGCTGGACAGCGAGTCCGAGCGCGCCGTGCAGGCCGCGCTGGACACCCTGATGCAGGGCCGCACCACGCTGGTCATCGCGCACCGCCTGTCCACCATAGAGCACGCCGACCGCGTGCTGGCGATGGAAGCCGGCCGCCTGGTGGAGCAAGGCACGCATGCCGAGCTGCTGGCCGCCGGCGGGCTCTATGCGCGGCTGCATGCCATGCAGTTCCGCGCTTCGTGAGGCGCTTCGTGAGACACGCGGCTGCATGCGATGCAGTTCCGCGCTTCGGCTGGGTAGACTGCCGCCCCGGCCCACCCCCAAGACCCACGGAGACAAGACGATGACCGCACCCCACCTTGCCCGCCCCGCCGCGCCGCGGGCCACGCTGGCCCTTTCGGCCCTGGCCGCCGCCGCGCTGCTGGGCGCCTGCGCTGGCACCGCACCGGGCCAGGCGCCGCCCGATGCCCGGGCCGAGCGCACCGCCCACATCGTGCGCACGGCCCATGGCGTGCCGCACATCACCGCGCCCGACCTCGAAACCCTGGCCTACGCCGTGGCCTACGCGCATGCCGAAGACAACGTCTGCCAGACCGCGCAGCAGCTCACGACCGTGCGCGGCGAGCGCTCGCGCTGGTTCGGCCCGGCGGCCACGGCGCTGCTCGGCCGCCGCGTGCTGCCCAACGAGCAGATCGACTTCTTCATCGCCGCGCACATGGACGACGCGGCGCTGGCCCGCGCCTGGGCCCAGGCCAGCGGCGATGCGCAGGCCATGACGCGCGGCTACGTCGCCGGCTACAACCGCTTCCTGGCCGAACGCGGCGCGCGGCTGCCTGCGGCCTGCGCGGGCCAGCCCTGGGTGCAGCCGATGACCGAGGCGCACTACCGGCGGCTGGCCGAAGTCGCCGGCGTGCAGGCCGGCATTGCGGCACTCGCCGACGCGATGCTCGCCGCCCAGCCGCCCGCCCCCAAGGTGACCGCGGTCGACGCGCCGTTCGTCATGGCCGACGCCGTGCAGGCCCTGCGCGAGGTCGGCCTGGTGGACTCCCCGCTGGGCTCCAACGCCTGGTCCTTCGGCCGTGACACCACGGGCACCGGCCGCGGCCTGCTGCTGGGCAACCCGCACTTCCCGTGGGCGGGCGTGAACCGCTTCTGGCAAATGCACCTCACCGTGCCCGGCCGCATGGACGTGATGGGCGCGGCCACCGGCCACACGCCGGCAGTGCAGATCGGCTTCAACAAGGACGTGGCCTGGTCGCACACCGTCTCCACCGGCAAGCGCTTCACGCTGCACGAGCTGACGCTGGTGCCCGGCGACGCCACCAGCTACCTCATCGACGGCCAGCCCGAGAAGATGCGCTCCAAGGGGGTGACCATCGCCACGCAGGGCGCCGACGGCCAGCCCGCCAGCAAGCAGATGACGCTGTGGTCCACGCGCTGGGGCCCGCTCGTCATGGCCCCGCGCCTGGGCCTGAACTGGACCGCCGCGCGCGCCTACGCGATGCAGGACGCCAACGCCGGCAACGCGCGCTCCACCGACACCTGGCTGGGCTTCGCCAGCGCCACCAGCGTGCAGGAGATGCAGCGCGCCCTGCGCAACCTGGGCATGCCCTGGGTCAACACCATCGCCACCGACCGCCAGGGCCAGGCCATGTACGCCGACGTCAGCGTGGTGCCCGACGTGGACGAGGCCCAGCTCGCGCGCTGCGCGCCGAGCAAGGCCGCCGCGGCGCTGCGCGGGCCGGCCGGGCTGATCGTGCTGGACGGCAGCAAGAGCGACTGCGGCTGGCAGCGCGACAGCACCTCGCCGGTGCCGGGCCTGATCCCCATGGAACGCTTGCCGATCGCGGTGCGCAGCGACTGGGTCCACAACAGCAACGACAGCTTCTTCTATTCGCACCCGGCGCAGCGCTTCAGCGGCATTTCGCCGATGGTGGGCGACGACATCGTGCGCAGGCCGCGCACGCGTGCCGGCCTGATCGAGATCCCCGAGCTCGTCGCCGCCGGGCCGGTGACCCTGCAGGCGGCGCAGCGGCAGCTTTTCGCCGACCGCAACACCATGGCGCGCATGGTGCTGCCCGACCTGCTGGCGGCCTGCGCCGCGGGGGCGCCCACGCCCGAAGCCACCGAGGGCTGCACCGCGCTGCGCGGCTGGGACCGCACGAATACGCTGCAGGCCCGCGGCGCGCATCTGTTCCGCGAGTTCTGGCGCGTGGCCAGCGCGGTGCCGGGGGTCTACCGCCTGCCTTTCGACCGCGCGCAGCCGGTGGCCACGCCGGCCGGCCTGAAGATGGACGACGCCGCCGTGGCACCCAAGGTCTGGGACGCGCTGACGCAGGCCGTCCAGCGCGTGCGCGGCGCGGGTTTCGCCCTGGACGCCACGCTGGCCAGCGTGCAGCGCCCGCTGATCACCGATGAAGCCATCCCGCTGCATGGCGGCGACGAGATCGAGGGCGTGCTCAACAACCTGGGCAACCAGTTCGCGCCCGGCATCACGCCGCAGGGCCTGCGCATCGACTACGGCTCGAGCTACCTGCAGGCGGTGACTTTCGACGAGCGCGGCCCCATCGCCCAGGCCCTCCTCACCTACGGCCAGAGCACCGACCCGGCCTCGCCGCATGCCTACGACCAGCTGCGCCTGTACTCGCAGAACAAGTGGCCGACGTTGCCCTTCCACGCGGTGGATGTGGCGCGTGAGCGCGTCGGCGCGGTGACGCGGCTCACCCGGCCCTGAGCGAAACCGCACGTGACGAGGGCCCGGCAGTCGCCTGCCGGGCCCTCGTTTCATTTCCGGTTCACTGCCCTTGCTGCAGCGCGCGGATGCGGTCCTCGATGGGCGGGTGGCTGGAGAACAGCGCCATCAGGCCGCTGGGCTTGGCGCTGATGCCCATGGTGGCCACGCTCTGCGGCAACTCGCCGGGGTCCAGCCCGCCCAGGCGGGCCAGGGCATTGATCATGGGCTGCTTGCGGCCCATCAACGCCGAGGCGCCGGCGTCGGCGCGGTATTCGCGCTGGCGCGAGAACCAGGCCACGATGATCGCCGCCAGCACACCGAGCACGATGTCGAGCACGATGGTGGTCACGTAGTAGCCGATGCCCGGGCCTTCGCGGTCGTTGCGCAGCACGACTTTGTCGATGAAGTAGCCGATGGCGCGCGACAGGAAGACCACGAAGGTATTCATCACGCCCTGGATCAGCGTCATCGTCACCATGTCGCCGTTGGCCACGTGCGAGATCTCGTGGCCGATCACGGCCTCGACCTCGTCGCGGCTCATGCTCTGCAGCAAGCCCGTGGAAACCGCCACCAGCGCCGAGTTCTTGAAGGCCCCGGTGGCGAAGGCGTTGGGTTCGCCGTCGAAAACCGCCACCTCGGGCATCTTGATGCCCGCCTTCTGCGCGAAGCGCTCCACGGCGCCGACGATCCAGCGGTGCGTGGGGTCGGCCGAGCCGTTGATGACCACCGCCTTGGTGCTCCACTTGGCCATGGGCTTGCTTATCAACAGCGAGATGATGGCGCCGCCAAAACCCATCACCGCGGCGAATCCCAGCAGCAGCCCCAGGTTCAGCCCACTGGCGGTGAGGTAGCGGTTGACGCCCAGCAGGCTCGCGGCAATGCCCAGCACCAGCATGACGGCCAGGTTGGTGACGACGAAGAGCAGCACACGTTTCATGACAGTGACGCGCCGCGGGGCGCGCAAGTGGCGGAGACAGGCCTGGATATTAGGGCCCGCGGCCGGGTTTCAATGCCCCCGGCGTGGGCGCCGCGCCGCTGCGCCGCGCCCGCATCGCCGCTCAGGCCGCTTTGCGCAGCCGCACGTGGTTGGGCTGGCCCGCGGGCAACAACTCGAAGAGCCCGGCAAAGGGGCTCAGCAGCTTGGTCGACGAACCGCTGCGGCTGAGCAGCCCGGCCTCGCGCAGGCGCACCGAGACGACGCGCAACTCCAGCGTCTCGCCGCGCTCGAGCTCGGGCAGGCAGTCCAGGATCTGGCGCGCCTTCTCGGGCAGGGGTGGCGGCGCCGGTTCGGGCGGGGGCGCGCTCGCCTGAACCGCGGCCTTGCGCCGCGGCGCGGCCTTCTTGGCTGGTGTGGCCGGTGCCTTGGCTGCGGGGGTCTTGCCCGGGGCGGTCGTGCTGGCAGCGGTCGTGCTGGCAGGGGTCGCGCTGGCGGTGGTCCTGCTGGCGGCGGTCTTGGTCGCCGTCTTGCGTGCCGGCCTGGGGGTCTTGGTCGCGGCCGTGCGGGCCACCTTGCGGTGGGCGAGCACGGTGTAGTCGTCGTAGACCTCCTGTGTCTCGTCGCCGGTCTTGCCCTCCTGGCCGAAGCCGCGCACCACGCAGCCCTTTTCGCGCAACCGGTTCACCAGCGGCGCGAAGTCGGAATCCGACGAGGCGATGGCCACCACGTCGGGCCGCTCGGCCAGCACCAGGTCGATGGCATCCACGGCCAGCGCGATATCGGTGCTGTTCTTGCCCGTGGCCAGGTTCACCATGGGCTTGATGCCCAGGCGCTTGAACGCCGCCTGGTGCTTGACGGCGCCCTCGGCCGTGCCATAGGCGCGGCGCAGGTGCAGCGCGCCATGCTGCTCGATCAGCAGCTTGACGGTTTGCTCCATCACGTCGACGGACACGTTGTCGGCGTCGATGAGCAGCATCACGCGGTCGGTGGTCATGCAAGTTTCCAGTTCAAGGTTTCGCCGGCGCGCAGCGGCTTGATGAGCGCGTCACCGAAGGGCAGCGTCTCGGGCAGGGCCCAGGGTTCGCGCTTCAGGGTCACGGTGCCGGCGTTGCGCGGCAGACCGTAGAAATCGGGGCCGTGGTGGCTGGCGAAGGCTTCGAGCCGGTCCAGCGCGCCGGCCGCTTCGAAGGCCTCGGCATACAGCTCCAGCGCGGCCGGAGCGGTGAAGCAGCCCGCGCCGCACACCGATTGCTCCTTCAGCGCCGCGGCATGCGGCGCGCTGTCGGTGCCGAGGAAGAATTTCGGATTGCCCGAAGTGGCCGCGCGCACCAGCGCCTGGCGGTGCCTCTCCTTCTTCAGCACGGGCAGGCAGTAGTAATGCGGGCGCAAGCCACCGGTGAACAACGCATTGCGGTTGTAGAGCAGGTGGTGGGCGGTGACCGTGGCGGCGGTGAATTCGCCGCTGCCGGCCACGTACTCGGCCGCCTCGACGGTGGTGATGTGCTCGAAGACGACCTTCAGCGCGGGGAAGTCGGCGCGCAGCGGCTGCATCACGCGCTCGATGAAGACCGCCTCGCGGTCGAAGATGTCGACCTCGGGGTCGGTGACCTCGCCGTGCACCAGCAAAGGCAGGCCTTCGCGCTGCATCGCCTCCAGCGCCGGGTAGGTGTGCCGGATGTCGGTCACGCCGGCGTCGCTATTCGTCGTCGCGCCGGCCGGGTAGAGCTTGAGCGCCACCACGCCGGCGGCCTTGGCGCGGCGGATCTCCAGCGGCGAGGTCCGGTCGGTGAGGTACAGCGTCATCAGCGGCTCGAAGCTCATGCCCTCGGGCAGCGCCTCGACGATGCGCTCCAGGTAGGCCAGCGCCGCCAGCGCGGTGGTCACCGGCGGCCTGAGGTTGGGCATGACGATGGCGCGGCCGAACTGGCGCGCGGTGTAGGGCAGCACGGCGGCCAGCGCGGCGCCGTCGCGCAGGTGGAGATGCCAGTCGTCGGGGCGCGTGATCGTCAGCGTGGGCGCGATGTCGCTCGTCATGCGATCGATTCTCGCACCGGGGTCGCGGAGCGCTTCAATGCTCCAGGATCTTGGAGAGGAACTCCTTGGCCCGCGGCGTGCGCGCCTCGGGGTCGCCGAAGAAGGAGGCCTTGGTGCAATCCTCGACGATGCGGCCTTCGTCCATGAAGATGACGCGGTGGCTCACCTTCTTGGCGAACCCCATCTCGTGGGTCACGACCATCATCGTCATGCCTTCGTCGGCCAGCTTGACCATCACGTCGAGCACCTCGCCCACCATCTCGGGGTCCAGCGCCGAGGTCGGCTCGTCGAAGAGCATGACGATGGGGTCCATGCTCAGCGCGCGCGCAATCGCCACGCGCTGCTGCTGGCCGCCGGAGAGCTGGCCGGGGTACTTGTCCTTGTGCACCGTCAGGCCCACACGCTCGAGCATCTTCAGCCCGCGCGCCTGGGCTTCCCCGGTGTCACGGCCCAGCACCTTGATCTGCGCCAGCGTGAGGTTTTCGGTGACGGACAGGTGCGGGAAGAGCTCGAAGTGCTGGAACACCATGCCCACGCGTGCGCGCAGCTTGGGCAGGTTGGTCCTGGGGTCGGTCAGGCTGATGCCGTCGACGACGATGTCGCCCTTCTGGAAGGGCTCCAGCGCGTTGACGGTCTTGATCAGCGTGCTCTTGCCCGAGCCCGAGGGGCCGCAGACGACCACCACCTCGCCCTTGCTGATGTGGGTGGTGCAGTCGACCAGGACCTGGAAGCTGCCGTACCACTTGCTGATGTTCTTGATTTCGATCACGTTTCAGCCCTCCTGCCCGCTCTGCTGCAGCCGCCACATCTCGGCGTAGCGCCCGCCGCGCGCCAGCAGTTCGGCATGCGGGCCGCGCTCGACCACGCGGCCGGCTTCGAGCACCACGATCTCGTGGGCATCGACGACCGTGGAGAGCCGGTGCGCGATGACCAGCGCCGTCTTGCCTTGCGAAACGGCGCGCAGCTCGGCCTGGATGGCGCGCTCGTTGGCCGAGTCCAGCGCCGAGGTGGCCTCGTCGAAGATCAGGATGGGCGGGTTCTTCAGCAGCGTGCGCGCGATGGCCACGCGCTGCTTCTCGCCGCCGGACAGCTTCAGGCCGCGCTCGCCCACCATGGTCTCGTAGCCCTTGGGCGTGGCGGCGATGAAGTCGTGGATATGCGCGGCCTTGGCCACGGCCTCGACTTCCTCGTGCGTGGCACCGGGGCGGCCGTAGGCGATGTTGTATTCCACCGTATCGTTGAACAGCACCGTGTCCTGCGGCACGATGCCGATCGCCGCGCGCAGGCTGGCCTGCGTCACCGAGCGCAGTTCCTGGCCGTCGATGGTGATGGCGCCAGCCTGGATATCGTAGAAGCGGTAGAGCAGGCGCGCCAGCGTGCTCTTGCCCGCGCCCGAGGGCCCCACCACCGCCACCGTCTTGCCCGGCGGGATCTCGAAGCTCACGTCGTGGAGGATCGGTCGGCTCGGGTCGTAGGCGAAGCTCACGCGGTCGAAGCGCACATGGCCGGGGCCCACCTCCAGCGTTCTCGCACCCGGCAGGTCATCGACTTCGCGATTTCGATCGAGCAGCGTGAACATCTTGTCCAGGTCGGTCAGCGCCTGCTTGATCTCGCGGTAGATCACGCCCAGGAAGTTCAGCGGGATATAGAGCTGGATCATGAAGGCGTTGATCATCACCAGGTCACCCAGCGTCAGCCGCCCTTCGGTCACGCCCAGCGTGGCGCGCCAGAGCATGGCCACCAGCGCCACGGCGATGATCATCTGCTGGCCGGTGTTGAGCAGGCTCAGCGTGCGCTGGCTCTTCAGCGCCGCGCGGCGCAGGCCTTCCAGGTTCTCGTCGTAGCGGCGGGCTTCGAAGTCTTCGTTGTTGAAATATTTCACCGTCTCGTAGTTCAGCAGCGCGTCGATGGCGCGCGAATGCGCCGCCGAGTCGAGCTCGTTCATGTGCTTGCGGAACTGCGTGCGCCACTCGGTGACGACGATGGTGAAGCCGATATAGAGCGCCAGCGCGGCGATGGTGATCCAGGCGAACCAGGCGTCGAACTTCACCGCCAGCAGCGTCAGCACCAGCCCCACTTCGATGAGCGTGGGGAAGACGTTGTACAGCGAGTACGAGATCAGCGACTGCACGGCGCGCCGGCCGCGCTCGATATCGCGCGTCATGCCGCCGGTCTGGCGCTCGAGGTGGAAGCGCAGGCTCAGCGCGTGCAGGTGGCGAAAGACCTGCAGGCTGATGCTGCGCGAAGTGCCCTCGGTGGCCTTGGCGAAGATCAGCTCGCGCAATTCGGTGAACATCGCGGTGGAAAACCGCAGCGCGCCATAGGCCACCACCAGCCCGGCCGGCACGACGAGCAGCGCTGCCGGGTCGCCGGGCTTGAACGCGAGCGCATCGACCAGGCTCTTCAGCAGCATCGGCACGCCCACATTGGCGACCTTGGCCGCCACCAGGAAGGCGAGCGCGATGCCGACGCGCCAGCGGTAGCGCCACAGGTAGGGCAGCAGCCGCACCAGCGTGCCCCAGTCGGAACGCGGCGCGGCGGATGTGCCCGGGGACGCGGCCGGGGCGTCCAGCGCCGCGGCGTGACGGTGCAGGCCCCTCATGCCACCGAACGCCCGATGAGGCAGGCCTGGCGAGCGGCGAGGGATAAAGTGCGGGCAAGACGCATGCGGTGATTGTCGCCGCGCGCCGCCTTCATCCCCGTACAGCCCAGCGCACCCCAGGACCCGCCATGCCCGACCCGACCCCAGATACCCGCGCCATCTTGCACATGGCCCCGGCCACGCTGCCCGGCGGCGCCGAACTCGTGCTGCGCGTGATGCCCCTGCCGGCCGACGTCAACGCCAACGGCGACATCTTCGGCGGCTGGATCATGGCCCAGGTCGACCTGGCCGGCGCGGTGCTGCCCTCGCGCATCGCCAAGGGGCGCATCGCCACGGTGGCGGTGAATCAGTTCGTCTTCAAGCAACCCGTGAGCCTGGGGGACCTGCTGAGCTTCTACGCCCGCGTCACGCGCATCGGCCGCACCTCGATCAGCGTGCATGTGGAGGTCTGGGCCGAGCGCAACCCGGCCAATCTGCAACGCGTCAAGGTGACCGAGGCCGACCTCACCTACGTGGCCATCGATTCGAACGGCCAGCCGCGGCCGGTGCCGGCATGAAAAGCCTCTCCGTCCTCGACCTGGCCCCCATCGTCGAAGGCAGCGATGCCGCTACGGCGTTGCGCCACACGCTGGACCTGGCGCGCCACGCCGAGGCCTGGGGCTACCGCCGCTACTGGGTGGCCGAGCACCACAACATGGAAGGCGTGGCCAGCTCGGCCACCGCCGTGCTGGTGGCGCATATCGCCGCCGGCACGCGCAGCATCCGCGTCGGTTCGGGTGGCGTGATGCTGCCCAACCACGCGCCGCTGGTCATCGCCGAGCAGTTCGGCACCCTCGCCACCTTGCACCCGGGGCGCATCGACCTCGGCCTGGGCCGCGCGCCGGGCACCGACCGGCTCACCGCGCGCGCCCTGCGCCGCCATCTGGCCAGCGAAGAGGAAGAAGGCTTTCCGCGCGATGTGGTCGAGCTCATGGCCTACCTGGGCGATGCCCAGCCCGGCCAGGCGGTGCGCGCCATCCCCGGCACCGGCACCCATGTGCCGATCTGGCTGCTGGGTTCCAGCCTGTACAGCGCGCAACTCGCGGCGCACCTGGGCCTGCCCTTCGCCTTCGCCTCGCACTTCGCGCCCGACCTGCTGCTGCAGGCGCTGGAGGTCTACCGCACCGGCTACCGCCCCTCGGCCGCCTGGCCCGGGCCGCACGCGATGGTGGGTGTGAACGTCATCGCCGCCGACAGCGACGAGGCAGCGGCCTTCCTCTTCACCTCGGTGCAGCAGCGCTTCCTGGGCATGCAGCGCGGCCAGCGCGGGCCGCTGCCCCGGCCGATTTCGCCGGCGCTGATGGAGACGCTGTGGAGCGCCCAGGAAAAGGCCGGCGTGCAGCGCATGCTGGCGGCCACGGCCGTCGGTTCGCCCGAGAGCGTGCGCCGGCAGCTCGACGCCATCGTGGCGCGAACGCAGGCCGACGAGCTCATCGTCGCCGGCGCCATCCACGACCACGCGGCGCGCCTGCGTTCCTACGAGCTGCTGGCCGCTCTTTGAGCCGTGGCAGGCTGCTGCCTCAAGGCCCGGGTGCGTCGAAACGCTGGGCCAGCCACTGCAGGTCATCGGCGAGCAGGGCGGGATCGCTGTCGCGCAGGCCGCGAAAGGGCATCTCCAGGCCGCGGCGGCGCAGCTCGGATTGCAGCTCGCGCATGAAGACCCCCGACGAGGACTGCAAGGCCTGCCCGTCCAGGTGCACGGCACAGCCCGGGCTTTGCGGGTTGCCCCCCAGCACCGCCAGCACGCGGTAGCCGGCGCGCGCATAGGTCTCCAGCCGGTCCGCGGCCTGGGCACTGATTTCGGCGCAACGCGCGCGCCCGGCCTCGGTGTCCAGCGCGGCGCGGATCGAACCGCCCGGGGCACGCGCACGCGCCATGCCCAGGCAGGCGATTTCCGGGCAAGGCAGCTGGACCATCCCCACGCCATGTTCGTGGCACAAAGCCACGACCTCCCAGGACAGGGCCGGCGAGGACGCGGCACCCTCGTCGCGCGCGTTCTGGTTCAGGATGCACTCGATCACGGCGACGATGCGGCGACCCCGGCTGTCGACCGGCTGCTGCGGGGGCATGTGACTCAACGCCCGCTGGAGGATGGACTTGATCGAAGGCATGGTGCAGGAGAGCGCACCCAAGAGTCAGGGTGCAAGAGGCAATCGGCGCGCGACCACGCCGACTCGTCAGAACTTGCTGAAGTCGGGCTTGCGCTTCTGGAAGAAGGCCTGGAAGGCTTCCATCGCCTCGGGGCTGCGCAGCCGGCGGGCGAAGATTTCGCTTTCGCTGCGTATGACCGCTAGCGTCTGCTGGGCCTGCGGCGCGCGCAGCAGCTGCTTGGCCTCGCGCACGGCGCCGGGCGGCAGCGCGTTGAAACGCTCGGCCACGCGGCGGGCATGGTTCACTACCTCGCTGGCCGGCAGCACGGCGTTGGCAATGCCGCACTCCACCGCCTGTTCGGGCGTGAAGGGGTCGCCGAGCAGGAGCTTCTCCGCGGCCCTGCGGTGGCCCATGAGCTGGGGCACGATGAGGCTGGAGGCGAACTCGGGCACCAGGCCCAGCGCGACGAAGGGCATGGCCAGGCGGGCTTCGTCGGAAACATAGACGAAGTCGCAGTGCAGCAGCATCGTGGTGCCGATGCCGATGGCCGCGCCGGTGACCGCCGCCACCACCGGCTTGTCGCACTCGAGCAGCGCACGCATGAAGCGCAGCACCGGCGAGTCCAGGGCATCGATACCCTGGCCCGGGGCGCGCGTCATGAAGTCCTCGATATCGTTGCCCGAGGTGAATACCCCGGGCTGGCCGGTGATGAGCACGGCGCGCACGGCGGCGTCCTCGCGCGCCGCGTGCAGGGCATCGGCCATGGCCTGGTACATGGCCACGGTGAGCGCGTTCTTCTTTTCCGGCCGCGCGATCTCGATGGTGGCCACGCCATTGAGAGTGGCGGTCTTGATGCTCATGCAAGGTCTCCCGGCTTGGTGACGCGGCGGCTGCGCCTCACACCCTTTCGAGGATACCGGCTGCGCCCTGCCCCATGCCCACGCACATCGTCACCATGCCGTATTTCAGCTGGTGGCGTTGCAGCGCGTGCACCACGGTGGCGGCGCGGATGGCACCGGTGGCGCCCAGCGGGTGGCCCAGTGCGATGGCGCCGCCCATCGGGTTGACCTTGGCCGCGTCGAGCCCCAGGGTATTGATCACCGCCAGCGACTGCGCGGCGAAGGCCTCGTTGAGCTCCATCCAGCCGATATCGGCCAGGTTGAGGCCGGCCAGGCGCAGCGCCGCGGGGATGGCCTCGATGGGGCCGATGCCCATGATCTCGGGTGGCACACCGCGCGCGGCGAAGCAGACAAAGCGCGCCAACGGCTTGAGGCCGTAGGTCTTCAGCGCCTTCTCGCTGACGACAATCAGGGCGCCGGCACCGTCGCTGGTCTGCGAGCTGTTGCCGGCCGTCACGCTGCCCTTGGCGGCGAAGACCGGCTTGAGCCTGGCTAGGCCCTCGAGCGAGGTGTCGGCGCGCGGGCCTTCGTCGACGCTGACCGTGCGCGTCTTCAGCTTGACGCCGCCGGTGGCGAGGTCGGGGCTGCGCTCGGTCACCGTCACCGGCGTCATCTCGTCGGCGAACTCGCCGGCGGCGATGGCCGCCAGGGCGCGCCGGTGCGATTCCGCCGCGAAGGCGTCCTGCGCTTCGCGGCCCACCTTCCATTGCGTGGCCACCTTCTCGGCGGTGAGGCCCATGCCGTAGGCGATGCCGATGTTTTCGTCCCGGGCGAAGACCTCGGGGTTGAAGCTGGGCTTGGCGCCACCCATGGGCACCAGGCTCATGCTCTCCACGCCGCCGGCGATCATCACGTCGGCTTCGCCCACGCGGATGCGGTCGGCCGCCATCTGCAGCGCCGTGAGGCCGCTGGCGCAGAAGCGGTTCACCGTGACACCGCCCACCGCTTGCGGCAAGCCGGCCAGCAACATGGCCACGCGGGCCACGTTCATGCCCTGCTCGCCCTCGGGGAAGCTGCAGCCGATGATGGCGTCCTCGATGGCCTTGGGGTCCAGGCTGGGCACCTGCGACAGCGCGTGCTTCACGGCAGCCACCAGCAGGTCGTCGGGCCGCGTGTTGCGGAAATAGCCGCGGCCGCTGCGGCCGATCGGCGTGCGTGTGGCGGCAACGATGTAGGCGTCTTGAATTTGCTTGCTCATGATCAATTCCTCACCGGCTTGCCGGTCTGCAGCATGCCCATGATGCGTTCCTGGGTCTTGGGGTGTTCGAGCAGCGAACAGAAGCGTTCGCGTTCCATCGCCATCAGGTATTCCTCGCTCACCAGGCTGCCGGCGTCGACGTCACCGCCGCAGACCACTTCGGCGATCAGCGTGGCGATGTGGAAGTCGTGCGCGCTGATGAAGCTGCCGTCGCGCATGTTGGTGAGTTGCGCCTTGATGGTGGCGATGGCCGAGCGCCCGGCCACCGGGAACAGCACCTTGGTCGGCGGCCGGTAGCCGCTGTCGAACATCGCCTTGGCCTGCGCCAGCGCCACGAAGAGCAGTTCGTCCTTGTGCGGCACGATCACGTCGCCCCATTGCAGGTAGCCCAGCTTGCGGCATTCGATGGCGCTGGTGCCCACCTTGGCCATGGCCGCGCTGGTGAAGCCGTCGAAGAGGAACTTCTGGATGTCGGCATTGGCGTTGCCGGCGGCCGCCATTTCGGCCGCGCGGCGCGCGATGTAGGTCAGCCCGCCGCCGGCCGGGATCAGGCCCACGCCGACTTCCACCAGGCCGATATAGCTTTCCATCGCCGCCACGCGCCGCGCGGTGTGCAGGGTCATCTCGCAGCCGCCGCCCAGGGCAATGCCGCGGATGGCCGCGACCACCGGCACCTGCGCGTAGCGCATGCGCAGCATGGCGTCCTGCAGCTTCTTCACCTCAGGCGCGATGCCCTTGGCGCCGAGCTTCATGAATACCGGCATGAGCGATTCGAGGTTGGCGCCGGCAGAGAAGACATCGTCGGGCGACCAGATCACCAGGCCCTTGTAGCCCTGCTCGGCCAGCTCGACGGCCTTGAGCAGGCCTTCGGTGACGGTGGGGCTGATGAGGTGCAGCTTGCAGGTGATGCTGGCGATGAGCACCTCGCCGTCCAGCGTCCAGACGCGCATCTCTTCGTTCCTGAAGACCTCGGTGCCGGCCTTCAGTGCGGGGGTGGCGCCCGAGCCGAGCACGTCTTCGGGGAAATGCTGGCGCTGGTAGACGGGCAGCGCGCTGCGCGGCACGTAGGCCTTCTTGGCCGGGCTCCACGAGCCCTGCGGTGTGTGCACGCCCGAATTTGCGGCGACCGGGCCGTCGAAGACCCAGGCCGGCAGCGGCGCCTTGCACAGCGCCTTGCCGGCGTCGATATCTTCCTTGACCCACTGCGCCACGGGCTGCCAGCCGGCGTCCTGCCAGAGCTCGAAGGGGCCCTGCTTCATGCCGAAGCCCCAGCGCATGGCGAAGTCGA
Organism: Rubrivivax sp.; assembly: GCA_030681795.1. Lineage (GTDB taxonomy): Bacteria > Pseudomonadota > Gammaproteobacteria > Burkholderiales > Burkholderiaceae_C > Rubrivivax. Next base: position 192,615 of record JAUXRG010000078.1, read on the forward strand.
CGTCGCGCGCGGTTTCGGCGATATCGCCCAGGTGCACCGCGGCATAGTGGAAGGCGTCGCGCAGGATCGCCCAGAGAAACTGGGCCTGCGGGTTGCTGCTCTCGCGCAGCAGCTTCAGGCGCTCGGCCGCCGGCTTCTTGAGCATGCGCTCGACGATGGGTTCCGCCTTGCCTCCGCCCGCCACATAGTCGGCCTTGGCGGGGTCCAGGCGCAGGATGTCCTTGCCCACCTTCTTGTAGAAGCCCGCACCGCTCTTCTGGCCGAGTGCGCCCTTGGCGATCAGCGCGGAGAGCACCGCCGGCGTGGCGTAGCTCGGGTAGAAGGGGTCGTCCTTGAGGTTGTCCTGCAGCGTCTTGATGACATGGGCCATGGTGTCCAGGCCCACCACGTCGGCGGTGCGGAAGGTGCCGCTGGAGGCGCGGCCCAGCTTCTTGCCGGTCAGGTCGTCGACCAGGTCGTAGGACAGGCCGTAGGTCTCGGCCTCCTTCATCGTCGCCAGCATGCCGGCGATGCCCACGCGGTTGGCGATGAAGTTGGGCGTGTCGTGGGCGCGCACCACGCTCTTGCCCAGCGTGCTGGTGACGAAGGCTTCGAGCTGGGCCAGCACCTCGCCCTGCGTGGCCGGGGTGTCGATGAGCTCCACCAGCGCCATGTAGCGCGGCGGGTTGAAGAAATGGATGCCGCAAAAACGCGGCTTGATCGATTCCGGCAGCACCTCGGCGAGCTGGGTGATCGACAGCCCCGAGGTGTTGCTGGCCACGATGGCGTGCGGCGCGAGCACCGGCGCGATCATCGTGTACAGCGCCAGCTTCCAGTCCATGCGCTCGGCGATGGCCTCGATGACGAGGTCGCATTCCCCCAGCAGCGCCAGGTGCTCGTCGTAGTTGGCCTGCTGGATGCGCGCGGCATCCTCGGGCACGCCCAGCGGCGCGGGCTTGAGCTTCTTCAGCCCCTCCACGGCCTTGCTGACGATGCCGTTCTTCGCGAACGTGGAAGACGGAGCCCCTCCCCCGTCTTTGTCCTTGGCGGCCAGGTCGAAGAGCACCACGGGCACCTTGCAGTTGACCAGATGGGCGGCGATCTGCGCACCCATCACCCCGGCGCCGAGCACGGCGACCTTGCGGACTTGGAATCGATTCACGGTCTCTCCAGTTGGGATGTCATTCGACCCGTTGCCAGGTCTGGTTGCGGTAGAAGAAGGCGATGAAACCGCGAACTTCCATCGTCTTGCCCCCGTCCTTGGGCGTCATGCGAACCTTGTAGGTCTTGCCGTTGTTGGGGTCGAGGATGGTGCCGCCGTCCCAGTACGGTTCATCGGCCTGCTTCTTCACGCCTTCGATGATGGTCATGCCCAGCTTGGGCTGGTCCTTGCGGGCGTCGGTGCACTTGTCGCACTTCTCGTCCTGCTTGCTGGGGTCGAGGATCTTCTCGATCTTGCCGCTGAGCACGCCACCGGTGTCGGTGATGCGCACCAGCGACTTCTCCTGCTTGGTCTCGTCGTCGATGGTCTTCCACAGGCCTGCGGGCGTGGCCTGGGCGAAGGCAGTGCCGGCCAGGGCGAGCAGGGTGAGGGCGAGGAATTTCTTCATGGATGTCTCCAGTGTGGCGAGTTGAGTGGACAGGGAAACCCGACTCTAGAACAGCGCATCGTCCATGGCCATCAGTGGCGCCGCTCCGGTTCGCACGGTGCGCATCAGAGAAGCCGTCTCGGGCAGCAGTTTGGCGAAGTAGAAGCGCGCGGTGTGCAGCTTGGCGGTGTAGAAGGGGTCGCCGCTGTCCTTCTTCGCCAGCGCCACCTTGGCCATGCGTGCGAAGAGGTAGGCGAATACCAGGTGCCCGCACACGCGCAGGTAGTCCACCGCCGCCGCGCCCACCTCGTCGGCGTTGGCGAAGGCCTTCATGCCGAGCTCGGTGGTCAGCTTGGTGACCTTGTCGCCCAGGTCGGCCAGCGGGTTGACGAACTCCTGCATCGCCTCGTTCGTGCCTTCCTCCTCGACGAACTCGGCAATCAGACGGCCGAACTTCTTCAGCTTGGCGCCGTTGTCGCCCAGCACCTTGCGGCCCAGCAGGTCCAGGCTCTGGATGGTGTTGGTGCCCTCGTAGATCATGTTGATGCGGGCGTCGCGCACGAACTGCTCCATGCCCCACTCGTGGATATAGCCGTGGCCGCCGTAGACCTGCATGCAATGCGAGGTGGCGATCCAGGCGTTGTCGGTGAGGAAGGCCTTGACGATGGGGGTGAGCAGCGCCACCTGGTCGGCGCAGTCCTTGCGCACGGTTTCGTCGTCGCTGGCGAGTTCCTTGTCGATGAGCAGGGCGATGTGCACGGCCAGGGCGCGCCCGCCCTCGGCATAGGCGCGTGCGGTGAGCAGCATCTTGCGCACGTCCGGGTGCACGATGATGGGGTCGGCCGCCTTGTCCGGGGCCTTGGTGCCGGTCAGGCTGCGCATCTGCAAGCGGTCCTTGGCGTAGGCCACGGCGCTCTGGTAGGCCACTTCGGTCAGCCCCAGGCCCTGGTTGCCCACGCCCAGGCGCGCGGCGTTCATCATCACGAACATCGCCGCCAGGCCCTTGTTGGGCTGGCCCACGAGCGAGGCACTGGCCCCGTCGAGGTTGATGGTGCAGGTGCAATTGCCGTGGATGCCCATCTTTTCTTCGAGCGCGCCGCAAAAGACGGGGTTGCGCTCGCCCACGCCACCCTGCGCGGTGACATTGAACTTGGGCACCACGAACAGCGAGATGCCCTTGATGCCGGGCGGTGCGTCGGGCAGGCGGGCCAGCACGAGATGCACGATGTTGGGCGCCAGGTCGTGGTCGCCGGCGGAGATGAAGGTCTTCTCGCCGGTGAGCTTGTAGCTGCCATCGGCCTGCGGTTCGGCCTTGGTGCGCAGCAACCCGAGGTCGGTGCCGCAGTGCGCCTCGGTCAGGCACATCGTGCCGGTCCATTCGCCGCTGGTGAGCTTGGGCAGGTAGACGGTCTTTTGCTCGTCGGTGCCGTGCGCATGCAGGCACTCGAGGGCGCCATGCCCCAGGCCCGGGTACATCGTCCAGGCCTGGTTGGCCGAGTTGAGCATCTCGTACAGGCACTGGTTGAGGACGATCGGCAGGCCCTGGCCGCCATGCACCGGGTCGCTGCTCAGCGAGGGCCAGCCGCCTTCCACATACTGGGCATAGGCCTGCTTGAAGCCCTGGGGCGTGGTGACTTGGCGGGTGGCCTTGTCCAGCGTGCAGCCCTCGCGGTCGCCGCTGATATTGAGCGGGAAGATCACTTCGGCGGCGAACTTGCCGCCCTCTTCGAGCACGGCGTTGATCGTCTCTTCGTCGATCTCGGCGTGGCGCGGCAGCTGCTTGAGTTCATCCGTGACCTTGAACAGCTCGTGCAGCACGAAATGCATGTCTCGCAAAGGCGGGGTGTACTGGGCCATGGTGGGACTCCTGGGAGGATGGTCGAAAGACAAAAGGGGAACTCAGCGTCGCGCCCGGCGCGGCCGGGCGGCAACGGATTCGGGGGAGGGCGAAGGCGGTGCGACGGCGTAGTGCGACAGCGTGCGCTCGAAGCCGGCGCGCACGCGGTCCAGCGCGCCGGGGATGCGCAGGAAGCGTGCGTCGTGGTGCAGGGCGAGGATCAGGCCGTGCAGCTCGAAGAGCATCTGCGTGGGGTCGGTGTCGGCGCGCAGGTGGCCGGCTTCGATGGCCTGTCGGATCGCGCGCTCCAGCGCGGCCTGCCAGGCCCGCACCATCGAGGCCAGCGCATCGCGCACGGGGCCCGGCCGGTCGTCGAATTCGACCGCCCCGCTGATGTAGATGCAGCCCGAATCCAGCTCCACGGAGACGCGCCGCACCCAGCGCTCGAACAGCGCGCGCAGGCGCGGCACGCCGCGGGGCTCGCGGATGGCGGGGGCGAAGACCTCTTCCTCGAATTTCGCGTGGTACTCGCGGATGACGGAGATCTGCAGTTCCTCGCGCGAGCCGAAGTGCGCGAACACGCCCGACTTGCTCATCTGCGTGACCTCGGCCAGCGCGCCTATGGACAAGCCCTCCAGCCCCATGTGCGAGGCCAGCGAGAGCGCGGCGTCCAGGATGGCCGCACGCGTCTGCTGCCCCTTGTGCATGGCACGCGAGGCGGGGCGAGGCGGGTCGGACAGGGCGGCGGGTTCGGGCAGAGTCACGGGGGGACGACAAAATCGAACGATCGTGCTATTTTGCAGACTTCGGCACCCGCCCGCACAGGCGCTGCATGACTTTTTCTAGGGTCACCGTCCTAGAACCAGGGCACCCGCGCAGCGCCCGGCGGCCGAGCCACCCCGCCGCGATGCGCTACGCTATAAACATGGACGTGCTCCAGCTCGACATCTCGGGGCGCCCGCAAGCGTGGATCGCAGCGCGCGAGGCGGCCTTGCTGTACGCCTGCGACACCATCGCGTGGACCCTGGGCCGCGCCCTGCATGTGTTGCGCGGCGGCGTGCAGCGGGCCACCGGTGTGCAGTCGCGCATCGAGGTGCATCCCATCATCGCCGTGCGCGGCGCTGTCCCCAGCCGGGCCTGGCGCCTGGTGCCGGCGCTATCCAACCCCAAGCTCTTCGTGCGCGACCGTGGCGTGTGCGCGTATTGCGGCGACGCCTTCCATTTCGACGAACTGACGCGCGAGCACATCGTTCCGGTGTCCCGTGGCGGCACCGATTCGTGGATGAATTGCATCACCGCCTGCCGCAGCTGCAACGGGCGCAAGGGCAACCGCATGCCCGAAGAAGCCCACATGAGCCTGCTGTACCTGCCCTACGTGCCCAGCCTGCACGAGGACATGATCCTGCGGGGCCGCCGCATCGTGGCCGACCAGATGGATTTCCTGCTTGCTTCGGTGCCGCGCAGCTCGAGGTTGCGAACCTGAACCCCACCCAGGCAACGATTATTTACGGCTGGCGCGCGGAACTTCGCTTGCGGGCCGCGCCCCAACCGTCCGCACATCGCGGCAGCCTGGGGTGACCGTTCGCCCCGCGCTGATCTGCACACCCCAGGAGAAATCACCATGAAGCGCCTGTTCGTCACCACCACCGCAGTGGCCACCTTGCTTGCACTGGGCGCCTGCACCACCACCAGCCCCGACGTCGTCAGCCGCAACGACGCCCAGCGCATGGCCACCGTCATCGACGCGGTCGTGCTCACCACCCGCCCGGTGGTGGTGGACGGCACGCAAAGCGGCATCGGCGCCACCGCCGGCGGCGTGGTCGGCGGCATCGCCGGTTCCAGCGTCGGCGGCAGCCGCGAGGCCGTGGCCGTGGGCATCATCGGCGCCGTGGTCGGTGGCGTGATCGGCAATGCGGCCGAACGCTTCTCCACCAAGGAAGAAGCCGTCGAGATCCTGGTGCAGCTGCGCAACGGCGACCGCCGCTCGGTGGTCCAGGCCAAGGCCGGCGAGACCTTTGCACCCGGCGACGCCGTGATCCTGGTCACCACCGGCGGCAGGGTGCGCGTCACCAAGGCCCCGGCGGTGGCGCCGCAAGCCGGCGCGCCCGCCAGGAGCTGACGCCGCGCCGGGCTGGTTCGGCTCAAGCGCGAGCGGGCTCCGCCGCCGGCTCGTCCAGCTCCTCGCCCAGGAAGCCCCCGCTCTGGTGCGCCCACAGCCGGGCGTAGATGCCGCCGGCCGCGAGCAGGCTCAGGTGGTCGCCCGTCTCGACAATGCGACCCTGGTCCATGACCACCAGCCGGTCCATCGCCGCGATGGTGGACAGCCGGTGCGCGATGGCCACCACCGTCTTGCCCTCCATCAGCTTGTAAAGGCTGTGCTGGATGGCGGCCTCGACCTCGCTGTCCAGCGCGCTGGTGGCTTCGTCGAGCAGCAGGATGGGCGCGTCCTTGAGCATGACGCGGGCAATGGCGACGCGCTGGCGTTGGCCGCCCGAGAGCTTGACGCCGCGCTCGCCCACGTGGGCGTCGTAGCCCTTGCGCCCCTTGGGGTCGGCGAGGCCGTCGATGAAGTCGTGCGCCTCGGCGCGCTCGGCAGCCCGCCGCATCTCGGCCTCGGTGGCATCGGGGCGGCCATAGACGATGTTCTCGCGCACCGAGCGGTGCAGCAGCGAGGTGTCCTGCGTGACCATGCCCACCTGGCGGCGCAGGCTCTCCTGCGTGGCCTGCGCAATGTCCTGCCCGTCGATCAGGATGCGGCCGGACTCGACGTCATACAGCCGCAGCAGCAGGTTCACCACCGTGCTCTTGCCCGCGCCCGAGCGGCCCACCAGGCCGATCTTCTCGCCCGGGCGGATGGTGAGGTTCAGCCCGGCTATGACCTTGCGCGTGCCGCCGTAGGCAAAGCTGACGTTGTCGAAACACAGCTCGCCGCGCGGCACGGTCAGCGGCTGGGCGCCGGGGGCGTCCACCACCGAGCGGGCGCGTGACAGCGTGGCCATGCCGTCCCGCACGGTGCCGATGTGCTCGAAGAGCGAGGCCAGTTCCCACATCACCCAGTGCGAGATGCCGTTGAGGCGAAAGGCCATCGCCGTGGCGGCGGCCACCGCGCCCACGCCGATCGCCGAATGCGTCCACAGTACCAGGCACAGGCCTGCCGTGGCGGCAATCAGCGCCACGCTGAGCACCTGGTTGATGGCCTCGAAGCCCGTCACCAGGCGCATCTGGCTGTAGGCCGTGGTCATGAACTCCTGCATCGCGCTGCGCGCGAACCGCGCCTCGCGATTCGAGTGCGAGAAGAGCTTGACCGTGGCGATATTGGTGTAGGCGTCGGTGATGCGGCCCGTCATCAGCGAGCGCGCGTCGGCCTGCGCCTGCGCCACCCGGCCCAGGCGCGGCACGAAGTACCACAGCGTCAGCGCATAGGCCGCCAGCCAGCCCAGGAAGGGCACCACCAGCCAGGCGTCGAAGGCACCCACCACGGCCACCAGGGTGACGAAGTAGATCACCACGTAGACCAGGATGTCGGTGAAGATGAGCCAGGTGTCGCGCACCGCCAGCGCGGTCTGCATCACCTTGGTGGCGATGCGGCCGGCGAACTCATCCTGGTAGAAGGTCATGCTCTGCTCGAGCATCAGCCGGTGGAAGTTCCAGCGCATGCGCATCGGGAAGTTGCCGAAGATGCCCTGGTACTTGACGAGCGCCTGCAGCGCCGCGAAAACGATGCTCGCCAGCAGCACGGCCGCGAGCAGCGCCAGCGTGCGGCCCTGCTCGTGCCAGAGCTCGGCCGGGCGCACCCGGCCCAGCACGTCCACTACATGGGCCATCATGCCGAACAGCAGCGCCTCGAAGGCGCCGATGGCGGCGGTGAACAGCGTGACCAGCAGCAGGTAGCGCCGCAGCCCTTTCGTGCATTCCCACAGGAAGGCGAAGAACTGTTTGGGCGGCGGTGGCGGCAGCGCATCCGGGTAGGGGTGCACCAGGCGTTCGAATCGTTGGAACAAGTTCGCTCCGTGGCGGGGCCCAGAAACACGAACCCCTCCGGTTCTTGCGAGCCGGAGGGGCGGGTGGCCGAAACCACCAATGGAGCTCCAGAGGAATGAGGTCCGGGGCTCCTGACGCGCAGGGTCTGCGCCGTCGAGGGTACCTGCAAGCAGGCAAGCTCAATATAAGCCTTGGCCGACGCCGCCGCAAGTCGCTTTGCGCTTGCCCCTTGCGCAGCGTCAAAGGGGAGCCAGCAAGCCTTCCACGACCGCCTGCACACGCTGCTCGACTTCGGGCGTCATGCGAATCGTCAGTCCCCACTCGCGCTGGGTTTCGCCCGGCCACTTGTTCGTGGCGTCCAGGCCCATCTTTCCGCCCAGCCCGCTCACCGGCGAGGCAAAGTCGAGATAGTCGATCGGCGTATGTTCCACCAGCGTGGTGTCGCGCACCGGGTCCATGCGCGTGGTGATGGCCCAGACCACTTCCTTCCAGTCGCGGATGTCCACGTCGTCGTCGGTCACGACGATGAACTTGGTGTACATGAACTGGCGCAGGAAGCTCCACAGCCCGAACATCACGCGCTTGGCGTGCCCCGGGTAGGCCTTCTTGATGGAGATGATGGCCATGCGGTAGCTGCAACCTTCGGGTGGCAGGTAGAAATCGACGATCTCCGGAAACTGCTTTTGCAGGATGGGCACGAAGACTTCGTTCAATGCCACGCCCAGCACCGCCGGTTCGTCCGGCGGCTTGCCGGTGTAGGTGGAGTGGTAGATCGGGTCGCGGCGGTGCGTCAGCCGCTGGATGCGCAGCACCGGGAACCAGTCCTGCTCGTTGTAGTAGCCGGTGTGGTCGCCGAACGGGCCTTCCAGCGCATGGAGATAGCCGCCCTTTTCCTTCAGGCGCACGCCGTGCTCCGACTCGCCCTCGAAGCCCGCCGGTGCCGTCGGGATGTGACCCTCGAGCACGATCTCCGCGCTCGCCGGCACCTGCAGCTTCAAGCCGCCTTCGCCGACGCCGGAGTCGGTGACCTCGGTGCGGCTGCCGCGCAGCAGGCCGGCGAACTGGTATTCGGAAAGCGTGTCCGGCACCGGCGTCACCGCGCCCAGGATGGTCGCCGGGTCGGCGCCCAGCGCCACGGCCATCGGGAATGGTTGACCCGGGTTGGCGCGCGCGAAGTCGCGAAAATCGAGCGCCCCGCCGCGGTGCGCCAGCCAGCGCATGACGACTTCGCGACGGCCGATGACCTGCTGGCGGTAGATGCCCAGGTTCTGCCGGCTGCGCGGTGCCGCCACGCCCTGCGGGCCCCGCGTGATGACCAGGCCCCAGGTAATCAGCGGCCCGGCGTCGCCAGGCCAGCAGGTCTGAACCGGCAACTGCGTCAGGTCGACCTCATCGCCCTCGCGCACCACCTCCTGGCAGGGCGAACCACGCTGCACCGCCGGCTTCATGTCCCACAAGGCCTTGGCCATCTGCAGGAGCTTGCCGGCATCCTTCAGGCCCCTGGGCGGCTCGGGCTCCTTCAGGCTGGCCAGCAAGCGCCCCACGTCTCGCAACTCGGCCGGGGAGTCCGCGCCCATCCCCAGCGCCACTCTCCTGGGGGTACCGAAGAGGTTGATGAGGCAGGGAATTTTGTAACCCAGGGGCTGGGTGCAGAGCACGGCCGGGCCGCCGGCGCGCAGCAACTTGTCGCCGATTGCCGTCATTTCCAGGCGCGGCGATACCGGTTCGGTCAGCTTTCGAAGCTCACCGAGGCGTTCCAGCTGGCCGAGGAAGTCGCGCAGATCCCGATATTTCATTCTTCTCAGGAATTAGAAACGCTTTTTATATGCTTGACTGTGTATTAGTCGGTTCCTAGAATCCGCCCAGTCCTGAAATATCAGGGTTAACCCGCGACACCGGTGTTCGAACCCGCCGACCCGAGTTGACACCGCCCCGGCAGGGGTCTGCGCCGCCCCCCACGGCCACCACCCGCCAGTTGATTATCACAGCGGCCCCCACCCACCCCAGAGGCAGGGCGCGGAGGTCGCGGAAGTCAGGAGAGAGTCATGATGCAAGCCCTTGCCTTGCTGCGCCAGACGCGGCGCGCCGCCGCGCAGTCCTTGTCGGTATTCGTCCGCGACGTGGGTCATGGCCTGCTAGAAGTCAGCCACAACACCCTGGCGCTGGTGGGCCTGGCGGCCGTGGCCGTGCTCGTATTCGCGCTGGGCCGCGCCGATTTGCGCGGCCAGTTCGAAGTGCAGGCGCTGGAATGGCTGCAGACGCGCCAGGAGCAGCGCGATCCCACCCGCGGGGAGTTGCTGGCGGAAGTGGCTGAACCCCAAGGCGTGGCCCGCGCCACCGCCGTCAACCTGAGCGACCTGACCCGCCAACAGGCCACGCTGGCCACCTGGATCGCCCGCCGCTACAAAGTGGCGCCGGAGCCCATCAGCGCGTTGGTGCAGGAGGCCTGGGCCATCGGCAGCCGCGCCGGCCTGGACCCGACGCTGATCCTGGCGATCATGGCTGTGGAGTCGAGCTTCAACCCCTTTGCACAGAGCGCGGTTGGAGCCCAGGGGCTGATGCAGGTGATGACGCGGGTGCACGACGACAAGTACGAGGCCTTCGGAGGCACGCGCGCCGCCTTCGACCCGATCAGCAACCTGCGCGTGGGCGTGCTGGTGCTCAAGGAATGCATCACCCGCGCGGGCAACCTGCAGGAGGGCCTGCGCTATTACGTGGGTGCAGCATTGCTCGAAAGCGACGGGGGCTATGTCGGCCGGGTGATGGCCGAGCAAGTGAGCATGCGCAACGTGGCCGACGGCCGGCCGGTCTCTGTGAAAACCGTGTCTGCAGCACCCTCGGACGTCAGCCGCGATCGCGAGATCCGCAAGCCAGCGGCCCCGCCCGCCGCGTTGCCGATGCTTGAGGCCGGGGAAACCAGCCCGGCAGAACAGGTTGCACTGCTGCGCTGAGCCAGATGCCCCGGCCCCTGCGGGCGATACACTTCAGGCCTGCGTAACTGGCGATAGGGGCGGCTCGGCCCCGAGGTGGATTCCCACCGGGAAGCGCAGCCCGCTGCGCCTGCCGCAGCGGTGTCAGCCGTGCGCCTGGGCAGCCCCAGACCGACGAAGCGGCACGCCTGCCGCCGTCGGCCCCCGAAGGCCCTTCCACACGAAGAGTACCGCCATGTTCGACCGCAATGTCTCCACGCTTGCCTTGACCGACCCCGAGATCTGGGCCGCCGTCCAGGCCGAGAACCGCCGCCAGGAAGAGCACATCGAGCTCATCGCCAGCGAAAACTACACCTCGCCGGCCGTGATGGCCGCCCAGGGCTCGCAACTCACCAACAAATACGCCGAGGGCTACCCGGGCCGGCGCTATTACGGCGGCTGCGAGAACGTCGACATCGTCGAGCAGCTGGCCATCGAGCGAGCGAAGCAGCTCTTCGGCGCGGCCTTCGCCAACGTGCAGGCGAATTCGGGCTCGCAGGCCAACCAGGCGGTGTTCTTCGGCCTGCTGCAACCGGGCGACACCATCATGGGCATGAGCCTGGCCGAAGGCGGCCACCTCACCCACGGCATGCCGCTGAACATGAGCGGCAAGTGGTTCAAGGTGGTGAGCTACGGCCTGGACCCGGCCGAGGCCATCGACTACGACGCCATGGAGCGCCTGGCCTTTGAGGCCCGCCCCAAGCTCATCATCGCCGGCGCCTCCGCCTACAGCCTGCGCATCGACTTCGAGCGCTTTGCCAAGGTCGCGAATGCCGTGGGCGCCTACTTCATGGTCGACATGGCGCACTATGCCGGCCTGATCGCCGCCGGCGTCTACCCGAACCCGGTGCCTTACGCCGACGTGGCGACCTCCACCACCCACAAGAGCCTGCGCGGCCCGCGCGGCGGCCTCATCGTGATGAACGACGAGACCATCGCCAAGAAGATCAACAGCGCCATCTTCCCGGGCATCCAGGGCGGGCCGCTGATGCATGTCATCGCCGGCAAGGCGGTGGCCTTCAAGGAGGCCTTGACCCCGGAATTCAAGGTCTACCAGCAGCAGGTGGTGGCGAATGCGCGCGTGCTCGCCGAGACGCTCATCGAACGCGGCCTGCGCATCGTCAGCGGCCGCACCGAGAGCCACTTGATGCTCGTCGACCTGCGCCCCAAGGGCCTGACCGGCAAGGAGGCCGAAGCCATCCTGGGCGAGGCCCACATGACCTGCAACAAGAACGGCATCCCGAACGACCCGCAAAAACCCATGGTCACCAGCGGCATCCGCCTGGGCACGCCCGCGATGACCACGCGCGGTTTCATGGAGGAACAGGCCCGCCTCACCGCGCACCTGATCGCCGACGTGCTCGACCGGCCTCACGACGCTGCGCACATCGCCGCCGTGCGCGCCAGGGTGGCCGCGCTGACGCGCGATTTCCCGGTCTACCGCTGAAGCCAGGGCCGGATGCGCTGCCCCTTCTGCACCCACGAAGAAACCCAGGTCGTCGAGACGCGCGAGTCCGACGAAGGCGACGTCATCCGCCGGCGCCGCCGCTGCCTGCACTGCGAGAAGCGCTTCACCACCTACGAACGCAGCGAAATCGCCTTGCCGGCGGTGGTGAAGAAGCACGGCGCGCGCGAGGATTTCGACCCCGCCAAGCTGCGCGCGTCGATGATGCTGGCGTTGCGCAAGCGCCCGGTGAGCATGGAGTTGGTTGACGCCGCCGTCGACCGCATCCAGGACGAGCTCCTGGCCAGCGCCGAGCGTGAAGTGCCCAGCGCGCGCATCGGTGAGCTCGTGATGCAGGAGCTCAAGCTCCTCGACAAGGTCGGCTACGTGCGCTTCGCCTCGGTCTACCGCAAGTTCGAAGACGTGGACGAGTTCCGGCAGCTGATCCGGGACATCTGAGCCGGAGGATGCCCCCGTCGGGGGGATGCACCAGGGGGGCTGTGTCGGGTGCCCCCGCGAGGGCCGGTGCCCGGGCCCTCCCCATGGGGTCGCGCCCAACGCCGCGAATTCCTAAAGTGAGCGTCATCCACTCACCGAACGGAGTCCCGATGAACCCGCTGCAAATCCGCAAGCCGCTGCGCCACCAGGCCGGCCTGACGCTCGTCGAGCTGCTCATCACGCTGGCGGTCAGCGCCGTGGCGCTGGGGGCGGCGGTGCCGGGCTTCAACCAGCTGCGCGAGCGCCACCAGATCGAAGGCGCGGCAGCACAGCTGGAAACCGACATCCAGCACGCCCGCAGCCTGGCGGTTGCGCGCGGCGCTTCGGTGCGCATGAGTTTCGAAACCACCGCCGACGCCAGTTGCTATGTCGTGCACACCGGCAATGCCGGCGACTGCCGATGCACCGCCCGCGGCGATGCGGTGTGCCGCGGCAACGCTCAGGCCATGCAGACCGTTCGATGGGGCGCCGAGACCTCGGTGCAGGTGGCGGCCAATGCGCCATCGATCCTGTTCGATGCCACCAGGGGGACAGTCACCCCCACGGCGACCATCAGGGTCCAGGGCCGCAACGCGGCCATCCAGCAGGTGGTCAACATCATGGGGCGGGTTCGCAGTTGTTCGCCGGCCCCGGCACTGCCCGGCTACCGCGCCTGCTGAGTGCCGCGGGCAGCCACCGCAGAGGATTCATGACGGGCGGCAAGCCAGCGGCGACGAGCGGCGAGCCCGGGGCTGGCCCAGACCTTGTCACGATCCAATAATTCCGCTCAATGAAGCATCGCCTCCACTGCAGCCCGAATTCGTGCGCCGGCGCCGGATTCACGCTGATCGAAATCATGATCGCGGTGGCCATTGTCGGAATCCTGGCCGCCGTGGCGCTGCCTTCGTTTCTGGATTCGATACGCAAGAGCCGGCGAGCGGAAGCCTTTGCGGCAGTGGCCTCGATCCAGCAATCGCAGGAGCGCTGGCGCAGCAACAACGCCACCTACACCACGGTGCTGGCCAACCTCGGCGGCGCCGCCGCCACGCCGTACTACGACCTGTCGATCGCTGCACCAACGGCGAATGCCGCCGACTTGGCCATTGGCTATATCGTGACGGCACAAGGCAAGGCGGGCACCTCGCAGGCCAACGATGCACAGTGCCGCAAGCTCAGCGTTCGGATCCTCTCGGGCGCGGTCACCTATGCAGGCTGCGGTGCTTGCGCCGTCTTCACCTACAACGCCTCCGACCCATGCTGGAGCCGATGATGAGGCGTCATTGCCGGCGCGAGTCGGGCTTCACGCTGATCGAACTCTTGATCGTGGTGGCGCTCGTCGCTGTGGTGCTGGCCCTGGCCGCGCCTTCGTTCAAGGACTTCATCCTGATGCAGCGGCTCAAGGGCATCAACGCCCAGCTCGTCACCGATCTGCAGTTCGCGCGCAGCGAAGCGGTGAGCCGACGCGTCGAAGTGCATTTGAAGTTCCGCGCGGCGGCCGGCACACCGCTGTCGTGCTACATCCTGTATACCAAGCCCGCAGGCGCAGCGGACTGCAACTGCGCGGAGGCCGTAGGGGCGCGCTGCGTGCCCCTGGAACGGGAGATCCGCACCGTGCAAGTACCCACCAGCCAGTCGGTGTTCATTGCGGCCATCGCGAACCAGGCCGACAACTTTGCCTTCGATCCGCGCACCGGGGGCATTGCCATCCCGGCGGTCGATTTCATCGTTGCCGATCCGAACGCGTTCTCCATCGACACCTTCATCGATGGCGCGCGCAAGCTGCGCGATACGGTGGGTCTGTCCGGGCGGGTGAAGGTCTGCATTCCGGCGGGCTCCAATGTCCAGGGGGACGCATGTTGAGCTTGCCGCACGCATCGCCTGGGATGCAACGGCCGCAGCGCGGCCTGTCGCTCGTGGAGATGATGGTCGGCGTGGCCGTGGGCCTGATCGTGGTCGCGGGCGCCTCCATGCTCATGTCGACGCAGTTGGTCGAAAACCGGCGCCTGCTGGTCGAAACCCAGATCCAGCAGGACATGCGAGCGTCCATGGACATCATCACGCGCGAGTTGCGGCGCATCGGCGTGCAGAGCGAAGCACTTGCTTTGCAGACCCTGTGGGTATCAGGAAGCGGCGGCGTGCTGGAAAACGAGTATGCGTTGAGCCCCACGGCCACCGTTAGCGGGGTGCCGGTGACCGACATGGGCTTTGGGTATTGGCAGCCCGGGGCAGGATTCAGGGATTGGGGCTTCAAGCTGGAGAACGGCACCGTCAAGACCTTGCTCTCCCGCGGGGGATGGCAGGAGCTCACCGACGCCAATGTTCTCAACGTCACGGCCTTCACGATCACACCGCGCAACAGCACACTGCTGCGCCTGCCCTGCCCCAAGCTGTGCCCTGATGGCACGACAGGTTGCTGGCCGCAAGTGCAGGTGCGTGAATTCGAAGTCGCGATGACCGCGCAGGCCAGGACGGTGCCGGGCGTCGACCGAAGCCTCTCCAGCAACGTTCGCCTGCGCAACGACCACGTGCGCTTCGACCCCGCTGCCGCCCAGATCTGCCCGCCATGAAGCAGCATCTTCATTCCAGGTTGGGTTCGGACCAGCGCGGCGTGGCGACGCTGGTCGTGGTGATGATCCTGTTCTTCATCATCTCGCTGGTCGCCGCCTACACCAACCGCAACCTCATCTTCGAGCAGCGCACTTCGGCCAACCAATACCGCTCCACGCAGGCACTCGAAGCCGCCGAGGCGGGCGTCGAATGGGCGCTGGCGATGCTCAACCACCAGCGCATCACCGCCAGTTGCCTGACCAGCGCCGCGGCCGGCGACGCAAGCTATCGCCAGCGCTACATCGTCCCCGACCCGCTCACCGGCAATCTCACGCCCAAGACCAAGGCCGCCGGCGGCGAACTCTCCCAGATCTGCGTGCTCAACGGCGCACAGTGGGATTGCTCCTGCCCCGAGGACGCCGACCCGGTGGTCGCGGCACCGGCCGGCGGCGGCGTCTACCCGGCATTCCGCGTGCGCTTCGAGCAGATCGGTGCGCTGCCCCCGGTGGGCCCGCCCAGCCAGCCGGGGGTGATCCGGCTGCGCGTGGTGGGCTGCACGCGGCTGGACAACACCTGTCTCGATTTCGACGGCCAGGGCGTGACCAATGAAGGCCGTGCGGCCGTGAGCCTGCTCGTGGCCTTGACGGGCAACCTGGCTGCCCCCCCGGCCGCCGCCCTGCTCGCCCGGGGCAATATCGACTTCGGTGGCGCAGCCGCTTCGGTCTACAACACCGACCCGGCAGGCAGCGGGGTCACCGCGCACGCCTGGGGCACGATCGCCAGCGCCCCCCCTCTGGTGTTGCACAGCGTGCCCGGCACCCCCGGTGACCAGTCGGTTGTTGAAAATGACTTGGCGCTGACCCTCGCCGCTGCCCCACCGTTTTCCACCGAAGACCGCATGTTTGCCAGCGTCTTCAATATGACCCCGGCGACCTTCAAGGATCAGCCGGCGGCGGTGCTGCTGGCCTGCGCCGGCGCCGGTTGCTGGGTCGGCGCCGACGAGCTGCGCACGGCGATCACCATGAATCCGGGGCGCCCGATCTGGGTCCAGGGCGACCTCAAGGTGGATACGGCGGGCCCCATCGGCGCGGCGTTAGCCCCCGTGCTGCTGGTCGTGGAAGGCGATCTGACCTTCCCGACAGCGGCGCCGATCTACGGGCTGGTTTACGTGCGCAAGGCCAACTGGGTCACCTCCGGCGTCGTCGACAGCCAGGTGCAAGGCGCAGCGGTCGCCGAGGGCAGTGTCAGCGGGAACAGCACCACAACCTTCGTGCGCGACGCCGATGTGCTGGCCCGGCTGCGCGGCAGCAGCGGCTCTTTCGTTCGCGTGCCCGGAAGCTGGAAGGACTTCAAATGAAAACGACAGCGTGGCGCACACGCGGCGTTTCGCTCATCGAAGCCCTGGTGGCGCTGGCCGTCATGGCCTTCGGCCTGCTGGGCGTGGTGGGCATGCAGGCCACGCTCCGTTCGAACTCCGATGTCTCCAAGCAGCGCGCCCAGGCCGTGCGCATCGCACAGCAGGAGGTAGAAAACCTGCGCGCCTTCGAACAACTCGCCAGCGGCGGCGTAGCCAACTTCGCCGACATCGCCGACGTGGCCGGCCAGGTGGTGGTCGACCCCAACCTCATCACCAACGCCACCTACACGCGCTCGGTGGTGGTCATGCCCGCGGCCATGGCCGCCAGCGCCCCCAAGCTCAAGACCGTGACCCTGCGTGTGACCTGGCAAGACCGCGCCGGCCAGACGCCCGAGATCAGTCTCGTCAGTTCCATCGCCGGCATCGCGCCCGAACTCGCGGGTTCACTCGGGTTGCCCGGCGACCGCTCGCCGGCGCAGCGCCCGCTCGGCCGGCATGTCGCCATTCCGCCTGGCGCGGTGGACCAGGGTGATGGCACCAGCATCTTCGCGCCGCCCGGCGCCCCACCGGGGTTGACCTGGGTGTTCAACAACACCACCGGCGTCATCACCTCGTTGTGCCTGCCCGCCGCGCCCTGCGTGGCGTCGGACCTGTTGGTCCTGAGTGGCCATGTGCGATTTGCCACCGGCGCGGCACCCACGCCGGCCGAGGGCGAATTTCCCTCGGACGCCGCGCTGCCGGGCGTGGGCGTGGCCGTTGACCTCACGGTGCCGGCGGTGTCCACGGAAACCTGTTTCAAGCAGGCCTTCGCCACGCATGTGTCGTACTTCTGCGCCCTGCCGACGACGGCGCTACCGCCGAGCAAGTGGTCGGGGCGTGCCGTGCTCACGGGCCTGCCCATCTCCGCCGCGCTGGCCGACGTGAATGCCGCGCGTTACAAGGTCTGCCGCTACACGCCCGCCCAGAACCATGTGCCGCCGCTCGGCAATACCAGC
The DNA here is from genome assembly GCA_030681795.1 of Rubrivivax sp. Taxonomy (GTDB): domain Bacteria; phylum Pseudomonadota; class Gammaproteobacteria; order Burkholderiales; family Burkholderiaceae_C; genus Rubrivivax. Next base: position 209,790 of record JAUXRG010000078.1, read on the forward strand.
CACCCGCTGGACTATGTGAACGTCACCGGACCCCTGGCCAACCAGAACTTCCTGGTCATCAGCGCCGGCGACGGCGCCGTGGCGTTCGATTGCCCGGCTGACGGCCCCAGCGCCTTCATCAACAGCAATACCTACCGCCACCAGCCGCTGCTCTGAGCCCCCGCTCTGAGGGTGCACGCGCCTACACTGGCGCGATGAGCACCACGCCGCTGGACCGCACCCGCCTGCTGGAGGCGCTGGCGCTGGCCGAAACCTCGTTCGGCCTCAGTGAACCCAACCCCCGCGTCGGCTGCATCGTCGGCAGCCCCGACGGTCGCGTGCTCGGCCGTGGCGCCACCCAGCAAGCCGGCGGCCCGCACGCCGAGGTCATGGCCTTGCGCGAGGCCCGCGCGGCCGGCGCCGACCTGCGGGGTGCGATCGCCTGGGTCACGCTGGAGCCCTGCGCGCACCACGGCCGCACGCCACCCTGCTGCGACGCCTTGATTGCCGCGGGCCTGTCCCGCGTCGTGGTGGCCATCGAAGACCCGTTTGGGCAGGTCGCCGGCGACGGCATCGCCCGCATGCGCGCCGCGGGTGTGTGTGTCGAGATGGCCGAGGCCGAGATCGCCGCGGCCGCACGGGACCTCAACATCGGTTTCTTCTCGCGCGTGCAGCGCGGTCGGCCTTGGGTGCGGGTGAAGATCGCCGCTTCGCTCGATGGCCGCACGGCCTTGCCCGATGGCCGCAGCCAGTGGATCACCGGCCCGGCGGCGCGGGCCGACGGCCATGCCTGGCGCAAGCGCGCCGGCGCGGTATTGACGGGCCTGGGCACGGTGCTGGCCGACGACCCGCGGTTGGACGTCCGCCTGGTGCCAACCGCCCTGCAGCCCTTGCGTGTGGTGGTCGATTCGCGGCTGCGGATTCCGCCCACCGCTGCGCTGTTCGCATGGCCTGGTGCGGTGCTCGTGGCCACCACGGTCGACGAGCCAGCACGGTGCGCGCCATTGCGCGACCGCGGGGCCGAGGTCGTCCAGCTGCCCGCGCAGGCAGGCCGAGTCGATCTGCAGGCGCTGTTGGCCGAGCTGGCCCGCCGCGAGGTCAACGAACTCCACGTCGAGGCCGGCCCGCGCCTGAACGCCGCGCTCGTGAATGCCGGGCTGGTCGACGAACTGCTGGTCTATCAAGCACCCACGCTGATCGGTGCCGGGCGCGATATGGCAGCCATTGGCCCCTTGCCCGATCTCGGCAGCGCACCTCGATTCGTCTACCGCGACGTGGCGCTCGTGGGCGCGGATCTGCGCATCCTGGCCCGAGCCGCGGGCCGAGGCGAGTTTGCCTGGCCTGAGCTGGAACGCTCGCAAAGTGTCGGAATACTTGACGGCAAGACCCCCACCTGAACAGGGGGTGCCGACGCAAGCCTTTGATACGCAAAGGGCTTTTATGATTGGCACGCAGCTTGCGGCACTTACATTGTTGCCACATCCGTGGCCGAGATTGCCCAGTTGGAGCACCCCATGATCAAGAAACTCTTCGCCTCTGCCTGTGTCTTCGGGTTGGCATCGGCGGCCTTCGCCGCACCGGTGGTGTACTTTGGTGAGAATCAGGCCCCTGCCGGCAAGGTGGGCGGCAATCCGGCCGCGGCGCGCGCGAGTTTTCTGGGCGGCCTCAGCGGCGTGAGCAGCGAGGGTTTCGAGACGTTTGTTTTCGAGGACGAGGCGCCGGTCGACCTCTCGTTCACCGGCTCCGGTGGCGCCTTGTCGGCTCAGCTCACCGGCGACGGACAGATCGAGAATCGCCTCGCCACAAGTCGATTCAATACGACGACCGGCGGCAGCCAGTGGTGGGACGTCTCGGGCGACTTCACGATCACTTTTGGCACCGCGGTTTCGGCCTTCGGCTTCTACGGCACCGACATTGGCGAGTTCGGTGGCCGAGTCACCGTGGCGCTGACCGACATCGCCAATAAAGTGACCAACTTCACGGTCGACAGCACCGAGCCAAGCGCCGATGGTGCGCTCCTGTTCTGGGGCTTCATCGACGGGGCCAATTCATACAAGAAGATCGTCTTCGGCAATACCAACGCCGGTACGGACTTCTTCGGCTTCGACGACATGGTCATCGGCGATCTCGGGCAAGTAGACCCCGGCCCCGGCCCCATCCCCGAACCCGCCAGCCTGGCCCTCGCCGGTCTGGCCTTGGCCGGCCTGGGCCTGAGCCGGCGCAAGACCCGCGCCTGACGCACCGGTTTCTTCCCGAACAAGAGGGCGGGCGCCTGGGGGCGGCTCGCCCTCTTTGCGTTGTGTGGCGGCCCGGACGCCCCACCTACAATCCCGCCCATGCCCATCTCCCCCGTCCCCGAGCTGGTGGCCGAGCTTGCCGCCGGCCGCATGGTGATCCTCGTCGACGAAGAAGACCGCGAGAACGAGGGTGATCTCGTCCTCGCCGCCGAGCACGTCACGCCGGAGGCCATCAACTTCATGGCCCGCCACGCGCGCGGGCTGATCTGCCTGACCCTCACGCGCGAGCGCTGCGAGCGGCTGCACCTGCCGCCGATGGCCTCGCGCAACGGCAGCAAGCATGGCACCGCGTTCACGGTGTCGATCGAAGCCGCCAGCGGCGTGACCACCGGCATTTCGGCGGCCGACCGCGCGCGCACCATCCAGGTGGCGGTGGCCCACGACGCCAGGCCCTCCGATCTGGCGCAGCCCGGGCATATCTTCCCCTTGCAGGCGCAGGACGGTGGCGTGCTCATGCGCGCCGGCCACACCGAGGCCGGCTGCGACCTCGCCGGTATGGCCGGCCTGCTGCCCGCTGCGGTGATCTGCGAGATCATGAAGGACGACGGCACCATGGCGCGTCTGCCCGACCTGCAGGTCTTCGCCGAGCAGCACGGCCTGAAGATCGGCACCATCGCCGACCTCATCGGCTACCGCAGCCGCAACGAGACGCTCATCGAACGTGCCGCGACGCGCCCGCTGCGCACGCCCCAGGGCGAGTTCGAATGCACCACCTTCCGCGACAAGAGCGGTGGCCTGCACCTGGCACTCACGCATGGCCACTGGTCGGCTGCTGACGAGGTGCCGGTGCGCGTGCACGAGCCCTTCACGGTGCTGGATTTGCTCGATGCCGGAGGGGCCGGTCACTCCTGGCCGCTGCCCGCCGCGTTGCAGGCCTTGCACGAGGCCGGCAAGGGCGTGGCGGTGTTGCTCAACTGCACGGGTGACGCGGCGACGCTGCTGCCGCAGCTCTTGCCGCAGGCGGCGGATGCGTCGGAGCCACGCGCCCAGATCGATCTGCGCACCTACGGCATAGGCGCGCAGATCCTGCGCGAGCTCGGCGTGCGGCGCATGCGGCTGCTGGGCAGCCCACGGCGCATGCCCAGCATGACGGGCTACGGCCTGGAGATCACCGGTTTCACTGCGGCCCCGGCCTGAAGGAGCAACACCCATGCAAGGCGCTGACACCGGCACGACGGGCGAACTCATCGGCGAAGGGCTGCGCATCGGCATCGTGCGCGCGCGCTTCAACGAAGCCCTCACCTCTGTGCTGGCGAAAGCCTGCTTTGCCGAGCTCGAGCGGCTCGAGGTCGACGACACCGACATCAAGCATGTCACCGTGCCCGGCGCGCTGGAGATCCCGGTGGCGCTCAAGGCCATGGCCGAGTCGGGCGACTTCGACGCCCTCATCGCCCTGGGCTGCATCATTCGCGGCGAGACCTACCACTTCGAACTGGTGGCCAACGAAAGCGCCGCCGGCATCAGCCGCGTGGTGCTGGACCACCAGGTGCCGGTGGCCAATGCCGTGCTCACCGTCGAGAACGAAGCCCAGGCCTGGGCCCGCGCCGAGGTCAAAGGCCGCGACGCCGCCCGGGTCGCCGTGGAAATGGCCAACCTGCTGGAAGATCTCTCATGACCGAGGCCCCGGCCGCGCCGGCGAAGAAGCGCGCCCCGCCCAAGTCGGCACGCCGCCGCTCGCGCGAGCTCGCCATGCAGGGCCTGTATCAGTGGCTGCTCGCCGGCAGCGCGGTGGCCGACCTGGTGGAGCATGTCCGCGAACAAGACGGCTTCGAGAAGTGCGATCGCGCGCACTTCGACGCACTGCTGCACGGCGTCATCGAGCAGGCGGCGGCGCTGGACGCCGTGCTCACCCGGCATGTGGACCGCAAGACCACGCTGCTCTCGCCGGTGGAACATGCGGTGCTGATGATCGGCGTCTACGAGCTGATGCATTGCCTGGAGATCCCCTACCGCGTGGCCATCAACGAGGCGGTGGAGCTGGCCAAGACCTTCGGCGGCACCGACGGCCACAAATACGTCAACGGCGTGCTCGACCGCTGCGCCGCCGAACTCCGCCCCAACGAGGCTCGGCCGGCCCGCGCGACATGATCCGCACGGCCCGCCGGCTCGAACATATCGAGCCGTTCTATGTGATGGAGTGCGCCAAGGCGGCCGACGCCATCGCGCGCGGCCCCGAGTGCGACGCGGCGCGCGGCGGCGAGCCGATGATCTACCTGAATATCGGCGAACCCGATTTCACCGCCACCCCGGCCGTGCAGCGCGCCGCCGTGCAGTGCCTCGCCGACGGACTCACGCAGTACACCCCCGCCACCGGCCTGCCGGCGCTGCGCGAGCGCATCGCGGCCTGGTACGGCACGCGCTTTGGCGTGGCCGTGGCACCCGATCGCATCGTCGTCACGGCCGGCGCCTCGGCGGCATTGCAGCTCGCCTGCCTGGCCTTGTTCGAGGCCGGCGACGAAGTCCTCATGCCCGACCCCAGCTACCCCTGCAACCGGCACTTCGTGGCCGCGGCGGGAGCCACCGCGCGGCTGCTGCCGGCCAGCGCGGCGGCACGCTTTCAGCTCGACGCCGCCTCGGTGGCCGGGGCCTGGGGAGCGAATACCCGCGGCGTGCTGCTGGCCTCGCCGAGCAACCCCACGGGCACCTCCATCGCGCCGGCCGAGATGGCGGCCATCGTGCGCGAAGTGCGCCAGCGCGGGGGGGTCACGCTGGTCGACGAGATCTACCTCGGCCTGAGCTACGACGAGGCCTTCGGCCACAGTGCGCTCACCCTGGGTGAAGACCTCATCAGCATCAACAGCTTCAGCAAATATTTCGGCATGACGGGTTGGCGCCTGGGCTGGATGGTGCTGCCACCGGAACTCGTGGCGCCGGTGGAAAAGCTGGCGCAAAACCTCTACATCTGCGCCAGCACGCTCGCGCAGCGCGCCGCGCTGGCCTGCTTCGAGCCCGAATCCCTGGCCGAATACGAACGGCGGCGAGAGGAGTACCGGCGCCGTCGGGATGACCTCGTGCCGGCGCTGCAGGCCCTCGGCCTGGACGTGCCCGTGGTCCCCGACGGCGCCTTCTACGCCTGGTTCGATTGCTCGCGCTACAGCGCCAGCAGCTGGGACTTCTGCTTCGACATGATGCGCCGCGCGCATGTGGCTCTGACCCCCGGCCGCGATTTCGGCCCGGCGCAGGCCGAGAGATTCGTTCGCCTGTCCTTCGCCAGCGGCATGCCGCAGTTGAAGGCCGCCGTAGCCCGGCTGGCACGCGAACTCGCCCTCATGCAAGAACGGTGACAAGCGGTTAACACCCCGGCAAACCTGCCGCTTATGACCGCGACACCCGGGCCGCAGCCCCTTAAGCTGCCGCATCGTGGGCTACAACCTCTTTCAAAGGCGCGGCAGGACCGACGCGGCGGTGAGCGAGTTCGCCACCACCGTGGCGATGCCGCCGCCCGGCACCGAATGGCTGGCTGCGCCTGATCCGCTCGAACCCGCGGATTCACTGCCCGCGGTCGATTCACTGCCGCCTTCGGATTCCCTGCCCTCGGGCATCGACTCGACGCCGGCCGAGTTGCTGGTGGACGTCGGCGACAGCCTGCCGGCACCGCCGGACGCCACCGTCGAACACCAGCCCACCCTCTCGCACATCGGCCGCTATGCGCTCAAGGGCCTGCTCGGCCAGGGCGGCCTGGGCCAGGTCCACGAGGCCTGGGACCCGCTGCTGTCGCGCACGGTGGCCGTCAAGACCCTGCAGTTCGACATCGACACGCCCAGCCGCGTCTCGCTGGACGGCCTGTTCCTGAACGAGGCCCGCGCCGCTGCCGGGCTGTCGCACCCGCATATCGTCACCGTCCACGACGCCGGCCTGTCGGCCCGCGGCGTGTACATCGCCATGGAGCGGCTGCACGGCTGCGACCTGAGGCAACGGCTGGCTGAAGGCTGGCAGCCCACGCCTGGCCAGGCCGCGCAACTGGTGCGCCGTGTCGCCGACGCGCTGGCCTATGCGCACGCGCGCGGCGTCGTGCACTGCGACATCAAGCCGGCGAATATCTTTCTCAGCAAGCGCGACAAGCCCAAGGTGCTTGATTTCGGCATCGCACGCGTCGCCCACGGCTCGGCCCTGCCCGCGCTCGACGGCGCGGTGGCCGGCTCGCCGCACTACCTGGCGCCCGAGCAGTTGCAGGGCGGCGTCCTGGATGCGCGCACCGACATCCACGCCCTGGGCGCCGTGTTCTACGAGCTGCTCACCGGGCGCAAGGCTTTCGGCGGCGACAGCATCGAGCAGATCACCACCGCCGTGCTCACCAACCACCCGGCGCCGGCGCACGAGTTGCGCCCTGGCGTGCCGCGCACGCTGTCGCACATCGCCGCCAAGGCCATGGCGCATGAGCCCGCCGAGCGCTACGCCAGCGCCGCCGAGATGGCCCATGCCTTGCGCCGCTGGGTGGACCGCCACACCGGCAGCGCCATGCAAGAGCCCGCGGCCGCGGCGGCCCCGCACGAAGCCAACCCGCCCCAATCCGTTACACCCCGCCAGAGCCGCCGCACCACGGTGTGGGTGGCGGTGGCGGTGCTGGCCACGGCGGCCGGTCTGGCCCTGGCCCTGCGCCCGCGCTCGCCGGTGGCAACCGAGACCGTGCCCACAACGCCGCCCCTGGCCACGGCACCCGCGGCCGTGGCCCAGGCCGCGCCGCAGGCGCAGGCGCAAGCGCATGACGCAGCACCCGAGGCCCACGCGCCGGCGACGGCGCTCGCCGCTCCAGCAACTGTCAAGGAAGTCGCCGGCACGGCGCCTGTGGGAACGGCGCCGCGCGCCCGACCCGCCACGCCGGCCAGGCTCAGCCCGCCCTGGGTGCCGCGCGATACGCACCTGCCGCTGGCCGCCGCGGCCGTCGTCAACGGCTCGGTGCAACTGGCCATCAGCCCCTGGGGCCTGGTCGAGGTGGACGGCGCACCCGCCGGCACCGCCCCGCCGCTGGCCCGCCTGACCCTGAGTGAAGGCACGCACACCGTGACCGTGCGCAACGCGGACTTCCCGCCCTTCACCACCACCGTGCAGGTCAGCGCCGACAAGCCGGTGACCGTGCGCCACCGCTTCGCCCAATGAACACGCGGCCCATCCGCCGCGTCCTCGCTTGTGCCTGCCCCGTGGTGGCGCTGCTGGCCGGCTGCGCTGCACCGCCGCCGGCCCCGGCGCCCGGCGGGCTGGCCGAACTGATGGAGCGGCCCGGCGAGCGGGCGCTGTTCGAAGGCATACGCGCCTACGACGACGGCCAGTACGCGCAGGCCGAGGCCGCGTTGCGCAAGGCGCTGGCCGCGGGCCTGCGCAGCGGGCGCGACCAGGCCAGCGCCTACAAGCTGCTGGCCTTCATCACCTGCACCAGCGCGCGGCTGGCCGAATGCCAAGCCGCCTTTCGCGCCGCACGCCGCGCCGACGCGGACTTCGCCCTCAGCCGCTCCGAAGCCGGCCACCCGATGTGGGGGCCGGTGTACCGCCAGGCGATGCAGTAAGCGGCGCCATTGGCAGCACCGCAGGCGGTACAAGAAGGCCCGCCTCATGCGCGGCAGCATAATTCGCGCCGCCCATGCAGCCACCCGCACCGACCCCCACGGCCCCCCCGGGCGCAACCTTCCGCCACGCCTTGCGCGTGTATTGGGAAGACACCGATGCCGGCGGCGTGGTGTTCTATGCCAACTACCTGAAATTCTTCGAACGCGCCCGCACCGAGTGGCTGCGCCACCTTGGCGTGGGGCAGCAGGCGCTGCGCGAGCGCACCGGCGCGCTCTTCGTCGTCACCGACGCCCGTGTGAGCTATCGCGCACCGGCCCGCCTGGACGATCTGCTCGAGGTGACGGTGGCCCTGCACCGCCTGGGCAGCGCCTCGATGACCCTGGCCCAGCAGGCCTGGCGCGGCAGCCTGCTGTTGGCCGAAGGCGAGATCCGCATCGGCTGCGTCGACGACGGAACCTTCAGGCCACGCCGCATTCCGATCGAAGTGACGCAGAAACTGACATGACCCAAGACCTCTCCATCACCTCCCTCATCCTGCACGCCAGCCTCGTCGTGCAGATCGTGATCGCCGGCCTGGCCTTCATCTCCCTGGCGAGTTGGACGGTGATCTTCGGCAAGGTCTTCGGCCTGCGCCGCGTGCGTGCCAGCAACGACGAATTCGAGCGCGAGTTCTGGTCGGGCCGCAGCCTCACCGAGCTCAACCAGGCCTTGGCCCAGAAGGCCGAGACGGCGCCCATGGAACGCATCTTCGGCAGCGGCATGCGCGAATTCCTCAAGCTGCGCGAGAAGCGCCTGGACGGCGGCGCGCAACTCGACGGTGCGCGGCGCGCCATGCGCGCGAGCTTCCAGCGCGAACTCGACGTGGTGGAAAGCCACCTCAGCTTCCTGGCCAGCGTGGGTTCGGTGAGCCCCTACGTGGGCCTGTTCGGCACGGTGTGGGGAATCATGCATGCGTTCGTGGGCCTGTCCAACCTGCAGCAGGTGACGCTGGCCACCGTGGCGCCGGGCATCGCCGAGGCCCTGGTGGCCACCGCCATCGGCCTGTTCGCGGCGATCCCCGCGGTGGTGGCCTACAACCGCTTCGCGCGCGACATCGACCGCATCGCGATCCAGCTCGAAACCTTCATCGAGGAGTTCAGCAACATCCTGCAGCGCAATGCCGGCCAATCGGCAGTGACCGCGATGGCGGGCTCAGGGCCACGCTGATGCCTTCCGTCACCCACCGCAGCTCGCGCGGCCGGCGCTCGATCAACGAGATCAACATGGTCCCGTTCATCGACGTGATGCTGGTGCTGCTCATCATCTTCATGGTCACCGCGCCGCTCATCACCACCGGCGTGGTGGACCTGCCTTCGGTGGGCAAGAGCCAGCTGCGGCCGGCCAGCGTCATCGAGATCATCGTCGGCAGCGACGAGAAGTTGCGCCTGCGCGTCGACCCGCAGGAGCCCGTGGGCGTGGCGCTGGCGCAGCTGGCCGCGCGCGTGCGCGAGAAGCAGGCGGGCCACGACGATGTGCCGGTGGTGATCAGTGCCGACCGCAGCGTGCGCTACGAAGCCGTGGTGCGCGTGATGGACACGCTGCAGCGCGCCGGTGTGCGCCGCGTCGGGCTCTCTGTCAAGCAGGCGGCCAACTAGGCCCGGGCATGCCGCGCGCCGCCTTCGCCCACGACGCCCTGCTGCCACGCGCACCGGGCGGCAACGGCGTGGGCGCGCTGCTGGCGCTGCTGGTGCACGCGGCCCTGGTGGCGGCGCTGACCACCGCGGTGGACTGGCGCGCGCGCACGCCGGATGCCGTCAGCGCCGAGCTCTGGGCCAGCGTGCCGCAGGCGGCGGCCCCCAAACCCACGGAGACCGCAGCGGTCACCCCACCGGTCACGCCCGTCGCCCCGGCCGCGCCCACGCCGGTGGTGCCGCGGCCCGCGCGGCCCGCGCCACCCGTCGCTGCGCCGCCGGTCGAACCCGACATCGCCATCGAACGCGAGCAGCGCCGCAAGGTGGAAGCCGCGCGCAAGAAGGCCGAGGCCGAAGTCGCCGCCGAGCGCAAACGCCTGGACGCCGAGAACCGCAAGACCGAGGCCGCGCGCAAGAAGCGCGAACAGGAAGCGCAAGAGCAGGAGCAACAGCGCGTAGCCAAGGTCGAAGAACAGCGCCTGGCCCGCCAGCGCGAAGAGAACCTGCGCCGCATGATGGGCCAGGCCGGCGGTGCCACCAGCGCCACCGGCGGCACGGGCACGGCGGCGCAGAGCGCGGCCCCTTCGGCCGCTTATGCCGGGCGGCTGGCGGCGCTGATCCGCCGCAACTCGGTCTTCACCGGCACCGTGCCCGGCAACCCCGCCGCCGAGGTCGAGGTGCGCGCCGCGCCCAACGGCACCATCATCGCCCGCCAGTTGGTCAAGAGCAGCGGCCACAAGGAATGGGACGAGGCCGTGCTGCGCGCCATCGACCGCGCCGGCACGCTGCCGCGCGATGTCGATGGCCGCGTGCCGCAGACGCTGATCGTCGCCTTCCGCCCCAACGAGTAGCGCTCCGGCACTCCGCCGCTCAGCCGCGTCGGCCCTTGCGCCAACCGCGCCAACTGCGCCCGCTGCGACAGGCTTCAGACGAAACGGCGTGCGAACCGGGCATCCAGCGACCAGCGGCCCGGCCCCCACAGCAGCAGCCCGACCAGCAGGCTGCCCCACAGCTCATGCTGGGCCAGCGCCGCCGGCGCGATCTCGGCCAGGCTGATCACCGCCACGACGTTGACCACCGACAGCCCCGCCGCCGCGAAGCGCCCGGCCAGGCCCAGCGCCAGCAGCACGGGCAGGATGAGTTCGCCGGCCGTGCCGGCCAGCGCCGCCGCCTGGGGCGATAACAGCGGCACGTGGTACTCGTCGGCAAACAGCGCCAGCGTGGTATCCCAGTCGCGGATCTTGGTCAGCCCCGAAAGAAAGAAGGCCCGCGCCACGTAGAGCCGCGCCGCCAGCAGGGCCAGCGGCTGCAAGGTGTCGAGTGCAGCGATGACCCGGCGCGCGAGGGCCAGGGGTGCAGAAGCGGTCGTCGTCATGTCGTCTCCTTGTGTGGCCGTGCCGTCACCGCCGCCAGGCCTTGCCGCTGCAGCACGGCGACCAGCCAGGGTTCGAAAGCGAAGTCCGCGCCGGCCGCCAGCAGCGCCTGCGCCAGCGGCCGGCCCGCGAGAACCGCTTCGGTGAAACGGGCTTCATCGTCGGCCAGGGCCCGCACCGTCGCTTGCCAGCCCTGGCGCGATACGAGCGCGGCTTCGCCCCGGCCCGCGGCGAAGGCCGCGCGCACGGCGTCGAAGCGGTCTTCGGCCTGGCTGCGATGGGCATGCCAGATCGTCGCCACCGGGTGCGGCGAGCGGACCAGCGCCGTGCCGGGCGCCAGGCGCAGCCAGAGTTTTTCGGGGTCGTCGGTACCCAAGAGGTGAAGACCCGCCACGGCGCCGCCGTCGGCTGCGCGCTCGGCCCGGTGCACGGCCCACTCGAGGCGCGCCACGTCGCCCAGATAGGGTTCTTCGGCCAGCGATTCGGCGTCGGCCACGAAGGCCGGCAGCGCTTCGCCCCACAGGCCCATATCGCCGCGCAAGGGCGGGTGGCGTAGCCAGAAGGCGCGCGCCAGCGCGGCGAAGGACTCCTCGCCCAGCAGCTGCTGCAGCGTGGGGAAGGCCGCCGCGAGCGCGCGCTCGGCCAGCGCACCGGCGTTGGCGCGGTACGCCGCCAGGCCGCGCGCCAAACCCTCGCCGTCGCGCAGCCAGCCGCCCACCACGCCGGGCCGGGCATCGGCGAGCAGGGCGCGCAACAGCATCTGCTGGCGCAGGGCTTCCTTGTCGCTTCCGGTCATGTCAGTACCGCCCGGCCGCCCGAAGGTACTGACGCGCCCCCTTGGGGGGCAGCCAACAAAGTGAGCGTGGGGGCTGTTTCATCTTAGAAGCACCGCTTCGGCCAACGCCGCCTCGTCGAGCAGGACCTCGAGCGCCGGCAGGTCGGTGTCCCATTCGATCAGCGTGGGCCGCGCGCCCAGCCGCTGCACGGCATGGCGGAAGACCTGCCACACCGGCGCATGCACGCGGCTGCCGTGGTCGTCGATGACGAGGCTGCCGGTATCGTTGTAGCCGGCGAGGTGGATCTCGCCCACGCTGGCCGGCGCGATGGCATCGACCCAGCGGCAGGCGGCCTGCACCGCGGCCGCTTCGCCGCCGCCCTCGTTGAGCGCATTCACCACCAGGTTGTTGACGTCCAGCAGCAGGCCACAGCCGCTGCGGCGCACCAGCTCGTTGAAGAACTCGGGCTCGGCGATGCAGTCGTCGGCCCAGTGCAGATAGGCCGAGAGGTTCTCGACCAGCAGCGGCCGGCGCAGCCGCTCCTGCACGCGCTGCACATTGGCCACCATGAGGTCCAGCGCGGCGGCCGTGAAGGCCACCGGCAGCAGATCGTTGCCGTGCACCACCGGGCCGCCCTGGCGGCGCGGGGCGCGGGCGAAGGAGGCGTGGTCGCTGACCCGGACCGGATCGATGCGCTGCACCAGCGCGGCCAGCCGCTCGAGGTGCCACTCGTCCAGGCCGGCCGCCGAGCCCAGCGACAAGCCCACGCCGTGCAGGCTCACCGGCCAGTGCCGCCGCGCCGCGTCCAGCACTTGCAGCGCCGCGCCGCCCTCGGCGAAGAAGTTTTCCGAGTGGACTTCCACGAAGGCCAGCGGCGGCGGCGCCGCGAGCAGCGCGGCGTAGTGCGGCTGGCGCAGGCCGATGCCGGTGTGATGAAACATGACGGCGTCGGCCTGTGCGGAGTTCGGTGCCGGCTTACTTCTTGGCGCGGGCCTTGGCTTCTTCGGCCGTCATGCCCTTCATGCTCTTGCAGGTGCCCTTGGGCACGTACTTCCACTCGTCGGGGCCCATGTCCACCTTGGCCTGGCCGGCGCAGGAGTGCGTGCCCGAGAGGTTGGCGCAATCGTTCTGGCCCGCCTTGGCGATGCCGAAACACTTTTCCTTGGCGCCGGCGTCCTTGTCCTGGGCAGCAGCCTGGCTGGCCAGGCCGAGAGCGAAGACGGAAGCGAGGGCGGAAGAAACGGCGATACGTGGGTTCATGGGGCAATACTCCTGGGAGTGGGTTGTGGGCGCTGCCGGGCACCCAGCCATGGCAGACGCAGGCATAGTCGCGGCCGCCGCGCGCTTCTTACACGGACCCGCGATGAAATCGAAATTCAGGCGTGCAGCCGCGGCGCTCAGGCCTCGGTGCCCCCGCTGACGCGCAGGTCCACCACCGTGGCCAGCGCCGTGGCCAAGGCCAGCCGCACCCCCTGGATCTGCGTGGCCAGCGGCAGGCTGGGCTGCGGCGTGGACCCCACCGCCTGCTCGGGCAGCAACGGCAGGTGCATGAACCCGGCACGGCAGGCGCGGCGGCGCCTGAGGGCATGCATCAGGCCGAAGAACACATGGTTGCAGACATAGCTGCCCGCCGATGGCGACACCGAGGCCGGCAGACCGGCCTGGCGCAGCGCCTCCACCATGGCTTTCACGGGCAGCGTGCTGAAGTAGGCCGCGGGTGCGCCGCGCACCACGGGTTCGTCGATGGGCTGGGCACCGGCGTTGTCTTCGATGCGCGCGTCGTCGAGGTTGACGGCCACGCGCTCGATCGAGAACTCGCCCCGCCCCGCGGCTTGGCCGAGTGCCAGCACCAGCACCGGCCGCTGCGTGGCCAGGGCATCCTGCAGCGCCTCCAGCGCCAGGCCGAAAGCGCAGGGCAGGCGCAGCACCTGCACCGTGGCCGGGCCGATGCGCTCGCCGTGCAGCGCCTGCGCCACCTCCCACGAGGGGTTGAGGGTCTCGCCGCCGAACGCGTCGAAGCCGGTGAGCAGGATCTTCTTCATGCGCCTCATCGTAGCGCTGCGCTACACCGCGCCGTAGCCGCCGCCGCCCGGCGTCTCGATCACGAATATGTCGCCCGGCTCCATGGCCGCCGAGCCGATGTGGGCCAGGGTCTCGATGCGCCCGTCGCTGCGCTCGATACGGTTGACGCCCAAGGCCCCCGGCTGCCCCCCCGCCATGCCGAAGGCCGGCACGACGCGGCCGTTGGACAGGATGGACGCCGTCATGGGCTGCAGGAAGCGCACGCGGCGCACGCCGCCGTCGCCGCCGCGCCAGCGCCCGGCGCCGCCGCTGCCGGCGCGGATGGCATAACTCTCCAGACGCACGGGGAAGCGGAACTCCAGCACCTCGGGGTCGGTGAGGCGCGAGTTGGTCATGTGCGTCTGCACCACGCTCGTGCCGTCGAAGCCCCCGACGACGCGGCCCGCGTCGTCCTTCCAGGCACCGGCGCCGCTGCCGCCGGAGATCGTCTCGTAGTACTGGTGAGTCTCGTTGCCGAAGGTGAAGTTGTTCATCGTGCACTGGCTGGCGGCCATCACACCGAGTGCGCCGTACAGCGCGTTGGTGACACAGCTGCTCGTCTCCACGTTGCCCGCCACCACCGCCGCGGGCGGGCGCGGGTTGAGCATGCAACCCTCGGGCACGACCACGTGCAGTGGCTTCAGGCAGCCGGCGTTGAGCGGGATGTCGTCGTCGACCAGCGTGCGAAAGACGTAGAGCACCGCGGCCATCGTCACCGCCCTGGGCGCGTTGAAATTGTTCGGCAACTGCTCGCTGGTGCCGGTGAAATCGATCGTCGCCTCGCGCGCGGCGGCGTTCACCGTGACCTTCACGACGATGCGCGCGCCGTTGTCCAGCGGCAGGGTGAAGTCGCCATCTTTCAATGCCGTGATGACGCGGCGCACGCTTTCCTCGGCGTTGTCCTGCACATGCTTCATATACGCCGCCACCGTGGTGCGGCCGAACTGCGCCACCATGGCACGCAGCTCCTGCACGCCCTTCTCGTTGGCGGCGATCTGCGCGCGCAGGTCGGCCACCGTCTGCTGCGGGTTGCGTGCAGGGTAGGGGCCCGAGCGCAGCGCGGTGAAGAGCTCGGCCTCGCGCAGCGCGCCGTCGCGAACGAGCAGGAAATTGTCGAAGAGCACGCCCTCCTCGGCAATCGTCGTCGAAAACGGCGGCATCGAACCCGGCGTGATGCCGCCGATATCCGCATGGTGGCCTCGGCTGGCGACGAAGAAGCTGGGCCGGGCATCCCCGGAGTCGAGATAGACGGGGGTCACCACCGTCACGTCGGGCAGGTGCGTGCCGCCGTGGTAGGGGTCGTTGAGCATGTAGACATCGCCGTCGCGCATCACCGGGTTGCGCTCGATCACGGTCTTGATGCTCTCGCTCATCGAGCCCAGGTGCACCGGCATGTGCGGGGCGTTGGCGATGAGTTCGCCTTGGGCATTGAAAAGCGCGCAGGAGAAATCCAGCCGCTCCTTGATATTCACCGAGTAGGCGGTGTTCTGCAGCCGCAGCCCCATCTGCTCGGCGATATTCATGAAGAGGTTGTTGAAGACCTCGAGCATCACCGGGTCGGCATCCGTGCCCAGGGCATGCTGGGTGGCGCGCGGCACGGTGCGCTGCAGCTCGAACGAGCCGCCTGAACCGAGCGCGGCCTGCCAGCCGGGCTCGACCACGGTGGTGGCGTTCTTCTCGGCGATGATCGCCGGGCCGGCGATGGTGGCGCCGGCGCGCAACGATTCGCGCACGAACAGGCCTGCGTCCATCCAGCGCTGGCTGTGCATGCGCACCACGGCATCGGGCGGCGGCACATGGGCCGCGGGTGGCTCGCCGCAGGGTGCTTCAAGGAAGCGCTCGCCGGCACCCACGGCCTCCACCGAAACCGCCTCGATGACCAGCGCGCGGTCGGGCATGAGGAAGGCGAAGCGCTGGCGATAGCCGGCCTCGAAGTCGCGGTGGATCTCCGCCATGCCGCCGAAGCCGATCACCAGCGCCGTGTCGGTGCCCTGGTAGCGCACATGCACGTGGCGGCGCAGTTCAACGGCCTCGCGCGCCACCCCCTGGCTGACCAGTTCCTCGCGCGCGGCGTCGCCCAGTTGCGCGAGCTTGTCTGCGGCCGCCGCCAGGCCCGCGTCGTCCAGCGGCAACTCCACCGAGGCCTCGCGCATGGCGATCTGGTCGGCCAGGCCCATGCCGTAGGCCGAGAGCACGCCGGCCAGCGGGTGCACGAAAACGCGGCTCATGCCCAGTGCATCGGCCACCATGCAGGCATGCTGCCCGCCCGCGCCGCCGAAGCACTGCAGCGTGTACTGCGTGACGTCGTAGCCGCGCGCCACCGAGATGCGCTTGATCGCATTCGCCATGTTCTGCACGGCGATCTGCAGGAAACCTTCGGCCAGGGACTCGGGCGTGGATGCGCGGCCGGTGGCGGCGCGCACCTGCGCGGCCAGGGCCTCGAACTGGCGCACCACACCGTCGCGGTCCAGCGGCTCGTCGGCGTGCGGGCCGAAGACCTTGGGAAAGTAGGCCGGCTGGATCTTGCCCAGCAACACATTGGCGTCGGTGGTGGCCAGCGGCCCGCCGCGCCGGTAGCTCGCCGGGCCGGGGTTGGCACCGGCGCTCTGGGGGCCCACGCGCAGGCGCGCGCCGTCGAAGCCGAGGATGGAGCCGCCGCCCGCCGCCACGGTGTGGATGCTCATCATCGGCGCGCGCATGCGCACGCCGGCCACCAGCGTCTCGAAGGCACGCTCGAACTCGCCCGCGTAGTGGCTCACGTCGGTGCTGGTGCCGCCCATATCGAAGCCGATGACCTTGTGATGCCCGGCCGCCGTGGCCGTGCGCACCATGCCGACGATGCCCCCGGCCGGGCCCGAGAGGATGGCGTCCTTGCCCTGGAAGCGGTGCGCCTCGGTCAGGCCGCCGCTGCTTTGCATGAAGAACAGGCGCACGCCGGGCATCTGCGCGGCCACCTGGTCGACGTAGCGGCGCAGGATGGGGCTGAGGTAGGCGTCGACCACCGTGGTATCGCCGCGCGAAACCAGCTTCATCAGCGGGCTGACCTCGTGGCTGACGCTGACCTGGGAGAAGCCGATCTCGCGCGCCAGCGCCGCCGCCGCCTGCTCGTGCGCCGTGTGGCGCCAGCCGTGCATGAAGACGATGGCGCAGGCGCGCAGGCCGGCATCGAAGGCAGCCTGCAACTCGATGCGCAGCTGCGCGGCGTCCAGCGCCTGCAGCACCTCGCCCTGCGCGCCCACGCGCTCGCGGGCCTCGATGACGCGCTCGTAGAGCAGCTCGGGCAGCACGATGCGGCGGTCGAAGAGGCGCGGCCGCGCCTGGTAGGCAATGCGCAGCGCGTCGGCAAACCCCTGGGTCGTGACGAGCAGTGTGCGGTCGCCCTTGCGTTCGAGCAGCGCATTCGTGGCCACCGTGGTGCCCATCTTCACGCATTCCACCTGCTCGGGCGTGATCGCCTGGCCGGCCTGCAGGCCGAGCAATCGGCGTATGCCTTCCACTGCCGCGTCGGGGTATTGCTCGGGGTTCTCGCTCAGCAGCTTGAGCGTGTGCAGTTCGCCGCCCGGCGCGCGGCCGACGACATCGGTGAAGGTGCCGCCGCGGTCGACCCAGAATTGCCAGCGTGCGCACGCAGTGCTCATCGAAACGGTCCTCGTTCGGGGAAGCCCCTGGCCGGAGGCCACCGGGCACAGCCTATGCTAGCTGCCTTGTCACAGACCTACACGTTGGAGTGCCCATGCGTCTATCCCGTCCCCTGCTGCTGGCCGCCGCCGCGCTGGCCGCCTTTGCCGCCCAGGCCCAGACCAAGTGGGACCTGCCTTCGGCCTACCCGGCCGCCAACTTCCACACCGAAAACCTGGTGCAGTTCGCGGCCGACGTGGACAAGGCCAGCGCGGGCAAGCTCAAGATCACCGTGCACCCCGCCGCTTCGCTGTTCAAGGCCAACGAGATCAAGCGCGCCGTGCAAGGCGGCCAGGCGCAGATGGGCGAGGTGCTGCTCGTCAACTTCCAGAACGAATGGCAGATCTTCGGCGCCGATGGCCTGCCCTTCCTGGCCGACAGCTACGACGAAGCCGCCAAGCTCTGGAAGCTGCAGCGCCCGCTGCTCGACAAGAAGCTCGGCGAGCAGGGCATGATGGTGCTGTATGCCGTGCCGTGGCCGCCGCAGGGCATCTACAGCAAGAAGCCGCTGGCCTCGGCGGCCGACCTCAAGGGCATCAAGTGGCGCGCCTACAGCCCGGCCACCGCGCGCATCGCCGAACTGGTGGGCGCGCAGCCCGTCACCGTGCAGGCGGCCGAGGTGAGCCAGGCCTTCGCCACCGGCGTCACCGAAAGCATGATGAGTTCGGGCTCCACCGGCTGGGACACCAAGCTCTTCGAGCACGTGAAGTACTACTACGACACGCAGGCCTGGCTGCCCAAGAACGCCGTGCTCGTCAACAAGGCCGCCTTCGCCGCGCTCGACAAGCCCGCGCAGGACGCCCTGCTCAAGGCCGGTGCCGACGCCGAGACGCGCGGCTGGGCCGCCAGCCGCAAGGCCAACATCGAGACGCTGGACAAGCTCAAGGGCAAGGGCATGGAGATCCTGCCGCCCTCGCCGCAGCTCAAGGCCGATATGAAGAAGGTCGGCGACACCATGCTCAAGGAGTGGGTCGAGAAGGCCGGCCCCGAGGGCAAGCAGCTGATCGACGCTTTCCAGAAGTAGGGGCGGCGTGGTGCGCCCTGAGCAGCCCGCCGGTGCGGTGCGCCGCGCCCTGGACGCGCTGTACGAAGGGGCCGCCGGGCTGGCGGCCCTCTTCATGGTGGGCCTGCTGGTGATGGTGCTGTTGTCCGTCACCGGCCGGCAACTGAACTTCCATGTGCCCGGCACGGACGCCTACGCCGGCTACCTGATGGCGGCCTCGGGCTTCCTGGCGCTGGCGCACACCCTCAAGCGCGGTGAGCACATCCGCGTCACCTTGCTGCTTTCGGCGCTGACGGGCCGCGCCCGGCAGGCGATGGAGATCTGGGCCCTGGCCGCGGCCTCGGTCCTGGCCGTGCTGAGCGCCTTCTACAGCGGGCGGTTGGCCTGGCAGTCGCACACCTTCAACGACATCTCGACCGGCAACGACGCCACGCCGCTGTGGATCCCCCAGCTCGCCATGGTCGCGGGCGCCACCATCCTGGCCATCGCCCTGATCGACGAACTGGTGCTGGAACTGCGCGGCCGGCGCGCGCCCGCCCAGGCCGAAGAAGCGAAGCACAACGAGTGAACACTCCATGAGCGACCTGGCCGTCACCTTCGCGCTCATCGCCGTGCTGTTCGTCATCCTGGGCAGCGGGGTGTGGATCGGCCTGACCCTCTCGGGCGTCGCCTGGATCGGCATGCAGCTCTTCAGCGCCCGCCCGGCGGGCGACGCCATGGCCGTCACCATCTGGGGCAGCGCCAGCAGCTGGACGCTGACCGCGCTGCCCTTGTTCGTCTGGATGGGCGAAATCCTCTTTCGCACGCGCCTGAGCCAGGATATGTTCCGCGGCCTCGCGCCGTGGATGCAATCGCTGCCGGGGCGGCTGCTGCACGTCAACGTGGTGGGCTGCGCGATCTTCGCCGCGGTCTCGGGCTCCAGCGCCGCCACCTGCGCCACCATCGGCAAGATGAGCCTGCCCGAACTGAAGAAGCGCGGCTACCCGGACGGCATCTCCATCGGCTCGCTGGCCGGCGCCGGCACGCTGGGCCTGCTCATCCCGCCGTCGATCATCATGATCGTCTACGGCGTGAGCGCCGAAGTCTCCATCGCGCAGCTCTTCATCGCCGGCGTGCTGCCCGGCCTCATGCTGGCGCTGCTGTTCTCGGGCTACCTCGTCTTCTGGGCGCTGCGCCACCCGACCCTGGTGCCGCCGGCCGACGCGCGCATGAGCCTGGCGGGCAAGCTGCGCGAATCGCGCTATCTGATCCCGGTGGTGCTGCTCATCATCGGCGTGCTGGGCAGCATCTACAGCGGCGTGGCCACCGCCACCGAGGCCGCCGCGGTGGGTGTGCTGGGCTCGCTGCTCATCTCGCTCGCCCAGGGTTCGCTGACCTGGCGGACCTTCAAGGAATCGCTGCTCGGCGGCACGCGGCTGTATTGCATGATCGCGCTGATCCTCTCCGGCGCGGCCTTCCTCACGCTGAGCATGGGCTACATCGGCCTGCCGCGGCACTTGGCCGAGTGGATCGCCTCGCTGGGGCTGAGCCAGTTCGAGTTGCTGCTCGCGCTGATGTTGTTCTACCTCGTGCTCGGCTGCTTCCTCGACGGCATCAGCATGGTCGTGCTGACCATGGGCGTGATCCTGCCCACCGTGCAGAAAGCGGGCATCGACCTGCTGTGGTTCGGCATCTTCATCGTGCTGGTGGTCGAGATGGCGCAGATCACCCCGCCCGTGGGCTTCAACCTCTTCGTGCTGCAAGGCATGACGCGGCGCGAGATCGGCTGGATCGCCAAGGTCACCCTGCCCTTCTTCTTCCTGATGATCGCCGCCGTGGCGCTGATCTACTTCGTGCCGCAGATCGTCACCTTCCTGCCGGCACAGATGCTCGGGTAAGGCGCGGCGGCCGCCGGACTGCCGCCGGACTGCCCCCTGACTGCCCCAAATGGGCGGCAAAGCCGGGCCACTTCCCGGCATTGCGCGGCGGCACCCCTGCCTAGACTGCAAGCGCGCGGAGCACCCTCCGCGAGGACCGCCTGCATGTCCCTGCTGCAACGCCTGTCGCTTCGCCACCCGCGTGACGCCGACGCCGACGTGCGCGTCGGCCTGTGCATCGCGGCCGAACGCCTGGTGGGCGCGGTCGGTCACTTCCGGGCCGGCGCGCGGCCGCAGTTCAGCCCGGCGCCTTCGTTCGACGGCCCCGAGGCGGCCGCCGCCTGGGTCGCCTGGCAGCGGCACCACCAGCCGCGCAGCCGCACCTCGCTCCTGCTGCACAGCGAGCACTACCGCATCCTGCCGCTGGATGCCCCGCGCGTGCCGCCCGAGGAGCGCAAGGCGGCCGTGCGCTACCAGGCGCAGGAGCTGCTCGACTTCCCGGCCGAGGAGGCCCAGATCGATTGCCTGGACGTGCCCGCCGCGGCGCCCGACCAGAGCGTCTCGCGCGTCTTCGTGGTGGCCGGGCTCAAGCACGAGATCGCCCGCTGGATGGCGCGCTACCGCGATGCCCGCCTCGAGCTCGACGTCGTCGACATCCCCGAGCTGGCGCTGCGCAACGTCTCGGTGCTGGCCGCGGGTGAAAGCGCCCACATCTACCTGCACGTGGGGTTTCGCAGCTCGCGCCTGGTCATCGTCTGGCAGCGCGAACTGTGTGCCTTTCGCCAGTTCGAACTCGGCGCGCGCCAGCTCGCCGCGGCCTCCGACGACGAGGTCGAGTCCCTGGTGGAACACCTCACGCTGGACATCCAGCGCACGGCCGACGCCTTCGCGCGCCAGTTCCACGGCGCCGACCTAGCGGCCTTGTGGGTGAGCAGCGTGGTCCGCGCCGATGCGCTGGTGGAGATCCTGGCGGCCTTGCAATCGCTGCCCGTGCGGCCGCTGCGGATCGAGGACCACGCGGACTGGCGGGGCCCGGGCGCGGTATTCGACCTCGACGCCGGCGTCGACCACACGCTGGCCATAGGCGCCACGCTGCGCGGCGCCGTCTGAACCCGAGCGCGCATGACGCAACAGATCAACCTCATCGCCGCCACGCTGCTGCCCACGCCGCAGCGCCTGGCGCCGGCCCGGCTGCTGGCGGTGACGGGCGCGGCCCTGGCCCTGGTGCTGGCGCATTTCGGCTGGGAGCGCATGGCCCTGGCGCAGGCCCTGGCACAGGCCCCGGCGGCCGCGTCGACCGTCGATGCCGCCGCTTCCAGTTCCCCCGGCGCCGTTCCCGACCCCGCGCTGCCGGAGCGCCTGGCCCAGCGCGAAGCCCTGCGCGACGTGCTGCGCCAGCAGGTGCGGGTCGCCGACGGCAGCGCCTTGCTGCTGGCCGAGATCTTTCGCGTGCTGCCGGACGGGCTCTGGCTGACCGAGGTGGAACTCGGCGCCGAGCGCGCGCTGCGCATAGCCGGCGGCGCTGTCGACGCCGCGAGTTTTGGCCAGTTCACCGAGCGCCTGGCGCGGGTCCCCCAGTTGCAGGGCCTGCCGATCACCACCTTGCGGCTGGAGCCGCTGGCCGACAACCCTGCCACCGCGGCCACGGCCGAAGGCCACCCCGCGCTGCGGCCAGCCCACCAGCGCTTCGTGCTCGCCAGCGCGGCGCCCGGAGCTGGCACCTGGCAAGAGCCCAGCGCTGCCAGCGCGGAGGCCGCCCGATGAAGCTCGCCCTACGCGCCGCGCTGGCTCGGCTGCTCCAGGCCCTGGGTAGGCTCAGCGAGCGCGATCGCCTGGCCTTGCTGCTGGCCGGGCTGAGCCTGGCCGGCGCCGCGGAATGGTTCTTCGTCTGGCCCATGCATAGCCAGCGGGGCCACATCGTCGACGCCGTGCGTGCCGAGGCGCAGGGCGTCAGCGACGCCGCACGCCAGGCCGAGCAGGCACTGCGCCAGGCGCACGCCGAGCAGCAGGCACGCGCCGCGGCGCTGGACGCCGATCTCGCCCAACTGGGCATGGCCCAGGTCAGCGGGCACAAGCTCGGTGAGCTGGTCGCACGCACGCTGAAGCCGCAGGCGGTGCGCGTGGTGACGCTGCGTGAACTCGCGGTCGAAGAGTTCCAGGTCAGCGCGGCCGCGCCCGCGGGTGCCGCGTTGGCCCTCCCGGAAGGGGCGCCGGCAGCGCCGGCGCCGCGCCCGCTGTACCGCCACCGCTTCGAGCTGCGGCTGGCCGGCGAAGTGCCGGCCCTGCTGGCCGCCGTGGCCGCGCTCGAGCGCGAGGTGCGCCCGCTGCGCACCGAACGTCTGCGCATGGCCTCCAGCGACGGCCGGGCAGTAGAACTGACGCTCGCCTTCGTGGTGGTGGGCACGGAGCGCGTATGGCTGACCCTGTGAGCCAACGCGCCCGCATGCGCCGCGCGCTGGCGGCCAGTGCACTGCTGCTGGCCTGCGCCCCGGTGCAGGCCCTGGGCCCGCGCGCGCCGTTCGAGGCACCGCGCCCGGCTGCGGTCGCGGCCTCGGGCGCCGAAACCGGCCCCACCGCTGCGCCGGTCGGTGGCGGCAGCACCGGCCTGAGCGGCGTGCACCTGGCGCCCAGCGGCAACGCCGCCCTCATCGACGGACTGTGGTGGCCCCTGGGCGGCACGCCGCGCGGCGCGCGGCTGGTCGCGGTGCAGCGCCACCAGGTGCAGTTGCGCCACGCCGGCGGCCGGCTCGAGACCCTGGCCCTGCACCCGGCCGCCCACGCCGCCCCGGCCCGCGCTCCCAACCCCTCATCGCCGACCCCGGCCCAGCCCAGATGAACCACCTTCTTGCCCGTCATCCCCATCGCCGAGGCCACCCAGGGCTCGCGGGCCGGCTGTGCGGCCTCTCGCTGCTGCTCGCCGGCTGTGCCGTCGGCCCGCCGCCCGCGGCCACGCAATCGGCCATCGCCGCCGCCCTGCAGCAGGCGCGCAGCGAGCGGCCCGCGCCCAAGGTACCCGAGCGCGTGGCGCAAGCCCTGCTCCCCCCGCTGGCCGCCGAGCCACTGGCCGCGGCCGTGGTGCCCGAGCCGCGCTTCGACCTGGTGGTCACCGCGGCACCGGCGGCGCAGGTCTTCCAGGCCATCGGCTCGAGCTCTCGCTACAGCATGCTCCTGGCACCGACGCTGGCCGGGACGGTGAGCGTCAACCTCAAGGAGGTCACGGTGCGCGAGGCGCTGGAGGTCATGCGCGAGCTCTACGGCTATGAATTCCGCATCGACGGCACGCGCGTCTTCGTGCAGCCCGCCACGCTGCAGACCCGCATCTTCCAGATCGCCTACCCCGCCACGCGGCGCAGCGGGCGCAGCGACACCCGCGTGGTCTCGGGCTCGATTTCCAGCAACCCGGCCGGTGCCGGGGCAGGCTCCGCGACCACGGGTGCGCCCTCCGGCACGAGCCAGGAAGGCAGCCAGGTCTCGACGACCAACGACGCCGACTTCTGGAAAGAGACCGAGAGCGCGCTCAAGGTCATCGTCGGCACCGAGGGCGGTCGCCAGGTGGTGCTCTCGCCGCACAGCGGCGTGCTCGTCGTGCGCGGCATGCCGCGCGACCAGCGCGAAGTGGAGAGCTACCTGCGCGCGGCCCGCCTGGCCATCGAACGCCAGGTGATGCTCGAGGCCAAGATCGTGGAAGTGAGCCTGCGCGACGGCTACGAGTCCGGCATCAACTGGTCGGCCTTCACCGCGGCGGGCAACCACCGCTTCTCGGTGGGCGCGGACGCCGCGCGCATCAACGTGCCGGGCAGCCTGGGGCGGCAGGCCGGCATTCCCACCGGCTCGCTGGTCACCGGCATCGACGCCAGCACCACGCCGCCCACGGTGGTGCCCAATACGCTGGGGCAGTTGCTGACCAGCCCGCTGCTGGGCGGGGGCAGCGGCGCCCTGGGCCTGGCCTTCACGACGAACAGCTTTGCCGCGCTGCTCTCGTTCCTGGAGACCCAGGGTTCGGTGCAGGTGCTGAGCTCGCCGCGCGTGGCCGCCATCAACAACCAGAAGG
Source organism: Rubrivivax sp. (assembly GCA_030681795.1). Classification (GTDB taxonomy): domain Bacteria; phylum Pseudomonadota; class Gammaproteobacteria; order Burkholderiales; family Burkholderiaceae_C; genus Rubrivivax. Next base: position 234,036 of record JAUXRG010000078.1, read on the forward strand.
CGGTGCTGCGGGTGGGCACCGACGACTTCTTCATCACCAATATCACCACCACCACCACCGCCAGCGCCTCCGGCTCGGTGACCACGCCGTCGATCCAGACCCAGCCCTTCTTCAGCGGCATCTCGCTGGACGTGACGCCACAGATCGACGAGGACGGCATGGTCACGCTGCACATCCGCCCCTCGGTGAGCGTGGTGACCGAGCGCACGCGGGTGGTCAACCTGGGCAACCTGGGCAGCTTCACGCTGCCGCTGGCGAGCTCCAATATCAACGAGGCCGACACCGTGGTGCGCGTGATGGACGGCGTGACGGTGGCCATCGGCGGCCTCATGCAGCAGACCCAGAGCGGCGACGACCAGCGCGTGCCCGGCGCCGGCGACGTGCCGCTGGTGGGCAACCTCTTCAAGCGCAGCGCACGCAACCTGCAAAAGCGCGAGCTGGTCTTCCTGCTCAAGCCCACCGTGATCCGGGGCGACACCCAGTGGCAGGGCGACCTGGCCCAGGTCGAGCAGCGCATGCGCGGCTACCCCACGGCGCCACGCGAGCGCTTGCCCTTGGCCGCGCTCCAGGAGCCCTGAGCCATGTACCTCGACCACTTCGGCCTGTGGGAGATGCCCTTCGGCCTGACCCCGGACACCGGCTTCACCTACCGCGCCAGCGCGCACAGCGAGGCCCTGGCGACGCTGCGCGTGGCGCTGCGCGGCGGCGAAGGCTTCAACAAGATCACCGGCGAGGTGGGCACCGGCAAGACGCTGTTGTGCCGCACGCTGCTCGCCACGCTGGCCGCCGAGGCCGAGGTGGTGAGTGCCTACCTGCCCAACCCCAAGCTCACGCCGCGCGAGCTGTTGCGCGCACTGGCCCGCGAACTGCGGCTGCGCAACGACCGCCGGCTGGCCGAGACCGACCTGCACGGCATCCTGGAGGCCGGCCTGCTGGCCCTGGCCGCGCAGGGCCGCACCGTGGTGCTGTGCATCGACGAGGCGCAGGCCATGCCGCCCGAGACGCTGGAAGCACTGCGCCTGCTCTCCAACCTCGAGACCGAGAAGCGCAAGCTGCTGCAGATCGTGCTCTTCGGCCAGCCCGAACTCGACGCCCAGCTCGCCACGCCGCTGGGCCGTGCGCTGGCCAGCCGCATCGGCTTTGCGGCGCAACTCGCACCCTTGCGCCGCCGCGAACTGGGCCACTACCTGAGCCACCGCATGAGCGTGGCGGGCTGGCGCGGGCCCGATGCCTTCACCGCCCCCGCGCGCTGGGCCCTGTGGTGGGCCAGCGGCGGCCTGCCGCGCAAGGCCAATATCCTGGCCCACAAATGCCTGTTGCTGGCCTACGGCGGCGGCGGCCACCGCGTGCGCCTGCACCACGCCTGGGTGGCGCTGCGCGACAGCGAGTTCGAAGTCCATCCGTCGATGACGGTGCCCCCGCGCCACCGCACCGCCGCGGGGGCGCGCGCCGCGTCCGCCACCTGGGCCGGGGCACCTACATGAGCGCCGCCGGGCCGTTCCCAAGGCGCTCATTCCCCCCTGGGGGGACCGGCGCGCAGCGCCGCAGGGGGTGGACATGAGCGCCGCCGGGCCGTTCCCAAGGCGCTCATTCCCCCCTGGGGGGACCGGCGCGCAGCGCCGTAGGGGGCCGAGATGAGTGTCATCAACCGCATGCTGCGCGACCTGGACGCGCGCGCCGCGCGCACGCCGCAGCCGCTGGACACCCTGAGCGCGCACGCCGCCCCGGGGCCCAGGCCGGCGCGCTGGCGCCTGCCCGCGATCGTGGCGCTGGGGGGTGTGGCCATTGCGGTGGCGGCCTTCGCCGATTTCTCGCCCCGGGCGACCCGGCCGGTGGGGCCGGCGCGGGAACTCGCGCCGGCTCCAGCGGTGCCGGCCGAGCCCACGCGGCAAGCCGACGCACCCGCACCCGCATCCGCATCCGCGCTCGCACCCGCCGCAAGCCAGGCCCTGCCCGCTGCGCCCCCCTCGGGCGAGCCGTTGCTGGCGCTGGCCGCGCCGCGCCTGGGCACCCCGATGCCCGGCGATGCACAAGCCGCGCCCGACGCCGCCCTCCCCGCAGCGGCACCCGCCGCCGCGCCACTGGAGGCCCTGATCGCGCGCGCCGCGCCGGCGCCGCTGCTGGCCACGCCACCGCGCATCGACAAACGCAGCGTGCCGCCCAGCGATACCCAGCGCGCCGCGGCGGCGCTGAGCGAGGCCATGGACCTGGCACGCGCCGGCCAGCGCCAGGCGGCGCTGCAGCGCGCGCTGCAGGCCCTGGCCATCGAGCCGCGCCACGCCGGCGCGCGCCAGCTGGCGGCGGTGCTGCAACACGAATCCGGCGCAAGTGCGCAGGCCCTGGCCTTGCTGCGCGAGGGCGCCACCATGGACGCCCCGCCGCCGGCGCTGACGCTGCTGCTGGCACGCCTGCTGGCCGCCCAGGGCCTGGCCGACGAGGCGCTGGCCGTGCTCGAGCGCCACGCCCTGCACAGTGCCGATGCCGAAGGCCTGCGCGCCGGGCTGCTCGCCCAGCAAGGCCAGTACGCCCGCGCCCTGCCCGCCTACGAGAACGCCACGCGCCAGCAACCGGGCAACCCGATGTGGTGGTTCGGCCTGGCCGTGGCGCTGGACTCCGAAGGCCAGGGCCCGCGCGCGCGCCAGGCCTACACCCTGGCGCACCAGCTCGGCCTGCCGCGCGAGGACCTCGCCACCTACGCCGAGCAACGCCTGCGCGCGCTCGACTGACCGCTTGCCACCACCTCCTGCCAAGACACCGCGATGGACCGCCCTGCCGCCCCTGCCTTCAACGCCACACGCTTTCGCCTGGGCGAGGTGCTCGTCAGCCGCGGGCTGATCAGCGAGTCGCAGCTCCAGCAGGCGCTGGCCACGCAAAAGACCACCGGGCGCAAGCTCGGGCGCGCGCTCACCGACCTGAAGCTCGTCACCGAGGCGCAGATCGGCGGCGTCGTCGCCGACCAGATGGGGCTGGAGTTCATCGACCTGGCGCAGCGCGACCTCGACCCCGCCACCGTCAAGCTGCTGCCCGAGGCCCGCGCGCGGCGCTTTCGCGCCCTCGTCATCGGGCGCCGCCCCGCTGGGCTCGAGGTCGGCCTGGTGGATCCCTCGGACATGGTGGCCTTCGACGCCCTGTCGCGCCTGCTCGGCACGACCGTGCACCCGGCGGTGGTGGCCGAGGACGCGCTGCTCGCCGCCATCGACCGCATCTACCAGCGCAGCGAAGAAATCTCCGGCCTGGCGCGCGAGCTCGCCGCCGACATGGGCGAGGGCGTGCTCAGCCTGGCCAGCCTGGAAACCAGCAGCGGCGCCGAGGAAGCGCCCGTGGTGCGGCTGCTGCACAGCCTCTTCCAGACCGCGGTGGCGCGCGACGTCAGCGATATCCACATCGAGCCGCAGGAGCGGCAGCTGCAGATCCGCTTCCGCATCGACGGCGTGATGCAGGTGCAAAGCGCGCCCGACCCGCGCATCGCCGCGGCCGTGGTGCAGCGCCTCAAGCTCATGTCCAACCTGGACATCAGCGAAAAGCGCCTGCCGCAGGACGGGCGGTTCCGCATGACGGTGGGCCACACGGTGCTCGACGTGCGCATCTCGACCCTGCCCACGCAGTACGGCGAGGCGGTGGTGATGCGCCTGCTGGCGCAGAACACCGAGCGCATGAAGCTCGCCGCCCTGGGCATCCCCGAGCCCATCCTCAAGCGGCTGCGCGCGGCGCTGGCCTCGCCCGCGGGCATGGTGCTGGTCACCGGCCCCACCGGCAGCGGCAAGACCACCACGCTGTACGCCGCGCTGGCCGAGCTGAATACGCCCGAGACCAAGATCATCACCGTCGAAGACCCGGTGGAATACCGCCTGCCGGGCCTGACGCAGGTGCAGATCAACGACAAGATCGACCTCAGCTTCTCCCGCGTGCTGCGCTCCTGCCTGCGCCAGGACCCGGACGTGATCCTGGTGGGCGAGATGCGCGACCAGGAAACCGCCGAGATCGGCCTGCGCGCCGCGCTCACCGGCCACCTGGTGCTCTCCACCCTGCACACCAACGATTCCGCCGGCACGCCAATGCGCCTGCGCGACATGGGCATCGCCCCCTACATGGTGGCGCTGGGGCTGCGCCTGGTCCTCGCGCAGCGCCTGGTGCGCACCATCTGCCCGAACTGCCGCGTGCCCGCCGAGCCCCCCGCGCACGAGCGCGAATGGCTGGGGGAGGACTTGAAGGACACGAGCGGCCCGAGCTCGGGCACAGGCGCCGGCAAATACACCGCCTTCCGCGGCACCGGTTGCAGCCAGTGCCACGACAGTGGCTACCGCGGCCGCATGGCGGTCTACGAGATGCTGGAGATGACGCCCGCGCTGGTGCACCTGGCCAACCGCGACGACCCGGCCGGCTTCATGGCCGAGGCCAGGCGCGCCTTCGCCGATTTCACGCTGCGCCGCGGCGCGCTGGCGCTCGTCGCCGAAGGCCGCACCACGGTGGCCGAGGCCATGCGCGTGGGCGCCGGCGTGTAAGCCGCAGCCTGCGCCCGGTCACCCTCCATGCCCAGCTTCGCCTACCGCGGCCGTGACGGCGCCATGCAGCCCCGGCAAGGGCTGCTCGAATGCGCCAGCCCGCGCCATGCCGCCGAGATGCTGGCGGGCATGGGCATCGTGCCGGTGGCCATCGAGCTGCACCAGCCGCCGGCCGAGGCCGCCGACGTGCTCAGGCGCTGGCTGCGCCGGCGCGCCGTCGGTGAAATCGAGCTGCTGCTGTTCTCCAACCAGATGCACACGCTGCAAAGGGCCGGCGTGCCCATCCTGCGCGCGCTGCAGGGCCTGCAGGAGTCCACCCAGCACGAGGGTGTGCGCACGCTGCTGGGCGAGTTGCGCCACGGGCTGGATTCGGGGCTGGAGCTGTCGCAGGCCATGGCCCGGCGCGGCGATGTCTTCGACCGCTTCTACATCGCGATGATCCGCGTCGGCGAGACCACCGGCCAGCTCACCGAGGTCTTTGCCGCGCTGCACCAGCACCTCGAGTTCCAGCGCTTCATGCGCGAGCAGGTGAATACCGCCCTGCGCTACCCCAAGTTCGTGCTCATGGCCATGGCGGTGGCGGTGGTGGTGGTCAATATCTTCGTGATTCCGGCCTTCGCCAAGGTCTTCGAGAACCTCAAGACCGAGCTGCCGCTGATGACGCGCATCCTGCTCGGCAGCTCCAATTTCATGCTCGCGGCCTGGCCCGCATTGCTGGGGGCCACCGCGGCGGCCGGGATGGCGGCGCGCTCCTTCGTCGCCACCGACCGCGGCCGCCTGTGGTGGGACCGCTGGAAGCTGCACCTGCCCATCGCCGGCAAGCTGGTGCGCAAGGGCGCGCTGTCACGCGCCTGCCGCAGCCTAGCGCTGGTGCTGCGCAGCGGCGTGCCCGTGCTCGACGGACTGAAGCTGTGCGCCGAGGTGACCGAAAACGCCTGGATGGAGCGCGCCGTGCTGGGCATGCGCAGCAGCGTGGAGCGCGGCGAGAGCCTTCTGGTGGCCAGCCGCAAGGCCGGCATCTTCACGCCCATCGTGCTGCAGATGATCATGGTCGGCGAGGAGTCGGGCACGCTGGACGAGATGCTCGACGAGGTCGGGCAGATGTACCAGCGCGAGCTCGAGTACGAGCTCAAGACGATGTCGCAGCAGATCGAACCCATCCTCATCTTCTTCCTCGGCGCGCTGGTGCTGGTGTTGGCGCTGGGCGTTTTCATGCCGATGTGGGACCTGGGCCGCGCCGCGCTCAAGTGAGGCATCGATCGAGCCTTCAGGTCCGGGCAGCCGCTGCCGATAAACCCTCAAACCCAGGCGTGACAGACCGGCTGCCACGGGACTTCCAGCCACGTATCGATTGCGGAGAGAAATCATGAAATCAACCCAGCGCGGCTTCACGATGGTGGAGTTGATCGTCGTCATCATCATCCTGGGCATCCTGGCCGCCGTGGCGCTGCCGCGCTTCACCAACCTGCAGCGCGACGGCCGCATTGCCAAGCTCAACGCCGCACGCGGCGCCGTGGCCTCGGCCAGCGCGCTGGTGCACGGCACCGCCATGGCACGCCACAACCAGCTGCAGCCGGCCTGCCCGGTGGCCGGTTTCGGCGCCAATCCGCCCCTCATCAATGCCGCCGGCACCGGCAACCTGTGCACCGAGAACGGCAGCGTCCAGGTGACGCTGCTCTACCCCGCGGCCACGCTGGCCGGCGTGGTGGCCTCGGCGGGCGTCGTGCAGGTTTCGGGCACCCCCACCGCGGCGCAGCTCGCCGTGGACGGCTACGCCACGGCGGCCGCGGCCGGCGGCCTGCAGGTGCAGGTGCAGGGCGGCCCCACCCCGGCGAATTGCTCGTTCACCTATACCGCCCCGGCGGTATTGGGTGCAGCACCCCTGCTGACGGCCGCCGTCACCACGGGTTGCTAGGACGAAAATTCAAAGAAGACTGACTTGGCCTCGAGTCATGTCGGAACCCCGGGCCTGCCAGCGGCCGCAGCCACGCCAAGGCGGGCCCGCCCCGCGCGGCTTCACCACGGTCGAGCTGGTCGTGGTGATGCTCGTGATGGGCTTGCTGGCCGCCGTGGCCATGCCGCGCCTGACTGACCGTTCCGTCCTGCAAGAGCGCGGCGTGCAGGACCAGCTGCGCGGCCTGCTTCGCACCAGCCGCCAGCTCGCCGTGACGCAGCAGCGCGAGGTCTGCGTGCTGCTCGCCCCCAACCGCGCCAGCGCCGTCTATACCGCCGCGGGCGCCTGCTCGCCGGCCGCGCCGGTGGGCGGCCTGGGCGGTGAAGCCGAACTCGCCTTCAATCTGCCGCCCCGCGTGGTGCTGGGCGGCGCCACGCTGGTGCGCTTCAACACCCGCGGCCAGCTCGTGCCGGCGGCGGACCGGGGCATCACCATCGGCTCGCTCACCCTCAACGTCAGCCGTGAAACAGGCCACACGCCCTAGACCCAGCCCCAGGCGAATCCCGTGGCGGCGGGCCTCGCGTGGCTTCACGCTCATCGACGTGCTGGTGCTGATCGTGCTCGTGGGCACGGTGGCGGGCTCGCTCACGGTGCTCTTCAGTCGGCTGGCCGCGCAGTCGGCCGAGTCGGTGCGCGCGCGCCAGGCGCTGGCGCTGGGCCAGGCGCTGCTGGGCGAGGTGGGCATGATGCCCTTCAGCTTTTGCGACCCGCAAGACGCGCGCGCGCGCCTTGCCACCGGGGCTTTCGTCGGCGGCACCGGCTGCGCCACCACGGTGGACGCCCTGGGTCCCGAGCCCGGCGAGAGCCGCTACAACGCGGCGAATCGCTACGACGGCGTGAGCGACTACCAGGGCTTCGCCATGCCCGGCGCCGGCTGCGCCGGCCTGTGCGATATCGCCGGCAACCTGCTCAACTCGGCGGGCAGTGCGTTGACTGGCTGTTCGGCCGCCGTGGCCCTGGCGCCGGCGGCCTTGCCCGGCGTGGCGGCGCTGGACGCCAACGGCCGCGCCCAGGCGCTGCGCATCGACGTCACCGTGCGCTGCCCGGCGAGCCCGGCGATCACGCTGCAGGCCGTGCGACTGCGGCATGCGCCGCGCGCGGTCTAGGCGGCCGGCGAACGCCATGGCCCACGCCCAACCGATCCGCCACGCACCGTGCACGGGCGCCCCGGCCCGGGCGGCGCGCGGTTTCACGCTGGTGGAGATGATCGTCGCCATCGCCTTGATCGGCTTGCTCTCGGTGATGGCCGCGCCGCTGCTGCGCATCCCCATGGTGGCCTGGATGGACGCCTCGCGCCGCGCCGACCTGGGCGCCACGGCCGACCTGGTGCAGGACAAGCTCGCCGCCGACCTGGCGCGCGCCCTGCCCAATAGCGTTCGCGTGCGCCAGGTCGGCACACGGGTCTGGCTCGAGTATCTGGAAGTGCGCGCCCAGGGCCGGCACCGTGCCGGCACCACGGCCGCCGCGCCGGCCTGCCCCGCCACCTGCAGCACACCCGGTGGCAACGACATGCTCGAGGCCGCCTGCAGCGAGACCTGCTTCACCAGCCTGGGCCCGCTGCAGGGCGACCCGCCGCTGGCCGGCAGCGACTGGGTGGTGGTCAACCCGCTGGGCCCGGGCGTGCCGGCGGGCGACCCCTACTTCGGCGGCAACGCGGCCGTGGCCGGCGGCATCAAGGTCCGGCTGGCCGATGTGCTGCCCGCCGCCGACGGCTCGCGCCTGCGCCACGCGGCGCACACCTTCCCTGCCACCGCCGCGTCTCGCCGTTTTTACCTGGTGGCCACGCCCGTGAGCTACGAATGCAACCCGGCCACGCAGCGGCTGCTGCGCCACGCCGGCTACGCGGTGGCCGCCGTCCAGCCCACGGCGTTTGCCGGCGCCGACACGGTGCCCCTGGCCAGCAACCTGGCCGCCTGCAGCCTGCGCTACACGCCGGCCGGTGCGCTGGGGCGCGGCGGCGTGGTGTCGATGTGGCTGCGGCTCTCGCGCGTGGCCGCCGATACCGGCGCGCCCGAGAGCGTGGAGATCCACCACCAGTTCGCGGTGAGCGAGGCGCCATGAAGCCGCCGCGGCAACGGGCCCGTCGCCAGCGCGGCTTCTCCGGCGTGATGGTGATCGCGGTGCTGGTGCTGCTGGGCGGCCTGAGCGCCTATGCGGTGGGGCTGGTGACCTCGGCGCTGGGGGGCTACGCGAGCGAGATCTCGTTCGCCCGCGCCACGCGGGCGGCGCAGGCCGGGCTCGACTGGGGCCGCTGGCGCGTCACCGCCGCCGTGGCGCCCCTGTGCACGCCGACGCAGACCCTGGCCAACCTGCCCGGCACCTTGCAACCCTATGCCGTGACGGTGCGCTGCAGCGCCAGCGGGCCCTACACCGAAGGGGCCGGCACGCTGCGCGTCTACCGCATCGACGCTGTCGCCTGCAACCTGCCCGCGGGCGGGCCCTGCCCCAGTGCGGCCAATAGCGCCGACTACGTGCAGGCCAGCATGACGGCGCAGGTCGAGCGCTGAGGCCGTGAATCCCTCTGCTGCGCGGGCCGATCTTCACTGCCTCCGGGTCGGATCAGGCCCCTCAATGACCCGCATTTCGGGCCGCTGCACCGGCCGGTGGCGGCCTACGATTCTTGCGCCAGCGCCCCTGCCTGAGCGCCCGGAGGCTTGATGTCCGATCTGTCTCAACCGCCGCTGACCCCTCTGCCCACGGCAGGGCCGGGTTTCGCCTGGCCCACGCCCGACCTGCCTTCCTACCCCGCCCCGGCGCGCGCCACCTCGGCGCCGGCCTGCGAGGTCGAGGGCCTGAACGGCCACACCATCAACGGTGAACTCCTTCACTTCGACCCCGAACTGGGCGTGATGCAACTGCGCACGCACGCGCGAAGCAAGCCCATGCCGCTGCGCCTGGACCAGTTCCGCCGCCTGCGCCTGGTGCAACCGCTGGCGCCGGCGGCGGCGCACGAGTCGAGCGACGACCCGACTTCCGCGCGGCCCCGGCTGCCCTTCACGGTGGAGTTCAAGAACGCGCCGCTGTGGCAGGGCGAGACGGTGGGCCACCTCGAAGAAGCCTGGGGTCTGTTCCTCTTCGAGCCGCTGGATGACGAAGGCCATGTGCGGCGCTGGTTCGTCCCGCGCGCGGCCTATGTGCAGGCCGAGGTCGGCCCGCGCCTCGGCGAGGCCCTGGTCGAGCAGCATTCGGCCACGCCCGAGCAGATCCGTGAAGCGCTGGCCGAGCAGACCGCCTTGCGCACGCGCAAGCTCGGCGACATGCTCGTCGTGCGCCAGATCATCACGCCCGAGGAGCTGGCCGCGGCCATCGAGCGCCAGTCGCACATGCCCATGGTGCGCATCGGCGAGGCGCTCCTGGCGCTGGGCTTCATCACCGAGACGCAACTGAAGGACGCCCTGGTGCTGCAGCGCGCCGACCGCAGCGTGCCGCTGGGCGAGCTGCTGGTGCGCAAGGGCCTGGTTTCGCGCACCGACCTGCAGATGGCCCTGGCGCGCAAGATGGGCTACCCGCTGGTCGACGTGCTGCAGTACCCGGCCGATGCCGAGGCCGTGGCGCGCCTGCCCTATACCGTGGCGACACGCGTGCCCGCCCTGCCGCTGATGCTGCGCGGCGGACGCCTGGTGGTGGCGGTGGAAGACCCCGGGCACCGCGGGCAGATCGACGAACTCGAGTTTGCCGCCCAATGCAAGGTGGTGCCGGTGCTGGCCCGTGCCGGCGTGCTGCTGGGCGCCATCGACCGCGCCTACGAAAAGGTCGGCGCCGCCACCTTCTCCCTGCGGCCGTGGGACGAATCCGGCACCCCGATCGATTTCGAGCCCGACGACGCCAGCAAGCTGCTGGCGTCGATGGAGCGCGTCGAATCCCACGTCGACGAGGACGAAGACAACGCCGGCGAGCAGAGCGACAACACGCTGGTGCGGCTCATCAACTCGATGATCCAGGAGGCGCACTCGCAAGGCGTCTCGGACATCCACATCGAGTGCCCGCCCGGGCGCGAAAAGGTGCGCATCCGCTTCCGCAAGGACGGCCAGCTGCACCCCTACCTGGACCTGCCCACGAGCTACCGCAAGGCCATCATCGCGCGGCTGAAGATCATGTGCGAGCTCGACATCAGCGAAAAGCGCAAGCCGCAGGACGGCAAGATCAACTTCGCCAAGTTCGTGCCCGGCGTGCGGCTGGAGCTGCGCGTGGCCACCATCCCGACGCAGAATAACCTCGAGGACGCCGTGCTGCGGCTGCTCGCCTCGACCAAGCCGCTGCCGCTGGACAGCCTGGGCCTGTCGCCGCGCAACCTGGAGCACTTCAAGGCCGCCGCCCAGCGCCCCTACGGCATGCTGCTGTGCGTGGGCCCCACGGGTTCGGGCAAGACCACCACGCTGCACTCGGTGCTGGGCTGCATCAATACGCCCGAACGCAAGATCTGGACCGCCGAGGACCCGATCGAGATCACCCAGAGCGGCCTGCGCCAGGTGCAGGTCAACCCGCGCATCGACTGGACCTTCGCCAAGGCCCTGCGCGCCTTCCTGCGCGCCGACCCGGACGTCATCATGGTGGGCGAGATCCGCGACCAGGAAACCGCCCAGGTGGCCATCGAAGCCTCGCTCACCGGGCACCTGGTGCTCTCCACGCTGCACACCAACAGCGCGCCGGAAACCGTGACCCGGCTGCTCGACATGGGCATGGACCCCTTCAACTTCGCCGACGCGCTGCTCGGCGTGCTCGCCCAGCGCCTGGTGCGCCGGCTGTGCCCCCAATGCCGCGTGGCGCGCGAGTCCAGCGCCCAGGAAGAGGACGAGCTGCTGCACGACTACCTGCATGCGCTGGCCGGGGTGGAGCACGCGCCCAGTGCCGACGACGTGCTCGCCGACTGGCGCCAGCGCTTCGGCGGCGAGAACGGCCAGGGCGGGCCGCTGATGCGCTACCACGCCGTGGGCTGCGGGCATTGCGCGCAGACCGGGCTGCGCGGCCGTGCCGGCATCCACGAGCTGATGATGGTCTCGCGCGGGCTTCGCCACCTCATCCAGACCGGCACGCGCGCCGACGACCTGCAGCGCCACGCCCTCGGCGAAGGCATGCGCACGCTGCGCCAGGACGGCATCGAAAAGGTGCTCGCCGGCGTGACGACGATCGAGGAAGTGCGCGCCAATTCCTGAGCGCCCGGGCGCGCACAAGGGTTCGTGGGCGAGCGTGACCAGCCACCGCCATCGCATCGCCGGCCCGGCTGATCTGCCTGGCTGATGGGCCCGGGCCCTGCAATGCACATTGAAGATTGATACTTCAATCTGTAGAATGCCCGCGAAGATGATCGTTCGAGAAGCCGCCGCCGCCGCACGCCGCCTGGGAGCCGGGTTCCCGGTCGTTGCGATCACGGGGCCGCGCCAGTCGGGCAAGACCACGCTGGCGCGCGCCGTCTTCTCCGGCAAGCCCTACCTCACGCTGGAAGACCCCGACGAGCGTGCGCGGGCCGACGCCGACCCGCGCGCCTTCCTGGCCCGCCTGGACCGCGGCGCGGTGATCGACGAGGCCCAGCGCTGCCCTGATCTGTTCTCCTATCTTCAGGGCGTGGTCGATGCGCGTCAGCGAGTGGGCGAGTTCGTGCTCACCGGCTCGCAGCAGTTCGGGCTGATGTCGCGCATCGGCCAGTCGCTGGCCGGCCGGGTCGGGCTGCTGCAGTTGCTGCCGCTGTCGCTGGCCGAGCTGGAAGGCGCCGGCCTGGCGCCCGCGGGCATCGACAGCCTGCTCTGGCGCGGTGGCTACCCGGCGCTCTACGGCGACGGGCCGCAGCCGGGTGACTGGTTGCCCAACTACGTGGCGACCTACGTCGAGCGCGACGTGCGTCAGTTGCTCGCGGTGCGCAACCTGTCGCAGTTCCAGCGCTTCGTCGCGATGTGCGCCGCGCGCAGCGGGCAGTTGCTCAACCTGTCTTCGCTGGCGGCCGACTGCGGCATCACGCATGTCACGGCGCGCGAATGGCTCACCGTGCTCGAAGCGAGCTACCTCGTGCGGCTGTTGCCGCCGTACCACGTCAACTACGGCAAGCGCCTCGTCAAGACGCCCAAGCTGTACTTCCTCGATACGGCCCTGGCGGCCTGGCTTCTGGGCGTGCGCGAAGCCGCCACGCTGGCCACGCATGCGATGCGCGGCGCCCTGTTCGAGACCTGGGTGCTCGGCGAGATCCTCAAGCATGAGTTCAACCGTGGCCGGCGCACCGAGCTCTGGTTCTGGCGCGACAACATCGGCCATGAGGTCGACCTGCTGCTGCCGGTGGGGTCGAAGTTGCAGCCGGTGGAAGTCAAGTCGGGCACCACCTTCGCAGCCGACTGGCTGCGCTCGCCGCAGCGTTGGGCTGCATTGGCCGGCTCCGACGCGCTGCCGCCGATCATCGTCTACGGCGGCCAGGTCAGCTTCGAGCGCGAAGGCTGCCGTGTCGTCGGCTGGCGCGACCTGGCGCACGCGCAGGAGGTGTCATGAAGTTCCCGCGCCGTCGCCTGCGGCATGCGGGTTAAGCCTAGGTTCGCCGGGCCCTGCCTGTGAAGAAGATTGCAGACCTTGGCCGAGCGGCAACCGTCGTCCGGCCCGGGCCCCCTCAACGCATCGCTCGCGAAAGAGACAACGACATGCAGAAGAGCCTCCATATCAACCCGGAGAAATGCACGGGTTGCCTGCAGTGCGAAATGGCTTGTTCGTACGAGAACTACGGCGTTTTCGCGCCGGCCAAGTCGCGCATCAAGGTCTTCGACTTCCACGAAACCGGCCGCAAGGTGCCCTACACCTGCACCCAGTGCGACGAGGCCTGGTGCCTGCACGCCTGCCCGGTGGAAGCCATCACGCAAGACAAGCTCACCGGCGCCAAGGTGGTGAACGACGCCACCTGCGTGGGCTGCAAGGTCTGCACCATCAGCTGCCCCTTCGGCACCATCAACTACGTGCAGGAGACCGGCAAGGTCCAGAAGTGCGACCTCTGCGGTGGCGAGCCGGCCTGCGCCGAGGCCTGCCCCACGGGCGCCATCACTTTCATCGATGCCAACTGGACCGGGCTGGGCAAGATGCAGGCCTGGGCCGACAAGCTCGCGAATCAGTCAACTTCGCAACCTTCGGCCTGAGGAGCAAACATCATGTCTTGGGCAGGAAAAATCCTTCGCGTCAACCTCACGGCCGGCACTGTCAAGTCGGAACCCCTCAACATGACCTGGGCCCGGGAATACCTCGGCTCGCGCGGCCTGGCGTCCAAATACCTGGTCGAGGAAATCGACCCCAAGGTCGACCCGCTGGCCGCGGGCAACAAGATCATCTGGGCCACCGGCCCGCTCACCGGCACCATGGCCTCCACCGGCGGGCGCTACACCGTCGTCACCAAGGGCCCGCTGACCGGCGCCATCGCCTGCTCCAACTCGGGCGGCTACTGGGGTGCCGAGCTCAAGTTCGCGGGCTGGGACATGGTGATATTCGAAGGCGCCTCGGCCAAGCCGGTGTACCTGTCGATTGCGGATGATGTGGCCGAGTTGCGCGACGCCGCACACCTGTGGGGCAAGACGGTCTGGGAGACCGAAGCCGCTCTGAAGCAGGCCCATCAGGATCCGCAACTACGCGTGTCGAGCATCGGCGGGGCCGGTGAAAACAAGGTGCTGTTTGCCGCTGTCGTCAACGACCTGCACCGAGCGGCCGGTCGCTCTGGCGTGGGCGCCGTGATGGGCAGCAAGAACCTGAAGGCCATCGCCGTGCGCGGCACCCTGGGCGTGGGCAACATCGCCAACCCCAAGGAGTTCATGCGCGTCACCGCCGAGAAGAAGAAGATCCTGGCCGAGAACGGCGTCACCGGCCAGGGCCTGCCGGCCTATGGCACACAGGTGCTGATGAACGTCATCAACGAAATCGGCGCGCTGCCCACGCGCAACCACCGCGACAGCCAGTTCGAGGGCGCGAAGGACATCGGCGCCGAGGCGATGGCCACGCCGCGCAAGAGCGACGGCAAGAAGCAGCTCGTGACCAACCAGGCCTGCTTCGGCTGCACCATCGCCTGCGGGCGCATCAGCAAGATCGACCAGACCCACTTCTCGGTCGTCAACAAGCCACAGTACTGGGGCGCCACCGGCGGCCTCGAATATGAAGCGGCCTGGGCACTGGGCGCCGCCAATGGCGTGAACGACCTGGAAGCGCTGCAGTACGCCAACACCATCTGCAACGAGCAGGGTTTCGACCCGATCACCTTCGGTGCCACCGTCGGAGCGGTGATGGAGCTCTACGAGATGGGTGTGCTGACCGAAGCTCAGCTGGGCATCAAGTCGCCCTTCGGCTCGGCGCAGGCCTTGTGCGAATTTGCCGACATGACGGCCAACGGCACGGGCTTCGGCAAGGAGATCGGTCTCGGTTCCAAACGCCTGTGCGAGAAATACGGCCACCCCGAGTTGAGCATGACCGTCAAGGGCCAGGAGTTCCCGGCCTACGACGCCCGCGGCATCCAGGGCATGGGCCTGGCCTATGCCACCAGCAACCGTGGCGCCTGCCACCTGCGCGGCTACACGGTGTCCAGCGAAGTGTTCGGCATCCCGGTCAAGACCGACCCGCTGGTCGCCGAAGGCAAGCCCGAACTGCTGAAGATATTCCAGGACGTGACGGCTGTCAACGATTCATCTGGCGTGTGCCAGTTCACGATGTTTGCGTGGGGTCTGCCCGATCTGCAGGCGCAGGTAGCGGCCGCGTGCGGTGACGAGTTCACGTTGGAGAATCTGACCCTCATCGGCGAGCGCATCTGGAATATGGAGCGCGACTTCAACAATCGCGCCGGCTTCACCAGCAAGGACGACAACCTGCCGCCGCGCCTGCTCAACGAGCCGGCCAAGACCGGCCCGGCCAAGGGCCTGGTAAGCAAGCTACCCGAGATGCTGCCCAAGTACTACGAGCTGCGCGGCTGGGACCAGGACGGCCAACTCAAGGCCGCCACGCGCCAGCGCCTGGGGCTGTAGCCCCCCCGAAGCGCCTGCGGCGCTCCCCCCAGGGGGCGCCGCCAGCGGCCCGGCGAAGCCGGTTCCGCGGCGGCCGCTTGACGCGCCGCTCATGTGGCCGCGCTTCATGAATGCTGGAGAACCGACATGAAACACCTCATCCTAGGCGCCGGCCCGGCCGGCGTGATTGCCGCCGAAACTCTGCGCAAGCACGCACCCCAAGACGAGATCACCCTCCTGGGCGACGAGCCCGAAGCGCCCTACTCGCGCATGGCCATCCCCTACCTGCTGATGGGTCGCATCGGCGAGGCCGGCACGCATCTGCGTCATGCGGGCGACCACTACGCCCGCCAGCGCATCGAACTGCGGCGCGGCCGCGCCGTCAAGCTCGACAGCGCGGCGCGGCGCGTCACGCTGGACGACGGCGCGGTGCTCGACTACGACCGCCTGTTGATCGCCACCGGTTCGTCGCCGGCCACGCCCCCCATCCCCGGCATCGCCGGCCCCGGCGTGCATGCCTGCTGGACCCTGGCCGACGCGCGCGCCATCCAGTCACTGGCCCGGCCCGGCGCGCGCGTCGTGCAGATGGGCGCCGGCTTCATCGGCTGCATCATCATGGAAGCCCTGGCCGCGCGCGGCGTAAAGCTCAGCGTGGTCGAGATGGGCGACCGCATGGTGCCGCGCATGATGGGCCCGGTGGCCGGCGGCATGATCAAGGACTGGTGCCTGGCCAAGGGCGTGGCGGTGCACACCGGCACCCGCGTCGACGCCATAGAGCGCGACGCCAGCGGCGCGATGACGGTGAAACTGTCCACCGGTGCCGTGATCGGGGCCGATCTCGTGATCAGCGCCACCGGTGTCAAGCCGAATATCGGTTTCCTGCAGGACAGCGGCGTGCGCTGCCTGGTGGGTGTGCTCACCGACGAGCACCTGCAGACCAATGTGAGCGGCGTCTATGCCGCCGGCGACTGCGCCGAGGCCTTCGACAAGATCAGCGGCAAGACCCTGGTCAGCGCCATCCAGCCCAACGCCGCCGAGCAGGCCCGCGTGGCGGCACTGAATATGGCCGGCCGGCCGGCCGAACTGCGCGGCGTGACGCAAATCAATGTGCTGGACACCCTGGGCCTGGTCTCGGCGAGCTTCGGTGCCTGGGAAGGCGTGCCCGGGGGCGAGCATGTGGCTCTCACCGACAAGTCGGCTGGCCGCCACCTCAGCCTGCAGTTCAGCGGCGAGCGCCTGGTGGGCTGCAATGCCGTCGGCTGGACCGAGCATGTGGGCGTGATGCGCGGCCTGGTCGAAGGCCAGGTCCCGCTGGGCGAATGGAAGGACAAGCTGCTGCGCGACCCCACGCGGCTGATGCAGGCCTACCTGGCCTGCGCCCAGGGGCAGCAGGCCCGCGCCTGGGTCTGAAGCGCGAAACCGCGCCGCCTCCGCACCATGCAGATCACCTTCAAGCTCTACGCCAACCTCACCGACTACTTGCCCCTGGAGCGCCGGGCGGGCAACCGGATGCCGCTGGAGGTGCCCTCCGGCGCCACCATCGCGCAGGTCATCGCGCCCTTCAAGCTGCCACCCAGGCAGGTGCACCTGGTGCTCGTCAACGGCAGCTACGTGCCTGCCGAGGAACGTGCCACGCACGCGCTCGCCGAAGGCGACGTGCTCGCCATCTGGCCGCCCATCGCCGGCGGCTGAGTGACGATGGCGCGCACGGTGCCCGCCGCCTTCGAACGCGAGCAGGGGTGCACCGAAGTCGAGTGGTTGCGCTGGCTGCCGGGCGCCGTTCGCGGCCATGCGCTCGCGCTGCCGGCGCCGGGTCAGGCCACCGTCGCCATAGCCCCGGGCTGCCTGCACCTGGCCTGGACGGTGCGCCCCCCGCGCCAGATCGCGCTGATGCGCATGCCGCGCATGGAGGTGAGCTACCGCTTCGAAGACGTCGACGCGCCGGCGCGCAGCGAGTTCATGCGCTACTTCGATCTCTACCTGCACCGCGGCGGCGGCTGAGGATCAGCCCCCCACCAGCCCGCTGCGTATGGCGTAGACGGTGAGCTCGGAGTTGTTGGCCAGCTGCAGTTTTTCCAGCACCCGGGCGCGGTACACCGACACCGTCTTGGGGCTGAGCATGAGCTCCTCGGCGATATCGGCCAGGCGCTTGCCCGAGGCGATCATCACCAGCGTCTGCAGCTCGCGGTCGCTGAGTTTCTGGTGCGCCAGCTCGCTGTCCGGTGCGGTCAGGCTTTCCACCAGCATCTGCGCGATCTCGGGCGTGACGTACTTTCGCCCCTGCGCCACCGTGCGCACCGCCTGCACCAGCAGCTGCGGGTCGCCGCCCTTGTTGACATAGCCGAAGGCGCCGGCGCGCAGGGCGCGGATGGCGTACTGGTCCTCCGGATACATGCTCACCACCAGCACCTTCATGGGCGAGTTCTCGTCCTTCAGCACGTGCAGCACGTCCAGGCCGCTGCGCCCGGGCAGGTTGATGTCCAGCACCAGCACGTCGCAGGGCGCGGGCTTGGGCGACTCGAAGCTGAGCTTGCGCATCAGCGCGCGCAGTTCGCCGTAGTCGGCCGCCTCTCCGATCACCCGGATGTCCGCGCAATCGGACAGCGTATCGCGGATGCCGCGGCGGATCAGCGCGTGGTCGTCGCAGAGGATGACTTCGATCATGGGTGCAGCCTGCGGGTCAAAGAGCGGTCCAGGCCGAGGTCTCGGCATCGTCGGGGTTCTGGCTCGCCGCATTCTCGCCTGCAGGGGCGTCCTCGGTGGCCGCGGCCTCCAGGGGCACCGACAGGATCAGCGTGGTGCCGGCGGCGCCGCTGCTCAGGTCGACCCAGCCGCCCACCGTCGAAGCACGCTCGTGCAGGCCCCGGATGCCGAAGCTGCGCGCCTTGGCCAGGTCGCTGGCGGTCAGGCCGCGGCCGTTGTCGCTGACTTCCAGCGACAGCACCCCGCCGCTGATCGACAGATCGACCACCACGCGCGTGGCACCGGCGTGCTTGTTCACATTGGTGAGCGCCTCCTGCGCCGTGCGGTAGGCCACCAGCGGCACGCCCGGGGGCAACGCGCGGCGCTCGGTGCTCAGGCCGGTGGCCCGGCACTCGCATTCGACGCCGGTGCGCTTCTCGAAGCGGCCGGTCATCCACTGCAGCGCCGCCACCAGGCCCTGCTCGAGGATGGCCGGGCGCAGGTTCTGCATGATGCGCTGGCTGGCTTCGATGGCGCCGGTCACCGTCTCCAGCGCCATCAGCGCGCGCTGCTCGACCTCGGGCGAGCCGGCGTGGCGGCGGATCCAGTCGAGCTCGAACTTCAGCGCCGTGAGCGACCCCCCCACGTCGTCGTGGATTTCGCGCGCAATGGCGTGGCGCTCGGCCTCGACACTGGTCTGCAGGTGTTGCGCCAGTTCGGACAGGCGCTTGCGCGAGACCTGCAGTTGGCGGTCGGCCGCCACGCGGGCCAGGTGCGTGCGGCTGGCGGCGATGGCGTGCTCGATGGCCGGCGCCAGCCGCGACAGGTTGTTCTTCAGCAGATAGTCGCTGGCGCCGTGGCGCATGGCCTCCACCGCGGTGTCCTCGCCGATCTGGCCCGAGACCAGGATGAACGGCAGCAGCCCGCCCTCGGCCTGCGCGCGCGCGCGCAGCAAACGCAGCGCCTCCAGCCCGGTGAAGCCCGGCAGGTGGTAGTCGGACAGCACCACGTCCCAGGGCTGGTCCAGCGCGGCCTCGAATTCGGCGCGCGTCTCGATGCGCAGCGCCTGCACGCGCAGCCCGCTGCGCTGCAGGTGGGCCAGGACCAGTGCATGGTCGGGCTCGGAGTCCTCCAGGTGCAGCAGGCGGGGTACGGTCGCGGAGCCTGTCATGACTGGAGTATCGCAAAGGCCCTGGCCACGGTGGCCACCTGCCGGCCTTGGCGCGGTGGATCGAAATAAGGGGCGGATGGCCGCGATCTTTCGCTCAATGTCCGGGCAGGTGCTGCCGAAAATGCCTTGGAAGACGACCGAAAGAGGCTCGCGCGCTGTGGCACGGCCACGGCGGATCGCCCGGTTCTGCAAAAGAGAAGCCCACTGGAGCACGGATGCTCGCTCACGAAGAAGCCCACGATCCACCGTGCGGCCTGCCGTTGATGGCGGCGGCCGACCTGCAGGATGACCTGATGGTGGTCAACAACGACCTCGAGCGTCTGCAGAGGTTGCTGAGCGACGCCTGCGACGCACTCCTGACGCACTTCTACGGTGCCACGGGCGAGATCAACCATGTGCTGCACACCCTGGCCACCCGGCCCGACGTGGACGCACCCGGGCTGCACGGGGCCATGCAGCACCTGGCCGGCGCGATCACGGCCATGCAGTTCCAGGACATGGCCTCGCAGCTCGTGGGCCACACCACGAGGCGGCTGCGCAACTGTGCCGACCGCCTGGCCCGCGACACCATGGGCGACGACGAAGACGGTTGTGCCGTGGTCGCAGGCCCCCGGCAGCGCCCCAACCCGGTGACCCAGGACGAAATGGACGCGGGGTCTGTCGAGCTCTTCTGACGCCCCGCCCACCGCCCCCACCCGACGAATTTGACCCGAGAGAGAGAAGCCTCATGCACTCCATCCTTGCCGTTGACGACAGCGCCTCGATGCGCCAGATGGTCAGCTTCACGCTGAAGAACGCGGGTTTTTCCGTGGTCGAGGCCGTGGACGGCCAGGACGCCTACGAGAAGGCCAACTCGCGCGACTTCAACCTCGTGCTGACCGACCAGAACATGCCCCGCATGGACGGTATCAGCCTGACCAGGAAGCTGCGCGAGAACCCCAAGTTCAATACCACGCCGAACCTCATCCTGACCACCGAGAGCAGCGACCAGATGAAGCAGGCCGGCCGTGCCGCCGGCGCCACCGGCTGGCTGGTCAAGCCCTTCGACCCGGCCAAGCTGGTCGAGGTCATCGGCAAGGTCATCCGCTGAGCCGCGGCGCCGGCCCACCCAGGAGTCACGGCATGACCGACATCGGCAAGGAGAGCGCGAGCGCGGCGGCAGGCATCGACCTCAGCCAGTTTTTCCAGATCTTCTTCGAGGAGGCCGGCGAGAACCTCGAAAGCATGGAGCGAAAGCTGCTCAACCTGGACATCGCGAGCCCCGACGAAGAGGAGCTCAACGCCATCTTCCGCTGCGCGCACTCGGTCAAGGGCGGTGCGGCGACTTTCGGCTTCGGCGATGTGGCCGAGCTCACGCACCAGATGGAGACGCTGCTGGACAAGCTGCGCCGCCACGAACTCGAGCCCACGGCAGCGATGGTCGACGTGCTGCTGGCTTCGGGTGATGCCCTCAAGTCACAGCTCGCGCGCCACCAGGGCAGCGGCGACGACGCCGTCGATACCTCGCCCTTGCTGAGCGCCATCCGCGGCCTCGTCGGCGCCGGGCCGAGGCTGCCCAGCGCCCCGCGTGCCCCGCACACCGAGGCCGCGGCAGCGGCAGCGCCGGTGCCGCCCGAGGTGGCGACACCCTTGGCGGCCACCCCGCAGGCCATGGCCAAGGACGAGCCGGTGCTGCGCTCCCTGGAGCTCACCGTGGGGCCGCTCTTGGTCGTCGATCAGGCGGAAAGCCTGGTGGAGCTGTTCAAGGAGATCACCGATCTCGGCACCATCGAGCCCCTGGACGCCGGGCAGCCCGCCGACGGGATGCGCCGCTTCAAGGTCCTGACCACCTCCTCGGACAACGACCTGCTGGACCTCTTCAGCTTCCACGTCGCCCGTGAGCAGGTGCGGCTGGCCCCGCTGGGCGAGGGTTACGGCTTCCACCCAGGCGCGCCGGGTGCGCCACCGGTCGAGGCGCCCGCCGCCGATGCGGGCTACGGATTCTTTGAAGACGCACCCGGTGCGCCTGCCAGCGCCGCCGACGCCGCGACGGCGCAAGGTGCTGCGGCCGTCGAGCCGCCGGTGGCGAGCCATGAGTCCTTCGCCGTACCGGCCAAGCCGGCGCCGCCGGCCCGGGCCGACAAGGCCGGCGCGCCCGAATCGAGCACGCTGCGCGTCTCGGTGGAGAAGGTCGACCAGCTCATCAACCTGGTGGGCGAACTCGTCATCACGCAGGCCATGCTGGCGCAGAACAGCAAGGGCGCAGACGCCGCACTGCACCCGCAGATGGCCAGCGGCCTGGCCGACCTGGAGCGCAATACGCGCGACCTGCAAGAAGCGGTGATGTCGATCCGCATGATCCCGATGTCGCTGGTCTTCAACCGCTTCCCGCGCATGATGCGCGACCTCGCCGGCAAGCTGGGCAAGAAGGTCGAACTGCTGCAGGTGGGCGAGGCCACCGAGCTCGACAAGGGCCTGGTCGAGAAGATCACCGACCCGCTCACCCACCTGGTGCGCAACAGCTGCGACCACGGCATCGAAATGCCTGCCGAGCGCCTGGCCAAGGGCAAGCCCGAGCAGGGCACGATCACGCTCATCGCCAGCCACCAGGGCGGCAGCATCGTCATCGAGGTGCGCGACGACGGCAAAGGCCTGAATCGCGCCAAGCTGTTGGGCAAGGCCCGCGAGCGCGGCATGGAGGTGTCCGATTCGATGACCGACGCGGAGGTCTACGGCCTCATCCTGGCGCCCGGCTTCAGCACCGCCGAGGTGGTGACCGATGTCTCGGGGCGCGGCGTGGGCATGGACGTGGTGAAGAAGAACATCACCGCGCTGGGCGGCACGGTGGAGATCGATTCCGCCGAAGGCTACGGCATGACGGTGCGCGTGCGCCTGCCGCTCACGCTGGCCATCATGGACGGCATGAGCGTGGGGGTGGCCCACGAGTGCTACATCCTGCCACTGTCCAGCGTGGTCGAGTCCTTCCAGGTGCAGCCGGGCATGGTCAAGACGATCGGCGGCACCGGCCGCGTGGTCGAGGTGCGCGACGAGTACATGCCCGTGGTGGACCTGGAACGCATCTTCGACGTGCCGCGCTTCGACGACGGGCCCCGCACCGAAATCATGGTCGTGATCGAAGCCGAAGGCGCGCGTGTGGCGTTGCGCGTCGACGAACTGCTCGGCCAGCAGCAGGTGGTGGTGAAGAACCTGGAGAGCAACTACCGCAGGGTGGACGATATCTCGGGCGCCACCATCATGGGTGACGGTCGCGTGGCGCTGATCCTCGACGTCGGCTCGCTGGTGCGGCGTTCGCGCCATTGAAACCTCCTGGTCAAAAGGACCCTCCCCAATGAACCCGATCTTCAAGCTGATGCGCAGCTTCACCATCCGCGTGCGCATGCTCGGCGCCGTGGCCATGCTGCTCGGCATGTTCGGGCTGGTGGGCGGGGTCGGCCTGGTCAGCGGCTGGCGCATCAAGACGCTGAACGAGGAATTCTCCTCGCAGGCCATGCACGAGATGGCCACCCTCTCCAACGCCCGCCAGCACCTGGCCCTGTTGCGCTTGCACGAAAAGCAGATGGTCATCGACTACGAGGACGCCACGGCCGTGGCCAGGCACCGGCAGTCGTGGCAACTCGAACTGGAGGCCACCAAGAAAGCACTGTCCGGCTTGCTCGACGGCGCGGCAGGCGCAGATCGCTCGCTGGCCACCGAGGCCATCCAGCGCCTCGACGACTACGCCAAGCTCTCGGCCAGCGTCTTGACCAACATCGAGGGCAGCAACTACGACACCGCCCGCGTCGCCGACCGCATGCTCAACAAGGCCAAGGAGCACGTGGCGGTGACCGAGGAACGGGTCGAGCAGATCCTGCGCACCGTCAGCGCCGAGACGGCACTGACGCAGGCCTCGCTGAGCCGGACGATGACCGGGGCGATGTGGGTCTTCGTCGGCACGTTCGGCCTGGTGCTGCTGGTGATGGTGCCGCTGACGCTGATGAACTCGAGCTCCATCACCCGGCCCATCCGCTATGCGGCCAGCGTCGCGCAGGCCATTGCCGGCGGCGACCTGACGCGGGCTATCCGCATCGAGGGCCGCGACGAGGCCACGGACATGCTGCGCTCGCTCCAGCAGATGCAGCACAAGCTCAGCAGCATCCTGTCCCAGGTGCATGAGTCCTCGCTCAGCATCCAGCGCTCCAGCGCCGAGGTGGCCAGCGGCAACACCGACCTGTCGGGCCGCACCGAGCAGGCCGCGGGTTCGCTGCAGCAAACCGCCAGCTCGCTGGAGCAGCTCACCGGCGCCGTGCGCCAGAGTGCGGACTCGGCCAGCCAGGCGCAGCAGCTCGCAACCTCGGCCGCCGACGTGGCCCAGCGCGGCGGCAGCGTGGTCTCGCAGGTAGTCAGCACCATGTGCGAGATCAACGCCAGCTCCAGGCGCATCGCCGACATCATCGGCACGATCGACGGCATCGCCTTCCAGACCAACATCCTGGCCCTCAATGCCGCGGTGGAAGCCGCGCGTGCCGGCGAACAGGGTCGCGGCTTCGCCGTGGTGGCCAGCGAGGTGCGCAGCCTGGCGCAACGCAGCGCCGAGGCCGCCCGCGAGATCAAGGCACTGATAGGCGCCAGCGTCGAGCGCGTGGCGACCGGCTCCAAGCTGGTGGCCGACGCGGGCAGCACCATGGGCGAGATCGTCGCCAGCGTGCAGCGCGTGACGGACATCATCGGCCAGATCAGCACCGCGGCCACCGAGCAGAGCAGCGGCATCGGCCAGATCAACGGCGCCGTCGCCGAGCTCGACCACATGACGCAGCAGAACGCGGCGCTGGTGGAGCAGAGCGCTGCGGCAGCGGAATCGCTCAACTCGCAGGCCGCCTGCCTGGCGGGCGTCGTCGGCACCTTCAAGTTCGCCGCACCAGCCCCGAGCGAAACCTCCTGACACCCCCGATTTCGACGCCCCACGAGAGCCCATCCAAGATGTTCACGCCACTCACGACCGTGCAGCGCACGACGCTCATCCTCGCCCTGCTGGCCCTCGGGCAGGCGACCGCAGTGGCTGGAGCCTCCCTGGGGTGGGCCGCGGCCTGGACCCTGGGTGCCAGCCTCGCCTGCACCCTGCTGGCCGCCATCGGCGTGGGGGTCAACGGCGCCGCACTGGGCCGCTTCATGCAAGGTTTTCGCGAGTACACCCAGCGCATCGCCGAAGGCGACCTCACCGTGGACATCCCCGCCGCCGATGGCAGCGCCGACACCGTCGAGGCCATGCGCTCGCTGCAGGCCCTGCAGGCCTCGCTGCGCCGCACCCTGGGCTCGATCCGGGGCGGGGCCGAGGGCGTCTCGCTCGCGGCGCAGGAAATCGCCCAGGGCAACGCCGACCTCAGCACGCGCACGGAACAAACCGCCAGCAACCTGCAGCAGGCGGCCAGCTCGATGGCACGCCTGACCACCACCGTCAACCAGACCGCCGACTCGGCGCGCACCGCCAACCAGCTGGCCAGTTCGGCCAGCGAGGTGGCCGCCCGCGGCGGCAGCGTGGTGGCCCAGGTGGTTTCGACGATGGACGAGATCAACACCAGCTCCAAGAAGATCGCAGACATCATCGGCACCATCGACGGCATCGCCTTCCAGACCAATATCCTGGCGCTGAATGCCGCCGTCGAAGCGGCGCGCGCCGGCGAACAAGGCCGCGGCTTCGCGGTGGTGGCCAGC
The DNA here is from genome assembly GCA_030681795.1 of Rubrivivax sp. GTDB lineage: Bacteria > Pseudomonadota > Gammaproteobacteria > Burkholderiales > Burkholderiaceae_C > Rubrivivax. The sequence goes on from JAUXRG010000078.1 coordinate 258,975, forward strand.
GAGGTCCGCAGCCTGGCGCAACGCAGCGCCGAGGCGGCGCGCGAGATCAAGGGCCTGATCGGCGCCAGCGTCGAGAAGGTGGAATCGGGCTCGCGGCTGGTGCAGGATGCAGGCCGGACGATGGGCGAGATCGTCGCCAGCGTGCAGCGCGTCTCCGACATCATCGGCGAGATCAGCGCCGCGGCCGCCGAGCAGAGCCGCGGCATCGGCCAGATCAATACCGCCGTCGTCCAGCTCGACGCGATGACACAGCAAAACGCGGCACTGGTCGAGCAGAGCGCGGCGGCGGCCGATTCCCTCAAGGAACAGTCACACCAGCTCGCCAATGCGGTGGGCGCATTCCGCACCGGCACGGCTTCGGCAGTCCGGCCTTCGAGCCCGGCGCCGGCCCCGCACAAGGCCGCGGCCAGCCACGCCATCACCCAGGCCCGCAAGGCCCCCGCGCGACCCACGCTGCAGGCCCCCAAGACGAGCCCACGGCCCGGCGCGAAACCCGCCGCCCGGCCCTCGGCACCCGCGCCTGCCGCCCCGGCGACCCACGATGACGACTGGGAAACCTTCTGACCCCGCGCCAGCTTGAGACTCCGGCCACGCAGCCGATAACCCACAGACCACCTGCACCACGCAAGGAAACGCCATGGCGATGATCGCCCAAGCCCCCCCTGTCACCCGCCGCGAACCGGCTAGAAATGCAGCCCCCGGCCACACCACCGCGAACGCGGGCGTGGCCGACCGCCGCAAGACGCAGGCCGGCGAGTTTCTGACCTTCCGCCTGGGTGCCGAGGAATACGGCATCGACATCCTGCGCGTGCAGGAGATCCGCTCCTACGAGCCGCCCACGCGCATCGCCCACGCACCTTCGTTCGTCAAGGGCGTGGTCAACCTGCGCGGCGTCATCGTGCCCATCATCGACCTGCGCCTCAAATTGGGCTGCGACACGGCCGAATACAACGCCTTCACGGTGGTCGTGGTGCTCAATGTGCACGGCCGCATCGTCGGCGCGGTGGTCGATTCGGTGTCCGACGTGCTCGAACTCGGCGGCGACCACATCAAGCCCGCGCCCGAACTCAGCTCCAGCGTCGATGCCTCCTTCATCACGGGCATAGGCACGATCAAGAGCGGAGACGCCGAGCGCATGCTCATCCTGATGGACATCGAAGCCCTGATGGGCAGCGCCGAGATGGGGCTCATCAACGCCTGAGTCGCGCAGCCCTCACTCAGCCCCGGCGCGGCGCAGCGTGGCCAGCACCGGGCTGCGCAGCACGTCGCGCAACCCCCACCAGCCCGCCGCCAGTGCCAGCACGGCACCGGCGGCTGTACCGGCCAGCAACACCCAGGGCGACGGGCTCCAGCTGAATTCGAAGGCGTAGCGCGCCAGCAGCCAGCCCACGCTGACGGCCGCCAGCGAAGCCAGCAGCCCGGCCAGCGCACCCACACCCAGCAGCTCGGCCCGCTGCACCTGGCCCAGCAGGCGCGAGCTGGCGCCCAGGGCGCGCATGATGGCGAACTCGCGAGCACGCTCGTCGCGCGTGGCGCTGATGGCCGCGAACAGCACCACCAGCCCGGCCACCAGCGTGAAGCCGAAGAGGAATTCCACCGCGCGGATGACCTGGTCGAGCACGCGCTGCACCTGGGCGATGGAGGCCGACACATCCACCGAAGTGATATTCGGAAATTCGCGGCTCAGGCGGCCGTCGAAGCCCTTCTCGGCGGGCGCTCGAAACGCGCTGATGTAGGTGGCCGGCACGCCGTCCATGCGCCCGCGCGGGAACATGACGAAGAAGTTCGCCCGCATCGAACCCCAGTCCACCTTGCGCAGGCTGGTGATGCGCCCTTCCTCCATCTGCCCGGCCACATCGAAGCGCAGACGGTCGCCCAGCTTCAGCCCGAGCTGCTTGGCCAGGCCCTCTTCCACCGAGAGCGCATCGGCCTCGTCGGTCACCCAGCGCCCGGCCACCACCTCGTTGTGCTGCGGCGGCTGCGCGCTGTGGCTGAGGTTGAACTCGCGTTCCGCCAGGCGGCTGGCGCGCTCGTCGGTGAAGCTGGCGGCCCCTACCGCGCGGCCGTTGATGGCGACCAGGCGGCCACGGATCATCGGGTACCAGTCGTCGCCCTTCACCCCCGCGCTGGCGAGCGTGGCGCGGTAAGCCTGCGCCTGCTCGGGCTGCAGGTTGATGACGAAACGGTTGGGCGCGTCGCTCGGCGTGGCGTTGCGCCAGCTGCTGACGAGGTCGGTGCGCAGCAGCACCAGCAGCACCAGCGCCAGCAGGCCCACCGCCAGCGCCGAGACCTGCAGCACGGCGAAGGCCGGCCGCGAGGCGATCTGCCGCGTGGCCAGGACCAGCCAACGCGGCGAGCGCGTCTCGGGCACGGCCCGCTTGAGCCACTTCACGGCCAGCCAGGAGAGCAAGGCGAAGACGCCGAGGGCCCCGGCAAAACCACCCACCGTGAGGGCGCCGAGCTTGGTGTCGGCCGAGACCGACATGAGCAGCGCCACGAATCCCCCGGTGCCGGCCGCCAGCACCCCCAGCGACGAGGCCTTGAGCGCGCCCACATCACGCCGGATCACGCGCAGCGGCGGCACGCGCGCCAGCTGCAGCACCGGCGGCAGGCCGAAACCCAGCAGCAGCGTCATGCCCACGCCCATGCCGAACAGCGCCGGCCACGGCCCCGGCGGCGGCAGCGAGGCATTCACCAGCCCGGCAAGCAGCTGCACGAAGACGAAGTGCACGCCCAGGCCGAGCAGCACGCCTGCGCCGCTGGCGAGCAGACCCAGCAGGCCGAACTCCAGCGCGTAGGCGCCGGCGATGCGCCGCTGGCTCAGGCCGAGCACGCGCAGCATGGCGCAGTCGTCGAGGTGGCGCGCGGCGAAATCGCGCGCCGCGATGCCCACCGCGACCGCGGCCAGCAGCGCCGCCAGCAGGGCCACGAGGTTGAGAAATTTCTCCGCCCGGTCCAGCGTCTGGCGCATCTCCGGGCGGCCGCTTTCCAGGCTTTCGACGCGCACGCCGCGCAGCGGCACGGCCTTGATGCGGTCTTGCGCAAAGCGCACGAATTCACGCACCAGCGCGTCGCCGCGCCCGGTGCTCAGCCCCGGCGGGGCGGCCACCGCCAGGCGGTAGCTCACGCGGCTGGCGGGCTGCACCAGGCCGGTCTCCTCGAGGTCGGCCGCGGCCAGCATCACCCGCGGCGCAAAGCTGCTGAAGCCGGCGCCGCGGTCGGGCTCGACGGCGATGATGCGGGCGATCGTGAGCTCGGCCTCGCCCAGCTGCAGCGGCTCGCCCACCTTGAGCTGCAGTGCCTCGAGGACCACCGCGTCGACCCACACCGTGCCGGGCTCGGGCCCCGCGGCCACGCTGTGCACCGCGGCCCCGGGCGCGGCCTGCACCTGCAGCTCGCCGCGCAGCGGGTAGCCCGGGCTCACCGCCTTGACGGCCGCCAGGCGCACCGCGCCGCCCAGCTCCTCGGGTGCGCGGGCCATGCTCGGGAAGCCCACCGTCTGCGCCACCACCAGGCCCATGGCCCGCGCCTTGGCCAGCAGTTCCGGCGGGGCGGGGTGGTCGCTGCCGACCACGGCGTCACCGCCGAGCAACTGGCGTGCGTCGCGCTGCAGGCCGCCACTCAGGCGGTCGGCGAAGAAACCCACCGCGGCCAGTGCCGCCACCGCCAGCGTCACCGCGACGGCCAGCAGGCGCAACTCTCCGGCACGCAGATCACGCAGGGTTTGCCGCCAGGCCAGGGCGGCGATGGATGGAGGGCGCAATGGACTCATCCCCGCACGGTAGCGGAAACGGCCAGGCCATGGCGGCCGGAGGTCAAGGCCACCGAGAACCTGGATCCTCAGGCGGCCAGCCGCGCGAAACAATCATCCAGCTCGGCCGTCCAGCGCGCCTTGTCCGCCGCGCTCGCGAAGCTGGCTTCGAAGCTGTTGCGCGCCAGCGCATAGGCCTGCGCGGTGCCGAGTTGCGGCAGGGCGTCGAAGGTGGCGATGAAATTGTCGTTGAGGTAGCCGCCGAAGTAAGCCGGGTCGTCGCTGTTGAGCGTGACGCACAGGCCGGCGTCCAGCAGGGCCGGCAGGTTGTGCTCGGCCAAGGTCTCGAAGACGCGCAGCTTGACGTTGGACAGCGGGCACACCGTGAGCGGCACGCGCTCGGCGGCCAGGCGCCGCACCAGCGCGGGGTCCTCCAGGCAGCGCACGCCATGGTCGATGCGCTCGGCCTTGAGCACGTCGAGCGCGCTCCAGATGTAGGCCGGCGGGCCCTCTTCGCCGGCATGTGCCACCACATGCAGGCCGAGCTCGCGGCAACGTGCGAAGACGCGGGCGAACTTCTCGGGCGGATGGCCCATCTCCGAGCTGTCCAGCCCGACGCCGATGAAATGCTCGCGGTAGGGCAGCGCCTGCTCCAGCGTGGCGAAGGCCGCCTCTTCACTGAGGTGGCGCAGGAAGCACAGGATGAGCTTGGCGCTGATGCCCAGCTCGGCATGGGCACGGCGGCAGGCGTGCGTGAGCCCGGTGATGACGGCCTGCAGGGGCACCCCGCGCTCGGTGTGGGTCTGCGGGTCGAAGAAGAGCTCGGCGCGGACCACGTTGTCGGCCGCGGCGCGCTCGAAGTAGGCCCAGGCCAGGTCGAAGAAGTCCTGCTCGCGGCGCAGCACGCTGGCGCCGGCGTAGTAGATATCGAGGAAGCTCTGCAGGTCGCTGAAGGCGTAGGCCGCGCGCAGGGCCTGCACGCTCGGGTAGGCCAGCTTCAGGCCGTTGCGCTGTGCGAGCCTGAAGATCAGCTCGGGCTCCAGCGAGCCTTCGATGTGGATATGCAGCTCGGCCTTGGGCAGGGCCCGCAGCAGGGCATGCAGGCGCGCTCGTGAGAGTTCGGGCATGGGGGCGCCTCTCAGCGCATGAAGCGGCCTTGGTGGGTGATGATGGTCGAGTCGACGTAGCCGGAGCCGGTGCGCTCGCCCGGCCCGTAGCGCAGCCGGAAACCGCCCAGATCGACCTCGCCCAGATCCTCCATCGCCTGCACCAGGGAGCCCGGCGTGGGCTCGCGGCCGGCCTTCGCCAGGCCCAGCGCCAGCAGCTTGGCGGTGGCGAATCCGTAGAACCCGGCGTAGGACAGCGCGGCCTTGTTCTTCGCCGCCGCCGCCGCATATTCACGCGCCAGCGGCGTGACGGCGGAAAAAGGCGAAGGCATCACCTGCATCACGATGGCGCCACGTGCGTTGTCGCCCAGGCCCTTGATGTATTCGTTGTTGCTGGTGTTGGACAGCGAGATGAACGTGGCAATCCCGCCCTGCGCCCGGTAGCCCTTGATGAAGTCCGCCGCCGCCTTGCTCGAGACGATGAGCATCACCACTTCGGGGCGCTTGGCCACCAGGGCGCGCACGGCTTCGGTGACATCGGGCTTGCGGTTGTCGATGCGCGCGATGGCCACGGGCTCGATCTTCAGCTCGGTCATCGCGCGCTGGATGCCCACCATGGTGTCGCGGCCGAAGGCGTCGTCGGCGAGCAGCATGCCGAAGGTGCGCACGCCGATGGAGTGCTGCTGGTGGATGGCGCGTTCGGCTTCGCGCTGGTAGCTGGCGCGCAGCGTGAAGATCTCGCGCTTGGGCGGCTGGTTGACGAACGAGGCGCCGGTCTGCGGGCCGATCACCGGGATGCCATGCTTGAGCACGCCCGGCATCATCGATTCCATGGACGGCGTGGTGCGCGGCATCATCAGCGCGAGCAGCTTCCTCTCGGCCACCAGCTGCGCGAAGAGGCTGGCCGCGATCTTGGCGTCCTGTGCGTCGTCCAGCGCATCCATGCGCACCGGCCGGCCCGCGATGCCGCCGCGCGCATTGAGGTGGTCGAGATACAGCCGCGCTCCGGCCAGGGCCTCGCCGTTGGAGCCGGCCAGCACGCCCGTCAGCGGCCCGATGTGATGCACGACGATGGGCGGCCCCTCGGCGGCCGCCGCCATGACTGCCATGGCCGCCATCAGCCAGCCCGCCAGAACACCCTTGAGGATTCGAAACATGGCCACACCACTCTGCACTGCAAATGAGCGGCGCCCAGTATGCACGCTGCGCCGCCTCAGAAAGCAGCGGAAATCGTCTAGGCTGCCACACCCGCCGCGTGGGCCTGCTGGTCGGCGTGGTAGCTGCTGCGCACCATGGCGCCCACCGCGGCGTGGGCAAATCCCATGGCGGCAGCCTCGCGCTCGAACATGCGGAAGGTGTCCGGGTGCACATAGCGGCGCACCGGCAGGTGGTGGCCGCTGGGCGCGAGGTACTGGCCGATGGTGAGCATGGTGATGCCGTGCTCGCGCATGTCGCGCATCACCGCCAGGATTTCTTCGTCGGTCTCGCCCAGGCCCACCATCAGGCCGCTCTTGGTGGGCACGCCGGGGACGATTTCCTTGAAGCGCTTGAGCAGGTTCAGGCTGGAGGTGTAGTCGGCGCCTGGCCGGGCCTGCCTGTACAGGCGCGGGATGGTTTCCAGGTTGTGGTTCATCACGTCGGGCGGGGCGGCCTGCAGGATCGCCAGCGCGCGCTCCAGGCGGCCGCGGAAATCGGGCACCAGGATCTCGATGCGCGTGGGCGGCGAGAGCTCGCGCGTCTTGCGGATGCACTCCACGAAGTGCGCGGCGCCGCCGTCGCGCAGGTCGTCGCGGTCCACGCTGGTGATGACCACGTACTTCAGCTTCAGCGCGGCGATGGTGCGGGCCATGTTCTCGGGCTCGGCCGCGTCCAGCGGGTCGGGCCGGCCGTGGCCGACGTCGCAGAAGGGGCAGCGCCGCGTGCACTTGTCGCCCATGATCATGAAGGTGGCGGTGCCCTTGCCAAAGCACTCGCCGATATTCGGACACGAGGCTTCCTCGCACACCGTGTGCAGCTGGTGCTCGCGCAGGATCTGCTTGATCTCGTAGAAACGCGAGGCCTGGGGTGAACCCGGGCTGCCGGCCTTGACGCGAATCCACTCGGGCTTCCTCAGCACTTCGGCCGGCGCCACCTTGATGGGGATGCGCGAAGTCTTGGCCTGCGCCTTCTGCTTGGCTCGGGGATCGTAGGCGGCGGGCGGGGGCATGCTCATCAAGTGACCTGTGTATTCTGGGCGCGGGCAAGTTTACCGGCCGCCTGCCTGGGGAAGATGCACCTGGGGAAGAAGCAATGGGTTTCAAACCCAGGGGATGCCCCGCTGCCGGCCCGCGGCGGGGCATGCGACGATCGATGCTCGAGCGCCCACGCCCCGCCGCGGCGTCTGTAAGCCCACCGCAGGAATTGCTACATGCATCGACGTCAGCTCATCGGTTCACTGGTCGGGACCGGACTCCTGGGCGCCCTGGGGAGCGCCCGGGCGCAAGGCAGCGGCAAGATCGTCCTCGGCCAGTCGGCACCCTTCAGCGGTGCGGCGCAGGCCCTGGGCGAGCAGTTCCGGCTGGGCGCGCAGCTGTATTTCGACCGCGTCAACGCGCGCGGCGGCATCGGCGGGCGCCTGCTCGAGCTGCAAAGCCTGGACGACGGCTACGAGCCCGAACGCTGCGCCGCCAACACGCGCAAGCTGATCGACGCCGGCGTATTCGCGCTGTTCGGCTACGTCGGCACGCCCACCAGCCTGGCGGCGCTGCCGCTGGCCACGAAGGCCAAGCTGCCGTTCATCGCGCCGTTCACCGGCGCCGAAGCGCTGCGCTCGCCGCTGAACCGCTACGCGTTCCACGTCCGCGCGTCCTACTTCGACGAGACGACCGCCATCGTTCGTCAGATCACTTCGATCGGTACGCAGCGCGTCAGCGTCTTCTACCAGAACGACAGCTATGGCAAGGCCGGGCTGGAAGGCGTGGTGCGCGCGCTCAAGCCGCTGAACCAGGCTCCGGCCAGCATGGGTACGGTGGAGCGCAACAGCACCGAAGTCGCGGCCGCCGTCGCCAGCATCATGGCGGGCAAGCCCGACGCCATCGTGCAGATCAGCGCCTACAAGTCCTGCGCCGCATTCGTGCGTGCCGCGCGCAAGGCCGGCTTCGGCGGCACCTTCTACAACGTCTCCTTCGTCGGCACGCAGGCGCTGTCCAAGGAGCTCGGCGCCGACGGGCGCGGGGTGGTCGTCAGCCAGGTCATGCCCTTTCCCTACCGCGAAGCGTCGCCGATCACCGGCGAGTACCTGGCCGCAGGCCGCGCGGCGCTGCAGGACAAGTTCGAGCCGAACTACAGCAGCATCGAGGGCTATGTGGGCGCCAAGGTGCTGGTCGAGGCGCTGCGCCGGCCCGGGGCCGCAGCCTCGTCCGAGGCGCTGGTGGCGGCGATGGAGTCTCTGCGCGAGCTGAACCTGGGCGGTTTTTTCGTCGACTTCGGGCCGAACAAGCATGTCGGATCGAAGTTCGTCGAGCTGACCATTCTTTCCAGCGACGGCAAGGTGCGCCACTGAAAGCGCGGTAGGGCTTTCAGCCCGGGCCGCGGCGCTCAGCCCAGCCTGCTGTGCAATGCCTGCGCCAGGCGTGCGGCCGCTTCGTCCCAGCTCAGCTCCACGCCCAGGGTGCGCAGATCCACCGTGGCCAGGCCCGCGTAGCCGCAGGGGTGGATGCGCGTGTAGGGCTCGAGGTCCATCGCCACGTTCAGCGCCACGCCGTGGTAGCAGCAGTGCTGGCTGACCTTGATGCCCAGCGCCGCCACCTTGCCCAGGCCGGCGAAGGGAGCCTCGCTCGAGGGTTGCAGCACGGCATGTCCGAAGGGGTCGTCCAGCCGCACATAGATGCCCGGTGCGCCGCGCACCCGGTGGCCGGTGACGCCGAAGTGCCCCAAGGTGGCGAGCACCGCCTCTTCGATGCGGAAGACGTATTCCTTGACGTAGTAGCCCCGCCGGCGCAGGTCCAGCAACGGGTAGGCCACCACCTGGCCCGGGCCGTGGTAGGTGACCTGGCCACCGCGGTCGGTGCGCAGCACGGGGATGTCGCCTGCGGCCAGCACATGCGCGTCGCGCCCGGCCAGGCCCTGGGTGAATACGCCCTCGTGCTCGACGAGCCAGAGCTCGTCTTCACTCTCGGCATCGCGCGCCGCCGTGAAGGCGCGCATGGCGGCTTCCACTCCGGCATAGGGCCGACGGCCCAGGTTCGTGATACGCATGGCGCCGTCAGTCTAGCCCGAGCCTGACGTGGGCAAAGCGCCGGCAAAGCGCCAACAAGGCGCAGGCAAGGCGGCCTGGCGCGGCCCGCGCTGGTTCAACCCGGGCGCTGCACAATCGGGCGTCTGCCACCTGCCACAGCCCCATGGAAGTCCCCACGCTCCAACCCGAACCGGTGTCCAAGGTCCACCTCATCGGTGGCGAAAAGGGCGGCGTGGGCAAATCGATGGTCTCGCGCCTGCTGGCGCAGTATTTCATCGACCAGCAACTGCCGTTCGTCGGTTTCGACACCGACCGCTCGCATGGCTCGCTGATGCGCTTTTATGCCGACTTCGCCTCGCCGGTGCTGGTCGACCGCTACGAGGCGCTGGACCGCATCATCGAGAGCGCCGTCGAAAGCCCTGGCCGCCGCGTGCTCGTCGATCTGGCCGCGCAGACGCACGAGCCGCTGGTGCGCTGGATGGACGATTCGGGCGTGCTCGACCTGTCCGACCTCTCGGGCATCGCGCTGCACTACTGGCATGTCATGGACGCCGGGCGCGATTCGGTGGACCTGCTGTCGCGCCTGCTCGACCGCTTCGGCCAGCGCCTGCGCTACGTGCTGGTGAAGAACCAGCTGCGCGGCGACGACTTCAGCCAACTCGAGCGCTCGGGCCAGCTCGAGCGTGCGTTGGGCCTGGGTGCGAAGGTCATCAGCGTGAAGCGGCTGCACGACGCCGTGATGCAGAAGATCGACGCCAGGAACGCCAGCTTCTGGACCGCCAAGCACGGCCACGCCGTCGACAGCCCCTCGCTCGGCCTGCTGGAGCGCCAGCGCCTGAAGCTGTGGCTGAACCACGCCTACGGCGAGTTGGCCAAGGTCGAAGCGTAGACGGCGCGGGTGCGCCAAAAACGACAGCGGCGCGGGGGGGGGGGGGGGGG